>NZ_MPOI01000010.1:0-562281 GCF_001896145.1 Archangium sp. Cb G35
GGGCTGGAGGGGGGAGGGGAGCCAGCATGTTCGGGTTCTCTGGGAGGGGGAAGGAGTGGGCGGGGAGGTTCAGCGCGGCTTCTTGCCGGGAGCGGGGCAGCGCTGGACGGCGCGCCAGCGCACGAGGTCATCGAGCAGGGAGCGGAAGGAAGCGCGGGAGAAGGAGCGGGARGGGAGGCGGGAGAAGAAGGCGTGCTCGAGGGCGGAGACGCTCAGGGGCTTGCCCAGGTTGAGGGAGGAGACGAGGCGCTCGAGGCGGCGGCGCAGGAGGGGGGAGCCGGGGAGGGTGGAGGAGCGGCCGATGGCGGAGACCAGGAGCTGCTTGCCGGGAAGGGGAACGCAGACGATGGGGCGCTCGGGGTGGGCGCGGATCCACTCCTCGGGAGCGAGCGGGGGCTCCTGGGCCTCGGGCGGGGCGCCATTGAGGGCGCCGCAGGTGATGAGGCGGACCCAGTCGGCGGTGCTCTCGCGCTCGGCGGAGAGGAGGGCCTTGCGCTGGCCGCGCTGACGCAGGGCGGAGCGGATGCTGGCGGGCACCTGCCAGGAGCGCTTGCCGGGCAGCTCGTTGTGGCGCAACTGGCCGGGCCACTCATGCGGGGCCGCGTCGGCGGTGAAGTGCGGAGGGCCGAAGCTCACCCCGAGCGAGATGCTGAGGGACATGCCCTCGGTGGGCTCGGCGCGGTGCCAATGGGAGACGGGCCAGTAGGTGACGTCGCCCGCGGAGGCCTCGATGAAGGACGCGCGCGACAGCAGCTCCGCCTCCTCTTGTTTGTCGCGCAGGAGGATGGAGCAGGGCTTGTCGACGAGGGAGACGCCCTTGGGAACCTCCTCGCGGCCGGAGAGCGCCTCGTAGGGCCAGAGGCTGTAGGTCTTCCGGCCCTCGACGACGAAGTTGAAGACGTGCGAGTTGTCCTTGTGGATGCCGAAGGGCGTGTAGCGGTAGTTGCCCAGGAAGATGCTCGAGTCGTTGCTGCCCAGGGGCACACCGGCGGACGCGTAGAGGCCGGACAGGAAGCTCGTCGCTTGCAGCCAGTGCCTCCAGTGGAAGCCCTGGGCGCGGTTCAGCACGAGGCCGAAGCGCTTGCCCTCCAACAGCGTGTCCAGGCGCGCCAGATAGCTGGGGAGGTCTCCGTCCTCGCGCGTGGGCAGGAAGGGGGAGGGGAAGAGCTCCATCCCGTAGTGCGGCAGCCCGCCGGGCCCGTTCTCGTGCTCGATGAAGAAGCGCAGGGGGGTGGTGTACTCGCCCCGGCGCACGCGCCCGGCCGCCTCCAGGAGTGCCTCGTAGATCTCCTGGCCGGTGAAGAAGTGCTGGGTGAAGGGGCGCTTGAAGACGCCGGGCTCCCGGTTCCAGTGGCGCTGGGAGAAGTCCTTCCAGAAGGAGCGGGGCAGTGCGAGGGAGGGCTCGCCGTGGGGCGCGGGGGCCTGGGTCGGGAGGGGGGCCAGCATGGCCTGGGAGTCTAGCACCGGACACTGGGGCGGGGAGGAGCCCACCCCCGGCTCAGCTGCCCACGCCCTGGTAGCGCTTGAGGCATTGCGTCCAGAGCAGCCCCGCCAGACAGGTGATGGCGATTCCCACCAGGGGCGCGCCATAGCCCATCCACGGGTTGGCCCCTGGCTTGTTCAGCAGCAGGGTGCCCGGGTAGTAGCTGACGAAGGCGAATGGCAACACCCAGGTGGTGATCCACTGCAGCAGCCGGCCGTAGAGCGTGACGGGGTAGCGGGCGATCGTCGACATCTCCTGCACCAGCACGGGCACCTGCATGGAGGTGTCCGGCTCCCAGAAGACCACGCACTGGGCCATGAAGTTGAGCGAGCCGATGAGCAGCGTGGCGCCGAGCACGCTGGCGGCCAGGAAGACGTACTGCCAGGGGGCGAGGGCGAGGTTCAGCTCCGACACCGACCGCGCCAGCAACACGAGGCCCAGCACCACGCTGCCCAGCCCGTGGAGGCTCGAGGCGTGGCAGATGACCTGGAGCGCCGCGGGCAACGGCCGCACGAGCAGCCCGTCCAACTCTCCCAGGTTGACGAGCGCCGCCAGCTCCCAGGGGCCATCGTAGAAGAGCTCCACCAGCCCGATGGGGATGACGGCGAGTGAGTAGAGGAAGATCATCTCCCACTGGCTCCACCCCTGGACCTGGGGCACGTGGAGGAACACGGTCCAGAGGAAGACGAAGCCGGTGGCGTGGCGCAGCGCCATCGCGGCGATGCCGAGCCAGAAGTCGGCCTCGTACTCGAGCTGCACGCGCAGGTGCAGCAGTTGGAGCCGGAGGTAGATCCACACCCAGCGCGCGAGCCTCGTGAGCATGTTCAGCCTCCCTGGATGTCCAGGGCGCGGCGGCCCGGGTTCCACAGCGAGCGCGCCACTCCCCAGAGCACCAGCACCCAGAAGGCCTGGAGCGCCAGGGCCTGGAGGAGCGCGCTTCCCTGGAGCTCACCCAGGTAGATGGAGATGGGCGTGTGGATGATGCCCTGGAAGGGGAGGGCCAGGGAGAGGGAGCGGAGCCAGGAGGGGTAGAGGTCCAGCGGGACGAGCGCTCCAGAGAAGATGCTCATCAGGGCGGCCTGCATCCAGTGCAGGCCCAGCCAGTTCTTGGTCCAGAGGCAGAGCAGCGAGGTGATGAGGCTCACCATGAAGCGCACGAGGAAGCCGAGCAGGAGGCTCACGGCGAAGAACGCGGCGGCGGAGGCGGAGGCGGCGGGGAGCACGTCGAGCAGGGTGAGCCCGAGTCCCGCGGCCACGAGGACACCGAGGGTCCCCTCGACGAGGGCGGCGCCCGCGGAGAAGGCGAGCTGGGAGGTGAGGACGTCGTAGGGGCGGAGCAGCTCGATGGCGATGTCCCCGGTGCGGATGAGCTGCAGCATCCGGTGGACGGAGGAGGACGCGTTGATGAGCAGGTTGGCGGACTGGGCGAGCACCAGGTAGGTCCGCATGCGCGCCCAGTCGAGGCCGCCCACCTGCGAGGTGCCGTCGAAGACGGCGCTCCAGAGATGGTAGGAGACGGCCAGCCACACGGTGTTGCTCAGCAGGCTGAGCAGCACGGTGCGGGGGTAGGCGAGCGTGCGTTGGGCGCCGATGAACATCAGCGCGAGGTACTTGGAGCGAGGGGCCTGCCGGAGTGCCGCGGTGGCGGTGGAGCCGCTCATCGTGGGGGCTCCTGGAGCCGGTTCTCGTAGAGGTCGCGCAGGATGGAGTCGATGCTGGGCTCCTGGACGCGGAGATCCTGGACGGGGAGCGCGGCGAGCAGCCGGCCCACCACCGAGCCGACGGGAGCCTGGGCCATGTCGAACTGGACCACGAGCTGGTGTTGCTCGGGCTGGGTGCTGCAACTGGCGGCCAGCTCGGGCAGGGCCTGCCGCGCCAGGGCGAGCGCATCGGGAGGCTGCCCGCGCAGGGCGAGGTGGATGGCGCACGTGCGGCCGAAGCGTTCCTTCATGGTGCGCAGCGGCCCGTCGAAGAGGATGCGGCCGCTGTCGATCATCACCATGCGCTCACAGAGGTCCTCGATGTCCCCCAGGTCATGGGAGGTGAGCATGACGGTGACGCCGCGCTCGCGGTTGATGTGGCGGATGAAGCCGCGCACGCGCTCCTTCACCGCCACGTCGAGGCCGAGGGTGGGCTCGTCCAGGTAGAGCAGCTCCGGGCCGTGGAGCAGCGCGGCGGCGAGCTCGCAGCGCATGCGTTGCCCCAGGGAGAGCTGCCGGGCGGACCGGGCGAGCAGGTCTCCGAGCTCCAGCAGCGCGACGAGCTCGTCCAGGTTGCGGGTGAATTGCTCGCGAGGCACCTCGTAGATGTCGCCGAGCACCCGGAGGGACTCCTGGATGGGCAGGTCCCACCAGAGATGGGAGCGCTGGCCGAACACGACACCGATGCTGCGCGCATTGGCGGCGCGCTCGCGGTGGGGATCCACCCCGCGCACGCGGACCTGGCCGCTGGTGGGCGCGAGGATGCCGGTGAGCATCTTGAGCGTGGTGGACTTGCCCGCCCCGTTGGGGCCGACATACGCGACGCTCTCGCCAGCCTCGACGCGCAGGTCGAGCCGGTCCACCGCGGTGTGCTCGGTGTACCGAGGACGCAGGAGGTGACGGACCGCCCCGGTGAAACCGGGCGCTTTGTTGGAGATCCGGAAGGAGCGGGAGAGCTGCTGGGCTTCGATCAGTGCCACGCGCCGCATCCTAGCTCACGCTTCATCGGAGCCAGCCAGGGCAGGCCAGGGGGATGTAGGGGGGGATGCTACCCTCCGCGCGGGTGTTCGGCCGCCTCGAGCAAAGGCATCATCGAGGGACAGCAACTCAGGCGGGGAGGTCTGGTGTGAGCGTCGCAACCATCGAAGAAGGCCCCTTGCTGGGCCCGAGCTTCTTCCTCTCCCGGACGGCGCTCCGCTCGCTCGCGTTGGCCCACCGTGACAACTACGGCGCCGCACGGCCCTATCCGCACGTGGTCATCGATGGCTTCCTGGGAGAGCGGCTCGCGTCCGGACTGGCGGAGGTCTTCCCGGGCGCATCCGAAGCCAGCTGGAAGCGGCGAGATCACCAGGAACAGGCGGCGCGCCTGGGACAACTCCAGCGCAAGGCGTTCGAAGGGGTGCCCGGAGCGCTCCGGCATCTGCTCTCGGAATTCTCGAGCATGTCGTTCCTCGACTTCCTGGAGACGCTCACCGGCGTTCAGGGGCTCATCGCGGATCCGCACTTCCGAGGCGCCGGGCTGCACCTGACGCTGCGGGGAGGCCATCTGGCGTTGCACGCGGACTTCAATCGAGATCGCTTCCGTGCGCTCTCGCGGCGGCTCACCGTCCTCTACTACCTGAACCCTGGCTGGGAGCCCGCCTGGGGCGGCGACCTCGAGCTGTGGAATGCAGACCTCTCCCGGTGCGAGACGAAAATCGCTCCGCTCCTGGACCGGTTGGTCGTGATGGCGCACGGCGATGACTACTGGCATGGCCACCCATCCCCCCTGGAGTGCCCCGAGGGACGGGGCCGGGCGGCGGTCGCGGCCTACTTCTACACGGCGGAAGTGTCACCAGACGCGCCCGAGGCCCACAGCGCCATCTGGGCGCCCGTGCGTTCCCAGTCCTGACTGTCGCTTGCTCGCTCGCTGAGCCTTGGAGCCCATGGCGCGATCCGATGATGCTTTGGCGCGATCGGATTAGCGTGCTCCAGCCATCTTCGTGACTCTGCGTCTGGCCGAATCCCCGGCGCCACGAAGGAGCATGCGCATGTCGAAAGTCTGGCTCATCACTGGAAGCTCACGCGGTCTCGGCCGCGATCTCGCCAAGGCGGTGCTCGCTGCCGGCCACCGCCTGGTGGCCACGTCACGCAAGGCCGAGGACCTCCGGGAACTCGTCGCGAACCATGGCGATCAGGTGCGCGCGGTCGCGCTCGACGTGACCGATTCCGCCGCCGCGCGCCGGGCCGTCGCCGCCGCGACTTCTGCCTTTGGCCGGCTGGATGTCGTGGTCAACAACGCGGGCTACGCGAACATCTGCTCCATCGAGGATGTGGCGGAGGAGGACTTCCGCGCGCAGGTCGAGACGAACTTCTTCGGCGTGGTGAACGTCACGCGCGCCGCGCTCCCCGTGCTCCGGGCGCAGCGCGACGGACACATCATCCAGATCTCGTCCATTGGAGGGCGCCTGGGAAGCCCGGGGCTCTCGGCCTACCAGTCCTCGAAATGGGCCGTGGAGGGCTTCTCCGAGGTCCTGGCGAAAGAAGTGGGACCGCTCGGCATTCGAGTGACGATCGTCGAACCCGGCGGCATGCGCACCGACTGGGCGGGTGCGTCGATGCGCATCGATCCGGTCCAGGACGATTACAAGGCAACCGTCGGTGCGATGCAGAACCTCCGCGAGAACGCGGGGGTCGTGCGGGGTGACCCCCTGAAGGCGGCGCGGGCCATCCTCCAGATCGCCTCGGAACCCCAGCCTCCGCTCCGGCTCCTGCTCGGCTCGGACGCGGTGTTCCTCGCGGGGGCCGCTGCCCGGGCGCGAGCGGAAGAAGACGCCCGGTGGAAGCCGCTCGGCATGTCGACGGACTACGATGGCATGGGGGACTTCGCCGAGACTCCCATTGCCAGGATGATGGTCGAGAAGAGGAACTGAATTGCCCGCCGATCTCGTTCCCGTTCCAGGTGTGCTGCTCGAGCGCTTCGCCGTGCTCGGCGTGGATGTCGAGCGCGTGCTGCGACAAGCCGGTCTGTTGCGCTCACGATTCAAGGAAGCGAAGGCATATCTCACGACGCGCGAGTTCCTGGCGCTCTGGCGAGCGCTGGAAACCGGCAGTGGGCGGGACGTGGGCCTGCGCGTGGGTTCCGAGACGCTGCCGCACCAGTACGACGTCGCGTCGATGGCGGCGCTTCATGCCAGGAACCTCGGTGAGGCCCTGGAGAAGCTCGCCCGGTACAAACGCCTCACCTGTCCGAAGGATCTCACGATCGAGCGCGCGGACGGTGAGGCACGGGTGAGGTTCCACTGGGTGCTCGCCGAGGGGGCGTTGCCGGTGCGCCTCCTCGACGCGACGTTCGCTTCCACGCTCGGGCTGGCCCGCCGGGGAATGGGGAGGCCGCTCGTTCCGAGACGGCTCGAACTGGCACGGCGTCGAGCCGACGCGGACATGCTCACCCGCCACTTCGGCTGCGAGGTCGTGTTCGACGCTCCCGTGGATCTGCTCGTCCTGGACGAACGCGCGCTGGACGAGCGGTTCGTGACGCACAACGCGGATCTGCTCGCGGTGCTCCTGCCCGGGCTCGAAGCCGCGTTGAGTGAAAGCTCGCCCCATCGCACGCTCGCCGATGACGTGCGGACCGCGCTCCGCCGGAAGATGAGCGGAGAGCGCCCCTCCGTGGAGAAGCTCGCCGACGAGCTCCACATGAGTCCGCGCACGTTCCAGCGCCGGCTCAAGGAATCTGGGACGACCTATCAAGCGCTGCTCGACGAGGTCCGCCGGGAGTCCGCGTGCCGGCTGCTCGCGAACACGGAGCTGGATGCAGGAGAGGTGGCCTTCCTGCTGGGCTTCGAGGAGTTGAACTCATTCACACGAGCCTTCCGGGGTTGGGAAGGGGTGACGCCGAATCAGTGGAGAAACTCGGAACGTCGATCGGCTTGAAGACTCGCACGGCTGTGCTGGGCAAGTGCCCTGGAATACGGTGGGACCCGACCTTTTCTACTCAGACATCTGATGATGGCCACGCCTATGAGCCGCCTGCTGGAAGAAGTTTCCCGCGACCACTTCCCCTATCCGCCCGCCACGCCCGAGGAGATCGAAGCGTTCGAGCAGCGAGTAGGCTGGAAGCTGGACCCTGACCTCCGGGTCTTTTACATGCACTGCAATGGGGCGGAGCTGATCAAGCGGTTGCCGAACTCGCCATACCAGATGCTTCCCTTGTCTGAGATCGTCCGGGCCCGGGTGGCCATCTACGGCGAGGATGACGATAAATGGGGTCCGGCCTCGGTGTACGCCATCTGTGACGTGCAGGACGGCAACTACGTACTGGTGGACGTGAGTCGCCAGGCGAATGGTCGCTACCCCCTCTTCGACGGCGACCATGAAGCGTGGCCGGACCCGGCCTACTGCAAGCAGGTCGCCAGTTCCTTCTATGAGTTCCTGGAGCAGGTGATGCGGACCCGGCGAGGTCTCTACTGGCTGGGGGAATGAACCCACCACACCAGGAAGTCAGCGGGGACAACCGCCAAGGTTCTTACGCCGAAGCACGGGCGCTCTTTCTTGATGTACCCCTCGAATGACGCCGCCGAGAGCATCGGACACCGGGAGCTGTCAGACCAATAGGGTACCCGTTTGGAATAGCTACCCATCAGGGGGTGGTCATCGCCAGGGGGATTTCCCATGAAGCTGGGCTGGACGGCGGCGCTGCTGGTGCTCCTCGCCGGGTGTGCTACCGCTTCTCGGGTCGTGCGCCTGGACACGGGCCAGGCCGACACTCTCGTTTTCACCCCACGCTCCGGTGCCGAGCCGGTGAGGTTGAACGGCGACGAGTTCAAGGAGGCTGTGGCGAAGCGTGCCTGGGAGATTCGGCCCTCCACTCGGCCCCAGGAGGCCGCCCGGAAGTTGTTCGAGGTCGAGGCGCGGAGTGGTTCGTACACGTACGAGACACGCAGCCGCCGCGTCACTCCGCTCGGGTCGGACGAACATCTGGAGGGGGCACCACCGGCGGCGGAGGTGGAGTTGACGCGCGACTATCTGCGCTGGTGCGAGCGCACCGGCAGGCCCGGAGACTGTCTCCGCCTGCTGACGGAGAGCCATATCGTCAACGGGGACGGTCGTTTTGCTCTAGCCCTGGCCCTCGCCAAGGGAGCCGTGCTGGACGAGATGCTGGCTGCGTTCAAGGACATGGCCGATCCACACGCCATGGTGGCGGCGGTTCTCTGGACCTGGACCACATACATGGTCCTCATCTCCATTCCCGACGTGACGGTCTCGAAGGGCCTCGCGGCGGTGATGACCGCCACCCTCATCTCCTACGTGGGCATCGACACCTTCTGGGGCCTCGTCGTGGGCTTCAAGCGGCTGATGGACGAGGCGGATCGGGCCATCACGTTCAACGAGCTGCGTGAGGCCGGGGAGCGGTACGGCAAGGTGATGGGCCGCAACGCGGCGCGTGCGTTCGCCATGCTGGCCACGGTGGCTCTCGGCAATACGGCGACGGGGTTGGTGGCGAAGGTGCCGACGCTGCCCGGTGCGGTGCAGGCGGCGGCGCAGGCGGAGACTCAGGTGGGTATGCGCCTCGCGGCAGTGGGGGAGGTGGAGACGGTTGCCGTGAGTTCCGAGGCCGTCACCATCACCCTCGCCCCCAACGCGGTCGCGATGTCGGCCGGAGATGGCCAAGGCAACGGTCATGTCACGGGCGAGTTGGCAGAAGGCGCGTCGGATATCCACGTTGACAAGGTGGTCAACAGCAACATGCCGCACGCGGCGGAACGTGCGGTTGAGCGGGCTGGTTTCTCAAGCGTGCAGGATGCTCGCGCGGCCTTGCAGGAGTTCGGCCGACAGATCGAGAAGTCGGGGCTTCCGCCCGGAACCATTCGGGACACGGCCCACGCGGACCGCGTCATCGTTCCTGGCTTTGGCCGAGGTGGTGCGGTCGTCTATCAGCTCAGGGATGGTGTATTGAAGCTGAAGACCGTTTTGCAGTGGAGGCCGTAATGGGGCAGACGGATTCCAAGAAGAAGCTCGGGCGCTTCGAGCTGCGAGTCTCCCAAGACGATCAGGACGTGGCCTATTTGCGCCTCCCGAGTCATCCCGGTGAGACTTGCGAGATGTCGAAGTCGATCAGGCTGGCCGAACTCATGGGTTCCTACACGGGCCCCGATGTGGTGCTCGACTTCGACCAGGATGGAGTCCTGGTCGGGATCGAGCTCCTGGCGTGATGCCCTGCCGATGATGACGCGCATGGCCCCGTTTTGAGCTGAGCACCCAGTGGTGGGCTCTACTGGCCGGGGGAATGAATCTCCCCCAGCCCTACTTCAGTTCCGGGTTCTCACCGGCCCCGGGCGGAGGGGCTGGTGCTATCACCCTCGTGGGCTTGGGCACCCAGGGACAGGAGCACATCCGACGAAATGCCCAGGGTCTCGCACATACGGCGCAACGCAGGCACGCTGGGCGTCATCATCCCGCGCTCGTGAGCCTGCCCCGGTATGGTTCCATGCTGCCCATCTTGGCGAATCGCACCAGCTCCGAGACGTGCCAGTCGGTGCCTGCCTGCACGTCCATCCCGTCGCGCCAGTGCGGTGCAAGGTGCTTCGAGCCAGGAGGTAGTGCTCCCGGGGAATGTCCTTGGTCCGCTTCCACTGCTCGGGCCTGGCCGGGGCACGGTGAGCCGCCCGAAGGTCGGGTCCTCGGCCACCGAGAGGACGTGCTTCACCTTGCGCAACCAGGAGTAGACGCGCTTGAGGATCGCGATCCGATGCCCTCGGGCCTCCGTCCCCTCCAGGGTGGGGAGGATCTCATCGAGGAGCGTGGCCTTCCGCAGGTCTCGGCCCTTGAGCTGGTCGGCCCACCACACGAGATATCCCTGCTGCTTCTTCACTCAGGTGGAGCTGTTCTTGTCCATGTCGCGCGACCAGGCGAGGAATCCAGCCGCGAGCGGCGCGTCGAAGTAGATGGGTTTGGGGCAAGTCCGCCGGGTTGTAGTGCTCCAGGGCGGTCTCGAAGGTTGTCCGTGTTGTGCCCACGAGCAGGGGAGGGCAAAAGAAAAAGGGCGCCAGACTTGCGTCTGACGCCCTCTTTCAGCTCCCCGACGTGGACTCGAACCACGGACCTAGTGATTAACAGTCGTGAAAATGACTGGCGGACCACCATTCCTCCTCTAGGAGCTTGTCGGCGAATCGGCCAGAGGTACGGTAACGCGTAGCGGGCGCCATATGGCGCCCCAGGTGCAGAGGCCGTGGAGCCGCGACCGCCGTGCGGCGACCTGCTCCGCTACGCCGCCTGCGCGGCCAGGCTGGGCAGTTCCCACCCCAGCTTCCACAACTTCTTCAGGTTGTGGACGGCRCACGCCAGCGAGAATTCCCCTTGCACCTTGGTGAGGCCCCTCAGCGAGAAGCGTGGCAGGACTGTGTTCTTCACCTGCCCAATGACAGGCTCGGCTGTCACCTTGCGCCGCGCGTACGCCTTGCGTCCCCGCTTCGTCAAAATCTTGCGCTTCATGCGCTCCTTGAAGCTCAGCCCCGCCGGCGGGCGTCCGCGAGGAGCTGGCGGAGCTTCCTCTCCATGCTTGCTGCGCCCGGTGGCCACAAAGCACTCCACGCCCTTGTCCTCCACCTTCTCTACATCCTGCTGGCTCAGGTAGCCCGTGTCCGCACTCAGCTCCACGGGCAGCAGTCCCGTGTTGGCTTCCACCTGCTCCACCATCGGCGCGAGCTGGCGTGCATCACTGGTGCTCTGCCCCACTTCCTGGGCCACTATCAGTTGTGTGTCCGCGTCCGCCGCCACCTGCGCGTTGTAGGACTGCTGGAAAGCACCTGCCCGGGGCATGATTCTCGAGTCCGGGTCGGTGAAATTGCGCTGCGCCTTCTCGGAGGGCCTGGCCTTCTCGGGGTCGTCTCCCCTGGCCTCGGCCTTCTCCCTGGCCTCCTTCTCCAAGTCCTCCTTGGCCTTGCCAATCTTCTCCCGCCTCTTCTCCTTCTCCACCGCAAGCTCCAGCTTCTTCTCCGCCTCCAACTGGCGCGCGGCCTGCCGCAGCCGCTCGGCGCGCTTGTTGGGGTCCTTCATCTCCTCGGGCAGCTCATCCCCGCGCTGCCCCTTGCCGTAGCGCTTGTCCTCCTCGGCATCCAGCGCCTCAGCCTCTTGCAGCAGCCTGTCAATCTGCTCGTCCAGCTTCTTCATGGCCTCCTCCATCCGTCCGTAGCTCATCGCCTTGTGCTTGCTGGCGTTGGCCTTCCATTTCGAGCCGTCCACCGCCAGGTGCCCCAGCTTCTTGAGCCCCGAGCTGCGCGCCAGCCTCAGCGTGTCCACGAAGAGCGCTCGGAAGGCTTCCAGGTGCCTCACCCGGAAGGTGCACACCGTGTCGTGGTCGGGCCGCTCTCCTCCCGTCAGGTAACGGAAGGCGATGTCCGTCTCGCACCGCCTCTCAATCTCCCGGCTGCTCGTAATGCCCCGCGCGTACGCGTACATGAGCAGCAGCGTCATCATCACCGGGTGATAGGGCGGCTGGCCTCGCTCCTGGGTGTACGCCTTCAGTATGGGGCTGAAGTCCAGCGCCTTGCGCACCTCAACGAAGAAGCACGCCAGGTGCCCCTCTCCCAGCACCTCCCTCGCGTACTGCGGCAGCAACTGCCCCTGCTCCGGCGTCCACTCCCGGAATGGCCTCGGCGAGGCGTAGCGGGCAGAGCTCTTCGCTTGCTCCTCCCGCTCCGGCTTCTCGCTGGCGACTACGTCCAACAGGGCGGCCTGCTCTGGCTTCTTCGTCGAGGTGGTGCTCACCCTCCACCTTCAACCAGAACTCGCCTCCCCTCTGAAGGACCACCTGGGGCGTCACCCCTCTACTCCACCCTCTACGGTGGGATACTCCGACAAGCTCCTAGAGCGCCGGTGGGTGGCATCGCCTTCGTTGGGATCCAGAGAAGCCCGCGCATTCCTCCGTGCAACCCATAGCGACGGTGCTCGCGAATCCAAGCACCAGCTCTGCGGGGCGTGCACAGGTCTCCGACTGACCTCCACATTGAAAACTGGGAGATGTGCGGAGGGTTCCACATCATGGAAGGTACTCACGTCGAAGGCAGTCAACATCGTGTGCTGACGGCCGCACCCAGAATCACGCTGGGATGGATCAAGGCAAACCAAAGCACCCCTATTCGCAGTGAGGCCAAGGCCAACGATTTCCGAGTCGTCGATACGGGCGATGCATTCAAGGGCACAGGATGGAATAGGATTGACATCTGCACCGCAAATGCGACGGTTTCGTGCGAGGCCACCATCAATGGTCGATTGAGTATCGAATTGCAGTAATCGGGCCTCGCACCGGACAAGCAGGCAGGTGACCGCCTCCTGCACCTCCGTCGAGCAGCTCGCTGGAGGATGCAAGAGGCCAGGACCACGACGCTCCTCCGCCTGAGCTCTCTTCAGAAATTCTTTCTGAAGTAGAACGACCCTATCTTCAGCCTGCCCGCCCTAGGCGTCTCGTTGAAGAACAGATAGCCCTTCGGAAGAGATGAAAACCGGTGGTACTGCTCGGGTGTCCGATTGGAGAAAGGATACTCTCCCCACTCGTTGAGCATCATGACATATGCGGTGGTATAGGCCTTCATGAGACCTCGCCTGGCCTCCGACTGCCAGTAGCAATCCGCAATGGGGTTCTTCATGATCCTGTGGAAGTACGTCAGCTTCATACTCGGGTTCAGTCCGTTCAATCCATTGCCCACGGACATGTAATCACCCGCCATCTTCGCAATGACCCGGTTCGTCAAGCAGTCCGCGATGGCCTCAATGCTCTCTTCCTTGAGTTTGAGGTTGCTGATCTCGAAGTACATGGCCCGCGTCAACGCACTCACTGCGTCCGACGTGGGAGAGGAAATGGGCTTGACCGCTCCGACGAAGTCCAGGAAGGCATTGAACCCATCACTCCCGAAGATCGGATCACCGGCCATCTGCCCGAACTCCTCGTAGAATCTACCGAGGGAGTCACTGTAGGCCCGAGGATATCCTGCCTGGTAGATGAGTTCCTGCTGGCGGGCGGTGAGTGACAGGCTCAGGTTGGCCCTCACCTCATGCGGTGTCATTTCTTGCATTTCATTCCCTCCTTGTCCGATGGGCAATCCCCGGGTGAGGCACGAAACACCAGTGGAGCGAGCTGTTCATGGGGGATTGCCGACATGGCCGCTCCCGTTCATGAAGATTGAATTGCGCCTGAACGGTGACAAGAGTTCCCCTCCGAGGAGGAGCATGGGGCACCCCCTCGCAGGGAGCCCCTGCTCCCGGACACACGCCCGCCCGCGTGCATCGTCCACCGCAGCAACGGACGGACGGGCAGCGCGTCACCGTGGCGGACAAAGTAGCACCTTGCCCGGCGACGTAACGGTGCGGAAAAGCGCGCGAGCGGGAGGCCATGCCCTCAAGCGGTTCTCACCAGGGCGCGGAGAGAGGGGGGCCCACCCTGCCGACGCATGGCGGCATGGAAGTCGGGCCCAACCCCTCTCCATTCCAGCCATATGACAAGTCTGGGAACCGTTCCGCGTCCACGCACACGAAAGACGGTGCCGCCCGACGGGCCGGTAGGCGTGCTCCCTCAGGCTTCGTGCAGGACGCGGCCTTCCATGCCGCCGGCCACGGTGACGACCTCGCCCGTCACGTGGCCGGAGATGCGGTCGGAGGCCAGCGTCACCACCACGCGCGCCACGTCCTCGGGACGGCCCACCTTGCGCAGCGGCATGGTGCGCGTCACCCGGTTGATGAACGCCGGGTTCTCCAGCTTGTCCTTGTGGCGATCCACCGCCGTCCACCCCGGGCACACCGTGTTCACCCGGCCCAGCGGCGCGATGCGGGTGATCTCGTTCTTCAGGCTCTTGAGGAACCCGCTCGCCAGCGCGCCCTTCGCCGCCGCGTAGTCCGAGTGCCCTGCCTCCCCGAACAGCCCCGCCGTCGAGGCGATGATGATGATGTTGCCCGTCCCCGTCTTCTCCACGTGGCGCAGGAAGGCGCGGCAGCTCAGGAAGACGCTGTCCAGGTTCTCCGCCAGCGTCCGGCGCCACCGCTCCAGCGACATCTGCCACACGCCCTCATCCGGCGGCGGCCACACGCCCGCGTTCGCCACCAGCACGTCCAGCCGGCCCAGCTCCTTCACCGCCGCGGGCACCATCGCGTCCACGTCCGCCTCGGACGTCAGGTCCGCCCGCACCGCCGTGCCGCCCAGCTCACTGGCGAGCGCCCGCGCCTTGTCCTCGCTCCGGTGGTAGTGCACCGCCACCTTCGCCCCCTCCTCCGCGAAGGCCCGCACCACCGCGCTCCCGATGCCGCCCGCCCCGCCCGTGACGAGGACTCCCTTGCCTCGAAGATCCGTATCCATGGAGCTGCCCTCTAGCAGAGAGGGAGGGGGTCGCGTCCAGACACCCTCGGGCCGCTATGCGAAGCGCTTGAAGAGCAACACCGTGTTCGTGCCGCCGAAACCGAACGAGTTGCTCATCACCACGTCCACCCGCTGCTCGCGCGCCTGGTTGGGCACGTAGTCCAGGTCACACTCCGGGTCCGGCGTGGATTGGTTGATGGTCGGAGGAATGACCCGGCGCAGCAACGTCAGCACGCTCACCACCGCCTCGGCACCACCGGCCGCGCCCAGCATGTGGCCCGTCATGGACTTGGTGGAGGACACCGCCAGCGCGCGCGCGTGGGCCCCGAACACCGTCTTGATGGCCTTCGTCTCGTTGACGTCATTGAGGGGCGTCGAGGTGCCGTGCGCGTTGATGTAGCCCACGTCCTCGGGGTTCATCCTCGCCGACTCCAGCGCCAGGCGCATGCAGCGCGCCGCGCCCTCTCCTTCCGGGGCCGGGGCCGTCACGTGGTACGCATCCGAGTTGGCCCCGTAGCCCACCAGCTCCGCCAGGATGCGGGCGCCTCGCTTCTTCGCGTGCTCCAGCTCCTCGAGCACCACGACTCCCGCGCCCTCGCCCAGCACGAAGCCGTCGCGGTCCTTGTCGAAGGGGCGGCTGGCCCCCGCGGGATCCTCGTTCCGGGTGGACATCGCCTTCATCACCGAGAAGCCGCCCATGGCCAGCGGCGTGATGCCCGCCTCGGAGCCTCCGGCGATGGCCGCGTCCGTCTCACCCAGGCGGATGGACTTCCACGCCTCGCCGATGGCGTGCGCGCTCGTGGCGCAGGCGGACACCGGCGACCAGTTGGGCCCCTTGCATCCGTAGCGGATGGAGATGAGGCCCGGCGCCATGTTGATGATCATCTGGATGATGAAGAAGGGAGACACCCGATCGAATCCCTTCTCCAGTCCCTTGCGGTGCTGCTCCTCCAGGGAGTTGATGCCGCCAATACCCGAGCCGACGATGACACCCACCCGCTCGGGGTCGTAGCCGTGAGGCTTGTCCAGGCCGACCGGCAGCCCGCTCTCCCGCATGGCCATCTCGGCCGCGGCGAGCGCGTACTGCGCGAACAGGTCCATCCGGCGCACTTCGCGCTTGTCGATGAACTCCTCCGGCTGGAAGTCCTTCACCTCTCCCGCGATGCGGGTGTCGATCTTTCCCGTGTCGAAGCGGGTGATGGGCGCGATGCCGGACCTGCCAGCGAGCATCGCCTGCCAGTTCTTCTCGGTACCGGTCCCCAGGGGCGTGATGAGCCCCGTCCCGGTGATGACGACTCGACGGTGTGACATGGAATCCTTCCTTCAGGACGTGCTGCGATGGACAGCAATGCGGCCCTGGGGAGGACTCCCGCCGTCACCGGCTCTCGGGCGGAGCGGTGCTTCCCTCCAGGGCCTGTGCGCCGAACTTCCTGGCCGCCTCGAGGAGCTCGTCACTGAGGCGCGTGCCGCGCACGGCTCGCGACAACGTCAGCGCCCCGTACATGAGGGCCAGCAACGCGAGCGCCTTCTCCCGGGCCTTCTCCCCCTGTCCCACCAGGCCGCTCAAATCCTGGATGAACCCGTTGAGCTCCCCCTCCAGCGCCCCACGGTAGGGCTCCCCTTCCCTCGCGACCTCCGAGGCGATGCTCGGCAGGGGACAACCCACCTCCGGGTTGTCCCGGTGCTTCCGCGACAGATAGCGGTCGAGCACGCTCATCATCGGCGTGCGCGAGGAGTCGTTCATCGCCCGCTGGAGCATCGCGCTCCACATCGCCCGCGCCGTGCTCCGGATGGTCTCGGTGAAGAGGTGCTCCTTGGACTCGAAGTGCCCGTAGAAGCCCCCCACCGTGAGCCCCGCCCCCTTCATCACGTCCATGACGGAGCTGCCTCGGATCCCCCGCTCCCTCAGCAACGTCGCGGCGGACTCGAGGATGGCCTCGTGGGACTTTTGCTTCTGCTCCGCTTTCTGGCTCATGCCTCGACCTCGCTCCTGTTCATGATGGGGATAATGTTTCCCCCCTCATGGGTCAAGGCTCGCTCGGGCTCCGGACGAGAGGCGGCCCGTGGGCTCAGAGCCGCTCGAGCACGGTGGCGATGCCCTGACCGCCACTGACGCACAGCGTGATGAGCGCGGTCTGCTTGCCGGTCCGCTCCAGCTCGTCGAGCGCCGTGCCGAGCAGCATCGCGCCCGTCGCGCCGAGCGGGTGTCCGAGCGCGATGGAGCCTCCGTTGACGTTCACGCGCTCGGGGTCGATTCCCAGCGCCCGCGTCGTCTGCAGCACCACTCCCGCGAAGGCCTCGTTGATCTCCCACAAGTCGATGTCGCTCGCCTTCATGCCCGCGAGGCGGAGCGCCTTCTGGCTCGCCGGCGCGGGCGCGGTGAGCATCAGCACCGGCTCGCTCCCGAGCGTCGTCATCGCGCGGATGCGGGCCCGCGGTTTGATTCCCCGCTCCCGGACGTACCGCTCCGACGCGAGCAGCACCCCGGCGGCTCCGTCGACGATGCCGCTCGAGTTGCCAGCGGTGTGCAGGTGCTGGATGGTCTTCGCTTTCGGGTACGCCGCGAGCGCGAGTTGATCCAGCGTCTGCCCCTTCGGCCAGGCGGCCGTCTCCCCCAGCGCGGTGAACGCGGGCTTGAGCGCGGCGAGCCCCTCGGCCGTGGTGTCGGGGCGCGGGAACTCGTCACGCGCGAGCAGCACCGCACCGGTGTGCGGCTCCTTCACGGGGAACAGCGACTTCGCGAACCGGCCCTCCTCGATGGCCCGCGCCGCGTTCCTCTGCGAACGGAGCGCCAGGGCATCCAACTCCTCGCGCGAGAACCCCTCGAGCGTCGCGATGAGGTCCGCGCTGATGCCCTGGGGCACCTGGAACACGCGCTCGCGCAAGTGTGTGTTGCCGCCGTCCTGGCCTCCGCCATCCGAGCCCATCGGGACGCGCGACATGCTCTCCGCTCCACCGGCGATGACCAGGTCCATCGCCCCCGAGCCCACCGCCATGGCGCCGAAGTGCACCGCCTGCAGCCCGGACGCGCAGAAGCGGTTGAGCGACACCCCCGGCACCTCGTTGGGCCACCCCGCCGCCAACACCGCGTTGCGGGCCAGGTTCGCCCCCTGCTCGCCCACCTGCGAGACGCACCCCGCCATCACATCGTCCACCTCGCGCGCGTCGAAGCCCTGGCGCTTCTGGAGCGTGGTCAGCACCTGCGCCAGCAGTTCCTGGGGGTGGAGGCCGGAAAGTGCTCCCTTGCCCGCCTTCCCGCGCCCTCTCGGGGTCCTTACCGCGTCGATGACGTAGCTCGTGGTCATGTGCTCCCCTCTTCGCGACCGTTGATTACGGTCGTAATATGACATGGATAATCCGTAGCCGGGCCTCGCGCAAGGACGGATGGCGACACAGCCCTTTCCAAGCGGGCTCCGCCCGGCCATGGTGCGCCCGTCCATGAGCTTCTCGCCTCCCCTCACTCCCTCCTCCGAGGTCACCGCAGTCCTGCGCGAGCGCGGCTACGCCGTCCTCAGCCGCTCCGGCCTGTGCGAGCTGGTGGGTACCCCCTCCGCCTCACTCGATGCCCTGCGTCCGACCTGGGATGGACTCCTGCCCGATGCCTACCTGCGCGACGGCGGCCGCTACCGCTCCCGCCGGCACTCGTGCTTCGTCGTCGAGGGCGCGGCCGTCAGACCCGTGCCACACCGCGCTCACTGGCAGCCGGTCGAGTACAACGCCCTCCACGGCGGTCTGGAGCGCTGGTTCGAGCCCATCACTCCCGCCGTGGTCGAACAGCCGGCCTGGTCACAGTTGATTCGTGGGCTCGCCGCGTGCTGCTCCGCCTTGAAGGGGCCGCAGCCGTGGTTCGTCGAGGCCCATCAGTTCCGCATCGACACCACCGATGGCATCGGCCGGCCCACTCCCGAGGGCGCTCATCGGGATGGTGTCGACTTCGTCGCCGTGCTCCTCGTCGGCCGCGAGGGCATCAAGGGCGGTGAGACCCGTGTGTTCGAGGCCTCTGGGCCCCATGGCATCCGGTTCACCTTGACCGAGCCGTGGTCAGCTCTGCTGCTCGATGATGAACGGGTGATTCATGAGAGCACCCCGATCCAGCCGCTGGGTGAACGGGGCCACCGGGACACGCTGGTTCTGACCTTCCGCTCGAAGGGATTCCAGGGGCCCTCGGCTTCGGAGGGGTGAACGGGTTCAACCCGAGGACCTGGCACCCTCACCCCGTCCCTCTCCCGAGGGGAGAGGGGATGTGGGCGAGGTATCTAATCCTGTGGGCACAGTCAGGCGTCGAGGCGCAGCAGCTTGCGCGCTTCCTGCGGCGTCGCCAGCGTCCGGCCCTTCGCCTTCGCCCTCTTCACCGCCTCCGCCACCAGCTCCCAGTTTCCCTTCGCCAGTACGCCCTTGGACACGTAGATGTTGTCCTCGAGCCCTACTCGCGCGTTACCGCCCCGCTCCGCCGCCAACTCCACGAACGGCAACTGGTGCCTCCCCACCCCCGCCACCGTCCACGTGCTCCCCTCCGGCAGGGACTTGATCATGAAGTCCAGTGCGTCCTCCCGCGCCGTCAGCGCCCCAGGCACCCCCAGCACGAAGTCGAAGTGGCCCGGGAGATCCGCCACCCCCTCCTTCGCCAGCGCCCTCGCCTCGTCCACCATCCCCACGTCGAAGCACTCGAACTCCGGCTTCAACCCCAGGGCCTTGATGCGACGCGCGATGTCACGCACCAGTGGCCTCGGGTTCCAGAACACCTCGTCCCCGAAGTTCACCGTCCCCGTCGTCAGCGTGGCCATGTCCGGCCGATCCTCGCCCGTCAGACGAAGCCCGCCACACCGCTCGTCCACCCCCATCCCCACCGCTCCTCCCGTGGATACCTGGATGAGGATGTCCGTCCGCTTGCGAATGGCCCGGATCGCCGCACGGAACAGCTCCGTGTCCTGTGAGGGCTTGCCGTCCGGCGTGCGCACGTGCAGGTGCACCATCGCCGCTCCCGCCTCCCGGCACTTCACCGCGTCCTCGGCGATCTCCTCCGCGCTGATCGGAAGGTAGGGCGTCTGCTCGCGCGTCGTCTCCGCCCCCACCATCGCCGCCGTAATGACCATGGGGTTCATCGCTGACCTCGCTGTTTGTCCTTCGGCACCACGCACGTTCCGCTCGCCCGGCACACCACCACCGGCTCCGCCAACACGTCCGCCGCCGAGTCGTTCACGTCCGGCCTCGGGCGGATCACCTTCCGCGCCTCGAAGCGCATCTTCCTCGACGTGTTGCCCGTCTGGATGATCTCCCCCTCCGCCTCGATGAAGTCCCCCGCGTACACCGGCGCCAGGAACTCCACCGAGTCGTAGGCCCGGAACAGGCCCTCGTCTCCATCCATCCGGATGCACAGCTCGGTGGCCACGTCGCCGAACAACCCCAGCATCCGCGCCCCGTCCACCAGGTTTCCACCGTAGTGCGCGTCGTGGCTGCTCATGCGCAGCCGGATGACAGCCTTCACGTTGCTCACTTGGGCTCCCCCTCCCAGTGCACGTTCTTGTCCTCCTTGCCTTCCTTCTGGAGAACCTGGTGCACGATGTAGTTGGCCACGTCCGAGGGCTTCGTCCCCGGGCCGAAGCCCACGTCGAAGCCCAGTTCCAGCGCCAGCTTGAGATCCACGCGCGGCCCACCCAACAGCAACAGCGTCTTGCCGTGGATGCCCGCCGCCTTCGCCGCCTCGATGAACTGGCGCGAGTTGTCCTTGTGCACGTCCCGCTGCGTCACCACCTGCGACACGAGGATGGCGTCCGCGTTGCGCGCCATGGCCCTCTTGATGAGCTCCTCGTTGGGCACCTGGCTGCCCAGGTTGAAGGCCTCGAACCAGGGATAGCGCTCCAGGCCATAGTCGCCCGCGTACCCCTTCATGTTCAGGATGGCGTCGATTCCCACCGTGTGCGTGTCCGTGCCCGTGCACGCGCCGAACACCACGATGCGCCGCCCCACCTTCTCCTTGATGAGCCCGTTGAGGTCATCGTACCCGAGCTTCTTCACCACCACCTCGGGAACGTCGATCTCCGCGTAGTCCAGCGAGTGCTGCGTGCGCGCGTACACGATGAAGAAGGTGTACGTGTCGGCGGCACGCTCGGCGGCGGCCACCTTCACGTCGCTGAACCCCATCTTCCGCGCGAACACCGCCGCGGCCTCCTTGGCCTTCTCCGACAACGGCACCGGCAGCGTGAACGACAGCTGCACCACGCCGTCGTCGCGCCGGTCGCCGTAGGGGCGGATGATCTGTTTCGTCGGCTTCGTCGCCATGGCCGTTACTTCCCCTTCCTGGCCGAGGACTTCGCGTACGCGACACTGCCGGCCACCTTCTCCGCCAGCGTCTCGAAGCGGTCCTTCTTCTTCGCGTCCATGTGGAAGACGAGCGACCAGGTGGTCTTCCCGTCACAACCCACGTACGTCACCGTCTGCACCGACTCCGCACCGTCCGGCGTGGTGTCCGAGTCCACACGGCGCGCCGCCGGAGCCTTCCCCAGCTTGAGCTGCTTCCAGCCGCCCTGCTCGCTCCCCATGGCCGCGAGGATCTTCTCCAGGCACTTCTGGGGCTTCATCCCCGCCGTCTGCACCGCCCCCACGTCCAACAGCAGGTACGCGTCCCCGGTCGGGTCGTCGAAACGCTGGGTGCCATCCGCCTCGGACTGCTGCCACTCGGAGGGCACCTGCAGCGCGAGCGTCTTCACCTCGTACTTCGTCAGCTCGGCCGCCGGCTCCCCGGCCGCGAGCACCATCACCAGCAACGAGCCGAGCATCATGGCGCCTCCAGCATTTCCTGGAACGGGTTGAAGTAGTCCGGAGCCTTCTCCAGCACGCCATCCAGCCCCTTGCCGCCCGTCTCCGCGCGCTTCACGTCACCGAAGTGGCCCCGGCCGATGGCCGCCACCATGCCGTCCTTCTGGCACTCCTCCAGCAGCTCCATCGCCCTGCCGAACACCTCGCGCGCCCGGTTGGCGATCTTCCCGTCCTCGCGCACGGTGAACTCCTCGTCGATGCCCGCCGCCGCCCGGTGGATGTAGCTGGCCGCCTTCAGCGCCACGTACCGGTCCGCCAGCAGCGGCGTGTGCATGGCCTCCGTCATCATCCCCAGCAGCTGGATGCCCTGCCGCGTCCAGATGGCCACCAGGTCCGCCATCACGTCGTACGCGTGGCTGAAGAAGATGTCCGTCTCCTTGTGCTTGGTGGGCGGCATGTACTTCAGCGGCGCGTTGGGGAAGCACCGGCGCACCAGCATCGCCTGCGACAGCTCCAGCAACAGCGTGTCCGCCCGGTACGGATCGATCTCGTACGAGTGCCCCAGGCCCAGCTGCCAGTCCTTCAGGCCCGCGCGCTTGGCGAAGGTCTCGTTGATGAACTGGCTGGCGATGACGGTGTGCGCCGCGTCGTAGGCGTCCGCGGTGGTGATGTAGTTGTCCTCGCCGGTGTTGATGATGATGCCGGCCTGGGCGCAGATGCGGCGGCTGAAGTACTGGTCGATGAAGGTGCGCCGCATGTTGATGTCACGGAACAGGATTCCGTACATCGCGTCGTTGAGCAGCATGTCCAGCCGCTCGTAGGCCGCGGCGAAGGCGATCTCCGCCATGCACAGGCCCGACGAGTAGTTCGTCAGCTGGATGTAGCGCCCGAGCTTGCGGCTCTCGTCGTCCAGGGCCTCGCGCATGATGCGGAAGTTCTCCTGGGTGGCGTACGTGCCGCCGTAGCCCTCGGTGGTGGCGCCGTGGGGCACGTAGTCCAGCAGCGACTGCGCCGTGGAGCGGATGACGGCGATGATGTCCGCGCCCGCCTGCGCCGCCGCCCGGGCCTGATCCACGTCGTCGTAGATGTTACCCGTGGCGACGATCACGTACTTGTGCGGCGCCGCGCCACTGCCCAGCTCCTTGCGCAACGCGTCACGCTGGGCGATGCGGGACTTGAAGTCGTCCATGGCGGAGCGGGCCTCGGCGCGCACCTCGTCGCGGAGGTTCTGCTCCATCTCCGGGGAGAGGGGCCCCAGCTTCTCCGCTGGCAGCGCAGTCAGCCGCTCCACGGCCTCCATGGGGCTGCGCGCGCCCATTTGCAGCGCACGGCCGTACCAGTACGCCGCGCCCTTGTTGAGGACTCCGGCCGCCTTGAGCCGGTCGACCATCAGGTTGGCGAGCGGCACACCTCCGGCTCCCGCGTCGGAGATGCCGAAGAAACGCAGCACGGTGCGCTCGACGGAGACGGTGGTGTTGCGGCGGATGAGCTCGAAGATGGGCTCGGTAATGTCTTCCGCCAGCTTTCGCGCACGAGCGATCTGCGCGTCATCGATGAACGGACCTGGCATGGTGGCACCTTACTATACGTAACGCGTTTCAAAGAGGCGGCGCAGGGCCGGCTCGGCGCGCAGCAGCTCGAGCGTAAAGTCCGCATGCCCGGGCACGTAGCCACTGCCCACCACCATGGTCACATCCTTGCCCACGCCCTCGGCGCCCAGCGCCGCCGCGGTGAAGCTCGTGGCCATGGAGAAGAGGATGACCGTGCCGCCGTCCTTCGCGCTGAGGATGGAGGCCATCTCCGTATTCCCCACCGAGGCGCAGTTGATCACCAGATCACACATGGCGCCATCGGTGGCCCGGGACACCGCGTCCATGGTGTCCACGGCCTGGGTGGCATCCACCTTCAGGCCCACGTCGCACAGCCCGATACCTTTCAGGGTGTCGAGCGCCTGCTCGGAGATGTCGAGCGCCAGCAGCCGGCCCTGGCCCTTGAGGCTGCGCCGCGCCTGCGCGAGGCACAGCGCGCCGCTCTTGCCCGAGCCGAGCACCGCCACCGTCATGCCCGGACGCAGCCACCGGGCCACGAGGGCCGGCGCGCCCGCCACGTCCAGCGCCGCCAGCGCCAGCATGTCCGGCATGTCCGTGGGCAGCTTCGCGTAGAGGCCCGTGGCGAAGAGGATGGCGTGGCCGCGGATGTCCACACGGTCGATGGACGGGTGCACGGCCTTCACCTCGTCGATGACGAGCGGCGTCAGGCTGAGGCTCACCAGCGTGGCGATGCGGTCTCCCGGCTGGAGCTCGCCGCGCGCCGGGTGCTTGGGGCCAATCTCCTTCACCCGGCCGATCAGCATGCCGCCCGAGCCCGTCACCGGGTTCTGCATCTTACCGCGCTCGCGGACGATCTCCTGAACGCGGGCGGCGATGCGCGCCGGCTCCGCGCCCACGTCGTCCTTGATCTGCTTGAAGGAGGCCGCGTCGATGTTGAGGCTCTCCACGTCGATGAGGAGCTCGGCCTCCCGGCAGGGCAGCGAGGGTTCGAGCTTGCGCGCCCGCTGGGGCAACACGCCCTTCTCCCCCACCACGCGGGACAATCCGTAACGGTCGATGCTCATGGCGTCTCCAGGCCTCGGGTGGGCACGTGTCCCACCCGCGCGAATACACGGCTAGCGTGTACCCGGGCAAACGTTGGAGCGCTAGAGGCAACGTGACACGGCCGCGACAACGCCCCGCGTCATCGCGATCCGTGTTTCACGCGGTGAGAAGACGCGCTCGGGTGACTACTCGCTCGCGAGCCGCTGACCGATCACCGACAGCGAGCGCTCGAAGCGGTAGTTCACCCCGGTGTGCCCGTCCTCGAACTCCTCGTGCACGGCCTCGACGCCGCCGTTCTTGAGGTCCTCGGCCACCATCCGCGCGCCCCAGCGCAGGTTGAACTCGTCGCGCGAGCCGCAGTCGATGAAGACGGTCTTCTGCTTGCGGAAGGCGTCCAGGAACTTGGGCACGAAGCGCACCGGATCATGCACCAGCCAGCGGTTCCATACGTCCAGCCGCATGCGGCCCGTCTGCAAGTCGAAGGGCAGCTCCAGGTTGAGCGGCTCGCCCTTCTTCGGCGAGTACGCCGCCGCCATGGCCAGCACGTTGATGACGGTGAAGTCATCGCCGCGCGCCTTGGTCTCGCGGGCGCGCCGGGTGAAGTCCTGGTACCAGGCCTCTACGCCCCCCGCCTTGAGCAGCGCCGAGGCCGCCTTGGGGAGATCCGGCAGGTAGCAGTACTCGAAGTAGGCGTCCGGGGACTGCGCGCTCAGGTGCGAGAAGATCTCCGGATGGTAGCGGCCCATCACCAGCGCGCCGTAGCCGCCCGAGCTGTGCCCCACCACCGCGCGCGCCACCGCCTTGGGCACCGTGCGGTACGTGCGGTCCACGAACCCCACCACGTCCTTGGCCAGGAAGTCCCGGTAGCGGCCGATGGCGTCGCTGTTCACCCACTGGCTCCCGCCCATCGACGTCCACCCGTCCGGGAACACGCCGATCACCGGAGGAATCGTCCCCGCCGCCACCAGCGCGTCCAGCCGCTCGGGCACGCTCACCGAGAACGCGGAGAAGTTCGTCCACGACTTGCCGCTGTTGGAGAACGCGTTGAGGAAGTACACCGCCGGGTAGCGCCGCGCGCCCTCCACGTAGCCCGGGGGCAGGTACACCCGCAGCTGACGCCGCGCCGGATCTCCCAGCGGATTGGACTCCAGCGCCGGTGAGTGCATCTCCTGCGTCTCGAGAACTCCCTTCATCGCGTTCCCCCTCCAGGGGTCTCCCAGGTCAGCCGCGCTGCCCGGGTTGCTTGCCGAAGAACTTCATGACCTGTTGCAGGTCCTCCCACGCCTTCTTCTTCTCCGCCGGTTGGCGCAGCAGATAGGCGGGGTGGAAGGTGGGCATCAGCTTGATGCCCTCGTACTCACGCCAGGTGCCCCGCATCTTCGTGATGGGCGTGCTGTCACGCAGCAGCGTCTGCGCCGCGAACTTGCCCAGCGCGACAATCGCCTTGGGTTGCACCGCCCGGAGCTGCGCGCGCAGGAACGGCTCGCACGCCGCCACCTCGTCCGGCTCCGGGTTGCGGTTGTTCGGCGGACGGCACTTCACCACGTTGCAGATGTAGACGTCGTCGCGGCGGTAGCCCATCGCCTCGATCATCTTCGTCAGCAACTGGCCCGCCGCGCCCACGAAGGGCACACCCTGCGCGTCCTCGTCCGCTCCGGGGCCCTCGCCCACGAAGACCAGCTCCGCGCGCGGGTTGCCCGAGCCGAAGACGATGTTCTTGCGCCCGTCGCACAGCTTGCAGCGGCGGCAGTCGCCCAGTTCGCGGCGGATTTCGTCCAACGTGGGCCGCTCGCCCTCCACCACCCCGGGCAGCGGACCCGCGAGCGGGCGCGGCTGGGCGGGGGCCTCGATGAGCCTCGACGCCGGAGCCTCCCGGCGCGCGGCGGGCGGCTCTGGCGCTCGGGCGGCCAGCGGGCGCTCGGGCTCGGGAGGCGGGGCTCTCGGGGGCATCGGGCGCGCGGCGGGCGGCGGTTGGGCGGCGGCGGGCGCGGGCTGCGCGGCCACGGACGGGGCGGGCTTCGCCGTCTGGGCACGCAGACGCGCCAGTCCCGCTCCGCGCAGCTCGGCGGCCAGACGGGCGTCTACCTGGAGGAATCGGCCACCGTCCTCCTCCTGCCAGAGGAGGTGGCGGCGCAGATCCTCCAGCACTTCGCTCAACTCCTGCGAGGTATCGGGGGCTTCGCTCACGGTGACTCTGGGTTTATGGGTCCGCGCGCCCCGGTTCAACCGCCTGCCGGGTAGGGCGCCCCCACGCTTACCCCAGCGTCGAGTACAACGCCATGGTGGAAATCCGTTGGAATCGATGAGATTGTTTGAGCTCAAATTTTTTGAGCCGAACAGGTACGTTCCGACGATGGCGCGGCGACAGGAACCGTTGGACGAGGAGCAGCGAGCGCTGCACGACTCGTGGGACACGATGGCGCGCACCCTGGCGCGGGTGGCGGTCAACTCCGTGCTCATCTGGGGAGTGTGCTCGGCCCTGCGCTACGGGGTGCATGCCAGCAGCGATCGGTTGCTGGCGTTCGTCGCCGAGGCGGGCGTCTGGTGGGCCCCGGGGATGCTGGTGGGCCTGCTCGTGGCGGGCGGCCTGTTGCGCGGGCTGCTCAACCGGCGCCCCGGCTGGAACGAGGTGGCCTCCGACGGCGTGGACGTGGCCCTGTCCAACTACCACATCACCTACCAGGACGCGGCGGATGATCCCCGTCCGCGCTACTCGCTGCCGGCCTTCGGGCTGGCCTTCCGCAAGGCAGCGGCCACCCTGCTGACGCTGGGGACGGGAGCCTCCGGTGGACTGGAGGGCCCGGTGGTGCTGGTGGGCGAGTCGATGGGCGCGGGTCTGGCGCGCATCACCCGGGCGCGCTCGGAGCACACCCTGCGCACC
This sequence comes from Archangium sp. Cb G35, assembly GCF_001896145.1. Lineage (NCBI taxonomy): Bacteria > Pseudomonadati > Myxococcota > Myxococcia > Myxococcales > Archangiaceae > Archangium > Archangium sp. Cb G35. The sequence continues at coordinate 26,741 of NZ_MPOI01000010.1, forward strand.
TGCCAGCTCGCCGGCATCGCCGCGGCCGTGGGTACCCTGCTCAACACGCCCTTCGCCGCCGCGCTCTTCGCGCTCGAGGTGGTGTACGGCAACCGCATCGTCTACCGGAAGCTGGCCTACTGCCTCTTCGCCGGCATCATCACCTACGCCCTCAACAACCGCTTCCTCGGCTTCCGCCCCATCTTCGTGGCACCGCCTCACGGCCATACGTACACCCTGGCCGAGTACGCGCTCACCGCGCTGGTGGCCGTGGCCATCTCGGCGCCCGTGGCGCTCGCCCTGGGCCTCACCATGAAGCACACGCGCCAGCTCGTGGAGCGCGTCCACCCGGTGCTGCGCGGCGCCGCCGGCTCGCTCTTCACCGCCGTGGTGGCCGTGGGGCTCTTCTACGGGTTGCGCATGGATCCACGGCACGTGCTGGGCATGGGCGAGTACACCATCGCCCGGCTGCTCGCGGGGGACGGCGGTGCGCTGTCGCTGTGGTGGTTCCTGCTGCTCATCGTCGTGGGCAAGCTGTTCACCACCGGCTTCACCATTCAATCGGGCGGCTCGGCGGGCATGCTCATCCCCTCCATGGTGCTCGGAGGCGTGTCCGGCGCGGCCACCGCCCAGCTGCTGGCCGCCGCCACCGGGCTGACGTTGAGCCCGCAGCTCTTCGTGGTGGTGGGCATCGCCTCGGCCCTGGTGGCCGTGGTGGGCGTGCCCCTGGCCGCCATCGCCCTGGTGCTGGAGGTCTTCGGGTCCGAGTACGGCCCACCCGCGGTGCTCGCCTGCGGCGTCACCTACGTGCTGACGTTGCGGCTCTCCATCTACCAGCAGCAGCTCCGGGAGCCGGCGGCCCAGGTGGCCGAGGCTCCCGCCGGGAGCTGAAGGTTCAGACGCGTGGAGGCAGCAGCTCGTGGACGAGCCCCAGGATGGAGCGGGCCACCTCGCGCTTCGTCCCGGACAGCTCCCGCTGCGTCCCATCCCGCGTCAGCACCGTCACCTGGTTGGTGTCCACCCCGAAGCCCGCCCCTGGCGCCGACACGTCGTTCGCCACGATCGCGTCCAGCCCCTTCCGCTCCAGCTTGTCCCGCGCGTACTCCACCACCCGCTGCGTCTCCGCCGCGAAGCCCACCAGCACCGGCCGCTTCTCCCGCCCCGACACCCGCCTCGACGCCTCGGCCAGCACGTCCGGCGTGCGCACCAGCGTCAGCGTCTCCGGGCCCTCCGACTTCTTCACCTTCTGCGCCGCGCGCGTCTCCGGCTTCCAGTCACTCACCGCCGCCGAGGCGATGAAGCAGTCCACCTCGTCCACCCGCGCCAGCACCTCGCGCGCCATGTCCTCCGCGCTCACCACATCCACCACCTCGTAGCCGCTCCGCTCCACCGTCCCCACCGGGCCCAGCACCACCGTCACCTTCGCCCCCATCCCCCGCGCCGCCTCCGCCAGCGCCAACCCCATCTTCCCCGTCGACGGGTTGGAGATGAAACGCACCGGATCCAGGTACTCGCGCGTGGGCCCCGCCGAGATGAGCACGTGCCGGCCCGCCAAGGGGCCTGGCGCGAACAGGCTCGCCGCCGCCGCCACGATGGCCCCCACTTCCGCCAACCGCCCCGCTCCCACGTCCCCGCAGGCGAGCATCCCCGCCCCCGGCCCCACGAACTGGAAACGAGGCTCCGCTCGCAGCGCCGCCACGTTCTCCTGCGTCCGCTCGTTCTCCCACATCGCCACGTTCATCGCCGGCGCCAGCAGCACCGGGCCCCGGAACGCCAGCAGCGAGGTCGTCACCGCGTCGTTCCCCATCCCCGCCCGGATGCGCGCCAGCAGGTCCGCCGTCACCGGCGCCACCACATACAGCTCCGCCCAGCGCGCCAGGTCCAGGTGCCCGAAGTTCCCCTCCTGCGCGGGATCGAAGTAGTCCGTCAGCACCGGGTGCCCGCTGAGCGCCTGGAACGTCAACGGCGTGACGAATTGCTTCGCCGCCTCCGTCATCGCCACCCGCACCTGCGCCCCGGCACGCCCCAGCTCGCGCACCAACTCGCATGCCTTGTACGCAGCGATGCCGCCGCCCACTCCGACAATCACCCGGCGCCCCTGCAGAGCCGAAGCTTCCATGCAGGCTTCATTACGCGCGCGGGCCCGGGCTCGCAACCACAGTGCACGGACAGGCGGGAATACCCTCACCCCCGCCCTCTCCCAGAGGGAGAGGGAGTTCTGCCTTGCCCCCTCTGAAAAATGGGCCTACGACGCCGTTTGTTCCTCATTCTCGGGAGGTGTGCCCGTGCCTGTTCCCTTCACCGGAGGCTGCGCCTGCGGGGCCATTCGTTATGAGGGCTCCACCGCCCCCGTCGCCGTCCTCAACTGCTACTGCCGCGAGTGCCAGCGCTCCAGCGGTACAGGGCTCACCACCGTGGCCGTCGTCCCCACGGACTCGCTGCGCGTGTTGCGCGGCACGCCCAGGCAGTATGCGTCGATCGCGGACAGCGGCTCCGAGGTGCGGCGGGAGTTCTGCTCCGAGTGCGGCACCCCGCTGTTCGCCCGCGGTGGCATCCCCTCCTTCGTCGCCATCAAGGCCGGCAGCCTCGATGATCCCAGCTGGTGCGTGCCGATGCTCGACATCTGGACCCAGAGCGCCCAGCCCTGGTCCACCCTGAACCCCGCACTGCCGAAGTTCCCGAAGAACATCCCGGCTCCGCCTCGGTGATGCCTCGAGCCGCCGGCTCGGGTAACTTCTCTGGAGATGAAGAAGGAATGCGGCAGCAACCTGTGGTGGCTCGATGACACGAAGCTCGTCATCCAGCGGCAGCGCAAACCGGTGGACATCCTCAAGGGCGTCTTCGCCCTGGCCATGTCCGCCGTGCTCGGCTGGATTTCGAGGTCCGTGGTGGACATCCAGGCCGTGCTCTTCATGCTCTTCGGTATCGGCTACGGCCTCTACTGCACGCTGGGCGTGTGGGAGGTCACCCTCCACCGGACCTCCGGCCGGGCTTTCTGGCGGTGGGGGCTCGGCGTCCCCTTCTTCTCACAGCAGTCTCGGGTGACGGACACCGACCACGTCCAGCTCGTCACCGCGCAGAGCGGGGACTCCAGCGACTCGAGCATCAACAAATACTCGGTCCGTCTCCCGTCCGGGACCCTCGCGGGCACCGACGACTACGAGGAGGCGCTCGCGCTGGCCGAGGCCGTGGCCCGTCACATGCGGATGGGATTGCAGGTGGACGACGGGCGCATGCGTTCACCCCTGGATTCACCCGCGCTCGCGGAAACCCCGCCCGTGGAGCCGCCCTCCGCCCCTCCCCCGGGCTGCCTCATCCAGGTGCGCGCGCACGGTGAGCAACGGGTCGTGGAGCTGCCCGCCCCCGGATGGTTGGACGCGTACCGCTTCCAGGCCGGCGTCTGCGTTGTGTTGATGCTCATTCCCCTGGGATTCGCCGGCTACCTGTACTCGCTCGACTCATCGTGGAAGGTGGTGGGCATGGTGTCGCCGATCCTGCTGCTCCTCACGGGGTTCGGTGCCTTCCTCCTGCGGGCGACCTTGACGGGCGTCCACACCTCCTGGCGCATCTCCGTGTCGCGGCGAGGGCTCAGGGTGGAGAGCACCAGGGCCGGCAAGCGCCCCGCGACACAGCGGGCCGCCGGGCTCATCCGCGACATCGACGTGCGCGAACAGATGGCGGACTCGCTCCGCGTGGGCATCTCCCGGCGCCCCACCATCCCCATGCTCGTCATCGAATGGCAGAACGGGACGCGGCTCTCGCTCGGGGAGGGGTTTTCTCGCGAGGAGCTCGAGTGGACGGCGAGCCGCATCCGGCAGGAGCTCGCCTCGCTCACCGGCGAGAAGAATCGGGAACTCAAGGCCGGCTGACCCTCACCCCAACCCTCTCCCAGAGGGAGAGGGAGCTGACGCGGATCCAACCTGGGATTCTCGATACCCTCACCCCGACCCTCTCCCGGAGGGCGAGGGAGGTGCTTCGCTCACGGATTATTGAGGATGATGTCTCCCGAGGTGGGGAGCTGCACCGTTCGTATCACCGGGCCTCCCTCCATCTCCGTGTGGAAGTTCGTCCACACCACCGTGTAGCGCCCCGGCGGGAAGCCCTGCAACGTCACCCGTTCTCCCGCTGGCTGGTAGAGCAATTGGCCGTAGCTCACCTTCATCAGCGCCGTCGGCGGGCTGCTCACCGCCCCCACGTCCCCGGCGATCACCCACAGCGCGTTGCCCCGCTCCGGCTTGAGCTGCACTGTCAGCGACGCCGAACCCGGTCCGGGCCCGATGTCCAACCGCTTCTCCCCTCCCTCCACCTGCACCAGCAGTGCCGGCTCTCCCGAGAACTGGCGCGCCGCACCCAACGCGAAGCGGTAGTTCCCCGGCGCCACGTCCACGCTGTAGCGCCCGTCCGGCCCCGTCACGATGCTCACCGACTCGCCCCGGTCCGCGTTCACTCCCTCCAGCTGGAAGCCCGCCGCCGGTGTTCCGTCCGCCCGGTATACCGTCCCGTACAGCTTCGTCGCCGGCTTCAGCACCAGCTCCACCGGCTGCTGCCCCTCGCGCGATGCCTGCGCCGATGCGCTCAGCTTCCCCTTGCGCGCCGACACCGTGAACCTCGCCACGAAGGCCGGGCTCGGCAGCGTGAAGCGTCCGTCCGGCCCCGTCAGCACCGAGTCCTCGCACGCATCACATCCCACCACCGCGTCCGCCACCGGTCCTCCGCCCTCGTCCCGCACCAGCCCCGTCACCGACGGCGCCTTCTCCAACACCAGGTCTCCCAGGTCACTCGGCTGTGCCGGCTTGTCCACCATCAACGGCTCGAAGCCCGGCGCCTCCACCGACACGATGACCCGATCTCCCGCCGTCTGCAGTGCCACCTCGAAGCGCCCATCCGCGCTCGACACGTCGTGCTCGTCCAGCCGGAAGCGCCGCACCGGCTCACCGTCCGAGGCCACCACCCGGCCCGTGAACGTCCCGCGCTCCTCCATCACCAACCGCACCGGCTCGCCCCCAGGCGAGCCCTGTACACGCTCGCGCTGGTCGTACTTCGAGTGCCGTGCCTCCACGAGGTAGGCCCGTCCGGGCTTCAGCGCGCGCACCTCGAAGTGCCCCTGCGCGTCCGTCACCGCAGGCTCGGCCAGGCGCGGCAGCACCGACACCGAGGCCTCCGCCACCGGCACGCCCCGTGTGTCCACCACCTCGCCACGAAGCACCGCTCCCGGCTCGAGCGTCACCGTCACCCGCTGCGTCTGCCCGTCCGCCACCACCACCTTCTGCCGCTCCGAGGGCAGGTAGTCCTTGTGCGTGGCCACCATCGAGTACGTCCCCGCCGGCAACCCCCTCATGGGCACCATCCCCTCCGGCCCGGACGAGGTGTCGCTGCGGAAGATGTTCTCGTTGTCCACCCACAGCACCACGTCGGCGCCCTCCAGCCGGCGCCCCTCCCCCATCACCGTCACCTCCAGCGCCGCCCGGGGCTCCAGCTCCAGCTTCACCCCCTCGGCCGGCGCCGTCGCCTTCACCTGCCCGCCCCCCCACTCCGAGTGGTGCGCGTGCAGCTCGTACAGGCCCGGCGTGGGCACCGCCGCCGTGAAGTTGCCCTCCCCGTCCGCCAACACCGCGTCGCCCGTGGGCTGCACCAGCACCGACACGTTGGGCGCCGGCCGGCCGTACTGGTCCAACACCTGCCCGCGAATCAGCGTGGCCTGGGCCAGCTCCAGCTCCAGCGTCGTCTCGCCCTGCTTCACCCGCGCCGGCATCTGCGCGTCCCGGTAGCCCTCGGCCTTGCCCTCCAGCACGTAGTCACCCACCGCCAGCGGGCCGAACTGCACCAGCGCCCCCGTGGACGGCTTCTGCGACTGGATGGGCTTGCCCCGCGCCGTGCGCAACACCAGCTCCGGCGAGGCCACCGGCTCCCCGGACTCGTCCACCACCGTCACGAGCAATGTGCCCGCGTCCTCCAGCTCCAACGTCACCTGCGTGAGCTGCTCGCTCAGCGTGAGCATTCGCGGAATCGCCCCCAGCTTCCCCGCCTCGGCCGTCACCACCAGCTCGTCCGGGTACAGCCCCTCGAAGCGCGCCACGCCGCCCTCGGCACGTGCCTCCCGCGCCAGGTGGTCCGCCTTCAACCGCACCGTGGCCGTCACCGGCGTGCCCTGCCGCATGACGCGCACCTCCAGCGTCCGCGACGTCTCCAGCCTCAACCGCACCGGCTGCGGGCCCGCCTCGGCCTGGGACTCCACCGCCGGGAGGAAACCCTCCGCGCTGGCCAGCACATAGAAGGGCCCCTCGCCCAGCCCGGACAGCGTGAAGGTTCCATCCGGCCCCGCCACCGTCTCCGACGGCAGCGGCACCTTGAGCGACACCGCGTACACACGCGCGCCCGGCAGTCCCCGGCCCGCCCCGTCCACCACCTGCCCGCCAATGCTCCGCAGGGGCGGCAGGAACAGGTCCACCGGATCGCCCGGGGCCGCGCGCTCGCGCATGGCCGCGCCGAAGCCCGGGGCCCTCGCCCACACGGAGAAGGACACGCCGGCCAGGCGCTCGAAACGGAAACGCCCCTGCCCGTCCGTGCGCACCGCCGCCTTCGGCTGGAGGAAACCCCGCGCCTGCTCGAAGAAGGCCAGCGCGTGCAGGCCACTCTCCCGCGCGGGGCACGTCAGCAGCCCCAGCCCACACTCGTCACACCGCACCGAGTTGAGCGTCTTCTGCGCGCTCGCGGAGAGGAACACCTCCGCTCCAGGCACCGGCCTGCCCGCGGAGTCCAACACCCGCCCCGTCAGCGTGAGGCCCTCCTCCATGCCGGAGGACACCTCCACCGCCTCGAAGTCGGGCAACACACGGGCCGCGGACGCGTCCACGGCGGAAGACGGAGGCGGCGGTGGCGTACGAGGCCACAGCACCGCCACCGCCACGATGACCAGGGCGGCTGCCGCCCCTATGACGAGCCATTTGCGCATGGGACGGCGCGGGACGTTACCCCCGCGACCGGCCTGCCAACCGACATTTCCGGCCTTTCATTCCGGCCGCGTCACCCGCCCGACGCCTTCTTCCCGCCGGGTGCTCACTCCTCGGCGAACGGCTGGATGGCCTGCGCCACGGCCAGCTCCTGCCTCGCCTCGCTCAGCTCCGAGTTCGTCGCCCTCAACCGGTCCGACAGCACCTGGACGAAGCTCCACAGCATCTTCACCGCCAGGATGGACTCGCGCTTCATGAGTCCCATCAGATCCGAGCGTGAAATCACCATGGTGCGCGTGGGCTCGACCGCTCGCACGGTGGCCGAGCGGGGGGCGTTGTCGATGAGCCCCATCTCTCCGAAGTGCCCACCCGGCCGCAGCTCGGCGATCTCCACCCCGCTCTTCTCGATGACCACCCGTCCCCGGATGACCACGAAGAGCTCCTCGCCCGGCTGGCCCTCCACCACAATCTCCCTCCCGGCCGGGAAGGTGCGCGTGGTGGCGATGGACAACACCGCCGTCTGCTCCTTGTAGGTGAGGTGACGGAAGAGCGGAATCTTGCGCAGCGCCTCCATGCGGCTCTGCGCCTCGGAGGTCTCCGCCTCCATGGTGCCTTCGCCGGAGACCTTCACCACCACCGCGGTGATGTTGTCCTTGCCGCCGCGCTCGTTGGCCAGGTCGATGAAGCGCTTGGGCAGCTCCGCCGGCTGCGAGCCCTGCACGAACGGCAGCACCTCGTCGTCGTCCAGGTAGCCGTGCAGGCCGTCCGAGCACAACACGAACAGGTCGCCCGGGAACAGGTCCACAATGAGCGTATCGACCTGGACGGACTCCTGGATGCCCACCGCGCGGGTGATGACGTTGCGGTACTGCGAGGTGGCGGCCTGCTCCTTGGTGATGGTGCCGGCCTTGAGCTGGGCGGCCACCAGGGTGTGATCCTCGGTGAGCCGGTGGCACTGGCCGTGACGCACCAGGTAGATGCGCGAGTCACCCACATGGCCGATCACGCCCTTGTTGCCACTCACGGCGAGGCACACGAAGGTGGTGCCCATGCCGCGCTTGGTGGGGTCCGCCAGCGCCATGCGGAAGATGTCCGCGCACGCCCGCTGGATGGCCACTTCCATCAGGGCCTGGGCCGCGTTGCGCGCGTCCTGGCTCGTGTTGGTGCTCAGGTCCTTGAGCAGGTGCCGGTTGGACACCATGTGCTGGCGGACCACCTCGGTGGCACGGTTGCTGGCCACCTCGCCCGCCGCGTGCCCTCCCATGCCATCGGCCACGATGAACAGGCCGAGCGGGGCGTCCACGAGCATCGCATCTTCATTGTGTTGCCGCTTCCGGCCCACGTCGGTCTGGCCGAACGCCTCTGTCATCAATGGCACCGCGAACGCTCCCTGTTCCCTCGCTTGAGGGGTGAATCACACGTTACGAAGCCCGTGGAAGGGCTGACAAGCTCACGGACCCACCCGCCGCGAAAGCACCTTCGTGAAACCACTCGCCAGGTAGAAGGTCACCTCCACCTGCCCGAAGCGCAGCTTCGTACCGTCCGTGATGGGAGACGGGCGCCGCGGGGTCAACCGGACCCCCCCCACGTACGAGCCGTTCTTCGAGCCCGCGTCGGTGAGGATGAAGCGGCCATCCGTCTCGCGCTGGAACCACGCGTGGAAGCGCGACACGGTGCCATCGTCCAGCACCACGTCGTTGTTGCCCGTGCGCCCCACGGTGATGCCCCGGCCAAACGCGTTCTCCTGGTTCTTCACCACCGGGAAGACGATGGGCTCACCCACCCCCAGCATCGGCGTGGACACGTTGGTGAGCGTCTTGAAGTGGTGGTGCGTCTCGTCCTCGTCGTCTCCCTCGGCTCCGCTCAGCATGGAGGGCGCGGGCGAGAACACGAGCACCGCCGCCGGCAGCGTGCGCTCATAATCCGCCCGCTCTCGCTGAAAGCGACCGATATGGAGGCTGAGAAGCTCGACCATTCGCTACACACTTCACCCCACCCGAGGGGTGAGGGTCCAGAGGCGCCTAGCGCCAGTCCGCATAGAATCCCAGTTGCAGTCCGCCCACATAGGACCGGGCCAGACTCGACCGCCTGTAGTTGTAGGGATCACCATATCCCACTGTGAAGCCGAGGGAAACCGAGCTGAAGCGGTAGCCGATGCGTGCCCGGCCATCCAGCAGGCCGCCCAGGTAGAACTCCTCGTCCGTGGAGCGGTTCTCGAAGCGGGCGTGGAGCCAGGCGGGGCCGGTGCCGACCTGGAAGCCCCACTCCCAGCCGGGCCCGCGGCGGCTGGTGTACCCCAGGGCGAACATCAGCGAGTAGTACTGGAGCGACGTCATGGGGACGTCCTCGTCCTCGACGACGGTGGCCGGCCGGGCCACGGCGATGGCCGCCATGGGCTCGATGAGCAGCCCGAGGGTGTCCGAGCGGCCCTGGAAGAAGACGAGCTGCCACTGCAGGCGGGCCTGGGGGGCGATGACTCCGTCCCGGATGAAGGTGCCCAGGTAGGCCCCCCGGGGGAGCCAGGGAGGCGTGGGTGAGGGAGGCGGAGGAGGGCGCTGGGCCAGTGCGGCCGAGGCGAGACACAGCGTGAACAGGACGCAGGGGAGGAAGCGACGGTTCATGACGCTTCCTTACCTCGTGTCCGGGCAGGGCTTGTCAAGCGCTTGTCAACGAAGGTTTACGTTGGCTATAGCACGTTACCCCCACCCTGTACGGGAGGGTTCCAAGGAGTCGTTTCCCACATGCCCGGTGCGTCAACGCGTACAGGCAACACCAAGAAGAATCTCCCGCGGACCGAGACCCTGGTCCGCAAGGCGGCGGCCGCCGCCACGGGTCTGCTGAACCAGAGTGAGCGCGTGCTGGTCGTCTACGACGAGGGAGGGGCCACCCTCTACTACGAGTCGGACGACGCGGAGGATGGCATAGGCCGCCGCAAGCTGCCTCGAGCCGCCTCCTGACCTGAAGTGACGAAGCAGTGAACGGCGTGCCGGCTGCGCCGCCCGGAGCCCTGGACCGTATGTCTCCGGAAGTCAGTCCCCAGCCGGCTCCCGAGCACCCCCGCTCGGAACCACCGATGAGCGCCGTCACGGGGAACGGCGCCCGGTACTTCCCCTGCCATGACGAATATGGATGAAGCCCTGGTGTCGGCCGTGTGCGAGGTGGCGCGGGAGGCCGGACGGGCCACGCTCCAGTTTCATGGAGGCGCCGTCTCCGTCGAGCGCAAGGGGGATGACTCCCCGCTGACGGCCGCGGACAAGGCCGCGCATGCACTCATCCTCGACGCACTGCGGCGGCTGACGCCGGACATCCCCGTGCTCTCCGAGGAGTCCAGCGAGAAGGACGTGGCCGGACGGCGCGCGTGGAGCACCTTCTGGCTGGTGGATCCGCTCGACGGCACCAAGGAGTTCATCAAGGGCAGCGGCGAGTTCACCGTGAACATCGCCCTCATCTCCGGCACCGGCCCCGTGCTGGGCGTGGTGCACGTGCCCGTCACGGGCGTCACCTACTGGGGCCGTCAGGGAGCGGGCGCTTTCGTGGCCCGGCCCGGCCAGGCGCCAGTGGCCATCCGCACCCGGCCCGCGAACCTCGAGCGGCTCGTCATCGTGGCGAGCAAGGACCACGCGGGCCCCCAGGTGGAGGCGCTCCTGCAGCGGCTCACCACGGCGAGCACCGCCAATATGGGCAGTTCCCTGAAGTTCTGCCTCATCGCCGAGGGCAAGGCGGACTTCTACCCGCGGCTCCAGCCCACCTGCGAGTGGGACACCGGGGCGGCCCAGTGCGTCCTGGAGGCCGCGGGAGGCGGAGTGACGGACCTGACGGGCCGGAGGCTCGTCTACAACAAGGAACGGATCCTCAATCCGTCCTTCCTCGCCTTCGGCGACTCCCGCCCGGACTGGCTCGCGCTGCTGGAGGGACGCTAATCCCTTCAGGGACATATCCCCTCTCCCCTCGGGAGAGGGTCGGGGTGAGGGTATCTGTCCCTGTTCTCCAACCCATGGACCCCAGTGTGGACAGGGGGTTCAACCCGGGATTCGTGGCACCCTCACCCCGTCCCTCTCCCGGAGGGCGAGGGGAAATGGCCGCGTTCATACCTGAAGGGGCTCGCTCAGGCGATGAGCCCGCGCTCCCGCAGCGTGAAGAGGACACGCTCTACACTCGCTTCCACCGTCTCCGAGTCGGTGTGGACCATGACCTCGGGCGACTCGGGGGCCTCGTACGGGTCGGAGATGCCGGTGAAGTGGGGGATCTCCCCCGCCAGCGCCTTCTTGTAGAGCCCCTTCACGTCACGCCGGACGAGCACGTCCAGGCTGGCCCGCGCATACACTTCGATGAAGGGAATGCCCTCCTCCGACGCCAGCCGCCGCACCTCGTCGCGTGAGTCGCGGTAGGGCGAGATGGCCGCCGAGATGACGGCCACCCGGTGTCTGGCCAGGATTCTCGCCACGTAACCGATGCGCCGGATGTTCTCCTCGCGATCGGGCCGGGTGAACCCCAACCCTCGCGACAGGAAGGTCCGGACCTCATCCCCGTCCAGCACCTCCACGGAGCGGGTGGGCTGCAACCGGTCGCGAATCGCCTGGGAGAGGGTGCTCTTGCCCGCCCCGGACATGCCGGTGAACCAGACGATGAACCCCCGCGGACCCGCCGCGTCCGACTGCTCATAGCGCATGGCCACCCTCCTCCCCCCAGCATACCCACCTTCGCCTCAATCCCGTGTGAGACGGGCCAGGAGCCGTGCCGCCAGCCGCTCGACGTGCGGCGGCTGCAACATGCTCGTGTGCCCCCCGGGAACGACCTCCACCGATACCGATTCGCACCGGCCAATCCATGCCAGCTCCGGGTGCTCCGGCATCCATGGCTCGCGCTCGGCGGCGCGGAAGAACTGGAGCACCCCACCCTCCCAGGGCGCGATCGTGTACCGGCTCAGCGCCTCCAGGTTCGTCTTCCACACCCGGAGCAAACGCTCTCCCCGCCCGGGCTCGGAGAAGAGCGCCTCGCCCCTCATCCGCTTCGCCTCGTCCTCGAAGCGCTGCGGCAACGGCCCCGGACCGGGAGCGTCGAGCAGCGCGCACAGGGGCACCGCGTGTCCCTCGGCGGATAACCGGCGCGCCATCTCGTACGCCACCGCGCCTCCGAACGACGCCCCCACCAGCAGGTAGGGACCCGAGGGCCGCACCGAGCGAAGCACCTCGAGGTAGTGCGCCGCCATCTCCTCGACGGTGGTGTGGCAGGGCACGCCCTCCTCCAGCCCCACCGACTCGAACCCGTACACCGGCCGCGAGGCCCCGAGGCCTCGCGCGAGCTCCCGGTAGAAGAGTGTCTGTCCGCCCGCCGCGTGCACGAAGAAGAGCGGCGTCCCGTGTGTCCCCTCCTGCAGCCGCACGAGGCAGCCAGGACGGGCCGGCGCCAGGGTGCTCACGGGGCCGAGCTTCTCCGCCAACGCGGCGGGCGTGGGCGCCTCCACCACGTCCTTCAACGCCAGCCGGGTCCCCAGCCGATCCGCGAGCCGCCCCGTCAGCCGCAGCGCCATGAGCGAGTCCCCACCGAGCGAGAAGAAGTCATCGTGAATGCCGATCTCCTCGAGGCGGAAGACGTCGCGGAAGCACTCGACCAGCATCCGCTCGGTGTCGTTACGGGCCGGCACGGCGGCGGCACCCCGGCGCGGAGTCCTCGCTGGCGGCGAGGTCCGCGGGGGCTGTGGCGCGAGCGGCTGTCCAGTGGGCCCGGCTCCCTCCGGAGTGGAAGGCCCCACGGGCTCGAGCCAGTACCGCTCGCGCTCGAAGCCGTAGCCCGGCAACACCACCCGGCGGCGGCGCTCCCCGGCACGGAAACGCTCCCAGTCGATCTCCACCCCCGCGAGCCACGCCTCGCCGAGCGGCACCAGCGGACTCGCCGGCGGAGCGGAGACGTCTGGCAGCGAGGCCACCACCGGCTGCGACGTACGCGCCGGGTGCTGCCGCACGAGCGCGCTCAGGATGGAGCCCGGCCCCACCTCGAGGAACGCCCGCTCCCCGGAGGAGAGCAGGAAGGCCAGGCCGTCGGAGAAACGGACCGTCTCCCTCAGGTGACGCACCCAGTACGCGGGGTCCGTCGCCTCGCGCTCCTCCAACCAGCGCCCGGTGACGCTCGACACCACCGGCAGCTTCGGCGGACACAGCTTCACCCGCGACACCAACCGCCCGAAGTCGGCGAGGTACGGGTCGAGCATCGACGAGTGCATCGCCCGCGGGTAGCGCACCCGCTTGAACGCAAGGCCCCGCTCCGCGAGCACCTTCTCCAACGCGCCGACGGCCTCCACCGGCCCGGCGATCACACACGTCCCGGGGCCGTTGATCGCCGAAACGGACAGCTCCGCGCCGAGCAGCGGCTCGACCTCCCCCACGGGGGCGAGCACCGAGACCATGGCCCCCTCGGGCATCCGATCCACCAGGAGGGCGCGCGCCGCGACGAGCGATGCGGCCTCCTCGAGCGTGAAGACGCCCGCGAGGCATGCCGCCACGTACTCTCCGAGCGAGTGGCCCAGCAAGGCCTCGGGCTCCACGCCCCAGGAGCGCCAGAGCTGCGCGAAGGCCCAGTCACAGGCGAACAGCGCCGGCTGCAGCCACCTCGGCTGATCCAGCTCGCGGCTCGCGGCATCGAAGCGCTCGGAGGGCGCGAACATCACCTCCCGGAGATCCCCCCCGAGCGGCCCGCGCATCAGCCCGGCGCACCGGTCGAGCGCTTCACGGAAGACGGGCTCGCGCAGGAAGCAGGTGCCCATGTTCACGCGCTGCGCGCCCCCTCCCGGGAAGAGGAAGACCGCTCCCCGCCTCACGGCCTCGTCGTGCGCCGTGCGCACCCGCCCCGGCTCCCGGCTCGAGAGCCACGCCCCCGCCTCCTCGCGCCGGCCACTGATGACGGCGCGCCTGAAGGGGAAGCGGGCCCGCCCCACCTGGAGCGTGTGGGCCATGTCCGCGAGCGGCTCGCTCCCCTGCCCCAGCTGCCCGGCCAGCGCATCGGTCATCCTCTCGAGCGCGGCCTCGGACTTCGCCGACAACAGCAGCAGCTCCTCGTCACGCCGGGGCGCGTCGCCCGGGACGGCCGGAGCCTCCTCCAGGATGACGTGGGCGTTGGTGCCTCCAAAGCCGTAGGAGCTCACCCCCGCGCGCAGTGGCGTGGGGCCCGTCCACGGGCGAGCCTGGGCCACGACGTAGAACGGGCTGTTCTCCAGCCCGAGCCGGGGGTTGGGCGTCGTGAAGTGCAGGGTCGGAGGCAGCGTCCGGTTCTCGAGCGCCAGCACCGTCTTGATGAACCCGGCGATCCCCGCCGCCGCGTCCATGTGCCCCAGGTTCGTCTTCACCGAGCCGAGACCACACGAGCCCGGCGCTCCTCCACGGAACACCTGCTCGAGCGCGGAGACCTCGATCGGATCTCCCAGGGGCGTGCCCGTGCCGTGGGCCTCGATGTACGAGACGGAGCGCGGCTCGACCCCGGCCAGGGACAGGGCCTCGGAGATGGCCGCGGCCTGGCCCTTCACCGAGGGGGCGGTGAAGCCCGTCTTCGCGCCACCGTCGTTGTTGATCGCCGTGCCGAGGATGATGGCCCGGATGGGATCCCGGTCCGCGAGCGCGTCGGAGAGCCGCTTGAGCACCACCACTCCGGCGCCGTTGCCAGTCACCATCCCCGCCGCCCGGGCATCGAAGGCGCGGCAGCGGCCATCGGGCGAGAAGATGCCTCCCTCCTGATAGCGGTACGCCTCGAGCTGCCGCGCCCGGACGCAGGCGCCCCCCGCGAGCGCCACGTCGCACTCCCCGGCGATCAACGCCTGGCACGCGACGTGGACCGCGACCAGCGAGGTCGAGCAAGCGCTCTGCACGTTCAGCGCGGGGCCGGTGAGATCCAATTCGTAGGAGACGCGCGACGCGAGGAAATCACCGGCGGTGCCCAGGACGTTCTCGATGAGACCGCTCCCATTGCGCGCGGCGTGGGGCAACACGCTGGAGAGCAGGTACGTGCTGAAGGTGGCTCCCGCGTAGACGCCCGCGCGCATCGGCTTGCCCCGGGGCGCGTAACCGGCGGACTCCATCGCCGTCCAGGCACACTCGAGGAAGATACGGTGCTGGGGATCCAACTGCTCGGCCTCACCCGGCGTGTAGCCGAAGAAGGTGGCATCGAAGCACTCGGAGTCCTCGAGCACACCCGCCGCGGCCATCCAGCCCTCCTCCGAGGGCAGACCGGCTTTCGCGCGCTGCGCGGCATCCAGGCGGGTGATCGACTCCACCCCCGTGACGAGGTTGTGCCAGAACTGGCGCTCGTCCGCCGCGCCGGGGAAGCGCAGCGCGAGGCCGATGACGGCGATGGCCAGGTCCTTGGATGCGCCCTGGGAGTCGGTTTCGTTCAGGTCTTCCACGTGCATTGCTCCTCAGTTCGAGCCCGGCCGCTCACGCCGCTGCCGCGCCAGACGCCGTTGTCCATCCCGGCGGTTGCCACTCCCGGAGACCGGATCCCCGGCGGCGGCCGTTCCCTCTCCGCGCGCGAGTTGCGCGGCCAGCGCGCGCACCGTGGGGAACTGGAAGAGCCCCACCAGGGGGAACCGGTGGCCCACCAGCGCCTCGGCCTTCACGTGCACCGCCTGGAGCAGGAGCGAATTGCCACCGAGATCGAAGAAGTTGTCGTCCGCGCCCACGTGCTCCAACCGGAGCACCTCGGCCCAGATGGCCGCGAGCGACTGCTCGAGCCCCGCTTCCGGAGCGATGTAGGAGTCACCGGGCGCGGGCCGGTGCATGTCCGGCATGGGCAACGCCGCGCGGTCCACCTTCCCATTGGGCGTGAGCGGCAGCGCCTCCAGGAACACGAAGGCGGAGGGCACCATGTGCTCCGGGAGCGTCCGCTTCAGCCAGGTCCGCAGCGCCGCGCTCTCCGCCGGAGGGCGAGGGGACTCGGGCACCACGTACGCCACCAGCCGCTTGCCGCCCGGCGCGTCCTCCCGCACCACCACCACCGCGTCCTTCACCTCCGCGTGGCCCACCAGCGCCGATTCCACCTCTCCCAATTCGATGCGGAAGCCCCGGAGCTTCACCTGCGCGTCGGAGCGGCCCAGGAATTCCAGCGCGCCTCCGGACAACCACCGGCCCAGGTCTCCCGTCCGGTACAGCCGGGCGCCCGGCTCCCCACCGAAGGGATCCGGGATGAAGCGCTCGGCCGTCAGGGCCGGCTGCTCCAGGTAGCCCCGCGCGACTCCCGGGCCCCCCACGTACAACTCCCCCGTCACGCCCACCGGCACGGGCCGCAGCCACCTGTCCAGCACGTACACCCGCCCGTTGGGCAGCGGCCGCCCGAGCGTCGGCCTCGACGCGTCCACGTCCGCGTTGGAGGTGGCGCAGACCGTCACCTCCGTGGGGCCGTACTCGTTGATGAAGCGCCTTCCCGGCCGCCACTTCGCCACCAGCTCCGGCGTGCACACCTCTCCCCCGGAGATGACCGTTTCGAGCGCCGGGTACTCCCCCTCCTGCTGCGCCAGCACCGAGGGTGTCATCGCCCACAGCGTCACCCGCTGCTTCTTCAGCAGCGCGTCCAGCGGAGCTCCCGGCAGGAGCGACTCCCGCGGCGCCATCACCACGCACCCGCCCACCACCAGCGTGGGGAAGATGTCCGTCACCGAGACGTCGAAGCCGATCGACCCGTACTGGAGCACCCGGCTGCCCGGGTGCATCCCGCGCGTGTCCATCGCGGCCAGCACCGTGTTGCAGAGCCCCCGGTGGGTCAGCAGCGTCCCCTTGGGCCTGCCCGTGCTGCCCGAGGTGAAGATGACGTAGGCCAGGTTGTCCACCCCCACGTCCGGCGCTGGATTGTCCTCCGGCTGGAGGGCCAGCACCCCGGCCTCCGCGTCCAGCAGGACCCGTTGCTCGCCTCGTGAGGGCAACCCGTCCGCCAGCGCTCGCGAGGTCACCAGCACCGGCATCCGGGCCTCTTCCATCATGAAGGCCAGGCGCTCCCGGGGGTAGGAGGGATCCAACGCCACATAGGCGCCTCCGGCCTTGAGCACGCCCAGCAGCCCCACCACCAGCTCCAGGGAGCGCTCCAGGCACACGCCCACCCGCGCCTCCGGCCCCACGCCCAGGCTCCGCAGCCGGTGGGCGAGCTGGTTGGCCCGCTGGTTGAGCTCCCGGTACGTGAGCTGGCTGTCCTCGAAGACCACGGCCACCGCGTCCGGCCCGAGCGCCACCCGCTCCTCGATGAGGTGGTGGGTGCACGTGTCCTGGGGGTAGGCGGCCCGGCGGCCGTTCCACTCCACCAGCACCTGGGCCCGCTCGGCCTCGCCCATCAGCGGCAGCTCGAGGACGCGCTGTCCCGCGTCCGCCACCACGCCCTCCAACAGCGTCCTCAGGTGCCCGGCCATCCGAGCGATGGTGGAAGCCTCGAACAGCGACGTGTTGTACTCGAGACCCCCCTCGAGCCCCGCCCCCGTCTCCGTCAGCGCCAGCAGCAGCTCGTTCTTGGCCGTCTGGCTGTGGAGCTCCACCGGCCGCGACACCACCCCCGGCAGCGCCAGCTCCGGCGCGCCGTGATTCAGGGCGAACGCCACCTGGAACAGCGGTGCGCGGCTCGTGTCGCGAGACGGCTTCAGCTCGTCCACCAACATCTCGAAGGGCACGTCCTGGTGCTCGTACGCCCCCAGCGCCGTCTCCCTCACCCGCCCCAGCAACACGCGGAACGGCTCCTCTCCCCTCACCCGCGCCCGCATCACCAGCGTGTTGATGAAGAAGCCGATCAGCTCCTCCAACCCGGCATGGCCACGGCCCGCGATGGGCGAGCCCACGCACACATCCTCCTGTCCCGAGTAGCGGTGCAGCAGCGCCTGGAAGCCCGCCAGCAACGTCATGAAGAGCGTCACCCCCTCGCGCTGGCTCAGCTTGCGCAACCCCTCGGTCAGCGCCAGGGGCAGGTGGAGCCGGTGCCACGCCCCCCGGTAGGACTGCACCGGCGGCCGCGGCTTGTCCGTGGGCAGCTCCAACGCTGGCGGCGCGCCTCGAAGCTGCTCGCGCCACCAGACGAGCTGCGCTTCCAGCACCTCGCCCCGCAGCCACTCCCGCTGCCACCGCGCGTAATCCGCGTATTGGATGGGCAGCCCGGCCAGCGGGGACTCGCCACCCGCCAGGAAGGCTTCGTATAGCGCCTTCAGCTCCCGGACGAGCACCTCCAGCGACCAGCCATCCGACACGATGTGGTGCACCACCAGCACCAGCATGTGCTCCGCCGCTCCGAGCCTCAGCAGCGTCACCCGCAGGAGGGGCCCCTCCGCCAGCACGAAGGGCCGCCGCACCTCCTCACCGGCCAGCCGCAGCGCCTCCGCCTCACGCGCATCCCCGGGCAGCTCGCGCAGCTCCACCTCCACCAGTGGGAGCTCCACCCGGGCGGAGATGGATTGGAAGGGTCCTCGCTCGCCTTGCTGGAACGTCGTCCGCAGCGACTCGTGACGCTGGAGGAGCGCGTGGAAGCTCCGCTTCAGCACCGCCGTGTCGAGCGCTCCCTCCAGCCTGAGCGCCAGGAAGACATTGTAGAGCGGGCTGTCCGGCTCCAGCCGGTCCAGGAACCACAGCCGCTGCTGGGCGAAGGACAGCGGCGGCGCTCCGTCCCCGGGCACGGGGAGCAAGGGTGGCGGCCGGGTGGCCCGACTCCCCATCGCCGGCTCCTCGAGCCGCCGCGCGAGCTCCTCTACCGTGGGCGCCTCGAAGAGCACCCGCACCGGAAACTCCCGGTGGAGCACCTCCCGCAGGCGCGACACCACCTGCGTGGCCAGCAGCGAGTGCCCGCCCAGCTCGAAGAAGTGATCACGTGCACCCACTCGCGCCAGCCCCAGCAATGGAGCCCAGAGATCCGCCACCACCTGCTCCATCCGTGTCCGCGGCGCCACGTACGCTTCGCGCTCCGTTCCCTCCGCCTCCGGCGCGGGCAGCGCCTTGCGGTCCACCTTGCCGTTGGGTGTCAGCGGCAGGGCATCCAGCCACACGAAGGCCGACGGCACCATGTGCTCGGGCAACGTCTGCTTGAGCCAGGCCCGGAGCTCCTCGGGTTTGAACCCGGGGCCCGTGGCACCCTCACCCCGTCCCTCTCCCGAAGGGAGAGGGGAAGTGGGGGCAGTGGGGGAAGTGGGGACCACGTAGGCCACCAGGTGCTTGCCGCTGGGACCGGCATCCCTCGCCACCACGGCCACCTCGCCCACTCCCGGGTGCTTCGCCAGCGCCGCCTCCACCTCTCCCAGCTCGATGCGGAAGCCGCGCACCTTCACCTGCTCGTCCCGCCGGCCCAGATATTCGAGCCTCCCGTCCGGCAGGTGCCGGGCCAGGTCTCCCGTCCGGTACAGCTTCGCTCCTGGCTCCGCGCGGAAGGGATGCGAGATGAAGCGCTCCGCCGTCAGCTCCGGCTGGTTCAAGTACCCGAGCGCCAGCCCATCTCCGCCCACGTACAGCTCTCCGGCCACCCCCACCGGCACCGGCTGCCTCCACTCGTCCAGCACATAGGCTTCCGAGTTCGCCAACGGCCTGCCAATGGGCACCGACACCGCGCCCTCCGGCACCTCCCTCACCTCGTGGGACGTCGAGAGCGTCGTGTTCTCCGTCGGCCCATAGCCATTCACCAGGTGCTTCGGCGCGCCCCGCTCCAGGACCCGCCTCAGCGGCTTCACGTCCGCCGCCTCCCCCCCGAACATCACGTACTTCACCGCATGGAAGGCCTCCGGGCACTCGGCCACCGTCTGGTTGAACAGCGCCGTGGGCAGGAAGGCCGTGCTGATCCGCCGCTCCCGGAGGAACGCGGCCAGCGCCTTCGGAGACAGCGCCGTCTCCCGGGGAACACCCACCACGCACCCGCCACTGAGGAGCGCGACCCACAGCTCGAAGGTGGACCCGTCGAACGAGGTGTTGCTCAGTTGGGTGACGCGCTCCGCCTCCGTCAGCCGGACATACCCGGTGCCGCACACCAGCCGGACAATTCCCCGGTGCGGGATGCACACGCCCTTGGGCCGGCCCGTCGAGCCCGACGTGTACATGACGTACGCCATCGCCTCCGGCCCACTCCGCTCGCCAGGGTTCTCCGCGCTCTCGCTCGCGAATGCGTCCCATCCGGGCTCCAGCGGCACCACCTTCGCGCTCGGGACTGGCAGCTTCGACACCAGCTCCGGCTGCGCCAGGACCACGGACAGCGCCGCGTCCTCCACCATGAACGCCAGGCGCTCCCGCGGGTACGACGCGTCGAGCGGCACATACGCCCCGCCCGCCTTCAAGATGCCGAGCATCGCCGCCACCAGCTCCAGCGAACGGCTGGCACACAGCCCCACCCGCGTCCCCGCTCCCACGCCCAGCCGCCGCAAGTGCCTGGCGAGCTGA
This sequence comes from Archangium sp. Cb G35, assembly GCF_001896145.1. Classification (NCBI taxonomy): domain Bacteria; kingdom Pseudomonadati; phylum Myxococcota; class Myxococcia; order Myxococcales; family Archangiaceae; genus Archangium; species Archangium sp. Cb G35. The sequence goes on from NZ_MPOI01000010.1 coordinate 47,034, forward strand.
TTGGCCCGGCGGTTCAACTCCGCGTACGTCAGCCGCTCGCCCTCGTACTCCACCGCCAGCGCCTCGGGCCGGCCCTCCACGTGCGCCTCGAACAACTCCTCGAGGCACGCCTCCCGCGGGTACTCCGTGCGCGTCTGGTTCCACTCCACCAGCACCTGGTGCCGCTCCGCTTCCGACAGCATCGGCAGCGCCGCCAGCGCCTGCTCCGGGTGCGCGAGCGCCTCCTCCAGCAGCCGCGCGTAGTGCGCCGCCATCCGCGCTACCGTCGCCTCGTCGAACAGCTCGCTGTCGTATTCCCACAGACCCACCCAGCCCTTCTCCGTCTCCCGCGCGAAGAGGGTGAGATCGAACCTGGCCACGCCGGGCTCGAAGCCGAGCTCCTCCACGGCCATGCCGGGCAGCTCCAGCGCAGCGAAGGGCGCGGAGCCCTGGAGCACGAACGAGGCCTGGAACAGCGGCGTACGGCTCAAGTCCCGCACCGGCTGCAGGGCGTCCACCAACCGCTCGAAGGGCACGTCCTGGTGGGCATAGGCGCCCAGACACGCCTCGCGCACCCGCTTCAGCAGCTCCCGGAAACCCACTTCTCCCGGAACCTCCACCCGCAGCGCCAGCGTGTTGGCGAAGAAGCCGATGAGCCCCTCCACCTCGCGCCGGTTGCGCCCGGAGATCGGCGTCCCCACCACGATGTCCCGCTGTCCGCTGTAGCGCGCCAGCAGGGCCTGGAAGCCCGCCAGCAGCGTCATGAACGGCGTGACCCCTTCCCGGCGGCTCACCTCCCGTACCGCTCCAGACAGCGCCGGGGGCAGCTCCACCCTCAGCACCGCCCCGCGCGAGGACCGCACCGCGGGCCTGGGCCTGTCCGTGGGCAACTCCAGCACCGGCGGCGCTCCCGCCAGCCGCCGCTTCCACCACGCGACCTGCGCTTCCAGCACCTCGCCCTTCAGCCACTCCCGCTGCCACACCGCGTAGTCCGGGTACTGCACCGGCAAGGCCGGCAACCGCGGCGCCTCGCCTCGCGAGTGGGCCCGGTACAACTCCGTCAGCTCCCCCTCCATCAACCCCAGCGACCAGCCATCACACACGATGTGGTGCAGCATCAGCACCAACACGTGCTCATCCGCCGCCAGCCGCAGCAACCTCGCCCGCAGCAGTGGCCCCTTCTCCAGCTCGAACGGGCGCTGGGCCTCCTCCTCTACCCGCCGCACGGCCGCACTGGCGCGCGCTTCCTCGGGCAGCGCCTCCAGGCTCTCCACGAGCAGCACGAGCCCCGGCTCCTGCGCGATCCGCTGGACCGGCCTCCCATTCTCCAGACCGAACGTCGTCCGCAGCGCCTCGTGCCTCCGGACGAGCTCCACCAGACTCCGCTCCAGCGCGGCCACGTCCAGGCACCCCTTCAGCTTCGCGGCGAGCGGTACGTTGTACGCGTACCCTCCCGGAGCGAGCTGCTCCAGGAACCACAGCCGTTGCTGCGCGAAGGACAGCGGCAACTCCCCCAGCCTCGCGACCTTCACCACTAGGGGCAGACCGCGACCCCGCCGGCCCACCGGCTTCGCCTCTTGTGCGCTCATGGAGATTCTCTTTTTCGGGTGCTGTCCGCCTCCCGGGCGCGCTCTTCACGAACTTGTCCAACAGTTGGACAAGTCTGGCGACACCGTGCCCGGAGGACCGCTTCGTCTGGCTCAGGCGATGAGCCCCCGCGCCCGCAGTGTGGCGAGGATGCGCTCCACTCCCGCTTCCACCGTCTCCGAGTCGGTACGGACCGTCACCTCGGGCGACTCGGGTGGCTCATACGGGTCCGAGATGCCGGTGAAATGAGGAATCTCCCCGGCCAGGGCCTTCTTGTAGAGCCCCTTCACGTCACGCTGGACGAGCGCGTCCAGACTGGCCTGTGCATACACCTCGATGAAAGGGATTCCCGCTTCCGAGGCCAGCCGCCGCACCTCGTTGCGCGACTCACGGTAGGGAGAGATGGCCGCGGAGATGACGGCCACCCGGTGTCTGGCCAACACCCTGGCCACGTAGCCGATGCGCCGGATGTTCTCCTCCCGGTCGGGCTTCGTGAAACCCAGCCCTCGTGACAGGAAGGTCCGGACCTCATCCCCGTCGAGCACCTCCACGGAGCGGGTGGGCTGCAACTGGTTGCGGATGGCCTGGGAGAGGGTGCTCTTGCCCGCACCGGACATGCCGGTGAACCAGACAATGAAACCCCGGGGGAACGCTGCGTCTGAAGTGGGCTGACTCACGGATGTGCACCCGATGTCCACGTCGCTGGACCGTTGATCATTCCGGCGGCCACGGTGGCGTTCGTCCCCTCGTCGATGAGGATGAAGCTGCCGGTGTGGCGATTGCGCCGGTACTCGTCGAAGAAGAGCGGCACAGTGGTGCGCAAGGACACCCGGCCGATCTCGTTCAACTCGAGGGACTTGCGCGCCTCGTCCCGGTGAAGCGTGTTCACGTCGATCCGGTACTGGATGTCCTTGACCAGGGTCCGGGCCGAGCGCGTGGTGTGCTTGATGGCCAGCTTCGCGCCGGGCCGCAGCGGCTGCTCCACCATCCAGCACACCATGGCGTCGAGGTCCTGAGCGACGGTGGGCGGATTGCCCGGGCGGCACAACATGTCGCCCCGGCTGATGTCGAGCTCCTCCGTCAGCGAGACGTTGACGGACATGGGAGGGAAGGCCTTCTCCACGGGCTTGCCGGCCAGCTCGATGGCGCGGATGCGCGAGGTGAAGCCCGAGGGCAACACCACCACCTCATCGCCCGGCCGCATCACGCCGCCCAGCACCTGCCCGGAATAGGCCCGGTAGTCGTGGAGCTTCCGGGAGATGGGGCGGGACACGTACTGCACGGGGAAGCGCACCCGGATGAGGTCGCGGTCCGAGGCGATGTGCACATTCTCCAGGTGGTGCAGCAGCACGGAGCCCTGGTACCAGGGCATCTTCTCCGAGCGCGTCACCACGTTGTCGCCATTGAGCGCGGAGATGGGAACGAAGGTGAGGTCCGTGAGCTCCAGCTTCATGGAGAACTTCCGGAACTCGTCCTTGATGGACTCGAAGACGGCCTCGTCGTAGCCCACCAGGTCCATCTTGTTGATGCACAGCACCACATGGGGCACGCGCAGCAGCGAGGCGATGAAGGCATGGCGCCGCGTCTGCTCGAGAATGCCCTTGCGCGCGTCCACGAGGATGAGCGCGAGATCCGCGGTGGAGGCCCCCGTCACCATGTTGCGCGTGTACTGGAGGTGGCCGGGAGTGTCCGCGATGATGAACTTGCGCCGGGGCGTGGCGAAGTAGCGGTAGGCCACGTCGATGGTGATGCCCTGCTCGCGCTCGGCGCGCAGGCCGTCCATGAGGAGGGCGAGGTTGACGTACTCGTCTCCGCGCGCCTTGCTGGTGCGCTCCACGGAGGCGAGCTGGTCCTCGAGGATGGATTTCGTGTCGTGGAGCAGCCGGCCGATGAGGGTGCTCTTCCCATCATCCACCGAGCCGGCCGTGGCGAACCTGAGCAGCTCCATTAGAAATACCCCTCGCGCTTGCGGTCTTCCATGGCCGTCTCGCTGAACTTGTCGTCGGCCCGGCTCGCCCCACGTTCGGTCACCCGGGAGGCGGCGACCTCCTGGATGACCTGTTCCACCGTGGAAGCCGTGGACTCGACGCAGGCGGTGCACGTCATGTCGCCCACGGTGCGGAAGCGCACCTGGGCCGTCGCCGCCCGCTCACCCGGCAGCAGCGGCAGATAGGGAGAGCACGCCATCCACATGCCGTCGCGGCGGAACACCTCGCGCCGGTGGCTGAAGTAGATGGACGGCAGCGGAATGCGCTCCTGGCCGATGTACTGCCAGATGTCCATCTCGGTCCAGTTGGACAGGGGGAAGACGCGGATGTGCTCCCCACGCCGGTGACGGCCGTTGTAGAGACTCCACAACTCGGGCCGCTGGTTCTTCGGGTCCCACTGGCCGAACTCGTCGCGGAAGGAGAAGACCCGCTCCTTGGCTCGGGCCTTCTCCTCGTCACGGCGGGCGCCACCGAAGACGGCGTCGAACTGGTTCTTCTCGATGGCGTCGAGCAGCGGCGCCGTCTGCAGCCGGTTGCGCGAGGCGCGCGGGCCCTTCTCCTCCACCACCCGGCCCGAGTCGATGAACTCCTGCACGGAGGCCACCACCAGGCGGGCGCCCAGGGCGGCCACGCGCTCGTCCCGGTATGCGAGCACCTCGGGGAAGTTGTGCCCCGTGTCCACGTGCATCAGCGGAAAGGGCAGCGGAGCGGGCGCGAAGGCCTTCTCCGCCAGCCACAGCATCACGGCGGAATCCTTGCCACCGGAGAACAGGAGGACGGGCCGCGAGAACTCGGCCACCACTTCCCGGATGATGAAGAGGGACTCGGCTTCCAGCGCCTGGAGATGAGACAGCTCGTCACTCATCCCTCCGCCTCCGCCTGCTCCTGGAGCAGCTGCTCACAGAGCGTGGCCACCTCCTCCAGGGTGTTGAACAGCTCCCCCATCATCGGGCGGATCCCCAGCTCCTCCTCGATGCGGTTGGCCAGCATCGTCGCGAGCAGGGAATTGCCACCAAGCGAGATGAAATGGTCTCCCCGGCCGATCTCCTGGAGGCCCAGCAATTCACTCCAGTATCCGGCGAGTCTCTGTTCCATCTGCGTGCTGGGAAGAGGTTGGGTGCTCATGAGGAGGCTCAGGGTTTTTCGGCGGAGGCGATGACGTAGTCATCACAGTTGAACTGGGAGAGGTGCTGGTACTGCTCGGGGTCCTGCTCCCGGAGCTTGCGGACCTCCGCGCGGATGCGCTCCGGGCTGACCGAGCCGGGTTGCCGGCTTGCCGCCGTCACCATGCGCAGGGCCGTGAACGCGGTATTCACCGGCCCATAGACATCCGCCGCGATGGATTCGAGCCGGGCCTTCTGGAAGCCCACCGACTTCAGCTCCGTCTCATACCGCTGGACCGTCCAGACGTTGGCCTCCGGAAAGGCAATCAGGCCCCGCCAATAGCGATGACGCAGGCGGCGGCGCAGCCCGGCGCCCGCTTCCCGATCCGTCTTCTGGCACATGTCCGCCATGACCAGACGTCCACCCGGACGGAGCACCCGGAACGCCTCGCGCAGGAAATCGCGCCGCGTCTTGAAATGCATGGCGGACTCGAGCGCGAAGACGACGTCGAACTCGCCCGAGCCGAAGGGCAGCTCGGTCGCGGAGCCCACGTCCAACTGAACCACCTTCTCGAGACCCGTGAGCCGGACACGCTCGCGGCCAATCCGGACTTGATTGGGCGTGACGTTCAACCCGTGGATACGCGCGGGGCGGTACTCCTCGGCCCAGAGGATGTCCTGGTCCGCATAACCAAAGCCACAGTCCAGCACCACGTCGCCCTGCCCCAGGCGCGCGGTCTTCGCGAGCAGGTGTGCCATCTGCGCCTGGGCGGCCTTGAACAGCTCGCCCACGCGCTCGTAGTTGTTCTCGTCGACACGATCCACGTCGCGCCAATAGCCAAGGTTCAGCCACAAGGGCTCACGGCCCGTAGTGACCTGGATCTCCTGCGGTTTGGGAAGACCCGTGACCCAGGCCCCCGTGTCGACCGAATAGAAACGCTTGGGATCCGCCAGCAGCGCCTTCTTGAGATTCTTCGCGTACGTCGTGACGGCATTCAGCATTGCCAGACCCACCTTTCATTCATCCAAGACAGTCATTCGACCAGGGCCCGCTCCAGGCACTCCTGGAGCCGCGCCGCCAGGACGTCCACATGCGGCGGGAGCAACATGCTGTCGTGGTCTCCCGGAACGACCTCGACACGCACCTCCGAGCACCGGTCCGCCCAGCCTGGCTCCGGATGCGCCGGCCTCCCCGGCTGGAGCTCTGCGGCCCGGAAGAACCGCAGCGCACCTCCCTCCCAGCGCGGGGCGGTGTACCGGTGCAGGGCTTCCGCATGGCTCCTCCACACCCGGAGGAAGCGAAGGCCCCGCTCGACGTCCGGGAAGGGGGGCTCGATGCCCCTCCGGGCCGCCTCGTCGAGCACCTTCTGGAGCTGTGCCTCGGCTGGCAGTCCGCGCAGCGCTCCGGCCGGGAGGTCCACCCAGGAAGCCACCATGCCCGCCAGGAGCACGGCGTCGTCCTCGGGCGGTGGAGGGAAGTGCTCCGGGCCGGGCGAGTCGAGCAGCGCGCACAGCGGCACCGCATGGCCCTCGGCGGACAGACGGCGGCCCATCTCGTACGCAATCACCCCTCCGAAGGACGCACCGATGAGCAGGTACGGCCCCGTGGGCTGCACGGCACGCAGGAGCTCGAGGTAGTGCGCGGCCATCTCCTCGATGGTGGTGGGCTCCAGTCCTCCCGCCTCCAACCCCGGCGCGTCGAAGCCGTAGGCGGGCCGGTGGGGAGCGATGCGCCGCGCCAGCTCCCGGTAGAAGAGCGTCCGCCCCCCCATCGCGTGCGGGAAGAAGAGCGCCGGCCCGGGAGAGCCCCCCTGGAGCCTCACGAGGCAGCTCGTCCGCTCCGGCGCGGCCGGCTCGCGGCCGTCTCCGAGCTTCTCCGCCAGCCGCGCGGCGAGCGTACGCACCGTGGAGAACTGGAACAGCTCCACCATGGGCAACGTGCGGCCCACCAGGGCCTCCACCTTCATGTGCACCGCCTGCAACAGCAGCGAGTTGCCGCCCACGTCGAAGAAGTTGTCGTCCGCGCCCACCCGATCCAACTGGAGCACCTCGGCCCAGAGGGCCGCGAGTGACTGCTCGAGTCCACTCTCGGGAGCGACATAGGAGGCACCGAACCCCGCCCGCTGTGAGTCCGGCGCGGGCAGGGCCTTGCGGTCCACCTTGCCGTTGGGCGTGAGCGGCAGGGTTTCCAGCAACACGACGACCGCAGGCACCATGTGCTCCGGGAGGCGCTGCTTCAGCCAGATGCGGAGTTCCTCGGAGTTCAGCCCGGGGCCCGTGACACCCTCACCCCGTCCCTCTCCCGGGGGGAGAGGGGAAATGGGGACCACGTAGGCCACCAGCCACCTGCCACTCGGGCCGTCATCCCTCGCCATGACGACGCCAGCGCTCACTCCCGGGTGTCTCGCCAGCGCGGCTTCGATCTCGCCGAGCTCGATGCGGAAGCCTCGCACCTTCACCTGTCCGTCCCGCCGCCCGAGGAACTCGAGCCTCCCGTCCGGCAGGTACTTCACCAGGTCTCCCGTCCGGTACAGCTTCGCTCCCGGCTCCGTGCTGAACGGATGCGCGACGAACTTCTCCGCCGTCAACTCCGGCCGGTTCAGGTACCCCCGCGCCAGCCCGTCTCCGCCCGTGTACAGCTCTCCCGGGACGCCCACCGGCACCGGCTGCATCCGCTCGTCCAGCACGTACACGTCCGTGTTCGCCACCGGCCTGCCGATGGGCACCGACACCGCGCCTTCCGGCACCTCCTTCACCTCGTGCCAGGACGTGTTCGTCGTGTTCTCGGTGGGCCCGTACAGGTTCAGCAGCTTCGGGTTTCCGCCCTGCCGCAGCACCTCGCGCAGCCGCACGGGGTCCGCCGCCTCACCTCCGAACATCACGTACCGCACCGTCTGGAATGCGTCCGGGCACTCGGCCACCACCTGGTTGAAGAACGGCGTCGTGAAGACCACCGCGCTCACCCGCTGCTCGCGCACGAAAGCGGCCAGCGCATTCGGAGACAGCGCCACTTCCCGGGGCACGCCCACCAGACTCGCTCCGTTGAGCAGTGCGCCCCACAACTCGAGGTTCGACGAGTCGAACGAGGTGTTGGCCATCTGGGTGAAGCGGTCCTCCGCCGTCACCTGGAATGCGTCGGTGTCGCGCACCAGCCGGACGACACCCCGGTGGGGAATGCACACGCCCTTGGGCCTTCCCGTCGAGCCCGACGTGTACATGACGTACGCCAGGGACTCGGGCCCCACCGTCTCCTTAAGGTTCTCCCCGCTCTCGTGCGCGAACTCCTCCCACGTCAGCTCCAGGACGAAGGCGCTCCCCGCGGGCAGTTCCGAGGCCAGCTCCGGCTGGGCCAGCACCACGGGCACCGCCGAATCCTCCAGCATGAACGCCAGCCGCTCCGGCGGGTATGACGGATCCAACGGCACGTAGGCGCCGCCCGCCTTCAGGACACCGAGCATCGCCGCTACCAGCTCCGGAGAACGCCTCGCGCACAGGCCCACCAGCGTCCCCGCGCCCACGCCGAGCCGCCGCAGGGCCCGAGCCACCTGATTGGCCCGCGCGTTCAGCTCGGCGTACGTGAGCCGTTGCCCCTCGTAGTCCACCGCCAGGGCCTCGGGCCGGCGCGCCACCTGCTCCTCGAACAGCGCGTGCACGCTGGCGTGCCTCGGGTACTCCGTCCGTGTCTGGTTCCACTCCACCAGCAGCCGCCGCCGCTCCTGCTCGTCCAGCAACGGCAACTCACCCACGCGGCGTTCGGGGTCCGCCACCACGCCTTCCAACAACGTCCGCAGATGCCCCAGCATCCGGACGATCGTGGAGGCATCGAACAGGTCGGTGCTGTACTCGACGACGCCTTCCAGCCCCGCCTGCGTCTCCCTCAACGATAACGTCAGGTCGTACTTCGACACCTGGCCCGTCAGCTCCACCGGACGGGACTCGATGCCCGGTAGCGCCAGGTCCGGCGACGGGGCGTTCTGCAGGGAGAACGACACCTGGAACAGCGGCGCACGGCGGGTGTCGCGCACGGGATTCAGCGCCTCCACCAGCTTCTCGAATGGCACCTCCTGGTGCGCATATGCGCCCAGCGCCACCTCCCTCACCTGGTGCAGCAGCTCCCGGAAGGACGCCTCTCCCCTCACCTTCGCCCGCATCACCAGGACGTTGACGAAGAAGCCGATCAACCCTTCCAGCTCGGCGTGGTCACGGCCCGCGATGGGCGAGCCCACGCTGATGTCGTCCTGTCCCGAGTAGCGGTGCAACAGCGCCTGGAAGCCCGCCAGCAACGTCATGAAGAGCGTCACGCCCTCCTTCTGGCTGAGCTTCCGCAGCCCCTCGGCCAGCTCCCAGGGCAGGTGCATGTAATGGACCGCGCCCCGGTAGCTCTGCAGCGCGGGTCTCGGGCGATCCGCCGGCAACTCCAGGGCCGGTGACGCGCCTCGCAACTGATCGCACCACCAGGCGAGCGTCGACTCCAGCACCTCGCCCCGCAGCCACGCCTGCTGCCACGTCGCGTAGTCCGCGTACTGGATGGGCAATGCCTCCAACGCTGGCGCCCTGCCCTCCACGAAGGCCTCGTACAGGGCCTTCAGCTCCCGGGTGAGCACCCCCATCGACCACCCGTCCGAGACGATGTGGTGCATCGCCATCACCAGCACGTGCTCCGCCTCGCCCGTCCGCAACAGCGTCACCCGGAGGAGCGGCCCCGTCTTCAGGTCGAACGGGCGCTCCACTTCCCCGCTGGCCAGCCTCCGCGCTTCTTGCTCTCGTGCGCCCTCGGGGAGTTCGCGCAGGTCCACCACCGCGAGAGGCAGCTCCATCGCCGCGGAGACGACCTGGACTCCGCCCTGCTCGCCCTGCGGGAAGGTGGTCCTCAGCGCCTCGTGCCGCTGCACCAGCGCCTGGAAGCTCCGCTCCAGCGCCGCCACGTCGAGCACCCCCTCCAGCCTCAGTACCAGCGCGAGGTTGTAGAGCGCACTCGACGGATGGATGCGATCCAGGAACCACAAGCGCTGCTGCGCGAAGGACAGTGGCAGCGCGCCCTGCCTCGGCACGGGTACCAACGGCGGAAGCCGTGGCTCCGGCCTGGCCTGCGAGAGCACCTCGAGCCGGCTCGCGAGCTCCGCCACCGTCGGGGCCTCGAAGAGCACCCGCACCGGGAGATCCACCTTCAACGCCTCGCGCAGGCGTGACGTGACGCGCATCGCCAGCAGCGAGTGCCCACCCAGCTCGAAGAAGCTGTCGTGTGCGCCCACTCGCCGCACGCCCAGCAACTGCGCCCAGATCTCCGCTACCGCCTGTTCCAGTGCCGTCCGGGGTGCTTCGTACTCTTCCTGCCCCGTGCCTTCTGCTTCCAGCTCCGGCAGCGCCCTTCGGTCCACCTTCCCACTCGGCGTCAGCGGGAAGGACTCCAGGCACATGAACGCCGATGGCACCATGTACTCGGGGAGACGATTCTTCAGCCAGGTGCGGAGAGCCTCGGGTTTCAGCTCGGGGCCCGTGGCACCCTCACCCCGTCCCTCTCCCGGGGGGAGAGGGGAAGTAATCACGTAGGCCACCAGTTTTCTGGCTCCCGCTCCGTCCTCCCTCGCCACGACCACTACGTCCTTCACCGCCGGGTGTCTCGACAGCGCCGACTCCACCTCCGCCAGCTCGATGCGGAAGCCGCGCACCTTCACCTGCGCGTCCCTCCGCCCCAGGAACTCGAGGTTCCCGCCCTCCAGGTACCTCGCGTAGTCCCCCGTCCGGTACAGCCTCCCTCCCGGCTTCGCCTTGTACCCGTCCGGGATGAACCGCTCCTCCGTCAGCTCCGGCCGGTGCAGGTAACCGCGCGCCACCGCCGCACCTCCGATGTACAGCTCCCCCACCACCCCCACCGGCACCGGCTCCCCCCGCGCGTCCAGCAGGTGCACGCTCGTGTTGGAGATCGGCCCGCCGATGCTCGGCACCTCTGGCCACGTCTCCGGGTCTCCCTCCAGCCGGTACGCCGTCGCCACGTGCGTCTCCGTGGGCCCGTACTGGTTCTCCAGCACCCCTCCCAGTCTCTTCATCAGCCGGCGCAGCGCGGGCGTCACCCTCAGCTGCTCTCCCGCCGTGATGACTTCCTTCAGCGCTCGCGGTGCCAGCCCCTCCCGGTCCGCCTCCTCCGCCAGGTTCTGCAACGCCACGAAGGGCAGGAACAGCCGCTGCACACCGCCGCTGTCCAGCTTCTCCAGCATCGCCCTCGCCTCCAGCCTCAGCTCCTCGGGGATGAGCACCAGCTCTCCGCCCGCTCCCCACGTGGAGAACAGCTCCTGGAAGCTCACGTCGAAGCTCAACGCCGAGAACTGCAACGTCCGCGGCTTCTCCGCCGAGCGCGCCACCTGCCAGCGAATCAGGTTGAGCAGCGGCCGGTGGTGCATCGCCACGCCCTTCGGCACTCCCGTCGAGCCCGACGTGTAGATGACGTAGGCCAGCGACTCCGGCCCCGGCACCGTCTCCGGGTTGCTCTCCGCGCACTCCGCCCAGGCCGCCGCCTCCTCGTCCAGGTACAGGCGCTTCGCCTCACTGGCCGGCAGCGTGTCTCCCAGTAGCTTCTGGGTGAGCAGTACCGGCGCCCGTGAAGCCCCGAGCATCAGCGCCAGGCGCTCGGCCGGGTACGCCGGATCCAACGGCACGTAGGCGCCACCGGCCTTGAGAATCCCCAGCACGCCCACAGCCAGGTCCATCGAGCGTCCGACGCACAGGCCCACCGGCACGTCCGGCCCTACCCCCAGGCTCCTCAGGTGGTGCGCCAGCCGGTTGGCCTTCCGATTCAGCTCGCCATAGGTGAGCCGCTCCTCCCCGAAGCTCACCGCCACCGCTTCCGGCGTCCGGTCCGCCCACGCCTCGAACAGTTCGTGCACCCCGTTGGCCGGGGCGTACAACACCTTCGTGTCGTTGAACTCCACCAGCACCCGCCGCCGCTCCGCCTCGTCCATCAGCGGCAGTGCCGACACCTTCCGCTCCGGCTCGGCGACGGCTCCCTCCATCAGCCGCGTGTAGTGCGCCGCCATCCGCGCCACCGTCGCCTCGTCGTACAGGTCCGTGTTGTATTCCCAGAGGCTCACCAGCCCTTCCGCCGTCTCCCTCACGAACAGCGTGAGGTCGAACTTCGCCATCCCCGGCTGGAAGGAGAGCTCGCTCACGGACACCCCGGGCAGCGCCATCGCCGTGAGCTCGGTCTGGTAGACGAACATCACCTGGAAGAGTGGCGACCGGCTCAAGTCCCTCACCGGCTGGAGCGCGTCCACCAGTTGCTCGAAGGGCATGTCCTGGTGCGCATAGGCGCCCAGGCATGACTCGCGCACCCGGCCCAGCAGCTCCCGGAAGCTCACGTCTCCCGAGGCTTCCACCCGCAGCGCCAGCGTGTTGAGGAAGAAGCCGATCAGCCCCTCCACCTCGCGCCGGTTCCGCCCGGAGATGGGCGTTCCCACCACCAGGTCCGTCTGCCCGCTGTAGCGCGCCAACAGGGCCTCGAAGCCCGTCAGGTACGCCATGAACAGCGTGACGCCCTCCTCGTTGCTCAGCGCCTTCACCGCCCCCGCCAGCCCCGCCGGCAGTGGCATGGTCAGGTGCGCCCCGCGGAAGGTCTGCACGGGAGGCCTCGGCCTGTCGGCCGGCAACTCCAGCACCGGCGGCGATCCGGCCAGCCGCTGCTTCCACCACTCGAACTGCTCCTCCAGCCGCTCGCTCTTCAGCCACTCCCGCTGCCACGCCGCGTAGTCCGCGTACTGCACTGGCAGCGCCGGCAACGTGGGCTCCGTCCCCGAGCAGTACGCCGCGTACAGCGTCTCCAGCTCCCGCGACAGCACGCTCAGGGACCAGAGATCGCACGCGATGTGGTGCATCACGAGCACCAGCACGTGCTCCTCCGCCGCCACGCGCAGCAGCTTCGCCCGCACCAAGGGGCCCGTCACCAGGTCGAACGGGCGGCGTGCCTCCTGCTCCACCCGCCGGGTGGCTTCGCCGGCCTCCTGCCCCTCCAGGTCTTCCACCACCAGCGTCAGCGCCAGCTCCGGCGCGACGTGCTGCACCGGCCGTCCATCCACCAGGAGGAACGTCGTCCGCAGCGTCTCGTGCCGCTGGATGATCTCCCCGAGGCTCCGCTGCAATGCGGATACGTCGAGCCGTCCTCGCAACCTCAGGGCATAGGGCACGTTGTACGTGAACCCACCGGGCTCCAGCTGCTCGATGAACCACAAGCGCTGCTGCGCGAAGGACAGTGGCAGTTCCCCCTCCCGCGACACGGGGACCAGTGGGGGAACTCCGGATTCCTCCGTGGCTCCCGGGAGTGCCTCGAGACGCGCCGCCAGCGCCTCCACCGTGGGCGCCTCGAAGAGCATCAGGATCGGGAACTCCCGCTGGAGCGCCTCACGCAGCCGCGTGGCCACCTGCGCCGCCAGCAGCGAGTGTCCGCCCAGTTCGAAGAAGTCGTCCCGAGCCCCTACCCTCGGCTGCTTCAGCAGCGGCGCCCAGATGTCCGCGACCAACTGCTCCATCCGCGTCCGCGGTGCCACGTACTCCTCGCGCTCCGCTCCCTCCGCCTCCGGCGCAGGCAGGGCCTCGCGATCCAGCTTCCCGTTCGGCGTCAGCGGGAGACGCTCCAGCCGCACGAAGGCCGACGGCACCATGTATTCGGGCAGCGTCTGCTTGAGCCAGGTGCGGAGTTCCTCGGGTTTCAACCCGGGGCCCGTGGCACCCTCACCCCGTCCCTCTCCCGGAGGGCGAGGGGAAATTGGGACCACGTAGGCCACCAGGTGCTTGCCGCTGGGAACAGTGTCCCTCACGACCACCGCCACCTCGCCCACCCCCGGGTACTTCGCGAGTGCCGTCTCCACCTCTCCCAGCTCGATGCGGAAGCCACGCACCTTCACCTGCGCATCCCGCCGGCCCAGGTATTCGAGCCTTCCGTCCGCCAGGTACCGGACCCGGTCTCCCGTCTTGTACAGCCGCGCCCGAGGGTCCTCGCTGAACGGATGGGGCACGAAACGCTCGGCCGTCAGCTCCGGCCGGTTCAGGTACCCCAATCCCAGCCCGTCTCCTCCCGCGTACAGCTCTCCCACCACCCCCACCGGCACCGGCTGCATCCGCTCGTCCAACACGTACACCACCGTGTTGGAGATCGGCCTCCCGATGGGCATCGGGTTCCCCACCTGCCCGGGCTCCGTCATGACGTAGCAGCAGGTGAAGGTGGTCACCTCCGTGGGCCCATACCCGTTCACCAGCGTCCCGGTCCTCCCTGTCTCCAGCACCGTCCTCACCCACCTCGGGTCCGCTGCCTCACCGCCGAACAACACCTGCCGCACCGTGAGGAAGGCTTCCGGGCACTCGGCCGCCACCTGGTTGAAGAGCGACGTCGTCAGGAACATCGCGCTCACCCGCTGCTCGCGCAGGAACGTGGCCAGCGCCTTCGGGGCCAGCGCTACCTCCCGGGGCACTCCGACCAGGCACCCTCCGTTCAGCAGCGCTCCCCACAGTTCCAGGGTGGACGCATCGAACGAGGTGTTGGACATCTGCGCGACACGGTCCTCCCCGGTGAACCGGACGAAGTGGGTGTCGCGCACCAGCCGGACGATGCCCCGATGCGGGATGCACACGCCCTTGGGCCTTCCCGTCGAGCCCGACGTGTACATGACGTACGCCAGGGACTCGGGCCCCACCGTCTCCTCGAGGTTCTCCCCGCGCTCGTGCGCGAAGGCCTCCGGCGACAGCTCCAGGATGAAGGCGCCACCCGCGGGCAGCTCCGAGGCCAGCTCCGGCTGGGCCAGCACCACCGTCACCGCCGTGTCCTCCAGCATGAACGCCAGCCGCTCCGGCGGGTACGACGGATCCAACGGGACGTAGGCGCCACCGGCCTTCAGGATGCCGAGCGTCGCCACCACCAACTCCACCGAGCGTCCCGCGCACAGGCCCACCAGCGTCCCCGCGCCCACGCCCAATCCCCGCAGGGTCCGCGCCACCTGGTTGGCCCGCTGGTTCAGCTCGGCGTACGTGAGCCGCTGCCCCTCGTACTCCACCGCCACGGCCTCGGGCCGGCGCACCGCCTGCTCCTCGAACAGCGCGTGGACGCTGGCGTGGCGTGGGTACTCCGTCCGCGTCTGGTTCCACTCCACCAGCAGCCGCCGCCGCTCCTCCCCGGTCAGCAGCGGCAGTGCGGACACCTCCTGCTCCGGCCGCGCCACGGCGCCCTCCAGCAGCAGCACGTAGTGCGCCGCCATCCGCGCCACCGTCGCCTCGTCGAAGAGGCCGGTGTTGTACTCCCACAGGCTCTCCCAGCCCTCCTCCGTTTCCCTCACGAACAGGTTGAGGTCGAACTTCGCCAGCCCCGTCTCGAAGGCCACCTCTTCCGCCACCACTCCGGGCAGGGGAAGAACGGGGGCCGGCTCGATCTGCGAGAACACCACCTGGAACAACTGCGCACGGCTCGGGTCCCGTATCGGCTGAAGGGTGTGGAGCAGCTGCTCCACCGGCAGCTCCTGATGCGCGTAGGCGCCCAGGCAGGCCTCACGCACGCGCCCGAGCAGCGTCCGGAAGCTCTCCGTCCCCGGGACCCGGGCCCGCAGGGCGAGCGTATTGACGAAGAGGCCGACCAGCCCCTCCAGCTCCCGCTGAGTGCGTCCCGCACTGGGCGAGCCCACCACGAAGTCCTTCTGCCCGCTGTAGCGCGCCAGCAGGGCCTGGAAGCCCGCCAGCAACGTCATGAAGGGGGTGACCCCCTCCTGGCGGCTCAGCTCCCGGAGGGCCCTGGAGAGCGACACGGGCAGCCGCATCGGAATCATCGCGCCACGGAAGGTCTGCACCGGAGGCCTGGGCCTGTCCGTCGGCAGCTCCAGCACGGGAGGCACCCCGGCCAGTTGTTGCTTCCACCAGCCCAGCAGTGAGTCCAGCGACTCGCCCTTCAGCCACTCCCGCTGCCACCGGGAGTAGTCCGAGTACCGCACCGGCAACTCCGGCAGGGAAGGCGCGCTCCCCGTGGAGAACGCCTGGTACAGCGCCGCCATCTCCCGTGCGAGCACGCCCAGGGACCAGCCGTCACAGACGATGTGGTGCAGCACGAGCACCAGCACGTGCTCCTCCGCCGCCACCCGCAGCAACAGCGCACGGAACAGGGGTCCCCGCTCCAGATCGAACGGGCGCTGGAACTCCTCCTCCACCCGCCGTTGGAGTGCCCCCTCCAGGCTCTCCACCGGAAGTGCGAACGTCAGCGCTGGGGCGATCCGCCGCACCGGCTGCCCCGCCTCCTGGGTGAATGTCGTCCGCAGCGCCTCATGCCGCCGGATGAGCTCCCCCAGGCTCCGCTCCAGCGCGGGCACCTCGAGCCTGCCCCTGAGCCGTGTGACGTACGGCACGTTGTACGTGAAGCCTCCCGGCGCGAGCTGCTCGAAGAACCACAGCCCCTGCTGCGCGAAGGACAGCGGCAGCGCCCCCTCCTCCGGCTGTGACACGAGCGGTGGAGGCCGTGGCCCCTGATGCGGCTCGGCGGCCGGCTCGAGCCGCCGCGCGAGCTCCGCCACCGTGGGGGCCTCGAAGAGCGCGCGCACGGGCAGCTCGACCCGGAGTACCTCACGCAGGCGCGAGACGGCCCGCGTCGCCAGCAGCGAGTGCCCACCCAGCTCGAAGAAGTGGTCGTGAGCACCCACGCGCCGCACGCCCAGCAACGAGGCCCAGAGTTCCGCGACGAGCTCTTCCAGCGCGGTCCGGGGAGGGACGTACTCCGTGCTCACTGCTTCCGGCTCCGGCTCGGGCAGTGCTTTGCGATCCACCTTCCCGTTGGGAGTGAGGGGCAGGGCCTCCAGCCACACGATGGCCGAGGGCACCATGTGCACGGGCAGGGTCTGCTTGAGCCAGGTGCGGAGCTCCTCGGGATTCAACCCGGGGCCCGTGGCACCCTCACCCCGTCCCTCTCCCGGAGGGCGAGGGGAAGTTGGCACCACATAGGCCACCAGGCGATTGCCACTGGCGCCGTTGTCCCTCGCCACCACCACCGCCTCGCCTACTCCCGGGTGCTTCGCCAGCGCCGTCTCGATCTCCCCCAGCTCGACGCGGAAACCGCGCACCTTCACCTGCTCGTCCCGCCGCCCCAGGAACTCGAGGTTTCCATCCGGCAGGTACCTCGCCAGATCTCCCGTCCTGTAGAGCCTCGCTCCCGGCCTCGAACTGAAGGGGTGGGCCACGAACCGCTCCGCCGTCAGATCCGGCCGGTTCAGGTACCCCAGCGCCAGTCCCTCGCCCCCCACATACAGCTCTCCGGCCACCCCCACCGGCACCGGCTGCATCCGCTCGTCCAGCACGTACACTTCCGCGTTCGCCGGTGGCGTACCCATGGGCACGGACACCGCCCCCTCCGGCACCCGCTCCACCACGAAGAACGTGGACGCCGTCGTGTTCTCCGTCGGCCCGTAGCCATTCACCAGGTACCGCGGCGCGCCCCGCTCCAGCACCATCCGCATCGCCTTCGGCTCCGGAGCCTCGCCTCCAGCCACCACGTACGTCAGCGTGTGGAACGCGTCCGGACACTCGGCCACCACCTGGTGGAACAGCGCCGTGGGCAACACCGTCGCGCTGATCCGCTTCTCCCGCAGGAACGCGGCGAGCACCCTCGGGGACAGCGCCACCTCCCGCGGCACGCCCACCAGACACCCGCCATTGAGCAGCGCGCCCCACACCTCCAGCGTCGACGCATCGAACGAGGTGTTGCACACCTGCGCGACCCGCTCCTCCCGCGTCAGCCGGACATGGATGGTGTCGCGCGCCAGCCGGACGATGCCCCGGTGCGGGATGCACACGCCCTTGGGCCGTCCCGTCGAGCCCGACGTGTACATGACATACGCCATCGCCTCCGGCCCGCCCGTCTCCCCGAGGTTCTCCTCGTCCTCGTGCGCGAACGTCTCCCAGGAGCGCTCCAGCGGCACCACTGTCGCGCTCATGGGCGGCAGCTTCGACACCAGCTCCGGCTGCGCCAGCACCACCGGCACCGCCGTGTCCTCCACCATGAACGTCAGGCGCTCCGCGGGATACGAAGGATCCAGGGGAACGTACGCGCCACCCGCCTTGAGGATGCCCAGCATCGCCGCCATCAGCTCCAGCGTGCGCTCGGCGCACAACCCCACTCGCGTCCCCTCCCCCACCCCCAGCCGCCGAAGGTACCTGGCCACCTGATTGGCCCGGCGGTTGAGCGCCGAGTACGTGAGCCGCTCCCCCTCGTATTCCACCGCCTCCGCCTCGGGCCGGCGCGCCGCGTGCTCCTCGAACAGCCCGTGCACCGTGGCGGGGCGAGGAGACTCCGTCCGTGCTGGGTTCCACTCCACCAGCACCTGGTGCCGCTCGGCGTCCGAGAGCAGCGGCAGCTCCGCCAGCGCCCGCTCCGGGTTCGCGAGCGCCCCCGCCAACAGCCGCGCGTAGTGCGCCGCCATCCGCGCCACCGTCGCCTCGTCGAAGAGGGCCGTGCTGTACTCCCAGAGGCCCACCAGCCCCTTGGGGGTCTCGCGCATGAAGAGCGTGAGATCGAACTTCGCCACCCCGGGCTCGAAGTCGAGCGCCTCCACGGCTACGCCGGGCAGGGTCAGCGCGGAGAAGGGCGCGGCGGTCTGGAGGGTGAACGAAGCCTGGAACAGGGGCGGCCGGCTCAGGTCGCGCGCCGGCTGGAGGGCATCCACCAGTTGCTCGAAGGGCACGTCCTGGTGGGCATGGGCCTCCAGGCAGCAGGTGCGCACCCGGCGCAGCAGCTCACGGAATCCCCGCTCGCCCGGCACCTCCACACGCAGGGGCAGCGTATGGGCGAAGAAGCCGATGAGCCCCTCCAGCTCGCGCCGGTTGCGCCCGGAGATGATCGAGCCCACCACGATGTCCCGCTGCCCGCTGTAACGCGACAGCAGCACCTGGAAGGCCGCCAGCAGCGTCATGAAGGGCGTGAGCCCCTCCTGGCGGCTCCACGTGCGCACCGCCTCGGAGAGCCCCGGCGGGAGCGGCACCGTGAGCACGGCCCCCTGGAGGGACTGGACCGGGGGCCTCGGCCGATCCGTGGGCAGCTCCAGCACCGGTGGCGCCCCGGCGAGCCGCTGCTTCCACCACGCGAGCTGCCCCTCCAGCACGTCCCTCGCGAGCCACTCCCGCTGCCACACCGCATGGTCCACGCACTGCACCCGGAGCGCGGGCAGCGCCGGGGCCTCGCCAGCGAGCAGGGCCCGGTACAGCCCGGACAGCTCCCGCTCCATCACTTCCAGCGACCAGCCATCACACACGGCGTGGTGCAGCGTGAGCAGCAGCACGTGCTCCGAGGCGGACAGGCGCAGCAGCTTCGCCCGCACCAGCGGCCCCTGCTCCAGGTCGAACGGGCGCCGCGCCTCCTCCTCCGCTCGCCGCCGGGCGGTGAGGGAACGCTCCGCTTCGGGCAGGGCCTCCAGGCTCTCCACGGGCAGCGGGAGCACCGGCTCGGGAGCTACCCGCTGGGACGGCTGCCCCTCCACCAGGACGAACGTGGTGCGCAGCGCCTCGTGCCGCCGGACGAGCTCCACGAGGCTCCGCTCCAGCACGGCCACGTCGAGCGGACCCGACAGCCTCGCGGCGAGCGGAACGTTGTAGGCATACCCACCCGGCGCGAGCTGCTCGATGAACCACAGCCGCTGCTGCGCGAAGGACAGCGGCGGCACCACGTTCCGGGATACCGGCACCAGGAGAGGAGCCCTGAGCCCCGGCCGCGTGCCCGGCTTCGCTCCAGGGGTGCTCTCGGGGGGCTGCACATCACGCACGTTCATATCGGCCTGGGAGTCCTGAATCGGAGGCAGGGGAGGCAGCGGGAGGACTTTCGAAACCACGGAGGAACAGGCTCAGGCGGGGCCGCCGGGCTGCTCCTTCAAGCGCTCCCGCAGGAGGAACTTCCGGATCTTCCCGGAGGGCGTCTTGGGCATCTCGGAGATGATTTCCAGGCGGTCCGGCCAGTACGAGACGGACATGCCGGCCTTGCGGAGGTGCTCTCGCAATTCATTCAAGGTGGGGGCCTCGTCGCGAGGCACCACGACGGCGCACACCCGCTCGCCACCGATGCGATCATCCGCATGGGCCACGACGGCGACCTCGCGCACCTTGGGATGCGCGTACAGCGCGGACTCGACCTCGACGACGGGAATCTTCAGACCGTGGCGGAAGATGATGTCCTTGAGCCGGCCCGCGATGCGGATGCCTCCGCGCCCGTCGTCGCGCGCCAGGTCGCCCGTGTCGAACCAGCCCTCCGCGTCCACACACGCGCCGTAGATGTCCTCGCGCTTGAAATACCCGAGGCACTGGCTCGCGCCGCGGACCAGCAACCGCCCCGCGCCATCCGGGAAGGGCGTCCCGTCCTCGGAGAGGGCTGAAGCGATCTTCACCTCCATCCAGGGAACGGGAGCACCGTCGCTGTTGGCGGGCCAGTCGGGTGGATCCTCGTTCCGGGTGATGGTGACGGCGCCGTTCTCCGTCATGCCCCAGAGCGTGTGCAGCCGGACGCCGAGCACCTCGCGCACCTCGGCGATGAGGTGGGGTGGCACGGGCGTGGAACCCGTGGCCAGACACCGGAGCGAGCCCACCTTCCGGGGCCGGCGCTTCTGCGACGCCAGCATGTTCAGGTAGTACGTGGGAATCCCATACATGAACGAGATCCCATGCTCCTCGATGAGCTTGAGGTGGAACTCGGGATCCGCCACGTCCAGGTAGACCGCCGTCGCCCCGAGCAGGACGGGCATCTGGAAGAGATAGGTGAAGCCACTCGAGGCGGTGAGGAGGCTCGGCAGGGAGATGACGTCGTCCGCGCCCAGTCCCATGGTCTCGTTGAGCGCGCGGGTGATGGAGTAGTTCGTGTTGTACGAGTGGATGACGCCCTTCGGCTCGCCGGTGGTGCCCGAGGTGTAGAGCACGTTGAACACGTCATCCGCGCGGGCCGTCAGCGCGTCCAATGAGCTGGACGGATGGCGCTCCTCCCACGGATGCGCGGTGAAGTGGGCGTCGAAGTCGAGCTCCCCCTCCCCCACCGCGCTGCCCGCCCCGAGGAAGATCCGGTGGCGCAGCGCCGGGAGTGCCGGGGCCATCTCGCGCAGCATGTCGCGGTGGGAGAAGCCGGTCCAGCTCGCGGGCCCGATGTACACGGGCGCCTCGGTCCTGTTGAGGATGAACTCCACCTCGCGCCGCCGGTAGTCCGGGGGAATGGGCGCGAGCACCGCGCCGATCCGCGCGCACGCCAGGGCCAGCGCGGTGAACTGCCACCAGTTGGGGAGCTGCACGGCGACGGGCTGCCCGCGCTCGACTCCCAGCTCGCGCAGGGCCCCAGCGAACCGCTCCATGTAACGGCCCAGCTCCGCGTAGCTGATCCTCGTGAGATCCCTCGAGAAGTACCGGGCCGCGATGATCGCTGTCTTGTCCGGGTGCTTCTGGATCGCATGGCGAAGGTCATCGACAACCGTTTCGTCGCGCCACCAACCCTTCTGACGATAGGCCGAGCCGTTGCTGCGCGCGACAGTGTTGCCGGATTTCTCCGCCATTGCCATGCCTCTCCCGTTGATTTGTCTTTATGTGATTTGCCGTTTCATGCCCTAACACTTTCTCAACGGCTGGCCAATGTCGGATTTTTTTTTTACATCGGCCCCAAAGTTCACACATTGACGAGGCATCGATCAATTTCTTATAGGGTGGTTCTCGTTAAGCATCGAAGTCACGAATTGTCTCCCCCCACCAATCATGACTCGCTCGATGACCGCAGCAACGATAGACGCTCGCGTCGAGCGTCCCCCCGATGGCGCCCTGCCCCCGCTCGAGGCCCATGCGAGACATATCCGGCGGCTCATCGTCCGGCTCGCCGCCACCCCGGCGGGATGCCACCTCGGAGGCTCCCTCTCCCTCGTGGAAATCCTCGTGGCGCTCCTCGGGCGCATCATGAAGATCCGCCCCACGGACCCCCACTGGGAGGAACGGGATCACCTCATCCTGTCCAAGGGACACGCCGCGGCGGGGCTGTATGCCGCCCTGTCTGAATTTGGCTTCTTCGATCCCGAGGAACTCGTCCAGCGCTACAACACGGAGGGCAGTCCATTCACGGGACATGTCAATGCAAGGGTTCCCGGCGTGGACTTCTCCACTGGGAGTCTCGGACATGGACTGGGTTTGGGAACCGGACTCGCGCTCGGCTACCGGCTGAAAGGTCTGTCCAATCGTGTCTATGTCATCTGTGGTGATGGCGAGATGGGAGAAGGCTCCAACTGGGAGGCCCTCCAGATCGCCGCGCATCGACGTCTGTCCAATCTGACCATCATCATCGACCGGAACGGAGGCCAGAACGACGGCCCGACCGAGGCGATCCTCTCGCAGGCGGCCCTGGCGGACCGGCTGCTCACGTTCGGGTTCTACACGGTGGAGGTGGACGGACACGATCTCCCGGCACTGCTCCAGGCGCTGGAGACCCCCGCCGCCGGGCCGGCCCCGCGCGCCCTCATCGCGAGGACCCAGAAGGGAGCGGGCGTGCCCATGTTCAAGGGCAAGGGTCCGCATTACGCGGTCTTCTCTCCCGAACAACTCCGGCGCGCGCTCGTGTCCATGGGAGAGACCCCGTGAGCGAGACCCAGACGGGCGGCGCGGATCTCGCGAGCGCCCCGGACGCCTGGCTGCGGGAGAATCCCCAGCTTTCCAACCGGCAGATCTTCCGGCATGCCCTCGCGCGCTTCGCCGACCAGGACCCGCGGCTCGTCCTGCTGGAGGCGGACCTCGCTGGCGGGGGAGATCCCTTCGCGGCCCGCCACCAGGGCCGCTACTTCAACCTGGGCATCTGCGAGGCCACGATGCTCGACATGGCGTGCGGCATGGCGCACGTGGGGCACGTCGTGTTCGCGCACACCTTCGCGCCCTTCGGGGCCATGCGGGCCTGCGAGCAGGTGCGGCTCGGCATGGCCTACCCCCAGGCCAACGTGAAGCTCGTCTGTGACTACGGCGGCGTCTCGGGCGCGTTCTTCGGCCCCACCCACCACGCCATCGAGGACCTCGCCATCCTCCGCGCCATGCCGGGAATGACGGTGTTCTCCCCCGCCGACGGGCTGGAGACGATCCTCGCCACTCGCGCGATGATCGAACACGACGGCCCGGTGTACATGCGGCTCGGCCGCAACCGGGTGAGCCGGCTCGAGGAGCCGCGCGGGGGCTTCGCGCTCGGCAAGGCACTGTGCCTCCGGGAGGGAACCGACGTGGGACTGATCGCCCACGGGGAGATCGGCGTCCACGTCGCGTTGGAGGCGGCCCGGCGGCTGGAGGAACGGGGCGTCTCGGCACGCGTGGTGAACCTGCACACGCTCAAGCCGCTCGACGAGGCGGCCATCCATGAAACGGCGGAGCGGACGCGGCTGCTCGTCACGGTGGAGGAGCACAACATCCTCGGCGGGCTCGGAGGCGCGGTGTGCGAGACGGTCTGCGCGCATGGGCCCGCCCGGCGGGTGCTCCGGATCGGCATCCAGGATCGCTACGACCCGCTCGCGGGCTCCCACGAGTCGCTGCTCCTCGGGCACGGGCTCGATGGCACGGCCGTGGCCAAGCGCGTTCTCGGCACGTTGTCGGAACCTGACTCAAGGAGGAGCTGATGCAGCTGCAGAAGCAGATGGATGCCAAGGATGTCGCGGGAATCAACGGGTGCCCCACGTGTGCCTTCGAGATCACCGGGGACGGCTACATGGAGGGCGAGGTCGTCACGTGCGAGGGCTGTTCCGCCGAGCTCGAGGTGGTGGGCCTGAAGCCCCTCCGCTTCGCCGAGGCGCCCGAGGTCGAAGAGGACTGGGGCGAGTAGTCCCCTCCCCATGAAGAAGATCGATCTCATCTACACCCGGCTGCGCACGGAAGAACGGATGATCCTCGAAGCGCTCCGCCAGCGGGACTGCGCGGTCGAGCTCCATCAGGACGCGGATCTCGTCCTTCCCCTGGATGCCGGGCGCTGGTCCGGGGGCGGCGTCGTGCTGATGCGGAGCATGTCGCTCACCCGCTCCCGGTACCTGGCGGCCATCCTGGAGGTGAAGGGCGCGCGCGTGTTGAACAGCTCCAGGGCCATCACCACGTGCGGGGACAAGATCCTCACGAACCTGGCACTGGCCGCACAGGGGATTCCCATGCCGTGGTCGTTCGCGGGCTTCGAGGAGGAGGCCTGCCTCGCGGAGATCGAGCGCCGGGGCTACCCGGTGGTGACGAAGCCGGCGGTGGGCTCATGGGGACGCATGGTCGCGCGCATCGACGGGCGCAACGCGGCCGAGGGCCTCCTGCAGATGCGCTTCGAGATGGGCGGCGCCAGCGATCACGTCGCGCTGGTGCAGCAGTACATCGACAAGCCGGGCTATGACCTGCGCGTCTACGTGCTGGGCCGGACGGTGGGCGGCATCCGCCGGCGCTCGGAGCACTGGGTGACGAACACCGCGCGCGGAGCCGTGCCCGAACGGTACGAGGTCCCCGAGTCCCACGCGACGCTCGCCGAGCGCGCCGCGGCGGCCGTGGGGGCGGACATCGCGGCCGTGGACCTGCTCGAGACGCGGAGCGGGGAGATCCTCGTGAACGAGGTCAACCACTGCGTGGAGTTCGCCCGGAGCATCGAGTCCACCCGCCTTCCGCTGCCGGAGCTGATCGCGGACTACGCCGCCGGGGTGCACCCATGACGCGCGTGGCCGTGCTGGGCGCCTCGGGCTACACGGGCGGCGAGGTGCTGCGGCTGCTCCTGGCCCACCCGGGCGTGGAGGTCGTGCAGGCCACCTCCGGGCAGTTCGCGGGCAAGCGCCTCGACTTCCCGCATCCAAGCATCCGGGGCATGAGCTCGCTGCGCTTCGTCTCGCACGAGGCGCTCGAGCCGTGCGAGCTGCTCGTGAGCTGCCTGCCCCAGGGTGGATTGCTCCAGCGCTGGGCCCAGGTGCGCGAGCTCGCGGGCCGGATCGTCGATCTCAGCGCGGACTTCCGGTTGGATCCAGCGGACCACGCACGCTGGTACGCGAAGCACCCGCGGCCCGAGGACGCGCCCCGCTTCGTCTATGCGCTCCCGGAGTGGACGGCCAGCGAGCTTCCCGAGGCCCGCTATGTGGCCATCCCCGGCTGCATGGCACACGCCGCGCTCCTGGGAATCCTCCCGCTGGTGCGCGCGGGCCTGGTGAAGCCGGAGCTCGTCGTGGACGCGAAGACGGGCTCCTCGGGCGGTGGCGCCACGCCGGACCGCGCGTCCCACCACCCCGAGCGTGCCTCCGCCCTCCGCTGCTACCGGCCCGTGGGGCACCGGCACACGGGGGAGATCGAGAACGTCGTCGAGCGGCTCACCCGGACGCGCCCCAGCGTGCACTTCAGCGCCACGGCCGTGCCGAGCGTGCGCGGCATCCTCGCGACGGTGCACGGCTTCGCCGCCAGGCCCTTCGACGAAAACGAGCCCCTGCGCGCCATCGCCACCGCCTACCGCGAGAAGCCCTTCGTGCGGCTCATCCGGCCCAACACGAGCGCCTCGCCCTTCCCCGAGCCGGGTCCGCTGCAGGGAACGAACTACTGCGACCTGGCCGTGGACGTGGACACGGAGCGCCAGCGGATCGTCGTGAACGTTGCGATCGACAACCTGGTGAAGGGCGCGGCGGGAACGGCCGTCCACGCCATCAACCTGATGCTCGGGAGACCCGAGACCGAGGGCCTCGGCTTCCGCGGCCTGCATCCCATCTGAATCACACGGGAGGAACACATGAGCACGAATGGAACCGCGGGGACCGAGCTGTCCCCCGGGCGGGCTTTCGCCGCGGCGGTCGTCTCTCAGGGCACGAAGGCATCCGTGGAGTTCTCCACGACGATCACCGACGCATTCCCGGGCTTCAAGCGCCGCCCCCGCATCGCGGTGCGCGGCCTCTTCAAGGTCGTGAAGACGGAGCAGCCCCAGGTCAAATACTGGTACGAGACGCGTCCCCAGGCCGCCCTCACCGAACAGGTCATCGACGCGCAGCTGAGGCAGGAAGCCACGTTCGAGTTCCACTCGGACAAGGCGGAGCTGAGGCCGACCACGGCGTGGGTGCAGGTCAACGCCGAGCTGCTGAATGACCCCGAGGCGCTCGCGACGTTCATCGACTACCGGCTGCTCGTGCGTCTGTGCACGGCGGAAAACCAGGCGCTCGCCCGCGGTCCCGGTGGCGAGCGCGTGCGGGGACTGCTGGAGACTCCTGGCATCACCCGGCTCGCGGCACGGGAGACCCCGGTCGCCTCGCTGCTGGCGGCGTGTGATCGCGTGGAGCAGGTGGGCGGCTCGGCGGACGGCATCCTCATGAACCCGGCGGACTACTACCGCTACTTCGTGGGCCAGGGCAGCCTGCTGCGAGACCTGGCGGACATGGGCGTGCGCATCGCCCGCGCTCGCATGGTGAACCCGGGAACCATCATCGTCGGGGACTACACCGCCGCCGCCACCATCTTCGACAGCGGCCGTTCCGTCATCCGCTTCGCCGAGGCCCCCAAGGGCATCTTCCCCCGCGAGGGGCTCGCCGTGTGCGGGGAGATCTACGAGTCCCTGGTGGTCCACCTGCCCACGCACTTCTACGTCGCCGCGCTGGTCTGACGGCAACCGGAACAGGGAGCTCGCGTGTCTCGACATCCTCTCAAGGTTCTCTACATCACCGGCTGGTGCCGCAACGGCAGCACCATCATCGGCAACGTGCTCAACGAGGTGGCGGGCTTCTTCCACACCGGCGAGCTGAGCTTCCTGTGGAAGAACGCCTACGGCAACGGCTCCAACACCGCCTGTGGCTGCGGTGAGGCGCTGACCCGCTGTGGCATCTGGTCCAGGGTGCTCCAGGAGGAGACGCCCCCAGGCCGGAGTCCCGCCGAGCATGCCCGCGACGTCGCGAGGCGTCAGACGGAGGGTGTCCGGACGCGCCACACGTGGAACATCCTCCGGGAGGGCACCCGCTCGGAGGCGGTCCGCGAATACGCCGCCACGCTGAGCCGGACGTACCGCGCCATCGCGAACGCGACCGGCAGCCACACCCTCGTGGACAGCGGCAAGCTCCCCTCCGAGGCGGCGCTCCTTCCGCACGTGGAAGGCGTCACGCCCTACTACCTGTACCTGGTGAGGGATCCGCGCGCCGCCGCGCACTCGTGGACGAAGACGAAGCAGTACGTCGTCCCGATGTCCACGTTCCGCAGCACCTCGTACTGGTTGGGGTTCAACCTCGCCTCCGAGGCCGTCATCCGGCGCTACCCCGTGCGCTCGTTCTTCCTCCGGTACGAGGACTTCATCGCCCATCCGGACAGCGTGGTGGACGGGCTGTTCGGGCTGCTCGGCGCGGAGGGGGTGGTGAATCCAGTGAAGGGGCGGACGGTCCACCTGGGCGGGAACCACACCGTCACGGGCAATCCAGATCGTTTCCGCGCCGGGACCACGCTCCTGCGTCCGGAGGACGACGCGTGGAAGAAGGAGCTCCCCTCCCGGGCAAGGGCCCTCACCGAGGCGCTGTCGTGGCCGCTGATGGCCCGCTACGGCTACTTCCAACCGCCGCGCACCCAGGCCCGCGCGAGCGTGGGCTCCGTGACCGCGAACAACGACACCCGGGAGGACGTCCGTGGAACTGGGACTGGCAGGTAGGGTCGCGCTCATCGCGGGAGGCTCGAGCGGGCTCGGGCTGGCCGTCGCCGAGGAGCTGGCGAAGGAAGGCGCCCATGTCGCCATCGGCGCGAGGGACCCGGAGAAGCTCGCCCGGGCCGAGCGCCGGTTGAAGGAGCTCGGCCGGGGCCAGGTACTCGCGACGGAAGTGGACCTGAAGAACCCCGAGGCTGTCCGCCACTGGGTCGAGGACGTGGCGGGCCGCATGGGGGCGCTCCACATCGCGGTGACGAACAGCGGCGGGCCTCCTCCGGGCCCGGCGACGAAGTTCGGCGTCGAGGCGTACCGGGAGGCCGTCGACGCGGT
Organism: Archangium sp. Cb G35; assembly: GCF_001896145.1. Classification (NCBI taxonomy): domain Bacteria; kingdom Pseudomonadati; phylum Myxococcota; class Myxococcia; order Myxococcales; family Archangiaceae; genus Archangium; species Archangium sp. Cb G35. The sequence goes on from NZ_MPOI01000010.1 coordinate 74,615, forward strand.
GCTGCTGCCTCCCATCAGCCTGGCGTTGGCCGCCCTCCCCCACATGCAACAGGCCCGGTGGGGGCGCCTGCTCTTCATCACCTCCGAGACGGTGGTCCGGCCCGTGGCGCGGTTCGCCCTCTCGGGGTTCTCCCGGCTCGGCATCGTCGGGTTCGCGTCCGCACTCGTGCAGGAGCTGGGGGACTGCGGCGTCACCGTCAACGTGCTCGCCCCGGGCTACACCCGCACGCCTCCGGTCGAGCGCACCGCGGGGGCCGGGGGAGACGTGGACTCGGGACTGCGCGCCATGGCGGCCCACATTCCCCTGCGCCGGGTGGGCCTCCCCGAGGAGTTCGCCGCCGCCGCCGCCTTCCTCGCCAGCGAGCGGGCCTCGTTCATCACCGGGACGGTGCAGCTCGTCGATGGTGGCGCGAGTGTGATCGGATGAGCGGCGGACCCATCGTGGTGAAGATCGGCGGCGCCCCGGGGGTGGACCTCGAGAACGTCTGCGCTGACGTCGCGGAGCTCGTCCGCCAGGGCGAGCGTGTCATCGTGGTGAATGGAGGCTCGGACGCCGGAGAGCGCCTGCTGAAGCTCCACTCGCTCGAGCGCCCCGAGGTCACCACGCCCTCCGGCAACGTCGTGCGCCTCACGAACGCGGCCACCCTGCGCATCCTGATGATGGCGTGGGTGGGCGAGGTGAACAAACGCATCGTCCTGGCCCTCGGGGAGCGGGGCATCTCCGGGCTCGGGCTGTGCGGCGCGGACGGACGGGTGCTCGTCGCCCGGCGCCGGCCTCCGTTGAAGATTCACGACAACGGGCGGCTCCGGATCGACCGGGAGCACCTGGCCGGGGAAATCACCTCGGTGAACACGGGCCTGCTGGGAACGCTGATGGAGCTGGGCCACGTGCCCGTCCTCTGCCCTCCCGCGGTCACGGAGGACGGCGTGCTGGTGAACGCCGATGCGGATCAGATCGCCGCTTCGGTGGCCACCGCCCTCGGCGCCCGGGCCTTCGTGATGCTGTCGAACGTGCCGGGACTGCTGGAGAACCCGAACGAGCCGCTGACGCTCGTGCGGCACAGCGACGACGTGGAAGGCTGCATGCAGCTCGCGGCCGGACGCATGAGGTACAAGCTGGACGCCGCGCGCAAGGCGCTCCAGGGCGGAGTCCCCTCCGTCTACGTGAGCTCCTCCCGCGTGCCCCGCCCCGTGTTCGTCGCCCTCACCGAGGAGTCCGGCACGAAGTTCACCCTCCCCCGGAAGGACGCGGCCAATGCGGGCACGTGAGAAGTCGATCGAATTCCTCAAGTGGATGGTGGAGCAGTACAGCCCCAGCCACCACGAGCAGGCCTTCTCCCGCGCCCTGGCCGCACAACTGGAGCGCCGCGGCTGGCGCGCGCACACGGACGAGGTGGGCAACACCATCGCCAGCCTGGGCGAGGGCGATACGTGCATCGCACTGCTCGGCCACATCGACACGGTGCCCGGCGAGGTGCCGGTGCGCATCGAGGACGGACGGCTCTTCGGACGCGGAACGGTGGACGCCAAGGGAGCCATGGGCGCCTTCATCGAGGCCGTCGAGCTGCTCGAGGAGAGCGAGCGCGCCGGGAAGACGTTCCTGCTGCTCGGGTGTGTCGAGGAGGAGGTGGCCATCACGCGCGGTGCGTTCCACGTCCGCGAGCGCTACCGCCCGGACTTCGTCATCAACGGAGAGCCGAGCGGAGCCCATGCCGTCACCATCGGGTACAAGGGGCTCGTCCGGGCCGAGCTCGAGTACCGGGCGAGCCGGCGCCACACGGCGAGCCGGGACTACCGCGCCCCCGCCGAGCACGTCGTCGAGGCCTGGAACCAGCTGCGCGCGGACTGTGACGCGTGGAACCGGGAGCGGCCGCTCTTCGAGCAGAACCTGCCCGCGTTGACCTCGTTCCAGACGGGCTCCACGGACACCGAGGAGTGGGCGCGGGCCAGCGTGAACGTCCGCACCGGGCCGGCCAGCGATGGCGAGCGGCTGCTGGCGCTCCTGGGGGGCGTTCCCGGCGTCACCGTGAAGGCCCTGTCGAACAAGGGGGCGGTGAGCACGGAGGGGAACGACGCGCTCTCGCGGATGTTCAAGCGCGCCATCCGCGAGCGGGGGGCTCGTCCGACGCTCCGGCTGAAGACGGGGACCTCGGACTGGAACACCGTGGCGGAGGCGTGGCGGGTGCCCACCCTCGCCTACGGTCCCGGCGACTCCTCCCTGGACCACACACCGCACGAGCACATCGGCCTCGACGAGTACGAGGAGGGCATCGCGGTGCTCGCTCGCGTGCTGGCGCTGTTGCCCACGAAGACGTCCGGGTGAGGGCTGTGACGGCGTGCACACCCTGGCTGTTCGCGCCGTCACAGCATCCCCCCGGCCTCGAGGTCAGACTGCTTCGTTTCAGGGCCCCCCAGACACGACACCCCGGTCGAAGCCGCCATGTCCCACATCACGAGCACCGAGTTCATCCTCCCCCACTCCCTGTCCGCCGAGGCGCGGAGCCAGCTCACCGATTCCCTCTATGCCGTCCACCAGCGCATCTTCGATGGCGTGGACCGGGAGTCTTTCGCCCGCTACGTGATCGAGTCCAACGCCGAGCACACGTGGCTGCTGCTCCACAAGAACGAGGCGGGAAAGGTGGTCGGCTACCTCGCCCTGCACCTCTTCGAGAAGCAGCTCGGTGACGAGCCACTGGCCGTGTTCCGCGCGGAGACGGGCCTGCTGCGGGAGTACCGGGGCGGCAACGTCACCGCGGGACTCTGGATGGAGCGGGTGATGCGCTATGTGCTGAAACACCCGGGCCGGCGCATGTTCTACATGGGCTCGCTGGTGCACCCGTCCAGCTACTGGCTGGTCACCCGGCACTGTGACGAGGTGTGGCCACGACGGGATCTGGAGACCCCCCCGGAGCTGCTGGCCTTCATGGACACGCTGGCCACGGAGTTCGGCCTGGAGAAGGAGGACCCGGCCCATCCGCTGGTGCGGAAGGTGGGCTGGCGCACGCGCGAAACGGAGATGGAGCGCGAGTATTGGGCGCACTCCGGCAAGCCGGCGGTGAATTACTTTCTCGAGACCAACCCCCGGTATGGCGAGGGGCACGGGCTGGTGACACTGGTGCCCATCACCCTGGGAAACCTGCTGAGCATCACCCGGGCGCTGCTGACGAGGCGGCTGCGCCAACCCATGGAGCAACTGGCGGCCCGGGTGCAGCGCACGCGCCTCGGAGCCCGCTTGGGTGCCTCTCAGATGATCCAGCAACTGCGCCGGGTGCCATTGCTGGCCCATCTCGACGAGGCCGCCCTGCGCGATCTGGCCGGGCGAGCGGAGCGCCTCGTGCTTCCCGCCGGCCGGTACGTCTTCCACGCGGGGAGCGCCTGCGACGAGCTGTACGTGCTGGAACGGGGCGCGGTCTACGTGCTGACCGAGGGAGAGGAGCTCGTGGACGAGCTCGGCAGCGGTGCGGTGTTCGGTGAGGGGGCCCTGCTCACGGGCGAGCGCCGCTCGGCGTCCATCCGCACGGCGACGGCGTCGACGCTGGTGCGCATCCCCCGCTCGGCGCTCCTGCCCCTGCTGGAGGGGGATGCGCGTCTGCGAGAGGGGATATGGAAGACGCACGCCGAGCGGCGCTTCGATGACCTGGCGCGTGGAAGTGAGCGGTACGGGCACCTCGGGCGCAAGGACCGGCTCGCCCTGCTCCGGGAAGGCGAGCACCGTGAGCTATCGCCGTGGGAGCAGCATGAGCTCGAGGCGGGCACCCAGTTGTTCGTCATGTCGGGCTCGGTGGATGTCGAGCACGAGGGGCTGGTGATGACCCAGCGGGGATCCACGTTCCTGGAGGCCCGGTGGCCGCTCCGGATGAAGGCCCGGGAGGCCACGCGGCTCTTCCTGTTGAAGCAGGAGCCGGCACCGCGGAACGAGGAGGTCTCGCTCCTGTACCTGGCGGCGGCGTAGGACAGACCAGCCAGAGACGAAATGGCCTGAACGTCTAGAAGCTTCGCTTATGAGCACCCGATGGAATCATCTGGGGACTAGAGGCAACTCGAGCCGGTGTTCCAGTCCCAGGTGGAACGAGAGGCCCCGGCTCTTCGCGCCCTGGATCAGGGCCGACTGGCCACCCCCAGGGCAGCCGGGCTCACTTTGGCTCACCTATCCTCTTGCAGTGGAGCGCGGGTCCCGCTATGAGAGGCACCACTTTTTGGCCAGGTAGCTCACCTGGTTAGAGCGGCGGTCTCATAATCCGCAGGTAGTCGGTTCAAGTCCGACCCTGGCCAAGGCCCCGTCTCCGGGTTCACTCGGAGACGGGGCTTCTTTTTGCCCGAACCCCGGTGAACTCCGGCCAACGTGAGAGGTCCCCCTCTCGCCCATGCCGTCCGACTCCGACTCCCGCTCCTCGGCTCCCGGTCCCGAGATGCCCCGCCTCCACGAGGAGCGCCTGCGTCTGGCCATCGAGGCCACCGGCCTGGGCACCTGGGACCTCGATCCCCTCACCGGCGCACTGCTCTGGGACGAGCGCTGCAAGGCCCTCTTCGGCCTGCCCCCAGAGGCCTCCCTCGACTACGACACCTTCCTCTCCCTCGTACACCCCGAGGACCGCCAACACGTCCACCAGGCCGTACAGCGGGCCCTGGATCCCTCCGGCAGCGGCTCCTACCGGCTCGACTACCGGGCCGTGAACCCCCGGGATGGCTCCATCCGCTGGTTGTCCACCTCGGGAAGGGCCTTTTTCGACTCGAACGGCCGCGCGGTGCGATTCCTCGGCACGGCGCGCGACATCACCGGGCGCGTCCTCGAACGCGAGGCCGCCGAGCGCGAGAAACACCGCGTCGCCACCCTCCTCGAGAACATCTCCGAGGCCTTCGAGGCCTTCGACCGGGACTGGCGCTTCATCTACCTCAACCGCGAGGCCGAGCGGCTCCTGGGCAGTCCTCGCGAGGAGCTCCTGGGCCGCACCCAATGGGAGGTCTACCCCGAATCCGTGGGCACCCCCGTGGAGCACTACTTCCGCCGCGCCGCCTCCGAGCGCATCCCCCTCTCCTTCGAGAACCACTACGCCCCCTGGGATCGCTGGTTCGAGGTCCACGTCTACCCCACCGATGAAGGCGTCGCCGTCCTCTTCCAGGATGTCACCGTGCGCAAGCGCCGCGAAGAGGAGCGCGAGCGGCTGCTCCACGAACAGACCCGTCTGCGCGAACAGGCCGAGCAGGCCCTGCGCGAACGTCAGCGCGCGGTGGAAGTCCTGGAGCATGGCGAGGCCCTCCTCGTCGTCGACAAGGACTTCCACATCCTCCTCGTCAATGAGCACCAGGAACGCCTCTCCCGCACGCGGCGCGAGGACACGCTCGGCCGGAGCCTCTGGGAGGTGTTCCCCCCTCTGGCCCACCCCGACTCCAGCTTCCAGCGCGCCTTCCGCCAGGTCCTGAAGCAGCAGGTGCCGGTGCAATTCGAGGAGTACTACGCACCCCTGGACCTCTGGGTGAGCATGAGCGTCTATCCCACCAGCGAGGGCGGGCTCGCCGTCTTCTTCCGCGACAGCACCGAGCACAAGCGCGCCGAGCAGTTCCGCGAGCGGCTCATGGGCATCGTCAGCCATGATCTGCGCAGCCCGCTGAACGGCATCGCCCTCACCACCGAGCAGTTGCTGCACCGCGAGGACGTCACCGGGCCCGTGCTCGCCGGAGTGCAGCGCATCGCCCGGAGCACCGAGCGCATGTCGCGGATGATCACCGATCTGCTCGACTTCACCCGCGCCCGGCTCGGCGGCGGCATCCCCCTGCGACTCCGGCCCTGTCAGCTCGTGGAGCAGGTGCGCGCCACGCTCGAGGAGCTCGAGGTGACGCACCCGGGCCGCATCGTGCTCTCCCATGCGCCCGGCTCGTACACCGGGGAGTGGGATCCGGACCGGCTCGCCCAGGCCGTCTCCAACCTCGTGGGCAACGCGCTCCAGCATGGCGCCCGTGACACGCCAGTGGAGGTGCGCCTGGCGCACGAGGGCTCCACGTTCGTCCTCTCCGTGCACAACCAGGGGCCGCCCATTCCCGAGGCGCTGCTGCCCCATGTCTTCGATCCCTTCTTCCGCGCCAACGATCACTCGCGCCAGGGTCTCGGACTGGGCCTCTACATCGTGCAGCAACTCATCCTCGCCCACGGCGGCTCCATCACCGTGGACTCCCGGATGGACGCGGGCACCACCTTCACCGTGCGCCTGCCCCACCCCGCGCCCACGCCCTGACGCGGGCACGGCACTCCGCCTCGTCCGCGTCAAGCATTCGTGCCCGCAGGGTGGTTTTTTTGACGGCTTCCCCTCCTGCCCTCCTAATGCGCCCACAGGCCGGTAGTGGCCTGTAGCAGCCCCGAGGAGGTAGTTCCGATGCAGGATGCCAGCGCCAGCCCGATGAGCTCCGAGGTCACCCCGGCCTCCGCCGACTCGAACGGCCCCGATGCCGCCGAGTCCGTGGTCTCCACCCACGTGCTCGTCCCCATCGAGCAGGTCCACAAGCTGCGCGAGCTCGCCCGCCGCACCCGCATCCACCAGAGCGAGTACCTCCGCGAGGCCGTGGAAGATCTGCTCTCCAAGTACGGCCGCCAGGCCAACTCCGAGGGCGAGCTGTGAGGACGGCCCTGCCCCTCCAGGCCCGCTCTCCCGCCCTCTCCCGCGAGAAGGCCTCGCCTCCCGTGGACACCCGCGGCTTCGGCACCCGCGGCTCCTCCGAGCGCCCTCCCTCCATCCGCGAGACCATCATCCGCTGGCTCAACGAGGAACTCTGAGACCTCTCGGGCGCTTCACGGGTGGGAACCCGGGGGGCGTGGCACCCTCACCCCGTCCCTCTCCCGAAGGGAGAGGGGTTGGAGTCAGGTGGACGGGAACGAGGCCTGCTGCCCTTCCTGTTCCTTGTCCAGCTTGCCGGCGAGCTCCTTGAAGGACAGGTGCCCCAGCGACATCAGCACCACGCCGAAGCCCACCTGCTGCACCGTCTGGCACAGCCACAGCACGTTCGCGTACGCCATCCCGTCCCCGTTCACCACCGAGGCCGGCAGGAAGAGCGACAACCCCACGCTGATCGCCGCCTGGAACGTGCCCACCATCCCCGGTGCCGCCGGAATCATCACCCCCACCACCAGCACCGACATCACCACGTACGCCTGGAACAGCGTCAGGCTCGTCGGGCCGAACGCCCTCGACAGCAACGCCATCCCCGCCCCGTTCAGCCCCCAGTACACCACCGTGTACAGGAAGAAGCCCACCATCTGGCGGCGATCCGGCAACTGCCGCATCGCCCCCACGAAGGTGTCCACGATGTCCGCGATCTTGTCCGCCACCTTCGGCACCACCCGGCCCACCGTGGAGCGCACCAGCCCCACCGCCGTGGCCCGGTGCTTCAGCGCGAACAGCAGGAACGTCAGCAGGCCGCCGAACCCCGCGAACATCAGGTGCGCTCCCAGCTTCACGAAGCGGATCCCTGGCACGTCCGCCGGCACGAAGAAGAGCAGCACCCACATGAGTATCGCGATCGACATGCCGTCCGTGATGCGCTCGAGCACCACCGACGTCATCGCCGCGCTCCGGCGGATGGAGCTGCGCTGCGCGATGAGCAACGGCCGCGCGAACTCGCCCAGCCGGAACGGCAGCACCAGCAGCATCATGAAGCCGATGCCCGAGGCCTCGTTCAGCTTGCGGAATGGCACCCGCTCCATCCCCGACAACAGGCAGCCCCACCGCAGCGTCCGTGACAGGTGCACCAGCGTCAGGATGACGAAGTACGGCAACACCCAGAGGTAGTTGGCCGACTTCAGGCTGGTCATCTGCGAGTCCCAGTCCGTGTGCCGGAATGCCCACCACGAGCACAGGAGGGTGACCAGCAGGCTGGCGATCAATTTGACGGCGCGATTCACATCGGCCCGTATACCCTCACCCCACTCCGGACTCCAGGGGTTCCCCCGCCAGCAAGCGGCCCGGCGAGGTGGCCATCAGCCGGGTGAAGGCCCGCTCCCCCACCCTGCTCCGCAATTCCCCCAGCGCCTTTCCCACCCACTCCCGCGCTCCCACCGGCCCGTGTAGGTCCGTTGCTCCCAGGGCGTACAACCCCTCCTCCAGGAAGGTCCGCGCCAGCTTCCTCGCCGTCCCTCCGTACCGCCCCGTCAGCGCCCCCACGTCCAGTTGCAGCAGCGCCCCCGCCCTCACCGCCTCCGCCGCCCGTCCCGGACGCTCGAACTCCAGGCTGCGCTCCGGGTGCGCCAGCACCGGCGTCACTCCCTTGAGGCGGATGCGGAAGAGGATGTCCGTCAGCGCCGGCACCGGCGAGGTGTAGGGCAGCTCCACCAACACGTACCGCCCCGCCCCCAGCAGCCGCGCCTCCGGCGTCCCCAGCACCCGGAGGAAGGCCTCGTCCAGGAAGTTCTCCGCGTTCGTCCCCAGCGCCAGCTTCACCCCCGCGCGCGCCAGCGCCTCGCGCAACTCCGCCAGGCGCTCCTCCACCACCTGCCGCGAATGCGAGGGGTACTCGGGCCGCGCGTGCGGACTGGGCGCCACCGTGGTGAAGCCCAGGTCCACCAGCGCCCGCGCCATCTCCACCGCGTCCTCCAGCGTGCGCGCCCCGTCATCCACCCCCGGCACCAGGTGGCAGTGCAGGTCGCACAGCCCGCTCACGCGTCGCCGCCGCGCTCGGGATGCTGATCGGCCGGCAGCTCGTCCTCCTGCTCGTCCGTCTGCCGAGCCGGCACCCGGTACTCCTCTCCCAGCCAGCGCCCCAGGTCCACCATGCGGCAGCGCTTGGAGCAGAAAGGAAACGCCGGGTTCTCGGCTCGCGGGGCGACCGGCTTCCGGCAGACAGCACACTCTTTCAAGGTCGTGGGCACGCCGTACTCATAAACCCCGCTGCCCGCCCCGGCCAGCGCGTTCACGGCCCCCGCTCCGCCCCCTAAGCCAGCCGAAGTCAGTCCGTTCAGGGGTCTGTCCTCAGCTCGAAAGCAGGAGGGAGCCCTCCGGGCACGGTCTCGCCAGACTTGTCCAACAGTTGGACAAGTTCGTGAAGAGCGCGCCCGGAAGGCGGACTCTCTCTCCCCTGAAAGGACTTTGTTCCGATGGCTTAGGGCGCTCCCTCCAGGAAGGAGTCCAGACCCTGGAGATCATCCGCGCCGAGGAAGTCCACCCCGTGCTCGAGCGCCACCCGCCAGACATCCGGGTGGTTCGGCGCCCCGAAGAAGCGGACCTTGCGCCCCCGGGCATGCGCGTTTTCCACGATGCAGGCCAGCCGCGCGCGCTGAGCCGCGTCGAGCTGCCCCGTGCCCGAGGAGTCCAGGTAGTCGCCCCAGTTGAGCGCGTAGTAGCCCCAGGCGCTGTCCGCCGGCGGATCCTCCGGCGAGTAGTCGTTGCTGTCCCGCACCGCGCGCCGCTGAGGGTAGCGGCTCACGAAGTCCTGCTTGCCCCCCGCGTCCCCCGTCAGCACCACCGTGACGGGGCCCGGGTGCACCTCGTCACCATCGATGCGGGTGAGCATCGGGTACTTCTCCAGCACGGCATGCAGGGTGTCCACGAGCTCCCGCCCGCCCTGCTTGAGATCCACCCACAGGGTGAAGGGCACGCCATCCCCATGCACCGAGCCCCGCTCGTCCACCCGCGCCTGGAGCGGCTCCAGGTAGAGCTGCTCCAACGAGCGCCTGGCGTCCCAGGGGAGATTGAGATGGGAGACGGTGAGCTTCCCGTCATTCAGATAGAGGTCCGCCTCCACGCTGTAGAAGCGGTGGTCGAGCGCATCCAGGAGCGGGCGCTCGTGCTCGTAGTCATTGTGGGCATGCGCGCGGACATGGTGGCCAGCCACCGGGTGGCGCGGAGCGGCGGCCAACGTGGCCACCTGACCCTCGCGGCAGGCCTCGGGCCTGGCAGCACACCCGAGTCCCCCGCACATGGCGAGGCCCAGGAAGACGGTGACGAGTTTCCGCACGGACATGATGAGCACCTCGGAGGAGCTTGCGGGTGGGGGACCGGGAGCATCCGTGCTTGACTGCCCCGGTACAACGACCTCCCAGGTGCTCTCCCATGCAGGTGCTCCGCTTCACCCGTCCCGGCGGTCCCGAGGTGCTCGACTTCGAGGAGCGTCCCGCCCCCACTCCCGGCCCCTCGGATCTCCTCGTGCGCGTGCATGCCACCGCGCTCAACCGCGCCGATCTCCTGCAGATCCGCGGCGGCTACCCCGCCCCTCCCGGCGTTCCCTCCGACGTCCCCGGTCTCGAGTACGCCGGCGAGGTGATCGCCACCGGTCCGCTCGCCCGCCGCTTCAAGCCCGGTGATCGCGTGATGGGCCTCGTGGGCGGAGGTGCCTTCGCCGAGCAGCTCATCACCCACGAGCGCGAGGCCCTCCCCCTTCCGGAGAACCTCGACTTCGCCTCGGCCGCCGCGCTCCCCGAGGCCTACCTCACCGCCTTCGACGCGCTCGTGCTCCAGGGTGGCCTGCGCATGGGCGAGTCCGTGCTCATCCACGCCGTCGCCAGCGGCGTGGGCTCCGCCGCCGCGCAGATCTGCCGCGCCCTCGGTGCCCGGAGCCTCGGGACGGGACGCAACGCGGTGAAGCTCTCCCGCGCTCCCGCCTGGGGCGTGGAAAAGACGGTGCTGTGTGATGCGCCTCCCCGCTTCGCGGAGGCCGTCCGGGAGGCCACCGGGGGACGCGGGGTGGACGTGGCGTTGGATCTCGTCGGCGGGGATTACCTCCCGGAGACGCTCCGGGCCATGGCGCCCCAGGGCCGCGTCCTGCTCGTGGGGCTCGTCGCCGGCCGGCAGGCTCTCACCGACCTGGACGTCCTCCTCACCCGGCGGCTGCGCGTCACCGGCACCGTGCTCCGCAGCCGGCCTCCCGAGGAGAAGATGGCGCTCGCCCAGGCCGCCGAGCGCAGTCTGCTTCCGCTGTTCCGCGCCGGGACGCTCACCCCCGTGGTCGATGCCGTGTACCCCATGCGCGAGGCCCGTGAGGCCCTCGCCCGCATGGCCAGCAACGACACCGTGGGCAAGCTCGTCCTCCGCTGGGAGTGACGCGACGCCCGAGCCTCAGGCGGGAACGAGTTCCACGGGCAGCACCGCGGGCCCGTGGATGGTGAACCCGGGCAGCCACTGCACTTCCGGCGAGCGCAGCCGCAGCCCGCGGATGCGCGAAACGAGCGCCTCCAGGCCCAGCCGCGCCTCCATCCGGGCCAGTTGCGCGCCCAGGCAGAAGTGCACCCCGTACCCGAAGGACAGGTGCTGGGTGGCCTTCTCCCGCCCCGGGAGGAAGCGCTCCGGCTGCTCGAACACCCGCTCGTCCCGGTTGGCCGAGCCAATCAGCCCGAACACCAGGCTCCCCGCCGGCACCTTCGTCCCCGACAGCTCCACGTCCTGCATCGCCATGCGGAAGCTGAGCTGCGTGGGCGGCTCGTAGCGCAACACCTCCTCGATGAAGCGCGGAATGTGCGTCCTGTCCGCCTTCATGAGCTCCAGTTGCTCGGGATGTTTCGCGAGCATCAGCACCGCGTTGCCGAGCAGTTGGGTCGTCGTCTCCATGCCCGCCGGCAGCAGCAGGAAGAGGAAGGACAGCAGTTGCTCATCCGTGAGCTTCTGCCCCTCCACCTCCGCCTGGAGCAGATCACTCACCATGTCATCGCCCGGCTGGCGGCGGCGCGCGTGGATGACCTCCGTCAGGTAGTCCTTCATCTCCCGCACCGTGGCCCGGATCTCCTCGTACTGCGCCTGCGTCGTCGCCGAGGAGATCAGCCCCATGTTCGTGGACCACCGCTTGAACTCCGAGAAGGTGCTCGGGTCCAACCCCAGCATCGCGCCGATGATGTTGCGCGGCTGCGCGAAGGTGAAGGCATCCACCAGTTCCACCTCGCCCTGGCGCACCGCGGCCTCCGCCAGATCCTCGCTCACCCGCCGGACCTGGGCCTCCAACCGGGCCATCCCCGCGGGGCCGAAGGCCCGGGTCACCAGTGCGCGCAGGGGGGTATGGCGCGGTGGATCCATCGACAGCATCGACTGGGCGACCGGATTGGGCCCCAGCCAGGCCGGCTCCGCCGTGACGGCGAGCGCCTCGGACGAGAAGCGCTTCGGATCCTTCAGGATGGCCGCCGCGTCCTCGTAGCGGGCCGCCGCGTAGGCGCCGAAGGGCTCCACGCGGCACAGCCCGGGCTCGCTCCGCATCTTCGCGAACAGGGCGGCGCGGTCGGACATGGTGAGGGTGGGGGCGAACAGGTCGTACGTCTGAATGGTGTCCTCCTGGAACGAGGCGGTACCGTAGACCAGGGATCCAACGCTTCCCAGAGACCCCCCGGGAAGCATCCAGGGCCATGGAGGACACATGTCGGGCTTCCGCTTCACCTGCCGGAGCTGTGGAGAGGTGCACGAGGGCATCCCCTCGTTCGGCGCGGATGCACCACAGCCCTACACCGCGCTCCCAGAGTCCGAGCGGGAGCAGCGGGCCGAGCTGAGCAGCGACCAGTGCATCATCGACGGCAAGGAGTTCTACGTCCGCGGCTGTCTGGAGATACCGGTGCACGGGCAGGAGGAGCCCCTGGTGTGGGGCGTCTGGGTCTCCGTGAGCGAGCAGAGCTTCCAGCGCATGAGCGAGCGCTGGGACGAACTCGGGCGCGAGAAGGAGCCCCCCTCCTTCGGCTGGCTGTGCACACACGTTCCGTTGTACCCGGACACCCTCCTGTTGAAGACACATGTGCGGACACGTCCGGTGGGACAGCGCCCATTCATCGAGCTCGAGCCGACGAACCACCCGCTGGCGGTGGACCAGCGCGAGGGCCTCCGCCCGGAGCGGCTCCAGGAGATCATCGAGACACTCCTGCACAAGAAGCAGGACGGGCCTCCGCCCATCGTCCGCGCGGTGTACGAGGCCCACGTGAAGGACTATGGCGAGCCGGATGCGCGGCTCGTCTTCGATGCATCCACCTCGGCGACGGGCACTCCTCCCTTGAGCCGCACCGAGGTGTGCATCTGGCGCGCGAACGACGAAGTGGACGTCACCTCCTTCCTCACCGTGGGCATGGCGGAGCGCCCCATGCCGGGAAAGGCAGGACTCCGAGCCGAGCTGCATTGGGGCATCCGCGCGAGCCTCAGCGAGGACGAGGAGCATCGCGCCGCGAGATTCCTCGCCAACCTGGCGTGCTATCCCTGGCAGATCGAGGTGACGCTCGATTGGTGGCACACGGTGGTCGACCCGGGAAGCATCCCGCTCTTCCCCCACTGCAGCTCCGTCCTCTTCCATCCTGCCTTCGTGGAGACCGGGCTCGACTGCATCCAGCACGAGGGCCAGACCGTCCACATCCTCTTCGTCGTCCCCATCACCCGGCACGAACGCGAGCTGGTCCGGCGTGGAGCCCGGGAGTTGATCGGCCACTGGGATCAGGAAGGTGTGGACGTATTCGTGGACCGCCCGGCACCTCTGGCCTGAGATGAATCCCCGTGGCCGATGCCTCGCCCACCACACCCAATGCCTTCACCCCGCTGATGCGGGAAGGCATCGACGGCATCCTCTCTGACGTCTTCTCCGACTGCACCGCCAGCGCCGAGTCCACGCCAAAGCAGGCCCCGGCACTCATCGCCGAGGTGGCCCTGGCCTCGCCCGAGCCCGTCACCGTGGTGGCCACCGGGCCCTTGTCCAACCTGGCCGCCGCGCTCCAGGCCGAGCCAAAGCTCCAGGAGCACATCTCCCGCACCTTCATCATGGGTGGCGCCGTGTCCGTGCCCGGCAACCTCTGCTGCGGCGTGCCCGAGAACTTCGACAACACCCAGGAGTTCAACAGGATCCCCTGGCGGCCATGGCGGCCGTCCACCCCGACGCCGTCACCTTCCAGGCTCAACCCGTGGAGGTGGTGATCGACGGGGCCTCGGCGGGCCGGACACGCACGGCCGAGGGCGGACAGAGTACGCGCGTGGGCGTGAGTGCCAACGCCCAGCGCTTCGAGGACCTGTTGCTGGAGAGCCTCACCGCCCAACCGTAGTCACTTCCCCGGGCTCAGGGACTGGCGACTCCCCACGCTGGCTCCTCGCCTCGCGACAGCTCGTCCCGAAGCGCCCGCGCCTCCTGGAGATCCAGGCACTCACCACCCGGCTCGAACCAGACACAGACCCGCTCCAGCATCCTCCGCGCCACCTCCGTCTGGCCCCCGTCCCTCAGCAAGCGGCACAGGCGCACCGTCGCACGCAGTTCCAACAGCCGCGCCCCCTGCGCACGAGCGACCACGAGGGCGCGGACGAAGCAGGGGCCCGCCTCCTCTTCCCTCGCCGCCCGCCTCAGGCACTCGCCCCGGATCAGGTGCAGCTCGGCGTCGATATTGATGTCCCCCGTCTCCGCGCTCTCGGCCAGTGCTTCATCAACCGCCGCCAACGCCTCCTGGACCTCCCCCTGCGCCAACCTGGCCCTCGCGATCACGCTCAGGCAGGAGGAGATCGGGTTGCGAATGCCCCTCACACGCCAGGCCTCGAGGAGCCTCTTCGCGATGCTGAGCCCTTCCCACGATTGCCCCAGCTCGGCCAGGGCGCATCCCCGGATGAGCGCCGCCCACGCGCTCCACATCACGAACCGGCGCTCGCTCGCGAACGTGAGGGCCCGTTCCACCAGCGACAACGCGCCCAGGGCATCCCGGCGGAGCAGGCGGGCACAAGCGATGTAGACCTGGGTGGAGCCCAGCGTGAAGGGATGGCCCACACGGCTGGCCAGCTCCAGCGCCTCCTGTCCACAGCGCCGAGACTCCTCCATCCGGCCGAGCACCGAATACACGATGGCGCCCTCCGTCAGCGCCATCATCCAGGGATCGCACCCGTAGCGGAAGATCATCGCCCGATGCTCCTCGGGAGAAAGCTTCGGTCCGTCCAGGACGCACGCCAGTTCCCGCGCGGCTTCCCGCGGCCGTCCCCAGAGGGAGAGAATGGCCGCGCTCATCACCCGGCCCTGGCCGAGCATACCCGGCTGCCCATGGCGCTTCCCCAGGTCCACGAGCCACCCCGCCAGCTCCTTCGCCCGGTGGTTCTCGGCCCGCCCCTGGTAATAGACGAAGAGACCCCAGAAGGACAGCTCGAGCCGCGGCAACGCCTCGCCTACCAGGGAGAGGAGCTCCCAGACGCGGGCGAACATCCGCTCCGTCCCGGGCGCGTCGTAGCCATGCACCTGCAGCATCGACAAGCCCAGATCCATGCGGATCTCCAACTCCCGCTGAAGACGCCGTGGCTCATCCGTCAGGACGGGCAACAACTCCAGCGCCCGGTTCAGATGACCCAGCGCCTCGGGGCTGTCCTCGCGCACGAGGGCGAGCCGTCCGGCCTTCGCCCAGTAGCCGATAGCGCGCGCGTGCTCTCCCGCCTCGGTGAGGTGGTGCGCGAGCACCTCCGGCCGCTCCTCCGCCAGCTGGGGGAAGTACGTCTCCACCGTCGGCACGATGCGCCGGTGGTAGCGCCGCCGCGTGCTCCGGGACAGGGACCGGTACGCGGCCTTCTGGAAGAGCGCGTGCCGGAACTGGTACTCCACCCCGGGCATGTATTCCCCCTCCCGCTCGATCAAGAGCCCCGCTTCCATCAGCCCGGCGATGTCACGCAGCACGGTGGTCTCATCGCGCTCCGACAGGAGGGCCAGCATCCGGGCACAGAAGACCCGCCCCACCACCGCGCCCAGCTGGGCCAGGGCCTTCTGGCGCGAGGGCAGCAGGTCCAACCGGGCCAGCAGCAACTCGTGCAGGGTGAGCGGGATGGACGCCGCCGCCCCGCCCTCCAGCACCATGCGCGTCATCTCCTCGATGAAGAGCGGGTTGCCATCCGTCTTCCCCACCAGCGTCTGGACCGTCTCCTCCGGCAGCTCGCGCTCCCGGGCCACCTGCCGCACCAGCGCCGCGGCGTGCCCGGCCGGCAACCGCTCCAACAGCAGCAAGTGAACCCCCTCGCGCCAGGGGCAGGCCGGCTGGAACTCCGAGCGGGCACTCAGGACGACGAGGACGCTCGCCTTCCCGCAGCGTTCCAGGAGGAAGCCGAGGAACTCGAGCAGGGAGGAGTCGGCCCAGTGCAGATCCTCGATGACCAGGAGCCGCGGCGGGTCATCACAAGGACAGCGCATGAGCATGCGGACCAGGGACTCGAAGGTCTTCTCCTTGCGCCTCTCGGGCGTGAGCTGGAGCAGCGGTGAGCCCTCGGGAAGGGGCAGCTCCAGCAGCAGGCCCAGCAGCGCCCTGTCTTCCTGGGACAGGCCCAGCGCCCCCAACCGGGCCTCCAGCTTCTCCTGGCGCAGCGCGGGAGGCTCCTCCGGGCGGATGCCCACCGCCACCTGAAGCAGCACGATGATCGGGTGCAGGGCCTGGGTGCTGTACCGGGACCAGCACTGCACCCGGATCAACGTGGACGACTCCGCCACCCGCTCGCACAGGGCCTCGATGAGGCGGGACTTGCCGATGCCCGCCTCACCGCTCACCAGGACGGCGGCCCCCTGCCCCCGCCGCGCCTGCTCCCACAGCCCCAGGAGCCGCTCCAGCTCCCGCTCCCGCCCCACGAGCGGGGAGAGCCGTCCGGCCCCGAGCGTCCGCTCGAACCGGGAGGCCACCTCCCGCTCACCCCGCACGCGGTGCGTCTCCAGGCTCACGCGTCCCGACAGCCCCTCGAAGTCGTGGGAGCCGAGCGGCTCGGACTGGAAGGCGCCCCGCACGAGCTTCCACGTCGCGCCGCTGATGACCACCTCTCCTGGCCCGGCCCGCCGCGCGAGCCACCCGGCCAACTGGGGGGCCTCGCCCTGGAGCCGCGGGCCCACCGTCATCCACTCCGTGTGGACGCCCCCGCGCACGAACAGGCCGGAGAGGGGCAGATGCGGCAGCCCGTGCCACAGCGTGTCCCGCAGCTCCCGCGTGAGCTGGAGCCCCGCGCGCACCGCGCGCTCCGAGTCATCCTCCCGGCCCTGCGTCCCACCGAAGCACGCCAGCACCTCGCCGCCCATGGACAGGGCCACGGTGCCCCCGTGCCGCTCGATGACCTCCAGGCAGGCCTCGTGGAAGGCCTGCTCCAGCTCGCTCATGTCCTCGGCATCGAGCGCCGCGCCGCCCTCGGAGAGCCCCGCGAGCTGACAGGACACCAGCGTCACCTGACGCCGCTGGAGCTCGGCGGAGGCGCCCCTCGCCTCATGGCTGGCCTCGAAGAGCCGCCCGCTCAGCTCGCGCACCTCCTGCCGCAGCTCCAGCGCCGAGGCGAAACGCCGGGCCGGCTCCTTCGCCAGCGCGGT
This sequence comes from Archangium sp. Cb G35, assembly GCF_001896145.1. NCBI lineage: Bacteria > Pseudomonadati > Myxococcota > Myxococcia > Myxococcales > Archangiaceae > Archangium > Archangium sp. Cb G35. The sequence continues at coordinate 91,835 of NZ_MPOI01000010.1, forward strand.
GGCCAACAGCACCGCCACCCGCCGCGGCACCTCCGGGTGGCGCACACGGACCGGAGGCGCGGGCTCCGGGGAGGTGACCCGCTCGCGAAGCTCCGCCATCGTGGCGCCCTGGAAGGGCGGCTCCCTCGTGAGCAACTCGTACAGCACCACGCCGGCCGCCCAGATGTCGGTCCGCACGTCCTGCGGCTCTCCGCGCCACTGCTCCGGTGCCATGTAGGCCGGGGTGCCTCCGGCCGGCTGGAGCTTGGAGCCGACCGGCTCCACGGCCAGGTGCGATAGGCCGAAGTCCAGCAGCTTCACCGTCCCTTCCCGGGTGAGGAAGACGTTGCCGGGTTTGAGGTCGCGGTGGACGATGCCCCGCTCGTGCGCGTGCGCCAGGCCCGCGGCGATGGCCTCGAGAATCTCCAGCACGCGCCGCAGCCCGGGGCGCTCGCGCTCCAGCAGCCTGGCGAGCGACTCACCCTCCAGGCACTCCATCACCAGGAAGGGCACCCGGGCGGGGCCGGGCGTGGGACTCCACTCCGCCACGTCGAAGATGCGGACGATGTTCTCATGATCGAGCCGGGCCACCGCCCGCGCCTCGGCGAGCGCCAGCTCCTCGAAGCCCGGGCGGGGCAGCAGGAACTTGAGCGCCACCTCACGCCGCAGCATCGCGTCCCTGGCACGGAAGACCTGCCCCATTCCTCCTCGTCCCATCGGCTCGAGGATTTCGAAACGCCGATCGTCCGGGCCCCCGAGCCGCTGCCCGGGGACTGGCATGCGGGACGACGGCTCGACCTGGAGCACTTCCTTCAGGAAGGAGTCACCGGACTCGGAGGCCGTCCCGAGGGCCATGGAGTCCTGGCGCACGCCCGTGTCCGGCCACGCATGCATCTCCTCCTGAAGAGCATCCTTGCTCATCTCACCCTCCCCGGCCTCTTTCGCGCTCGAACCCCTCCTCGGAGAAAGAGAGGTGTGTCCCATGAAGTTAGGGAGCCAAATGACTCCGTGTGGAGCGCGGGCCGTCTACCGGGAGGGCAGGCGAATCCTCACGCGGCCTGACGTGGCAGGCCTTCCTGCCGTGCTGTCCGCAAGGCTTGCGCATACCACTCCAGCTCCGAGGCGAACCGATCGAAACGCCGGAGGTACGCCTTGTCGGCCGGAACACCCGCGTCGTCGAACGCGGCATACACCTTCGGGATGGGGAAGTGGCTGGGGATGCTCGCCATTCCGAGCTCGGCCAGCATGTCTCGAAGGTGCGAGACCGCACGGACCCCGCCGAAGCTGCTGCCGGAATACGAGACGATCGCCGAAGGGCGGAAGGAGTACTCCTCGTAGAAATGATCGAGCAGGTTCACCAGCGCGGGCGGGGCCGCGTGGTTGTACTCCGCGGTGACGATGACGAAGCCATCGGCCGCCCGGTACAGGGCCGCCAGGCGCTCGAGCTGTTCCGGCGCCGTCCCCGGGGCGTGTTCCTTGTACATGCGGTCGAGCAGCGGGAGCTTGTACTCCATCGGGTCCACCAGCGTGACGCGGTGGCCCCGCTCCTCCAACTGCCGCTGCACGAACTTCACGGCCTTGATGCCCTGGCGGTCCGAACGCACGGAGCCAAAGATGATGACGAGGTTCAAAGGCAAGGAAATGCTCCTGTTGGGAATTCAGGCCTTCACCGGCCCTGCACTCTCATGGAGTCGTGAGGACTCGAGATGTGAAGCAGGTCCCAGGCAGACCCCCGCCAGGCCGGAGCCCCCGCCACGACAACGCCCCGCCGCCCCCTCATCAGAGCGGCGAGGCGTCAGCCAGCGCGCGTCACTGCACGGCGAAGACGAGATCGTCCTGGTCGTCGTAGGAGTCGCCGATCGTGCAGGCCGCCACGCTGCCCGCGTAGCGGAAGCGGGCCCGGACGGCCTGCGTCCCTCCAGCGGGCAGCACGTACGTCGCCGAGAGCGTCTGCTCGCCTCCAACGCTGGGGGTGAGCGTGGTGAGGTACTGCCAGCTCGGGTTGTGGGCGTCCGCCGTGTAGTAGAGGTCCAGCTTGTCCGTCGTCGGGCTGCCCGCCCAGGCCCACACCGTGGCCTCCACGCGCACCGTCTTCCCGGCCGCGAAGGGCGTTCCATCCACCGTCAGCACGCGGATGCGCTCGTTCGACTCGTCCACGTGGTACGTGCCGTACAACCCGTCCGCGCAGGAGTTGAAGAGGGTGTTGGGCGCATGGAGCTCGGGGCCCGCGTTCCCCCGGCCCAGCAGCAGCAGGCCGGAGTCACACACGCTGTCCACCGTCTCGCACCGGGGCGCCAGGAGGACGGAGTCATACCGGGCACCCGGGCTCACCTGCTGGCGCTGGATGTCGAAGACCATGAAGCCGATCTCCCCCACGCCCACCACCATCTCGGTGCGCCCGTCGGCGTCCACATCGCCCACGAGCAGGGCGTCGTTCTCCCCCACCTGCGAGCCGAGCACCTCGCTGGCCCACTCCTCCGCGCGGCTGGAGCCATCGAGGATGCGCAGCTGGTTGCCCCGCGCGAAGACGTAGTCCGCCACCCCATCCCCCGTGAGCTCCTTCACGGCCAGGCCGTTGACCTGCCCGCCCACGTTGGCCACCGGCTCCACCACGGCGCCCGTCGCCGAATCCAACACCTGGAGCGCTCCGGCGGCCGTGCCGATGACGATCTCCGCCCGGCCATCCCCGTCACGGTCCGGCGTGTCGAGCGCGGTGATGTCCAGGTCCGCGGTGGTGAGCTGGACGTTCCTCGCCACCGGATCCACCACCCAGAGCTGGCCCGAGAAGTTGGCCACCACCGCCTCCAGCGCGGGATCCGCGTCCACGTTGGCCACCCGCAGGAGGGACAGGTGCAGCCAACCCCAGGGCGCCAGCGTGGGGCTCTGCCACTCCAGGGCACCGGTGGCCGCGTCGTGGACGTAGACGTAATGACCCGGAGCGCCGGTGTGCTCGGTGCCCACGGAGGACACCACCTCCAGCGAGCCATCCCCGTCCACGTCCGCCACCGCGAGCGAGCGGATGCTCAGGCCCGAGGGCAGCCGCACCCGCCACTGCTCGGCACGCGTCAGCCCGTCGTAGCAGAGCAACACCCCGTCGTAGCCGATGCTGGAGGTGACGAACACCTCCTGCGCCGCGTCGGCGTCCACGTTGGCGGTGGCGACGCGCCACATGCCCGTGAAGTCACTGCCGGTGGGCCTGCCGCTCACGTACTCCAGCGCGTGGGTCGCCGCGTCGTGGATGAAGTAGAGCCCATCATAGGAGCCGCCTTCCGACTCGAAGGAACCCGACACGAGCTCGGGCCTTCCGTCCGCATCCACGTCACCCGAGGCGAAGGCGCGGAACGGACCCTTCACGTCCACGCTGCGCCACTCGGTGAGGCGCGTGTCGGTGCCCACCACGTAGAGGAAGTCCGCCCCGGAGCTGGAATAGCCGGCACCGAACAGCAGCTCGCGCACGGAGTCCCCGTCCACGTCCCCCACGGCGATGTCCGTCACGCCATGCTCGGGGTTGTTGACGGACCACATCTCCACGCCCGTCATGCCCGTGAGGACATGGACGCGGCCCCACTGGGCGTCGCCGTACACCAGCTCCAGGAAGCCATCGCCCTCGACGTCCACGGCCCTCATCGCGGAGAGGTTGAAGATGGGAACGGACCACGCGAGCGTCCGCGTGTCCCCGTCATACACCTGGATGCCCTTCGTCCAGGTGAAGCCGGCGGCGATCTCCTCGAGCCCATCCCCGTCGAGGTCCGCCACCCGAACCAGGTCCCCGAAGCCCGAGGCGTTGGACCACTCGACCGCGCGGGTCGCCCCGTCCACCACGGAGCCGGCGGAGGTGCCGTTGGCGACGATGATCTCCAGCGCCGCGTCCGCGTCCACCTGCCCCACCGCCAGGTCCTTGCCCCCGAGCCCGGTGCCCTGGAACTCGGTGGCGCCGGTCGCGAGATCCAGCACGTAGAGCTTGCTCGTGTCGCAGAAGACGAGCTCCAGCGCGCCGTCCGCGTCCACGTCCGCCACCGAGAGGCCGGTGATCTGCGTGGCGGGAGTGGTCACGGTCCGCTGCAGCTCGTGCGTCGCGCCGTCATGGATGTAGACCTTGTTCCCCGAGGCCACCAGCACCTCGAGCGGCGCATCTCCATCCACCTGGGCCACCCGGAGGCCGGTGATGGAGGCCGCGTAGGGCAGGCTCACCCACTTCTGGCCATAGCCGTTGGCCTCCCGGGACAGCACGTACCAGAAGGAGTTGGCGAAGAAGTCCCGGGGGCCCGCGGCCGCCACCACCTCCAGCGTCCCGTCCCCGTCCAGGTCCACCGTGTGCAGCCCCGTGGCCCCGATTCCCACTCCCATGATGGCGCGGTACCACTCGCGCTCGATGACGAGCCCGCCCGGCGTGGCCGCCACGGCCCCGCTCCCGAGCACCCCCACCGCGAGCGCCGAGCACGTCCCCAGCACCCGCCGCTTCCAACTCTTCCTCTGTGCCTGCTTCATATCGGGTCCTCCCCTGAAATCCCGGGAGGCAAGCTATCCAGGAGGACTGACATCCTCCGTTGCGACAGCACGGCTCTGTCACCCAAGAAAGGACTCACCTGTTTTGCGCGAAAAGTTTAATATCCCATAGTTGTGAGGGGGCGCGGGGTGCCCCCTCTTGCTTTTCCAGGGAAGGGCGGATCCGGTGACGTTCGACGTAGCGCGGCCGTGGAGCATGAGTGATGGCCTCGCAATCGGGCTCTACCTCGTGGAGTTCCCCTCGGGCCAGGTCCTCTACGCCAACCCCCGGTTCCTCCAACTGGCGGGCCTCGAGGCGCTGGAGGAGCTCATCCGCCGCGGGGAGGCCACCCACTCGCACGTCCTCCACGCGCTCGCGGCCAGCGACGCGGAGGCCTTCTTCCCCACGCACCTTCCCCCTTCTGGCGAGCCTCCCTCCGGGCAGGAAGAGGGACTGGTGGAGCTCGCCAACGGGCGCACCCTCCGCCGCCTCTCGACGCCCGCGCGCGATGCCGCGGGCAAGGTGCTCCGCCAGTTGTACCTGTTCGAGGACGTCACCGAGCGCATGCGCACCGAACAAGCGCTCCGGCGCTCGGAGCAGAGCTTCCGCAGGGTCATCGAGAACGCGCCCGAGGCCATCTTCATCCACAGCAACCACCGCTTCATCTACGTCAACCCCATGCTGCTCAAGGCGCTCCGCTACGAGCACCCGAGCGAGCTCATCGGCCAGGACATCCTGACCATCGTCCATCCGGACGATCGCAAGCTGGCGCGGCAGCGGATCCATTCCGCGGCGGATCTGGGCAAGTTGGCCCCATTGAAAGAACTCCGCTACCTGCGGCGGGACGGCACCTGGTTCGATGTCGAAAGCACGGGGGTGCCCGTCGAGTTCGATGGAATGAATGCCGTCGTGGTGATGGCGCGCGACGTCTCCGAGAGGAAGCAGATGCAGGCACAACTGCTGCAGACGGACCGGCTGTCGATGGTGGGGACACTCGCCGCCGGAGTCGGTCACGAGATCAACAACCCCCTGTCCTACGTGCAGGCCAACCTCGCCCTGGCCCTGGAGTCCATGAAGGAGCTCGCCCAGGAGCGCATGGGCGCCGGAGCGGGCGGTCCGGAGGCGCAACGCTGGAACGAGCAGTTCGCGGAGCTGGAGACCCTGCTCCAGGAGGCTCACGAGGGGGCGCTCCGGGTGCGCAACATCGTGCGCGATCTCAAGAGCTTCTCGCGGCAGGAGGAGGAGGAGCGGAGGACCGCGGTGGATGTGCGGGAGCCCCTCGGCTTCTCCCTCAAGATGGCGGCCAGCGAGCTGCGTCACCGCGCCCAGCTCATCACGAAGTACGAGCCCGTCCCCCTGGTGCATGCCGACGCGTCCCGCCTCGGACAGGTCTTCCTCAACCTGCTGATCAACGCGGCGCAGGCCCTCCCCGAGGAGAACTCCGCCCGCAACACCATCACCCTCTGGGTCCGGCTCGATGCGAGCGGCCGGGTCGCCGTGGACGTGAGCGATACCGGCGCCGGCATGCCTCCCGAGGTGATCGCACGCATCTTCGATCCGTTCTTCACCACCAAGCCGGTGGGAAAGGGAACGGGGCTGGGCCTGTCCATCTGCCACGGCATCATCCGCGACCTCGGCGGGGAGATCTCCGTCCGCAGCGAGGTCGGGCGTGGGACCACCTTCACCGTCCTCCTGCCGCCGATGCGGCCGGCAGCGGCGGCCGGAGCACCGTCCCCGGGCTCGCCCGTGAACCGCGCGGAGCGCCGCGGACGCTTGCTGATCATCGATGATGAGCCGCTGGTGGCCCGCTCGCTGTCGCGGATCATCGGCCGGCAACATCAGGTGGCGGTGGTGGTGAACTCGCAGGAGGGCCTGGCACAGCTGACCTCCGGTGAGCCGTTCGACGTCATCTTCTGTGATCTGATGATGCCGGGCCTCACGGGCATGGACCTCTATGAACAGGTGCTCGAGCGCAGGCCCGAGCTCGCCCCGCGCTTCGTCTTCATCACCGGCGGGTCCTATACCCCGCGCGCACGCCGTTTCCTGGAGACGATCCCCAACACGTGGTTGGAGAAGCCCTTCGATGTGCAGCACATCCAGCGCCTGATCGCCAAGGCCCTGGAGGCCTCATGAGCCATCCCCCGGTGTTCCTTCATTCCAGAGGAGTGCACGATGATCGACGGCACTTTCGTCATTGATGCCGTAACCCACGCCTACAATCTCCACCCGTCCAACTACCGCGCCGGCCGGTATGCCGAGTCGCTGGCCCAGCTCATCTACGGGCTGCACACCGGCCTCTCGGAGGATCCGTACCGGGTCAACGAGCCCCACCGCTTCCTCAAGGACTGGTCCATCCAGGAGCTGGCCCACATGCTCTTCGTGGAGGGCGACGTGGACCTGGCCGTCCACCACGTCCTGCCGCTGCAGACGCTCTACCACGATGGGTTGTGCTCGTATGAGAAGACCCGGCAGATCCGCAAGCGCTACCCGGATCGCTTCCTCGTCTATGCCGGAGTGGATCCGCTGCGCGGCACGGCGGCTCTGGATGACCTGGAGCAGCAGGTGGAGGCCCTTCAGCCCAGCGGTCTGAAGCTCTACCCCGCGGCCTGGCTGGGCGAGTCGTTCCGCCACACCGGCTGGCGCATGGATGATGCACGCATCGCGTTCCCGCTCTTCGAGCGGGCGCGCAAGCTGGGCATCAAGAACATCGCCGTCCACAAGGGGCTGCCCATGGGCGCGGTGCCCATCGAGGCCTACAAGGTGGACGACATCGGTGGCGCGGCGGATGCCTTCCCCGAGCTGAACTTCGAGATCGTGCACGGAGGCATGGCGTTCCTGGACGAGACGGGAATGCAGCTGTCGCTGTTCCCCAACGTGTACGTCAACCTGGAGGTGACGGGGGCGCTCATCGTGAAGCGCGAGCGCTGGTTCGCCGAGGCCATGGCCGGGCTGCTGAAGTGGGCCGGCCCGGCGAAGATCATGTGGGGCTCGGGCACCGTCTTCGGTCACCCCCATCCCGCCATCCACAAGTTCTGGCATGACTTCCAACTGCCGGAAGATCTGGTGAAGGTCGCCGGCATGCAGCTGACCCCGGACATCAAGCGGATGATCCTGGGTGAGAACTACGCCCGGTACGCCGGCGTCGACATCGAAGCCGCCAAGGCCCGCATCGCCCAGGACAGGTTCTCCAAGCAGCGCGCCAAGGGGCGAGCCCCGCCCTACAGCTACGAGGAGAAGAAGGAGGACGGCCATGACGATTGAGCACGAGCTGATGGAGCGGATCCAGACCATTCCGGATCCCTGCAGCCTGGCCACCGGGGTACCCCTGAGCATCGGCGAGATGGGGTTGCTGCAAGCCCTCGAATGCAACGAGGGCCGGGTGACCGTGCGCCTCCAGCTCACCTCCCCCATGTGCATGATGGCCGCCTACTTCATGCGGGAAATCGATCAGCGCCTGAGCTCCCATGAGGGCGTCCAGTCGGTACACGTGGAGTTCGACCACGCGCTCGAGTGGCGGCCCGAGCACATCTCCGCTGATGGGCGCCAGCGGCTCGCCGAGCGGCGCATCACGATGATCGGCGGGCGCATGCTGCCCTCGGCCGATCGCGGGACCTGACACGGCCTCCCGTGACAGGTCAGCGAGCGGGCGGGCAAGGGTTCAACCCCTGGCCCGTGGCACCCTCACCCTTTCCCTCTCCCGGAGGGCGAGGGGCAAGTGGGGGCACAGGGGCCACGGGGTAGAGCGGCCATGGGGTTGGTGCCTGGGGCGGGATTGTCTGGACGCAGAGGATCGTTGCTTCGCGCACACGGCCCCTTATCCTCCGCCGCCACCATGCCTGCTGCCTTCGACCCCAGCGCCGCCGCCCCCCCCGACTCCGGCATCTTCGGCCTCCCCCACTCTCCCGACGAGGCCCACGTCGTCCTCATCCCCGTCCCCTTCGAGGCCACCACCAGCTACGGCGGTGGCACCTCCGACGGGCCCTCCGCCGTCCTCGAGGCCAGCCGCCAGGTCGACCTCTTCGACGTCGAGACCGGCCGCCCCTATGAGCGCGGCATCGCCCTCCTCCCCGAGCCCGCTGAGTGGCGCGCCTGGAACACCCGCGCCAAGGAGCGCGCCGTCCCCATCATCGAGGCCGGCGGCATCGATCCCTCCAACCCCGAGCTCCAGGCCGCCTCCACCGAGGTCAACCAGCTCTGCGAGCAGCTCCACGACGCCGTCTACCGCACCGCCAAGGAGTGGCTCGCCAAGGGCAAGCGCGTCGCCGCCGTCGGGGGAGATCACTCCATCTCCTTCGGCATCATCCGCGCCCACGCCGAGAAGTACCCCGGCCTCGGCGTCCTCCACCTCGACGCCCACGCCGATCTGCGCAACGCCTACGAGGGCTTCACCTGGTCCCACGCCTCCATCATGCACAACGTCATGGAGCGCATCCCCGGCGTGAAGTCGCTCGTCCAGGTCGCCATCCGCGACATGAGCGAGGACGAGCACCGCTACATCGCCTCCTCCAACGGCCGCGTCCGCGCCTTCTTCGACTCCGACATCAACCACAAGCGCTTCGACGGCATCCCCTGGAACCGCCAGGTCGATGCCATGCTCGAGGGGCTCCCCCAGCACGTCTACCTGTCCTTCGACATCGACGGGCTCGATCCCACCCTGTGCCCCCACACCGGCACCCCCGTCCCCGGTGGGCTTTCCTTCCCCGAGGCCGTCGCCCTCATCTCCGGCGTCGTCCGCTCCGGCCGCACCATCGTCGGCTTCGACCTCACCGAGGTCGCTCCCGATCCCGAGGGCGGTGAGTGGGATGGCAACGTGGGCGCTCGTCTGCTCTACAAGATGATCGGCTGGATGCTGAAGTCCGAGCAGCGCAAGTAGGGACCACGGGGAGAACCCGTGGCCCGCGATACCCTCACCCCGACCCTCTCCCGGAGGGAGAGGGGTGAGGGGTGTTGTGGATCAGCTTCGCGGCAGCATCACGCTCAACGCCGTGCCCTGCCCCTTCTTCGACTCCACCGACAACCCGCCGCCATGCAGCCGCGCCAGCTCCGAGGCGATGTAGAGCCCCAGCCCCGCTCCCGCTCCAAACGGCTCGAACAGGTGCCGCAGCTCCTCGTCCGAAATGCCCGGGCCCGCGTCCTTCACCCGGATCGTCACCAGCGACGGCGAGCACTCCAGCTCCACCCGCACCGTGCCCCCGTGCCGCACCGCATGGCCCAGCAGCCCGTCCAGCACCCGGCGCAGCCGCTGCGGATCGAACCGCGTCTCCACCGGTGCCGCTGGCATCCGCAGCTCCCACACCACCTCGGGGTGGCACTGCTCCCACTTCTCCAGCTTCTGGCGCAGCAACACGCTCACGTCCGCCACCACCGGCACCACCACCACGGTACGCGCCGCCAGGTGCGCCGCCTCGTGGAAGTCCTTCGTCAGCGCCTCCAGCGTCTTCAGCTGCGCCCCGAGCGTCTCCAGCGCCCCTCCGTCCGCCGTCCCCTCCGCCCGCAGCCGCTCCACCTGCGCCCGCGCCGTCTCCAGCGGCCCCTCGAAGCCCTTCGCCACCCAGTCGCCCAGCGCCTCCATCGCCGACGCCCCCTCCAGCGGCTTCGGCCGGGGCGCCTCCTCCAGCGCCTTGCGGATCAACGTCTCGAAGTCCGTGATCTCGAAGGGTTTGTGCAGGAAGGCATGCGCTTCTGGCGCACCATGTGGGAGAACCGCACTCAACAAAATGATGGGCACGCGGCCGAGGACCTCGTCGCCCTTGAGCTTGCGACACAGGTCCACGCCACTCAGGCGAGGCATCATGTGGTCCGTGACCACAAGGTTGGGCCGGCGCGTCCGCGCGAGGTTCCATGCCTCCTCGCCATCACGCGCCTGGATCACATCATGGCCCAGGTCTTCGACGACCTGGCTCAACACCTCGAGCACCGCGGGCTCATCGTCCGCGACAAGGACGAGACTCATGTGCTCATTCCATTCAACCCCGGACCTGTACGCCAGTCCGAGGACCGGGAATGCCCGCCCTGCTGCGGAGTTCCCGACAATCAGGGCGTCATGGAGCCGACATTGCCCATGCCTCAGAGGGAGGACTTGACGTGAAGAACCAAGTGAGCCGGTGGGGTCTGATGCTCGCCGTGTTGCTGGCTTTCACCAGCGGAACCAGCGCCCACGCCGACGCGGCCCGGCGCCGCAATGAAGTCGTCGAGGTGGTCCAGAAGGTCTCCCCCGCCGTCGTCTTCATCGGCACCGAGAGCGAGGAGGAGTCCCCCTTCCGCGGGCGCCGCTCGATGATGGAGGAGTTCTTTGGCGCCCCCCAGCAGCGTCAGCAGAAGCAGGGCCTGGGCAGCGGCGTCATCGTGGATCCCAGCGGCATCATCATCACCAACGAGCACGTCATCGGCGGCGCCTCCGCCATCCACGTGGTGCTGGCCGACGGGCGCGAGCTGGAGGCCGAGGTCATCGGCAGCGACGCCACCAACGACCTGGCCGTGCTCAAGGTGAATTCCAAGCAGCCGCTGCCCGCGGCGAAGCTGGGCACCACCTCGGATCTGATGATCGGCGAGACGGTCATCGCCATCGGCAGCCCCCTGGGGCTGAGCAAGACGGTGACGTCGGGCGTGGTGAGCGCCACCGGCCGCACCCTCAAGGCGGACGGGAAGAGCTACGACGACTTCATCCAGACGGATGCGGCCATCAACCCGGGCAACTCGGGCGGGCCGCTGCTCAACGTGGACGGCGATGTCATTGGCATCAACACCGCCATCATCGCCAGCGCCCAGGGCATCGGCTTCGCCATCCCCGCGGACAAGGTGCGCCGGATCGTGGACGAGCTCACCCGCTTCGGGAAGGTGCGCCCGTCGTGGGTGGGCATCGAGGTGCAGCAGCTGTCGCCCCGGCTCGCCCGGCAGCTCGGGTGGGACCGGACCTATGGCGTTCTCGTCAGCGACGTGGAGCCGGGCAGCCCCGCCGAGCAGGCGGGCGTGCGGCGCGGGGACGTGCTCGCCGAGATGGGAGGCTCGCGCATCTCCGATGCCGAGGACTACGTCAGCCGCGCCCGGGGCTACCCCGCCCGCGCCGCCTTCCCGCTCGTCCTCTTCCGAGAGGGCGGCCAGCGGACCCTCCAGGTGACGCCCGTCGAGTTCCCGCCCCAGCTGGTGGAGGCCCTCGGGTGGAACCGGCTGGGACTTCGGGTGAAGCCCACGCGCGGCGCCATGGTCATCCAGGAGGTGCGCCCGGGCTCGGCGGCGGCCAAGATCGGCCTGGATCGGGGAGATCTCATCCTCCGCGTCAACAACCAGCCCGTGGCCGAGCCCACCGCCTTCCAGGAGGCCCTGCTGTCCGCCCGGGGCACCCGGAGCGTCCTGCTGCTCGTACGGCGCGGCCGCTACCACTACAACATCCCCCTTCCCTTCTAGGGAAAGGGAGACCTCGGAGGTGGGGCCCTAGCGGTTCCCCTGCCTGGGCCTGCTAGCATGGGGGCCTCCATGAGTCAGGTTCGCTATCACCCGCTCGGGCCCCTCCTGGCCGGCGAGGGCTCCCGGGCGTTCCTCGGGCTGGCGCTCGAGGACAGTGCCCCACCCCGTCCGGTGGTGCTCGTCTGGGCACCTCCCGACGTCACCCGGGATTCCGAGCTGTCCGCCCAGTTGCAGCGCGAGACCCAGCGCGCCGCCGTCCTGGAGCACCCCAACATCCTGCGCGTCCACGGGCTGGTGCCCCTGGAGGCGGGGCTGGCCCGCATCACCGAGTTCGCCGACGGTGAGTCGCTGCGCCGGCTCCTGGAGGTGCGTCCACGCATCCCCCCCGCCTTCGCCGCGCTGATCGTCTCGGACGTGGCCATGGGCGTGCACTACGCCCACCTGGCCGGCAACGATGACGGCACGCCGCTCGTCCACGGAGACCTGCGCCCGGAGACCGTCATGGTCTCCTTCAATGGCGTCTGCAAGGTGACGGGCTATGGGGCCCTCAATGTCGCCCCGCGCGAGCGCAATGGCCGGCGCGTGCGCAACCGCCGCAACTACAGCGCCCCCGAGCAGCTCATGGGCGGCCGCGAGGCCGTCACCGCCCGCACCGACGTGTTCCTCCTGGGCCTGCTGCTGCACGAGTGCCTCTCGGGGCGCATGCCCTTCCAGGACGCGCAGGACTCGGATCAGGCCGTCATCAACCGCCAGTTGCCGCCCCTGCCCTCGGACGTCCCGCGCGGCCTGGCCGAGGTGGTGCGCATCGCCACCTCCAAGCGCGGCAACGAGCGCTACGCCAACCCCCTCGAGTTCCGCGAGGCCGTGGTGGCCGCCGTCGAGGGGCTCCCCTCCGCGGAGACCTTCTCCGAGTTCCTCGCCCAGCTCTTCCCGCCCGATCGGGACGCGCGCGCCACCCGGCGGCAGATGCTGGAGATCGGCCTGGCGGACATGGCCCGCCGCAACTCCCTCACGGGGATGCCGGCCGTCAACCCCACGCGCCCCTCCGGCAACACCGCCACCGTCGCCCCCTCACGTCCCATCACGGGCAGCATCCCGCCCGTCGTCCTCGACGAGGCGACGCAGAACGCGGACGCCGAGTTCGAAGACGTCCCCTTCGAGCGGGATGACGAAGTCGCCCTGGACTCGGTGATGGAGCTCACCGGCCGCCACTCCCGCCCCGGAGTGGCCCGCCCCCTTCCTCCACGCGAAGAGCCCCGCGCTCCATCGCTCGAGGAGGAGCCCCGCACACCGCCTCTCGCCGAGCCGCCCCGTCCGCTCCCTCCCGATGAGCCCGAGGCGCCCCGTCCACCCGCCGCCCGCCGGGCGCCCCCCCCGCCCCCGGCCGAGGAGGTGGACGACGCACCCGTGCCCAGGAAGAAGCGCTCGCGCCTGCCGCTCCTCGCCGGGGCACTGGCCACCGTCGCGGCGGCCGCCGGGGGTTTCTTCTTCTGGGAGCAGCAGCAGCAACAGGCCCGCGAGAAGCTCGCGGCCGCACAGGCGGCGGCCGCCGCACAGGCCAGAGCCGAGGCCCCGGTTCAGGCCGCGGCGAAGCCCGTGGAGCCCACGCCCGCCACCGCGCAGCCCGCGCTGGAAGGAGACGCGGGAACGCCTCCGGCCCAGGGCGAGGCTCCGGCCGTGGCCCTCGCGGCGGGGACGTCTCCGGCCGCCCCGGGAGATGCCGTGGTGCCCGCCTCGGGGACGCTGCCCGCCACACCGCCCGCGTCCGAGGCGCCCGCCGCCCAGGCGCCCGTGGTGACCACCCGGCTCCAGCTGCTCGTGATGCCGCCGGTGGAGGTGTCACTGGAAGGCAAGCGGCTCGGCAAGACGCCCATGAATGTGCTGCTGGCCCCCGGTGCCTACACGCTGGAGCTGAGCAACAAGACCAAGGGCGTGCGCACCACCCGTGCCATCACCGTCCAGCCCCAGGGCACGACGAAGCAGCGCATCCTCCTGGGCAAGGGCACCGTGCTGGTGCGCGCTCCGGCCGGCTCGCGCATCTTCCTCGATGGACGCAAGGCGGGCCCGAAACTGTCCCTCTACGAGGGCGAGCACCAGCTTGTCGTCACCACCGGCAAGGCGCGCTGGGAGAAGTCCTTCCGGCTCGAGCCCCGGCAGCGCGTGACATTCGACGTGGTCCACGAGAAACCGTGACGTGAAACTGGAGGGGAAAAGATGCAGGGAAGAATCGCAATGCTGTGCCTGGCCTCGCTGCTGACGGTGACGTCCGCGCGGGCCCAGACGTCCGCGGCGGAGACCCAGGTGGAGCCCACCGCGCCCGCGCCCCGGCTCAACCGCGTGCAGGGCGTGGGCGACATCGACGCACGCGCGATGCTCAACGCGGACATCGTGCTGGCCTTCGTCAACCTGGGCGTGGGCGCCGACGTGGGCGTGCTGCCGCTGGGCCCCGGCGTGCTGGCCATCGGCGGTGAGTTCGAGGTGGGTGCCTGCGTCTCCGCGTGCATGCTGCTCAACACGGTCACCGGCTACAGCTGGAGCCACATGTTCTACTCGCCGCACGCCCGCGCCTCCTACCACCTGCTGCCGGGCAGCTCGCCCGGCCTGGAGAAGGTGGACCTGTACGGGCTGGCGCTCGTGGGTGCCACCATCACCACCACCCGCGTGGCCGGCAACGACTCCGACACCGACTTCGAGTACGCGGGCAGCGACGTGGGCCCCTCGGTGGGCCTGGGCGTGGGCGGCAAGTACTTCTTCAGCGACAACCTCTTCTTCGGCGCCGAGGGCCGCCTGCGCTACTCCGCCGGCCAGTACACGTACACCGCCCGTGCCGGCAACGTGAGCATCTCCGACTCGCTGTCCAGCTGGAGCCTGAGCGGCTTCAACGTGCAGCTCTTCGCCGGCCTGCGCCTCTGAGCGGCCCCGGACTCCGGCCGGCTCACGCGCTCTTGCGGTGAGCCGGTTCGGTAGACACACCCGATGAGCCGGTACGCATGAGAAGGCCCCCGTTCCTGTTACGCCTGGTCCTGCTCTCGGGCCTCGTTTTTTGCACCGCGTGCGCGACTTCTCGAGCGCAGCTCCCGACGGACCCGGAGCAGCAATACCTACGGGGCTCCACAGGTCTTGAGCCGCGCCCGGCACCACCCGCGAGCCGCCTCCAGGAGACGGAAGAGAGCCCCCCCCTTCTCCAGCAGGCCCAGGAAGCAACGAGTCCGCCGGTATTCATCAACACACTGCCCGGAGGTCCGCTTCGGCTCTCCTTCCCCGCCTCGCCGCTCCAGCCGGGCATGGAGATGCTGGGCGTGGAGGACATACGCCCTTTGCTCGCCGCCCTCGGGTCCTTCCGGCCTCCGGCCCATGCTCGACTGCGGCTGATGACGGAAGGAACCCGCCTGACCCAGGGGCCTCCGTCCCCTTGGGAACTCCGGCTGCGTGGGGAGTTCCTCTCCCAATACGGACCCGCGCTCCTGCCCCTTCCCGAATCCCTGGAGTCGAGCCGCCTCTCCGCCGCCCTCAACCTCTCGACCCGATACATGGACGACGGCATCCGCGAGGCGGCCCAGGAGCTCTTCAGTGCTCCGGCCTTCCTGGCCAGCGTCTCGCTCTCGGTGCTGGTGTACTTCGCCGCCTGGCTGGCGCCCGAGCCGTTCTTCTCGAAAGCCTTCGCGGCCACCCTCACGGTCCGTTTGTCTCTGCTGGTGGGTCTGGTGGAGTTGAGCCGCGTGGCCATGGCCTGTCTCTCCCTCCACCGGGAAGCCGAGGCCTCCACCACGCCCCAGGAGCTGGAAGCCGCGGCCGAGCGCTTCGGCAAGTCCATTGGAGGCACGGGCCTGCGAGTCCTGGTGGTCGTCGCCAGCCTCGGACTGCCCCAGGTGCTCCCCAAGGTGCCCATGGGGAGATTGGAGACCCTGCTCAGCCCGCTCCGTCACGCGCCAGCGGGTGGGCCCGCCCTGGAGTCCATTGCCACGGTTCAAGTCGTGGCCGATGGAACCCTCATCGTCACCGGGGTGGCCGCGGGAACCTCCGCGGCATCCCTCTGCGGAGAGCTCGCGACCTGCGCGATGATGAATGGTGGAGGAAATGTTCCAGGCAGCGGCCCGAAGCTCTCCACCCGCTATGGCAAGCCCCATACCCGGCAGAATCCGCCCCACAACGAGGCCATCGAGGAGGAGCTGGCCAGACGCGAGGCGGCTGGGCACACCGACTTGAGGAAGAACAAGCCTCAACTGAATGCCACGCGCCAGCGTGCCTATGACGAAAAACCACTGAAAGGGGTCAACTTTCGCAAACCGGATGCCTCCTCGGTACGACCGGATGGCGTACGGCACAACACCAACTATGTCTCCAACCCGCGTGACCTGAAACGTGAGCTGGATGCATTCGAGGCCATGGTCCGAGCGGATCGAAAAGCAATCCATGAATTGTTCTTACTCGACGGGACACTGATCAGACGGTTCGTGCCGAGAGGCGTGAGCTTTCCATAGCGGGGGCCAGGACAAGGCATGGCGGTCAAACCGGATGTAGCGCGGGTTCAAGAAGAGTTGGTCGATGCATTCAAGTGGGGGGATGAAGAACGGGCGCGCGCGCTGCTCTCCCAGCTTGGCGCGGGTCCCCGGAAGAGAAGAGCCGTGCTGGAATCCATGCTGGAGGTTCCAGACATCCTCGTGCGACAAGCCGCGGTCTTCGGCCTGGGCGAGCTGGGAGGAGCCGCCGTCGCCAAGCGCCTGGAGCAGCAGCTTGCTCTCGAAGAAGCCAGAGGGGATTACGACGGAGAGTCTGTCGCGGATGCCATCACCCGGACGCTGGGGCGTATTGAAGAAGCAGGCACCCGGGCAACCCTGGTGCGCAGGCTGGAGCGGCTGATCGCCCGAAAAGCGGATCTCTCGGATGTGAATGCCGTGGCGCACGCCCTCTGGCGCAAGCGTCACCCGGAGCTGCTCCCAGCCGTCCGGAAGGCCATGGAGCAGCTCGCCCCTTCCTTTCTGAACTCCCTGCATGGCCTTCTGCTGCTTCTGGAGAAATCACCAGAGGAGCTCCGCTCGTGGGTCCGAGAGCCGTCAACGCCCGTGGAGCACAAAACGGAAGTGCTCACCGTGCTCGAAGAGGAGGTGCCAGATTCACTGGTTTCCACACTCCCTTCGTTCATCTCCGCGGCACACGCCCTGGTGGAGTCAGCATTGAGCCAGGACAAGGAGGCCGCGTACTACTGCGAGCGACTATTCGTCATGTTGCTCCTGCACCGGGAGCAGCTGCTCCCTGCTCTGTCAGAGGAAATACGCTCCGAGCTGCGTACCATCGCTCGAAGCCTCGTGCCCGCCGCCTCGCCCAACTGCTCCTTTCGAGCCGCGATCCTGCTGGAGTACATCGGGCAGCCGGAGGATGCGGCGGTCATCGAGGCCAACCGCCCCGAGGATTCCGTCGGGGCCGAGGCCTTCGATGCCATCGCACGCGCACTGCGCGGCCGCCAGGGTCAACCCTGACCGGCCCGCTCCGGCCGGCTCACGCGCTCTTGCGGCGCCGGATCATCGCCTCGTACGAGCGGTTCACGCCCTGCGAGAGGATGAGCAACTCGCCCACGTCGGGCGGGGTGAGCTGGCCGGGCCCGTTGTCCACGTACAGCAGGTGCACCAGCTTGCCGCGCACCAGCAGCGGGAGGATGACGGCCGTCGTCGGGTAGTCCCCCCCCAGCAGCTTGTAGAAGAGGCCCGAGGCCGCGTCCCGGCGCACCGGGCCCACGTAGTGCGAGCGCGTGTCCCTCACCAGCCGGAAGGTGCTCGGCCCCTGCAGGCCAATGCCGATGCGCTTCACCGCGGCCTCGCGCACTCCCTTCCCCATACCCCGCCAACCCGTCACCAGGTTGCCCTGCACGCTCAACAGCAGGCTGCGCTTCCACTTGCCCAGCGCGAAGCGCAGCACCGTGGTGGCCACCTGCTCGCGATCCAGGCTGCGCCCCAGCTCCGCCTGCGCCTCCGCGAAGGTGAGCGGCGTGGGCGGCGGCTCCGGCGCCACCACCGGCGCACGCGGCCGCACGGACGCCACCGGGGGAGGCGCCGCGACAGGAGGCGGCGGCTTCGGCGGCGCCACCGGCGGAACGGCGGGCACCTGGGGCGGCACGGGCGGCGGCGCCTCGTCCAGCACCAGCGCCTCCGGCATGAGCAGCTCCGGCAGCTCCAGGGGGGGCGCCTCCACCGGCGCCTCGGTCACGTACCCCTCGACGATCGGCGCCGGGGCCTCCTCCTCCACCATCTCCACCAGGTCCAACACCGGCTCCGCACCCGGGGGTGCACCACCCCCCGTGAGCGCCCGCGCGTAGAGCGACTGGAACTCCTCCTCGCTGATGAGGTCCCCGGACTGCTCCGCCTCGGCGGCCTTCTCCGCCTCCTGCTGCGCGCGCGAGGGCCGCACGGCGTTCATGTCGATGGCCCGCATCGCCCGGAATGCCTTGCAGTAGCGCCGCTGCAGCTGGTTCATCCGGAACTCGGGGATGATCACCGGCACCACGCGCTTGCCCGTCCTGAAGGCCAGCGCGTCCAACGTCTCGATGTCCTGGGGGTTGATGACCGCCACGCTCATCCGCGTGGCGTCCACCCGCATCGGGAGGAAGTCCTTCTCGTCCGCCTCGTTGAGATCCACCAGCTCCAGCGCGCGGGGATCCGGCACCATCTCGCCCGAGGCGGACGCCACGTTGTGCTGCTGGCCCAGCAACCGGGCCAGCTCCTGCTCGGATAGCAGCCCCAGCTCGACGAGATTCGTCCCGAGCCGCCCGCCGTGGACGACCTGGGACTCGAGCGCCTCCTCCAGCGCCTCGGGGGTAATGACGTTTTCCTGAAGGAGCAGTTCGCCCAGGCGCATGACGGCACGGCTTGTAGCCGCCCCCCACCGCCTTCCGCAAGGCGAGCCTGCGCCCTCAATCCTCCGGGTGGTGACTGAGCGCCACCCGGTTCCCCTCGGGGTCCCGGACGTACACTGTCCAACGTGTCTCGTGCTCCAGCGGTACCCCCGCCCGGGCCAGGGCCTCCACCGCCCCGGCCCGTCCGGCCTTGGAGATGCGGAAGGCCAGCAGGAAGAGGCCCGGCTGCTCGTTCCGGAAGGGGCCCGGCTCGGGCTCCCCCGTCACCTCCTCCAGGGCCAGGAATCCTCCGCCCGGCACCCCGACCCAGATGCTGCGCAGCGAGCCATCCGGCCGGTGGTGCCTTTTGAGCTCAGAGAAGCCCAGCACGTCCCGGTAGAAGGCCGTGACCTTTTCTACGTCCCGAACCTGGATGGCCAGATGGTGGAAGCCCTGAACGTCCATGAATCGAATGGTATGGTGCCCACCCCCCATGGCGCGACTGCTGATCGTCGAGGATCACCCCGAACTCGCCTCCCTCATGGTCGCCGCGGCCGAAAGCCGCGGTCATGAGGCCACGGCCGTCCATACCGGCGAGGCCGCGCTCGCCCTCTTGCGCCCGGCGGCCTTCCATGCCGCGGTGGTGGACCTGCTGCTGCCCGACATGAGGGGCAGCGCCGTGCTCTCCGCGCTCCGGGACCACGCCATCCCCGCCGTCGCCGTCAGCGGCGTCTTCAAGGGAGACCGCTTCGCCCGTGAGGCCACCGAGGTCCACGGCGCGCGCGCCTTCTTCGAGAAGCCCTTCGAGCTCCTGCAACTGCTGGAGTCCGTCGAGCAACTCTGCGGCCTCACCCGCCCCCTGTCACTCCCTCCGTCCGACGCCGATGAGGAGGAGGTGGTGGTCTTCGAGGACGCCGCGCTGCTGGACATGGACGACGAGCCCGTCTTCACCTCCCCCGAGGATGAGCCGGGCTTCGCCTCCAGCGACGACGAGCCCGTCTTCAGCCCTCCTCCCGAGGAGCACACCCCCGTCATCGAGGGGCTCGCGCTCGTCGAGGAGGCCCAGGATCCCCTGGGCGAAGAAGCCCCGGACCAGGCCGCGCCCGAGATGGAGGCGGCCCCCGAAGTCGAGACCGCACCCGAGGCCGAGGCCACACCCGAGGCCGAGACAGCCCCCGAGGCCGAGACCGCGCCCGAGGCGGAGACCACGCCCGGCCCGGATGAGCAGGCTCCTGCCTTCGGCCAGGGGGTGGCCCCCGTCACCCTCAGGACGGAGGACCTCGAGGAGCTCGATGGACTGGAGGAGCTCGCGGCGGACGGCAAGACACCGACCATGGCGCTGTCCTCCGAGGAGTTGCAGGCGCTGGACGCGCTCGCCCAGCAGATAGAGGAGGCGCCAGCACCGCCCCCCTCCCCCGAGGAGCTCAAGGCACTGGAGGCACTCGAGCCCGTCGCCGAGGCGCCGGCACCCCATCCCGCCACCGAGGTTTTCGAGGCGTTGGAGGCACTCGAGCCCGCCGCCGAAGCGCCAGCACCCGCCGAGGCCGAGGAGACGTCCCCGGATCCCGAGCCCGGGCTCGCCCTGCCCTTCGGAGAGCGCGAGAAGGTGTGGAGCAAGCCGGCCATGTCCGGCCCTGGCCGCCGTCCCCTGCCCGAGTGGTCCCTCTCCGGAGACCTGAAGAACACCAGCGTTCCCCGGTTGCTCAACGCCTACTACGAGGCGCGCCACAGCGGAGAGCTCAAGCTCAAGCAGGGCTCCGTGCTGAAGGTCGTCTACTTCGAGGCGGGCCGCCCGGTGTACGCGGCCTCCAACCTCGCCCATGAGCGGTTCGGCCGCTTCTGCGTGCGCCGGGGCGTGCTGCCGGAAGCGAAGCAGCAGGAGGTGGCCGCGCTCGCCCGCGAGCAGAACCTCCGCACCAGCGACGCGATGATGCGCCTGGGCCTGCTGGACACGCGCAAATACCCGCAGCTCATCGAGGAGCAGGTGAAGGAGATCCTCTGGTCCACCTTCTCGTGGACCGAGGGCGCCTACGGCTTCAGCCCCACGCGGCCACCCCGCTCGGGCCTGGTGAAGCTGTCGGTGTTCCCCGGAGATCTCATCCTCGAGGGCGTGTTGCGTTCCGAGCCGCTGGAGACGCTGCGCCAGCACATGCCGCGCTCGCGCCGGCTCTTCCCCGCGGCGGCCCCGCCCTACGGACTGCACGAGCTGAAGCTGAAGGGACCGCAGGCGCTGCTGCTGGCCTACACGGACGGCAGCAAGACGGTGGCGGACCTGCTGAGCATCACGGAATTGCCCGAGCGCGGCGTGCTGGCCACGCTCCGGGGCCTGGAGTTGATCGGCGTGCTGGAGGAGCGGCGCGACGAGCCGGGCACCAGCAGCCGCAACCGCATCAGCTTCGGACTGTAGGGCGCGCGCGGCGGCGGCGCACGGCCGCCACCAGCGCCCCGAGCGCGAACAGGACCGGGCCCGAACCCGAGCCGGAGCAGCCACAGC
This sequence comes from Archangium sp. Cb G35, assembly GCF_001896145.1. Taxonomy (NCBI): domain Bacteria; kingdom Pseudomonadati; phylum Myxococcota; class Myxococcia; order Myxococcales; family Archangiaceae; genus Archangium; species Archangium sp. Cb G35. The sequence continues at coordinate 113,024 of NZ_MPOI01000010.1, forward strand.
CAGGGTCCGGCTCCGGCCCCGGATCATCGCGCAGGGAGATGAGCTCGCCGCCCAGCCAGGCATCGCCCTCCATGCGGCGGTCGCCCACCAGGTGCGGACGCGCCACATAGGTGAGCTTCCCGGCGGCATCCCCCGCCAGGGTCAGCCCCGTCACGGTGAGCGCCCCCGACTCCCAGGTGGCCTCGATGGGCTGGCCGTCGAACTTCGCGCTGCCCTCCACGTACGTCAGGCCCTCCAGGCGCTCCACGTAGCTCACCCCCGACACCTCGCAGGGGGTGGTGTTGATGAGCTCCACCGAGACGCCGACGAGCCCCGTCTCCGAGGCGGCGGGCAGCTCGGTGCGGCGGCGCACCTTCACGAAGGGGTCCACGGTGATGGGCAGGGTGAGCAACTGCGAGGCCTCGTTGTCCGGGCTCGCGCTCGCCGTCACCCGCATCACCACCGACCTGCCCACCAGCGAATCCAACCGGGTGTCCCGCGTGGCCAGGGACACCGTGGCGCCCGACAGCACCTCCTGCTCGAGCGCGGGGCCTTCATCCTCCTCCCGGGTCCAGGTGACCTCCGGCGTCTGGCATGTGCCAGGCGGGAAGGTCTGCGTCAGCGTGACGCGGGCCGGCTCTCCACACCGGGCAACCAGGGAGGGCTCCTCCGAGAACGGCGCCAGCCCCACGTCCACCCGGTGTGTCGCGACCTCCTGCTGGCGCACCGCGGAGCGCTGGCCCACGTCGTCCTCCATGAATCCCTTCAACACCACGGGCCGGCCGCACCCCGTCCCCAGGGGGACCTCCCATGTCTCGCCCATCGGCACCGTCACCGGCTCCCTCAGGGGGCTGCCATCCTGGCGCTCGAGCCAGACCGTCGCGTCCAGTCCACGACGCTCGGGGCAGTTGAGGTCCGATTTCACGCCCACCCGCAACCCGCCCGAGGGGTCCACTTCCGGCTCGAGCAGGAACGAGCCCGCGGCGAAGTCCTTCAACTCGGTACGGACGCTCATGCGGTGTTCCGAGACCGGACCGGTGAGGTCCTCGTCGGACACCAGGTGGTGCTGGGCGGAGACCACCAGGTCCGCGTCGATGCAGTCCTGCGTCTCCACCACGAAGCGCCCGCCCTCCTCCCGGAACGTGAGGCCGTCACCCGGCACGCCGCCATCCGACAGCGCCACGCTCCACCGGGTGGCCACCTCCGGCTCGGGAGAGGTTCCATCCATGCAGACATGGAGGGGCCGCAGGGGCTCGAGGATCCGCGCTTCGCCCGCCTTGAGCGGATCTTCCGACCCCGCGCCGAAGACCGCGTTCGGTCTGCCCCAGGGCGCCATGCTCACGTTGAACGTCCTGGAGCTGGAAAGGCCCCCGTCGTCCGTGACACTGAGCTGGAAGCCGAAGCTCCCGGCCGTCGGAGAACAGAACATGTCCGGCGGTGTGATCACCGCGGTAGCCCCTTCCAGCTTCAGCGACGGAACTCCCGTGCCCGAGAACAGCGGCTCCCATTTCGGGTGAAGCACGCAGCCCGCGGCCGTCGTGCCACCGCCGGCCATCCGCAGCGCCAGGGGAGGCCCTCCCGGTATCAACTCGCCCAAGGCCCCACTGCTCGGGATGGTGCCCCCATCGGCGAACACCACCGTGGGCGGCTCCGGCGGCCGCGAGTGCCTCACGTACACCTTGACGGTCTCGTGCGCCTCATGCCGGGCCAGACCATCCGAGGCGGAGACCGTGAAACTCCCCAGACTCCGGGTCTCGCAGGCAGGGGCGGTGGTGACGTCCCAGAGCTCGGGGTCCCCCGGCTGCTGTCTGGCATCGCGCACCGCCGTCCATCCCCCCGTGGCTCCCCCCGGCGGGCCGGCGGACGTCACCAGCACGGGATCTCCATCCGGATCGTTCGCCGCGAAGGAGAGCTGGTAGCGCCCGCCCTCGTCGAGCATCACCACGGTCTCCGTCCCGGAGCTCCCGGCGTCCACCACGCCCCCGTCCGAGACCGTGACCGCCAGCTCCGGGCCCGCGTCGTTGGTGTAGATGAAGAGGTTGCCACCACCGGCCTTGTCGGCGGAGAAGACGCAGTAGCTCGCCTCCGCGCAGGCCACCGCCTTCAAGGGAGCATTCGCGACACTCTCCGGAACGCTCCGGAGCCGCCAGACGGTCCCCGCCTTCGTGGCCGAGGGCATGGGCAGCGGGCTCATCACCTGCCTGCTGCCGTCCGCCAACGCCACGATGGCCATGCCAAAGCCCTGTCCGGCGCTGCTTCCAGCACCCACGTTCATGGAGACGTCGAGCACGCCCGCGTCATTCTCGAACTGAAGGACCGGCCGGATCGGCTCCACGGAAGCCAGTGAGCCCTGCAGCAGCGCGTGCTGGGTGCCCACCACGGCATAGGGAGCGGGCGGCTTCGCCGGCTCGCGCACGGGGAACACATCGATCGCCTGCACGATGGCGGGCGGCAAACCCGTCTGGGTCCGGTACTCCATCCAGGAGGAGAGGTTGAGATCGATCCAATAGACGCCCGAATTGTCCGTCGTGGTGCCGAGGAGCGCATAGACCGTGCTGTCCACACGCGCCACCCCGAGCACACCACTGAGGGAGCGCAGGAGCGAGCTATCCATGGGAACCGCATAGAAGGGAGCGGAGTCGTAGGCGCTCCTGTTCGACACGTAGACCAACCTGCCCGTCGTGCCGCCAAAATTCACCACCGCCACGGCTCCGCCATCCTGCGCGTGCTTCAACCGCATGTCGTAGCCCGTGAGCGTCGATTCGATGGGTTGTCCGTTAGGTCCGCATGAGCGTCCATCCGCCCCCACCGCGCTCCGGAGCCCCCCCGGATCCAAGCTGACCGAGATGAAGCAGTTCTCGGGTTGCTGGTAGTAGGTGCTGGCCGAGGCGATGGACGAGCCGCCGTCGATCGATCGCACGACGCCGCCGTCCACGAACAGGTAGGCCCCTTCTCCGTGTCCCACCGAGAAGCGCTCTGGCCCCCACACCTGGAGGACGTGGTTGGGTTGCTCCGCCAAGGACAAGTCCGTACGCCAGTCGGCATGCGCGCTGGCGGCGGCGAACATCACCAGTCCCGCGAGCACGCACAAGGACAGGAGCCGCACACGCACGCCCCACCTAGTACGCCAGCTCCGCCCGAAGATAGAGCCTGTCGGTCCCATCATTTGCCTCCTTCGGCAAGCCCGTCCCGGTGAACCCCAGCAGCGTATAACCCGCCGCCACCCGCAGCCGTTCGTCCACCCGGTACGCCACCTCGCCGCGTAGCGAACCCAACGATTCTCCCTCGGGTGCGACCGACCGCCCCGCGGCCTCCACCGCGATTTCCAGCCCCCCCACCACCCGGACCGACGGGCGCAACGATCCGGTGAGAACCCATATCGCAGAATCGTCGTAGGTACTGCGGCTCGCATGCAACCCCGCAGCGAGCGCGAAGCGATCTCCCAGGCGCACCGCCGGCAGCAGTGAAATTATCTGCTGGCCACGTTCTCCGAAGATGGAGCGCTCACCGGGTAGCAGCTCGCGGGTGAGGCCGTAGCGCGCCACCAGCAGGAAGGGGCCGGGTCTCCAGGCGAGCGCCGCATAGCCCTCGAGCAGGCGGGCCTCGGCCTCCCTGCTCTCCCGCTGGTACGTGCGGCCGTAGTTCATCCGCATCGAGAGCGACAGGTCCTCGCGCAGCACCGCCTCCGAGGCCAGCGCCATCACCGCCTGGATGCGATCCACCGGCTCCGTCGAGCCGCGCACGGGCGTACCGCTCTCGAAGCGCAGCTCCATGCGCCCATCGGCCCGGAAGCGCTCCAACAGGAGCTGCCCGGAAAGGCTCGCCACGTCGCGCCGCAGCGAGCCCGGCAGCTCCAGGGGATGGCGCAGACCCCGCTCGTAGCGGGCGCCCACGTTCAACGCGCCGAAGACGGTCTGCTGGAAGCCCACCGCCCGTGCCAGACGCACGGCGTTGGCATCGTGCGAGGCCACGTCCTCCACGAAGAGGCGCGTCCCATCCCCCAGCTCCGTGCTCGCCCCGCTCACCGCGCGGCTGGCGCCGAAGTCCGGCCCGTCCACGTCCACCGAGTGGCTGCCGTAATAGACGTCCTGGCCCCGGCGCCACGTGCCCTGGACCCAGGCCAGCGGGCCCAGCTGGGGACCCCAGCCGCCACGCACGCCCACCATCCCCTCCTCGCCCACCTTCACGTCCACGCCCGCGGAGGAGAAGCTGTCATCCACGTTGCCCGGCCCCGTGCCACGCTGGTGGAGCGTCTGACGGTGGCCGGCCGACACGCGCAGCCAGTCATTCACCACGAAGTGGCCCTGCAGCCCCGCGGACGTGCGCCCGCCCTCGAGCAGCGCCCCCTCGCCGGGCACCTCGCTGGCGCGCAGGAGGGAGTCCCGGAGGCTCAGCTCCACGCCCCAGCGCTCTCCGGTGTAGCCCCACCCCACGCCCAATGTCCGCGCCCCCAACAGCCCCTCCGCGAAGGGCCGCCGCGGATCCACCGAGAGCCGATCATCCCCGAGCAGCGTGAGCCGCCAGGGCCCCAACGGCTGCACGGCGCGCAAGGAGAACTGGCGGAAGGACCCGGTGTCCGCATGCGTCCCATCGGAGAACCCCTGGGTCCGCCGGCGGAAGGCCGCGTCCACGGAGCCCGTGCCGAAGAGGCCCGGCCCGCGCAGGCGCAGCCCCAGCGCGTCCCCGCCACCCGCCGGCTCGTCCTCGTCTGGCCGCAGGAAGCTGAGGCCGCCATCGTCCGAGACGCCGAACCGATCCGCCATCACCGCCGAGCCCCGGCTCCGCGCCACCTCGGCCATGAGCGTGTAACCGCCCAGCGTGGTGCGCGCGTGCCCGGAGAGGAGCAGGAAGGGAGACCCCTCGCGCTGCTCGCGCACGGCGGACACGGACACCCGCCCGCCCCGCCACTCCGTCCACGCCTCGCCTCCCGCGGCATCCGCCGGGGAACCCGACTGCAACGCGGCGTACTGCACGGTGAGGACGGGCTCCGGCGCCGCCGTGAACGGATCCGCCCGTAGCAACGGCTCGCCGGCGATGAGGGACAACGGCCGCGCGAGCAGGATGCGGCCCGCCGTGTAGTCGATGTCGTAGTCCCGGCCCCGGATGAGGTGGCGCTCGGCGAGCGGCAGCCCGGTGAGGCCGTCGCGCAACTCCACGCGCACCAACTCCGAGCCCTCCGCCACCGGCGACGAGCCCAGGTAGTAGAGGCTGCCGCCGGTGCTCCGCAGCTCCTCGTACGCGGGCAGGGCGGCGAGCATGCGCGTGGGATCCGCCAGCCCACCGGCGAAGGCATTCACGCCCGCGCGCAGCGAGCCCCATTCCGCCTCCAGCTCCGCGAAGGGACCGAACAGCGGCCGGTGGTAGCGGCCCACCTCCCCTTCCGACTGATAGGCCCGGTACGTCCCCAGGCCCACCCGGCCGAAACGCTCGTGGCGCACCTCCAGCCGCAGCCGGCTCTCGGCGGGGTTGGGCGTGAGGCCCACGGAGGTGTCTCCCCACTCGGCGATGGCCTGGTCTGGATCTGGCGCCCGGTCCAGCCGTGGAATGCGAGGACGCAGCCAGTCCGCCACCGGCCGATCCCGCAGCAGGTCCACGTCGGTGTCCCGCAGATCCAACTCCCCCACCAGCGACAAGGGCCCCAGGCGCGCCTCACCATGGGCAGCGCCACGCCCTCGCAGCCGGAAGTCCCCCGTGGACGGCGAGAACGTGGCTTCCACGTCCAGCAACCCCACCGCGAAGGGCCGGGACACCGCCTCCAGTTGGATCGCCACTGTGCGGGCCGGCTCGCCGGGTGGCTGCACTTCCAGCGCCACCTGGTTGCGGCCCGGGACGAGCTCCAGCGGGACCAGCACGGACCCCTCGGGCCCCACCGTCACCTCACCCCGTGACGAGCGCACGCGCGTGCCCGCGGGGAACTCGGCCATCAACGAGGAGGGGCCACTCGCCGGTGGCTCGTCCCTGCTGCCCGGCAGCCGCAGCACTCCCGCCGGCTCGGCCTCGCGAGGAATGACGAGCAGGCCGCCCTCGCGCGACACCACGTCGATGCGCTGACGGAAGAGGCGCAGGGTGGACTCCGTCCCGAAGGCGGTGATGGACAGCACGTTCTCCCCGGGCACGAGCCGGACGCGCGCACGCCAGTCGCCACGCGCGTCCACCTCCGCCTGGAGGCCGCCCACCATCACCTCGTCTCCCGGCGAGGCATGTCCCGCCACGACGAAGTCCACCCCGCCCGGCACCGCCGCCGCGGAGGGAGGCGTCGTGTCATAGGCGAGCGCCAGCGAAGACGTGGACTCGGGCAGGGCACGCACCGCGAAGTCCTGCAGCACCACGGCGGCCCACGGCACCTCCACCGTAACGGCCTCGGGAGTGGCCACGCTGTCGGGCGGCAGCGAGCGCGCATCCACCTTCAGGCGCTGCCGGCCGGGCCGCAGGTGCACTCCGCCCGTCGTATCGGGCCCGCGCGCGTCCACCTCGGCGAAGTGGTAGCGGCCCCGTGCGTCCGTGCGCACCTCACGGCCCGTGGCCAGCACCAGCCGGACATGGGCCAGACCCGGCTCCTCGGGAGAACACCGGCCATCCGCGTCCAGGTCACGGCACACCCGCCCGGTGATGGCCGCCGCCAGCTCCGGAGACTCCGCCCTCGCCAACTGGGCGCGCACCGCGCCCGGCAGCAGGAGGAAACCCAGGCACAGTGCCCACGCGGCCCGGCTCAAGGCCGCACCTCGGCGAGCGCGGTGACGCCGGTGGCCACGTCCGCCACCGAGACACTCACCGGCCCCTCATGCGTCACCCGGAAGCTGCCGCGTCCGTCCTTCACCTCGATGTCGCCGCGCTGACCGGCGGACAGCGACACGTGGGCTTCGCGGCCCTGCAACACCCGGCCCGACGCGTCCTCCATCCAGAACGTGACGCGCGGGCCCTCCACCTTCAACCGCACGTTCACCGGCACGGGAGGCGCGAGCCGCACCGTCTGCTCCACCCGGGCGTGGGCGAGGGGCCGCTCCAGCGGAAACACCGGCCCGCCTTCCACCACCACGTGCACCGTCTCCCGGAGGCCGGGCCACAGGCCGTGCACCACCTCCACCCGGCCCGGTCGCACGGGGCCAAGCACCACCGTCCCGTCCTCGCCCGTCACCCGCTCCTCGCCGCCCACGCGCAGCGGCTGCCCCGGCACCGGCAGGCCGGCCAGATCCGTCACGCCCGCGGACAGGACGCCGCCTTCCGCCCAGACACGCAGACGCGCCGGCTCCGTGCCTGGCGGGCCATACGCGTGCACCGCCACCACCGTCTCACCCGGCGCGCCGCCCGTTGGCAGCGTCCACGCACTGCCGGACACGCCCGGGGCTTCCTCGCGAGGCGGACTGAACGTGCCCACGGAGGACCGGGGCACCACCACGGCCCCGGCTCTCGGCTGGCCGGAGGCATCCCGCGTGGTGACGGTGACGGCCACCGTCGAGCCGAGGTGCACCACCGTCTCGGGCAGCGACAGGGCGGCGCTCGCCACCGGCCCCTGCGCGAGCCAGAGCGGAATCTCCTCGCGCGAGCTGGCGCCCCGCTCCGGCCACGTGGCCACCAGCCGCTCCGGCTCCGCCGACGGGGTGCTCGGGGCGGTGTAGATCCACTCGAGCAGGCCACCCGCGGCGCGCGTGGGCCCGCGCAGGGCGCCACGGCGGACCGAGGCTTTCACCCGCGCGTCCTGCACCGGCCGGCCATAGGCGTCGCTGGTGGCGCACAGCATGCGCGCCCGCGACATGCCATCCGCCGGGAGCCGTTGCGGATTGAGGACACACGCCAGCCCATCCGTGGGAGGCAGCGCCAGATCCATCTTCGAGCGCCGCATGTTGCCCGCCGCGTCCACCACGCGAAGCTGCGCGACGCTGTGCCCGGGAGGAACGACGACGGGCAGCCGGAAGCGCCCGTCCGGCGCGACCTTCACCGGCCCGAAGGCCGTCCCGGCGATGGTGGCGGAGAGATCCGCGTTGGGCTCGGAGCGGCCCGGCAACTCCACCGAGGCGGCGAGCGGCACCAGCACCTTGCCGTAGGCACCGTAGATGGACTGGGGGTGGGGCCAGGCCGAGAGCGCCACCAGGATGGCCACCTCCGGGTAGCGCGTGTCGGGCAGCACATAGCGAGCCCGCCACGTCCCGGGCCCCGTGCGCTCCAACTCCTCCACCCGGCCCACGTTGGCGCGCAGCACGGGAGGTGCCCCGGTGTCATCCGGCGTGCCATCCGGCTGGAGCATCCGCACCGTGAGCCGCGCTTCCTTGTCCCGCCCCTTCACGGGCGCGGGAGGCTCCACCGTGAGTGACACCTGGGTGGCCGGCGGACCCAGCACGTACCGCGCCTCGGCCCTCAGCCCCGCCCCCTCGGCGGTCACCCGCACCTCCCTCGCTCCCGGCTCCGGGACGACGACGAACGTCCGCAGGGGCTCCTGCTCGGGCCCGGGCCGCAACCCGGCTCCGCTCGCCGACACGGAGAGTCCCCGCGCCGGCACGGGCGCACCCGTTCCATCCCGTCGCACCAGGGCGATGGGAAACCCATCGGGTGGGACGGGCGCGGACGGACCCAGGATGTCGAGTGTGTCCGCCGCTGCCGCCGAGGCGACGAGCAGCAACACTGGGAGGATACAGTTCAGAGTGTTGGTAATTTATCAGCGACCTTGCCGTGCCTGAAATTCTATCGCCGCGACACGACAAGGCTCCGCGCCCGGGTGCCCCGCCTGTCCCGGAGCAGCAACGAGGCGAACATCCACACCCCGAGCAGAACCACGGGGCCGCCCGCCGCACCACAGCCCACACGCACCTCCTCCGGCGGCGCGGCGGCCGGTGTCCCACCCGTCTCGGAGTCACCGCCCCGGATGTGCTTCCCCTCGTAGCCGCTGGGGACGAAGTACCGCGTGAAGCCAACCGCCTCGGGCCTGGATTCCACCTGGGCGGGAACGAGCTGGCCGTAGCGCGCCTCCGGCTCCTGGGACGTCTCCTCCCGCGGCCCGATGTCACAGGTCATCTCTCCGTAGAGACGCACCCGGAACGCACTGCCGGGACTACCCGCCACCTGGGCGGACAGCGCGAGCCGGCCCTGGAGCGGCACCCTGCGGGCCAGACTCGTGACGTCCTCCCGGATCTCATCCGGCCCCACATGCAGGCCCACGCCCAGCCACACCCAGCCCGCGGAGGCCGGCGACGCCTCGAAACCGTTGTCCACACAGAGCACACCGGTGCCCGTGCTCTCGAACTCCGTGGAGACCACCTCCGGCGCCCCCTCGGAGCGGCTCACCACCAGCGAGCCCAGCAGCGACCGCGTACCGGGCGAGGCGCACACAGCGGCGGTGTCCTTGATGGGGGTGCGCGTGCAATCGGCCGGCAGGCGGAACACGTAGGAGTGGACGTTGAGGTTGCCGCCCTGCCGCACCGTCCACACCACCCGCACCAGCCCCTCCGCGTCCATGCTGATGTCGCTGAGCGTCTCGCTCTCCGGCGTCTCGGTGAGGCGGTAATACGTCTGCGTGCGCAGGTCGTACAGCACGACATCGAAGTTGGGCGTCGCGCTGGACGCATCCCGCCGCTCGAAGGCGATGAGCGGACCGCTCACGTTGGGGTTGGTGTCCGTGCCCGGGAGCGCGAGGCGATGGACCTCGCCCCCACCCACCGGCTGCCAGGCGATGTCCGACTCCAACACGCCCTCGACCAGGGAACGCGTCACGTACGCCACCACCTCGCCGTTGGTGTCGGGCAGGGACTCCTCGCCCTCCGGCCCGGTGAGCTGGGAGACCTCGTAGCCTCCCTCCACCTCACGGGCCGCCCAGAGGTCACACCCGTCGACGCTGGTGGCGCACCGGGTCCACACCACCACCCGGCCATCCGCGCTGACGGCGGGCGAGCGATCCATGCTCGTGTCCTCCGTCAGCCGGGTGAGCGCGAGCGTGTCCAGGCGGTAGGCAAAGATCTCCGGCGGGAGGGACTCGGCGGTGTAGCCCAGTTCCTGCCAGGCCACCGTCCGGCCACCCAGGGTGGCCGCGCGCCGCTCCGCACCGGAACGTGGGGCGAGCTCCCGCGCGCCACCGTCCGCGCCCACGTCGAAGCGGAAGATGCGGCCGGCGTCGGTGGTGCGGGTGAAGACGATCGTGTTGCCGCTGATGTCGGCCAGGGCGTCATAACCCCCCTCGGTGGGGATGGCCCGATCCTCGCCCGTGAGCAGATCGTGGTAGCGGATCTCACTGCTGCTGAGGCTGCTCTGGTGGGTGTAGGCGACCAGCGCCCCGCTCACATGGGGATCCGTCTGATCCCCGGGTCCGTCGTTGACCACCTGCGTCCTGCCCGTCAGCGGTGCCGTGGGCTGGCCCAGTGCCAGCGCGGGGAGCAGACACAGGAGGGGGATGAGCGTTCGCGACATCGTGGCGGACCTCGGTTGCACATCGGGGGAGATGGACCCATCCCTCCCAAGGACACTCCCGGGCACAGCCCCCCAAGCGCCACGCATGGCGCCAGTTCCCACGGCAACCATGGCCGGCCGCACTTCGGGCCCCACGGCTTTGCGCACCCTGGCTTTCACCCGGGATTGCCCTTGGTACTGGGACGACTCTCAGCTCTTGAGACAGTGCAAATCAGAGGCCGGGAGGCCGGACATCGAGGCGCTCGTCTGTCCGCCTGCCCTCATGGGCCCTTGGCCCCCGGGTCATCCCATATCCCCGGGTCCACTTTGACCGAGGGCGGGGTGGTATCCAGGTTGAAATCGCGCGCCTCCTCCTGGCGCAGGCCGCCCACGGAGAGCGCGTCCACCTTGAGGGAGTTCTGACCTTCCTGGAGAGGCAGGACCTGGGAGAAGCGGCCCTCCTCGTCGGTGGGGACGAGCCGACCCCCCACCCGCACCTGATTGCCGGGGTCCGTCTGCCCGGAGACGACGACCTTGCGCCGCGGGTGGGCGGGCCAGTTCACCTTGAGCAGGAGGCTGGTGGGGATGGGGGTGGGCTCCGCGGGCGCGCGGCCGGGGCGGATGATGGACTGCTGGCCGGCGCGGACGATGACGACCTTGCGCTGACCGCTGAAGGTGACCTCGCCCTTGCGGGTGGCCAGGGACACGGTGCCCGCGCCGTTGTTGTTCATGGTGAAGGTACCGCCCTCGGTGCGGGCCTCGGCGTCGCTGCCAGCGGCCTTCATCTCGAAGGTCTGACCCGACCCCGTGTCGACGCGGGCCGTCGTCATACCGTTGTTGAGCAGGAAGCGGGTGAGCGAGTGGGTGAGGACCTCCACGGACACCTCGGCACCGGCCTCCATGCGGACCTCCACGGCCTCGCCGCCGATGATGACGGCGTAGGCGCCTTCCCGGGTGCGCACCGCGTCCGAGGGATGCAGGGCCTCGCCCACGCTGGCGGTGCGCCATTCGCCGCCGCCCCGGCGCACCTCCACCGTGCCGCGGCTCTCCTCCAGCTTGAGCTCCAACGGGCGCGCCTCCGGCGGGGCCTCGGGCGGCGGGGCCACGGGTGGTGGTGGGGCCTCCACCACGGGCGCGGGGGCGGGAGCGGGAGGCTGATGGAGGAAGAGGAAATAGCCCAGCGGCAGCGCCGCCAGGATGGCGAGGAGTCCCAGGAGGAAGGGCGCACTGCGCCGGGGGGAGCGGGGGGCGTCCATACAACCCCCAAGCTACCTCAGGCGGGGCCCGGGGCTCACGCCTTCGGCAACCAAACGGTGAAACAGGTGCCCTGCCCCACCTCCGTGCGCACATCGATGGTGCCGCCCGCCTCGCTGACCACCCGCCAGGCCACGGAAAGCCCCAGGCCCACGTTGGACCAGACGTCCTTGGTGGTGAAGAAGGGCTCGAAGATGCGCGAGCGGTGCTCGGGGGCGATGCCCTTGCCGGTGTCCTCCACCTCGAAGAAGCCCCGCCCGTCCCGCTCTCCGGTGCGCAGGGTGAGCCGCTTCGCCCCCGACTTCATCATCGCGGTGCGCGCGTTGGACACCAGGGCCAGCACCACCTGGGACAGGTGCCCCGGATCCGCCTTCACCTTCGCCTGGGGGGAGGCCAGCTCCGTGTCGAGGGCAATCCCCTCCCCCTTGAGCTGATGCTCCGTGAGCGAGAGCGCATCGCGCAGGACGGCGTTGAGGTCCACCGCGCGCAGCTCCGGCTTCGCCCGCTGCTGGGAGAAGCGCAGCAGGTTCTGGGTGATCTCCTTGCAGCGCTTGGCGCTCAGCTCGATCTTCCGCAGCGTCTCGAAGTCGGGATCCTTCTCGTCGCGCTCGAGCATCAGCAACTGGGTGTTGCCCAGGATGCCGGCCAGGGGGTTGTTGATCTCATGGGCCACACCGGCGCCGAGCTGCCCCACGGCCGCGAGCTTCTGGGCCTCGAGCAGCTGGACCTGGGCGGCCTTCAGCTCGGAGGTGGCTTCGTCCACGCGGAGCTTGAGGTCATCGTTCCAGCGCAGCATCCGGGTGCGCGCGGCCTCCAGCTCGGAGCCCATGCGGTTGAAGGTGGAGGCCAGCTCGCTGAGCTCGTCCTCGCCATCCACGGTGACACGCCGCTCCAGCTCGCCGCGCCCGAAGGCCTCGGCGCCCGCCACCACCCGGGACAGGCGGAGGTTGAGCCGGCGCGTGAAGAGCGCGCCCAGGCCGAGCAGCACCACGAAGGCGGCCCCGATGGACAGCAGCACCGTGCGGCGCATGCCGCGCACCGGAGCCAGGGCGACGTCCTCGTCCACGGCCACCACCACCTCGAAACCGGGCACCTTGGGAACCCGTGCGGCGCTCACCCAGATGGCGGGAGCGTCCACCCGGAAGCCACGCACCTGCGTGTCTTCCTCGGCGAGCCGGGCGGCCAACGCGGGCTCCAGCGGCTGGAGGCGGCGCTCCGACAGGGAGCTGGCCAGGATGCGCCCGGCCGTGGTGTCCACCAGGTGGATGTACCCCGGATTGCCCAGCGCACGCCGCGCCAACAGGGCCTCCAGGTCGGAGAGGACGACCTCGGCGAGCGCGAAGGGAGCATCCTCCCCATCCCCCAGCTTCACCGCCACCGCCACGGCCGCCCGCCCACTGAGGGCGTGCGCGTAGACGCGGCCCAGGGCGGCCTGTCCCTTGTTGCCACGGCGCAGCGTCTGCACCGGCACCGCCCGGGCGAGCGCCTGCGTCGCGGAGGGCTCGAAGCCCGGGTGCTCGCTGTCGCCGGCGGCCTGATACACAGGTGGGCCGCGCGGGACGCCCTGCGCATCCAGGTGCAGCACCGCGCTGACGGCGGGAGACTGCCCGTAGAGCAGCTGGAGCCCGCCCTGGAACTCCTCGGGGGTGATGCTCTCCCAGTTGAAGAGCTCCGCCGAGCGGGCCAGCGCATCCACCGTCTTCATCAGCTCCGAGGAAGCGCTCTCGGCGGTGGTCTCCGCGATGACGCGCTGCTCGGAGAGGATCCTCCCGGCCAGCGCCGCCTCCGCGCGCGACAGCAGCAGGAAGCCCACCGCGGCCAGGGGCAACACGCTGGCCGCGAGCATGAAGAGGATGAGTTGCTGGTAGAGCCTCATCCCGTGGCCGTCCGGATGACCGCCAGCTCCCGATCACTGCGCAGGTAGACGGAACCTTGAATGGCCTTGGCGCGCTTCTTCATGTCCGCGGCCTGCCGCGCCAGCTCGGCATGATCGCTGGTCAGCCCGTCGCTCAGCACCGCCACCACGGACACGCTCATGATGGGGAACTTGCGCTTGTCCCCGTAGCGGTCATCCGTCTCGATGTAGCCGTGCTCGCGATCCTGCTTGTCGTAGTAGAGCGGGATGATGCGATCGAAGGCCTCGATGGCACGCTGGCAGATGCGGTCCACGCTGTCCGGGGAGGTGACGAAGACGAAGTCGTCCCCCGCCACGTGGCCGAGGAAGTCCCCGGGCAGGCCGTCCTGGCCGAACACCTCGCGCAGCAGATCTCCCGTCTGGCGGATGACGCCGTCGGCCTTCGCGAAGCCGTAGTAGTCGTTGTAGGCCTTGAGGTTGTCCAGGTCGAGGTAGCAGAAGGCGAAGGGCCGGCGCTCGGCGAGCCGGCGCTGCACCTCGCGCTCGATGGCACCCGAGCCGGGCAGTTGCGTGGTGGGCGAGGCGCCCAGCTCCTGCTCCTTGCGGCGCAGCACCATCTCCACGCGCGCGCCCAATTCCAGCGCGTCGAAGGGCTTGGTGAGGTAGTCATCCGCGCCCAGCTTGAGGGCGCGCACCTTGGCGCTCGTCTCGGAGTGGGCGGAGATGAAGATGACGGAGATGTAGCCGCTGGCGCGCTCGGCCTTGAGCTCCGAGAGGAAGTGGTAGCCGTCCCCGTCGGGCAACTGCACGTCCAGCAGCAGCACGTCCGGGCGGCGCTCGCGCAGGGCCCGGTGCGCCTCCTCCAGCGAGGAGGCCACCTGCACCTCGTAGCCGTGGCTCACCAGCACCTCGCGGCAGATGACGCCCACCTTCTCGTCGTCGTCCACCACCAGCACGCGCCCGTGGTGCTGGCCGGCACTGCCGCGCACCAGCGAGTCCACGGTGGCCAGCAGCCGGTCGGACTGCAGCGGCATGGGCAGGAAGGCATCCGCCCCGGCCCGGAAGGCGCGCTGACGCTCGTCGAAGGCGGAGAAGAGCAGCAACGGCAGCTGCCGCGTGTCCGGATCATGCCGGAGGATCTCCGCCAGGCGCAGGCCGTCGATGACGGGCAGCCGCGCATCCACCAGCAGGGCATCCGGGCGGTGGGCGCGCGCCTGGGTGAGGCACTCCTCGGCGGTGGGGGCCAGACGCACCTCGTAACCGCGCGCTCGCAGCAGGGCCTTGGTGATGTAGCCGATGTCCGGCTCGAACTCGGCGAGCACCAGACTGCCCCGCCGCTCGGGGTTGTGCTTCTGGGTGAAGTCCAGGCCGTCCGGCCGCAGGTACTCGCCGGGCGGCTCCACGGGCAGCACCACCACGAAGCGCACACCGTCGTGGCAGGGCTCGCACCAGATGTGGCCGGCGTGGGCCTCCACGATGTTGCGGCAGATGGCCAGACCCAGTCCGGTGCCCCGCACGGTGCGGTTGGCCTGGGTGCGCGCCTGCTCGAAGCGATCGAAGATGCGCTCCAGGTTCTCCTCGGCGATGGGCTCGCCGCTGTTCCAGCACGTGAGCGCCACGTAGCCGGGCACCGCCGAGGTGGCCTTGAGCTCCAGCCGCACCTCCCCGCCCTCGGGGGTGAACTTGGCGGCGTTGGTGAGCAGGTTGTTGAGCACCTGGGTGAGCCGGTTGGGATCCGCCAGCGCCCGCAGACCGTGCTGCGGCAGGCCGGCGGACACCTTGATGCGCCGCTCCAGGAAAGCGGGGCCGTACTTCTCCACCGCGCGGCGCACCTGCTCGTCCACGTACGTCCACTCGAAGTTCATCCGCAGCCGGCCCTTGGCGAACTTGGCCAGGTCCAGCAGGTCATCCACGATGGCGTTGAGCTTCTCCGTCGAGTCGCGCGCCAGCATCAGATAGCGGCGCTGCTTCTCGTTCATGTCGCTGGCCAGGAAGTTGAGCACCAGGTCCAACGAGCCGGAGATGGAGGTGAGCGGCGTGCGCAGCTCGTGGCTCACCATGTGGACGAACTCGTCCTTGCGCTCCTCGAGCTGCTTCTGCTCGGTGACGTCGCGCAGCACCACGCACACGCCGCGCAGCACCCCGCGTGCGTCGTTCACCGGGGTGACGGTGGTGTGGATGGTGCGCTCGTCGAGCTTCAGCTCCTCGCGCAGCACCTGGGCGCCGCCGTACTCCCAGCCGCGCACCAGCTCGAAGGGATCGAACCCGAGCTTCTCGCGCAGCCGCTTGCTGGCATCCGGGGCGGCGGGCCCCTCCCCCAGCACGAGCAGGCGGCGCGCGGCGGGGTTGAGCACGACGATTTCATTCTTCTCGTCGGTGAGGATGACGCCATCCGCCATGGACTCGACCATGCGATCGATCCGCTGGCGCGAGGCCTCCTCGGAGGCGCGCAGGGACTGGATGGCATCCGCCGTCTGGTTGGCGAGCGTGTCGAGCAGCGCGCCATCCTCCTCGGAGTAGACGTGGGAGCGCTGGGAGAAGAGCGACAGCAGGCCCACGGGGCGGCCCCCGACCGTGAGGGCGACGGTGAGCTGGCTGGCCCAGGTGGCCGGGGCGGCGGCGTCCTGCGAGGTGGTGCCCGTCACGTGCGTGATGACCCGGTCCTCGGGCAGCACCAGCCCCGAGCGCTGGCCCCACGCGGCCAGCATGGACTCCTTCACGCCCAGCAGGGATTGCTCCCCGACGACGGTGCCCTGGCAGCGCAGGCGCAGGGTGGCCGTGCGATCCCACCCCACCGCGATGAGGGCCGCGCCACAGTCGTATGGCAGCACGCGCGACACCGCGGTGAGCACGCGATCGATGATGGCGTCATAGCCGAGCGGCTCGCCGGCACTGGCGCGGCTCACCTCGTAGAGGACGCCGAGCGCTTCCACCCGCTGGTGGAGCTGGCGCAGCAGCCGCTCCTTGTCCCGCCGCAACTGGGTGTACTCCACCGCGTTCTTCACGGTGATGACCAGGTCGTTCAGATCCCAGGGCTTGGTGATGTAGCGGTACACCTGGCCGCGGTTGATGGCGGCGATGATGTCCTCGGGATCCGTGTAGCCGGTGAGGAGAATGGCCGTGACATCGATGCCCTCGGAACGCGCGGCGGCCACCAGCTCGATGCCCGTCATCTCCGGCATGCGCTGGTCGGTGATGAGCAGGTCCACGCGGTGCTGCCGCAGCAGTCCCAGGGCCTCGGGTCCGGAATTGGCCGAGAGCACCTGGTAGCGCTTCTGGAACATGCGCACGAGGAGATCGATGACGTCGGGCTCGTCGTCGACCAACAGGAGGGTATGTCGGGGCTCGGACAAGGTGTCTGGAAGTCTACGCGCAGAAGGGGGACGACCCCAGCACCTGTTCGGAACCGGCGGGCACACACGGATTGTGCGTGCTCATCCTTGAACGAATTGACTCTATACGTATGTTCAGGGAGCATGACGGTACTGAAAGTTTGTTGCGCCGGTGGGTTGCCCACCAGACGAGGGAGCGAGGCATGGAAGAGCTGACTGAACGCCAGCGGGAAATCCTGGCCTTCATCGTCAAGGAGACGGAGTCGCGGGGTTTCCCGCCGACCATCCGGGAGATTGGCGAGGAGATGGACATCCGCTCGACCAACGGGGTGAACGATCACCTCAAGGCGCTCGAGCGCAAGGGCTACCTCAACCGGGGCGAGCAGCAGAGCCGGTCGCTGGTACCCACCAAGCGGGCGCGGCTGTTGCTCGGCCTGGGAGCGAGGAAGGAGTCAGGCCTCATCGAGATCCCCCTGCTGGGCAAGGTGGCGGCCGGCGCTCCGTTGCTGGCCCAGGAAAACGTGGAAGACTCGGTCCGGATCGACAGCTTCCTGCTGGGCGGTCAGGGACGCGAGGTCTTCGCGCTCCGAGTGAAGGGCAACTCGATGATCGACGACGGCATCTTCGACGGGGACTACCTCTTCGTCCGGAAGACGCCGCAGGCCCAGGCCGGGGACATCGTGGTGGCGCTCATCGAGGACGAGGCCACGGTGAAGCGCTACTACCCGGAGGGCGAGCGCATCCGCTTCCAGCCGGCCAACGCCACCATGCAGCCCATCTACGTGAGCAAGGCGGACTTCCGCTCGACGATGATCCTCGGCCAGGTGGTCGGCGTGTACCGCAAGCTGCCGGGAGTAAAGCACTAGCCCCCGTTTCACTTCTCATCGGTGAGAAGTGGAATGTCCCAGGCCCGTTTCACTTCTCATCGGTGAGAAGTGGAATGGGCCTGTTGCGTTTCACTTGTCGCCGGCGACAAGTGGAATGCGCCCGCCTCGTTTCACTTCTCATCGATGAGAAGTGGAATCGCCCTCCCCTTTTTCACTTGTCGCCGGCGACAAGTGGAATGCGCCGGATGGGCGTGCCGCACTTTTCCGCTCCGGTCGTTGCTCAGGGGCACTTCTTGAGCTTCACGCCATTCTTGGCGATCCGTTCACACACCGTGCGAACGGTGGCCTCGTCCTTCAGCTCCTGGGCCAGGGTGGCGGTGCGCAGCTGTAGGTCCAGGTCCTTGGAGTGGTCCGGCTCGGCGCTCAAGTTGGTGAGGATGCGCAGGGCGTCCGGCTTGCGGTCGAAGGTGGAGAGCAGCGCCGCCAGCTCGGTGAGCTCGTGGATGTCCGAGCCGGAGACGGTCTCGAGCGCACGCCCCAGCTCCTCCTCGGCGGCCTTGCGGTCATTGCGGCTCAGGTGGAGGCGCGCGATGGCCACATGGACGATGGCGCGCTCCTTCACGCGCAGGGACTCGCGGTAGGCCGCGAGCGCCTCCTGGGGCTTCTCCAGCTTCGAGTAGATCTCCCCGACGAGCTCCCACAGCGTGGGATCCTTGGGAGACGCGGCAGCGGCATCGCGATAGGACGCCGCGGCGCGGAGCAGCTCGCCCGCCCGCACCTGCTCGTCGCCGAGCGCGGTGAGCAACTCGGGAGTCCGCACGCCCTTCCCCGTCCACTCGCCCAGGAGCAGCAGGGCCTCGGCGTGGCGCCCGTCTTCCGTGAGCACGTCGACGGCGCGCAGCACGAGGGGCGCCTTGCTGGCATCGGGGATCGCCTCGGCCGCGAGGACGAAGTGCTTCACGGCGGCGTCCTTCTCGCCGCGCTTGACGTGGAGTTCCGCCAGTTGCTCGAGGGCGTTGAAGTCCTTGGGGTTCAGGGCGAGCGCCTTGCCCAGTGAGCTCTGGGCCATGTCGCTCTTGCCAAGCTGGGCCTGGATGAAGCCGAGCCGGCTCCAATTGGTGGCGCGCTTGGAATCACGCCGGAGGGCGAGCTCGAACTGGGTGGAGGCCTCGCTGAGGCGGCCCATGGACAGGTAGACCTCGCCGATGGCCGCGGGCAGGCGGGGGTCGTCCGGGGACAGCTCCTTCATCGTGTTGAAGGAGGTCAGGGCCTCATCGAACTTGCCCTGGAGGTACTCGGTGTTGCCCTTCACGTAGTAGCCCTCGGCCTGATCCTTGGGAGAGGGCTGCGAGGGCCGGTCCTCGCAACCAGCGGCGAGGAGGGCAAGCAGGGACAGGACACGCCAGCGCGGATGCATGTGGGGAGCTCCAGGCTCAGAAATGCCAGGCGATGCCGGCGTTGAGTTCGAGGTTGAGGCCGCTGCCCAGTCCCCCATCGGAGAGGCCGAGCGTGGCCTGGGCGATGTTGGTGGAGGCCTCGAGTTGGATGCCGAGATGGCCGGCGATGAGGTACTCGCAGCCGAAGAAGCCGATGACGGTGGGCAGTGGGCCGGTCTGCCGGAAGATGCCGAACTCGCCGAAGGACAGCTGCACGCCGACGCCCAGCCCCCAGTACGGACGCAAGGCGCTCTCGACGTTGTGGTAGTGGCGCAGGCCGAGCACGCTGGGCAGGACGTTGAGGCCGCCCTTGCGCCCCGTGTCCTGGGCCGTCACGTAGGAGAGGCCCACCTGTCCGAAGACGATCCACTCGGGATGGAACTGGAAGCCGATCTCCACGTCACCACCCGGGTTGAACGAGGAGAGGTTGGAGATGAGGCTGTTGTTGAACCGCACGCCGAGGAGGAAGGAGCCCAATCCGGGGACCTTCGTGACGGTGGGCGCCTTGGCGATCTCGCGCTCCGTGGACTCCGGGATGAGCATGGCGAGCAGTTGATCCGCGACCGACACGGCGGCGCGAGGCAGGGCATCCCGCGCGGCGACCTCGATACGAGGCCGGCCCAGGGCGCGTCCGCTCTCCGCGTCCATCAGGCTGGTGGTGAGGACGAAGCGGGAGCCGAAACCGTCGAGCCGGCCGGTGATGACGTAGCGCGCCTTGCTGGAGCCGGGAGTGCCGGGGGCGGCCTCGGGACAAGGGCCCGCGGCGCAGACGCCCGCGAGGCGGACGGCCTCCTGCTCCGACGCGGTGGACACCGCGAGACGGGAGGACTCGGCGAGCCGGCTCACGAGGAGCGACGACACACCCGCGGCCTGCTCCCGGGCGTCCGCGTTGCTCTCCAGGGAAAGGAGGATGACGGTGCGGACGGTAGCGGGCTCCGGGGCCTCGGGAGCGGGCTCCGCGGAGGGCGACGCTGCCTCCGGCTCCGGGGAGGGCGGCTGCGCGCCAGAGGCCGTGCCAAGCAGGAGGACGAGCAGGAGTGGCGGAAGGCGACTCACGGGGCGCCACTCTAGTACCAGACGGCCCGCCCGGGGCGGCGAGAAGCGGGCCCGGCATGGGCCCACCTGCCCGCCCGGTGCGCCCTCGGCCCGCCCGGGCGCCGGGCCAGCGGTGCTCAGCGGGCCTTCTTCACCCGGGCCACGAACACGGTGCCCAGCGCGAAGTAGAGGATGGCCACGGAGAAGATGACGGTGTAGCCCATCGTGGGCCGGCCGCCCTGCTTCCCGAAGGCATTGAAGGTGTCCAGCAACCACCCGGCGACGGGGGTGGCCAGGAGCTGCGGCACCGTCAACGCCATGTGCCAGATGCCCATGTCCTTCGCCGCGTCGTCCATGTCCGGCAGCACGTCCGTGGCCAGCGCCCAGTTGACGCTCTCGTAAGCCCCGTAACCCACGCCGAACAGGGCGCCGATGAACAGCGCCGCCAGGTAGTTGTCGTTGAAGATGAAGCCCGCGGCCACCACCGCCTGGATGGCTCCGGCGACGTAGACCACGCGCTTGCGCCCATACCGGTCCGAGAGCTTTCCGGCGATCACCGTGCTGGGCAGGGCCAGCAGGAGCAGCAGGCCCAACACGCCCAGCACGGCCAGCTCCGGCGTCGTGGCCAGCGGCCGGCCGAACACCGAGAAGTCCTTCACCACGTCCCTCAAGTAGAACAGGAGGAAGCTCTGGACGCTGAAGACACCCATCGACATCAGCATCCGGGTGAGGAACACCCAGCGGAAGTCCCGCGCTCCGAACGGCGCCACGAAGCCCTTCAGGAACGAGCCCCATTCAAAGGGCTTGGGCTCGGTGGTGAGCGGCTGCTCGCGCGTGCCCAGCACGGTGACGAGCACGCCCACCACCAGGATGAGGCCGATGAGCATATAGACGCGGTAGATCTGCCCCTGGAACTCGCCCAGGGAGGCCTGCTGGCTCACCATGGAGCTCGCGAGACCCATGCCCACGCCATTGCCGAGCAGCGTCATCAGCCCGTACCACCCGGCCACGGAGCCGCGCTGCTCCGGGTGCACCACGTCCGGCATGAGGGCCGTATAGGGTGCCGTGGCGACGTTGTTGGCGAAGTTGGCCATGAGGTAGGCCCCCACGTACAACCAGTACGCGCCGGTGAAGCCCCACAAGCTGTCCGTCTTGAGGAAGGGGAAGGTGGCCATCCCCACCAGCGCCACCAGGTTGAGCGCCGTGCCCACCACCATGAAGGGCCGCCGCCGTCCCATGCGCAGCCGCACCCGATCACTCCAGGCACCCAGCAGGGGCGGCACGAGGATGCCGGTGATGGAGCCGATGGCGATCGCCGTCCCCACCCCGGCCCCCTTGGACTCGTCCCCCACCATGACGAGCACCTGGGACTGCACCAGGATGGTGAGGATGGCTCCCCAGTGCACGTTGCTGGAGAACCAGAAGAACGTCAGATAGAGCTGCTCCAGCGTGCCCAGCCGTCTGGACTCGTTGGGTAGCACCGCGGCCGTGGCTTCCAAGGTCGCCTCATTCCTGATGTAGCATGGGGCCCCATCATTCTGGCCCCGGCGCGTTTCGGTCCACACGATGCCCCGGAGCCCCCCACGAAGGAAAGAGGGCCCCATGCCTTCCTCCGCCTCTGCCCGTCCCCTGCTGTGCGGTCTGCTGCTCCTGGGATCCAACTCGCTGGCCGAGAGCCCCACCCGGGACGTCCCCGAGGTTCCGCGCGCCGAGCCTCCGCTGACCGGCATGCCCATGCGGCGGCTCAACCTCGATCACTTCATCGGCGGTGGCGTCAATCCGACGGTGGCCGAGTACAAAGTGCGCGTCAGCCACACGCAGCGTCTGGGTCAGAGCGAGGACATCCTCTGGCGCGACACCTTCCTGGGGCTGGGCGGGCAGGTGCGTCTCAACCCCTGCTACACAGCGGTGGGGCCCACGTTGAATTGGCAGCCCATCGCCATCTTCAACCTCAAGGCCGTGGTGGATGCCTACGGTTTCTTCGGCACCGCCGGCATGCTCCAGTCCTTCCGCTCCCCGCTGGATGAGTACTCCGACGCGGTGCAGCGCGCGAACACCGACTCCCAACAGACCTACGGCACCACCGGCTGGCACGCCATGCTGCAGCCGACCTTGCAGGCCCAGATCGGTCCGGTCGCCCTCCAGAACGTCGTCACGCTCGACTACTTCAACATGCGTCTGCGGAACGGGGACACGCTCTGGTACGACGCCGGCCCGGACACGCTGCTCCCCGGCCGCGGTTTGATGCTCACGGAGGAGGTCAACCTCGTCTACTTCGCCGGCCCGCTGACGCTGGGCGCCACCTTCCGCTACCTCCTGCCCTTCTACGACGAGGAGAACTTCCGGCCCGGCGAGGACGTGAAGGCCGCGAACAACTCCAACATGCGGCTGGGCGCGCTCGTCGCCTACACCTTCCAGGATGGAGGCTACTCCTCCTTCAACCACCCCACCGCCTTCCTCACGGCGACGTGGCACGTGAGCCACCGCTACCGCGCTGGCCAGGAAACGTCCCAGGCCATCCCCTTCGTGGGCCTGGGCTTCTCCTTCCAGCAGGACTTCGTCTACTAGGCCGCGTCGTCCGTGCGCGCCTGGGGGTCGAGTCCCAGGCCGCGCGCCAGCTCCTGGAAGGTGGCCACCGCCGGAGTGGGCGTCCGCGTCCTGTCCGGGCTGCTGTAGTCCACCTGGAACAGGCCGAAGCGCGGCTCGAAGCCCTCCGCCCACTCGAAGTTGTCCAGGAGGGACCAGTGGAAGTAGCCGCGCACGTCCACGCCCTCGTGGGCCGCGCGCACCACCGCCTCGAAGTGCTCGCGCAGGAAGCCGGGCCGGCGATCACCCTTCCCGTCCGCCATGCCGTTCTCGGTGATGTAGATGGGGAGGCCCGCCCGCCCGTAGCGCTTGAGCGCCTGGTAGAGGCCCTCGGGGTAGATGTCCCAGCCCAGATCGTTCACCGGCCGTCCCTCGGCCACGTACTGGCGTGACAGCGTGGGGCTCTTGAAGTCCGCGCGCACCATGTCCCGCGAGTAGTAGTTGAGCCCCAGGTAGTCGTACGAGCCCTTCAGGTCCGGCACCGCCTCGTCCAGGTCCGCCATGCCCGGCACGGAGATCTGGATGCGGCCCGTGCGGTTCACGTCCACCAGCAACTGGTTGAAGAGGCGATCCGTGAAGCCCGCCATCACCCGATCCATGGGAGAGCGCGTGGCTGGCTGGAAGATGCGCACGTGGTGCGCGATGCCCACCCGCGTGGCGTGGCCGTCCCCATCCGCGTCCACCGTGTCGTGCTCGCGCAGCTCCCGCGCCATGCGGGCGTGGGCGCGGATCTGCCGCGCCAGCACGTGCAGCCCCAGCTTCCCGTCCTGCAATCCCGGCGGCCACTCGCCCTTCATGTAGCCGAACGCCATCAGCACATTGGGCTCGTTGAGGGTGCACCACAGGTCCACCTCGGCGCCCAGCTTGCGGGCCACCCGGCGGGTATAGGCGGTGATCCACTCCACCGTCTTCTCATTGGCCCACCCGCCCTGGGCGGCCACCCAGCGCGGCAGGGTGAAGTGGTTGAGCGTCACCATGGGCTGGATGCCCTGGGCGCGCAGCATCCGCATCCACTCCAGGTAGCGGTCCGCCGCCGCCTCGTTCCACGTGCCCTCCTCGGGCTCGAGCCGGCTCCACTCCAGGGACAGCCGGTAGGCATTGGCCCCCAGCTCGCGCAGCAGCGCCACGTCACCGGCGAAGCGGTTCCACGAGTCGCACGCCATCCCGGACACGTCCTGGTGCTTGATGTGGGGCTTGCCGTCCGGGTACGAGCCCTTCTCCCACTCGGACCAGTCGTTGTCGTTGCCCCCCTCCACCTGGTGGCTGGCGGTGGCGGCGCCCAACAGGAAACCGGACGGCAGCACCTGCCGCGCGGGAGGCAGGGGCGCCAGAGCGGACCTCGACGGGGCCGGCGGATGGGGCTCCGAGACCAGGGAACCGAGGGCGATCTTCGCGGCGTGGATCAAGCTCATGGGCGATCCCCTACCACGGGAGTCCACCCACCGGGCAACCGGGACCGCCCGCGAGCGTCACGACGAGGGCAACGGCCCCAGATAGTCGAGCGGATCCACCGGCTTGCCGCCGACACGCACCTCGAAGTGGAGCTGGGGGCCGCTCGTCTTGCCGGACTCGCCCACGGTGGCGATGACCTGGCCGCGCCGCACCTTCTGGCCGGTGCGCACGCGCAGGTCGCGGTTGTGCGCGTAGAGCGTGATGAGGTGCTCCGAGTGCTGGACGATGACGATGAGCCCGTAGCCGCGCTGCTCGCCCGCGTACAGCACGGAGCCTTCCTGGGCGGTCTTCACGGGCGTGCCCGCGGGCGCCGCGAGGTCGATGCCATCATGCGGCTCGCGTCCCTTCTTCCCGAAGCGGGCGTACAGCACCCCGCGCAGGGGCCAGTCCAGCATCCCCTTCGTCTCCGGTACCGGGCGGGAAGACGCCGGAGGAGTCGTGGGCCGGGGCGTCTGACGTGACGGCGCGGTGACGACGACGGGAGGCCTGGCCGGGGCCGAAGTCCCGGACGCGGCAGGCTTCGCGCCAGGCACCGGCCGAACCCTCTCGGGCTCCGGCGTGGGAGAGGACTCGGTGGCCACCCGCACCGGCTTCTCGAAGCCGGGGATGATCAGCTCCTGACCAACGGAGAGGGTGCGCGGGTCGGAGATGCCGTTGGCCTCGGACAGCTCCTCCACGGTGATGCCGTAGGTACGGGAGATCCGGTACATCGTCTCGCCCGGGGCCACGGTATGCCGGACGGAGACGAGCTCCGGCTCCGGGTGGGGCTCGCGCAGCTCTCCGAGCTCCAGGGGGGGCGATTCGGAGACAGGCGCGGAATCAGCGGCAATGGGAGGACGGGTGACGCCCGGCGCCACCGCGCAGCCGGTGGTGGCGAGCAGCGCGAGCAGCAGCAACCCCGCTGCCCGCGCTGGACTGGCGCCCGCCACCGCCAACCTCAGTCGCCTCCCCTGCCCACGTCGCGGCGTGGGAAGCCTTCGAGGTTCCAACCCTCCAGGGCCGCCAGGGCCTGGGTGTCGGTGAGCTCGAAGTTGAGGGGCGTCACCGAGATGCGGCGCTCATCGTGCACGGCGTTGCAATCGCTGCCGGGGATGTCCTCGTGCTCGTAGGTGCTGCCGCCAATCCAGTAGTACTTGCGGCCGCGCGGGTCTTCCTTCTCCACCACGTCGTAGCCGTACGAGTGACGGCCCAGGCGGGTGATGGCATAGCCCGTGGGCTCGCCCCGGGGGATGTTGACGCTGAGCAGCATCCGGGCCGGCAGCTTGGGCTGGGCGATCGCCGCCGCCACCAGCGAGCGGGCGAAACGCGCCCCGTGCTGGAAGTCGAACGGCGCGCGTGACACCAGACTGAAGGCAATGGACGGGATGCCCAGCAGCGCCGCCTCCCGGGCAGCAGCCACCGTACCCGAGTAGTTGACGTCGTCGGCCAGGTTGGCCCCGTGATTGATGCCAGACACCATGATCCGGGGGCGATCATCCTTCATGAGGTGATGGATCGCCAGATAAGCGCTGTCCGCCGGGGTCCCATCCACGCAGTACCAGCGCTCCCGGATCTCGGTGATGCGCAGGGGGCGGTTGAGGGAGATGGCGTGCGAGGCCGCGCTCTGCTCGCGGTCCGGCGCCACCACCCACACCTCCCCCAGCGGGCTCACCGCGTCCACCAGGGCACGCAGGCCTTCGGAGAAGTAGCCGTCGTCGTTGGAGACCAGGATGCGGGGTTTCTTGTCGGCCACGTCTCTCTCGTTTCCTTACTTCAGGCCCTTGATGGCCCGCTTGCCCGCGTAACGCGCACCGGCGCCCAGCTCCTGCTCGATACGCAGCAACTGGTTGTACTTGGCAACGCGGTCCGAGCGCGACGCGGAGCCCGTCTTGATCTGCCCGCAGTCGAGCGCCACGGCCAGGTCCGCGATGGTGGTGTCCTCGGTCTCGCCCGAGCGGTGGCTCATCACCGAGGTGTAGCCGGCCTTGTGGGCCATGCGCACCGCCTCGAAGGTCTCCGTGAGGCTGCCAATCTGGTTCACCTTCACCAGGATGGAGTTGGCCACGCCGCCCTGGATGCCGCGGCCCAGGCGCTCCACGTTGGTGACGAAGAGGTCATCGCCCACCAGCTGGATCTTCTCGCCGAGCGCGTCGGTGAGGCCCTTCCAACCCTCCCAGTCGTCCTCGGCCATGCCGTCCTCGATGGAGACGATGGGGTAGCGCGACACGAGCTGCTGGTAGTAGTCCAGCATGCCCTTGCCGTCGAACTCCTTGCCCTCGCCCTTGAGGCGGTACTTCTTCGAGCCCTTGTCGAAGAACTCGCTGGCGGCCACGTCCAGCGCGAGGAACATCTGCTCGCCGGCCTTGAAGCCCGCCGCGGAGATGGCCTCCATGATGAGCTTGAGGGCTTCCTCGTTGGCCGGCAGGTCCGGGGCATAACCGCCCTCGTCACCCACGCCGGTGGCCAGCTTGCGGCCCTTGAGGATCTTCTTCAGCGCGTGGAAGACCTCGGCGCCCCAGCGCAGGCCCTCGGAGAACGAGGGAGCGCCCGCGGGCACCACCATGAACTCCTGCACGTCCACGCGGGTGTCGGCATGGGCGCCGCCGTTGAGGATGTTCATCAGCGGCACCGGCAGGGTGCGGGCCTGGGCGCCGCCAATGTAGCGGTAGAAGGGAAGGCCGAAGGCATCCGCCGCCGCGCGCGCCGTGGCCATGGACACCGCGAGGATGGCATTGGCGCCCAGCTTGCTCTTGGTGGGCGTACCATCCATCTCCAGCATCTGCTGGTCCACCGCGAACTGGTCCGCCGCGTCCATGCCCACCAGCTCGGGGGCGATCGTGTCCACGATGTTGGAGACGGCCTTGCGCACGCCCTTGCCCAGGTAGCGATCCTTCTCCCCGTCCCGCAGCTCGAGCGCCTCGTGCTCACCGGTGGAAGCACCGGAGGGTACCGCCGCACGGCCCTTGGCCCCGCCCGCCAGGAAAACCTCGGCCTCCACGGTGGGGTTGCCGCGGGAGTCGAGCACTTCACGCGCCACGATTTGAGCAATCTCGGTCATGGCGCCGGGTTCTAGAGGACACCTCCAGCCCTCGCAAGCCTGCTCGAAGGGAGGACTGCTACACTGTCGACCCCCCGAAGTCCCGTTCACCGCCAGATGCCGCCCCCACGACGACCCATCACCCCTGGACCCGACCCCTACCCGAGTCAGCGTGGCCGAGGCGCGCTCCTGGGGCTCGCCGTGGGAGATGCGCTCGGCGTCACCTTCAAGGGGAAGCTCCTCCCCGCCCCACCCTTCCCCCAACTGGCGGACGTCCCCCACCGGACGCTCAAGGGAGGCGGCCCCTTCGAGCTGCGCAAGGGCCAGGTGGGCGAGAACGGGCAGATGGCGAGCTGCCTGGGCGTGGGCCTGCGCGAGCTGGGCACCTACGACGCGGATCAGCAACTGCGCCGCTACCTCGCCTGGCAGGGACACGCCGCCGGCATGAGCGAGTACATGACCGAGGTGCTGACGGAAGTGGCCGAGTCCGGCCTGCCCAAGGCGACGGCCGGGCGGCGCATGTGGCTGAAGGGGATGCGGCGCGTGGCCCACAACGGCAGCCTGGCGCGCACGGCTCCCCTCGGCGTCTTCTTCCACGAGGACACCCAGGCCCGCGTCCAGGCCTCGCTCGCGGACTCCGCGCTCACGCACTTCGATCCGCGCTGTCAGCTGGCGTGCGCCGCCTTCAACGGCTCCATCGCGCACGCCCTCACCGCGGGCGAGCGGTTGAAGAAGGAGGATCTCATCACCGCCGCGATGAGCGGGCTGACGGTGGGCAGTGCCATCCTCGGCCGCTCGGCCGCCGACTACGTCCAGGAAGTCACGGTCGCCACCACCTTCCTCAAGGAGGACCTGGCCGCGGCCCAGCAGGATGACCCGATGCTCTACTGGCCGGACCTGCACATGCACCGGAAGCAGGACCATGTGCGGGTGGCCTTCCGGCTGGCCTACTGGGAGGCGCTGCACGCCCCCAGCTTCGAAGCCGGGATGCTGGACATCATCAACCGGGGTGGGGACACGGACTCGAACGGGGCCGTCGCTGGCGCACTCCTGGGTGCACTCCACGGCGAGGACGCCATCCCATCCGAGTGGCGGCAGGGCGTGCTGGAGGCGATGGGCCACGGCTCGGGGCCGCTCGGGTCGCTCTACCACCCCCGCCAGTTGTTGCCGCTGGCGCCGGAGTGAGGCGTCCCCCGGGGCCAGAAAGCACGAAGCCCGCGTGGGCCGTCCCCGTGACAGGACGTCCACCGCGGGCCTCGGAAGCGCGAGAGCGGAACCGGCTCAGGCGAGCAGATCGATGATGATGACGCCGCGCTGCGGCTTCTCGTCGTCGTCGGCGTCGGTCCTGCGCTTGGGGCGCTCCTCGGGCACCGGAAGCGGGATCTCCAGGGCGGGACGGTCCCGCTCTTCCCGGTTCCGTTCCCGGCGCTTGATTTCCTCGATGATGAAGGCGTCGAGCATGGGTTCGGTTTCTCCACTCAGCCTACGTACCCCGATGTACGCCCGCCATCCCGCTCCTGGTTTCCTGCCACCCTATCGGCTTCTGAGTACATCAGATGCAAATTAAGGACCCTGGTTCCTTCCTGAATCCGCGCAAGCAACCTCGCACGCTTGCCCTTCGACCACCCGGCTCCTGGCGTTGGCGGAAATGTCCAGGAAACGAAGTGGCCTCGAACCACCGGACGCCGAGAACGTTGACTGGATTCTAATCGAGCCAGCGCCCCCCGCAAGCGCTCCAACCCGGCAGAGTCTCCTGGACATCCGGAGTGACGGCTCTTCCTGGATACGGTCCGTCCACCCGCCTGCCCTCCGGCGGACCGGAGGGCTCATGCCGCACAGCGTCGAAGCTGGACGCGGGTGTTCCGGGGACTAGGCGCCCTCGGCCCGGCGCTTGAGGGCGTCCAGCATCTTGGGCAGCGACTGGTCCACCAGGGCGTTGAGGATGGCCTTGGGAACCAGGGGGCCCACGGCCACATCCACGCTGTAGGTGACCTTGGTGCGGCCCTCGCCCTCCGGCTCCAGCACCCAGCTGCCCTTGTTGTCCTTCATCACCTCACCCTCCACGAAGGACCAGGACATCCGCTTGGCCTTCTCCTCGCGGGCGAGGATGGTGTAGCGGATGGTCTTGATCTTGAAGTCCACCTCGTAGTGGACCTTCACCTCGTCGCCCTTGCGGTCCGAGGTGCGGATCTTCTTCACCTCCTCGAGCCACTCGGGGTAGCGGTCATAGTTGGTGACGATGTCGTAGACCTTCTCGGGCGGGGCGTTGACGACGATGCTCCGTGAGGCGCCAGGCATGGTGCGGGTCTCCTCGATGGGGGTTGCCTAGAAGTTGTAACCCGGCTTGCTGTCCAAGCGGTGACGAGACTGGATGAAACGCACCGTGCCGGTCTTGCTGCGCATGACCACCGAGTGCGTCTCGCAGCCGTTGCCGAAGAAGCGCACGCCGCGCAGGAAGTCGCCGGTGGTGACGCCGGAGGCGGCGAACATGACCTCACCGCCGGCCAGCTCCTCGGCCGTGTAGATCTTCGTGATGTCGGTGATGCCCATGCGCTTGGCGCGGGCAATCTCGTCGTTGTTGCGAGGCACCAGGCGGCCCTGCATGTCGCCGCCCGTCGAGCGGATGGCCGCGGCGGTGATGACGCCCTCGGGGGCGCCGCCAATGCCCATCAGCACGTCCACGCCGGTGTCCTCGAAGCAGGTGGCGATGCCGCCGGCCACGTCCCCGTCATCGATGAGGCGGATGCGCGCGCCCGCGGCCCGCACCTCCTTGATGAGGTCCGCGTGCCGCTCGCGGTCGAGGATGACCACGGTGAGGTCCGCCACGTAGACCTTCATCTTCTCCGCGATGGCGTGGAGGTTCTCGGTGGCGGTGCGGCGCAGGTCGATGGAGCCCCGGGCGCGGGGGCCCACGGCGATCTTCTCCATGTAGGTGTCCGGCGCGTTGAGCAGCTTGCCCTTCCCGGCCATGGCCACCACGGAGATGCTGCCCGGACGGCCGTAGGCGCACAGGTTGGTGCCCTCGAGCGGATCCAACGCGATGTCCACCTCCGGATCCTCCGGGTTGCGCCGGCCCACCTTCTCGCCGATGTAGAGCATGGGGGCCTCATCGCGCTCGCCCTCGCCGATGACCACCGTGCCCTGAATCTGCAGGGCGTCGAAGGCCCGGCGCATGGCGTCCACGGCGGCCTGATCCGACTCGTTCTTGTGGCCGCGGCCCATGAGCCGGGCGGAGGCGATGGCCGCCATCTCGGTGACGCGCACGGCCTCCATTGCCAGGTTGCGATCCATTGTGGTGTCTCCTTGGAAACGACGTGAAGAAGTGGGGACTCAGGGCGCTTCGTGCAACAGGCGCACGACCGCGTCCGGCAGGCGGGTGGGCTTGCCATCGCGGCCCACGCAGGCGTGCACGGTGCGCCCGGTGCACAGGGGGGTGTCCGGGCCCCCCTCGCGGAAGATCTCGTAGGTGAACGTCAGCGACACGCGCTTTACCTCGCTCACCCGGACACGCACGAGCAGCACGTCCTCGTAGCGAGCGGGGGACTTATAGGAGGCAGTGGCCTCCACCACGGGCAGGCCCAGCCCCTCGCGCTCCACCTCGCGGTAGCTGCCTCCGCGGGCGCGGAAGTACTCGCTGCGGGCGAACTCGAAGTAGCGGAAATAATTGGCGTAATACACGACCCCCATCTGGTCCGTGTCGCCGTAGATCACTCGGATTCGTGCTTCGACCATGAGTCGCGGCGACCGTAACAGGGGAGTGTGCGCCCGGAAAGCATGGGGCTCGGGAGTTGGTTGCTTCTGAGCAGGAGGCATGGAGGATCATCTCCATGCTCCGCATCCTGTCCCTGCTGCTGCTGCTCACCGCCCTACCCGCCCTGGCGGCGCCCCCCCGGTTGACGCTCTTCATCACCGTGGACGCGCTGGGCTCGGATCTGCTGCT
Source organism: Archangium sp. Cb G35 (assembly GCF_001896145.1). Classification (NCBI taxonomy): domain Bacteria; kingdom Pseudomonadati; phylum Myxococcota; class Myxococcia; order Myxococcales; family Archangiaceae; genus Archangium; species Archangium sp. Cb G35. The sequence continues at coordinate 144,107 of NZ_MPOI01000010.1, forward strand.
GCGCTCGAAGCCGCGCCTCAAGGGAGGGCTGCGGCAGCTCATCGACTCGGGGGCCTTCTACCCGTACGCGCGCTATGGCTACGCCAAGCCGCGCACCGCGCCGGGCCACACCACCCTGGCCACCGGGGCCAACCCCTGGCGCCACGGCATCGTGGACAACCGGATCATCGACCGGGCCACGGGCAAGCCCGAGCGCGTCTTCCCGGATCCGGCGCACCCGGTGTTGGAAGCGCCCCTCTCCATGGAGGACGTGAGCCCGGCCAACCTCATGGCGGAGACGTTCGCGGACCGGCTGCGGTTGTCCACGCAGGAGCAGGGCAAGGTGATCGCATTGTCGGGCAAGGCGCGCTCGGCCATTCCGCTGGCCGGCCGGCTCGGGCAGGCCTACTGGTTCGACGAGACGGTGGGAAAGTTCACCACGGGCACCTGGTACACGAAGGAGTTGCCGGACTGGCTGAAGGCCTTCAACGCCGCCAACCCCACCGCCGCGTGGTTCAACAAGACGTGGGAGCCGCTGCTGCCCCGCACCGCGTACGTGGGGGAGGATGATCGGCCCTACGAGGGCGAGCACTACGGGCTGGGGCGTGTCTTTCCGCATCCCCTCACCGGCGGCCTCCCCTCCCCTGGCCCCCAGTCCTATACGGCCTTCGCCATTTCTCCCCTGTCCCTGGACCTGGTGGTGAAGGCGGCCCGGGCGGCCATCGAGGGCGAGGGCCTGGGCAAGGACGCGGTGCCGGACGTGCTCGCGGTGAGCTTCAGCGCCACGGATCGCGTCTTCCACCAGTACGGCCCCAACTCGTGGGAGATGCAGGACACAATGCACCGGCTGGACAAGGCGGTGGGAGACTTGGTGGCCCTGGCCGAGCGCGCCGCCGGTGGACGGGCCAACCTCCTGGTGGTGCTCTCGGCGGACCACGGCGGCGCGGCGGTGCCCGAGCACTGGGCGGCCTCGGGCGTGGGGGCCGAGCGGGTGGATCCGCGCGCCCTCTCCAAGGGGCTGACCGAGGCGCTGCGGGCGCAGTTCGGCGGGGACATCACCGCCACCGTCGAGGAGCTGGACGTGTACCTGGGCGGCAAGACGCTGGAGGGCGGCAAGGTGGACGGGGCGGCGGTGCGGCGGGCCGCGGCGGCCTGGCTGGTGAAGCAGCCGGCCGTCACCCTGGCGGTGGCGAGTGATGACCTCTACACGACGCCGGACGTGGCGGGGCTGGTGGAGCCCCTGCGGCGGGGCTACTACGCGGGACGCAGCGGCGACGTGCTCTTCGTGGTGAAGCCCTTCCACGTCATCAGCACCGAGACCGTCGGCACCAACCACGGCACGCCGTACGCGTATGACCAGCTCGTGCCCGTCATCCTGGCGGGCAAGGGGGTGAAGCCGGGCATCTACCCCCGGGAGATCAGCACCACGGACGTGGCGCCCACCGTGTCGGCTGTGCTGGAGATGAACCTCCCCGCGTCGGCCGAGGGAGAGCCCCGTCACGAGGCCCTCGTCCCCAGCCGCTGAGCGGACGGCCTAGCGCGCCTGGACGATCTCCAGGGACAGGTCCATGGCGCGCGCCGAGTGGGTGAGCGCGCCCATGGACACGAAGTCCACGCCGAGCTTCGCCAGACGGGGCAGGCGCTCCAGGGTGATGCCGCCGGAGACCTCGAGCGGGATGCGGCCGGCCGTGAGCTCCACGGCGCGGCGGATCTGCTCGTCGTCCATGTTGTCGAGCATCACCACGTCCGCGCCCTCCTCCAGCGCCTCGGCGAGCTGATCGAGGTTGGTGACCTCGATCTCGATCTTCACCAACTGGGGCGCGTTGGTGCGAGCGCGGCGGAGCGCCTCGCGGACGGAGCCGCCCACGGCCGCGATGTGGTTGTCCTTGATGAGGACGCCATCGAAGAGGCCGAAGCGGTGGTTGAAGGCACCGCCAGCCTTCACGGCCTGCTTGGACAGCGAGCGCATGCCGGGGGCTGTCTTCCGCGTGTCGAGGATGCGCAGTTTCGTTCCATGCACCGCGGCCATGACCTGCTGGGCCATGGTGGCCATGCCCGAGGTGCGCTGGACGATGTTGAGGGCGGTGCGCTCGGCGGTGAGGAGCGCACGCATGCGGCCGTGAACCCGGGCCACGAGGGCCTTGGGTTGCACCTCCTGCCCGTCGCGCGCGAGGAGCTCGACCTTGACGTCGGGATCCACGCGCACGAAGACGCGGGCGAAGGTGTCCAGTCCGGCGAGCACGAGCCGCTCCTTGGCGATGAGCTCGGCGGAGCCCATGGCGTCCGCGGGGACGAGGGCTTCGGTGGTGATGTCGCCCGCCGCCCCGAGGTCTTCCTCCAGGGCGAGCGAGATGAGGCGATCCAGGAAGGCATCCATGTGAGTCGCGTCTCCGATCGAGGTCAGCGCCGGGCCTTGGCCGGAGCCTTCTTGGCCGCTGCCTTCTTGGCCGGAGCCTTCTTGGCCGGAGCCTTCTTGGCCGGAGCCTTCTTCGCCGCTGCCTTCTTCACGGGAGCTGCCTTCTTGGCCGGAGCCTTCTTCGCCGCTGCCTTCTTCACGGGAGCCGCCTTCTTGGCTGGAGCCTTCTTCGCCGCTGCCTTCTTCACGGGAGCTGCCTTCTTGGCTGGAGCCTTCTTCGCCGCTGCCTTCTTCACGGGAGCCGCCTTCTTGGCAGGAGCCTTCTTGGCCGCCGCCTTCTTCACGGGGGCCGCCTTCTTGGCCGCCGCCTTCTGTGCCGGCTTCGGAGCCGGAGCCGGCTTCGGGGCCGGAGTCGGCTTGGGGGTCGGAGTCGGAGTCGGCTTCGGAGCCGGAGTCGGCTTCGGGGCCGGAGTCGGCTTCGGGACCGGAGCCGCCTTCTTGGCGGGGGCCTTCTTCTGCGCCGAAGCCCTGACGGGCGAAGCCTCGGACGCGGCCTGGGCCTTCACCGCGCCCTGGGTGGTATCGCCCTTGCGCTCGGCCCTGGCCGGAGCCTCCCCGGCTTCGGCATCGCCGATCGCATGGCCGTCCCCGTCGTCCTCGTCGAACTCCTCGTCGATGGACTCGAACTCCTCGTCATCCTCGTCCTCGACGGTCGTCGTCTCGACGGCACCCGCTTCGGTCTCCACGGCCTCGGCCTCGACAGCACCCGCCTCGGCCTTGACGACCTCACCCTCGGCGTCCGCCTTGCTGGCGCTGGACTCGGGAGCCGGCGTCTCCGTCTCGGCAGGCGTGCTGGTATCGGGCTCGAGCCGCTTCAAGCTGTCCTGCAGCTTGGAGATGCGCGCCGTGAGCTCCTCGACGCGGGCCTTGTCCTTCTCCACCACGTCCGGAGGCGCCTTGGCGACGAAGTTGGGGTTGTCCAGCTTGCGCTGGATGCCGCCCAACTCCTGCTCGGAGCGGGAGATCTCCTTGGTCAGGCGCTCGCGCTCGGCATCCACGTCGATGAGGCCGGCGAGCGGGACGAAGACCTCCATCTGCGGGCCCACGAAGGCCGCGGACTGAGCGGGCTTGGGCCCGGGAGCGGTGATGCGCAGCTCGCCCAGGCCGGCCAGGGGCATCAGGTAGCCACGCCACCGCTCGAGCAGCTCGCGGGTGCGCGCATCCGCGCTCTGCACGTACGCGGTGATGCGGGCCGAGGGAGGCAGGTTGCTCTCGCCGCGGATGTTGCGCAGGCCCTCGATGGCGGCGATGACCGGTCCCATCTCCGCCTCGGCGGCGGCGTCCTCGAGCGACGCATCCGGCTCGGGGTACGAGGCGATCATGATGGAGTCGGCCGGCCGCGTCATGGGCAGCTTCTGCCAGATCTCCTCCGTGATGAAGGGCATGAACGGGTGGAGCAACCGCAGGATGCGGTCCAGGCAGTAGACGAGCACCGCGCGGGTGGTGTCCTTGGCCTTGGGGTCCTCCCCGTAGAGCGAGCCCTTGGACAGCTCGATGTACCAGTCGCAGAACTCGGACCAGAGGAACTGGTAGAGGGTGGAGGCGGCCTCGCCGAACGCGTAGGCATCCAGCGACGTCCGGGTCACCGCGATGGCGCGCTGCAGCCGGGAGAGGATCCACCGGTCCGCGAGGGTGAGCTCGCGCTCGGTGATGGGCCGGTTGTCGAGCGTGAAGTCGCCCAGGTTCATCAGGGCGAAGCGGCTGGCGTTCCACAGCTTGTTGGCGAAGGCCTTGTAGCCAGCCACGCGATCCAGCGAGAGCTTGATGTCGCGGCCCTGCTGGGTGAGCGAGGCCAGGGTGAAGCGCAGCGCGTCCGCGCCGTGGGCGGGCATGCCCTGGGGGAACTTGTTGCGCAGGTTCTTGTTGAGCTGCTCGGCCGGAGCGCCCAGGACGATGTCGAGGGGATCGATCACGTTCCCCTTCGTCTTGGACATCTTCTCGCCCTTCTCGTCGCGCACCATCGCGTGCAGGTACACGGTGCGGAAGGGCACGTCCTTCATGAAGTGCAGGCCGAACATCATCATCCGGGCGACCCAGAAGAAGAGGATGTCGTGGCCCGTCTCCATGACGGAGTTGGGGTAGTAGGCCTTCACCTCGGGAGTCTGCTCGGGCCAGCCCAGGGTGCTGAAGGGCCACAGGCCCGAGGAGAACCACGTGTCGAGCACGTCCGGATCCTGCTCCAGGTGCGAGCCGCCGCACTTGGGGCACTTCTCCGGTGCCGCGCGCGAGACGATGGGCTCGGCGCGCGAGTAGTCGATGCCGCCCGTGGCCTCCAGGCGCGGGCTGCAGCCGGCGCAGTACCAGGCCGGAATCTGGTGGCCCCACCACAGCTGGCGGCTGATGGTCCAGTCGTGGATGTTGCGCATCCAGTGGAAGTACGTGTTCGTCCACGTCTCCGGGATGATCTTCGTGCGGCCCTGCTCCACCGCCTCGATGGCGGGCTTCGCGAGCGGCTCGATCTTCACGAACCACTGCGGAGACAGGCGCGGCTCCACCACGGTGGCGCAGCGCTGGCAGCCGCCGACGGACAGCTTGTGCGGCTCCTCCTTCTCCAGCAGGCCCTGGGCGGTGAGGTCCTCGAGGATCTTCTTGCGCGCGGCGAAGCGCTCCATGCCCGCGTACGGGCCGCCCTCCTTGTTGATGCGCGCGGCCTCGTCCAGGACGTTGAGCATGGGCAGGTGGTGCCGCAGGCCCGTCTGGTAGTCGTTGAAGTCATGGGCGGGCGTCACCTTCACCACGCCAGTGCCGAAGGCCGGGTCCACCAGCTCGGCGTCGGCGATGATGGGGATTTCGCGGCCGGTGAGCGGCAGCACCACGAACTGGCCGGCGAGCCCCTTGTAGCGCTCGTCATCCGGGTGGATGGCCACGGCGGTGTCGCCGAGCATCGTCTCCGGGCGGGTGGTGGCGACGGTGAGCTTCCGGTCGCTGTCCTTCACCGGGTACTGGATGTGCCAGAGCGAGCCCTGCTTCTCCTCGTGCTCGACCTCCAGGTCGCTGAGCGCGGTGTGGCACGAGGGGCACCAGTTGATGAGCTTCTGGGCGCGGTAGATGAGGCCCTCTTCGTGCAGGCGGACGAAGACCTCGCGCACCGCGGCCGAGACACCCGGATCCATGGTGAAGCGCTCGCGGCTCCAGTCCAGGCTGGCGCCGAGCACCTTGTGCTGCTCACGGATGCGGTTGCCGTACTTGTTCTTCCACTCCCAGACGCGCTCGAGGAACTGCTCGCGGCCCAGGTCGTGGCGGGACTTCTTCTCCTTCTCCTTCAGCTCGCGCTCCACCACCATCTGCGTGGCGATGCCGGCATGGTCCGTGCCCGGCACCCAGAGGGTGTTGAAGCCGCTCATGCGCTTCCACCGGATGAGGATGTCCTGGATGGTGGCGGTGAGCGCGTGGCCCAGGTGGAGGCTGCCCGTCACGTTGGGCGGAGGCAGCACGATGCAGAAGGGAGGCTTGCCGGAGGTGGCCTCGGCGCGGAAGTAGTTCCGCTCCATCCAGTGGGCGTACCAGCGAGCCTCGACCTCCTTCGGGTCATAGGCCTTGGGGAGTTCGGTCGTATCGCTCATGGGAAACGAGAACCGGCCCACGCGGGCCGGTGGAAGGACCGGCCCGACGAGGGCCGGTCGGGGTGGAAAAGCAGTGATGAAGAGTCGAGCTCAGTGCTTCGTCTCGCGGTCCTTGATCAACCGCTCCAGCTCCTCGCGGATGATCGTCTCGGCCAGCTGGGGAACGACCTCCCAGGCGATCTTCTCGATGACCTCGCGGGAGGCCCTGGAGAGCGCCTCGCGCAGCTGCGCCTCGCCTCCATCGGAGGAGGGAGCGTGCCGGGCCTCCGCGACGGGCGCCGGCGTGTGAGCCGGTGCCGGAGCGATGGGCTCGGGCTCATCGAGCGAGAGTTCCTCCAGACCACTGGCCTCGGCCGGTTCCTCGGGAGCGGGCTGCGGCGCCGGAGCACCGAGACCGAACGGATCCTTGCCGCGGCCGGAGGCGGGAGGCGTCGGCGTGGGCAGCGCCCCGGCACCCGGAGGACGAGGCAGACCGCCCGTCGGCATGCCAGCGATGGGAGAGGCCCCAGGCCCCGGCATCCCCGGACGCGCCATGCCCGGCGCACCCGGCCCCGGCGGAATGCCCGGTCCCGGCGGACGAGCCATACCCGGAGCACCCGGCCCCGGCGGCATACCCCCCGGCCCCGGCGGACGCGCCATGCCCGGCGCACCCGGCCCCGGCGGCATCCCCCCCGGTCCCGGCGGACGCGCCATGCCCGGCGCACCCGGCCCCGGCGGCATCCCCCCCGGTCCCGGCGGACGCGCCATGCCCGGCGCACCCGGCCCCGGCGGCATACCCCCCGGCCCCGGCGGACGCGCCATGCCCGGAGCACCCGGCCCCGGCGGCATGCCCGGCCCCGGCATTCCCGGACGAGCACCCGGCGGCGGCATGCCCGGCCCCGGCGGACGCGCCATGCCCGGCGCACCTGGACCCGGGGGAACACCCGGCCCCGGCATGCCCGGCCCCGGCGGACGCGGCCCACCAGGACCCGGAGGACCGGCGGGACGCTGCGGCTGCGCGACGGCGGCGGGGCCACCAGAAGAGATGACCTGGGTGGCGGCGGAGGCGGGCATGGTGTTGGACTTCTGACCCACCAGCGTCTTCACCTTGTCCAGGAGCACCTGGCTCTCGAAGGGCTTGGTGATGTGGTCGTCCGCCCTGGCCGCACGCGCACGGGCCTCGTCAAAGGCCTCGAAGGTACCAGCCAGCAACAGCACGGGGATGCTCTGCGTGGCCGGATCGTTCTTGAGTGCCTCGCAGACTTCGTAGCCGTTCTTGCCCGGCATCATCACATCCGCGAGCACCACGTCCGGCCGCAGCTCGCGCGACCGGGTGATGGCGTCCAGCCCGTTGTCGACCGCGGTGACCTGAAAGTCCTCGGTCGCGAAGATCATCCCGATCACCTTGCGGATGGTGAGCGAGTCATCGGCGACCAGCAGATTCTTGGGCATCGGTTCGGGCCTCGGGGGTCCAAACCCCCTGGAATTCGGTGAGAAATCGGGACTCTGGGTCCCACTGTCAAGCCGGGCAGCTTACGGTTCGGCACCCGGGCCTTCAAGAAAACAAGCGGCTGCTCAAGAAAACATGCGCCGCAGGTCCAGAAAGAGCACGGGTCCGGGGACTCCTGGCGCGGTGAACTCCCCCGGCTCCTCAGCGGGCTCGAAGCGGGGGTGGACGCCCAGCACGCGCGAAGCGCACAGGCCCAGGCTCCGGCCCTCCACCTCGGCGAGCACCAGGAAGTCCTCCGCCCGGGAGGCGCCCCCCAGCAGCGCCGGAGCCGAGTACAGCGGCCAGAGGGCCTGTCCATGGGGCATGACGCCCGCGACCGCCCCACTCTTCCCGGGCAGCGCGCTGAAGGCGGGCCCGCGCATCACCACCTGCGACACCCAGGACAGTGGGAGACCGAACAATCGCCCCTGCGACTCGAAGACGAGCGAGCGTTCAGGCGTCAACCCGGTGAGCCGCACGGGGAGCTGGGGAGGGGGGCGCACGGTACCGGGCTCGTGGGGGAGCGCCTCGGCGTTGATCTCCAGGTAGAGCCGCTCCTTGTGGAGCACGGCGCTGCGGCTGAGCGCGGCCAGCGTGTCCCCCAGCCCGGTGGGCAGGAGGAAGTGGGGAGCCGGGGCCACGTCCGTCACCTCGACGATCGAGCGGACACGGACGGCCAGGGTGGGGCTGACGTCGAACACCACCACCATGCCCGGGGTCTGCTCCGGTTCACCACCGAGCAGCACGGAGAGATCCTTCACCTCGAGCACGCCGCGCAGGCTGGTCTCATCGGGTCCCGGCACGGCGACTTCCATGACGGAGGTGGCCTCGACGGAGAATCGGGTATCGCCCGCTTCCATCAGGAGACAGAGCCGGCGTCCGCTTTCGTAGGGAGGCACGGAGGCAGGCTAGCAGCCCCCGAGCCGGGGTGGTAAGCCCTTCGGAGAGATGGCGCGCCTCCTCCTCGTCGATGACGAAAAAATCGCCCGGGCCCTGTACGGGGACTACCTGCGTGGGGTGGGCCACGAAGTCACCGCCGTGGCCAGCGTCCAGGAGGTCAAGGAGGCACTGGCCCAGGCTCCCTATGACGTGGTGGTGACGGATCTCATCCTCCCCACCGGGGACGGGATGGAGGTGCTGCGCCACACCAAGGAGCACTACCCGGGCATCGAGGTGGTGGTCATCACCGGCCTGGACAAGGTGGACCCGGCGGTGCGCGCCATCAAGAGCGGGGCCTCGGAGTACCTCGTCAAGCCGGTGGCGCCGGAGGTGCTCCAGCACGCCGTGAACCGGGCGCTCGCCACGCGTGAATTGCTGACGGAGAACGCCGCGCTGCGCCGGTACGTCTCCCTGTTGGAAACGGGACAGCGCATCTCCACCACGCTCGACCGGGTCCGGCTGTCGGAGACGGCCTGCGCCTCCTTCCTCTCCATGGGCTCGGCTGGCGCCGCCATGCTGTTCCAGTGCGATGGCAGCGGCCGGACCCGGCTGCTGGGCACCCAGGGGCTGAGCAGTCAGACGCAGGAGGCCACCCTCATCGCTTCCGTGGTTCCGCGCCTGGGCACCTCCCGGGAGGTGCGGGTGCTGGAGGGGCTGCCGGGCCTCTGGCCGCGCGCCCTCGCCGTCCCCGCCATCGAGGGAGAGGATCTGCTCGGCTACGCCGTCCTCCTCTACCCCGGCTCTCCGCCCGAGGGCATCGCCGAGGCCACGGGATTCCTCGCCCGCTGTCTGGCGCTCGCGCTGCGCAACCTGGGCCGCATCGCCGAGGTGGAGGATCTGGCCTACCTGGACGACCTCACCCACCTCTTCAATACCCGCTACCTGCACCTGGTGCTGGACCGGGAGGTGAAGAACGCCCAGCAGACCCATGGCGTCTTCAGCCTGCTCTTCCTGGACCTGGACTACTTCAAGAGCGTCAACGACACCCACGGGCACCTGGTGGGCTCGCAACTGCTGGTGGAGATGGCGCGGGTGCTCAAGGGGTGCGTGCGCGACCGCGACGTGGCGGTGCGCTACGGCGGAGACGAGTACGTGGTGTTGCTGCGGGGCACCGACTCGGGCGGGGCGCTGAAGGTGGCCGAGCGCATCCGGCGCACCGTGGAGAACCACCGCTTCCTGGCGCGCGAGGGCCACTCGCTGGCGCTCTCCACCTGCATCGGCATGGCCAGCTTCCCCGAGCACGCGCAGGACAAGGCCACGCTGTTGGACCTGGCGGACCGGGCCATGTACCGGGGCAAGAAGGGCAGCCGCAACGTCGTCTACATGGCCACCCGGGACCTGGAGGCCACGCCCCCGGCGCGCCACAGCCAGCCCACCGGGAGCTGAGCCGGACTCAGCGCCGCAGCGAGCCCACCGTGAGCCGCTTGTCCATGCCGGGCTCGGCCGCGGCGGAGCCACCGCCTCCCCCCTCGCCCGCTGCCTCCACCGCCTCGTGCGAGGCCCCGGAGACGATGAGCTGGTACTTCTCCGACATCACCTTGATGTGCTCGGCCTGGGCGGGGTCCAGGCGGGCGATCAGCTCCCAGAAGAGCGCGGCGTGCTCGCGCTCCTCGTCCATGACGTGACGGAGGATGGCCTTGGCGTCCTCGTTGTCCGTGGCATCGATGTGAGCGGCGTAGAGGTTGATGGCGTCCAGCTCCGCTTCCATGTCCAACCGGATGGCGCGGGCCAGCTCCGAGTCCGTCAACTTCCTGGGCACCATCGCGTGGAACGGATTGGTCTGCGGCATGAGGGACTCCCCGAGGACGTACGGCCAGTATGAGCGAACGGCCAGTATGAGCGGAAGAAGCTGTAGGCGCCGGAAGCATCCGTGCGCCAGGGCCGCTGGTCAACGGAATCCGGCGCCTCGCGTTGCGGCAAGGCGGGTGGCTCGGCCATGCTGATGAACCATGGACATCCCGGTCCCGCTCGCGCACCTGATGCAGGCCCTGGAAGCGGGCGATCTGCCGGCGGCGAAGGCCGCCGCGGCGGAACTGCAACGCACCAGCGCGGGCTCCACCCGTCTCGCCGCCGAAGTGCTCCATGAGTTGCGCCAACCCCTGTTGGGGGTGAAGGCCTATACCCAGATGCTGTCCGAGGAGATCGGCACGCGCGGCCCCCTGCGGCAGATGCTGGCCCAGGTGGAGCGGATGGAGCAGATCATCTCCGACTTCACCCGGCTGGCCAGCGAGCGCCCCGCGCCGCAGCAGGCCGTGTCGCTGGTGACGCACGTGCAGGCGGCGGCGCGCGCCTTCGGCCTCAACCCGGACTCCGCCCGCGTCACGCTCCAGGTGGAGGCGCCCGAGGAGCTGACGGTCCAGGGCAATGGCCGGCTGCTGGAGCAGCTCACCCTCAACCTGCTCAACAACGCGCGTGACGCGGTGTCGGGACCGGGGCGCGTGAAGGTGGTGCTGGGGCGCGAGGGGACGTCGCCGGTGATGTACGTGGCGGACTGGGGCCCGGGCGTCTCCGAGGCCGTGCGCCACCACCTCTTCGAGCCCTATGTGACGGGCAACAAGCGAGGCACCGGGCTGGGGCTCGCGGTGTGCCGGCGCATCGCGCAGGAGCACCACGCGCGGCTGGAGCTCGTCCCGTCCTCGGTGCTGACGGATCAGCCTCCGCCCAACACCGTCTTCCGCGTCCTCTTCCCCGCTCCGGGCACCGTCCCGGCGTCAGCCACCTCCCCTGCTCCGGGCTCCGCTCCCGCGCAGGCCCCCGCGCGCCGCCGCCTGCTGGTGGTGGATGACGAGGAGATCATCCGCAGCGTCTTCAAGGATTTGATGGGCCGGGAGTGCGAGGTCATCGAGGCCGCCACCGCCGAGGACGCGCTCGAGCAACTGAAGCGCGGCCCGGTGGACCTGATCGTCACGGACAAGAACCTGCCGGGCCTCTCGGGCCTGGAGCTGGCGCAGCAGGCGCGCCGGATGGACCCCCACTCGCGCGTCATCCTGATGACGGGCTACCCCTCGCTGGTGACGGCGCAGCAGGCGCTGGAGCTGGGGCTGCTGGACTACCTGCTCAAACCCTTCGACGACATCCGCGAGGTGCGCACCAAGCTGCGCGAGGCCCTCACGCGGGCCGTGCCCACCCGGCGGGAATCGCCACGGGCGAGCCGCCGCGTGGACGTGCTCGAGGACAACCCGGCCTCGGCCCGGCGGATCACCGAGGCGCTCGCCCTGCTGGGACTGGAGGCGCGGGTGCTGACGGGCGCGCCAACGGAGCCCGCAGCGGAGCCCCCGGCGGCCGTGGTGGTGAGCTGGGAGCTGCCCGGCACCTACGGCCGGCAGGCGCTGGACCTGGCTCGGACGCTGGGCCAGGGGGCACCCTTCGTGGTGCTCGCCGGGTACCTCTCGCAGGAGTTGATGCTGGAAGCCCTGCGCGCCGGCGCGTCCGGGTGCCTGCCCCGGGACCTGGACGCCCGGGAGCTCGGCCACGAGCTGTCCCGCCTCCTGGGCCAGCCGCTCTGAAAAACACCGCGGCCCCGAGCACCTCCACGAAGGAGGCGCCCGGGGCCGGGGGCTCAACTCAAGTCACTGGGGCTCAGTACTCCAGGTCGTCGCCGCCGTAGTCCGGGGCGCCACCGGCCGACGCGCCCTTGCCCTTCTTCTTGGGACGATCGGCGACCATGGCCTCGGTGGTCAGCAGCAGCGAGGCGACGGAGGCCGCGTTCTGCAGCGCGGTGCGCTCCACCTTGGTCGGATCGATGACGCCGGCCTTCTCCAGGTCCTCGAACACGTCCGTGCGGGCGTTGTAGCCGAACGCGCCCTGGCCCTCGCGGACCTTGTTGATGATGACGGCGCCCTCGAGGCCCGCGTTGGAGGCGATCTTCCGCAGCGGCTCCTGCAGGGCCTTGCGGATGATGTCCACGCCGAAGTCCTGCTCACCGCCCAGCTTCATCTTGTCCAGGGCGGCCAGGGTGCGCAGGTAGGCCACGCCGCCGCCGGGGACGATGCCCTCCTCCACGGCCGCGCGGGTGGCGTGCAGCGCGTCCTCGACGCGAGCCTTCTTCTCCTTCATCTCCGTCTCGGTCGCGGCGCCCACGTGGATGACCGCCACGCCGCCAGCCAGCTTCGCCAGCCGCTCCTGCATCTTCTCGCGGTCGTAGTCGCTGGTGCTCGTCTCCATCTGGCCGCGGATCAGCTTGATGCGGCCCTCGATGGCCTCGCGCTTGCCCGCACCGTCGACGATGGTGGTGTTGTCCTTGTCGATGGTGATGCGCTTGGCGCGGCCCAGGTCGTTGAGCGTGAGGGCGTCGAACTTGTGGCCCAGCTCCTCGCTCACCACCGAGCCGCCCGTCAGCGTGGCGATGTCCTGCAGCATCTCCTTGCGGCGATCACCGAAGCCCGGCGCCTTCACCGCCGCCACGTTCAGCACGCCGCGGATCTTGTTCACCACCAGGGTGGCCAGGGCCTCGCCCTCCACGTCCTCGGCGATGATCAGCAGCGGCTTGCCCGAGCGCGCCACCTGCTCGAGCACGGGGATGAGATCCTGCATCGCCGAGACCTTCTTCTCGCTGATGAGCAGGTAGGCGTCCTCCAGCACGGCCTCCATGCGGTCCCGGTTGGTGACGAAGTACGGGGACACGTAGCCGCGGTCGAACTGCATGCCCTCGACCACGTCCAGCGTCGTCTCCAGGCCCTTGCCCTCCTCCACCGTGATGACGCCCTCCTTGCCCACCTTCTCCATGGCGTCGGCGATGATGTTGCCGATCGTCTCGTCGCCGTTGGCGGAGATGGTGCCCACCTGGGCAATGGCCTTCTTGTCGGCCGTGGGCTTGGACAGCTTCTTCAGCTCGGCGACCACCGTCTCCACGGCCTTGTCGATGCCGCGCTTGAGGTCCATCGGGCTGTGGCCGGCGGCCACCAGCTTGAGGCCCTCCTCGTAGATGGCCCGGGCCAGCACGGTGGCCGTCGTGGTGCCATCACCGGCCTTGTCCGATGTCTTCGACGCCACCTCCTTGACCATCTGGGCGCCCATGTTCTCGAACTTGTTCTCGAGATCGATCTCCTTGGCGACCGTCACACCGTCCTTGGTCACCGTGGGCGAGCCGAACGACTTCTCGATGACCACATTGCGGCCCTTGGGACCGAGCGTCACCGCCACCGCGTCCGACAGGATGCGCACGCCGCGAAGGATCGCGTCGCGGGCGGACTGGTGGAAGAAGATCTCCTTGGCTGCCATCGTAACCTCCTGAAAAAATTGAAGAATGAACTACGCGGGCCGGGGTACGGGGGTTAGCACTCGGCCCAGGCGAGCGCCAAAATAAGAGCCGGCCCCGGGTTGTCAACACGGAAGGGAGTGGCTGTGGGGGAGCGGACGGCCCGGGTGGCGGGCGGATTACTCGGCGAAGCGCACGAGGTTGAGAAGCTGATTGAAGTCCAGGGGCTTCTCCAGCGTCATGGCCACGCCCTTGCGCAGGCCCTTGTCGTGCACGTTGCCGTCGGCGTTGCCCGTCATGAGGATGACGGAGGTGCCCTGGTGGCGGGGGTCGGCCTTGAGCATCTCGGTGAACTGGATGCCATCCATGTGGGGCATCCGGTAGTCACTGATGACGAGGCCCACCTCGTGGCGCTCGAGGATGTCGAGGGCCTGCAAGGCGTCTGCCGCGGAATAGACGGTGTACCCGTGCTTCTCCAGGAACCGAGAGAGCAACGTGCACAGCTCGACGTCATCATCCACGACCAGAATGTTCACGGGCCCTTAGGAGAGAGTCGGGGGGGCGCGGAACGTAACAGCCGTGACGCACGTTGACAACGCGCGGAAGGGGTTCGTATGTGGCCGGGCATGGGGAAGCGTACGTCGAAGCAGGCGGCGCCGTCGGGCGTGGAGGTTCGGCTCGACGGGGTGGCGGCGGCATTTGAAGAGGGCGCCTTCGAGGAGGCCCTGGCCGGAGCGGAGGCGCTGCTGGCCGAGGCCCCCGGGCTGCCCGAGGCCCTGCATTGGCGGGCGGCCACCCTGGTGGAACTGGGGCGGATGGAGGAGGCCCTGGAGGCATACGGGAAAGCCCTCAAGGCGGCCCCGGATGACCTGGAGCTGCTGCTCGGGGCGGCCGAGTGCCTGGTGTGCCGGGCGGGAGATGACCGCGAGGCGGTGGAAGAAGGCCTGGAGCTGTGCGCCCGGGGCCGGAAGACGGCCCAGCGGGCGGGCGACGTGGAGCTGCTCTTCGAGTTCCTCCTGTTGGAGGGCACCGGACTGAACCAGGTGGGCGAGTGTGCGCGGGCCATGGCGAGCCTGGACGCGGCGCTGGGGCATGTGCCGAGGTCGGTGGAGGCGCAGGTGGAGCGGGCCATCGCCCTGTTCGAGCTGTGCCGGTTCCCGGAGGCCCAGGCGGCGTTCGAGGAGGTGCTGAAGGACGCGGCGGACGAGCCGTGGGCGCACCACTACCTGGGACTGCTGGCGGAGCGGCGGGGAGATGGGAAGGAGGCGCGCAAGCGGTTCGGGAAGGCGCAGGTGGTGGCGCCGCGGGAGTTCCCCCCGCCGGTGGAGCTGGGCGAGGAAGCCTTCGACAAGGCGGTGGAGGACGCGGTGAAGGCGCTGCCCGGGCACGTGAAGGAGTACCTGGACAACGTCACCATCGCGGTGGAAGAGATTCCCAAGGACGAGGACCTGCTGGGGGAGAGTCCGCCACTGTCGCCGTGCATCCTGGGCGTGTTCCGGGGCTCGCCGGTGGGTGAGCGCCACAGCATCCTGGGGAACTTCGACCCCTACCCCGCGTCGATCGTGCTGTACCAGAGGAACCTGGAGCGCTTCGCGAAGACGCGCGAGGAGCTCATCGAGCAGATCGGCATCACGGTGATGCACGAGGTCGGGCATTTGATGGGGCTGGACGAGGACGATCTGTGGCAGCGCGGGTTGGACTGAAACGCGGCGTTGACGCGGGAGGCACGGCCCGGCAGTAATCGCGAGTGGTAGGACCTCTGGACCTGGTGGCCGGCCCGGTCTTCAAAACCGGTGGGGGGCATGGAGACATGTCCCTGGGAGGTTCGATTCCTCTGTCCTACCGACCTGTTTCCCCTCTGAACATGGGCGTTTACGGAGCTGATTGCCCAGGCGGCGCGGGACACCCTCACCCTCAAGTTGTGGGACAAGAGCGGAGGTCGGCTTATCACCGTGGGCGGAGTGATAGTCCCGTGAACCCCGCTCCGGGGATTGTCGTACCCATTGGGAATTCTTCCGGACTGGATACCCATCGGGGTAGCCGGGAGGAAATCCCATGAAGCTGTGCTGCACGGCTGTGATGCTGGTTCTCCTCGTCGGTTGTGGCACCGCCTCCCGGGTCGTGCGCCTGGACACGGGCCAGACCGACACCATCGTCTTCACCCCTCGTTCCGGCGCCAGGCCGGTGACGCTCGGCAACGGCGAGTTCGAGGATGCCGTGTCGGAACTGGCTCGGGATGTTCGGCCCCTCACTCGGCCCCAGCTGGCCGCGAAGGTGCCGAAGCTGCCCGGCTCGATGCAGGCGGCCGTGCAGGCGGAGACGCAGGTGGGTATCCGTCTCGCGGCGGTGGGGCAAGTGGAGACGGTCGCCATGAGCGCCGAGTCCGTCACCATCGCCCTTGCTCCTGGTGCTGTCGCCATGACGGCTCGGGCCATGAGCGGCGCCGCTGCCAAGGCTCCTCCCAACGGCTTCAGGGCGTGGGGCTCGTACAAGAGCTTCAAGCGTGCCATGGGCTCGGCAGGCCCAGGGAAGGAGTGGCACCACATCGTCGAGCAGACGCCGGGCAACCAGAAACGGTTCGGGGCTCAGGCAGTTCAAAACACCGAGAACATCGTCCCGTTGGACAAGGGCATCCACACCCGCCTCAGCTCGCTCTACTCGTCCATTCAGCGGGATATCACCGGCTCGTCCACCCTGACCGTCCGGAAGTGGTTGAGCACGCAGTCGTACGAAGCCCAACGTGAGTTCGGGCTGATCGACAAAGTAACGAAGGGGTTTTGGTGATGAAGCTGGAGGAACTTGTCGAACAGTTCGCGCAGAACGTGGCCGCGCAGACCGACGCCATCTGGAGGGGAGATGCCAAGACCGGGAACAAGCACGCCAAGAAGTACGGCGCCGCGTTCGACAAGCTCCGGGCCCACGGTGATGCTGGACGCGACGCACTGGCCGTGCTGTTCAAGCACCCACGCCCGGACGTACGAGTCATGGCCGCCGCGCACCTGCTCCGCCATCGGACAGCCGAGGCCAAAGCGGTCTTGGAGGAGGTCGCCAAGGGCGAGGGGTTGGTCTCATTCAAAGCAGGGCAGGCGCTGAAGCGGTGGGAGGAAGGCACCTGGGCTCTTGACCCAGGGTAGCCCCCCTCATTACGGCGAGATCGGCAGGGAAGATCAGGAGGTCCGGTGTGGCGGCCACCTGCGCCTTGGGGACCGGCGGGGGCGTGAACAAGTTGTGGCAGTAGCCCGCGAAGAGGCTGCCATGTGGGGTGCCCGTGGCACGCGCGCACTGACAGCTCACCCTACCGTATAGGGTAGAACTGAGGGGAGACGCCCCAGGTGGTCCTTCAGTGGGAAGGCGAGTTCTGGTTGAAGGTGGAGCTGCGGTATGCGGCTTCGCTCCGTCTCCCCCTCAACAACAGACATCACCTGTACCGGCTTATGGAGCGTGGCTTTTCCGAGGGGGGATGGAAGCGACGAGGAAGTACTGGACATGACGGGCGAGGTCATGCCATGAATCCCACGGGAGAAGTAGGCCCCGAGAATGCCCGTGTCGAAAGAGGAATGGGAGACACAAATCCGCGCGAGCGAGAGGGCTCATCACGCTGCGGCGAGCTGTCTGGCGCAGCCACGAGCGTTGCTGTGTGAACTGAAGCCGCAGCTCCAATTCTGTTTTGTATGGATCGCCAGTCGGAAACGATTGGCGTTGATTTGATGCTCACCTGGCTGAGACGCCTGTTCATTGGACGTTCAGGAGTGCCTGAACTCCCGGGGGCCACACCACCCGCCGAGTCACCTCCCACCTGGGGCACCCTGCTTCTGGATACCGTCCAGAAGTCCTCTCGGGCTCAGGCCCGTCTGGCCCTCCATGTCGAGGATCTGGAGCGCAAGCTGGAAGGAGGACTCGCGGAGCTGAGGGGCTCGCTCTCCTCTCTCCGCGGCGCTACGTCGGGCAACTCCTCGGGGCGCGAGCCCCCCTGGGACGAGCTCCTGGATGCCCTGGATCTGCTCGAAGAGGCCTCCCGCGTCGCGGCGGATGCGGCGCTCGCATCGGGACTCATGGGGGTGGCGGCCCGGATCGAGCGCTTCCTGACCTCCTCCGGGATCACACGCCTGACCTCCATCGGCCACATTCCCGACGGGCGCCTGTTCCGGATTGTAGGCACCCAGCCTCACCCCAGCTTCGCCGAGGGCGCCATTGCCCGCGTGGTTCGCGCCGCCGCCCTCCGGGGCGAGCGTCTCATTCGCGAGGGCGAAGCCCTCATCGTGAGGAATACCCCTTGAGCCATGTCTTCGGAATCGATCTGGGTACAACCAACTCCGTCATCGCCCATCTGGTGGAGGGCCGCCCGGTGGCCGTGCCCGTGGACGGCAGTCGCATCGTCCCCTCGGTGGTCCTCTACGAGGACAATCGTGTCGTCGTGGGGCGCGAGGCGCGCAACCTCGAGATGCTGAGGCCCGAGCGGTGCATCCGCTCGGCCAAGCGCAAGATGGGGACGCTCCACCGCTACTCCATCGCCGGGCGCGAGGTGTCTCCCGAGGAGGTCTCCGCCCAAATCCTGTCCGCGCTCAAGCAGGGAGCCGAAAAAGCCACCGGCGTCCCCGTGCGGGACGTGGTCATCACCGTGCCCGCCTACTTCGATGACGCCCAGCGCCGCGCAACCCTCGAGGCCGGCCAGCGCGCGGGGCTGCACGTGCTGCGGCTGCTCAATGAGCCCACCAGCGCCTCGCTCCTGTATGAGCGCGTGTTGCATCCCGAGGCCCTCCGTGTGGCCGAACCCGAGATCCTTCTCGTCTACGACCTGGGGGGCGGCACGTTCGACGTGTCGGTGCTCGAGGTGTTCCAAGGGGTGCGCGAGGTGCGCTCCACCGCGGGCAACACCCAGCTGGGTGGGGACGACTTCGACGACAAGCTCGTTCAGCTCTTCCTCGAGGCTCTCAAGAAACAGGGCGTGGAGCCTCGCGAGGACGGGCGGGCCATGGCGCGTCTGCGCCAGCTGGCCGAGGAGACGAAGATCCGTCTGTCCACGGACATCTCCGTGCACGTGAAGGAGGAGTTCCTCACCCAGGCACGAGGCAGGCCCATCCACCTCGAGATGGAGGTGCGGCGGCGCGACTTCGAGGCGCTCATCGAGCCACTGCTCGAATCCACCGTGGCCCTGACCCGTCAGGCCCTGGCGGAGGCCCGGCTCGAGGGGCAGTCGCTGTCCAAGATATGCCTGGTGGGAGGCTCGACGCGGATCCCCCGGGTCCGCCAGATGCTGGAGGAAGCCTTCGGCGTAGACGTCCATGAGGAAGTGGATCCAGACCTGGCCGTGGGGCTGGGCGCGGCCATCCAGGCCGGCATGCTGTCCGGCGAGCCGGTGGGACGCATCCTCGTGGATGTGGCGTCGCATAGCCTGGGCATGCGCGTCATCGGAGAGGACGACCTCGGGAGCGCCACGCCGGATACCTTCGCCCCGGTCCTCCGCCGCAACACGGTGTTGCCAGCAACGAAGGTGGAGGAGTTCTACACCCTGGTGCCCGAGCAGGAGCTCGTCCAGGTAGAGGTGTTTCAGGGCGAGTCGCGCCGGGTCTCGGAGAACACACGGGTGGGAGCCTTCGAGTTCCCGCTCGAGCCCCGGCCCGCGAACTCACCGGTACGGGTGGAGTTCACCTACGACCTCAACGGGGTGGTGAAGGTCTCCGTCAGCCAGCCCGGCACGACGAACGCCAAGACGGTGGCCCTCTCGGTGGCGGACGTGGGCAAGGCCGTCCCGGCCCTGGCGCCGGGACAGAGCGCGGTGGAGCGCAAGGGGTACGCCCTGCTCGAGAGGCTCCCTCCCGAGCAACGTGCTGGGTTGAAGCGGCTTCTCGACGAGTACGCGCAGTCCCAGGGCGTGGCGCGCGAGCGCGCGGAGGAGGCGCTCCTGGATTTCTTCCTCAATCTCGAACACGCGCCGGGACTCCCGGAGCCCTGAGCCATGGTGAAGCACGACCGCACCGGGCGCCAGCACCGCCAGTGGCTGGAGGAGGCCCGGAAGTACGAGAAACGGGGGGACCTGGAGGGCATGTTGTCCGCGCTCCTGCGACTGCCGCCGCCGCTGAGGGAAGAACTGCTCCCCAGCGGTGCCGCCCTCTTCCGGCAGGCCGTCCGGGAGCAGCACCGGCGCAGCTCTTGGGGGACGCTCGGCACCCAGGCCGTGCGCGCGGACGCCGAGCCCGGCCTGGTGGAGCGAGGCGCGGCTCCAGAGGAGACCTGTGCCACGTACTGGCCACTGGTATGGGCGGCGGGCCGCGCACGGGATTGGGAGCGCGCACGGCGGTTGTGGCAACCCCTCACCGGCCCGGCACGAGCGCATGCGCCCCTTCTGGCCCAGGCGATGGATGACTGGCTCTCCTCCGAGGGGAGCCCCGCGCCCGAACTCATCGCCCCGGCGCTCGAGCACCTGCCCCCGGTGGATTCGCTCCTGGGAATCGAGCCGCCGAGCCAGCGCGTCTCCCTGCCGCCGCCCCGCTCGCTGGAGGAGGTGGAAGGGGCGCTGCTCGCCCTGTGCGCGCTCGAGCCCTTCCCCGTCTTCGCCAGCCGCGCCGAGGCGTGGGCACGAGCGGCACCCGCCGAGGTGGCTCGGGCGGTATGGGAGCTGGCGGGACAGCTGGCGGCGCGAGAGCTGTGGCTCCGGGCGGCGGAGGGCAAGGGGCACGCCGCTCTCTCGGAGCCCGCCTCGCTGTTGGCCCGGGCGGTACGTGAGGGAGGCGCCCCCGAGTCCCTGTCCGCACCCACGTTGCAGGCGCTGCGGGTGGTCGCCGCGGGACTTGCGCGGCCGGTCGTCTCGCGCCTCGAGGACGCCGAGCCCCTCTGCACCCTGGCTCAGGCCGCGGCGCTCCAACCGTCGGCCCAGCCCTGGGTGGTGCAGGCGGTGTCCGGGCTCCGCTTCGAGGGGGCGGCCCTGCCGCGCGCGCTGGGCCTCTACCAGGAACTGTTGCCCCGGAGCATGAACGTGCCCCTGTGGGCGCGGGCCTTCCTGGCTTGGTGCGAGCAGAACCCCGAGGCGCCCAACGCACCCGGGTGGCTCCAGGAGGGATTGGGCCGGCTGGTCGCCACGGAGGCCTCTTCCCTGCTGTCCTGGCTGGGTGGGGCCGAGCCCTCGGAGCGTATGGAGCTGCTCGAGTGTGTGGCCTCTACCTGCGCACCGGACCTGGTGGAGTCATGGGTGGATGTCTGCTGGGAGGGCGCGAGCGAGGAGCTCCGGAGGGAACTCAGCGAAGCCATCAGCATCCTGCTGAACCGCAGTCGGATGAAGCAGGGAGGACGGCAGTTGGAGCGACTGCTGCGCGACGTGCGGAGCCTGGAGGATGCGGAGCGGCTGATGGAGGTGGAGGGGGCGATGGAGCAGATCTACTCCTCGATGAAGCTGATCGGGGACGGCCTGCGCATCTGGCGCCGGTTCGCGCCCAAGGTGCTGACCTATCAGGTGCAGTTCCTCGAGGAGGCGGTGCGCCATGCATCCTCGGACGCCCAGGCATGGGATGCCGCCATGCGGTACCTGGAGGCTCATCCTGGGAACACGGGGTATATCGAGGCGCTCCGAACGATGGTGATGTTCGAGCGGAAGGCGCTCGCCCGGCACATTCTGGAACGCTGGCTGGAGGGCCTCGCCGCCAATGTGCTGGCGCTCGCCGAGGCGGTGGTGGCCGCCGGAAGGATGGACACTCCTTGCGAGTACCTCCACCCGGTGCTGGAGGCCTTCATGCGGGCCCTGGCGGAGCAGTTACCCGCTTCCCATGCCCCGGTGGTTGAGCAGGCGCAGGCGTTGGCGAACAAGCATGGGTACCGGCTGCGCAAGCGCGGGGCTTCGCGGAAGAAGAAGGACGCGAGCACCACGGGGCGCCGTGCGTCACGCTCGAAGAAGAAGTCCGGGGGAAGCCCCTCGAAGGCTGTCTCTCCGGAGGAAGGAGAGGAGAGCAGCTGATATGACGCCCGAAGAGCCGTTCGCCGTATTGGGGTTGGCGCCCACGATGGACCCGATCGCCGTCAAGAGTGCGTACTTCACCGCGCTGGCGCGGCACCCACCTCACCAGGATCTGGAGGGGTTCCAACGATTGCGCCGCGCCTACGAGGCGCTCACCCGACCGGGAGGCCTGGCGGCGGCATACCTGACCAGCCCCGTGGACGTGCAGAAGCTGGCCAGGGACGCGCGCGAGCGTTTCGATGCGCCGCTCGAGAAGGCCGCCGTGGTGGCACTGGCCGCGCGAACGGGAGCGGAGACGGTGGCGCGGTGGGTGGAGCGGTGCTCTCGGATGAGTTGGGATGAGGCGCTCCGGGCTTTTGCCAGGTGATGCGGCCTGCACTCGATGCTGATGGCATTCATGGAGGCCCTCTCCGCGCAGAGCTCCGCCTTCTCCAGCGATGACCTCGAGCTGACTCCGGACGGCGACAACCTCGCCTACGCCATCTACACCTCGGGTTCCACCGGCCGCCCCAAGGGCACCCTGTTGAACCACCGCGGCCTCTGCAACACCGTCCTGCAGAGCGCGGTGCTGGCACGAGTGCTGGAGATGGGTGAGCGCAGCGGAGCCCTGCCGCCCGGTATGGGGCTGGAGCAGCTGCGCCCCCTGCTGCGCGTCTTCGAGAGCAACCTGCGCGCCAACCAGCGCTACACGGCCCGCGCCTCCGGCCAGCGGCTGCTGCTGCTCAAGGCCGGTGAGGTCACCCACCAGCCCGAGGACGGCGGGTGGTCGGCGATGGCCGGCGGAGGCCTCGAGCGCCACGTGCTGCCCGGAGGCCACCACGCCTTGCTGCGCGCGCCTCTCGTGCGGCAGCTCGCCGAGTTCCTGCGCGAGGCCCTCGCTTCAGGCACCCAGGATTCGCGGCGCCGGGCCCTCCAGCCCTGAGGACCGCGCCCTGACTCGGGGGGCCGGAGTCCATCTCCGGCCCCTCCGGGCGTCACTCCGCCATCTCCGAATGGCTTCCGGCTCCCCGCGGCCTCAGCCTCCGCACGCGCGTGAGCACCTGCTCGGGCAGCGCATCCCGGAGCACGTTCCGGGCTGTCCGCTCCAGCGCCTGGGCTCGCACCACCCAGTCACCCAGGCTCATCGGCCGGGTGATGCGCAGCTGGACCGTCATCCGCTGCCTCCTCGCCCAGTCCGATTTGTAGGCCTCGGTGCCACGCAGGAAGTCGTACTCGGAGAAACCCTCGGCCAGCGCATCGCGGAACGTCTCCCCCACGAGCACGAGCCCCACGCTCCGTGACTTCCACTCGGGATCGTATCCCGCGTTGTAGTAGCTGAAGGTGCGCCCGTGCCGCAGGGCGTAGACCGACGCCACCGCCCTGCCTCCCACCGACAGGAGGTAGAGGCGCACCTTCCCCGCCGCCGACAGCCGTGGCACCACCTCCTGGTGGAAGGCCTGGACGTCCGGCGCGCCGAGCCCGCTGCGCGCTCCCCAGCGCAACGCGTGCAGCCGGAAGAACTCCGGCAGCGCACGGGCCAGCTCCTCGGGCTTCTCCGCCCTCGTGATGGCGAACCCCTCCTGGCGCTCGAGCCACTTGCGGCGGCGCAGGAAGTTGTCGGCCCGGGCCGTCCGAGAGAGGAAGGTGTCGAAGCGCTCGCCCGCCTCGAGGACCTCGTACGGGCAGCGGTTGCGCCCGGTACGCTCGAGGTTCCACCCACGGGCCCGGCACCGCGCCTCCAGGAGCGCCACCGTGGGGGACAGCTCCTCCACGTCGGACAGCTCCAGGATGTCCCACTCGTGCCGGAGACGCTCGAGCGCATCCGCGAGGATCTCCGTGAGGGCCGCCTCGTCCCCGGGCCGGAGGATCGCATCGAGGTAGTCACTCCCCACGCCCTCGTCCCCCAGCCACCGCAGCCACTTCAGACGGACACCTCCCCACCACCGCTCCTCCAGGGAGAGCGGCAGCACCCCCGCGAGCAGGCCCGACCCGTCCCGCACCGTGAGGAGGAAGAGCTGCCGCCGCCCGCCGAGCTGGAGGTGCCAGCCGAAGAGCCACTCCCAGGTGTTGAAGACGCTCGCGCGTCCGGACTCGCACAGGCTCCGCCACTCGTCACGCAGCGCCAGGAAACCCCGTGTCTCGCGCACGAGCACCACCGTCCAGCCGTTCATGTCTCCAGCACCTCCCACACCACGCGCGCCATCCGCTCCAGTTCCTCGCGGCCAAGGTCCTGATGGCAGGGCAGCTCCACCACCCGCTGGCGGAGCGCCTCCACCTCGGGAAAGCACTCGCGCGGCACCGAGGGATGGCCGTACCTCCAGAAGTCGACCGCATGGATGCCTCGCGACCACAACTGGCGCAGGACGTGATCCTTGTCATCCACCTCGAGCGCGTAGAAGAGCGGGCACACCCCGGGCGGCAACGAGGACCAGACCGTCCGCCCGGGCCTGCCGATCAACTCATGGAGCAGGAACCAGTTGTCACGGCGGCGTTGCACCACCTGCTCCGCGTCCACGGTCTCGAGCAGCCGGGCGGCCATGGGGCTCATCCCGAGATGCAGCACCGCCGGATCGAGCTCCTGGGTCCCCACTGGGATGTCCTCGTCACGGGCCCACTCGCGGATGTGCCGGGTGACGGCCTTCGCCCCCGTGCGCACCCACCTGCCCGCGCTGGGAAAGCGGCGCTCGGACGCCACCAGCATCGAGCCCGCCAGGTGCGAGAGCGCTGGCAGGAGCGGAGGCAGTGCGGGAGGCGAGAGCCCGGCCATGGTGGCCTTCCGCATGAACAGACCTCCCCCGTGGGGCACGGGGAGCGTCTTGTAGAAACAGAAGATGGAGGCGTCGCCCAGGCTCCCCAAGGGACGCTCGCCGTCGCTGGAGAAGAGCGACAGCGCGCAGTCCTCGATGAGAAGGGCGCCGCACTCGCGGGCAATCTCCGCCAACGCGTCGAGGGGTTGGGGGAAGCCGGCGTAATGAATGACATAGATGGCGCGCGTGTGAGGCCCCACGCACGCGCGGACGTGCTCCACATCCAACCGGCCCTCCCCATCCACGCGCGCGAACTGGATCCGTGCGCCCGCGTGCAGCAGCGCCGAGACTTCCACGCCATGGTGATACGCCGGAACGATGACCTCGCCCCCCTCCAGCCCCAGCATCCTGGCCGCCCGCCACACCGCGTTGCGGCCGAGATAGGTCAACTCGAGCCCGAACCTGTTGAAGGGAAAGGAGGCCGCGACGCTCGTGCGCGGCAACAGCTGCTCCGGGCCGAGCCCGGGCAGCGACGGAATGTCCATCAACGCAGCCATCCACCCACCTCCCGAAGCCATCGCATCGCCGCCGGTCCCTGCTGGAAGCGCACCGAGTGCAGCAGGCGCCCCTTGAGCGTGGGCCGGAGGATGAAAAGCCAGACATGGCGGCGCACCCGCTGCGTCCAGTCGAGCTTCCAGGGCATCCTCGGGCCCAGGAAGTCGAACTCCGCCGTGCCCCGGTGCGCGAGATCCTCCAGCACGTCCTCGACGAGGAGCTGGCCCGGAGAGCACTCGGAGAAGCTCTCGTCGTAGCCGGGCTTGAGCAGGTAGTAACGGCCCCCGTACTCCAGGCCGAAATGGAAGGCCACGGCACGGCCCCCCACCCGCAGGGTGTAGAGGGCGAGCCAGCCCCCCGCCGCGGCGAACCGGGCCAGCCCCGTGTAGAAGTCGAGCGTCTCCTGACGGCACCTGATGGCGGTGCCCCGCTGCCCCTTCCACCCACCGCCCTCCAGCGCGAAGCCCTCCTCGAGCGCCCGGTGCAGCGCGTCCCCGCCCTCCACGCGCTCGAGCGTGAGCGGGCCGTGCCGCGCGAGCTTCTTGCGGCGCCGCCGGAGGTTCGCGCGGAACTTCGCGTCGAGCGTCTCCTCGAGCGCACCGCGGGAGAGAACCGGGAGCCATGGGGATTCGAGCGAGGGCCAGCGCGCCACCTGGAAGCCCTCCTCCCCCGCGGCCGCGCCGAGCGTCTCGTCCAACACCCCACCCGCTTCGATGTCCTTGAGCAGGAGCACCTCCCAGGGCTCCTCCCGGAGGTGTGCCCAGATGGAGCGGACGGACTCCTCCGGACAGGCCGCGTCGAGCGCCCACGTCACACGCTGTGAGTGCTCGTTGGACGGGGACTGCCACATCCGGACGGGCACGCCCGCCAGACGCCCACGCCGCTCGAACAGCGGAGCGAAGGCGAGAGGCCCACCGTTCCCTCGCGCGCGGAAGACCCGGAGCGGGGAGCCCGGGGCGAAGCTCTCCATCCACAGCCGTGTCCAACCGCCGAGCGCGAAAGGCCCCGCCCCCGGAGCACCCCGCGCGACCGCGTCCCACTCGGACGAGAACCCGGCCATCGCCCCCAGCCCCACCCGTTGCTCGACGGTGACGCCAGGCCCGGACGCCTCCTCCCACCGGACCACCTGCTCCATGGCCCCCTCCTCCCGGCCGCTCATGGCGACACCTTCCACACCAGATCGAAGGCCAGCTCCGACACCGGCACGGGCGCCCCGATGCGCGGCAGCTCGAGCAGTTCGCTCGTCCGCGTGCAGAGCCCCGAGCGGGTGGTGACCGCTGCCTGGAAGTAGCGGCCCACGAGCGCCGTCACCTCGGGACACGTGGCGCCATTGGGATAGGAGAAGAGCGCCGGGCGCACGCCCAGCTTCTCCTCGAGCGTGTCGCGGCAGGACCGCAGCTCCCGCTCCACCTCCGCGAGCGGCAACCGCGTGAGGATGGGGTGGCTGCGCGTGTGAGCGCCCAGCTCGAAACCCTGGTGAGCCAGCTCCCGCACCTCCTCCCAGGAGAGGAAGCGGTTCTCGTCGTTCACCGGCACCGGGAACTTCGCGCGCATCCGCCCCACGATGTCGAGCATGCTCTCGTGCGGCAGCTCCTTGAGGTACTCGACGCACGCGCTCATCAGGACCCGCGGTCCCAACCCGAGCGAGCCCAGGCGCATGATGGCCGGGTCTTCACTCGCCTGGCACACCTGCTCGGGCGGGGAGCGGGAGAAGATCTCCTCCAGCTCATACCCCCACATCCAGCCGTCGGTGCCCACCAGCCCGGTGGTGATGAAGATGGTGGCGGGAACACCATGGCGCGCGAGGATGGGCGCGACGAGGTACAGGTTGTTGCGGTAACCATCATCGAAGGTCAGTGCCACCGCCCTGCGGGGCAGCCTCGCCCGGCCCTCGAGTCCCGCGACGAGCTCGGACAGGAGCACGGGTTGGTACTGGCGTGCGAGAAAGGCGACATGCTCCTCGAACGCATGGACATCCAGCACCGGCTCACCCCACACCCCCACCGGCCGCCGCTGGACCTTGTGATAGAAGAGGATGGCCGCCTCGCCTTCCCCGAGCCGCAAGGAGGCGGGATGAAGGCCCGCGTAGTACGTGAGAGCCTTCACGCCCTTCTTCACCCAGTACACCCAGTCCCGCTGGTCCACGCCGCGCGCGCGTGAAACCACCCGCGCCAGGTCGATCCGGTTCTTCGATCGCTCCCGATCGATCCGGTTCCTCGGCCGCTCGGGCCATGCCTGGTCCCGTCCGGCTCCGGGAACGAACACATTGGCATCCTTCATAGGTCCCCCCCGCTCGAGCTCATTGCAATCACAGCGCCGGGCCAGAACTCCCGAAGTTGCGGGGGAGGTGCACCCACATTGGGCAACGCATTCCCACGCAATGCCCCAGCGCGACCAGGAGAGGAGCGCGCACGTCACTCGAAGCCGCGCACCATCCGATGTTGGGGCGGCACCGGGAGGAGGGGCATCCGAGCAAGGGAAGGCGAGTACACGGGTACGCATCGCGGCGCCCCACCAGACAATGGAAGGGAAGCCCTCCTCTCTCCATCTTGTCGCATGAGCGGGTGCGTCGCGCGCGATGGCGTCCGCTCTCGGAGGGGGGAAGACACATGAATGGACAGCGGCTCTGGAGCGCCGTGCTGGCGGTGTGTTTCATCGCCGGGTGCGGAGTGTCCGACGGGATGGAGCAGGAGGAGCCCACCGGGCTCTCGGAGGTGGAGGAGGCCCGGGACGAGGGAGAGTTCCAGGACGATGAGGAACTCGAGGCACAGTGGAAGCAGCCCTTCCAACTGATCTACGAGGAGTATTTCGGCAAGGGAGCGGGGCCCGAGTGGAGCATTCCCCGCACGTCCAAATCGCCCAACGGACAGCGCCGTTTCCTGGGTCCCTTCAACCAGGAAGAGGTGGTGCTCCAGCTCGATGAGCTGTCGGCTCATGACGAGGTCAAGGTCACGCTCGAGCTGTTCGTCCTCGGAACGTGGGACGGCAACAGCACCTGCTGCGGCCCGGATCGCTGGGTGGCACAGGTGGACGGCGGTCCCGTGCTGCTCGATGCCACCTTCTCCAACGATGACGCCCCGTTCGATCCCGGGTTCTCGCAGTCGTACCCGGGACCGTACCCCGGAAGCAGCAACCCGGGCCTCACGGGCGCGGCCGAGAAGGGGACGCTCGGCTATCCCGATGAGTCCGGCTACGGCGGAGTGGGTGACTCCATCTACCGGCTCACCTTCACCGTCCCGCACTCCGCCAGCAGTCTGAAGCTCCGCTTCACGGATCCGCCTCGCGGCGATGCCAACGAACTGTGGGGCCTGGATTGCGTGCGCATCAAGGTCCGTAAGAAGGAGGTGAAACAGGGGGATCTGCTCGTCACCCGCAACACCGACAGCAGCGTGCTGCGCTACGACGGGCGGACGGGGGCCTTCGCCGGCGTCTTCATTCCTCCCGGCAGTGGCGGACTGGCCAACCCCCAAGGCATGACGTACGGCCCGGATGGCAACCTGTATATCGCGAGCTTCGAGAGCAGGAACGTCCTGCGCTACGACGGAAGGACGGGCGCCTTCCTGGGCGTCTTCGTTACACCTGGGAGCGGTGGGCTCGGGGCTCCGAATGATCTGATCTTCGGTCCCGACGGCCACCTGTATGTCAGCGACGGCTTCTTCGGCACCAACAGTGTGCTGCGCTACGACGGGAGGACCGGAGCCTTCCTGGGAGTATTCGCTTCCGGGGGTGGACTGTCCGTCCCGCAGCATCTGGCCTTCGGTCCGGATGGGAACCTGTTCGTTGAGAGCGTCCTGGGCAATGACGTACTTCGCTACGACGGGAGGACGGGCGCGCCACTGCCAGCACCGGGAGAGAGCGAGGCGGTCTTCATCCGGGACATCGACCCCGTCCCGCTGGCCTTCGGCCCGGACGGCAAGCTGTATGTCGGCACGACCGCCGACGACGTGCGGCGCTACAACGGGAGGACGGGCGCGTTGATCGATGTCTTCGTGCCGCCCGGGAGCGGTGGGCTCAACTCGGCCAATGACCTCGTCTTCGGCCCCGATGGGAACCTCTACCTGCCGAGCTTCCTCGGCGACTCCGTGTTCCGCTTCAACGGGAGGACGGGTGCGTTCATGGACCTGTTCGTTCCACCCGGAGGTGGAGGGCTGGCGCGCCCCATCTCCTTGACGTTCATGCCTTCGGACAAGGCGCGCTGAAGCACACGGCCAAAATCGGCACTCCAACCTTCACGAGGACCCCGCCGCTCCGTGCGGCGGGGCTTCAATGACTGGTGGGGAGTGTCCCCGGGAGGTTCGATCCGTCCCTGTAGCAACGTGTAGAGAGGCGTAATTCCCTGCCTGCTCGCGATTCCAGCGACCTCACCACCATGTCTTGTAGTGGTCATTCGGTTGCACCTACGCTCTAGGCGCTTCGCGCCCTGACGGAGGTAGCACCCCGATGACGTTCCCCTCGCCTGTTTCCCGTGCGTCGACGCTGCTCGAGTTGCTCGAAGAGCGCGCCTCCCGCCACGGCGAGCGACGCCTGTTCTCCTTCCTGGAGGACTCCGAAGGCGACTCCTCCGAGCTCACCTACGCGGGGCTGTGGCAGCGAGCATGCGGCCTGGGGGCTCTCCTCCAGCAAGAGGTGCCAGCGGGCGAGCGGGCCGTCCTCCTCTACCCTCCTGGCCTCGACTATGTCACCGGCTTCTTCGGCTGCCTGGCCGCGGGTGTCACCGCCGTCCCCGCCTACCCCCCGGACCCCTCGCGTCTGGAGCGCACCCTTCCCCGCCTGCGCTCCCTCATCCACGACGCCCAGGCCTCCGTCATTCTCGCCCCCTCCTTCATCACCTCCATGGCGGAGTTCCTCTTCGAGTCCGCCCCGGACCTGCGCAACTTGCGCTGGGTGGCCACCGACGAGCTTCCCCAGGGCTCGGAGTCCAACTGGAAGCGGCCAGAGCTGACGAGCGACTCTCTCGCCTTCCTCCAGTACACCTCTGGCTCCACGGGCACGCCCAAGGGCGTCATGCTCAGCCACGCCAACCTGCTGCACAACCTCCACCTCATCCACGGCGCCTTCCGCATGCACGAGGGCAGCGCCGGTGTCATCTGGCTGCCGCCCTACCATGACATGGGCCTCATCGGCGGCATCCTCGGCACGGTGTACGGGGGTTTCTCCACCTCCCTCATGTCTCCGCTGAGCTTCCTGCGCCGGCCCCTGCGCTGGCTGGAGGAAGTCTCCCGCACTCGCGGCACCATCAGCGGTGGCCCCAACTTCGCCTTCGACTTGTGCGTGCGCAAAACCACCGAGGCCGAGCGCTCCTCCCTCGACTTGAGCCACTGGGAAGTCGCCTTCTGCGGTGCCGAGCCCATCCGCGCAGAAACCCTGGAGCGCTTCGCCCAGGCCTTCGCCGTCTCCGGCTTCCGCCGCCAGGCCTTCTACCCGTGCTACGGCCTGGCCGAGGGCACCCTCATCGTCTCGGGCGGTGAGGTGGGTGCCCTCCCCCAGCAGCAGGCCCTGGACGTGCAGCAGTTGCGCGAGGGACGCGCCGTGGCCGTCGAGGCGGAGACGGCTCGCAACCAGGTACTGGTGGGCTGCGGACTGGCGCTCGCGGAGCAGGAAGTGCTCGTGGTGCACCCGGAAACCTTCTCTCGCTGCGCGCAGGGAGAGGTGGGTGAGGTGTGGGTGAAGGGGCCCAGCGTCGCCCAGGGTTACTGGCGCCGCCCCGAGGACACCCAGCGCGACTTCCACTCCCACACCGCCGACGGCTCGGGGCCCTTCCTGCGCACCGGTGACCTGGGCTTCCTGCGCCAGGACGGCCAGCTCTTCGTCACCGGCCGTCTGAAGGACCTGCTCATCATCCGCGGGCGCAACCACCACCCCCAGGACGTGGAGCTGACGGCGGAGCAGGCGACTCCCGCGCTGCGGCCAGGGTGCGGTGCCGCCTTCTCGGTGGAGGTGGAAGGCGAGGAGCAACTGGTGCTGGTGTACGAGCGCGATACGCGCCGCCAGCCGGAGGAGAGCGTCGAGTCGGTAGCCCAGACACTGCGCCAGCGCATTGCCGAGCAGCATGAGTTGCGCCTGCACGCGCTCACCCTCCTGGCCCCGGGCAGCCTGCCCAAGACGTCCAGCGGCAAGATTCAGCGTCGCGCCGCTCGCGCCGCCTTCCTCGCCGGTGAGCTGCAGGAGGTGGCGGCCTGGCGTGAGCAGGGGCTGGAGGTGACGGGGGCGCTGAGCGTCTCCGCCGCGCAGGCGGAGGCCACGCCCGAGACCGAGGCCCGGCCGGAATCGCCGGAAGCGCTCGAGGCCTGGCTGCGCACGCGCTTCGCTCGCCGGCTCCGCATGCAGCCCGAGCAGTTGGACGCGCACGAGCCGCTCACCCGCTACGGCCTGGACTCCCTGGCCGCGGTGGAGTTCAGCCACGAGGTGGAGAAGGGGCTGGGCCTCTCCCTCCCCATGGAGGTGGTGCTCAGCGGCCCCAGCCTCTCTCAGCTCGTCGAGCGCCTGTCCTCGCAGTCTGCCCTTCCCTCCGGCACGCCGCTCCTGCCTCGGGCCTCCGCCTCCGAGACGGAGGAGGACACACTTCCCTCCTTCGCCCAGTCGCGCCTGTGGTTCCTGGAGCAGCTCGCCCAGGGTGAGACGCATGAGCTCATTCCCGCCGCCGTGCGGCTACAGGGGCCTCTGGACACTCGCGCCCTGGAGCTCGGCCTGGCCGAGGTCGTGCGTCGCCACGACTCCCTGCGCACCACCTTCCTCTCCGAGGCTGGCCAGCCCCGGCGGGTGGTTCATGCCGAGCTCCCCTCGGCGGTGCGGCATGTGGACCTGTCCGCACTGCCCGCCGAGCAGCGCGACGCCGAGGTGCGGCACCTGGCCCTCGAAGAGGCCCGGCGTCCCTTCGACCTGGCTCGCGGCCCCCTGCTGCGCACCTCCCTGCTGCGCCTGTCCGACTCCGAGCACGTCCTCGTCCTGGTGATGCACCACATCATCTCCGACGGCGGCTCCATGGGTGTGCTGCTGCGGGAAATGGCCTCCCTCTACGAGGCCTTCTCCCAGGGCCGTCCCTCGCCCCTGCCTGCGCTGCCTCTGCAATACGGCGACTACAGCCGCTGGCAGCGTCAGTGGCTCGAGGGTGACGTCCTCCAGCGGGGCCTCTCCTACTGGAAGCAGCAACTCTCCGGCGCTCCCGCCGTCCTGGAGTTGCCCACCGACAGGCCTCGCCCCTCCGTGCGCAGCCAGCGCGGCGCCAGTCTGCCCGTGCGTCTATCCCCCGAACGGTGGGAAGCGCTGAAGGCTCTGGCTCGCGCCGAGGGCACCACGCCCTTCATGCTGCTTCAGGCCGCCTTCCAGGTACTCCTCTTCCGCTACTCGGGCCAGGAGGACTTCTGCCTCGGCACCCCCGTCGCCGGCCGCCCCCGCCCCGAGTTGGACGGCCTCATCGGCTTCTTCGTCAACACCCTGGTGCTTCGCGCCCGTCTCGACGGCAACCCCTCCTTCCGCGAGTTGTTGCGGCGCGTGCGTGAGACGACGCTCTCCGCCTACGCCCACCAAGACATGCCCTTCGAGCGTCTCGTCGAGGAGCTGCGCCCCTCGCGTGACTTGAGCAGCACGCCTCTCTTCCAGGTGATGCTCGCCCTCCAGCCTCACCCCCTCGCCTCCGCCTCCCTCCCGGGACTGCGCCTTCACTCGCTGGAGCTGGAGAGCCATGTCGCTCGCTTCGACCTCGAGCTCTCCCTCTTCGAGTCCGACGAAGGGCTGAGTGGCACGCTCGGCTTCAGCACGGACCTCTTCGAGCCCTCCACCGCCTCTCGCATGGTGGGCCACTTGGACGTGTTGCTCCAGGCCATTGTCTCCCGGCCCGAGGCGCTTCTCTCCGAGCTCCCCCTGCTCTCCGACTCCGAGCGCCAGCAGGTGCTCGTCGACTTCAACGCCACCTCCTCCCCCTTCCCCTCCGACGCCTGCATCCACCACCTCTTCGAGAAGCAGGTGGCCCTGCGTCCCGACGCCGTGGCCGTGGAATTCGGCGAGCAGCGCCTCTCCTGGCGTGAGCTGGACTCTCGCTCCAACCAGCTCGCCCATCTGCTGCGCTCTCATGGCGTGGGGCCTGACTCCCTCGTCGCCCTCTGCATCGAACGCTCCCTGGAGCTCATCGTCTCCCTCCTGGGCATTCTCAAGGCCGGCGGCGCCTACCTCCCGCTCGACGCCTCCTACCCGGCCCAGCGCCTGGCCTTCATGTTGGAGGACGCTCCTCCACGGCTGTTGCTCACCTCTCAGGCACTGCGCTCCCAGCTCCCTGTCTCCGAGGCGCTGCCCTGCCTCCTCTGGGAGGAGTTGAGCCTCGAGGGCCTGCCCACTTCCGCTCCGGACTCCGGCGTCACCTCGCGCAACCTCGCCTACGTCGACTTCACCTCCGGCTCCACCGGCAGGCCCAAGGGCGTCGCCATCGAGCACCGCTCCGTCCTGCGCCTACTGCACGGCGCCTCCTACGCCCACCTCTCTCCCGAGGAGACCTTCCTCCTCCTCGCCCCCATCTCCTTCGACGCCTCCACCCTCGAAGTCTGGGGACCTCTGGTCCACGGTGCTCGCCTCGTCGTCTTCCCTCCGCAGTCTCCCAGCGACCTGGACCTGCTCACGCAGGTGCTGGAGCGCCACGGCGTCACCACGCTCCACCTCACCTCGGGTCTCTTCACCCAGGCCGTCGACCACAAGCTCGACAGTCTGCGCGGCCTGCGTCAGCTCCTCACCGGTGGCGATGTCGTCTCCGCCCCACACGTCCGCCGCGCCCTGGAGCAGCTGCGCATTCCCGTGACGGCCTGCTACGGCCCCACCGAGAGCACCCTCTTCACCTCCTGCTTCCGGATGACTCGTCCCGAGCAGCCGGGTGACTCCGTGCCCATTGGCACCCCCATCGCCAA
This sequence comes from Archangium sp. Cb G35, assembly GCF_001896145.1. Taxonomy (NCBI): domain Bacteria; kingdom Pseudomonadati; phylum Myxococcota; class Myxococcia; order Myxococcales; family Archangiaceae; genus Archangium; species Archangium sp. Cb G35. The sequence continues at coordinate 177,786 of NZ_MPOI01000010.1, forward strand.
CACCCAGGTGTACCTGCTCGACGCGCACCTGCGGCCCGTGCCCGTGGGCGTGCCCGGTGAGCTCTACATCGGCGGCGACGGCCTCGCCCGTGGCTACCTCTCCCGCCCGGACCTCACCGCCGAGCGCTTCCTCCCCAACCCCTTCTCCTCCACTCCTGGTGAGCGTCTCTACCGCACCGGTGACCTCGCCCGCTGGCGCCCGGATGGTGTCCTCACCTTCCTCGGCCGCATCGACAATCAGGTAAAGATTCGCGGCTACCGCATTGAGCTGGCCGAGGTGGAAGCCGCCCTCCTCTCCCTCCCCGAGGTTCGTGAGGCCGTCGCCCTCGTCCGAGAGGACGTGCCCGGCGACAAGCGCCTCGTCGCCTACGTCGTTCCTCCTCCGGGACAGCCTCTCCCCGATGTGGACTCTCTGCGGGCCTCCCTCGCGCAGCGGCTCCCCGAGTTCATGCGGCCCTCCGCCTTCGTCGCATTGGAGAGCCTCCCGCTCACCTCCAACGCCAAGGTGGACCGCAAGGCCCTGCCCGCTCCCGACGGCTCGCGGCACCTGCCGTACACGCCTCCCGCGACCCCCACCGAGGAGCGGCTCGCCGCGCTGTGGGCCCAGGTGCTGCGTGTCCCCCAGGTGGGCCGCGACGACGACTTCTTCTCCCTCGGCGGCCACTCCCTGCTGGCCACCCAGGTGGTGGCGCGCCTGCACGCCACCTTTGGCGTGGAATTGCCGTTGCGCACCCTCTTCGAGGCCCCCACCCTGCGGAGCTTCGCGGCGCGCCTCGACGCCCAGAGCCACGACACCTCACGGCTTCCCCCGCTGGTGCCAGCGCCTCGGAACGGCCCGCTGCCCCTCTCCTTCGCCCAGCAGCGGCTGTGGTTCCTCGATCAGCTCGAGCCCGAGAGCCCTCTCTACAACCTCCCAGCCGCCATCCGGCTCGAGGGCACCCTGGACCTCGCCGCGCTCCGGCATGGCTGCCAGGAGCTGGTGCGCCGCCACGAGTCCCTGCGCACCACCTTCCGCTCCGAGGCAGGGCAGCCCCTCCAGGTCATCGCTCCCTCCCTCGACCTCCCCCTGGAGGTAGTGGACCTCTCGGGCCTCACCTCCGAGCAACGCGAGGCGGAGTTGCTGCGTCTCGTCCAGGAGGACGCTCAGCGCCCGTTCCAGCTCTCCACGGGTCCGCTCCTGCGCACCCACCTGCTGCGGCTCTCCGGCAGCGAGCACGTGCTGCTGCTCAACATGCACCACATCATCTCCGATGGCTGGTCCACGGGTGTGCTGGTGCGGGAGCTGGCGGCTCTCTATGAGGCCCATCTCCAGGGCAAGTCCTCTCCGCTGCCCGAGTTGCCGGTGCAGTACGCGGACTACGCCGTCTGGCAGCGCCAGTGGCAGAGCCAGGTGCTCGAGCGGCAACTCTCGTACTGGAAGCAGCAGCTCGCCGGGGCGCCGCAAACCCTGGAGTTGCCTACCGACAAGCCTCGGCCCGCCATCCAGTCCGTCCGCGGCGCACAGCTTCCCGTGAAGCTTTCAAAGGAGAGCTCCGAGCGCCTCCTCCAGCTTTGCCAGCGTGAAGGTGTCACGCCCTTCATGGCCCTGCTGGCCACCTTCCAGCTCCTCCTCGCCCGCTACTCCAACCAGGACGACATCTGCGTCGGCTCTCCCATCGCCGGCCGCCGCCACGCCGAGCTCGAGGGCCTCATCGGCTTCTTCGTCAACACCCTCGTCCTGCGTTCCCGTATCGACTCGCGGACCTCCTTCCGCTCGCTGCTCTCCCAGGTCCGTTCCACCACCCTCGATGCCTTCGAGCACCAGGACGTTCCCTTCGAGAAGCTCGTCGAGGAATTGCGGCCTCCGCGTGACTTGAGCCGCACTCCGCTCTTCCAGGTGATGTTCGCTCTCCAGAACGCCCCCATGGGCAACCTGGAGCTCCCGGGCCTCTCCCTGCGAGCCCTGCCTCCCGTCGAGCTCACCTCCAAGTTCGACCTCACCCTCTTCCTCTCCGAGGGCCCGGAGGGCTTCACCGGCTCCCTGGAGTACTGCGCGGACCTCTTCGAGCGTGACACCGCCGCTCGCATGATGAGCCACCTGCAGGTGCTGCTCACCTCCGTCCTCACCTGGCCCGAAGCCCCCCTCGCATCCCTGCCGCTGATGACCGGCGCCGAGCGTCAGCAGGTGCTGGTGGATTGGAACGCGACGGGAGCCGAGTACCCGCGCGAGGCGTGCGTCCACGAGCTCGTGGAGGCACATGCCCGTGCGAGGCCGGACGCGTTGGCGGTGGCGGACAAGCACCGGAAGCTGACGTACCGGGAGCTGGACGAGCGGGCCAACCAGCTGGCGCACCACCTGCGGACGTTGGGCGTGGGACCGGATTCGGTGGGCGTGGTGTGCGTGGAGCGCTCGGTGGACTTCATCGTGGGAGCGCTGGCCATCCTGAAGGCGGGTGGCGCGTACCTGCCGGTGGACGTGGCGTACCCGACGGAGTGGCAGCGCCAGGTGGTGGGTGACAGCGGTGCGAAGGTGGTGCTGTCGCATCGCGTACGGGCGGGCAGTGTGGAGGGAGCCGGGGCGGCGGTGGTGTGCCTGGATGACGCGAGCGTGCTGGAGGCGCAACCGAAGCACCGGCCGGAGACGGGCGTGTGCGCGGAGAACCTGGCGTACAGCATCTACACGTCGGGCTCGACGGGCAGGCCCAAGGGCGTGGCGGTGTCGCACCGGAGCCTCGTCAACCTGGGCAGCTGGTACCAGAGCACGTACGAGGTGAAGCCGGAGGACAGGACGACGCTGGTGGTGGGCCTGTCCTTCGATGTGTCCGTCTGGGAGGTGTGGCTCAACCTCATGGTGGGTGCGAGCGTGCACATGCCAGCGGACGACGTGCGCGCGGAGCCGCGCCGGCTGCTGCAATGGCTGGAGGAGGAGCAGATCACCGTGTCCTTCATGGCGACGCCCATGGCGGAGGCGGTGCTGGAGGAGAAGTGGCCGGAGGGGGTGGTGCTGCGGTGGCTCTTCACCGGAGGAGACAAGCTGACCCGCCGGCAGCGCCAGGAATTGAAGAAGGTGGCGCTGGTGAATGTGTATGGCCCCGCGGAGAACACGGTGGCCACCACCATCTGCACGGTGGAGCCGGAGGGAGTGGTGGAGGGGTTGCCGCACATCGGGCGGCCGCTGGCGAACGTGCGGGTGTACGTGCTGGACGAGCGGCTGGCGCCGGTGCCGGTGGGCGTGTGGGGCGAGCTGTACATCGGCGGAGAGAGCCTGGGCCGTGGCTATCTGGACCGGCCAGCGCTGACGGCGGAGCGGTTCATCCCCAACCCGTTCGAGCAGAACGGAGCGCGGATGTACCGGACGGGAGACGTGGTGCGCTACTTCCCGGACGGGAACATCGAGTTCCGGGGCCGCAACGACTTCCAGGTGAAGATTCGCGGTTTCCGCATCGAGCTGGGTGAAATCCAGTCCGTCCTCGACAAGCACCCGGGCGTGCGCCAGTCCGTGGTGTTGGTGCGGGAAGACGTACCGGGCAACAAGAGGCTGGTGGCGTACTGGGTGGCGCAGGAGGGACAGGAGCCGGAGGATTCCGAGCTGCGCGAGCACCTGAAGCAGAAGCTGCCCGCGCACATGGTGCCCTCGGCCTTCGTGAAGCTGGAGAAGGTGCCGCTCACGCCCAACGGGAAGGTGGACAGAAAGGCCCTGCCCGCGCCCCAGGGCGTGTCCGCCAGCTCGGCCGAGTTCGAGCCCCCGCGCAACGAGCTGGAGGTGCAGCTCGCCGCCCTCTGGTGCGGAGTGCTGGGCGTGCCCCAGGTGGGCATCCACGACGACTTCTTCTCCCTGGGCGGCCACTCGCTGCTGGCCACCCAGCTCATCTCACGCATCCGCTCGGTCTTCGGCGTCGAGATGCCCCTGCGCTCCATCTTCGAGCGCCCCACGATCGCGGCGCTCGCCGGCCAGCTGGAGGGGGCCCTCGTCCAGAGCCGCCCCTCGGCGCCTTCTCTGCTCCCCACGTCTCGAGAGGGCTCGCTGCCTGTCTCCTTCGCGCAGAGGCGGATGTGGATTCTGGATCAGCTCCACCCCCTGCACGCCGACTACAACGTCTTCTTCGCGCTTCGGATGGAGGGAGCCCTCCAGGTGGACGTGCTCCGCCGCGCCCTCTCCGAGGTGGTTCGCCGTCATGAAGCCCTGCGCACCGTCTTCCGCTCCGGCATCGATGGCCTGAGCCAGCTCATCCTCCCCGAGTCCTCGCTGTCCCTGGACGAGGTGGATCTCTCGTCTCTGTCCGCTCCAGCGCGCGAGGCGGAGATGCTCCAGCGGGCCGAGCAGGAGTCTCAGCGTCCCTTCGATCTGGCCACCGGCCCCCTCTTCCGGGTGCAGCTGCTGCGCCTCTCTTCCAGCGAGCATGTGCTGCTGCTCAACATGCACCACATCGTCTCGGATGGCTGGTCCATCGGCGTGCTGGTGCGCGAGGTGGCGGCCCTCTACGAGGCGTTCTCCCGCAGCCTCCCGTCTCCCCTCCCCGAGCTTCTCATCCAGTACGCCGACTACGCCTCCTGGCAGCGGCAGTGGCTGGAAGGAGAAGTGCTGAACGAGCAGCTTCTCTGGTGGCGCCAGCAACTCGCCGGGGCGCCCAAAACCCTGGAGCTGCCTACCGACAAGCCTCGCCCCGCCGTCCAGTCCTTCCGTGGCGCACGGGTTCCCGTCCAGCTCTCGAAGGAGCTCTCCGAGCGCCTCCTCCAGCTCTGCCAGCGCGAGGGTGTCACGCCCTTCATGGCCCTGCTGGCCGCCTTCCAGCTCCTGCTCTCCCGCTACTCCCACCAGGATGACGTCTGCGTCGGCTCCCCCATCGCTGGCCGCCGGCATGCCGAGCACGAAGGCCTCATCGGCTTCTTCGTCAACACCCTCGTCCTGCGTGCTCGCTTCGCGGGTGCCATCTCCTTCCGCGAGCTGCTGCACCAGGTGCGGGAAACCACCCTTGGTGCCTTCGCCCACCAGGACATTCCCTTCGAGAAGCTCGTCGAGGAGCTCCAGCCCCAGCGTGACCTGAGCCGCTCGCCCCTCTTCCAGGTCATCTTCGCCTTGCAGAACGCGCCCATGCCCGAGATGGCGCTTCCGGGGCTGACGCTGCGCCCGCTCGAGGTGGAGAACCGCGTCACCAAGTGCGACGCCAGCCTCATCCTCACCCCCTCCGAGAACGGCTTCCACGGCTTCTTCGAGTACGCCACCGATCTCTTCGAGCACTCCACCGTCTCTCGCATGATGGGCCATTTCGTGGCCCTCCTGGAGGCCGCGCTCTCCCATCCCGGGTCGCGCCTCTCCGAGTTGCCGCTGATCTCCGAGGCCGAGCGCCAGCAGGTGCTCGTCACCTGGAACCAGACGCAGCGGGACTACCCGCGCGACGCCTGCATCCACCACCTCATCCAGCAGCAGGCGGCCCTTCGCCCCGATGCCATCGCCGTCGAGTTCGGCGAGCAGCGCCTCTCCTGGCGTGAGCTGGACTCTCGTTCCAACCAGCTCGCCCACCTGCTGCGCTCCCACGGCGTGGGGCCCGACTCCCTCGTCGCGATCCGCCTCGAGCGCTCCGTGGAGCTCATCGTCTCCCTGGTGGGCATCCTCAAGGCCGGTGGCGCCTACCTCCCGCTCGATGCCTCCTACCCGGCCCAGCGCCTGGCTTTCGTGTTGGAGGACGCTGCGCCCCGGCTCCTGCTCACCACCCGCGCCCTGCGCTCCCTCCTCAGCCTCCCCGACTCGCTCCCCTGCCTCTTCTGGGACGAGCTGAGCCTGGAGGGCCAGCCCACGTCCGCGCCAGACACGGGCGTCACCTCGCGCAACCTCGCCTACGTCCACTTCACCTCCGGCTCCACCGGCAGGCCCAAGGGCGTTGCCATCGAGCACCGCTCCGTCGTCCGTCTCTTCCATGGTGCCCGCTTCGCCCACTTCGGACCCGAGACGAGCTTCCTGCACCACTCCCCCATCTCCTCCGACGCCACCACGCTCGAGATCTGGGGCACCCTCCTCTTCGGCGGCCGCGTCGTCGTCTTCCCGTCCCAGTCCCCGAGCGACCTGAACCTGTTGACGCAGGTGCTGGAGCAGCACGGCGTCTCCACGCTCTATCTGTCCGCGGACCTGCTCGCCCTCGCCGTCGACCACAAGCTCGACGGACTGCGTGGCCTGCGCCAGCTCCTCACCGGGGGTGACGCCGTCTCCGCCCCCCACGCGCGCCGCGTGCTCGAGCAGCTGCGCATCCCCCTCTCCAACAGCTACGGCCCCACCGAGGGCACCGTCATCGCCTCCTGCCTCCCGCTCTCTCTGCCCGAGCAGGTCGGCGCCTCCATCTCCATCGGTTCCCCCATCGCCAACACCCAGGTGTACCTGCTGGACGCCTCCTTCCAGCCCGTGCCTCCCGGTGTCCCCGGTGAGATCTTCATCGGTGGCGAGGGCCTCGCTCGCGGCTACACCTCCAGGCCGGAGCTCACCGCCGAGCGCTTCCTCCCCAACCCCTTCTCCTCCGCTCCGGGTGAGCGCATCTACCGCACCGGTGACCTCGCCCGCTGGCTCTCGGACGGCACCCTCGAGTTCCTCGGTCACGCCGACGCTCAGGTGAGCCTGCGCGGCTACCGCATCGAGCTGCCCGAGGTGGAGTCCGCCCTCCTCTCCCATCCCGAGGTGCGCGAGGCTGTGGCCGTGGTCCGCGAGGACTCTCCCGGCGACAAGCGCCTCGTCGCCTACGTCACCAGCGACTCGCAGCAGCTCGATGTCTCGGCCCTGCGCTCCTTCCTCAAGCAGCGCCTGCCCGATTTCATGCTGCCCTCGGCGCTCGTCCGCCTCGAGGCTCTCCCTCTCTCGTCCAGCTCCAAGGTCGACCGCAAGGCGCTTCCTCCTCCCGACGTCTCCTCCACCGGCCGCACCAGCCATTTCGTGGAGCCCACCACGCCCCTGGAGCGCCAGCTCGTCTCCATCTTGTCCCGCGAGCTGGGCATCGATGACGTGGGCGTGGATGACCACTTCTTCGAGAAGCTCGGCGGCACCTCCCTGTCCGTCATCAAGATCGCGACCCGGATGCGCGAGGAGTTGGGGCGTGAAGTGCCGGTGACGTTGCTCTTCGAGCACCCCACCGTCAGCGACCTGGCCCGGCGCCTGGAAGCGGGCACCCCACAGGCTCCAGCGCCCCGGGAGCAACAGGAGACCCAGGCAGCCGAGCGCTCCGGCCCGGAGGACATCGCCATCATCGGCATGTCCGGCCGCTTCCCGGGGGCTCGCTCCGTCGACGAGCTCTGGCAGAACCTGCGCCAGGGCGTCGAGTCCATCTCCCGCTTCTCTCCCGAGGAGTTGGAGCCGATCTCCGACCTCCCCGAGGGCATCTTCCAGTGGCAGCACCCCCAGTTCGTCCCCGCGGGTGGCGTGCTCGCTGACGCCGACAAGTTCGACCCCGGCTTCTTCGACATCTCGCTGCGCGAAGCGCAGTGGATGGACCCGCAGCAACGCCTCTTCCTTCAGACCGCCTGGAGCGCTCTGGAGGACGCGGGTGTCGATCCGGAGCGCACCCAGGGCCGCATCTCGCTGTACGCGGGTGCCTCGGACTCCGGCTACTCGCAGTTGGTGCGGAAGAACGTGCCGCTGAATCCCGCCGCCTTCTTCGAGGCGGGCACCAACGCCACGCACCAGGGCATGGCCACCAAGGCCTCCTACAAGCTGCGCCTCACCGGCGAGAGCCTCATGGTCTACACGGCCTGCTCCACGGGCCTGGTGGCCGTGCACATGGCCTGTGAGAGCCTGCGCCAGCGTCAGTCCGATGTGGCCCTCGCCGGCGCCACCAACCTCGCCCTCCCGCAGAAGACGGGCTACGTCTACCAGGAGGGGATGATCCTCTCTCCGGACGGCCACTGCCGCGCCTTCGATGCTCGCGCCCAGGGAACCGTCGCGGGCAACGGTGTCGCCGCCGTCGTGCTCAAGCGTTTGTCCGATGCTCAGCGCGATGGCGACTCCATCTACGCCGTCATCAAGGGCTCGGCCATCAACAACGATGGCCACCTGAAGTCCGGCTACACCGCCCCCAGTGTCCAGGGTCAGTCCTCCGTCATCCAGGAGGCCCTGGAGCATGCCCGCCTGCGGCCCGAGGACATCGGCTACGTCGAGGCCCATGGCACCGGTACGCCGCTGGGGGATCCGCTCGAAATCGCCGCCCTCCAGCGTGCCTACGGCCTGGGCGCCGGGCACAAGGGCACCATTCCCCTCGGCTCGGTGAAGACGAACATCGGCCACCTGGACACCGTGGCGGGATTGGCGGGCCTCATCAAGGCGGCGCTGGTGTTGCGCCATGAGGAGATTCCCCCCAGCCTCAACTTCGAGCAGCCCAACCCCGCCATCAACTTCGACGCGGGGCCCTTCGTCGTCAACACGGCCCTCCGGGAGTGGAAGCGCGGCCCGGTGCCTCGGCGCGCGGCGGTCAGCTCCTTTGGCATTGGCGGCACCAATGCCCACGCCATCCTCGAGGAGGCTCCCGAGCAGCGCAGCGAGCCCAGCCAGCGTCCCCACCAGGTGGTGCTGCTGTCGGCGCGTACGCCCGCGGCTCTGGATGCCCTGGGTGAGCGGCTCGCGGCACACGTGGAGGCACACCCGCGCCTGTCGCTGGCAGACGTGGCCTTCACGCACACCCTGGGCCGCAGGGGCTTCGAGCACCGCCGGGCCGTGGTGGCAAAGAACGCGGCCGAGCTGGTGCAGCGCCTGCGCAAGCCCGGGGCGGCCGTGGAGCTGGACGACGTGGAGTCGGGCCGCCGCCTGCGTGTGGCCTTCCTCTTCCCGGGCCAGGGCGCACAGCAGGTCGCCATGGGCCGCGAGCTGTACCAGGCCGAGCCCGACTTCCGCGCTCACGTGGACATGTGCCTCGGGTTGCTGGAGATGCCTCTGCGCGAGGAGGTGCGCTCGCTGCTCATGCCCGAGCCGGGCCAGGAGGCCGCCGCCAAGGAGCTGCTGTCCCATCCCCGCGTGGCCCTGCCCGCGCTCTTCACCGTGGAATACTCCCTGGCCCGCACGTGGATGGGCTGGGGGGTGACGCCTCACGCCCTGCTGGGCCACAGCTACGGCGAGTACGTGGCCGCTTGCCTCGCGGGTGTCTTCTCCCTGGCCGACGCGCTGAAGCTGGCCGTGGCGCGCGGCCGGCTGATGGAAGGCATGGCTCCGGGCGCCATGCTCGCGGTGGGCCTGTCCGAGGCGGAGGTGCGTCCGCTGCTCTCCGGCCGCCTGTCCCTGGCCGCCCTCAACGCTCCGGGCCGCTGCGTCGTCTCCGGCCCCATTGCCGAGGTGGAGCTCCTGACGGAGGAACTCAAGCGCCGCGACGTGGGCACGCTGCGGCTGCCGGCGCCCCATGCCTTCCACTCCGCCGACGTCGAGCCCTTCATGCCCGAGCTGGTGCGGGTGGTGACCTCGCTGGGCCGCTCGGCCCCCAAGGCGAAGCTCGTCTCCAGCCTCACTGGTACCTGGGCCACCGCCGAGGAGATGACCGACCCGGGCTATTGGGCCCGGCAGATGCGCCAGCCCGTGCGCTTCGCCTCGAGCATCGAGGCCCTCCTCGGCGAGGGCTGCGGCCTGCTGCTGGAAGTGGGCCCGGGGCAGGACCTCACCGCCCTGGTCCGCGCCAACGTGGACACCAAGAGCGGCAAGGTGAAGGCACTCCCATCCCTGCGCCGCCAGGGCAGCTCCGCCTCGGAGCACGCCGTGTTCCTACAGGCCCTGGGCGACGCATGGGCCCATGGCCTGACCCCGGACTGGAAGGCCTTCTACGCCCGCGAGCGGCGCCTGCGCCTCTCCCTCCCCACCTATCCCTTCCAGGAGAAGCGTTGCTGGGTGGAGGCGGTGCCTGGCCTGGCGCCCACCCTGCCCGCCATGGCGCTCCCGGGCGCGCATCCCGCCACGGCCGCCACTCCGGCCCTCGCGCGCCTCGACCCGGCCCCCGCGGCCGCTCCCGTGGCCGCGCCTCCTCCTGGGCGGGAGGACATGCCTCGCGGTGACATCGAGGAGCGCGTGGCCGCCCTCTGGCGTGCCCGCCTCGGCCTCGAATACGTCGGCCGCGACGAGAGCTTCCTCGAGCTCGGCGGCAACTCGCTGCTGGCCGCGCAGATGCTCACGCAGATGCGCGACACCTTCGGGGTCAACCTCCCCCTCGCGGATCTCTTCGACAGCCCCACCGTCGCCGGGATCGCCTCCCGCATCGAGGCCCTGCTCCAGTCCGCGCCGAAGCAGCAGCAGACCCAACAGAAGACCCTGAAGCTGGTGCCCCTCACGCGCGACGGCGAGCTGAAGCTCTCCTACGTGCAGGAGCGCACCTGGCGCCTGGAGCAGTTCCTCCCGGGCCTGTCCGCCTACAGCATCCCCTTCGTCCTCCGCCTCGAGGGCGCCCTGGACGCGCGGATGCTCGAGCGCGCCATCCAGGAGGTCGTCCAGCGCCACGAGGCGCTGCGCACCACGTATGACACCGTCGATGGCCGCCCCGTGCAGCGCTTCCATGCGAAGGTGCACGTGCCGCTCGAGGTGCTGGTGCTCGACGGCACTCCCGAGGAGCGCGAGGCCGAGGCCCTGCGCCTGGCGCGCGAGGACGCCGCACGGCCCTTCGATCTGGTGAAGGGGCCGGTGCTGCGCACCACGCTGCTGCGGCTGCGCGAGGACGTCCACATCCTGGTGGGCGGCATCCACCACATCGTCAGCGATACGCTCTCCATCACCATCTTCGTCCACGAGATGGCCGCCCTCTACGTGGCCATGCGCGAGGGGAAGCCCTCGCCGCTGCCGGCCCTGCCCGTGCAGTACGCCGACTTCGGCCACTGGCAGCGCCGCAGCGTCAGCGAGAACCTCCTGGCCGAGCAGCAGCAGTGGTGGCGCCAGCAGCTCGCCGGCATGCCGCCGCGGCTGAACCTGCCCACGGACAGGCCCCGGCCCGCCACCTGCCCGCTCACCTCGGAACGCATGTCCGCGGACTTCCCTCCCGCGCTCGCCAACGAGCTGGTGGCCTTCGGCCGCCGCGAGGGCTTCACCTCCTTCGTCATCCTGCTGGCCGCCTGGCAGGCCCTGCTGCACCGCTACAGCGGACAGACGGACATCGTCGTCGGCACCCCCATCGCCAACCGCACCCAGCCCGAGTTGCAGACGCTCATCGGCTACGTGGCCCACTCGGTGGCGCTGCGCACGGACGTGGGGGGTGATCCCACCTTCCGCGAGCTGCTCGGCCGCGTGCGCGAGGTGCTGTTGGGCGCGCAGAACCACCCGGACGTCCCCTTCGAGCAACTCATCGAGGAGATGTTCCCCCAGCACGACATCGGCCGTGGCCGCATCACGGACAGCATCTTCGTGCTCCACAGCAATCCGGCTGGCGACTCGCAGCAGCTGCCCGGCCTGCGCGCCAGCCTGATCGACGTGCCGGACGCGCCCGTGCAGTGGGGCGCGACGCTGTCGGACCTGACCCTGGTGTTCCGCGAGGTGCCCGGCCACCTGCACTGCGCGCTGGAGTACGCCACCGAGCTCTTCGACGCCTCCACCGCTCGCCGCTTCCTGGAGCACCTGCGGGTGCTGCTGACCGCGGGCATGGCCCGGCCGGACGAGCGCATCTCCCGCCTGCCCCTGCTCACCGGCGAGGAGCGGAAGCAGTGGATCCAGCCCCGGCCCGCGCCCACCTCGCCCTCCGTGCCCGAGTTGCTGGCCCGGCGCGCGGAGAGCACTCCCGCCACCGTGGCCGTCACGAAGGAAGGACAGTCCTGGACCCTGGGTGAGCTGATGACCCGGGCCCGGAGTCTGGCCGCCCGCCTGCACGCCCTGGGTGTGAAGCGCGGTGAGCCCGTCGTCGTCTGCCTCGAGCCCTCTCCCGAGAAGCTGCTGGCCCTCTGGGGCGTGTTGGAGGCCGGTGCCTCCGTCATGACCCTGGGCCCCTCCGAGCTCGGAAGCCTGCCCCAGTACGCCCCCGAAGGGGCGAGCGCGCCCGTGCTGCTCACCTGGCGTGGGCTCGTCACCGCCCAGAAGCTGGAGCCCTCTCGCGTCCTGTACGTGGAGTCCCTCGAGGACGCCCCGGCCCCGGCCGGGGCGAAGGCCCCCGTGCGTCCGGAGGACCCGGCCTGGCTCCTGCCCGTTGGCCCCTCTCAACCCGCCTGGGTGCTCTCCCAGGGTGGCCTGCTGCAGCTCTTCGAGACCCTGGACGCGCGGCTGAAGCCGTCCGAGGGCAGCACCTGGCTCGCCGCCGCCGAGAACGCGGTGGAGCGGCCGGAGATGGAGTGGTTGTGGGCGCTCTCGCGTGGCCTGCGCGTCCTCTTCCCCTCCCAGGAAGTGTCCACGAGCCTCTTGCACCTGCGCGGCGAGGGCATCCGCTCGCGCGCGGTGGACTTGAGCCTCATGTACTTCGCCAATGACGAAGACTCCATGCGGGGCGCCAAGTACGAGCTGCTGATGGAGGGGACGAAGTTCGCCGACGCCAACGGCTTCTCCGCCGTCTGGACGCCCGAGCGCCACTTCCACGCCTTCGGCGGCATCTATCCCCAGCCCGCCGTCCTTTCTGCGGCCGTGGCGGGCGCGACGCGCAACCTGCGCCTGCGCGCTGGCAGCGTGGTGCTGCCGCTGCATGATCCGCTCCTGGTCGCCGAGCAGTGGTCCGTGGTGGACAACCTCTCCAACGGACGCATCGACGTGTCCGTGGCCACGGGCTGGCACGTGCAGGACTTCTCGTTCGCTCCGCACAACTACGAGAACCGCCGCACCGTCCTCCTGGAGAACCTGAAGACGCTGCGAGCCGTCTGGCGCGGCGAGAAGCTCAAGCGCAAGGGCGGCGGTGGAGTGGAAGTGGAAGTCGGCCTGCGCCCGATTCCCGTGCAGCGCGAGCTGCCCATCTGGCTCACCGCCACCTCCAACCCGGAGACCTTCCGCCTGGCCGGTGAGCTGGGCGCGGGAGTGCTCACCGCCATGATGGCCCACAGCTTCGAGGAGCTGAAGGCCAAGGTGGGGCTGTACCGCGAGGCCTGGCGCCGTAACGGCCACCCGGGCCGCGGCCACATCACCGTCATGCTCCACACCTTCATCGGCGACGATGACCGCGAGGTGTTGGAGACGGTGCACAAGCCGCTGCTGGGCTATTTCCGCAGCTCGGTGGACATCATCGCCTCGCTGGCGGCGCTGCAGGGCTTCAAGGGTGACATCGCCAAGGTGCCCGAGGCCGACGTGCAGGCCATCCTGGAGCGCGGCTTCGAGCATTACGCCTACCAGGCGGGCCTCATCGGCTCGGTGGACAGCGGCGTGAAGCGCCTGGAGGTGGTGCGCCAGGCGGACGTGGACGAGGTGGCCTGCCTCATCGACTTCGGCCTGGACAACCAGACGGTGCTCCAGGGATTGCGCAAGCTGGCGGAGGTGCGCCAGCGCAGCGAGGAGCTCGCCGCCGGGCGCCAGCAGCAGGTGCTGGTGGAGGGCCGTCAGGGCATCGACGCGCTGGTGGAGCTGGCGCGGAGCTCGGGCGAGGTGCTGATGCACGCCTCGGCGCGGCTGGCCCGCTCGTTGTCGGAACTGCCCGAGGCCCGGCGGGCCCTGGAGCCGGTGAAGACCCTGGTGTTGGAGGAGACTTCCGCCGAGCTCGCCCGGGCACTGCGTGACGCGGCCGGGGTGCCGGTGCTGCGAAGGGGCGCGGTGGCGGACGGCTCGCTGGTGCCGCGCACGCCGGAGGAGGAGCTGCCCTCGGAAGTGCAGCGCTGGGTGCTGGACGAGTCCGGCCAGCCAGTGCCGCTCGGAGTCGTGGGCGAGCTGGCCCTCTGGGGCGCCGGTCTGCCGCAGGGCCTGTGGCGCACCTCCCGTGAGGACCACCAGCGGTGGGTCCCCCATCCGATGGACTCCTCCGCGCGCCTCTACCGCACCGGCCGTTATGTGCGCATGCGCACGGACGGTGGCCTGGAGCCCATGTCCGCGCCCGTGGTCCGCGCGAAGCGCCCCGCCGACACGGAGCGCCCCGCCAATGCCGTGGTGCCGGTGGCCGCTGGGGGGCCGTCCGCGCCCCCGCCCATTCCTCGCGCGCCAAGGAACAAGCCCCTGCCGCTCTCGTTCGCCCAGCAGCGGCTGTGGTACCTGCAGCAGATCGAGCCGCTGGGCGTGGCGTACAACAACGGCGTCACGTACCGCCTGAACGGCTCGCTGGACGCCGCCGCCCTCCATGGCGCCTTGGAGGAAGTGGTGAACCGCCACGAGGTGCTGCGGACCACCTATGCCCTGGGCGAGCAGGAAGCCGTCCAGATCATCCACCCGGAGTTCAAGCTGTCCATGCCCCTGGTGGAGCTGAATGCCTCGACGCCCGAGGAGGGGGAAGCCGAGGCGCTCCGGTTGTGCGGCGAGCACCTGATGCTGCCCTTCGATCTGGAGAAGGGCCCGGTGCTGCACGCGCTGCTCGTGCGGGTGGGGCCGGAGGAGCACATCCTCAACCTGGTCTTCCACCACATCGTCTCGGACGCCTGGTCCTCGCTGGTGCTGGCCAAGGAGCTGGTGCCGCTCTACACCGCCTACTGCGCCGGCCAGCCGTCGCCGCTGCCGCCCATGACGCTGCAATACGCCGACTTCGCGGTGTGGCAGCGCCAGTGGCTGGAAGGCGGGGTGATGGAGAGGGAGCTCGGCTGGTGGAAGCAGCGGCTCACGGGCGTTCCGCCCCTGGAGCTGCCCACCGACAAGCCCCGTCCGGCCGTCCAGACCCACAAGGGAGCCCTGCACCACTTCCTGCTGCCTCGGGAAATCTCCGAGCCGGCGCTGGCCCTGGGACGGCGTGAAGGCGCGACGTCCTTCATGGTGATCATGGCGCTCTTCCAGACGCTGCTGCACCGTTACAGCGGCCAGGAGGACTTCGCCGTGGGTCTGCCCACGGCCGGCCGTCACTACCCGGGGACGGAGGAGCTCATCGGCTGCTTCGTCAACACGCTCGCGGTGCGGGCCCCGCTGGGCGGAGCTCCGTCCTTCCGGGAGTTGTTGACGCGCGTGCGGAAGGCGTCGCTGGAGACCCTCGCCCACCAGGAGCTCCCGTTCGAGCGTCTGGTGGACGCGCTCCAGGTGCGCAGGGAGCCCAGCCGCTCGCCTGTGTTCCAGGTGGTGCTCAACGTCATCAACGTCCCCACGCCGCAGGCCGAGATGGCCGACTTGCGGCTGAGCGGCGTGAAGATCAACGCGGATACGACGAAGTTCGATCTGTCGCTCGAAGTGCTGGAGCGGAGCGACGGGTTGCACTGCACCTTCGAGTACTCGACGGATCTGTTCGAGCCGTCCACCGCGGCGCGCATGGCCGAGCACCTGGCCGTGCTGGCGCGGCAGGTCGTGGAGTCTCCAGAGAAGCCGCTGGCGCGGCTGACGCTGCTGACCGAGGCCGAGCGCCAGCAGGTGCTGGTGGACTTCAACGCCACCTCCTCGCCCTACCCCACCGACGTCTGCATCCACCACCTCTTCGAGAAGCAGGTGGCCCTGCGTCCCGACGCCGTGGCCGTCGAGTTCGGCGAGCAGCGCCTCTCCTGGCGTGAGCTGGATGCGCGCGCCAACCAGCTCGCCCACCTGCTGCGCTCCCATGGCGTGGGTCCTGACTCCCTCGTCGCACTCTGCCTCGAGCGCTCCGTGGAGCTCATCGTCTCCCTGTTGGGCATCCTCAAGGCCGGCGGCGCCTACCTCCCGCTCGACGCCTCCTACCCGGCTCAGCGCCTGGCCTTCATGTTGGAGGACGCTCCTCCCCGGCTGCTCCTCACCTCTCGCGCCCTGCGCCCGCAGCTCCCCGTCTCCGAGTCGTTGCCCTGCCTCCTCTGGGAGGAGTTGAGCCTTGAGGGTCTGCCCACGTCCTCTCCGGAGACGGGCGTCACCTCTCGCAACCTCGTCTACGTCGACTTCACCTCCGGCTCCACCGGCAGGCCCAAGGGCGTCGCCATCGAGCACCGCTCCGTCTCCCGCCTGCTCCATGGCGCCTCCTACGCCCACCTCTCCCCCGAGGAGACCTTCCTCCTCCTCGCCCCCATCTCCTTCGACGCCTCCACCCTCGAGGTCTGGGGACCGCTGGTTCACGGCGCTCGCCTCGTCGTCTTCCCTCCCCAGTCCCCCAGTGACCTGGACCTGCTCACGCAGGTGCTGGAGCGCCACGGCGTCACCACGCTCCACCTCACCTCGGGCCTCTTCACCCAGGCCGTCGACCACAAGCTCGACAGTCTGCGCGGCCTGCGTCAGCTCCTCACGGGCGGCGATGTCGTCTCCGCCCCCCATGTCCGCCGTGTCCTGGAGCAGCTGCGCATCCCCGTGACGGCCTGCTACGGCCCCACCGAGAGCACCCTCTTCACCTCCTGCTTCCGGATGACTCGTCCCGAGCAGCCCGGTGACTCCGTTCCCATCGGTACACCTATCGCCAACACCCAGGTGTACCTGCTCGACGCGCACCAGCAGCCCGTGCCCGTGGGCGTGCCCGGTGAGCTCTACATCGGCGGCGACGGCCTGGCCCGCGGCTACCTCTCCCGTCCGGACCTCACCGCCGAGCGCTTCCTCCCCAATCCCTTCTCCTCCACTCCTGGTGAGCGTCTCTACCGCACCGGTGACCTCGCCCGCTGGCGCCCCGATGGCGTCCTCACCTTCCTCGGCCGCATCGACAATCAGGTAAAGATTCGCGGCTACCGCATCGAGCTGGCCGAGGTGGAAGCCGCCCTCCTCTCCCTCCCCGAGGTGCGTGAGGCCGTCGCCCTCGTCCGCGAGGACGTGCCCGGCGACAAGCGCCTCGTCGCCTACGTCGTTCCTCCTCCGGGACAGCCTCTGCCCGATGTGGAATCGCTGCGAGCCGCCCTCGCGCAGCGGCTGCCCGAGTTCATGCGGCCCTCCGCTTTCGTCGCCTTGGAGAGCCTCCCGCTCACCTCCAACGCCAAGGTGGATCGCAAGGCGCTTCCCGCGCCCAAGGGCACCAACCTCCAGTCGGCGACGGCCTATGCCGCGCCCCGCAGCGAGCTGGAGCAGCGCCTGGCTGACATCTGGACCCAGGTGCTCAACGTCGAGCGCGCCGGCATCCACGACAACTTCTTCGCGCTGGGAGGCGACTCCATCCTCAGCCTCCAGGTGATCGCACGCGCGCGCCGGGCCGGGATTGCCCTCTCCGCTCGCCAGTTCTTCCAGCACCAGACCATCGCCGAGCTGGCCCGCATCGCCGGAGACTCCTCGGGCTCACTGGACGAGCAGGGTCCTGTCACGGGCGAGGTGCACCTCACCCCCATTCAGCACTACTTCCTCCAGCTCGACACCGCCCACGCCCACCACTTCAACCAATCCCTGCTCCTCGAGGTGCGTCAGTCCCTGGACGCGTCGCTCCTCGAGAAGGCGCTCGGCCACGTGGTGGTCCACCACGATGCGCTCCGCGCACGCTTCACGCGCGTCGAGGGGCGCTGGCAGCAGCATTTCGCTGGCACCGAAGCCGCTCCCACCCTCCTCCAGGTGGACCTCTCCGGCATTCCCGCGGCCTCTCGGCCGGCGGCCCTCGAAGCCGAGGCCTCTCGCCTCCAAGCCAGCTTCGATCTCTCCAGGCCGCCCTTCCTCGTTGCCGCGCTCTTCAACCTCGGTGACGCCCAGCGCCTCTTCCTCTGCGCACACCACCTCGTGATCGACGCCGTGTCCTGGCGCATCCTCGTCGAGGACCTCGAGGCCTCCTACCTCCAGCTCCTCCAGGGTCAGCAGGTCACGCTTCCGCCCAAGTCCACCTCCGTCCAGACGTGGGCGCGCCGCCTCTCCGAGTACGCCTCCTCCGAGGCGCTCGCCGCCGAGGCGCCCCTCTGGCTGAATGAGGCGCGCTCCCTCATCCAGCCCCTCCCCATGGACTCGTCCGGGGAGAACACCTACGCCTCCGCCGCCTCCGTCTCCGTCTCGCTCGACGCTGACGAAACCCGCCTCCTGCTCCAGGAGGTGCCCGCCAGCTGGCGCGCGCACATCAATGACGTCCTCCTCACCGCGCTCGTCCAATCCGTCTCGGAGTGGACGGGCCAGCCGCGCCTCCTCGTGACGCTCGAGGGCCACGGCCGCGAGGACCTCTTCGCGGATGTGGACCTCTCCCGCACCATCGGCTGGTTCACCTCCCTCACGCCCCTGCTGCTTTCCATTCCCGAGGGCGGCTCTCCGGGAGACTGCCTGCGCTCCGTTCGCGACTCCCTGCGCCAGCTGCCCCACCACGGCATTGGCGCCGGCATCCTCCAGTGGATGGGACCCGAGGCGCTTTCCCAGCAGCTGCGGGCACTCCCCGCTCCGCAGGTCGCCTTCAACTACCTCGGCCAGTTGGATGGCTCCGCCGCCGCGAGCACCCTCTTCTCACTCTCCAGTGAGCCCACCGGCCCCTTCGTTGCACCGGCGTCTCGCCGCATGCATCCCCTGGAAGTGAGTGGCTCCGTCCTCGAGGGACGCCTCCAGCTCTCCTTCACCTACAGCACCCACCTGCATCACGCGTCGACGATCCAGGGCCTCGCCCAGCGCTTCCTCACTCGCCTCCGCGCCCTCATCTCCCTGCGTCACTCCGACGACGCTCGCCGCTTCACGCCCTCCGACTTCCCCCTCGCGCGCCTCACGCAGGGGGCCCTCGACTCGCTCCTCGCACGCCACTCCGCGTCACCCGAGGACCTCTATCCCCTCACGCCGCTGCAGCAGGGCATGCTCTTCCACGCCCTCCTGACACCGGAGGCGGACGTCTACTTCTCGCAGCTCTCCTGGAGCATCGACGGCTCCTTCAACCTGGAGGCTTTCCTCCAGGCCTGGCAGGCCGCGCTCGACCACAACACCATCCTTCGCACCGCCTTCCTGTGGGAGGGGCTCGACACCCCCCTGCAGCTCGTCCACGCGCGCGCCACCATCCCCTTCCAGCAGCATGATTGGCGGCACCTCTCCGCGGACGAGCAGAAGACGCGCCTCGACGCATTCCTCCTCGAGGACAAGCGCAAGGGCTTCGACCTGGCTCGCGCCCCGCTCATGCGCCTGACGGCCATCCGCCTCCAGGACAACACCTGGCGCGTCCTCTGGAGCTACCACCACCTCCTGCTGGATGGTTGGAGCATCGGGCCCCTCATGCAGGACGTCTTCGCCGCCTACGACGTCCTCAGCTCCGGCAAGCCGCTTCAGCTCCCCGCCCGGCCTCCCTTCCGCGACTACATCTCCTGGCTGCAGCGCCACGACCCCGCCGCCGAGGAGTCCTTCTGGCGCTCCATGCTCGCGGGCTTCGCCTCCCCCACGCCCCTTCCGGCCGACACCCACGCTTCACCTGACAAGGGCCAGCCGCCAGCCCCGCACATCCACGAGCGGAGCCTCGACGCCGAGACCACCGCATCCATCATCGCCTTCACGCGTCAGCACCAGCTCACCCTCAACACCCTCGCCCAGGCGGCCTGGGCGCTCGTCCTCTCGCACTACAGCTCCGAGAAGGATGTCGTCTTCGGATTCACCGTCTCTGGCAGGCCTCCCGAGCTCCCGGGCGTCGAGACCATGGTGGGCCTCTTCATCAACACCCTCCCTGTCCGCGTCCGCATCCCCGCTCCTTCCGAGCCCCTCCTGCCCTGGCTCCAGCAGCTCCGCGCACAGCAGCTCGAGTTGCAGCAACACGAGCACGCTTCGCTCGTCTCCATTCAGGCAGTGAGCGGCCTGCCTCGCGCGACGCCTCTCTTCGAGTCCCTCCTCGTCGTCGAGAACTACCCGCTGGACGAGTCCCTCCAGCGCCAGGCTTCCTCTCTGAACATCCGTGATCTGCTCGCACCCAGCGGGCAGACCAACTTCCCCCTCACCCTCACCGTCATCCCGGGCGCACGCATTCAGTTCAGCGCGGCGTACGACTCGACGCGCTTCGACTCCGCCCTGCTCCAGCAGGCCCTGACGCGCTGGTGCGATCTCCTGGTGGAACTGACCCTCCGGCATGACGCCTGCCTGAGCGATCTGCCCCTCGGCACTTCAGAGAAGCAGCAGCAGGTGCTGACCGGCGCCGAGCGTCACCAGCTTCTCGTGGACTGGAACTCCACCGCCCGCGAGCTGCCCCAGCATCCGCTCGTCCACCGTCTCTTCGAGGCCCAGGTGCGCCGCACGCCGCACGCCCTCGCCCTCCAATCCTCCAGTGCCCAGCTCACCTACTCGGAGCTGAATTCCCGCGCCAACCAGCTCGCCCGCCTCCTTCTCTCCCTCGGCGCCGGCCCGGAAGTCCTCGTCGCGCTCCACCTCGAGCGCTCCACGGACTTCGTCATCGCCCTGCTCGCCACCATCAAGGCTGGCGCGGCCTGGCTGCCCCTCGACCCATCCCTCCCCAACGAGCGCCTCTCCTTCATCGTCTCGGACGCTCGTCCCGCCCTCCTGCTCACCCACTCCTCCCTGGACGTGGACATCCGCTCCTTCCGGATGGAGGCCCTGTCCGAGCAGCTCTCCTCCTTCTCCGATGCGGACCTCGAGGTGACTCCGGACGGCGACAACCTCGCCTACGCCATCTACACCTCGGGCTCCACCGGCCGCCCCAAGGGCACCCTCCTGCGCCACCGCGGCCTCTGCAACACCATCCTGGAAACCATCGACGACATGGAGCTCGGGCCAGACTCTCGCGTCCTGCCCTATGCCTCCATCGGCTTCGATGCCTCCATCGTGGAGATGCTGCCCCCGCTCCTCTCGGGTGGTCAGCTCTTCCTCGCCACGCGCGAGCAGCTCCCGCCCGGCCTGCCCTTGCAGCAATTCCTGCGCGAGCACGCCATCAACGCCGGCACCTTCACTCCCTCCCTCCTCTCCCTCCTCGATCCCCAGGTCCTCGAGTCCCTCCACACCATCGTCGCCGCCGGCGAGGCCCTGCCCGCGGATCTCGTGGCCCGCTGGAAGCCCGGGCGCCGCTTCCTCAACGTCTACGGCCCCACCGAGGTCTCCATCGCCTCCACTGTCGCCTACGACGTGGAGCCTCGCCGCGTCTCCATCGGCCGCCCCTTGCACAACATCCAGGCCTACGTGCTCGATGAGCACCTGCGGCTGCTCCCCGTGGGCCTGCCCGGCGAGCTGTACCTGGGTGGCGTCGGCCTGGCGCGCGGCTACCTCGGCCGCCCCGAGCTCACCGCCGAGAAGTTCATCCCGCACCCCTTCTCCTCTTCTCCGGGCGAGCGCCTCTACCGTACCGGTGACAAGGCGCGCTGGCTGCCGGGTGGACAGCTCGAGTTCCTCGGCCGCCTCGACTCCCAGGTGAAGCTGCGCGGCTTCCGCATCGAACTGGGCGAGATCGAATCCGCCCTGCGCGCCCACCCCTCTGTCCGTCAGGCCGTTGTGGTGCTGCGCCAGGACTCGGGGGACAAGCGCCTCGTCGCCTACCTCGTTCCCAACGAGGGCCTCTCCGTGGACCCCGGCACACTGCGCGACGTCCTCAAGCGCTCGCTGCCCGAGTACATGGTTCCCTCCGCCTTCGTTTCCCTCCAGGCCCTGCCCCTGTCTTCCAGCGGCAAGGTGGACACCAAGGCGCTTCCCGCTCCCGACAGCTCCTCGCTGTCGACGACGGCCTATGCCGCGCCTCGCAACGAGCTGGAGCAGCGTCTGGCCGATATCTGGGCCCAGGTTCTCCGCCTCGAGCGTGTCGGCGTCCACGACAGCTTCTTCGAGCTGGGTGGCCACTCCCTGCTCGCCACTCAAGTCGTCTCTCGCATCCGCTCCACCTTCCAGGTGGAACTGCCCCTGCGCGCCCTCTTCGAGGCGTCCACCATCGCCGCCCTCGCGGCTCACCTGGGCTCGGCCCTCCAGTCCGGCGCCTCGCTCCAGGCTCCTCCGCTCGAGCCGGCAAATACATCAGGCCCGCTGCCCCTCTCCTTCGCTCAGCAGCGCCTGTGGTTCCTCGACCAACTCCAGCCGGGTTCGTCCTCCTACAACATGCCCTCCGTCCTGCGCCTGGAGGGCGCTCTGGACGAGGCTGCTCTGCAGAACGCCTTCACCGAGCTGGTCCGCCGTCACCACGCCCTGCGCACCACCTTCGGCTCCGAGTCCGGCCGGCCCGTCCAGCTCATCGCGCCCACGGCGTCCTTGCCCCTGTCCCTCGTGGACCTCTCCTCCCTGCCTCCCGCGGAGCGTCAGGAGGAAGCCCACCGCCAGGCCTTCCACTCCGTCATGCGGCCCTTTGATCTGGCCCATGGCCCGCTCCTGCACGCCTCGCTCTTCAAGCTCGAGGAGCGGCTCCACATTCTCGCCCTCTCCATGCACCACATCGTCTCCGACGGTTGGTCCATGGGCATCTTCATCCGCGAGATGGCCGCCCTCTACCAGGCTTTCTCCTCGGGCCAGCCCTCTCCTCTGCCCGAGCTGCCTCTGCAATACGCTGACTACGCCGTCTGGCAGCGTCAGTGGCTGCAGGGTGCTGCCCTCGAGCAGCAGCTCTCCTTCTGGCGTCAGCAGCTCTCCGGTGCTCCCGCCGCTCTCGAGCTGCCCACCGACAAGCCTCGGCCCTCCGTCCAGAGCCAGCGTGGTGCCCTCCTCGAGGTCCACCTCCCCAAGGCGCTCTCCGAGTCCCTCAAGGCCTTCTGCCAGCGTGAAGGTGTCACTCCCTTCATGGCCCTGCTGGCCTCCTTCCAGGTGTTGCTCTCGCGCTACTCCGGCCAGGACGACATCAGCGTTGGCTCTCCCATCGCCGGCCGCCGCCACTCGGAGCTCGAGGGCCTCATCGGCTTCTTCGTCAACACCCTCGTCCTTCGTGCCCGCCTCTCTGGCGTCTCCTCCTTCCGGGAGCTGCTCCAGCAGGTGCGTGAAACCACCCTCGGTGCCTTCGCTCACCAGGACATCCCCTTCGAGAAGCTCGTCGAGGAGCTGCGTCCTCCTCGCGACCTGAGCCGCACTCCTCTCTTCCAGGTGATGTTCGCCCTGCAGAACGCTCCTCAGTCGGACATCGACCTGCCGGGTCTCTCCCTGCGCCCGTTGATGCCGAACGAGGTGGCCTCCAAGTTCGACCTCACCCTTTCACTGCTCGACGGCCCCGAGGGCTTCACCGGCACTCTCGAGTACTGCTCCGAGCTCTTCGAGCACGACACCGTCAGCTGCATGACGAGCCACCTGAGCGTGTTGCTCGAGTCGCTCATCTCGCGCCCCGAGGCTCCTCTCTCCTCCCTGCCGCTGCTGTCCCAGGCCGAGCGCCAGCAGGTGCTGGTGGAGTGGAACGAAACGCGGACGGACTACCCGCGCCACAGTTCCATCCACGGCCACTTCGAGACCCAGGCCCGACTCACTCCCGACGCCATCGCGGTGCAGGAAGGCGAGCAGCGCCTCACGTACCGTGAGCTGGACGAGCGCTCCAACCAGCTCGCCTGGCACCTGCGCTCCCTGGGCGTTGGCACCGAGACCATGGTGGGCCTGTTGCTCGAGCGCTCCACCGACATGGTCGTCGCCATGCTCGCCACCCTCAAGGCCGGCGGCGCCTACCTGCCTCTCGACACCTCCTACCCCTCCGAGCGTCTGTCCTTCATGCTCCAGGACTCCTCCGCTCGGGTCCTCATCACCCGCCAGTCACTCCAGGCACGGCTGCCTTCCCACTCGGCTCGCCTCCTCCTGTTGGACTCCGAGTCCACGGCCCTTTCCCAGCAGCCTCGCCACGCCCCGCCTTCAGGCTCCGGCTCCGACAACCTCGCCTACCTCATCTACACCTCGGGCTCCACGGGACGTCCCAAGGGCGTCGCCGTTCCCCACCTCGGCGTCCTGCGCCTCGTCCTCTCCTCCGACTACGTCCGCTTCTCTCCCGAGGACTGCGTCGCTCACGCCTCCAATACCGCCTTCGACGCGGCCACCTTCGAGGTCTGGGGCCCTCTCCTCTCTGGCGCTCGCCTCCTCATCCTCTCCCGCGAGCAGCTCCTCTCTCCCCTTGAGCTCGGAGCAACACTCCGCACCCACTCTGTTTCCACCCTCTTCCTCACCACCGCCCTCTTCAACCAGGTCGCCTCTCTGGCGCCTTCTTCCTTCTCCTCCCTGAGCAACCTCCTCTTCGGCGGTGAGGCCTCTGACGCTCTCTCCATCCGCCGTGTCCTCGAGGCCGCTCCTCCCTCCCGTCTCCTCAACGTCTACGGACCCACTGAGTCCACCACCTTCGCTACCTGGTTCCTCATCCAGTCCGTCGCGCCTCACGCCTCCTCGGTCCCCATCGGCCGCCCCATCTCCAACACCACGGCCTTCGTCCTCGACGAGCACCTGCAGCCCGTACCTCCCGGCGTCCCCGGCGAGCTGTACCTGGGTGGCGACGGCCTGGCGCGTGGCTACTTCGGCCGCCCCGAGCTCACCGCAGAGAAGTTCATCCCCCACCCCTTCTCCTCGTCTCCGGGCGTCCGCCTCTACCGCACCGGTGACAAGGCGCGTTGGCTGCCGGATGGCCAGCTGGAGTTCCTCAGCCGCCTCGACTCCCAGGTGAAGCTGCGCGGCTTCCGCATCGAACTGGGTGAAGTGGAGTCCGCTCTGCGCGCCCACCCCTCCGTGCGCCAGGCCATCGTCGTGGTGCGCCAGGACTCGGGTGACAGGCGTCTCGTGGCCTACATCGTGCCCACTTCCCCTCGCCCTCCGGGAGAGGGACGGGGTGAGGGTGGCGCGCCCCCCGAGCTCACCTCCGCGGACCTGAGCACCTTCCTCAAGGGCACCTTGCCCGAGTACATGGTGCCCTCCGCCTTCGTGCCCCTCGACGCCCTGCCCCTCACTCCCAACGGCAAGGTGGACACCAAGGCGCTTCCCGCTCCCGAGACCGCTCTCTCTTCCTCCAGCGATTACGTCGCGCCTCGCAACGAGCTGGAGCAGCGTCTGGCCGGCATCTGGGCCCAGGTGCTGGGCGTGAAGCAGGTGGGCATCCACGACAACTTCTTCGAGCTCGGTGGCCACTCCCTGCTCGCCACTCAAGTTGTCTCTCGCATCCGCTCCGCCTTCCAGGTGGAGCTGCCCCTGCGCGCCCTCTTCGAGGCCCCCTCCGTCGCCTCCTTCGCGGCCCACCTGGGTGCAGCCCTCCAGTCCGGTGCCTCGCTCCAGGCTCCTCCGCTCGAGCCCGCGGACACTTCAGGCCCTCTGCCCCTCTCCTTCGCTCAGCAGCGCCTGTGGTTCCTCGACCAGCTCCAGCCCGGCTCCTCCACCTACAACATGCCCTACGTCCTGCGCCTCGAAGGCGCTCTGGACGAGGCTGCTCTGCAGAACGCCTTCACCGAGCTGGTCCGCCGTCACCACGCCCTTCGCACCACCTTCGGCTCCGAGTCCGGTCAGCCCGTCCAGCTCATCGCGACCACGGCGTCCTTGCCTCTGTCCCGCGCGGACCTCTCCTCCCTGCCTCCCGCGGAGCGTCAGGAGGAAGCCCGCCGCCTGGCATTCCACTCCGTCATGCGGCCCTTTGATCTGGCGCATGGCCCGCTCCTGCACGCCTCGCTCTTCAGGCTCGAGGAGCAACTGCACATCCTCGCCATCTCCATGCACCACATCGTCTCCGATGGGTGGTCCATGGGCATCTTCGTGCGCGAGATGGTCGCCCTCTACCAGGCCTTCTCCTCGGGCCAGCCCTCGCCTCTGCCCGAGCTGCCGCTGCAGTACGCCGACTACGCCGTCTGGCAGCGTCAATGGCTGCAGGGTGCTGCTCTCGAGCAGCAGCTCTCCTTCTGGCGTCAGCAGCTCTCCGGTGCTCCCGCCGCTCTCGAGCTGCCCACCGATAGGCCTCGTCCCTCCGTCCTGAGCCACCGCGGCGCCTTCCTCGAAGTCCACCTCCCCAAGGCGCTCTCCGAGTCCCTCAAGGCCTTCTGCCAGCGTGAAGGGGTCACTCCCTTCATGGCCCTTCTGGCCTCCTTCCAGGTGTTGCTCTCGCGCTACTCCGGCCAGGACGACATCTCCGTCGGCTCTCCCATCGCCGGCCGCCGCCACGCCGAGCTCGAGGGCCTCATCGGCTTCTTCGTCAACACCCTCGTCCTGCGTTCTCGCCTCTCGGGTGTCACTTCCTTCCGCGAGCTGCTCCAGCAGGTGCGTGAAACCACCCTCGGTGCCTTCGCTCACCAGGACATCCCCTTCGAGAAGCTCGTCGAGGAGCTGCGTCCTCCTCGCGACCTGAGCCGCACTCCTCTCTTCCAGGTGATGTTCTCGCTGCTCAACCTCCCGACGGGAGAAGCCCAGCTCCCTGGCCTCACCCTGCGCCCCATCGAGCACGAGAGCACCACTGCCAAGTTCGAGCTCTCGCTCGCCCTCGGCGAGGGCCCGGATGGATTCAGCGGCACGCTCACCTACAACACGGACCTGTTCGACGCTCAGACCGCGGCGCGGATGATGCGTCACTTCCAGGTGCTCCTGGAGGCCATCGCCGCCCATCCCGACACCGCTCTGCATGACCTGCCCCTCCTCTCCTCCGAGGAGCGCCAGCAGGTACTCGTGGAATGGAACGACACGCACACGGACTTCCCCCGCGAGTCCACGCTCCACTCGCTCTTCCTGGCCCAGGCTCTGCGCACTCCCGAGGCCACTGCCCTCGTCTCCGAGTCCGGTAGCCTCACCTACCGCCAACTCTCCGAAGCCTCCTCTCGCCTCGCCCTGCACCTGCGCTCTCTCGGCGTCGGCCCCGGCACGCTCGTCGCCCTCTGCCTCGAGCGCTCCCCGGAGATGCTCGTCTCCCTCCTCTCCATCCTCCAGTCCGGTGCCGCCTGGGTCCCCTTGGATCCGGAGTACCCCTCCGAGCGTCTGGCCTTCATGCTCGAAGACAGTGGCGCGAAGCTGCTCCTCACCCGTAGCGCCTTGCTCCAGGCCCTGCCCACTACCCAGGCTCAGGTCCTGCGGTTGGACTCGCTCGACGCGCTCAACGCACTGCCGCCCGTGCCCCAGGGCACCGTCCTGCCCGAGCCCGAGGCCTCCAGCCCCGCCTACGTCATCTACACCTCGGGCAGCACGGGCCGTCCCAAGGGTGTCCAGGTGGCCCACCGCGCCGCCGTCAACCACCTGCTCTGGCGTCAGCGCGAGTTCCCCATGGGGCCCCAGGACGCCTTCCTCCAGAAGGCCTCCTTCAGCTTCGACATCTCCGTCTGGGAGATGTTCGCTCCTCTGCTGGCCGGCGCCCGGCTCGTGCTCGCGCGCCCCGGCGGCCAGAGGGACCCCGAGTACCTGGTGCAGATGGTTCTGCGTCACGGAATCACCCATCTGCACTTCGGCCCCGCTCCGCTGTCCACCTTCCTGCAGACGCCGGACGTCGCGCGCTGCCAGTCCCTGCGCTTCGTCTTCTGCGGTGGCGAGCCCCTCACCCACGAGCTCCACGCGCTCTTCCTCTCCAAGCTGAGCGCCCGGCTCGTCCACCAGTACGGCCCCACCGAAGCGTGCATCGACTGCACTGCATGGGTGTGCCCCTCTCACGCCGTCTCCGCGCTGCCCATCGGCCGCCCCATCTCCAACACCCAGGCCTATGTGGTGGACGCCTCGCTGCGTCCCGTGCCCGTGGGCGTCCCGGGCGAGCTGCTCATCGGCGGTGAAGGACTGGCTCTCGGCTACCTCGGCCGTCCGGAGCTCACCTCCGAGCGCTTCATCACCCATCCGTTCAGCACCACGCCCGGCGCCCGCCTCTACCGCACCGGTGACAAGGTGCGCTGGCTGGCCGACGGCACGCTCGAATACCTCGGCCGCCTCGACTCCCAGGTGAAGCTGCGTGGCTTCCGCATCGAGCTGGGTGAAATCGAATCCGCCCTGCGCACCCACCCCTCCGTGCGCCAGGCCGTCGTGGTGCTTCGCCAGGACTCCGGCGACAAGCGCCTCGTCGCCTACGTCGTACCCACTTCCTCGTCCCCCGAGTTCGACACCGCGGACCTGCACACCTTCCTCAAGCGCTCCCTGCCTGAGTACATGGTGCCCTCCGCCTTCGTCTCCCTCCCGGCCCTGCCCCTGACTCCCAACGGCAAGGTGGACACCAAGGCGCTTCCCGCTCCCGAGGCCTCCTCGCTTCCGTCGTCGGCGGCCTACGTCGCTCCCCGTGACGAGCTGGAGCAGCGCCTGGCTGGCATCTGGGCCCAGGTGCTCCACGTCGAGCGTGTCGGCATCCACGACCACTTCTTCGAGATGGGCGGCCACTCCCTGCTCGCCACCCAGGTCGTTTCTCGCATCCGCTCCACCTTCCAGGTGGAGCTGCCCCTGCGCGCCCTCTTCGAGGCGCCCACCATCGGGGCCCTCTCCGCACACCTGGGCGCAGCTCTTCAGTCCGGCGCCTCGCTTCAGGCTCCTCCGCTCGAGCCCGCGAACACCTCAGGCCCGCTGCCCCTCTCCTTCGCTCAGCAGCGCCTGTGGTTCCTCGACCAGCTCCAGCCCGGCTCCTCCGCCTACAACATGCCTTACGTCCTGCGCCTCGAAGGAGCGATGGACGAGGCCGCTCTCCAGCGTGCTTTCGCCGAGCTGATCCGCCGTCATCACGCCCTGCGCACCACCTTCGGCTCCGAGGCCGGCCAGCCCGTACAGCGCATCGCGCCGACGGCTTCCCTGCCCCTGTCCCTCGTGGACCTCTCGTCCCTGCCGCCTTCCGAGCGCCAGGACGAGGCCTACCGTCAGGCCTCTCGAGTCGCCCTGCGGCCCTTTGATCTGACTCACGGCCCGCTCCTGCGCGCCTCGCTCTTCAAGCTCGAGGAGCGGCTGCACATCCTCGCCCTCTCCATGCACCACATCGTCTCCGACGGGTGGTCCATGGGCATCCTCGTGCGCGAGGTAGCGGCCCTCTACCAGGCCTTCTCCTCCGGACAGCCCTCGCCTTTGCCCGAGCTGCCCCTGCAATACGCTGACTACGCCGTCTGGCAGCGTCAGTGGTTGCAGGGTGCTGCCCTCGAGCAGCAGCTCTCCTTCTGGCGCCAGCAGCTCTCCGGTGCTCCCGCCGCCCTCGAGCTGCCCACCGACAAGCCCAGGCCTTCCGTCCAGAGCCAGCGTGGCGCACTCCTCGAGGTCCACCTCCCCAAGGCGCTCTCCGAGTCCCTCAAGGCCTTCTGCCAGCGTGAAGGTGTTACCCCCTTCATGGCTCTGCTGGCCTCCTTCCAGGTGTTGCTCTCGCGCTACTCCGGCCAGGACGACATCAGCGTTGGCTCTCCCATCGCCGGCCGCCGCCACTCGGAGCTCGAGGGCCTCATCGGCTTCTTCGTCAACACCCTCGTCCTGCGTGCCCGCCTCTCTGGCGTCTCCTCCTTCCGTGAGCTGCTGCACCAGGTGCGTGAGACCACCCTCGGTGCCTTCGCCCACCAGGACATCCCCTTCGAGAAGCTCGTCGAGGAGTTGCAGCCTCCCCGTGACTTGAGCCGCACTCCCCTCTTCCAGGTGATGTTCGCCCTGCAGAGCGCTCCTCACTCGGACATCGAGCTGCCGGGTCTCTCCCTGCGCCCGTTGATGCCTAACGAGGTCTCCTCCAAGTTCGACCTCACCCTCTCCCTCCTCGACAGCCCCGAGGGCTTCTCCGGCGCTCTGGAGTACTGCTCCGAACTCTTCGAGCACGACACTGTCAGCCGCATGGCAAGCCACCTGGGCGTGTTGCTCGAGTCACTCATTTCGCGCCCCGAGGCTCCTCTCTCCTCCCTGCCTCTTCTGACCGGCACCGAGCGCCAGCAGGTGCTGGTGGAGTGGAACGAAACGCGCACGGACTACCCGCGCCACGGCTCCATCCACGGCCACTTCGAGGCTCAGGCCCGGCTCACTCCCGACGCCATCGCGGTGCAGGAAGGCGAGCAACGCTTCACGTACCGTGAGCTGGACGAGCGCGCCAACCAACTCGCCTGGCACCTGCGCTCCCTGGGCGTTGGCACCGAGACCATGGTGGGCCTGTTGCTCGAGCGCTCCACCGACATGGTGGTCGCCATGCTCGCCACCCTCAAGGCCGGCGGCGCCTACCTGCCTCTCGACACCTCCTACCCCTCCGAGCGCCTGGCCTTCATGCTCGAGGACTCCTCCGCTCGCGTCCTCGTCACCCTCCAGTCCCTCCAGGCCCGGCTGCCTTCCCACTCGGCTCGCCTCCTCCTGTTGGACTCCGAGTCCGCGGCCCTCTCCCAGCAGCCTCGCCACGCTCCTCCCTCGGGCTCCGGCTCCGACAACCTCGCCTACCTCATCTACACCTCGGGCTCCACGGGACGTCCCAAGGGCGTCGCCGTTCCCCACCTCGGCGTCCTGCGTCTCGTTCTCTCCTCCGACTACGTCCGCTTCTCTCCCGAGGACTGCGTCGCTCACGCCTCCAACACCGCCTTCGACGCGGCCACCTTCGAGGTCTGGGGCCCTCTCCTCTCCGGCGCTCGCCTCCTCATCCTCTCTCGCGAACAGCTCCTCTCTCCCCTTGAGCTCGGCGCCACCCTCCGCGCCCACTCCGTCTCCACCCTCTTCCTCACCACCGCCTTCTTCAACCAGGTCGCCTCTCTCGCGCCTTCTTCCTTCTCCTCCCTGCGCAACCTCCTCTTCGGCGGTGAGGCCTCTGACGTTCTCTCCATCCGCCGTGTCCTCGAGGCCGCTCCTCCCTCCCGTCTCCTCAACGTCTACGGACCCACTGAGTCCACCACCTTCGCYACCTGGTTCCTCATCCAGTCCGTCGCGCCYCACGCCTCYTCSGTCCCCATCGGCCGCCCCATCTCCAACACCACGGCCTTCGTCCTCGACGAGCACCTGCAGCCCGTACCTCCCGGCGTCCCCGGCGAGCTGTACCTGGGTGGCGACGGCCTGGCGCGTGGCTACTTCGGCCGCCCCGAGCTCACCGCCGAGAAGTTCATCCCCCACCCCTTCTCCTCGTCCCCGGGTGCCCGCCTCTACCGCACCGGTGACAAGGTGCGTTGGCTGGCCGATGGCACGCTCGAATTCCTCAGCCGCCTCGACTCCCAGGTGAAGCTGCGCGGCTTCCGCATCGAACTGGGTGAAGTGGAGTCCGCTCTGCGCGCCCACCCCTCCGTGCGCCAGGCCATCGTCGTGGTGCGCCAGGACTCGGGTGACAGGCGTCTCGTCGCCTACGTCGTGCCCACGACCTCCGAGCTCAACACCGCGGACCTGAGCACCTTCCTCAAGGGCTCCTTGCCCGAGTACATGGTGCCCTCCGCCTTCGTGCCCCTCGACGCCCTGCCCCTCACTCCCAACGGCAAGGTGGACACCAAGGCGCTTCCCGCTCCCGAGAGCGCGCTCTCTTCCTCCAGCAACTACGTTGCGCCTCGCAACGAGCTGGAGCAGCGCCTGGCCGACATCTGGGCCCAGGTACTGGGCGCGAAGCAGGTGGGCATCCACGACAACTTCTTCGAGCTGGGTGGCCACTCCCTGCTCGCCACTCAAGTCGTCTCTCGCATCCGCTCCACCTTCCAGGTGGAGCTGCCCCTGCGCGCCCTCTTCGAGGCCCCCTCCGTCGCCGCCCTCGCGGCTCACCTGGGCTCCGCCCTCCAGTCCGGCGCCTCGCTCCAGGCGCCTCCGCTCGAGCCCGCGGACACTTCAGGCCCCCTGCCTCTCTCCTTCGCTCAGCAGCGCCTGTGGTTCCTCGACCAGCTCCAGCCCGGCTCCTCCACCTACAACATTCCCTTCGTCCTGCGCCTCGAAGGCGCTCTGGACGAGGCCGCGCTCCAGCACGCCTTCACTGAGTTGGTCCGCCGTCACCACGCCCTGCGCACCACCTTCGGCTCCGATTCCGGTCAACCCGTCCAGCTCATCGCTCCCACGGCTTCTCTGCCTCTACCGATCGTAGACCTCTCCTCCCTGCTTCCCGCGGAGCGTCAGGAGGAAGCCCGCCGCCTGGCCATCCACTCCGTCATGCGGCCCTTTGATCTGGCCCGTGGCCCGCTCCTGCACGCCTCTCTCTTCAAGCTCGAGGAGCAACTGCACATCCTCGCCATCTCCATGCAC
The DNA here is from genome assembly GCF_001896145.1 of Archangium sp. Cb G35. Lineage (NCBI taxonomy): Bacteria > Pseudomonadati > Myxococcota > Myxococcia > Myxococcales > Archangiaceae > Archangium > Archangium sp. Cb G35. The sequence goes on from NZ_MPOI01000010.1 coordinate 209,536, forward strand.
CACATCGTCTCCGACGGGTGGTCCATGGGCATCTTCATCCGCGAGATGGCGGCCCTCTACCAGGCCTTCTCGTCGGGCCAGCCCTCGCCTCTGCCCGAGCTGCCGCTGCAGTACGCCGACTACGCCGTCTGGCAGCGTCARTGGCTGCAGGGTGCYGCYCTCGAGCAGCAGCTCTCCTTCTGGCGTCAGCAGCTCTCCGGTGCTCCCGCCGCTCTCGAGCTGCCCACCGAYAGGCCTCGTCCCTCCGTCCTGAGCCACCGCGGCGCCTTCCTCGAAGTCCRCCTCCCCAAGRCKCTCTCCGAGTCCCTCAAGGCCTTCTGCCAGCGTGAAGGGGTCACYCCCTTCATGGCCCTTCTGGCCTCCTTCCAGGTGTTGCTCTCGCGCTACTCCGGCCAGGACGACATCTCCGTCGGCTCTCCCATCGCCGGCCGCCGCCACGCCGAGCTCGAGGGCCTCATCGGCTTCTTCGTCAACACCCTCGTCCTGCGTTCTCGCCTCTCGGGTGTCACTTCCTTCCGCGAGCTGCTCCAGCAGGTGCGTGAAACCACCCTCGGTGCCTTCGCCCACCAGGACATCCCCTTCGAGAAGCTCGTCGAGGAGCTGCGTCCTCCTCGCGACCTGAGCCGTTCTCCTCTCTTCCAGGTGATGTTCGCTCTGCAGAACGTCCCGACGGGAGAAGCCCAGCTCCCTGGCCTCACCCTGCGCCCCGTCGAGCACGAGGGCACCACTGCCAAGTTCGAGCTCTCGCTCGCCCTCAACGAGGGCCCCGACGGCTTCGGCGGCACGCTCACCTACAACACGGATCTGTTCGACGCGCAGACCGCGGCGCGGATGATGCGTCACTTCCAGGTGCTCCTGGAGACCATCGCCGCCCATCCCGACACCGCCCTGCACGACCTGCCCCTCCTCTCCCCCGAGGAGCGCCAGCAGGTACTCGTGGAATGGAACGACACGCACGCGGACTTCCCCCGCGAGGCCACGCTCCACTCGCTCTTCCTGGCCCAGGCTCTGCGCACTCCCGAGGCCATCGCCCTCGTCTCCGAGTCCGGCTCCCTCACCTACCGCCAGCTCTCCGAGGCCTCTTCTCGCCTCGCCCTGCACCTGCTCTCTCTCGGCGTCGGCCCCGGCACCCTCGTCGCCCTCTGCCTCGAGCGCTCCCCGGAGATGCTCGTCTCCCTCCTCTCCATCCTCCAGTCCGGTGCCGCCTGGGTCCCCTTGGATCCGGAGTACCCCTCCGAACGTCTGGCCTTCATGCTCGAGGACAGTGGCGCCAAGCTGCTCCTCACCCGTAGCGCCCTGCTCCAGGCCCTGCCCTCCACCGGCACCCAGGTCCTGCGGTTGGACTCGCTCGACGCGCTCAACGCTCTGCCGCCCGCGCCCCAGGGCACCGTCCTGCCCGAGCCCGAGGCCTCCAGCCCCGCCTACGTCATCTACACCTCGGGCAGCACGGGCCGTCCCAAGGGTGTCCAGGTGGCCCACCGCGCCGCCGTCAACCACCTGCTCTGGCGTCAGCGCGAGTTCCCCATGACTCCCCAGGACGCCTTCCTCCAGAAGGCCTCCTTCAGCTTCGACATCTCCGTCTGGGAGATGTTCGCTCCTCTGCTCTCAGGCGCCCGGCTCGTGCTCGCGCGTCCCGGTGGCCAGAGGGACCCCGAGTACCTGGTGCAGATGGTTCTGCGCCACTCCATCACCCACCTGCACTTCGGCCCCGCCCCTCTGTCCACCTTCCTGCAGACACCGGACATCGCGCGCTGCCAGTCCCTGCGCTTCGTCTTCTGCGGCGGCGAGCCCCTTACCCACGAACTCCACTCGCTCTTCCTCTCCAAGCTGAACGCGCGGCTCGTCCACCAGTACGGACCTACCGAAGCGTGCATCGACTGCACTGCATGGGTGTGCCCCTCTCACTCCGTTTCCGCGCTGCCCATCGGCCGTCCCATCTCCAACACCCAGGCCTACGTGGTGGACGCCTCGCTGCGCCCCGTGCCCGTGGGCGTCCCGGGCGAGCTGCTCATCGGTGGTGAGGGCCTGGCTCTCGGCTACCTCGGCCGTCCGGAGCTCACCTCCGAGCGCTTCATCACCCATCCGTTCAGCACCACGCCGGGCGCCCGCCTCTACCGCACCGGCGACAAGGTGCGCTGGCTGGCCGATGGCACTCTCGAGTTCCTCGGCCGCCTCGACTCCCAGGTGAAGCTGCGCGGTTTCCGCATCGAGCTGGGTGAAGTGGAGTCCGCCCTCCTCCAGCATGCCTCCGTGCGCCAGACCGTGGCCCTCGTGCGCGAGGACGTCCCGGGTGACAGGCGGCTGGTGGCCTACGTCACCGGCGACTCGCCCGACGCCTCCGTCCTGCGCGCATTCCTCCAGCAGCGGCTGCCCGAGTACATGGTGCCCTCGGCCTTCGTCCACCTGGAGGCCCTGCCCCTCAATCCCAACGGCAAGGTCGAGCGCAAGGCGCTGCCGCCTCCCGAGGCCTCGGCGCTCTCGCGCAAGGCGTCGCGCGCTCCGGACACGGAGATCGAACGCGCCCTGGCCGCCATCTGGGCCGAGGTGCTGCGCGTGGAGTCCGTGGGTGCCGAGGAGGACTTCTTCTCGCTCGGTGGCCACTCGCTGCTGGCGACCCAGGTCATCAGCCGCATCCGCGCCTCGCTCGGCGTGGAGCTGCCCCTGCGCGTCCTCTTCGAGGCCCCCACCGTCGCGGGCCTCGCCGAGCGCGTCCAGTCCGCCAGCCGCACCCAGGCTCCCGCGTTGAAGCCCGCGGCTCGCGGAGGCCCGCTGCCGCTCTCCTTCGCCCAGCAGCGGCTGTGGTTCCTCGCTCAGCTCGAGCCCGGTAGCACCGTCTACAACATGCCCTTCGCGCTCCGGCTCTCCGGGCGGCTGTCCGCCAGCGCGCTGGAGCGGGCACTCGAGGCGCTCGTGCTGCGCCATGAGGCGCTGCGCACCACCTTCCAGCCGGGCCAGGACGGCCCCGTCCAGGTCATCTCCGAGACTCCGCTCTCGAAGCTGCACACGGTGGACCTGGGCTCACTGCCCGAGTCCCAGCGTGAGGCCGAGGTCCTCCGGCTCGCGGAGGAAGAGGCCCGTAGGCCCTTCGACCTGGCGCACGGTCCGCTCTTCCGCGCCTCGCTGTTGCGCCTGAGCGAGACCGAGCATGTCCTGCTCCTGGCGCTGCACCACATCGTCTCCGATGGCTGGTCCAACGCCATCCTGGCGCGCGAGGTGGCCGCGTTCTACGAGGCCTTCGCCACGAGCCAGCCGTCGCGGCTGCCGGCGCTCCCGGTGCAGTACGCCGACTACGCGGTCTGGCAGCGTGACTGGCTGAGCGGCTCCGTCCTCCAGCGGCAGGTGGACTTCTGGAAGCAGCAGCTTTCCGGTGCCCCCGCGGCGCTGGAGCTGCCCACCGACAGGCCTCGTCCCGCGGTGCTGTCGTACCGGGGCGCCAATCTCCCGGTGAAGGTGTCCCGGAAGGCCTCCGAGGCGCTCAAGGCGCTGTGCCAGCGCGAAGGCGCCACGCCCTTCATGGCACTGCTGGCCGCCTTCCAGGTGCTCCTGTCCCGCTATTCGGGCCAGGACGACATCAGCGTGGGCTCGCCCATCGCCGGCCGCACGCGCGCCGAGACGGAGGGCCTCATCGGCTTCTTCGTCAACACGCTCGTGCTGCGCTCGCACCTGTCCGAAGGAGCCTCCTTCCGCGAGCTGCTCGCCCGGGTGCGCACCAGCACCCTGGCCGCCTACGAGCACCAGGACGTCCCGTTCGAGAAGCTGGTGGAAGTGCTCCAGCCCACGCGCGACCTCAGCCGCAGCCCGCTCTTCCAGGTGATGTTCATCCTGCAGAACACGCCTGGCGGCGAGCTCCAGCTCCCGGGCCTCACCCTGCGCCCCGTGGAGCATGAGGACACCACCGCCAAGTTCGAGCTCTCGCTCGCGCTCGGCGAGGGCCCGGACGGCTTCGGCGGCAGCCTCAACTACAACACCGGCCTCTTCGACGAGGCCACGGTGGCGCGGATGATGCGCCACTTCGAGACGCTCCTGGACGTGCTCTGCGCCCGTCCCGACACCGCTCTGCGCGACCTGCCGCTGCTCGGCCGCGACGAGGAGCGGCTGCTGCTGGAGACGTGGAACCTGCCCGGGGAACTGCCGCGGGATGGCTCGCTGCTGCACACCCGCCTGGAGGCCCAGGCCCGGCGGACCCCGGACGCGCTGGCGGTGGCCGACGGCACGCGCTCGCTCACCTATGACGAGCTGATGCGGCGCGCCAACCGGCTCGCCCGCCACCTGCGCACGTTGGGCGTGGGCCCGGAGGTCCGGGTGGGCGTGTGCCTGCGGCGCACGGTGGAGCTGCCCGTGGCGCTGCTCGCGGTCCTCGAGGCCGGGGGCACCTACGCGCCGTTGGATCCGGACTACCCCTCCGAGCGGCTCGGCTACCTGCTGGAGGACTCGAGCGCGGCGCTCGTCGTCACCGAGCGCGGCGTGCTCCCGGCGCTTCCCCAGGTGCGTCCCCAGACGCTCGTGCTGGAGGACCTGGAGTCGGTGCTGGCGGCGCAGTCCGACGAGCCGCTGCCTACCTCTTGCGATGCGGAGAACCTCGCCTACCTCATCTACACCTCGGGCTCGACGGGCCGTCCCAAGGGCGTGGCCATCACGCACCGCAGCGCCGCGCTCTTCATCTCCTGGGCGCTGAAGGTGTTCGCCCCCAGCGAGCTGAGCGGAGTGCTCGCCGCCACCTCGGTGTGCTTCGATCTCTCCATCTTCGAGCTCTTCGTCCCGCTGTCCTGCGGTGGCCGGGTGCTCCTCGTCCCCAACGCCCTGCACCTGCCGTCCTTCTCGCGCCGCGACGAGGTGACGCTGGTCAACACCGTGCCCTCCGCCATGGCGGAGCTGGTGCGCATGGGCGGGCTGCCGCGTTCGGTGCGGACCGTCAACCTGGCGGGCGAGGCACTGCCCCGGCGCACGGTCGACGCGCTCTACGCTCTGGGCCACGTGGAGCGGGTGCTCAATCTCTACGGGCCCTCGGAGGACACCACGTACTCCACCTCCGAGCAGGTGCCTCGCGACGAGGGCCGGAGTCCGGCCATTGGCCGGCCGCTGGAGAACACCCGGGCGTACGTGCTGGACCGCCACATGCGGCTGGTGCCGCCCGGTGTCCCGGGCGAGCTGTACCTCGCGGGTGATGGGCTGGCGCGAGGCTACCTGCTGCGGCCGGACCTGACGGCCGAGCGCTTCCTGCCGGATCCGTATGGCCTCACGCCGGGTGGGCGCATGTACAAGACGGGCGATCTGGTGCGCTACCTGCCGGACGGGCGTCTGGACTACCTGGGGCGCCTCGACTCCCAGGTGAAGCTGCGCGGCTTCCGCATCGAGCTGGGCGAGATTGAAGCGGTGCTCGCGCGCCATGCCTCGGTGCGACAGGCCCTGGCCCTGGTGCGCGAGGACGTGCCCGGCGACAAGCGGCTGGTGGCCTACGTCACCGGCGACTCGCCCGACGTCTCCGTGCTGCGCGCCCACCTCCTGCGGTCCCTGCCCGAGTACATGGTGCCCTCGGCCTTCGTAGTCCTGGACGCGCTGCCCCTGACGCCCAACGGCAAGCTCGATCGCAAGGCCCTGCCGGTGCCGGAGGCTTCGCACCGGGGGCTCGAGCAGACCTTCATCCCGCCTCGGGATGCGCTGGAGTTGAAGGTGGCCCGCGTCTTCGAGGAGGTGCTGGGGGTGCGGCCGGTCGGCGTGCGCAGCAACTTCTTCGAACTGGGCGGCCACTCGTTGCTGGCCGTGCAGCTCATGGCACGCGTGCGCGAGGCCACGGGCCGCGAGCTGCCCCTGGCCACCCTCTTCAGGGCGCCCACGGTGGAGCAGCTCGCCGCGCTGCTGCGGCAGGAGTCCCCGCTGCCCTGGTCCCCGCTCGTCCCCTTGAGTGGTGGTGGCGAGAAGACGCCCCTCTTCCTGGTGCACCCCGTGGGAGGCAACGTCTTCAGCTACACCGGGCTGGCGCGCCAGCTCGGCTCCGAGCGCCCCGTGTTCGGCCTGCAAGCCCAGGGGTTGGATGGGCTCAGTGATCCGCTGTCCTCGGTGGAGGAGATGGCGGCCCTCTACGTGGAGACGATCCGCACGGTGCAGCCATCCGGCCCCTACCTGCTAGGTGGCTGGTCCCTGGGTGGCGTCATCGCGTACGAGATGGCTTGCCAGCTCCGTCAACGCGGAGAGGAGGTCGCGCTCGTGGCCCTCATCGACTCGTACGCGCCTCGGGAAGAGGCCTGGCCGGAGCTGAAGCCCGCCGAGGCGGCGGCGCTGTTCCTGCGAGATCTGCTGGGCACCTTCGGAGCGGAGCTGATGCAGGAGTGGGAGCAGCTCGAGGCCCTGGAGCCGGAGGCGGTGCTGGCACGGGTGCTGGAGGTGGGTGAGCGCAGCGGAGCCCTGCCGCCCGGTGCCGGGATGGATCAGCTCCGCATCCTGCTGCGCGTCTTCGAGAGCAACCTGCGCGCCGGCCAGCGCTACACGCCTCATACCTCCGATCAGCGGCTGCTGCTGGTGAAGGCAGGCGAGGTCACGGGCCAACCCGAGGACGGGGGGTGGACGGCGATGAGCGGCAGCAACCTCGAGCGTCACGTGCTGCCCGGAAACCACCATGCGTTGCTGCGTGAGCCTCTCGTGCAGCAGCTCGCCGAGCTCCTGCGCGAGGCCCTGGCGTCAAGCGCCCGGGATTCGAAGCGCCGGGCCCTCCAGTCCTGACCGCCTCGCCCTATCTCAGGGGCCGGAGTCCGCCTCCGGCCCCTCCGGGCTGCATCAGGCGTAGCGACTCCGAGCCTGGTGGCTGTGTTTCACTCCCAGATAGCGACAAGGGACCGGAGTGGCTCTACCGCATGGAGGACGCGAGTGCTCACCGCGGTATTGCGCCACGCGAACTGCCCCGAGGCATGGATACCAACAACGAGACCCGTGCGAGGATCGAAGAGAGGGGAGCCCGAGCTGCCAGACAGGGTCGTGCAATCATGGAACAGTCGATCTCCCTCCGCGCCCAGCAGTTCCCCGGGTGAGGCCCGCTTCACGCCGTAGACATTCTCGAAGAGCGCATCAATCCACGCAGGGTTGCCATCGCTGTAGATGGGATAACCCACCCCGAGCACCCGCCCACTACAGGGAAGCCCGGGCTCCCGTGCCAGCGGCAAGCCCCGCGCCAGCGGTCCAGCGGCTCCCATTTCGAGGAACGCCACATCCTCCGCGGGGTGGCGGGCGAGGACACTCGTAATCGGAATGGCGCGTTCGTCCCGGTGCTCGTCCGCGTCGAAGCGTGCGACGAAGTGGCCTCGAGCCAGAGCCTCGCGGTCCTGCAGCAACCGCTCCGCCACGTGCGCACAGGTCACCAGCACACACGGGGCAACCTGGAAGGCGGTCGCCCAAGGGATGTCCCAGCTCCAGCCCACCGAGGCAATCCCGGGCAACGAGGCCTCGAGCACGGCCCGCGCAGGCTCGTCCATACTCAGTGACGACGAGACCGGCAGTCGTCCCTTCTCGATGCGAAGCGCCGGGCGCGCCCTCCGGATCCCCACCTCCAACGCTTCCAGTTCGCCGGGAAGGAGCCTGCTGCCCGCCCGGAGCTTTTCCACCGCTCTCTGGGCGAGAACCCCATCCACGCTCGATACGATCGCGGCCGCGAAGCCGACCAGCGCTCGAGAAGCAGGCATGACCTCTTCGAGGGACCGGCCTCCGAGGGCGCGCTCCAACCGCTCCAGGAGCCAACTCGTTTCATTCATGAGCATTCTCATCGGGGAACCGGCCTACCGGCGAGGACACGGGTCCAGCCAGAATCGGATGTGTTTCACGGCATGCTTCACCAGGAAGGAGCCGCCCCCCAGTGCGGACGCCGCCCGTGTCGTCCCCACCACGAGTCCTCGCAGCAAACGCTCCAGGGATGACGCCGTGGCCCGCACCACCCGGGCTCCGGGCGTCTCGAGCAGGCGGAGATCCACGGGTGCATCCGACGCGATGATGACGAGGGACTCAGGGCGTTCTCCCGTGGCCGGTACGGTGGCGGGCCAATCCAGCTCGAGTCCTACGAGCGTTCCATCTGGGAGGGCTCCGAGGGTCTCCACACGCTCGGGCCCAAGGACCAGGCCCGAGGGTTGCGAGGTGCTCAACAACGTGATGCAGCCGCTGACTCCAACGTCGAACACCGAGACGTAGATGCGGGAGCCCCCCCGGTTGCGCAGACGCACATAGAGACGCTCTCCTGCCTGGAGACAGGCCCCCACGGAGGGAAGTCGGCGCGCATACCCGGCGAGTACCCGTCCCCACTCGATGTCGAGACAGCCTTCGAGCCAATCCGAATCCACGGCACTCTCGAGTTCACGCAACGTTTGAGCTCGAGCCAGGACATCCACAGCACGAATGACTTCCAGGGCCCCGTGGGGAGTCGGCGGTAGCGGGTGGACGACGCCATCCTCCGCGGCATCGAGAACGTCCACGCGCCCATTCTCGAGTCTGATACGGGCGAGCACGGGCTCCTGCTCGTGCCCGGTGCCCTGTCTTACGAAGGGCGAGGCCTCAATCCCTTCGCGCAGTTGCAGATGAAAAGGCTCATTTGCATCCCAGGGCCCTTCCAGCACCACGGCATGCCGGGGTTGAGCGGAACGAAGCAGGAAGGCCGGCGCCCCCGTTGGAATGAGGGAGCCGGACCTCCCATCCAGTTCCACCTGACTGACGCCTCCCAGCACCTCGACGACCCGGGCACGCGCGAGGGCCCGGCCAGCATCCGGTCCAAGGTTACCCAGGGGCATGATCGCGTACTCGTTCCCCGGGTGGACTCCGTGGAGACGCCCACCCCTGAGCCAATGGCGATTGCGCTCCGGGAAGTACGGCAGCGCGTGCTCCTGCTCGAGCTCCTCGAGCAGGAACAACAGCCGCCTCCCAGGCCCTTCGAGCTCGGGCCGCTGCCGGGGACACCGCGCCAGGACCCGCTCGCGGACACGACGGCCAAACTGCCCCCAGGAGACGCGGAGCCCTCGTGCCTCCTCGAGCACCTCGAGGAACGCATCGGTCAACAGTCCCGTCCTCACGCCCCTCGCATTGGTGTACTCGTAGGCGAGCTCATCGAGCGCCGAAGCCACCAGCCGGACCGCATGCGGATTGCTCTCGACGTGGAGATCTCCGAGTGCACTGCTCCGGGCCCGGAGTCGCGCCAGATGAGCGCGCACGACCGGCTGCGGAACCTCCGGGATCGCCCTCGGCATCAACCCCAGCCCGCGAGACATTCGCGCGGCGAAACAGCAATCGAGCACGACCGTGACGTTCTGCGTCTTCGCCGTCAGCTCCGCCAACAGCCCCGACAGCTCCAAGGCGGTGATCCCGCGGAAGTCCTCCTCCGTGGAGCGCTCGAAGTCCACCGGCACGATGAACTGGAATCCGTCCTCGGGCTCTGGAGACTTCGCGCCATGGCCCGCGTAGTAGATGAAGGCCGCCTCTCCCGGTGCACACGTCTCGATGAGACGACGGTAGCCCTGAAGGATGCCCTCGCGCGTCGCCTCCGCACCCACGCAACGGAGCACACCAAAACCGAGCGCACCCAATGCGTCCGCCATCCGCTCCGCATCCCCGAGCACCCCCGTCAATCCGTGCGTCTGGCTCCCGAGGATGAGTGCATGTCCGCGCATTGGCTGTCCTGTCCGAGCAAGGGCCGTGCCCAGAAGACGCATCAGCCCATCATCGGGCGCCTCCGACCGAAAGCGTGATCGAGGCTCGCGTGTCCGAGTGGCCACTTTCATCCACTGATCGGTCACATACGTCCACGTCACGGCTCGCGAAAGACTTCTCTCCAACACCCATGTGGAGGGGCCACGGCGCACTCCGTCCATCCGACGGCTGAAAACGTCCCCTTTGCCAGGGAACGAGGCGCGCCGATGCGAATTCTCCCCCCGTGGAGCGCCCGGCATGGGCGGCACGGCAGTTGCTCATACACCCCAACGCGGTGCCCCTCTCTCTCAAAGGACATACCCGATGAATTCCCATCCAATCCCCGCCCACGCCCACTCCCGCTCGAGCTTCGTCACCCAGTCCCCCATGATGTTCGGAGACCTCTACCTCCGGCTCCTACGCCCGGATGGCAACGGCCTGGAGCGCTTGCGGAAGATGCGCGACGCCGCCCGCGAGCCCCACGTCTCCGGGACCACCGCTCTGGAACAGTTCCTCACCCGGCTCATCGAGCAGCCAGTGCGGCTGAGCGAGCCCCAGCGCCACGCGTTCGAGCGCCTCGCCGGATCGCCCGCCCTCGCCGCGCTCTCGCCCTGGAGCGGGCAGGAGCGGCGCGGGGAGGTCCAGGAGATGGTGTCGGCCTCGGACCTCCACGACATCTACCTGGCACTCCTCAAGCCGGATGGTGGCCTCGTGAAACGCTTCAAGGGTGTCCAGGCCGCCGCCGCCCTGTACGAGCCTGGCACTACCAGCAGCCGGAATGCGCTGGACCAGGAACTCTCCCGGCTCGTCGGCCGGCCCGTGCAGCTGAGCGAGCCCCAGCTGCGCTGCTTCAAGGAGCTGCTCGTCGACGAGCCGGCCTTCGCCCACATCGCGCCCTGGGAGGACCTCACCGCGAGCTGGTGAAGCCGACCGCCCATGCGAACCACGATTGATTCCACCTACCAGACGGTGATCGCCAGCCTCCCGCCTGATCTGCGCGAGCCAGCACGTGGGCTGCTGTTCGAGCTGGGCCTCGCTCGCACTCCGGAAGCGAGTTGGGCCGACGTCTTCCGGCTCCAGCCGAGCAGGGATCTGCCACTCTTCGCCCTGCCCATCGCCAGTACGGGTGATGAGCGTACACTCGAGGCCTTTCAGCGGGCCCACCACGGAGCGTGCTTCTACAACGTGCTGGTGGACCGCATGGCCGACCGGCAGGCGCCCATCACGCCCGAGAGGGAACGGCTGGCGACGCACTTCCTGGCGTACTGGCGGCGAAGCCTCGCCGAGGCCGATGGGGACGAGCACCATACGGCGAAGGTGATTGATCGTGGCATCCGGGCGTGGCGCCGCGGCGTCGCTCTCGAGCAGGCGGCACTGGCACGACGCTCACTGGACCGCAGGCGCTACGGCCGCATCATCCTCCTCAAGCTGGGTTGGGCGGGCCTCGCCAGCGAGTGCCTGCTCCGCCACCGGGTGGAGGCATCCAGGGTCCGGCTGTTCCGGTGCGCCTTCTCCCTGCTCGCCTCGGGCATGCAGTGCGTGGACGACGCGGCGGACGCCGCCGAGGACGAAGCGGTCCACGGGCTCGGCGTTCCGGCGGCACTGGGGTTTCCACCCACCGCTTTCTTCACGGCGGGGGCCCTGCTGACAAGGGCCGCCGCACTCACCGCGTCGCGGGGCCGGTTCGAGCGCTTCGCGCAATGGCTCTCGCACCGCGCAAGCGAGCTGGAGTGGATTCGCCAACGGCGCGTTCGCCCCGCTGACAACCTCGCTGGAATGGTCATCGCATCCTCCTTGGAGGCCGTATGTCTCTCCGTGTCCAGGCCTACCCACGACAGCACCGTGGGTATCACCTCCTGCGCCAGCTCGATGTAACCCTCTCGGCGGACGATCTGCCCTACCAGGACTACTCGATCGTCTCGCCGCTTCCTGGAGCGGATGGCCGTCCACTGCCAGTCCCCGTGAGCTGGGTGCCCTTCCCCTCGGTCGGCGAGGAACGGCTGTACGTCTCGCCGTCCATCGATGAGGGGGCACTGCCAGCGCGCTTCATCCAACCCCTGGTGTGCCGCAGACGAGGCCATCCCGCGCGCGGGGTGGGCTACATCGGCGTGGACAGCCATGTCTGCATGGGCGAGCGCTACGTTCCCCAGCCCGCCCCGGGCGAGCAGCGGCAACCCCCATCACTGGAACAGCCCGAGATTGGCCTGCCGCGGCCGCGAATCTCTATCGACACCCTGCTGCGTGCCATCGGACTTTCCTCCCCCAACAGCCCCGCCGTGGGCTGGGACGGTCATCCACGAGCCCCAGTCCGGGTGGCCGTCATCGACTCGGACTGCGGCGGCTGGGGCGTCCTGCGAGGCGTGGACGAGAGCACCGTCCATCAGGCGCTCTCGGAGCAGCACTTGCGGTTTCCTCGGCTCCAACAAGCGCCGGAGCGCGTGCAGCCCATGGCGGGGCACGGAGTGGTGATGGCCGCTGCGGTCGAGGCGGTAGCCGTGGACGTACGGCTCGGGTTGTTCGAGATTCCCCTCGCGCACGCCTCGCACGTCCATGGGACGGATCTGGCGGCGGCCCTGGCCCGAGCCGTGGGTGACTGGGGCGCGGATGTGGTCCTGATCGCCATGGCCTATGCGGGTTGGGGAACTCCGGCCCACCTTCGAGCCATCCTGCGGGGCTGCGCCCGGAGTGGCCGCGGGGGTCGAGGAGCCATCATCGTGTGCTGTACCGGGCGCATCGATCAGAACCAGGATGCCCATGGAGACAGCACGGTGCTCGCGGCAGATGATTTCAATGCCCAGCCCTGGGTCATTCCGGTAGCGGCCTGCGGTCTCAGGGGGGGTTGGTACCGGGTCCATCGCCATCCCCTCGGGCGTCTGGGACCATCCGTCGAGCTCTGCGCGCCGGGGGAACTCGTCACGTTCCCGGACGTTGGGGCGGCGGACGACTCGAGCCTGGCCGCGGCGCTGGTCGCCGGCACGGCGGCCCGAATGATCGCGACCCATCCGGAATTGAGCCTCGTCGAAGTCCGCCAGCTCCTGCGCGCCACGGCCCTGAAGCTGCCCTCCGAAGAGGATGCAGCCGCCCCGGGACTGGAGGCCGACTCCTTCAATGAATGGGATGGTATCGGGCACAACTTCAAGCTGGGCCATGGACGGATCGACGCTCTGGGAGCCTGTCTGGCCGCGGCCGACCCGGTCTGCTACGCCTTGCTGGCGACTCGTCGCTCCCTCTCCGACCAACCAGCCAGCCCCTCCACTGCTGGGATGGAGTTGGAAGCGGCACGGGGATGGGAAGCGCTTTTGAGGAATCTGGCGCCTCGGAGTGACCTGGCACAACGCTATCTGGCCCTGCGTGGGCACCTGATCCCGCTGGTCTTGCGTGCCCCCGTCCTGAGGGACGCCCTCTTCTGGCTCGCGCGCCACCTGCGCGCCTTGCGGTTGTACGGCCCTCCCGTGTGGCCGGAGGACGGAACGGACCATGGAGCGCTCGGTGATCGCTGCCTCCATGTGCTCGAGGTGCTGGGCGATTCGTTGGAGCAGGCACCAGCGGAGCTCCCGGTCAAGGAGGTGTCGAGATGGCTTTACGAGCTGGTGCGGCTCCTCGAGGTCATGCCCTCCCAGACGGTTGCTCGTTTCCTCGCCAAGGCCTGTGCATTCCCCTCGGCGATGCCGGGTTAGACTGCATTGCGCTCAGGACGGGAAAGAACGATGGCCCCAGCAACGAATTCGCGAGTCCAACACCCTCGGGGGCATCGCCTGATCCTCCCGTCGGTACTGGCGCTCGTGCTCACGGTGATTGCCGCGACCAGCGCGTACATCACCGTGGGCAAGCCCTTCCCCTCGTTCCTGGTGGATGCCTACCACTTCTACTCGATCGTCGATCTGCCCTCGTGGGAGCACACCGAGTTCCTCCCCCACGTGAGCCATCGCCTCGTGGCCGTCAATGGAGAGCGGCTGTCAGAAGAGGCCCCTCTTCCCTCCCCCATGGAGCTCTACGAACTCCTGGCGGGCACCTCCAGGGATTCGATGGTCTACCTCGGATTCGAGGATCCGCGAAGTCAATCCTTGCATCCCATCCATTCCCGGGTCAGCCGCTTCGGCACCGAGGAGTTCCTGTTCTTCTTCGTCGCGTATGCGCTGGCGGCCTGGCTGGTGCTCTGGTCCGGAGGAATGGTCTTCACCGTGAGCGGCCAGCTCGCCGCGCGGCGGGCCTATACGTTCTGGTCGGTCGTGACCTTTCTTTTCCTGCTCTCCTTCTACGACTACCACACGAATGCGTGGCTCGCGCCGTTCTTCTCGGTCGCCGCGGTAGGTATCCCGCTCGGGGCGCTCTGGCTGGCCTATGCCTTTCCAAGGCCGCCCCAGTGGAGGGAGACAGCCATTCGCCGCGGGCTCATGGCCCTGACGGTGCTGGGAGCCGGAACGGCCATCGGCCTCGTCGTGGCCCGTTTCACCGGATGGAATATCCATCCCATCCGCTCCGCCATCGATCATCTGATGGCTCCCAGCCTGTTGACCCTCGCGGGAGTCGTCCTCCTCCGCATGCGGCACAGCACCGGACTGGAGCGCACCGAGCTGGTCACCGCATCGTGGGGCCTGATTACCACGCCCCTGCTGCTTGCGCTCGTGCACGTGCTCACCCTCTTCACCGGCCGGGACGTGAGACACCTGGTGCTGCCTTTCGCGGTCCTCCTTTTTCCGCTCTCCATCGGCTACGCCATGATTCGCAACAACATCCTGGAAGCCCGGACGGTGCTCACCTCGAGGATGTTGAGGGTTCCATTCACCCTGGGGGCCATCCTCCTGTCGGTCCTGGGCACGTATCTGGCCTGGTGGGCCACCCGGAACGGGCAGGCCGTGCTCCAATTGCTCGTGCTGCTGGGCTTCGCGCTCTTCCTCCTCTTGATGGTGCTCGCCCGGCACATCCAGACGCGGCTGTTCTTCCCTGCCACCCTGGCCTTCCGCGGCACCGTCGAGGGACTAAGTGACAGGCTGGCCGCACTGCGTGACCTTCCCTCCATCCGGCGAGCCGTGGAGGAAGAGGTGGTGAAGACCCTTCCCACGCTCTCGGCCCAGGTTGTCGAGCCGGGAGCGCTCGTCGAGCTCGCCTATCTACCGGTTGACTCCCAGGAGCGGCTCGCGCGGGGAGAGAACCTCTGGACTGCGCAAAGCCCCCGGGAGCAGAACCTCTTGATTCCCATGCGCTCGCTGGGAGAACTTCGAGCCGTGCTGCTCATCGCCCCCAAGCGCGGGGCAGCCCTGTACACCCAGGAAGACATTCACCTGCTGGAAACGCTCGCCAGCCTGGGAGCCCTGGCCCTACACAACGCCGAGGTCGTTCAGGAGCTTGAATCCTTCAGACGCCTCGAAGTGGGTGCGGCCCAGAAGGAAAAGCAGCTGACGCTCAGCGCGCTGAGCGAAGAGCTCTGCCACGAGATGGTCTATCCCTTGAATTTCCTCCAGGATCTCCTCCGGCGCGGCGCCAGCGGTCAGCCGCTCGATGAGGAGGACCTGTCCTTCGCTCGTGATGAGGTCGACCGGATGAAGCGGATGCTCGATTCCTTGCGACGGCTCCAGCTCCCCACGCCCCAGCTCGCTCCGCTCCAGCTCCTTGGGCACATCCAGCGAGCGCTCCTGCTCGTCCGCGAGCCGATCCACGAGAAGAAGCTGTCCGTCACGATCGACGTCCCCCCGGAGCTGACCGTGACCGCCGAGGGGGGCTCCCTGGTACAACTCCTCAGCAACCTCCTGCGCAACGCGGCCCAGGCAACCCCCGATGCGGGAACCATTGGCATCCGTCTTCACCAGGGGCCCGCGGGTCAGCTCCTCGACGTCTGGGACACGGGTCCTGGCATCCCAGAGCATGTGGCTCCCGTCCTCTTCACCAGCCGCCGCGTCAGTACGAAGCCAGGGGGGTATGGCATTGGACTGACCGTGGTCCAGCGCATCGCCTACACTTTCCGATGGGATATCTCCTTCCGGCGTGAATCGGAGCGCACGTTGTTCCGCCTCACCCTTCCCCAACCGCCATGAACTCCGAAGATACGAATGCACAGCGGCTTCTCAGGGTCCTCATCGTCGATGACGAGCGAATGGCGCTGAGGAGTCTGGCCAGTGTCCTGCAACCTCTCGGGAACCTTGAGGTCCACCGGGCCAGCAACCTGACCGAGGCCCGGCAGCTCCTCGCGGAGGTCGTGCTCGACATCGCCTTCATCGACCTGCAGCTCTCCCAGGATATCCGGAACCGGGACGGCTTCACCCTCATCCAGGAGATACGCGGCCGTTACCAGACAGTGACTGTCGTGGTGAGCAGCCACAGCCAGCCCAACGAGATCCGCGAGGCCATGAAGCTGGGGGCAGAAGACTACGTGCTCAAGACGGAAGTCGAGCAACGGGTCCCCATCATCCTCAAGGACCTGCGCCGAAAGCTCGAGCTCAATCAGGAGTTGCTGGACCTGCGGGCCCGAGGAGCCCCCGACTCGAACCTTGGACTCATTGGCACCTCGGTAGCCATGCAGAACCTACGAGCCCTGATCCAGCGGGTAGCCACGGCCGACACCCAGGAGCAGGTGCCCGTTCTCATCCTGGGGCCGACGGGCTCTGGAAAGGAGCTGGTGGCCCAGGGCATCCACAAGCTCGGCCCCCATCCCTCCGAGCCCTTCTTCGACATCAACTGTGGCGCCCTCACGGAGACCCTGGTCGAGGCTCAGCTCTTCGGTCACGTCCGGGGTGCCTTCACCGACGCCACTCGGGACCAGGACGGGTACTTCACGCTCGTGCGGCGAGGCACCCTTTTCCTGGATGAGGTGGCCGAGTTGAACCTGGCCCTTCAGGTCAAGCTGCTTCGCGTCCTGGAGACCCGACGTTTCAGGCCAGTCGGTCCCACCGCTCGTGAGCAGATCTTCCAAGGCCGTATCGTCGCCGCCACTCACGTCGACCTGAAGGAACGCGTCCGACAAGGACGCTTCCGCGAGGATCTGTTCCATCGGATCAACGTGCTGTTCATCCGCGTCCCTTCTCTCTCGGAGCACAGTGAAGACATCCCCGCGCTCGTCCAGTACTTCGCCGCCAGGCACCGCAAGCCGTTATATTTCACGCAGCAAGCCATCGAAGAACTCTGTCGACGTCTCTGGCCAGGTAACGTCCGCGAGTTGCGTAACGCCATCTATCGGCTGACCATCCTTGCCAACTCCGAGCGCATCGACGCGGAGGAGCTCAAGCAATACCTCCCGCCGGAGTCCGATGGAGTGCGGAGTAACGATCTGGAGGACTTATTGAGACAGATGGCCCAACATCTTCTCGCGCTTTCGCTCCAGGACAAGAGCTACGCCATCACCAAGGCCCTCGTGCTTGTGGCTCTGGAGCAGGCTCGCGGAAACAAGACAGAGGCAGGCAAGAAGCTCGGGTGGAATCGCAAGGCTGTTGAGCGCTTCCTCAAGAATCTCGGCGACTCCGAATCCGGCGAAAGCGACGACGAGGACGAGCCGGTGGCGTGAACTGACGCACGTGGACGGTTTTGTCCAACCTCGGCATGGCAGTGGTCAGTTCCGTCCAGGCTCTGAGCGCGCACCAGGGAGTTCCTCCCTCTAAGAAACCCCTGCGGCCATGAACTGGCGCACTGCTTGCTAGTCATCATCTCGGATGGGGCCACCCAGCCCCAGGACAGGAGGGAAGTGTTGGGGGGAACTCCCCTCCTGCCCTGGTAAGCGGATGTCTGCGGGTACGGGGGTTTCTTGCTCTATCCGTAGTCTGAACCGAGGGAGGAAATAACATGTTGCGAATGCGCAGTCACCTATTCAGTGTCATGAGTGGCGCTTGCTTGGCCATGTTTTTGTGTGCATCTGAGTCGGGCGCCAATGCCAATGAAGAGCAGCAAGCCGTCTACAGCCACAGTGTTCAGGGGCTCAGGGGGCGCGGAGAGCGCGGACGTCTGTCCAAGGCCGAGTGGGCGACTCAAATGGCCGATCAGCGCTATCTTCATGGGCTCGCCCGGCCAAATGTCCGTATCCGCTTGAATCTGGCGGATCAGAGGCAGTACCGGTTCGCCATGGCACGGCTCAAGCTCGCGGGCAAGACGCCCGAAAATTCGCCGTACCTGTTCAAAGCTATGGAGCAGCGGCGCCAGAAGCACTTGGCCCGTGGTTTTCAGGCGGGTCTACTGCCCGAGCCGGAGCTTGGGCTCCAGTTCGCGAGCGGAACAAGCGAGATGCACTTCATCGAAACGGCCAGCATCGGCGAGAGCAGTGCGGTCACCAACGATGGGTCGGGGACCGCGAGTTCCACATTCCCCGGTGGCTCCTTCTACACCTATGCCGATGTCAACTACACCGACGCAAGCGGCTACCCTCTGGGAGATCTGGGCTGGGTGGAAGAATTCGACGGCGGCTACAGCATGACCGTCAGCACGACTGCTGATCTGAGCCAGACCAGCCTTACTCGCTATGTCGTCTCGTCCTACAAGATCGAAGACTCGGCGGAGGGATTCACGGACTCATACATCTTCACCGTGATGGGTGCGGAAGTCGGAGCCCCAGTCCCTGAGAAGCCCAGCGTAGCCGTCCCGCTCGTCCAAGCGCCACTTGACGTCAAGCTCAACGACGGCATCATCTCCGTGTGTTTGAACCGCACCTGGACCATGGACTGCGACTACGATCTGACAGGCACCCCCCAGTCCATCAAACTGCCGCTGAAGGGCTCGGTCACCATCCAGAGCAACCACATCTTTGACGAAGCGACCATCAACAAGATCAGGACGGACCTCAACAACAAACAGCCAGTTGAAGATGCCGGGCACATCAAGCTGATCCTTACCAAGGGGGGCGGGGGCTGCGATGTGGTCGACGGCAACACCTTGGCGCCAAACATGGCCCAGTTCTGGAATCGGGTGACGCTGGCTGATAACAAGAAAACCTTCTACTGGGATCTCACGGGAACCAACGCCGCGCTCTTCGATGAGGGCTGTCGACAGATGCAGGATCGAGTCAAACTGACCGCCCGCATCTTCCTACCTCTCATTAAAGGCACCCTGAAGCAAAGCTCCTCCATCACGCTCAGCAATGATGACAGTGTCTTTCGGCCGAATTACAAGTTCAAGCCCATCACCATCACAAACAGTTGCCTGGCGGCAGGGACCGAGATCGAACTGGCTGCAGGTGGTTCGTCCCCCATTGAATCACTGAAGGTAGGCGATCGAGCCTCCAATCCCTACCGCGATTCACTCACGGTCATGGATACGGCCGTCGGTATCGAGCCCGTCCCGATGGTACGCATCCGGGATGAGGCTGGCCGCACCCTTCTGATGACCGAGATGCATCCCATTCAGGTCGTGACTCGCGGCATGGTCCAAGCCAGGAGCTTGCAGGAAGGAGATTTGGTCATGACCAAGGCCGGACCTAGCAAGCTTGTCGCAGTGCGCCGCGAGGCCTACAGCGGCAAGGTGTACAATCTCAAGGTTGGCTCGGAAGCGGAGCAGGCCACGCTCGGGAGAGATCAGACAGTGATGTACGCCAACGGTTTCATGGTGGGCGACGGCCAAATCCAGAGCAAATACGAGTCCATTGCCATGGCCCGCAAGGATGGAAACGTGCTCTCCAGGCTGCCCAACAAGTGGCATCGGGATTACCTGATGTCCAACCAGACACGGTAGAGCACCTCTCATCTCACGTCCGGTCTAGGACTCACTGTTCGATTGCAATCGGCCCCTCAGCAGAATTCTGCTGAGGGGCCATGTTGCGCCCCCTTCCCAATCAACAAGTTGGAGCAGATCTAATGCAACCGCGCAAACTCCTCTTCGTTTCACTTATAGCAGCCCTCACGGCGGCATGTGTGGATCCCTCTCCACCCGAGCCGAACAAGCAGGCCCGAAAGTCAGATAATCAGACCAGGGTCGAGCGGCGATTAGCCACGAGCCGGCACCTGGTGGTGTCGTCAAATGAGCACGCCCTCACCGCAGCCACGGATATGGCCACGGCTCTGGATATTCCAGCGGAGATGGTCACCGAAGCCCACCTCATCAGCCCAGGTCCTGGAGCTGCGGGAGTGTTCAAGAAGGGCGGCTTTGGTGTCATCCAACCCCGCCGAGGCGATTCGATGGTGGTTCTGAGCACGGGCCGCATCCTTGATGGCGACCACCTCCCCGAGCCGGGCAGCGACTTTGCTCCCACCGGAACTGATGGTGATGTGGTGACATTGCGGCTTACGGTCAAGGTTCCACTTGGTATGAATCGATTGTCCTTCGATTACAATTTCCTGAGTGCCGAATGGCCCGAATTTAAAGACTCCGAGTACAATGACATATTCACTGCACGGGTGAAGGATACCACCTTCGGGGAGCGCGTTGTTACCAGTGCCTCGGTCAACGCCTCCGGGTTCGAGGCTATATCAGATACACTTGCAAACGGAACCGGATTCCATTTTTTGTTTTCCGACGATCCGGACGGGGTTGACGACTTTTCGGCTCCCCCTCCACTTGGGCTCCCACTCTTCCCAGATTCAGGAATCACGGACTTCAGGAGCGCCAGTGCCGAGGTCGCGAGCGGAGGACTGGTCACTCTGGAGTTTGACATCCGCGACCAGGGAGACGGCGTCATGGATTCAGCGGTGGTCATTGATAACATCACATTCTCGAGCATTGATGTGGTCGATGTAAACCCCGATCTCATTGACTCGCTCCTGGGCACTGTGACGACCAACACCGCCGAACTCGCGGTCAAAGGGAACCATGTCAATGCAGTAGCGGCGGACGGTGTCACCCAGGTCCTCCTGCGCGTCAAGTTGCCCAAGGATCTTGGACCCGGACAGGTGCAGTTCACGTTGCTCGGCGCAGAAGGTCCTGCGGACCGCAGTCTCGGTGCCATCCGTGCCGTTGATGACGATGCGTGGAGTAACTCGGTGACGGTGAATACCCAGGAAGTAATGCCAGGACGTTACGCGTTTGCACTATACACGAGCCCCGAAGACTTTGCCTCCGGAGGTCATGAGCGAGCCAAGACGCGAACCGTGAGCATCGAAACTCGGTACATCTCCGCCGATGGCTCCGGATTTCAAAGACATCACAATCTGACCATTGTTCGCCCCCCCGTGGTGATCGTACACAATATCTGGTCGCACAACATGGTGTTGTCCTTGTCTAGCTGCTCTTACTGGAAGGAGCATGCAAGCATTTACAAGGATGAACGCTTCGAAGCAACATGCATTGACTACTCCCCATCCGCCTCACTTGCCTCCATAGGCACCCAAAAGGTCGTACCGGCCTCGATACGTCAAGCAATTACGAAGATGCGCGCCCGCGGAACTGCCGTCACCCAAGTGGATGCCATCGCTCACGGCTCTGGCGGACTACTGGCCCGCAAGATCGTCGACTTGCCTGCCTATTTCCGTACTGAAAACTTCAACAAAGGCGATCTCAACCGACTCATCACCATCAACACTCCCCATCTGGGAACACGCATGGCAAACGCAATCATAGAGATGCGCACAAGCGTGATGAAGAATCCAGACGACTGGGATAAGCTCAAGAACTTTCTACTCACAATGGGAATCGACATCAGCCCTGGCGCCGCCATTGATGATCTCCAGAATAGTAGCGATTTCATCAAGACCATTGGGGAAACCCGGGCTCCCTCGCATGTGATGGTAAGCCGTGGCGGGCGAAGTCTGAGTCGTATCGACGCCAACAGTATGCTATTCCCCCACATCAAAGTCCTATATACAAACACAGAATTCTTGCATCCATCGAATGCAAAGCTGAACCTCATCTATGGGTCGAGCAGCAAGCTTTTTTGTGGCGATGATCATGACCTATTCGTGCCCGAAGCAGATCAGAAAGGCGGCGTCGCAGGCACTGCGGTAAACGATGACTTCATCCTCGCCAAGGAATTCCCCGAGACCGAACACTTCAAGCTGGCAAGAGATGCAAAACACAACAGCGCGCTTGCCGATCTTCTCAACAGTCCCACCGACAGCGAGTTGTTTGCTCCGTCCATTCCGAGGCCAGCCAATGTGGATCCGGTCAATAGCTGCAATGGAGGAGCGATCGCCGCTTCAGTGCCGAGCGAAGACAGTCGCACGGACATCCATAACTCTACCCATGGAGTAAAAGCTCGCCAGGACACATCCAACTCGGGAACTGCGCACACCTGCAATGGGCCAGTCGTAGGATGCTTCACCAGTGCCCGGCCGCTCTCGCAGAGCGGTCTGCGCATCGTTTCGCCCAGCTCCGGGACGCCTGTGTTCCCGGGCAGCAACGTGATGGTGCAAGTAGAAGCCACTGAAGGATTTCAGCCCGCAGTCGTGTTTGTCACCGGTGGTGGCCAAGCGGTCTTCTTCGAATCGTCCCCCTTCGTGGCCGAATTCCCGATCCCAGCTCAAGCCCTCGGCACGATTGAGTTGATCGCGTTCGGCTTTGACGAGCAGGGCGAGATGCTGGAATCAAACCCGGTCGTCCTGCCCGTGGTCTCATCCGCGACACTGCTATCCATGGAGGAACTCAACGGGGATGTCGTGCTTGAGGGCCCTGGTTCTACGCGGCAGTTGGTGATGCTCGGCCACTACGATGACGGTCTCACTCGGGACATCTCCTCATCTGTCCTGGGCACCGTCTATTCGAGTTCGAACACGAACATCGCCACAGTGGCTGGCGATGGACTGGTCACGGGCAAAAACCCGGGGCGTGCCACGATCACCATGCGCAATGGAACGGTCTTCACCAGCATCACCGTGATCGTTGGCGACAACAACTTCGGCCAATGCATCCAGGTCCGACTGGGTGAGCATAACCTCCTTGTCCTCGAAGACTATAGTCAAGGTCACTATATTGCTGGCCGCGTGGCTGCTGGAGGCAACATCTCTCTCCAGGACTTCTCTGTCGGCAGTGGGCTGCCAGACACGGACACTAGCAGCGTGCTGGTGGCCGGTGGCGACATTACCCTCTCCCGAGGCGGCCTCTGGGGTGACATCCGGTATGGTGGACAGTTCGTCTCAGACACGTCCGTCAACCACCTGCGCGGCACCGCGTCCCCGGGAATTCCCATCGACTTCGCGGCCCTCGGTGGGAGGCTGCGCACCCTCTCTTCCAGACTGTCCACCATCCCCGCAACAGGCACCACTACCCTTGAGCCCTCCTGGGGCGGCATCTTCCTGCGCGGCACCGAGGCAAAGGTAAATATCTTCGAGGTGAACGCCAACGTCTTCCAGGGTGCGACACTGTTCTCCATCGACGCCCCCGCAGGCTCCCTTGCCATCATCAACGTCCGCGGCACCTCGGCAACCCTCTCCAGCTTCGGCCAAAGCTTGAGCGGTGGCATCGATGAGCACGGCGTTCTCTTCAACTTCCCGGATGCCACCTCCCTCACTGCCTCCGGCTATGGCTTCCAGGGCACGATGCTGGCTCCATTGGCTCACGTCACATTCAGTGCCGGGAGCTGGAGCGGTGGCCTCTACGCTCGCTCGCTGACAGGCAACGCTTCAGGCTACATCAACAGGCTACGCGACATAGACATCTGCCTGTGACGGTAGCAGTCCACGTGCCATAGTGTTGGCAGGGGAAAATGACAATGCCCAAGGTCTTGCAGTGCAGTATATCCCTCATCCTGGTGACTCTGACGATGTGCGCAGGGTCCACTGTGGAACCGTCCAAGGAAAACGACTCCGCTCAAGACGAGCCGATCACGGGCGCGTCCGCGAACGATACGGGAGGGACACTGCACGCTGCCATCGTATCGATGGATGTGGAGCGCAACGCCCCGATGATGGTGTGGGCTGACCACGATCAGGCTCCTCCCCTGCCTGCCCACGACACGCCTGAAGCTGCGGCACGCTGGTTCTTGGAACAACATGCGTCCCTGTACCGGCTGTCGCGCGCAGATCTGCGGGCAGCGTATGTTCACAGGGTCCACGACGTCGGCCGGGGTGGAGTGATCGTCATCTTCCGGCAACGCGTGGGTGACCTAGAAGTGGTTCGCAACGACCTCAAGGTGCTCATGACGCGAGACCTGAAGCTGGTCGCGCTGACGGGGATCTTGCATGACGGGGTGGACCACGCTCTGGCCAAGTCCGAGAACCCGGCTGCCCATGCCCTGTTCCGGCACCCTCCCGCAGAGGCGGTGATGAACGCTCTCGGTGACCTGTATGGCCTCTCACTCGCTGGCGGCGTCCGCCAGGTGGGCATCGCCAGCGAGGGCCCTCTGTTCTTCGACCTGGGGCCCGGCACCGACAGCGAGCGTGGCACCCTTTCACTGATAACCCCCGCCCAGGTCATTCCAGTGTATTTCCCCGTTGCCGGCCGTCTGGTGCCTGCCTACTCGGTTGAAGTCCTGGCCGCGCGTGCTGGTGACGAACACCCGCAGGGCTATGAGTATGTAATCGACGCAGACGATGGCCGAGTGCTCCATCGTCGCAATCGGATATCGAAAGACGTGTACTCGTACCAGGTATGGGCAGACGCGGAGGGAACACCTCTGGATGGACCCCAAGAGCGCCAAGCATGTCATCCATCTGGAGACGGAGCACCCGGTTGCACCGAGCCGACACTCATTCCCTCAAGACAGGTTTCCAAGACAGGCCTTGTCCATTCAGACGGGGGGGTGGACCTGTGGTTGCAAGAGGGCGCAACTCACACTACAGGCAACAATGTGCGGGCCTACGCGGACCACTATGATCCGGATGGATTCACCAGCGGCATAGACAAGCAGGCCACCGTAGCTCTGGGCACCAGGAATTTTCATGATGTGTATGACACTAGCCTCGAGCCGCTCGCAAGCGAGACGCAGACGCACGCCGCAATCGTCCAGTCCTTCTATACGACAAACTGGCTTCATGATTATTTTTACACCTCGGGCTTCGATGAGAGTGCAGGCAATGCCCAGGACAACAACTACAGCCGCGGCGGCAAGGCTGGCGACGCCCTGCTCGTCGAGGCCCAGAATCTCGGCCCGGACCCTCGGCAACGCAACAATGCGCTCATCTACACTCCAATGGACGGTGTTTCTCCACAGATGGAGTTGTATCTCTGGGAGACGCCGGAGGAGCGTTCGTTCACGGTCTCTGGGAGCCAATACAAGACGGGCAAGGCGGCATTTGGCGCGCAGAAGTTCAAGGTAGTGGGCGCCAACCTTGTGCTGGCCTCTGATAAGGAGACAAGCTCCGACGGCTGTGAGCCCCCTCTGAATGATGTCGCAGGCGCCATCGTCATGGCCGACCGGGGTAACTGCTTGTACGAACTCAAGGCGGTGAATGCGGAGAACGCTGGTGCAGTAGGATTGATCATCCTCAATCATGTTCCCGGCGATCCTCCACCAGATATGTTTGATGTGGACACGACGCTCAATGCCACCATCCCGGTGCTGTCGCTATCCTACGAAGACGGTCAGGCGCTCAAGGCCATGCTCGCCAGTGGGGCTGTAGAAGGAGCTATGGAGCGTACGCCCAGCATCGAGCGAGACGGCGCCATCGACAACACGATCATTGCCCACGAGTGGGGACATTTGCTCCACCATCGCCTTGTCGAGTGCAGCACACCTCAGTGCCGCGCACAAAGCGAGGGCTGGGGCGACTTCATTGCCCTCCACATGATGGCCCGCCATGGTGACGATCTTGACGGAACCTATGGGATCGCCAGCTATGCCGCACATATTCTCGGCGAGAGCGTCTACTATGGCATCCGCCGAGCACCGTATTCACGTGATTCAAAAAAGAACGCTTTCCGGTTCCGGCACATCGCCGATGGGGTGTCACTACCCAGAGAGCATCCCATTCGTGATTCGAACATATCAAATTCGGAGGTCCACAATGCAGGGGAAATCTGGGCCGCCATGCTCTTTGACGGCTACTTGGCCCTCCTCGCCAAGGACAGGAGAGACAGCTCTCCACCGGCAGCTTTTGACGAAACCAAACGGCGCATGGCCGATTACGTGGTTGCCAGCATGGCGTTGGCACCACCAGAGCCAACCTTCACGGAGCAACGCGACGCGCTTCTCATGGCAGCGCGGTGCCGGAACCCAGAAGACATGCTGCTGCTGGCCCAGGCGTTTGCTGGCCGCGGCGCCGGTTCGTGCGCGGTATCTCCACCGCGCGATTCAACGGCATTCACCGAGGTGAAGGAAGACTATACCCTGCGTCCCGATCTGCGACTTGAGTTCGTCCAGACGAGTGACACATTGCGCTCCTGTGACCGCGATAGCGTACTTGATGCCGAGGAGGCGGGCCATATCACGCTCAAGGTCACCAATTGGAGCCCGGTGACATCAACTGATGCAACCCTTCGAGTCTCCACCACATCGACCAGGATCCGTTTTCCCGCCGGGACGAAACTTGATGTTGGCGAGGTGGCCCCGTTCTCATATACCACCCTACGGATACCTCTCGAACTCGACCCATCACTGCCCCAACCACACGAAGCAATCCTCGACGTCGTTCTCTCTAGCCCCACTGCCTGTCAGGACCTCACAAGCCTGTCGACTGTCTTGAGGCTGAATTACGACCTGTTTGATTCACACTTTGATACAGTTGAAAGCCCCAAGACCACATGGAGCGCTAAGGTACTGGAGGGCGGAAGCCAGCAGTCCTGGCGCATCGTGCGCTCGTCTTCCAAGGAAAACGACCACGTTTGGTACGCGAACGATGGATACGAGTTTGCGGATACGACACTGGAGACTCCTTTGATCGAAGTCGCATCCAGTGAGGACTTTATCCTGAACTTCGAGCATCGGCACTCATTTGCTCAACAGTGGGACCCGCAAACCGGGCAGAACTTCTACTGGAATGGAGGGGTGATCGAACTCTCCCGAGACAACGGTAATACATGGGAGGATGTTCGTGCCCATACAGCGCCGGGTTATGGGGGGACGCTCGCTACGAACACAGGCAACAATCTTGAAGGTCGATTGGCCTATGCAGCGAAGAATCCCTCATGGCCGATGACAGACACGGTCGTCCTCAATTTCGGCAAGAGCTTTAAAGACAAATCAGTGAAGCTGCGGTTCCGGCTTGGCTCGGCCTGGGTTTTCGAGGACCACGGGTGGGAACTCGATAACATTTCCGTGCAGGGGAGCAAAAATCAACCTTTCTTGATCGTTGGCAATGACACTAGCTCATGCACGCCACTCGCCGACGCCGGGGACGATCAGACTGTCTTCAGTAGTAACGAAGTGCTTCTTGACGGTTCGCGGAGTTCGGACTCGAATGGTGACACGCTGACGTATTCATGGGTGCAGACCTCAGGGCCAGAGGTCACACTGCAAGCTGCCGATTCGGTGCATTCGCGCTTCACGGCTCCAGCAGTTGCGGACAGTACGCGGTTGACCTTTAATTTACATGTCAGTGATGGTACATTTATGCACACAGATACGATGAATGTCCTGGTGCATCCGCTCCCGGGAGATGCTGGAACTCCTCCGGGAGATGCTGGAACTCCTCCGGGAGATGCTGGAACTCCTCCGGGAGATGCTGGAACTCCTCCGGGAGATGCTGGAACTCCTCCGGGAGACGGCGGGCTCTCGGGCGGCGGGGAAGGCGGCTGCGCCTGCAGAGCCACGGGAGACGGTCCGAATCTCCCCTGGCCTTTTTGGCTTCTTGTAGGTGTGATGGCCTCTACCCGGTACCGACGGAAACACGCCTCTCCTTGCATCCATCCCGCCGACAAGAGGCCAAGCGAGGCATGACAGACCTGCAGTTTGACGGTGTTGTGGTTGGCAAAGGTGGAGCATTCTTTTCTTGTACTGCCATTTGACTGAGGCTTTTAGTCACCGGGGAAACATCCAGGTTGTGTCGTGGGATTCCTGGTATCACGTCGAACTGTTTGCCCACCGATGCGAAACTCCAACACCGCACTGTCCGACTTCAAGCACAGCCTCGCCATCGTTATCGGCATCAACTCCTACTCCCACGGCATTCCGACCCTCCACAATGCGGTGCGCGACGCCAACGCTGTCGCCAATTCCCTCGAGCACCAGGGCTTCGAGGTGCTTCGCCTCCTCGACTCCCAGGCGAGCCTCTCGGCACTCTCCCGCCTGCTGTCCCACCACCTTCCGTCCCTCCCCTCGCCTCCCGACAGGCTCCTCATCTACTTCGCTGGTCATGGCCTAGCCCATACCGACGAACGACACCAACTCGCTGGCTTCCTGCTGCCCTCTGACGCCCGCCGCGATGACATTTCCTCCTATTGGGCCATGGCCACCCTTCGCGACGCGCTACGGCAACTGTCCTGCCGCCACCTGCTGCTCATCCTCGATTGCTGCTTCGCCGGAGCATTCCCCCACTCGCCCTCCCGCGACATCCGCGCTCCTTCCCTCCCCCAGCCCCTCTACCTTGAGCGCTTCCGCCACTTCTCCTCCCGCCGCTCGTTCCAGCTCCTGCTGTCCACCTCCCACGACGAACTTGCCTCCGACAGGCTCCTGACCAAGCCCTCTCAGGAATCCCTCGGTGACGGCCTCCATTCCCCTTTCGCCCTCGCGCTCCTCCAGGGCATCCACCCCCTCTCCCCCGCCGACTCCAACCAGGATGGTCTGCTCACCGCCGCCGAACTCTACACCTTCCTACGCGACAGGCTCCTCTCCCTCGTCCCTTCCCACTGCCAGCAAACACCGTCCCTCTGGCACCTGGACTGGCACGATGGCGGCGAGTTCCTTTTCCTACTCTCCGACGCTTTTCCCGCCCTGCCTTCCGCCGCACCGCTCTCCCAGCACTCCAATCCCTACCTCGGGCTGCGCCCCTTCTCCTCCGCCCACCGCCACCTCTTCTTCGGCCGCGAACGCCTCGTCGACACCCTCCTTGAGCGCCTGAGCAACCAACCCCTACTGCTGTTGTGCGGCCCCTCCGGAGCTGGCAAGTCCAGTCTCGTCCATGCCGGCCTCCTTCCTCGCCTCTCCGAGGATCCCGTCTGGCGCGTCCCGCCCTCGCTGCGCCCATCGAGCCAACCCATCCAGGCGTTGTCCTCCTGGCTTGCCTCTCTGGCTCCCGGCACCGCCGTTCCCTCGGCATCTATCCTCTCCTCGAGTCCCCGCTCCGCCGCCGAGTTCGTCGGCGCCTATCTCTCCCGCCACCCCGAGCGCTCCGTCCTCCTCGTCATCGACCCACTCGAGGAACTCGTCACCATCTGCCTCGAGGACTCCGTACGCCGCGCCTTCCTGCGCGCCCTGTCCTTCCTCCTCCATCTCTCCCACCCCCAGTTCCACCTGCTGCTGCTGCTGCGCGCGGACTTCGAGCCCCACTTCCTCTCCCTCCTCCAGCCCTCCGCCCTTCCCTCCGCGCTCTGGCACGGCTCCCGTCTCAATCTCCCGCCCATGAACCGGGACGAGCTGCGCCGCTGCATCGAGAAGCCCGCGGAGGCATGTGTCCTCTTCTTCTCCCCTGGCCTCGTCGAGCGTCTGTTGGACGATGTCGAGCAAATGCCTGGCGCCCTTCCTCTTCTCTCCGTGGCGCTCAGTGAACTGTTCGGCGCCTACTTGGCCAGTGGCCGGGACGACCGCACCCTCTGCTTCGAGGATTACCACCACATTGGCGGCGGCATCGCTGGAGCACTCCAGCGCCGGGCCGAGCTCGTTTTCTCCGGGCTGCCACTCCCCGCCACGGAAGGCCAGCCCGCCCTGACGCCTGTTCCCCCGTCGGAGCTGCCCGCCTTCCAGCAAACCCTGCGCAACGTGCTGCTGCGCATGGTGTCTCCCGAAGGTGGCGAGCTGGCGCGCCGCAGGGTGCCACGCTCGGAGCTGGAGTACTCGCTCCGGGAGGAGAATGTCCGCGTCCAACGCGTCCTGCGCACCCTGGAGGCCAGCCGTCTCGTGGTGGCCAGCGACGACGGAGGGCCTTGCGTCGAGCCCGCGCACGATGCCCTGCTCTCCGCCTGGCCCCGGCTCCATGACTGGGCACGCCACGCCCAGCGAGAACAGCTCCTGCTACGCCGTATCTCCCATGCCGCCTTCGAGTGGCACCGCCATCGGCGCGCAAGCGACTTCCTCTGGGCGGACGCGCGCCTGGACCAGCTCGGTATCGCGCCCACCGCCCTGCGCGGCACTGGCGAGCCCCTCGCACTGCCCACCGCCGCATCCGGGAGTCAACCCACCGAGCCTTTGGCGCTCAACGCCACGGAGAGTGGATTCCTCCGCGCCAGCGCGACACGTCGGCGCATCCTGCGCACCCGTCGCGGCGCACTCGCGCTCACGTTGGCCATGATACTCGTTGCGCTCACGGTGGCCGCCCTCTTCCAGGCAGACAAGGCCAACTTCAATGCCAGGGAAGCCCGACTCCAGCAGCGCGCCGCCGAGGCCAGCGCAGAAGAGGCACGCAGGCAGAAGCAGGCCGCCGAGGCCAACTCCCTGGAGGCTCAGAAGCAACAGCGAATTGCCGGCATCAACGCCAGTGAAGCCCAGCGGCAGCAACAAGCGGCCGAGGCCAACCTAGAGGAAGCGCGAAAGCAACAGCGAGCCGCCGATGCCAACGCCAGAGAAGCCCTGACACAGAGGAACACTTCCGAGACCAACGCCAGGGAGGCGCAGCGGCAGCAAGAAGCCGCTGAATCTAATGCCAGGGAGGCGCAGAGACAGCAGCAACTCGCTAACGCCAACGCAAGAGAAGCCCTGATGCAGAAGAACACCGCAGAGGCCAACGCCAGGGAAGCTCACAGGCAACAAGAATCCGCCGAAGCCAACGCCAGGGAGGCGCAGAGACAGCAGCAACTCGCCGACACCAACGCATTGGAAGCCCGCAAGCAACAAGAATCCGCAGAAACTAATGCCGGGGAGGCGCGGAGACAGCAGCTCCTCGCTGACACCAACGCATTGGAAGCTCGCAAGCAACAAGGTTCCGCCGAGACCAACTTCAGAGAGGCTCGGAAGCAACAGGAGACCGCCGATGCGAGCGCCAGAGAAGCTCAGCGCCAAAAAGAGGTTGCCGAAACAAACCTCAGGGAGGCATGGAGACAGCAGCAACTCGCCGACCTTCATGCCAGGGAAGCCTTGGCACAAAGGAATGCCGCTGAAGCAAGTGCCAGAGAGGCGCGCAGGCAACAGGAAGCGGCTGAAGCCAGTGCCAGGGAAGCTCAGGAACAAAAAGAACTGGTCCTGGCCAATGCTCTGGTCAAGCAAGTAGACAGGCTCGTCGAGGAGGATCCCACCAAGGCACTTCTTGTGCTACTTGAGGCTAACAATCGGCTCAAACTTCCGGACAATCCATGGCACCAGGTTGCCTTGACCATCAGCCGACACGCCATTAGCAGCGCCATCCTATCCGGGCATAGGGACTCTGTATTCAAAGCTCACTCTAGCCCCAATGGGGCCCTGGTCCTCACAGCCTCCGCAGATAAAACCGCTCGCATCTGGCACACTGACGGTACAGGGCAACCGATCATCCTCTCAGGCCATACCGGCACAGTCAATTCCGCCACATTCAGCCGGAATGGCGCCCTGGTCCTCACAGCCTCCGTAGATAAAACCGCTCGCATCTGGCGCTCCGACGGTACGGGCAAACCGGTCATCCTCTCAGGCCATAAAGATGAAGTAACTTCCGCCACCTTCAGTCCCGATGGCTCCTTCGTCCTTACTTCCTCTTTGGATAAAACCGCCCGCATCTGGCGCACTGACGGTACAGGGCAACCGATCATCCTCTCAGGCCATAAACAAGGAGTGAATTCCGCCACCTTCAGTCCCGATGGCTCCTTCGTCCTCACGGCATCCGCGGACAAGACTGCTCGTATATGGCGCTCCGACGGCACGGGGCAACCGATCATCCTCTCAGGCCATAAAGATGAAGTGACTTCCGCCACCTTCAGTCCCGATAGCTCCCTCGTCCTCACGGCCTCTTGGGATAACACCGCTCGCATCTGGCGCTCCGACGGTACGGGTAAGCCTCGCACTCTCTCAGGCCATACAGATACAGTGACTTCCGCCACCTTCAGCCCTGACGGCTCTCTCGTCCTTACGGCTTCCGTGGATAACACCGCTCGCATCTGGCACCTCAACGGCACGGAGGAACCTCTCGTCCTCTCAGGCCATAGAGATGAAGTGAGTTCCGCCACCTTCAGCCCTGATGGCTCCCGTGTCCTCACTGCCTCTTGGGATGGAACCGCTCGCATCTGGCGCACCGACAACACGGAAAATCCACTCATTATCCTCACAGGCCATACCAACGCAGTGTACTACGCCACCTTCGGCCCTGGTGGCTCCTTCGTTCTCACAACCTCTTTGGATAACACCGCTCGCATCTGGCACACCGGCAACACAGAGGACCCGTTCACTCTCGAAAGCAATCCCATTGACGTAACCACCGCCACCCTTAGCCCTGATGGCACCCGCATTTTCATGGCCTATTGGGATAACACCGCTCGCATCTGGCATACCGACGGTACGGGGGAGCCGATCGTCCTCTCAGGCCATACCAATAAAGTGACTTCCGCCGTCTTCAGCCCCAACGGCGCCCTTGTCCTTACTGCCTCTGTGGACGGAACGGCTCGCATCTGGCGTACCGACGGTATGGGGGAACCGATCGTCCTCTCAGGCCATACCGATGGGCTGAATTCCGCCGCATTCAGTCCCGACGGCTCTCTCGTTGTCACAGCCTCCTGGGACAAAACCGCTCGCATCTGGCATACCGACGGTCTGGGGGAACCGATTGTCCTCTCAGGACATACCAATACAGTGAACTCAGCAACCTTCAACCCCGACGGCTCTCTCGTTGTCACGGCCTCTTGGGACAAAACCGCTCGTATCTGGCGCTCCAACGGTATGGGGGACTCGATTGTCCTCTCAGGCCATAACAAAGGACTGAATTCCGCCGCATTCAGTCCCGACGGCTCTCTCGTTGTCACGGCCTCTTGGGACAAAACCGCTCGTATCTGGCGCTCCAACGGTACGGGAAAGCCGCTCATCCTCTCAGGCCATACCGATGAAGTGATTTCCGCCACCTTCAGTCCCAAAGATTCCCTTGTCCTGACTGCATCATTGGATAACACCGCTCGCATCTGGCGCACCGACAGCACGCAGGTGCTTTTCATCCTCACAGGCCACACCGGAGAAGTGGAGTCCGCCGCATTCAGCCCCACCGGCTCCCTTGTCCTTACTGCCTCCATGGATGAGACCGCTCGCATCTGGCATGTGGACGAACAAATCCGCCCCCTCATCCTGCAAAAAGCAGGACGTGCATTATTCCTTCCAGACGGCTCGGGCCTCATAGCGCTGAGTCCGCATGGGCTAGTTGACATCTTGCCTGTGGAACCCCTCCCGCTACTCACATCTTTTTTAAATGCGACGACAGCGTGCCTTTCCACCAACGAACGCGTGAGCTACCTCTTCGAATCTCCTGATAAGGCACGCCAAGGCTATGAACATTGCGAGCAATCCCATGGTCGGATTCCCTGATCGCAGCGACCAATGGTCCCTGGGCAATAGCCTCAAGATGCCGGGATGACGCGTCCGGCCGGAGATGTCCGCATCATCGGGCTGGCCGACCCGAGGCTCGACAAGCTAACTCACCTCACGGAGAGCTTGCGCGCGCCTCCTTACCACCAACCTCCCGGTCAAGGAGCCTTTGTTGATGGTCACCAGGAAGCGCGGATTCCTGGTCATGGGTCGCCGGGAGTTGCATGACTTCAAGCTCACTCCCTGCGATGGTTTCGGCCGAGAAGTTGAGAGGGGGAGGAGTGCGCCGGTGGAGTCTGCGGTTGCGTGCGTCCTGAAAAGATGCGTGCACCGGGCGATCTTGAGCACCGATTCCGGGCCAAGGTGGGCACCCATTCCGGAGCAAGGTGAGCACCTGTTCCGGGCATACCGAGCACCTCCTTGACTGGGGCGCGAGGGCCTGCTGAGGAGCTGGGCGGAGCGTCAACGGTGCTGGGCAGCAACTGGCCTCTCCGGCCTCCCTTCAAGGAGGTGGAGATGGCGGCAGAGAGACTATCCATGCGGAAGCTGTGAGAGTTGTTCCGCTTGAGGTTCGAGGCCAGATTGTCGACGCGAGCGATAGCGGCGAGCCTGAATGTCGGCAACGGCACGGTATGCGACTACCTGGGGAGAGCACGGGCAGCTAAGCTGCCGTGGCCACTGCCGCCGAAGATGAATGATGACAATGCGCTGACGGCACTGCTGTTCCCCGGTGACAGCAAGGCCGCGGCGGAGCGCCCGGAGCCGGACTGGGCGCGCATCCACGCGGAACTCAAGAAGAAGGGAGTTACGAAGCAGTTGCTGTGGCAGGAGTACCTGGAGAGTAAGCCTCCGATCTAGCCCAGGTAGTACTGGTGCTCGAGAAGCCGCAGAGTGCGCGGCGCGATGACGACGAACACAGCGACGACGAAGGCGGAGCCAGCGTGGTTGGAAGCAGCGCGACGGCCCCGATGGACACCGGAGATAGCAGCGCAGGTGGTGCGAGCCTGGGAGGAGGAAGGAGGCACGCAGTCGGCGTTCATGCGCAAGCACGGGTTGCCATGGCCCTCAAGGGCCGGCAGCCAGGGCGAGGCTTACTGCACCACTCGGACCGGGGCAGTCAGTACGCCAGCGAGGACTACCAGAAGCCTCTGGCTGCTCGTGGCATCCAGTGCAGCATGTCGCGCAAGGGCAACTGCTGGGACAACGCCGTTGCCGAGAGCTTCTTCAGCAGCCTGAAGATGGAACTCGTCCACGACGCCGACTTCGTCACGCACGAGCAGGATCGCACAGCACTCTTCGAGTACATTCAGATCTTCTACAATCGCCAGAGGCGGCACTCTTCGCTGGGCTACGTCAGTCCAGTGGATTTTGAGCTTGCGGCCTTACCGCAGAAGTCGGCATCTTAATCCTACTGCCCACGTAACCAGGGCAAGCCCAGGGGCCCCATGTCGCAGGTGTACAACATTCATGTCCGGGCGCTTAGGCGGCTGGCGTAAATTATATTGCCAACTTCACAATATCGTAATCTGCGTCTCGTATGAAGCGAAACACTGCGTTGGAAGCCACCATCCGGACGAAGTACGAGGCCATCTCTCTTGTGCTTGACGAGCGCGCTCGTCGTCTTTGGGCAGCCGCAGAGTCTCAAGCCATTGGCTACGGTGGTGATGCGATTGTTTCGGCGGCGACAGGCCTGGCCCGTGCGACGATCCGTGTCGGCCGCAAGGAATTGAAGCGGGGCGTGGCGGCGACCGGGCGTGTGCGTGGGTCTGGAGCTGGTCGTCCCCTGAGGCATCCCCTCATATAAGGCCGAAAGCTTCACGGAAAACGAGCTGTTCACAGACGAGTTGGGCGAAGCGTTCAATGAGAGGCCGCAACTGGGCTTCGGGCATATTGGGCAGAGCCTGGTAGTACATGCAGCCCTGGCGGAAGAGGGAGTAGGTGCGCTTCTTGGAGGTGTTGGCTTTGAGGTGGCGCTCCATACCGAGGCTCTCGCCAGCAGCCCCCAGCAGCGTCAGCAGGGCACACGCGAAGGCGCTCAGTAGCAGCAGCCTGTCACGCCTGTCCGTCTCCGCGATTCGGAAGGAAGACAGGCCCATGCCAAAGCGCAAATCCTTCACATCCCTGAAACTCTCCTCGATGGTGAATCTCCCGCTGTAGAGCGTCACCACCTGGGCTCCGGAGCTCTCCCCCAGGCTGGTTGCCAGACACCAGGGCTCCTTCATGCCCTTCTTCTTCACGCATACCACCGCGGCGACTTCCACCTCATCGGCCGTGACGCGTGCTCCCTTGAGCTTGCGCAGGTGGCCTGAGGTGGGCACCCACTCCGCTGCTGTCCGGCGCTCTCCCTGCGCGCTGGTGACGATGATTCGCTGGCGGAAGCGCACCACGTACGAAAAGCGCAACTGCTCGAGCAGGGCATAGAGTTTCTGGTCAGCGAAGCCCCGGTCGGCCAGAATCGTCACCCTCACCTCGGGCGCAATGTAAATCCTCGCCCGAGCCCGTCGTGACGCGAGAGCAGAGGCGTGAGCATGTCCGTCGCCCCCGTGAAGGAGGAGGAAGCGATGGAAATGAAGGAGCAGGCGGAGAAGTTCCGGCGGCAGGTACTCGAGCGGGGCGAAGTGGGCCCGCGTACGCGCTACACGCAGGAGCAGAGACAGGAAGCGGTGGCGTACATGCGAGCGCGCCAGCAACAGGGGGCGAGCAGGGAGGAAGCGGCGAAGGAGTTGGGCGTGAGCAGTTGGACGCTCAGCCGCTGGGGCAGCGCAGCTCGCCGTGCCACTCATGAGGAGCCCGCGAGGGCAGCGCTGGTCCCCGTGGAGGTGAAGGACGCGCGCCCCGAGGCCAGAAGAGGAGGGCTGGTGGCGCACGGGCCCGGAGGAGTACGGGTAGAGGGCCTGTGCGTTGAGGACGCGGTGAGGTTGCTGCGAGGGCTGCTGTGATTGGCTCCACGCGCAGGCTCGCGGTGTACGCCTACGGGCAGCCGTGCGACATGCGCAAGAGCTACGACGCGCTGAGCGGGCTGGTGACGCAGGCACTGGGCCGCGACTTCCTCTCGGGCGACGTCTTCCTCTTCGTGGGACGGGACAGGAAGAGGGCCAAGGCGCTCTTCTGGGACGGCACCGGGCTGTGCCTGTACGCCAAGCGGCTGGAGAAAGGACGCTTCGCGCCGCTGTGGCAGCCAGAGAGCGACAAGCCGCCGCTGGTGCTGACGGTGTCGGAGTTGGCCCTGTTTCTGGAGGGCAGCGAGCTGGTGGGACGAGCGCCGCTGTCGCCCGCGCCGTACACGCTGGCGCCGCTCTTCCAGCCGGAGGACGCTGGGGCGGTGACTTCGTGAGTCATGCCGCGCGCACTACTTGCGCGGGCGGGTGCTGGCATGGCACTACCCGCGCATGAGCTTCCAGCTTACGACGGAGAAGGACGTGGAGAGGCTGCGCCAGGCGGCCCTCCTGTTGGAGGCGGAAAACAGACGCCTGGTGGCGCGCGTGGTGGAGCTCACGCGCAAGCTGATGAGCGCCCAGGGCAAGGACGCCGAGGAGTTGCAGCTGCGTTTGCAGGAGTTGGAGCGGCAGCTCGCGCAGCGCACCGGCGAGCTGTTTGGCCGCTCCAGCGAGAAGCGCCCCCAGCGCGAGCAGGACGAGGGGAACAAACCCGAGCCGCCCACGCACGGCCACGGCCCGCGCGCCCAGCCCACGCTGCCGACGCTGGAGGTGGAACACACGCTGGAGGAGCCCGACAAGCAGTGTCCCAAGTGCGGCGGGGCGCTGGCGCAGATGAAGGGCTGCTACGAGGAGGCCGAGGAGGTGGACGTGGTGGAGCGGCGCTTCGTGCTGCGCCGCCACAAGCGCCAGAAGTATCGCTGCGGCTGCGGCGGGTGCGTGGAGACGGCCCTGGGCCCGCCCAAGCTCCAGGCCGGTGGGCGCTACTCCGTGGACTTCGCCGTGGAGGTGGCCGTGGCCAAGTACCTCGACCACATGCCCCTGGAGCGGCAGGTGGGAAGCATGGAGCGCGAGGGGCTGGTGGTGGACAGCCAGACACTCTGGGACCAGATTGACGCGCTGGCGCGGTTGCTGTCGCCCGCGCACGAGGCGCTGCACGCGGCGCTGCTGACGCGCGAGATTCTGGGGGGAGACGAGACGCGCTGGCCGCTGCTGGGCAGCAAGAGCCAGACGCGCTGGCACGCCTGGGCGCTGTGCGCCCCCGACGCAGTGGTGTACCGGATACAGGAGGGCCGGGACACCGAGGCCGCGCGCAACATGCTCCAGGATTATGGCGGAATCCTCATGGTGGATGGGCTGAGCACCTACGAGAGCGCCGCCGCGGGCTCCGGGGGGAAGCTGACCCTGGTGAACTGCTGGATGCACGCGCGGCGCAAGTACGTGGAGTGCGTGGAGGCCTTCCCCCAGGCCGAAGAGGCTCTGGAGATGATTGCCGGGCTGTACGCAGTGGAGCGCGAGTACAAGGAGGGACCCGAGAGCCTGGAGCGCCTGCTGGAGCTGCGACAGCACAAGAGTCGTACCATCATCGAGCGGCTGCACCAGTGGGCGTGCGAGCAGCGCGCATTGCCCCAGTCGGCGCTGGGCCAGGCAATCAAATACATGAGCAACCGGTGGACGGGGCTGACGCGGTTTCTGACGGACCCGCGGGTGCCGCTGGACAATGGGGCCACCGAGCGCGCCATGCGCGGGCTGGCGCTGGGGCGCAAGAACCACTACGGCAGCCGGAGCCGGCGTGGCACCGAGGTGGCGGCCCTCTACTACAGCCTGATGGAGACGGCGAAGCTGGGCGGGGTGGACCCCAAGCGCTACCTGCGAGAGGCCGCGCTGGCGGCCCTGCGCGGGGAAGCGATTCCCCTGCCCAACCAGCTCGCGCAGTCCGCTGCGGGCTGACTCGCCACGGCACTCATTCCCACCTGTCTTGAGCTGACCGGGCGCCGCGCTGGCTGTCGCACCGCGGTGAGCGCTCCCTCATGCCCCGCGCTCGTCGTCAAGCTCCTCGACCACGGGGCTCGGCGAGCATTTACAGTGCACCGAGGGCCGCGGCGGCCGCAACTCCTTGCCGTTCGGGCCGCGCTTGTTGCGCACGAAACCCGGGTACATGCCCTGGAAGCTCTTGATGTGCTTGAGCAGTCCCTTCCTCCGGGCGTCCGCCAGGCAGGCCTGCATCAACCGAAGCATCTTCCTGTGCAGCGTGACGCGCACCACCTTGCCGCCCTCACCCAGCGGCAACCGCGCCGTCACCATGTTCTTGCCCGCCACGCCGAAGGTGGCCTTGATGGCGGCCAGCCCGCGCGGCGGCGAGAAGGTGACGGGAGGCGGTTTGCTGGGGGGCGGAGGTCTGGCGATTCGCGCGCCCAGTCGCATGAAGGCCATGCGCGTCGCCGTCTCGTAGGCACCCGTGGGAGTCATGCCGTGCTTCGCCTGGAACTTCGCGAGTGCCGCCTGCGTTATCGGCCCGAAGGAGCCTGGGCCCTTGTTCACCTGTTCCTGCGTCATGAGGCGCAGCTTCACCAGTGCACCCTGGAGCCGCCTCACCGCTGGGCCCCTGACGCCCCGCTTCATGTTCCCCGCGGGCAGGAGGGTGCCACGCAGTACGCCGGTGCTCTTCGAGATGGATTCCTTGAGGGGCCTTGCGCCTCCTCGGGTCAGGAGCTGCTCGCCCGCCTCCGCCTTGCGGAAACCCGCGGGGCTTGCCACCTGACGTGTCTTGCGACCAGAGATATTCGCCGGTCGCGCCCTGCTCTTCTCAGTGATTCGGATGTTCTTGGCCGTGCGTATCATGATCGGTCTCCCATGCTTCATGCTCCCCGTGCATCGCTCAGGGGGCGGTTGCTGGGTGGTCGTTCACTTGGGCTCGACACCTTCCTTTCTGGCACCGTGACTTCCGCGGGGTGCCTTGGTCAGGGGTGAGTGGCCAGCTTGCGTTCTGTGACGCACTGACCACGACGCCGCGGGGAGCGAGTCTCCGTGTCACATCAGCACGCGCGGGACTCCATCTTCTGGACGGGGCAGTTCTGATGCCGCGGCGAACAAGCAGGGATGAGGCTCTGGCCAGCGGCATGGCCAGCAATGAAAAGGAAAGAGGGACCCGTCGATAACGTCACACGAGCGCAACAGGAGGCTGCCATGAATGAGCCAAGGAACAAGTCGGAGGTACGGACCCCTGTCGAAGACGGCGAGTTGTCGAACGACACGAAGCTCCTCGACGAGCCAGAGGTGGGGATGAAGCGCGAAGCCGAGCCGCGCGGCGACTCCAACCCGGACATCGATGAGACTCCTCCGGAGACGGATGGGGTGGGCTCTTCGCGAGAGGAGCAACCGACGGGACCGGAAGCGCGGTTCCCCTCACGCTTCGAGGGCATCCAGATGAGGATGCGCAAGGGGATGGAAGGGAGCTGCGTCATTGGCCTCAATATCGAGCTGGCCTTCGATAAGGCGAAGCCAGACGGCGAGGCGCCCCCTTTGGAGGCCGAGGACGAGATGCCCGAGCCGGAAGAGCCGAAGCCGGACGGCGACTCCTCCGGGGAGCTCGAGGCCGAGTCGCTCGATGAGGACGAGGACTTCGGGGATGAGGAGCTCGCGGCCGAGTCGCTCGATGAGGACGAGGACCTCGGGGATGAGGAGCTCGCGGCCGAGTCGCTCGATGAGGACGAGGACTTCGGGGATGAGGAGCTCGCGGCCGAGTCGCTCGATGAGGACGAGGACCTCGGGGATGAGGAGCTCGCGGCCGAGGGGATCACTTCGCCCTCACTGAGGGCCGCGAGTGGCAAGCGCGTGGCCGCGGCCGCGCCGCGAAAGCTCCGGCTGAGCAAGCGAGGAGCGCAGTTCATCGCCCGCTTCGAGGGGATCAGGCAGAAGCTGTACAACGATCCCGCGGGGCACTGCACGATCGGCATCGGACACCTGGTCCACAGGGGACGGTGCAACGGGCGCGAGCCGGCGGAGTTCAAGAAGGGCATCACGCGCGATCGGGCGTACGCGCTCTTGCAGAGCGACGCGCGGAGGATGGTGGCGGCGGTGCATGGCATCGGCGTCCCGTTGAACCAGAACCAGTTCGATGCCCTCGTGAGCTTCACGTACAATCTCGGCCCCAACTGGATGAAGCAGAAGAGCGGGCTCCGAGACGCGCTGCGCGCGCGCCGCTACCGCGACGTGCCGCGTCAGATGATGAAGTGGGTCAAGGCGGGTGGCCGGGTTCTCCCGGGGCTCGTCCGCCGCCGGAAGGCGGAGGGGCGCCTGTTCGCGACACCCGTCAAGCCTGTTCCCCCGAAGAAGCCCCATGTGGTCAAGGCTTCCGGCGCGCAGCCGGGCTTGTAGAACCCGAGTGTTCTGCAAGTGCGCTGCAAGGGCCCCAGGTTCTCCGGAACCTGGGGCCTTTTGTTTTTCAGGCCGGCGAGACGATCCGGCCATCGCCCTCCAGGCAGGGGCGCCTTCCGGCCGCGCGGCGTGCCGACTGGTCCGACAATCGGACCAGTTGCTCCCCATCGCCACCGGAACCTCCCCACTGAACGGATTGACTTCCGCTGGCCTGGCGGAGGGGCGCCGCCACCCTCCGGCCCTGCGCCCCGGATGCCTCGAGCGTCCGCAGGAGGTTCTCCTGATACGCCCTGCGCCGCGCCTCGGACCGCTTCCGGCGAGTTGAGGAGCTGGGCGAGGATGTACTCCAACTCGCCGCTGTCCTGCCCCGCGCGCAGCAGTTCGATCACATCCTGTCGTCAGGAGGAGAGCAGGAGTCCCAGGCAGACGGACGCGATGTTGGCGGAGAATCCGGCGGCGAGCGTGGCCCCGGCGAGCACCACCCGAAAGGGAGAGGCTCGGTGTCGTGGGGCTTGATGCGCGGAGGCCCGGGAATAGGAAGGGGATGGAAGGACTGTGGGGTGGTGAGGGCTGGAGCAGAGGGGCCGAGGAGGGCCGATGACGGGAGCCCCGCCCGAGCAGTGCGCCAGGCCGGAGGAGAGGCCCCACAGCTCCCCCTTGGAGTACATGCGTACGTGCAGCGGGCGGGGAGCGAGCCGCCCTACAGGCCCAGCTCGTCGAAGCCGTGGAGCTCCCGTTCGCGGCTGCGCGACTCGCTGTTCCCCGCGTTCGTGTCGTGGCGGCGCAGCGGGCCGAAGTTCAGGCCCGTGAGCCGTTCGATCTCCGCCACAGTGCTCCGGTACTCGTG
This sequence comes from Archangium sp. Cb G35, assembly GCF_001896145.1. Taxonomy (NCBI): domain Bacteria; kingdom Pseudomonadati; phylum Myxococcota; class Myxococcia; order Myxococcales; family Archangiaceae; genus Archangium; species Archangium sp. Cb G35. The sequence continues at coordinate 250,691 of NZ_MPOI01000010.1, forward strand.
GATCTCCGTGGTGTCGCTGAGGTCCTCCGCTCCGCCATCCAGACTCTCGCCCATCCTCTCGGGGAGCCGGCGCGGGAGCAGCGCCTCCTGACTGGCCCTGACGGCGGTGGCTCGCAGTTGATCGCCCTGGACGAAGACGACGATCTTCCAGAAGGACCGCGGCACCTGCACGGAGCGGTACTTGGGGTCATCGCCTCCGAACACGGGCCCGGTGAAGACGATGATGCGCTCCCGGTCCGCGACCGCGTTGTCCTCGAGCAGCCACCGCTCGATGCCCTGCCAGTATTGCGCACGCTGATTGAAGCGGGACACCTGCGGCGTGCAGTTGGTGAAGTGAAAGGTATCGGCGTTGGCGCGCTGGGCGCGGGTGCTCGTGCCCCAGGTAGGGTCCTGCCTGCGCACGAGGTGGCCCCGGTCGAAGGTGCGCGGCCGCTGGCGGTCGTACAGGTCCTGGTTGCTCTGCGCGTCCGGCGAGATGCGTGGATCCTCGAACCAGACCTCGGCGGCTTCCGCGGCCTCCCGCGGCTCGCCGCTGGCACGGTTGATGTTGACCCAGGTGGAGCCGTCGATGTTGCACGCCGTGAAGAACGCCATGCGCCTCTTCGCGTTCATCACGACGGAGAAGTGCTGGTACTTGAGTTCGAAGGGGTCCTCGCCCTTGGCGGCCCGAAGCTTGCGCGCGGCCTGCTTGCGCATCGCGGCGCTGAGCCGTGGCAGCTCGACGTGGAAGCCCTTGAGGAAGTCCGGGTCATAGCCGCGGCGGTTCGCGTAGTTCGTGTCGATGCGGACGAGGGCCTCGCCCGCGCCGTCCGCGTCGCGCGAGGTGGGGCGCGGCTTCGGCCCGGGTGCCGGCGGCCGCGAGGCGATTCCCACAGGCGGGCTCGCGCCCAGCCGCATGGAGAGCTCGAGCGGAATCGTCCAGGTGACGGCGCCGTCCGGTTGGAGGCGAGTTGCCGGGCCCGGGGATTTCGCTGCGCCCGGAGCCACGCCCGTGCGTTCCGACGGCCCGGTGGCGGCGGCCCTGCGGACACCTCCGCGGCCCGGGCTGCGCAGGGCGGGCTGGAGCAACCGGCGCTCTTCAGGGCTCCTGTCCTGCATCATGTCCTGCAATGTGCGGACGATGGCGCTGATGCGGATGCCCTCGTTCAGGTCCTTGCGGATTCGGGCGCCCGTGGGGAGGGTGACCTCGCGGAAGGGCGTGCCCCAGTGGTGGAGCGCCACCAGCGCCCATTGGTCGTTGAAGACGGGCGAGCCCGAGGAGCCCGGCAACGTATCGGCCATGTAATGCAGGACGGTGTCGAGCCGCGTGACGAGGCGGTTCTCGCGGATGACGACCTGTTTGTAGTCCCCTTCGGGGTGCTGGACGATGTTGACGAACTCGCCGAGCAGGTGCCTGTCAGCGGTGGCGAACAGCGGGCAGTAGCCGAACTCGGAGACCTCGCGCCTGCCGAGCACCCGCTTGCCGAGCGCCACAATGGTGAAGTCGAGATCGTCCTGGGGGCTCGTCAGGAAGAACGAGTCCGGGTCGAAGGTATAGCGCGTGAGGGGGCGGGGCTGGCCATTGGCATCCAGCTCGTAGTCGAGCTCCACGAACAGCTCGCGGGCGGCCTGGGCGTCTTCGATGAGGTGGTTGTTGGTGAGGAAGAGCCGGTGGGAGATGAGGACGCCCGAGCCCAGGGGCTTCAAGGTGCCCTCGACGACGCGGCCCACGGCGTTGGCGCCCCCGCGCGCCGAGTCGATCCACGACACGCCCATGAAGTCCGTCTTCTTCCCCAGGATGCGCTCGGCCCCGGCGCGGGCCTCGCCCGTGAGGCCGAAGACCTGGAGGTCCTCGCCCTGGATGATGCGCCTGGCGGCCTCGGAGTCCATGCCAGTGATGGCCTGGATGCGCTTGAGCTTACGGTCCTCGTCCGTCTCCGCGTCCAGCGGATGGCCCTCGCGAATGGCCTTCAGCACGAGCTTGCGCTGCGATGCGGCCTGTTGAAGGCGCCGGCGAGTCGCCTCCGCGATTCGGTCTCGAGTTTTCATGGTCAGGAGCCTCCAGCTCTCCAACGGGTGGAAGGGAATGGCCCGCGTCCCCCCAACTCCTGGCAGAGGGCGGGAACCTCGGCTTGTGTTGACCCTAGGGAGGTAGGGGGGCGCGGTTCGTTCTGTGACGGATGCCGGCCGGCCCGGCGTGCATCCCACCGCCGGCCGGTACGAGCTGCTGGCGCGGGCGGCAGGGAGTGCGTTGCTCCCCGGAGAGGCCGTGCACATTCGTCATTGGATGGGCACGAGGCCAGGCCATGCAGGATAAAGGGAGTCACCCCTTCCAGGTGCGGTCCCAGCCGGAATCGCCGCAAGACGATTCGGATTTCGGGGACTCTTTCCTGGCGGAGGTATTGCGCGCGGAGAGCTGGCTGCCCAACCCGGTGCCAGGGGAACGGCTGGGGGGACCCGATGGCCACCGGTTCGAGATTCAGCAGGCACTCGGCGGCGGAGCCATGGGCAAGGTGTACCGGGCCTGGGATGCGGCGCTGCAACGGATCGTGGCGCTCAAGTTTCTCCAGCCCCGTACCGGACCACCCGGCCGTGCGGCCTTCGACCTGCTCCAGCAGGAGGCACGGGCCGTCGCCCGGCTGAACCATGAGAACATCGTCAAGCTCTTCGATGTGGCCGAGTGGAATGTCGAGAGTGGCGAGCTCCAGGTGCCCTTCCTGGTGATGGAGTACCTGCAAGGCGAGTCGCTGGCGAAGTTGCTGCACCGGGGCCGGCCGGGAATGAAGCGGGCGATGGAGATCATGGAAGCGGTGGCCGCCGGTCTGGCTCATGCGCACCGGCGGCACCTCGTCCACCGGGATCTCAAACCCGCCAATGTCTTCATCACTCGCGAAGGCAAGGTGAAGTTGCTGGATTTCGGTCTGGCCCACCTGGTGGTGAGCGCCTCGCCAATGCCCAGCCTGCCCACTGCCGGCACCCCCGCGTACATGTCACCGGAGCAGTGGCGCGGCGAGCCGCAGGATCAGCGCGCGGACATCTGGGCCGCGGGAGTGCTGCTCTATGAGTTGCTGACCGGAGCGCTGCCGGTGACGGGCCCGAGCATCGAGCAGCTCCGCGCCCGGGTACTTTCGCCAGAGCCGATGCCCTCGGCACGTGAGCGCTGCCCGGAGCTGGCACCAGAGGTGGAGCCTCTGCTCGCCTCGGCGTTGGCCAAGGACCCGGCCCGGCGCATCCCCTCCGGCCAGGAGTTGCTGGAGGAACTGCTCGAGCTGGGGGAGCACCTCGGGCTGCACGACAAGCCAGCGCGCCCCAGCTCACCCCAACGCCGGCAGGTGACGCTGGTGTGCTGCATGCCTGTTGGCCTCCCGGAGCTGCCCGAGCCCGAGGAGCGCGATGAGCTGGAGGCCGCCTTCCACGGGGCCTGCGCCGAGTTCCTCGGCCGCTGTGGCGGCTCGGTCACCCTGACCCTCGGGGCCCAGGTATTGGCTTGCTTTGGCTATCCCCAGGCCCACGAGGATGATTCCAAGCATGCCGTCCAGGCGGGAATGCTCCTGAGCAAGAGCTTCCCTCAGCTGCTTCAGCAGACCCTGCGGCGCCTCCCCCCACCAGGGCTCTCCGTGGCGGTGGGCATCCACACGGACACAGTGACGCTGCACGAGAGCCCTCAGGCGCTGGGCTCGAGCGCGCCTGTCCTCGCGGGAGAGGCCCCCGAAGTGACCGCGTGGCTGGCCCGGCAGGCCAGGCCAGGCACGGTGCTCCTCACCGAAGCCACCCACACCCTGGTGCGCGGTGCCTTCGAGCTGGAAGATCTCGGAACACAGGCGCCGGTGGGGCTGCCGGCCACCCGCTCGGTGCGGGTCTACCAGGTGCTCGGCGAGCGCGAGGCGCAGTCCCGCTTCGAACGAACGCGTGCGGCCTTCGGGCTGACACCGCTGGTCGGGCGGGAACAGGAACTGCGGGAGGTGCTCCGCCTGTGGGAGAGCGCCCGGCGGGGGCACGGCACCGCCGTGCTTCTCTACGGAGAAGCGGGCCTGGGCAAGTCCCGCCTCATCCATGAAGTGCTCGTCCGGGCGGCATCCTCGGCGGACTGCCGCTTGAATGCCCAATGCGACGCCCAGTTCACCTCCAGCCCTTTGTACCCCATCATCGAGGTGCTCCGGCGCCTGCTCCAGGAAGCCCTTCCGGAGGGCAGCTCCCCCTCCACACTCTTCACATTGAAGCCGCGGCTGCATGGGTATGGCCTCTCGGAAGAGCAGTTGCAGGCGCTCTCCTCGCTTCTATCCCTGCCGCCCGTGGAGGAGCTGCCCTTCCCTCAGCTCACGCCCGAGCGGCAGAAGTCGCTGGTCTTCGAGGCGCTGACCGCGCTGCTGAGGGGCCTGGCTCGTGAGCGGCCCATCGTGGCCATCGTGGAGAACCTGCACTGGGTCGATCCCTCCACCCTGGAGCTCCTGACCTGGCTGCTCGAGCCGGTGAAACAGTCCCAGGTGCTCTTGCTGCTCAGCTCCCGCCCCGAGCTGCGTTACCCGTCGTTGCAGCAGTCTGGCTGCCACATCTTGACGCTGCACCGGCTGCCGGAGGAGCACTCCGAAGCGCTGGTACGGCAGATGGCGCGGAACCATCCCCTGGCGCCAGAAATCGTTCAGCAGCTCGTGAAGCGGACGGAGGGCGTTCCGCTCTTCGCGGAAGAGTTGACGCGCATGGTGATGGAACAACAGATCTCTGGAGTGCTGCCTGCCTCCATTCCCCTGAGCCTGCACGAGTTGCTGCTGGCGCGCCTGGACGCGCTGCCTCCGCGACAGAAGGGGCTGGCACAGCTCTGCGCCGTGATCGGACGAAGCATCTCGAGCCCGCTGCTGGACGCCTTGATAGAGCAGTCCGAGGCAGCGAGGAGCCGTGACCTGGAGAGCCTGGTGGCGGCGGGCATCCTGCAGCAGGAGGACCCAGGCACCGGGCCAGCGGAGTACCGGTTCCGGCATGCCCTCATCCAGGAGGCAGCCTGGCAGTCCCTGCCGCGTAGCACCCGGCGCGAGTACCACCAGCGCATCGCCGAGGTGCTGGCGGAGCGCTGTCCGGAGATAGCGGAGTCCCAGCCCGAGTTGCTGGCGCATCACTACACCGAGGCCGGAGATCACCCGCGAGCCATCACCTGGTGGGCCCGCGCGGGAGAGCATGCCAGCCAGCGCTCGGCTTATCAGGAGGCCATCGGCCACCTCACCCAGGCGCTGACGCTGCTGCGTGGCCTGCCAGACGCGCACCAACACAAGGGACAGGAATTGCACCTCCTGTTGATGCTAGGCATTCCCCTGGTCCAACTGCAGGGCTATCAGTCCCCAGCGGCCGAACATGCCTACGCACGCGCACGGGTGCTGTTCGATGAGGTGGGCGAGGCGCTGCCGCGGCTGGAGCTGTCCTACTGGGGACCCTTCACCTTCCACATGGCACGCGGAGAGCTGCACCTGGCTCATCAGCTGGCCGCGCGGCTGGTGGGCCAGGGTCCGCGGCCCCGTGAGCTGCTCGCCCTGGGGTACTGGATGGAGTCCGTGGTGGCCCTTACCCGCGGGCAGGGCCGCTCCGCACGGGACCATGCTCAGAGAGCACTCGAATGCTCGCGCTTCACTTATGAAAAGCACCGGGCCCTGGCACACCGGCACTGGGTGGATCCGAGGGTGGCGGCGCTGGCCCACGGCTCGGTCATCCTCACCTTCGTAGGCGAGCTGGAGGGGGCCCGCGCCTGGGGTGAAGAGGCGCTGGAACTGGCCGGGCGGATCGGCCACCTCCACACCTCCGCCTTCGCCCTCCATTTCGTGGCCCTGGGCTGCCAGTACCGGGGGGATGTGGCCGACACGCTGGAGCTGGCGGAGCGCTGCCTGGCACTTGCCAGCGAGCACCGCTTCCGGTTGTGGCAGAGCTGGGCGGTGCTCTTGCGGAGCTGGGCCCTGGCCGGGCTGGGTTGGTCCCTGCAGGGGCTCGCACTCATGCGGCAAGGGCTCGAGCAGTGGCGGGCCTCCGGCATCCGGGCCGGCGAGAACCACCACAACCTCGGAATGCTGGCGGAGATCCACCTGTGGCAGCAGCGGCCCCGGCAGGCGTTGGAGGTAGCCGACCAGGCCTTGGCCCGATTGGGGAGCGAGCGCTTCTACGAATCGGTGATCCATCGGCTGAGGGGCGAGAGCTTGCATGCGCTCGGCCGCGAGCAAGAGGCGGAGGCCAGCTTCCAGCGGGCTCTCGCGGTGGCTCGCGAGCAGGGGGCGCTGACCTTCGAGCAACTCGCACGACAGTCAAGAGGACGGCTGATGCGGGTGCGCAATCCCAGGGATATGTTTCACATTGAAGATTCGAGGAGGCCCTAGAGCCGGCAAAACCCTCTCCACCCGAGCAGCCATGCCTCGATTGCGCATCCATGCCAAGCTACTGATGGCATTCATCATCGTCCTCCTGCCAGTCCTGGTCCTGCTGATCGCCAGCTTCCTGAGCGATCTGCGACGCACCGAGAAGACCATCCTGGAAACGCAGGCGATGACGGCCCGGTCTGTCTCCGTGCAGATCGCCGAGACCTTCGACAATGCCATCGGCTTCGGTTGGGCCGTGGCTCAAGATCCGCTGATGCAGACCATGGATCCCCGTGTGCTGGATCCTCACCTCCAGGAGATGGTCAAGCATTACCCCCTGTATGACTCCATTGCCGTCTACGATGCCAAAGGCAGCAACCGCGGGTGGGGGGATCCCAATCAGCCCGCGACCCCCAGGCTCCATATCGGCGACCGCGAGTACTTCCGGAAGGTGATGGAGACCAATGCTCCCGTCATCTCCAAGGCGCTGGAGCTCAAGCGGCTCAAACACACGGGAGTGGTTGCAAGCATCCCCATCCGTGGCCCGGAGGGGCGCCCCATCGGGGTCGTCAACATCATGATCCGCTCCGACCAGCTCGCGCACCGGTTCGTCGACGCCCACCTTCAACCGATGCAGACGATCTTCCTGGCCGATTCGAACAGCCGGCTGGCCTTCCATACCGGGGCTTCCCATCTGTCCTATCAGCAGAGTGGGACCTTCACCCATCTCGACGCCCTCCAGAAGGCGCTGACCGAGCTCTCGCCCCAGGCGGCCCAGTTCACCAACCCCCTCACCGGTGGCGAGAACCTGGGCGCCTTCGCTCCCGTCCCGCGATACCCATGGGCTGTCGGGATCTCCATTCCTCGAGACGTCGCGCTGGCGCCTCTCTTCGCGCGGCTGCGCCTCCAGCTCGGCGCCTTCGCGGGCATCCTCCTGTTGAACAGCCTGTTGGCCCTGAAGCTGGCTCGCTCCTATGCCCGCCCGGTCCAGCAACTCCAGGCGGCCGCTCAGGCACTGACACATGGAGAGAGGGAGCCGCCCGTGGACATCCACACGGGTGATGAGTTGGAGGAGCTCGGCTCGGCCTTCCGCGGAATGGCGGCCGAAGTGGCACGGCGAGAGGTGGAGGTGAAGGCCCTGTACAAAGAGGCCGAGGAACAGGCCCTCCAGCTCGCGGCCATCATCGCCAGCGTGCCGGATGCCATCTTCCTCGCCAGCCTGGATGGGCGGGTGATCGGCACGAACCCCGCGGGATTCCGGCTGCTGGGACTGCGGGGCACCTCCGGGCTGAACATGTCCTTGCCCGAGTACCTCCAGCGCTACGACATCCGGCATCCGGCGGGCCAGCCGATGGAAGCGAAAGAGTTGCCCATCGTCCGGGCGCTGGCGGGTGAGACCTTCACCGGCGCGAAGATGCGCCTCCGCAGCCTTGATGGCAGAGAACTCCTGCTCAGCAGCAACGGGGCTCCCGTCAGGGATGCCGCCGGGCAGACCATTCTCGGGCTGATTGTCATCCGTGACATCACCCGCCGCCGGCAGGAAGCAGAGGCGTTCCAGGCGAGCACGAAGCGCCTTGACCAGGAGCAGCACGCGGAGCACCCGGGGTTGAATCTTGGCGGGTACCCGGTTCCACGAACTGGCTGAGCCTGGAGACGCCGGAATCAGAGGTACATGCCTCCCGAGACCTCGATGCGCTGCGCGGTCACCCACCGGTTCGCATCGGACAGCAGCGCGGCGATCATGGGACCGATGTCCTCGGGAACGCCGGTCCGGCCGAGCGCGGTGTTCTCTGCCACCGCCCGGTTGAGAGCGGGATTGTCGCGCACCGCACCACCCAAGAAGTCCGTCTCGATGGCGCCGGGCGCGACCACGTTGACGGTGATGCCGCGCGGAGCCAGCTCCTTCGCCAGATACCATGAAGGCACTCCAGAGGTCGCGCGCCAGGGACGTGAAGACGGTGTGAGCAGCGTTGCCGGTGGTCACGCCACCATGAATGGCTCCACCACGACGCGCTCCCGGCTCAGGGAGGGTTGGTGCGCGCGGAGGCTGGAGCCTTCCGGGTGGAGCGGCGGGTGGCGTCCAGCAGGGCCTTGCGTGCCGTTCGCAGCGCCTTGCGATCCTCATCGTTGGGTGGACGGGTGAAGGCTGGACGCGCCGCCGCGAGGAAGGGCTCGAGCGAACGTGTTCCCTTCAGCTCGTCCTCCAGCTCACGCATCACCGTCTCCAGCGTGAGCCTCCAGACGAGCGGGTCCTCCGAGTAGGGCCCCTCCAACACCAGGTCGACGAAGGACAGCGAGAGGGCCACCCGGCGATCTCGCCGGTCGGGCTCGTAGGGGTCCGCCTCGTCGCCAATGGTCTCCAGGTAGGCGGTGAGGTCTTTCCGCTCGTCCGCGGAGAGCCCGAGGCCGAGCATCTTGTCCACCTCGACGAGCGCCTCGGGAATGGTGCGTGCCCGGGCGTCGTGGAGGTACGGCGGCGTGTGGACGAGACCCAGGAGCGCCGGGGTGTCGTAGCGCTCACGCTGGCTGCCGAGCACATGCACCTTGCCATCCGTGAAGCCCTGCTCCGGTGGGTGGCAGGTGGCGCACGAGTCCCCGTCCAGCGCTGGGCGCGGGAGGAAGAACGCGGCCTCGCCACGCTGGGCGGCCTCGCTCGCGCCGGGGGCGAGCCTCCCACGAGGGCCGAGCTTCGGGTTGGGCAGCGGATCCAACTGGTTGAGGAAGGCAACGAGCGCGTCCATGAGGTGGCCGGGCACCTCGGGTACGGCGAACTCGCCGACGATGACGTTGCGCACCTGCTCGCGCAGGCTGTACGTGCGGCCATCGAGCGGGTACGGCGCGGTGAACCGGATGCCTCGCAGCGTGGGCACCACGTGCGCGTTGAGGATGCCGTCATCCCCGGTGGGCGAGAAGTACGAGACGGTGAGGTCGATGCTCCCGGGCACCATGTACGAGTGCTCGGTGTAGACGGTGGGATTGGTGGCGCCGTGGGGGTGGCACGAGTGGCAGGACACGCCCATCCGCACACTCAGAGGCCCGAGCACCCGGGGCGCGTGGAAGAGCATCTCGCCGAGCAGCACCGCCCAGGGAGTGCGCCGGCCACCGTCCGTGTCCCCGGGCAGATTCACCCACGGCAGCGTGCTGGCGGGGCCGCGGTTCTCCGGGGCGGACTCGAAGCGCAGCGCCCGGCGGGGCACCTTGGGCGGCAGGGGAATCATGTTCCGGCCCTCGAAGGTGACCGGCATCGCCACCATCTCCTCGAATGTCAGCGGCTTCGGCCCTGGTTGGGGGGCTGAAGAACCGAGGGCCACTGCGAGTCCGAACGCCAGCACGGGAAGCATTGCGGAGAGTATAGGGCATCCCACATGTGGCAGAGGGGCTCCCCTCCGATGGGTCCCGCGGAGGGCAAGGTCTTCGTAGGAGGGCTCTTTCTGAAAAGACGGGCTGGGCTCATACTCTCCGTCCACCCACAGTCACGGCTCGCGTCTCGAGAGCGGACCACCTGGAAGGTCGAGCGGCGTGGCTCAGGCCAATTGAAAGGGACCCATGTACCACGAGCTGATCTACCACCTGGACCTGTGCATCCTGGCCTACCACCAGTACACCCAGAGCCTCATCTGGCCATTCGATCCCTACTATGAACGCCTCTCGATGAAGGGCTCGAGCCGGCGCGACAACTTCATGACCCAGGTCCGCACTCTCTTCCTGGGAAACAACGCCTATCATGGGCCCGGCAACACCCACGGATGGGCCGTCAACAACACCCTGGATCCCATCATCGGCCGATACGATCGGCTCCACCCCTGGCGGATCGCCTTCTGCAGTCCGGAGCCTGGCAGCTGGCTTTGCTACAAGCTGCCCACCTACATCACCGATCGCATCGCCTCGGTGGCCATGTGCTCGTATCAAGCGGGAGCTGGCAACCCGAACAACGCCACGGCGGCCGCTGTCATCCAGCCAGCCGTGGCCAGGCCTGTGGGAATCGCCGGCGGTGGTGTGGACCGGCTCTATGCCTTCGAGGGGGGAACGGGCACCCTCAACGGCTCGCCGAACGTCTGGAGTCTGATGGGATGCGTGCTCGAGCGGCATCACGGGGCGACCTACGACGTCCACATCACCTTCCGAGGCAGCCGCAGTGGGTCGGGGGCTCGCGCGCTGACCCATGGACTCGTGGGGAAGGGCAACCCGGACTGGGTGACGGACATGGACTTCAACACGATGGTCCAGGACAACTGCTTCAGTGTCCATGGCTCCGTATGCCGCGGGTTCAGCCGGTCCGTGAAGACCTGCATCCCCTCCATCCTCACCATCCTGCAACACATCCACGGGCAGAACGGGGCGCCCCCCTCCAACATCTACGTCACGGGGCACAGCCTCGGAGGCGCGCTGGCCACCCAGTTCGCCACGGCCATGGTCCTGGGAACCACCCACGGACCCGATGGAGTCAACCTGCCGGGCAATCTTCCCACCTGGCCCTGGCGCAACCTGAAACTCATCACCTTCAGCGCGCCGGTCGCTGGCGGCAAGAGCTTCCACAGACAGTTCAACTCCAAGATTTTCTGCCGCCGGGTGGTGCTCAGCCAGGATCCCATCACGCAAGACAAGCGCGGCCACCACGTGGGCTCGGAGGTCTACATCACGGGGGAAAACACCTTCAACCCGGTCCCCCTCGCCTACCACGAGCCCATGAATGTCCGGGAAAGGCTCCACCGCAAGGCCACTCAATGGGGTGATGCCCTGCACAACGTCCCCGGGCCCAACAAGAATCACGTGGATTTTCCCTGGAAGGTCTACGACAGCTTCCGCGCGATGTACCAGGCCGAGCCATCGATTCAGGGCGCGGGCGTCCTCAATGGCATGCTGACCGGCCTGGATGGAGACGTGCTTCGCTACCTGGGCGCCATCGCCACCGTCCTGGGAGATTCCGGGGCATACAAGACCTTCATTCGTGACTCGAAGGTGGCGACCCGGTCGGCGAGCATCCTGACCGCCAGCAACCGCATGGGCAGCACGGCCGCCGTCGCGCTAGCGGCGGCGCCCAACACCCTGGCCGCGAACGTGCAGTTGGTGCGCGCTCAGTTCGGTGAGGTGGGCAAGCACCTGTCCTTCGCCCTCATGCTGGCGGAGCTGGCTCGCAATCCCGCCCTGGACTTCAACACCTTCATCCTGAACGCGGCACTCAATGAGTGCATCCAGTAGGGCAACCTGCGTGGCGTTGGAGCGGATGCCCACGGGAGACGGCTTCAGCGGGAGACCACGGGCACCCCATCCCCAGCGGGCCGGCCGGCGCGGCGCTGGAGCCGCACCACCTCGGCTGTCACCGTCACGCTGCTGGGCAGGGGGATGAAGAAGAAGATGGCGCCGAACACCCTCGTCACCGGCAGGTACTGCGTCTGGCGGAAACGCACGTTGATGGCGCCATCTCCACCCATCGCCCGCACCTGGGGAATGAGCACTTCCTTGAACCCGGTATCCAGGTCCGTGCCAACCACGTCCACGAAGCCGAAGAGCAGCACGCCCGAGCGCGTGGCCTGGACCATGCCGAGCGTCTCGTAGGACTCGGGGATGTCGCCCGCCGTCACGAAGACGTCCCTGCCACTGCGGTCGGACGGGACGGAGGCGGTGTTGATGACGGTGCAGCCGGTGAGCGCCACGAGCGCGAATGCGACGAGGAGACGCATGGGAAGAAGTCTCACGGTTGGGAGGAGATGAACTGGATGACTTCGCCGGTGACGACCACATTGCGCTCGCGGACCTTCACGCCTTCGCCGCTGCGGCTCGCCACATTGGTGATGGACTCGGTGAACTCGGCCGCGCGCTCCACGTCGGTGGGAGGATTCTGATCCTCGAACTCGATGTTGATGACGCCATCGCCGCCCATCCGAAAGGCCGTGTCCACGAGCGACTTCTTGATGACACCATCGATGGCGGCTTCCCCCATGTCCGCGTAGCCCGCCATGGTGACGCCATAGCCCAACACCTGGGCGAAGCCGAGGGTGCGATAGGGCCGCGGCGAACCGCCGGTGCTGAGGTACAGGCCGCGCCCGCCATCGGGCGGACGGTCCGACAGCTTCGTTCCGTGCGACACGGCACTGCAGCCGACGCACAACAGCACGGGAAGGAGCAACGGGAGTTTCACCGGATTCTCCAGGAACGGAACGGGTTCAACGCGAAGGAGCCCCCGCCGACGGCGGCGCGGCACCCGGACCGAGCTTCACCACCTCACCGCTGATGGTGACCTCGCTCGGCAGCGGGATGAAGAAAAGAAGGGCGAAGAGGATGCGGGTGGGGAGGATGTACTGCGTCTGACGGAACCGGACGTTCATGATGCCATCGCCGCCCATGCGCCGGACCTCGGGGATGAGCGACTCGCGCAGCCCGGCCTCCAGGTCCGTCCCCGCGGGGTCAGCGAAGCCGAAGAGCAGCACGCCGCGCCGCGTGGTCTGAACCACGCCGAGGCTCTGGTAGGGGCCCTTCACATCCCCCGTGGAGACGAAGACGTCCCGCCGGTCACGAATGGACGGCACCTGGGCCACGTTCACCGAAGTGCAGCCGGCCAGTGCCATCAACAACAGGAGTCCGAACGTCCCACGCATGCGGTGTTGCCCTCTCTCGTCCGCGGTAGGGCGAAACATCGACGCGGAGGGCTCACCAGGGCAACCCCTTTTTTCCAGATGCTCCCCAGAGCGCCGTTCCTACCGGGCGGGAGGCAGGGCAACGGAGGTGGTGGCGGTCGCGAGGTTGCCAGCGCGATCCTTCGCGAGCGCGTAGAGCTTGATGGCGCCCTTCACGGAGGGCATGCGCACGAGCCAGGTGTCAGGCGTCGTGCCAGGCTTCGCCTGAAGCCTCACCACCTCGTCGCGCTCGTGGCGAGTGGAGGCACCCCGAAAGTTGTAGGCGAACGAGACGTCGAGTGGTGCTCCCGCCGCATCCTTCGCCTCGACGCGAACCTGGGCCCACGTACCGGATTCATCCTGCTTCACGTCACCCACCGTGACACTGGCAATGGTGGGCAACGGCGTGGCGGGCTTCTGGCCGGTATAGGCCTCGCGCACCGCATGCCACGCGGGCCGGGTGGAACTGCCCGACAACATGCCGAGCCAGAGCCCGGTGTGGTCGAACGCCGAGCTGTAGTTGAAGACGAACAAGCCCAGACAGCGTCCGGCCTCGACGTGCGGAGCAAGGGCATTCCGCCATCCATCGACGATGGCGGTGTATTTCTCCGCGTCAGCCGGCTCGCGCGGAACACCGTTCGCGTCCTTGGGAGCATCCCACTCCCCCTGCGCGCCAAATTCGGTGATGAGCCACGGCTTGGCCACGCCGGCCTTCGCGAGCTCGCCGGAAATCACGTGGATGCCATGGCCGTAGACGTTGATGCCGTACGCATCGAGCGACGGCGTGTACTTCTCCCACCACGGCACGCCGAACATCCATGCATCAACGGAGATGACGGGATGGCCGGTGTCGATCTTCTTCACCTCCCGGACGACCTGCTCCAGGAAACGCGCGTAGGCCTCTTTCGCGCCATCCGGAGAGTTGAGCAGCACCTCGTTGCCGATTCCCCACGCGAGCACCGCCGGGTGGTCCTTGAAGTAGCGCACCTGAGCGAGCGTGTCCGCCAACTGCTTCTTCATGCCCTGCTTGTCGTGGAGGTAATCGAAGGAATCATCACTCTCGGCACCAGGACGCCCCTGGCGCAGCCAGAGTCCGACGAGCACTTTCAGCCCGTGCTTGTGCGCGGCGTCGAGCAACAGCCGCGTTTCACTCGTCGTCCCCCAGGTGCGAAGCGTGTTCACGCCAAGGGCCGCGAGGCGCGCGCAATCCTGCTCGTAGGCCGCGGAGCTGCTGCTTCCACTGAAGGTGACCCCCCGGGCCACATAGGGTTTCCCATCCACCTGGAGCTGCCACCGGCCGTCCACCTTGACGATGGCGGTGCGAGCGCGCGCCGGGACAACGGGAACGAGAACAATCGCCATCAAGAAGACGAGGGCGAAGGAACGGACCGGGGCCATGACACGCATCTCCAGGACTGAGTGGGTACAACGAAAAAGGGGCGGCCACCAACGTCAGCGGCCGCCCCCGTACTCCCGTGGTTACTTCGTGAAGGTGATGGGACCGTTGGAGAGGGTGGTGTTCCCTGCCCCATCGACCGCGCGCACCCGCCACGTGTGGCTACCGGTGCTCAGCCCGGTGAGGGAGAGCTGCTCCGTGCCCACACCGTACACCTCGAACTCCCACAGCGAGTACCCGTAGACCGTCGCGCGCTGGACGCCCCGCATCCGCACGTAGCGCCCGACGCCGCTCAGGCTGCCCAGGTCATCCAGGCCGCCATTGCCGTTGGTCTCCGTGTAGAGGGGCTTCCAGCCCGTGGCGCCGTCGAGCGACGTCTCCACGACGTACTGGCGGCCATAAGCGGCCTCCCAGCTGAGCACCACGCGCTTGATGGAGTAGATGGCTCCCAGGTCGACGGTGATGGACTCCGTGTCCGGACTCGCCACGTCGTTGCGGCTGGACCAGCGCGTGGTGGCGCTGCCGTCCACCGCGTCGTTGGGGCTGCCGAACTCGTTGGACGTGGCGGCCACGTTGCGCCCGAGCGCGAGGTTCGTCGTCGTCCCCACGTAGGCGCGTGGCGTCACCGCCGGCGCCCGGTCCGTCCCATCCACCGTGAGCACGTACTGCGAGATGCCCGCGCCCACGTCCGAGGACTGCTCCCAGATGAACGTCGTGCTCGCACCCGGCACCGCCGAGCCCGCCGCCGGCACCAGCGCCGCGAAGGCCCCGGGTGGCGTGGTGTCGTTCAGCGTGAAGGTGGCCGTGGCCGACGTGGTCACGCCCCCGGCCCAGTTGTAGGCCTTCACGTGCCAGGTGTGCTGGCCATTGCCGATCGTCGCGTGGGTGAGCGTCGCGGACGTGCTCCGCGTCGTCGCCACCGGGAACGGGCTGCCGTCGAGGAAGACCTCGTAGCGGTGGATGCCCGTCTGCGGATCGCTGCTCGCCGTCCACGAGAACGCCGGCTTCGTGGTGATGGTGGAGCCCGGCGCCGGCGTGAGGAGCGAGAAGGACGTGGGCGGCGTGGCGTCGGTGAGCCCGAAGCCCTGGATGCCCGCGCCGTACTGGAAGAGCGGGTTGCCATAGATGGGCTGGATGGGCAGGCCCTGTGCGATCCTCTGGCGGATCTCCGTGCGCTGGGCGGCGGTGGCACCCAGGTCGAACGGCAGATCCCACTGCTCCAGCTGGTTGTTCTCCACGTCGGTGCCAATCTGGTCCAGCGAGCGCGGGAGCTGCCACGGGAGCATGCCGCGCGGGAACACGTCGCCGAAGAGCACATCCGCGACCGCCGGTCCGCCCATGTCGCCGGGCCGGTACGCCACCAGCAGCGCGTTGGTCTGCTGGACCACGTTGGTCAGGATGTACGGGCGCGGGAGGATCAGCACCGTCGTCGTCGGGATGTTGCGCGACTTGAAGCTGGTGATGATGCCGTACTGGTCACCCCACTTGGCCTCATGCGCGGGGCCGATCGGATCGCCCGGCAGGTACGGTTTCTCCTTGTCCCACTCGGTGCCGTGGGTGAAGTAGCTCTCACCCACCACCACGATGGCCGCGTCCGGCGTGACGCCCGCGGGCGCCGCGTCCTTGTAGACGGTGATGCCGTCGCGCTCGGCCCGCTGCTTGATGGCCTGGTAGATGGTCAGGTCACCGAACTCCGTCCCGTGGAAGTCCGAACGCCACGTCACCATGCAGGACGGGTCGTCCGCGCGCGGACCGGCGATGACGAGCCTCGCCCCCGCGGGCAGGCGCAGCGGCAGGGCGCCGTCGTTCTTGAGGAGCGTCATCGCGTTCTGCGCCGCGCGGCGCACCAGCGCCTTGCTGTCCGCCGTGTGCCACTCGGAGGTGCCAGCGGGGCCCTTGCGATAGGGGTCCTCGAAGATGCCCAGGCGGAACTTCAGATCCAGGATACGGCGGACCGCCTGGTCGATGCGGGCCGTGCTCACCTCGTTCTCGAAGTTGCCCATCTGCGTGGGCGTGGCGCCGCCCATGACGTCCGAGCCCGCGTTGGCCGAGCGCGACCACGCGCCCGACGGCAGCCAGTCCGAGCAGACGACGCCCGTGTAACCGAGCTGCTGGCGCAGGTAGTTGATGATGCTCGGGTTGTCACCGGCACCGTAGCCCTCCGGCCCCAGCAGCCAGCTCCCGGCGTAGCCGGGCATGATGCCGCTGGTGCCCGCCTCGAGCGCCGCGTGCCACGGGCGCATGTGGTAGTGGATGGTGGTGCCGTCATAGGTGATGCCGGCCTCCCCTCCCGCTCCCTGGCCCGGCCAGTGCTTCGTGGTGACCCAGATGGAGTGCGGGTTCACCTCGGGACCGCCCTGCAGGCCCGCGATGAGGGCGCGGGTGATTCCCGCCGCCAGGTCCGCGTCCTCGCCATTTCCCTCCTGGATGCGCGGGTAGAGCACCTTGGTGCCCACCTCGGCGAGCGGAGAGAGCGTGCCCCGGCTGCCCACCGCGAGCTGCTCGCGCCGCTGCACGTCGCCCAGCTCGTAGATGGTGTCCAGGTCCCTCGACGCCGCGAGCGCCGGCTGCGTGGGCCAGCTCGTCTTGTACCCGTGGATGGTGTCACCCGCGTCGATGTGCGGAATGCCCAGGCGCGTCCGCGCGGAGGCCTGCTGGAAGTCCACGATGTCCTGCGGGCTGAGCGGTCCCATGGTGAAGCCCGCTTCCGGCACCGTCTTGGCATCGAAGAACATCTGCAGCGCCTTCTCGTGCAGCGTCATGCGCGACATGAGGTCGTTCACGCGCGTGGCGATGGGGTTGTGCCAGTCCTCGTACGGCTCGATGGTGCCGTTCTTGTTGAGGTCTCGCATCCCATTGATGAGCGCCACGCCGTCCGCCGCGGTCTCCACCACCGGCAGGTACACACTGAAGGTGCGCAGGTCGGAACGGCTGGTCGTGCCGCTCGGGAGGGTGGCCACCACGTACCACTTGTACGTCCAGCGGTCGGGCAGGTCGCTCGTCAGCGTCCACGAGGTGCTCGTGGTCGTGGTCATCAGCGTGTAGCGATCCAACAGGCTGCCGGGCGCCATCCAGTCGTAATCGTCCCGGCTGACGTTGAGGTAGACCTTGTAGTTCGTGGCACCCGTGACGGCCGCCCACTGGAGCGTGGGCCGGCGGGTGTTGGTGATCATCGCGCCGTTGGCCGGAGCGACCACGGCGAAGGCCCCGGAGACCGGGGGCGGAGCCGGCGCCACGTACGGATCCGGGATGATGGTGCGGTCGCGGCCATCATTGCCGCCGCCACCCGTGGAGAAGATCTCCACCTTCCACTCGGCGCCCTGCACCGCCAGTGCGGTGACGGTCTGTCCCCGGAGCACCGTGCCCGTGGAGGTGGTGACCGCCAGGCGGATGTCCGTGTTCGGCGCCGTGGGCGAGAACTGGTTCTTCGACATCGTGACGGTGGTGTTGGGCGGGAAGGTCAGCTCGTAGGTGAACGGCCCGGGCGGGTTGCGCACCGAAGGCGTCGTGTTGCCCTCCTCCGGCGTCGGCGTGACGCTGATCGGCGCGGGCGAGACGTTGATCTTCGCGTAGGCCAGCTCCGGGAACATGAGCTTCACCGTCTGGTTCGCGGTCTGCGGGGGCGGATCCTGCGGACCACTGCCGGGCGCGTAGACCTCGAAGGACCAGAGCGAATAGCCATAACCCGTCCCACGCTCGATGCCGCGCATCCGCACATAGCGGGCGCTGCCCGTCACGGTGATGTCGCGGCGGCCCGGCGCGCCGTTGGTGATGGTGGGCGCCAGCGCCGTCCAGTTGGCGTCATCGTTGGAGCCCTCGATGGCGTACGTCTTCCCGTACGCCCCCTCCCAGTCCAGCACCACCTTGCCGAGCGCCTGGGATGTACCGAGGTCGACGCGAATCCACTGCGCCTCCGCGGCCGCGGAGGACCAGCGCGTGGTGGCATTCGCGTCGAACGCGAAGCCGGCAGCGAGGTGGGCGGCGTTGTCCTCGACGCTCGATGCCGTGGCGGGCCGGTTCTTGGCCAGGTCACCCGCCGGGGCCGCGGTGCCGTAGACGGCGAACTCCCACAGCGAGTACCCGAATTCGGGGAGCGCGCGAGTCTGGCAGAGGATGCGCACGTAGCGGCCGTTGCCACTCACCGTGAGGTCATCCACGCCGCCGTCACCCGTCGTGACGACGAGCGCGTTCTGCCAGGTCACCGCGTCATTGGACACCTGGACCGTGTAGCCCCGGGCATGAGCGGCCTCCCAGGTGAGCACCACCCGGTTGATGGCCGTGCTCTGCCCGAGATCGACCTGAATCCACTCGGTCGCGCTGAAACCGCTGCCCCAGCGCGTCCCACCGTCACCATCCACCGCGAAGCTACCGGCGAACGGGCCTTCAAAGGAGGACGTCACCGTCGGCTGGTTGTAGGCCAGGTTCACGTTCGCGGACTGGGCTTCCGCGACCGACGACCACGTCATCACTCCCAATACCGCCGCGATGGCACAGACCCTGGCCACCCAGGGCCCCGGGCCGTGCGCATCCCGCGCACGAAGAGTCGGCACACTCATGAGAAAAGCGGACCGCTGGAGAAAGGGGGGGTGGGGGCGCAGGTGCTTATCGAGATGAAAGGCGTTGTCCGAGCGATCCTTTCCTTTCTGGAAGGCGATCTAATCGTTCGGACGATGGACGAAGTCAATCAAAGACTCATGCATTCAGCGCAAAACGCGATTAACACGCACCGCGTCAAGAAGAGGGCGGGACCTCACTGTCCCGTTGTCTTCTCCCGGATGCGCTGCTCGTGCTCGAGCAACCACTGCTTGGTGGGTACGCCTCCCGCGTACCCGGTGAGCTTCCCACTGGTGCCCACCACGCGGTGGCAGGGGACGATGATGGAGATCGGATTCCTCGCGTTCGCGGAACCCACGGCCCGCGACGCTCCCTCCCGGCCGATGTGACGCGCGAGGCCCGCGTAGGACCACGTGATTCCCAACGGAATCTCCCGCAGGGCCTTCCACACCGTCTGCTGGAAGGACGTCCCCATGGGCTCCAGCGGAAGCTCGAAGGACACGCGCTCGCCCGAGAAGTATTCCTCCAACTGGCGCCGCGCCTCCCGCAGCACCGGGTGCGACTCCCCCTCGCTGGCCACCAGCACGGGAGCCCCTTTGTGGTTCTCCAGGTAGATGGCGGTGAGTGCCCCTTCGTTCGCGTACAGCCGGAGGGGGCCCACCGGGCTCTTCAGGATCATGGTGTACAGCTTCATCCGCCTGCTCCTTCCGAAAGAGAAGTCCAGAGGTGTATCGCCGCGTAGGAGCGCCAGGGCCGCCAGGCCTCGGCCCGCGCACCGGCCTCCTTCGCCGTCACGTTTCCGAGCGCCTTGCGAATCCCCAGGTCACTCGCGGGGAAGGCATCGGGCCAGCGCAGGGCCCTCATGGCCACGTAGTGCGCCGTCCAGGCACCAATGCCCGGCAGCGCCTCGAGCGCCGCCATCGTCCCGTCCACATCCGCATGCCGGTCCAAGCGCACCGAGCCCTCCGCCACCGCCCGCGCCACCGCCAGCAGGCTCCTCGCCCGCGCCCCGGGCATTCCCAGCGACGCCACGTCATCCTCCGTCGCCGCCGCCAGCGTCTCCGGCAGCGGGAACAGCCGTGAGGTCTCCGCATACGGGCTGTCTACGGGCTCGCCGAAACGCGCGACGAGCCTCCCGCTCAGCGTGGTCGCCGCGCGCACCGTGACCTGCTGTCCGAGGATGGCGCGCACCACCAACTCGAAGGGCTCGAAGGCCCCCAGCACCCGCAGCCCCGGGTGCGCCTGGACGTACTTCGCCAGGAGCGCGTCGCGTCCGAGGCACTCCGCGATGACCTCCGGCTGCGCATCCAGATCGAAGAGCGCCCGCAGCCGCGCCGCCACCTGCATCAGCACTCCCGCCAGCGACAGCGAGACCTCGGCCAGCAGCGCGGGGCGCTTCGGATCCTTCCGCACCGAGAGCCAGCCCGTCCTGCCGCCCAGGCGCACCGTGCGCCGGTATCCGGCATCCCCCGCGTGCTCCACTCCCGGAATGGCGCGCCCGCTCAGGAAGCGCAGCTGCTGCTCCCAGTCCAGCGGCGGGCGGTAGTCCAACCGCAACACCAGCGAGCGCGCGCCCACGGGTTCGTCACTCGCGCGCCGCAACGCCGAGGGTGGCCTGCCGAAGCGCTCCTGGAAGAGCGCGTTGAAGCGCCGGACACTCTGGAAGCCACTGGCGAAGGCGATCTCCGCCAGCGGGAGCGTGGTGTCCTGGAGCAGTTGCTTCGCCAGGGCGAGCCGCCGTGACTGCGCCAGCTCGACTGGAGAGACACCGAGCTCCGTCTCCATGGCCCGGCGCAGGTGCCGACTGGTGACCCCCAGCTCGGCCGCCAGGTCCTCCAGGGATGACTCGTTGAGGCACCCTCCCTCGATGCGCGCGACCGCGGCCGCCACGAGCCTCGGCACGGAATCCACCGGCGCGCCGCCCGGCGCCAGCTCGGGACGGCACAGCAGACAGGCCCGGAAGCCCGCGTGCTCGGCCTCGGCGGCCGTGCGGTAGAAGGCACAGCGCTCCCGGCGGGGCGTTCTCGCCGTACACACCGGCCGGCAGTAGATGCCCGTCGTCGCTACCCCGACGAAGAAAAGCCCATCGAAGCGCCTGTCTCGCGCGGTCAGGGCCCGGTAGCAGGTTTCGGTCTCCAGCGTTCGCATCACGAGGCTTTCGTAGCGTGCCCGCCCCCACCTGTCTGGCCGTTTTCGGACCTGACCGCGAAAATCGGGTCGCCCGCCCGGAAAACCCGGAAGCCGGGCGGGGGTGGTATCTTGCAGCGTCCGTCGCAGCCCGCCCCATCCCAGGAGGAATGCTCGGTGTCACCGGGCCTCGCTCAAGCCTTCGTCGCCGCCCGTGAGGGTGCACTCGTAGGAGAACCGCTCGCCACGTTGGAGGAGCGGCTCGGCCGTGGACTGAGCACGGCCCGCGCCGCCTGGCCCGGTGTGGACCTGGACGGTGCGCGCTTCGCCGCCCATCTCGCCCGGCACCTGTCCGCCGACAGCCCCGCCGAGTCCCTGGAGGCACTGCACCTGGCGGACCTCTACCTCGCCTGCGCCTGCGCGGAAGGCCTGCCCCTGGCGCATGCCGCCTTCGAGGCCCGCGTCCTCCCCGAAGTGCACGTGGCCGTGGCCCGCCTCAAGCTGCCCCCCTCCTCCGTGGATGAGGTGCGCCAGCTCGTGCGCCAGAAGATGCTCGTCCCCGGCCCCGAGACCCCCGCCCGGCTCGCCGCCTACCCAGGCACCGGTCCGCTCTCCGGCTGGGTGCGCGCCGCCGCCCTGTGGATCGCCCTGGACCTGCAGCGTCAGCGCTCCAACCAGGACGTGTCCATGGAGGACAGCACGCTCTCCCTGCTCGTGGACCCTGGCGACGACCCCGAGCTCGTCTACCTCAAGACGACCTACCGCGCCGAGTTCAACACCGCCTTCACCCAGGCACTCGCCAACCTCTCGCCGCGCGAGCGCAACACCTTGCGCCTCAAGTACCTGGATGGCCTGAGCATCGACCAGCTCGGCGCCCTCTATGGGGTGCACCGCGCCACCGCCGCGCGGTGGGTGGTGGCCGCCCAGCAGGCGCTCCTCGAGGAGACGCGGCGCCTGCTCACCGAGCGTCTGCGCCTCACCGGCTCCCAGCTCGACAGCGTGCTGCGCCTCATCTCCAGCCAGATCGACGTGAGCCTCAGCCGCCTGCTGCGCTCGCGCATCGACTGAAGCGCCATGACCTGCCTCGACGAATCCACCTTCATGGAGTTGATGCTCGGCGGCCTGCCGCCGGAACGTGCCGCGGAGGTGGACCGGCACCTGGACTCATGCCCCACCTGCCGCCGGCTCGTGGCCGAGGCCATCCGCGCCCGGACCCCCACGGGCCTCGCCGAGCCCCCGGCCCTCCACTCCCCCTCCCCCACCGCTTCCGTGGAGGCCGTGCTGCCGCGTGGCACCGCCGTGGGGCGCTACCTCGTGCTGGAGCGGCTCGGCGCGGGCGGCATGGGCGTCGTCTACTCGGCCTATGACCCCGAGCTGGACCGCCGCGTGGCCCTCAAGCTGCTGCGCGTCGCGGCGCTCGGACTGGAGGCCGAGGAGGGCCGCGCCCACCTGCTACGCGAGGCCCAGGCCATGGCCCGCGTCTCCCACCCGCACGTGGTGTCCGTCCATGACGTGGGCAGTTTTGGTGAGCAGGTGTTCCTCGCCATGGAGTTGGTGGAGGCCCAGACGCTGCGCCAGTGGATGCGGGCCACGCCGCGCTCCTGGCGCGAGGTGCGCGACGTCTTCCTGGACGCGGGCAAGGGGCTGGCCGCCGCGCATGCCGCGGGGCTCGTCCATGGGGACTTCAAACCGGAGAACCTCCTGGTGGGCGCGCGCGTGCGCGTCACCGACTTCGGCCTCGCCCACCGCGCCGCCAGTGACACGCGCCGGGCCATGGGCGGCACTCCGGCCTACATGGCGCCCGAGCAGTTCGGCCCGGGTGGCCATGCCGACGCGCGTTGCGACCAGTTCTCCTTCTGCATCACCCTGTACGAGGCCCTGTACGGCGAGCGCCCCTTCGCGGGAGACACCGAGCGGACACTGGTGGCGGAGATGCGCGCGGGCCGGGTGCGCCCCGTGCCGAAGAGCACGGACGTGCCACCGTGGCTGCACCGCCTGGTGATGCGCGGGCTGGAGGTGGAGCCCTCCGCGCGCCATCCCTCGATGGAAGCCCTGCTCACCGCGCTCCAGGGCGAGCCGGCGAAGCGGCGGCGGTGGTGGCCGCAGCTCGGTGGAGCACTGGCCCTGTTGCTCTCGGTGGGCATCACCCACGCGGTGGCCACGCGTGGGGCGCGGGCCTGCGCGGGCGCGGCGGACAAGGTGGCCGGCATCTGGGGCCCGGAGCAGCAGCGGGCGGCGGAAGCGGCCTTCCTCGCCACCGGCCGGCCCTTCGCGCTGGAGGCCTGGAACAGCGCACGGCGCACGCTGGATGCGTACACCACCGCCTGGGCCACGCTGCACACGTCCGTCTGCGAGGCCACCCGGGTGCGCGGCGAACAGCCCGAGGAGTTGCTGGGCCGGCGCATGCGCTGCCTGGACCAGCGGCTGGCCGAGGTGGCCGCGCTGACGCGGCTCTTCGCCCAGGCGGACCACCGCGTGGTGCAGTACGCCCCGCGCACCGCCGAGCAACTCTCCCCGCTGGCCGGGTGCTCCGACCTGGCGGTGCTCGAGGCCGCGGGACCCGTGCCGGAAGATGCCGCCTCACGCCAGCTCACCGAGGACCTGCACGCCGCGCTGATGGAGGGGCGCATGCTCGGCGCCGCGGGGCGGTACGCGGAGGGCGCGGCCCGGGTGCTGCCCGTGGCCGAGCAGGCCCGCGCCGCGGGAAACCGGTACGGCGGCGCGGAAGCCTTCCTGCTCGTGGCGGAGCTGCGGGACCAGGCGGGGGACTACCGCGGCGCGGAGAAGCTCGTCCAGGATGCCGTCTGGGCCGCCGAGGCCAGCCGCAACGACGAGGTGGCCGTACGGGCCTCCACCCTGGCGGTGCGCATCACCGGCGAGCGGCTGGAGAAGTACGACCTGGCGCACCTGTGGCAGGAGCGCGCGGACGCGGCCCTCGCCCGCATGGGCGGCGACGAGGTGCTGCGCGCCCGGTTGCTCCACAACGTGAGCCGCGTCCTGGCCATCGAGGGCCGCTACGTGGAGGCCACCGAACGGCAGCGGCAGGCCCTGACGCTGCTGGAGAAGAACCAGGGGCCCGAGTCCCTGGCGGTGGCGGACGTCCTCGTCGATCTCGGGCACGATCTGCTCACCCAGGGCCAGGTGGACGAGGGACTCATCCACCTCCGGCGCGCCCTGGCACTGCGGGAGCGGGAGCTGGGCGCCCTCCACCCGGACTCCGGCCAGGCCCTGCTCGCGCTCTCGTCCGCTGCCTGGATTCGGCGCGATATCGCCGAGGGCCGGCGCCTCACCCACCAGGCCCTTCAGGTGCTCGAGCAATCCCTCGGCCCGGACCATCCGATGGTCGCCTACGCGCTCAACGACTACGCGATGCACCTGCTCCACGGCTCGAAGAACGATGCGAACGAGGCCCTGCCCATGATGCTGCGGGGGTCACGCATCATCCAGAGCGCCGAGGGCCCGGACAGCAGCAGCGCGGCCCTGTTCACCAGCAACCTCGCACAAGTCGAGATGAGTCTGGGCCGCATGTCGGAGGCGGAGCACCACTTCCGCGAGGCCATCGCGCAGCTGGAGGCGAAGCGGGGACCCGAGCACGTGACACTCTGCTCCCCGCTGCACGGGCTGGGCATCGCGCTACAGAATCAGGGCCGGATCGACGAGGCCCTGCCGTACTTCGATCGCTCCGTCTCCATCCACGACGCCCAGCCCGGCGACTACCACAAAGCCCGGGCGGACCTGCTGATGGACCTGGGCAATGGTTACCTCATCGCCAAACGGCCGCGCGATGCCATCCCCTCCCTGGAGCGCGCGCTGGCCCTCATCGAGAAGTCCTCCGAGAAATCCCCCCAGCCCCTGCTGCATCAGCGGAGCATCATCCGCTTCCGCCTCGCCCGGGCCCTGTGGGACGCGAACGAGGACCGGCTCCGCGCACGGCAGCTCGTCACCGAGGCGCTCGAGCTGGCGAAGGAGGAGCGGCACCCCGGTGCGGAGAAGTACCAGAAGAACCTGGAGCGCTGGCTCTCCGAGCACCCGCCCGTCGTCGCCCCCAGCCGCTGACCCCTCCGTCAGTGGTTCGTCGGCAGGTACAGCTCCCCTGCCCTGCGCTCGGCTTCGTCGGAGGGGATGAGCTCGATGGGCCCCTTCACCGCCAGCGCATCGCTCCGGGCCTTCAACAGCTCCTCGATGGCCTCCTTTGCTCCATAGGGACCCTCCAGGACGCCGAGACACGCATCCAGGTCGCCCTTCAACGCGGCGGCGGTGGCGTACCGCTCCTCGGGACGGCGGCGCAGCAGCTTGTGGATGATGAGCCGCACGGGCTCGGACACACGCCGCATCAAATGATCGATGTGCTCGGGACTGAAGGCCGCGGCCCTCCGGGCCATCTCCTCCACCGTGGTCCAACTGGGCACCTCGGACACCCAGGGCACCTCTCCGTCGTACCCGGGGTGGCCTGGAGGCAGCTTCTCGGCGGCCTTTTCCACCTCGTCCGAGCCATAGAGCTGCAGGCCCGTGATCATCTCCAGCATCACCATGCCCACCGAGAAGAGATCCGAGCGGGCATCCACCCCGCCCTCCGGCATGGGGCCCAGGCGCTCCGGGGCGGCGAAGTCGATCTCTCCCTGGACGATGAACGGGACGACCGGCGCGCGTCCGGGCAGCAGCGAGGACGCGGACATGAAATTGGCCAGCATCACCGAGCCATCGTGTTTCAGGATGACGTTGTAGGGGTCCACCGCCCGGTGGATGACGCCCAGGGGCCGCCCGGCGGCGTCCGTGAGGGTGTGCACGTAGGACAACACGTCCGCCACCGCGGAGGCCACGTAGAGCGTGAAGGCCTCGGACAACTGGCGCCCGCGCACGCTGCCGTAATGCCCCGCCATGTTCAGGCTGATGCCGGACACGTACTCCGTCACCAGGTACCGGCCCCCCCGGTGCTGGAACAGTCCGTGGGTGCGGGGAATAGCCGGGTGTGACAACAGCAGGGCCAGTTCCGCCGCGTCCTCGAGCCGCGCGTGGCTCGTCCAGTGGGCGGACGCACTGACCATCGCGACCTCCACCAGGGGCCCATCCTTCGGGGCCCCCTCTTTGTCCCCGGTGCGAGGCAGGCACAGGAAACGCTTCTGCTCACCCGGCCCGTGCGTCAACTTCCGCAGCCGCAGATACCCCGTGTCCCCATGGGAGAAGAGAACGGGGCGCCTTTTCTCCGAAGGGCCGTGTTTGCGCGAATCAGCGTCAGACATGAAGACACTCCTCTCCCGTCGAGGAGGGGCCAGGCGGCCCCACCCGGGAGGATGAAGACAAGGGAAGTGGTGCGAAGGTGCGGCGGAGGTTACTGGAGACATTCACCCCGAGGGAACGACCTGGAGGGTTGTGCGAGGGCGTCCCCGCCCGGCGGTCGCTTGCAAGGTCCCCCGCCCTCCCAGCGGCCCCGTCTTCCCGGGTGGAGAGCGGCCAGGGGAGCGCGCTCGACCGCCCGTCCGCAATGCCCGCGAGAGAGAATCTCCTGTGCTTCGAGTGCGTTGGAGAGGGTCCTGAATGAGCGAGCACATCGACGGGACCCTCTCCAGCCGGCTCGGCCCCGCCCTGTACGCACGGGCCCCCTACCTCCTACCCGGAGAACCAGAAGACCTCTTCGCGGGCGGAGGGGAAATGGGCGCGCACATGCGCGCCTTCGATTGGTCCGCTACCTCGCTGGGCCCCGTGGAGGGCTGGTCCCAGTCGCTGCGCAGCGCGGTGAGCATCTGCCTCAACTCGCGCTTCCCCATCCTCATCTACGCCGGGCCGGAGCTGCTCGTCCTCTACAACGACGCCTTCATTCCCTTCTTCGGACGCAAGCACCCGGAACTGGCCCTGGGCCGGCCGGGCCGCGAGGCGTGGCCGGAGGTCTGGCACGTCATCGGTCCCATGCTGGAGGGCGTCCTCGCCACGGGCCGGGCCACGTGGGCGGATGATCTGATGCTGGCCATCGACCGCAGCGGCTTCCTGGAGGAGACCTACCGGACCTTCTCCTACAGCCCCATCGGCATCGAGGCGGGCCGGGTGGAGGGCGTCTTCAACGCGGTGAACTTCACCACCGAGCGCGTCATCGCCGAGCGGCGGATGAACACCCTGCGGCAGCTCGCCGGGCACGTCAGCGAGTCCCGAACCCAGGAGGAGGCCTGCCGTCAGGCGGCTCGCACCTTCGCGGCCAACCCCGCGGACGTGCCCTTCGCGCTGATGTACCAGTGGGACGAGCCGCGCGCCCAGGCCACCCTGGTGGCGAGCGCGGGAATCGAGAACGAAGTGGACGCCACCCGCTGGCCCCTGGCGCACGTGGCGGCCACCGGACGCATGGAGGTGCTCACCGACGTGCGCGCGCGCTTCGGCGACCTGCCGGGAGGACCCTGGGACGAGTCGCCGCACTCGGCGGTGGTGCGTCCCCTCGCCCAGCCGGGACACAAGGTGCCCTATGGGGTGCTGGTGGCGGGCGTGTCTCCGCGCCTCGCACTGGACGACTCCTACCGGAGCTTCTTCGAGCTGGCCGCCGGGCACGTGGCCTCGGCCGTGGCCAACGCGCGGGCCTATGAGGCGGAGCGCCGGTACGCGGCCGAGCTGGAGGCCAAGCAGCGGCTGCTGGACGCGGTGCTCCAGCAGATGCCCGCGGGCGTCATCATCTCCGAGCCCTCGGGCCGCACGGCCTTCTGCAACCACCAGCAGGAAGAGCTGTTGCGCGGCCCCATGCACCCCGCCAATTGCGTGGCGGAGTTCACCGGGTTCCACGGCTTCCACCCGGACGGCAGCCCCCTCCATCCGGAGGAGTGGCCACTGGCCCGCGCGCTGCTCCAGGGCGAGGTGGTGAAGGACCAGGAGCTGACGCTGGAGCGCTGTGATGGAGCGCGCGCGACGGTGCGGGTGAGCGCCAGCCCGGTGAAGGACCCCGAGGGCCACCTCATCGCGGGCGTGGCCATCACCCGGGACGTGACGCATCACAAGGAGCAGGAGGCCGAACTGCACCGCCGTGTGGAGTTCGAGCAGCAGCTCATCGGCATCGTCAGCCACGACCTGCGCAACCCCATCAACGCCATCACCCTGGCGGCCCACACCCTGCTGCGCAACGAGGAGCTCGACGCGCGCGCCACCCGGTCCGCCAGCCGCATCCTCTCCTCGGCCGAGCGCGCCACGCGGATGATCCGCGACCTGCTCGACTTCACCCAGGCCCGGCTGGGCGGTGGCATCTCGCTGGAGCGCCGGCCCACGGACCTGCGGCACCTCGTGGACCAGGTGCTGGACGAGGTGGGCGTGGCCTGGCCGGAGCGCCACCTCGAGGTGCGCCAGCGCGGCTGCACCACGGGGGACTGGGACTCGGATCGCATTGCCCAGGTGGTGTCCAACCTGGTCACCAACGCCCTCAAGTACAGCCCACGGGACACGCCCGTGCGCGTGGAGTTGCGCGGCGGGGACGACACCGTGGAGCTGTCGGTGCACAACGACGGGCCGCCCATTCCGCCCGACCTCCTCCCCCGCCTCTTCGAGCCGCTCCAGCGCGGCACGCCGCAGGTGGACCGGGCGAGCCGCAGCATCGGGCTCGGCCTCTACATCGTGAAGCACCTGGTGGAGGCGCACGGGGGCACCGTAGCCGCGCAATCGGGCCACGGCGGAGGGACGGCCTTCACCGTGCGGCTGCCGCGCTCACCGGGTGCCCTCGCCCACCACTGACGCCCGCGCCTGCTCGACGCTCGCGGCGCAGCGGAAGCCGAAGTGGTGGAAGACGGGCCGGTTGGCCGGCACGTGGGGCCGCCGGTACACCGCCGTCGCGTACGAGGCCGGCCAGAACCACGAGCCCCCTCGCACCACCTTCTCCGTGTGGCCCGGGCAGGGCTCGCTTCCCTCGCACGGGCCCTTCGGGTCCACCCCCAGGCACGCCTCGCCACACGCCTTCCACGAGGGCGTGTACCAGTCCGCCACCCACTCCCACGCGTTGCCCGCCATGTCGTGGAGCCCGTAGGGGTTGGGCGGCCGCGTTCCCACCGGCTCCGGACGTCCCACGCCGGCGTGCGTCTTCGAGCGCTGCTTCTTCCCGCAGCTCCGCCCCCGGCGATCCTGGATGACGGCGCGCTCGCAGGTGGCCGGCTCGTTGCCCCATGGGTAGAGCCGCCCATCCGTGCCCCGCGCCGCTTTCTCCCACTCGGCCTCCGTGGGCAGGCGCTTGCCGTGGGCCGCGCAGTAGCCCTTCGCGTCGTACCAGCTCACCCCGTTGATGGGCTGCCGGGGGTGGTCGAAGTCGCGGTAGTTCGGCCCGCCCCTGCCGCACCGGCCCTCCTTCTCGCAGGCCTTGTACTCGCCGTACGTCACCTCGTGGGTGTCCATGTAGAAGCTCTGCACCCAGACCTCCGCCTGGGGCTTCGCCGGCGCGTGCTTCCCCGTGTTCACGCCTCGCGAGAAGGCACCTCCGGGGATGCAGGCCATGCCCGGTACTGGAGCCTCGAGGCAGGGCAGCACCTCGGGAGCCCCGGGGAACGGAGCCGCCGCCCCGGCCACGCCCGCGCTCCCGAGTCCGAGCGCGAGGAGAAGCCGCATCGCGCTCCTCACTTCCGCGCCATCCTTCTCGTCCGCTTCTCGAGGAGCTTCCGCTTCCACGCCTCGCGCGCCTCGGCCGGCCCCATGTCCAGCCGCGACAGCCCACGGGGCTTCCCGGTGTCCGGCGCGTACCGGAGCATCCCGCGCACATCCCGCGTCTTCACGTCCTCCAGCCAGGCCAGGAAGCTCGAACCCGACTGGGTGTTGTAGTGGTAGTAGGTGCCCTTCACGTGGGTGATGCCCCGCTGGCCGCTCGTGCGGACCACCACGCTGGTGCCGTCCAGCGGGAGCGCGCGCATGTTGCTCCGGTAGTCCCGGTCAAAGGGGAAGTACTGCTCGGCGTTCGAGAGGTAGAGCACTCCCAGCTTCTTCCCCGCCCGCGTCGTGGTCCGGCCGATGGCGGCCACCGTGCGATGGGCGGTGAGATCGCCCCGCACGATGAGGACCTTGTTCCGCTGATAGAGACCACGGATGTGCGCGTAGTCGCCGGCATCCACCACGAAGCTGGGCAGCGAGGCCTTCCTCATCTGCTCCACCACGCGCTTCAGCCGCCGCTCCACCGCCCCGCGCGCGGTGCCGTACGCCCGGAGCATGCTCGCCTTCTCGAACCGGGTGCCCGCGTTCTCCTGGATGAGGCGGCGTACCTCCGCGCGGCTCTCCCTGCTCCACAGACGCAGGAACTCCTCGGGCGTCTCCGCCGCCAGGAAGATGAGGCGATAGACACGATGGAGATCCACGATGGACTGATCGAAGTCCATCAACACGAGCAGCTCCGCGCGGGCCCAGGCGCCCAGCAGGTAGTTCTGGTCCGAGCCCACTCCCAGGTAGACGCCTCGCTTGTCCTTCACCGCCTCGTGGAAGAGCCCGAGGTGGTCCTCGTTGGAGATCCAGTAGTGGCTGTCCCGGATGAGCTCGGCAGGGGCGGGATCCGCGGGCAACTGGATGGAGCCGGTGAGCTCTGGCTCGGGCTGATTGGCCGCGGCCACGGCGCTGGCCAGGAAGACGACGAGGGCGAGGACACGCATCGCGGACATGATACCGCGCCCCGCGTGATACGCTCGGGGGGTCGTCCAGGGGCGCGCCGCCGCTCCCGGGGGCCCGTATGTCGGCGCATCTCCTCGCCTCATCCATCGTCGCGCTCATCGTGGCGCTCTTCAACGGCCTGCTGGCCGGCTACGTCCTCGCCTCCGCCAGGGGAGAGCGGCGCAAGCTCTTCTTCGCCTGCGGCCCCACCGGAGTCGCCCTCTTCGCCGCCGGGTGGTTCGTCGTCCTCCTGGAGCCCGGAGCCCGCGAATCCGTCCGCGTGGCCGTCGGGCTCGCCGCGCTGATGTCCATCTCCGGCTTCATCGCCGATGCCTTCGCCGAGCTCGAACCGTCCCAGGCACGCCGATGGCTCCGATGGGCCCTCCTGCCCGCCGGGCTGGCGCTCCTCGGCCTGTCGGCGTGGGTGGCCGTGGTCTTCGACCAGCCGCTCCTGGCGGTGTTCCCCCAGGCGCTGGGACTCGCCGGAGTGGGGCTGCTCGGCGGGCTCCGCTTCGCGCTGTGCCGCCATGAGAACGCCTCCGTCCGCCGGCTCTCGCGGCACCTGACGGCGCTCATCGGTGTGTCGCTGCTCGTCTGCCTGCTCCGGACGGTGTTCGAGCTGTCGCGGGGGATGCCCGCTGGCAGTGGGGCGCTGCTGTGCATCGTGCTCGC
This sequence comes from Archangium sp. Cb G35, assembly GCF_001896145.1. NCBI lineage: Bacteria > Pseudomonadati > Myxococcota > Myxococcia > Myxococcales > Archangiaceae > Archangium > Archangium sp. Cb G35. The sequence continues at coordinate 281,941 of NZ_MPOI01000010.1, forward strand.
CGCGGAGATGGCGACGCTCAGCTACATCCTCCACGAGCGGGTCGCCGTGCATCTTCCCGTTTCCCGGGCCCTCACCCACGCGGTGCTCGCCATTGCAGTGGCCTGCGTCGTCGTCGCGGTGTTCCGGGTGCTGGGCTACCCGGTGGATCTCGTCCAGGTCTCCGTCTCCGTGGGCGTGGTACTCGTCGCCTCCCTGCTCTTCATCGGCCTGGGCGAGCAGCTCAACCGGGGCATCGAGCAGCTCCTGTTCCCCAAGCAGGCACGGCTCTCCGAGCAGCTCTCGGCCTCCCGCGCCGAGGCGGCGGCCCTGCGCGGCCGGCTGGAGCGTGCCGAGCGGCTCGCCATCGCCGGAGAGCTGGCCGCCTCGGTTGCCCACGAAATCAAGAATCCACTGGCCGCCGTGCGGGGTTACGCCGAGCTGCTCTCCGGACAGGCCGGGCACGTCTCCCCCGAGCACCGTGCCCGCTTCGAGAAGGCGGTCCGCATCATCCGCGAGGAGAGTGATCGCATCGACGCGCGCGTCGCCGAGCTGTTGAGCCTCGGCCGGGCGCCGCGGGGTGAGAAGGGGGCGAGCCCACTCGATGTGTCGCGGATCGTCCTGGAGGCGGTGGCGGTGGCCGAGGGCGAGCCGGACTTCCCCACGCTCGTGTCCCGGTTGGATCCGGACCTGAGGGCGGTGGGCGACGAGGACGCGCTGCGCGGAGTGCTGCTGAACCTCTTGAAGAACGCCGCCGAGGCCATGCAGGAGACGCGGGACGGGCGCATCGAGGTCGTGGCCCGGTGTGAGGAGGGCCGCGTCGTCGTCGAGGTGCGCGACGAGGGCAAGGGGCTCGAGGCCGTGGATCGCGAGCGGCTCTTCCGGCCCTTCTACACGACGAAGGCCGGTGGAACGGGACTCGGGCTCGCCATCTCGCGCTCGGCCATCGAAGCCGTGGGGGGAAGGCTCGGGCTCCTGCCGCGCGAGGACCGGCCGGGCGCGATGGCCCGTGTGGAGCTGCCCGTGGCACCAGCGGGCTCCAGCCCGGCGAGGGAGGACGTGCGATGACGGTGGATGCCGCGGTGGACGGGCCCGAGGTGGCCCTCGTGGAGGACGAGCACAACCTGCGCGAGCTCTACCAGGACGTGCTGGGGGCACGCGGGATGAAGGCCGTCCCGCTCGGCTCGGTGGCGGCCGCGGAGGCGTACCTCTCGCGCCACGCGCCGGACCTCCTGCTGCTCGACGTGAAGCTGGGCGATGGCGATGGGCTGGTGCTGCTCGATCGGCTGCGCAAGCAGGGACTGCGCACGCCCGTCATCGTGATGACCGCGTTCGGCACCGTGGAGCGCGCGGTGCAGGCGCTGCGCGCGGGCGCGGCCGACTTCCTCGTCAAGCCGTTCCCCAACGAGCGGCTCGTCTCCTCCGTGGAGGCCGCGCTGGAAGCGGGACGCCGGCTCGTGGAACTGGAGCTCGCCGCCCCCACGCTCGCCCCGGACTCGGACACCGGCCGCGCACTCATCGGCGCCGATGGGGGGCTGCGGGATGTGGCCGCGCTCCTGCCCCGCGTGGCCGCCTCGGATGCCACCGTGCTCGTGCGCGGCGAGTCCGGCACCGGCAAGGAGCTCGTCGCCCGCGCCATCCACGCCGCCTCGCCCCGGCTCGACGGGCCCTTCGTCTCCGTCAACTGCGCCGCCCTGCCCTCCTCCCTCCTCGAGTCCGAGCTGTTCGGCTTCGAGCGCGGCGCCTTCACCGGCGCCCACTCCCGCCGCAAGGGGCTCATCGAGGCCGCCGAGGGCGGCACGCTCTTCCTCGATGAAATCGGAGACATGTCCCTGGAGGCCCAGGCCCGTCTCCTCCGCGTGCTGCAGGAGCGGGAAATCACCCGCATCGGCGGGCGCGAGGCCGTGAAGGTGGACCTCCGCGTCATCTCCGCCACCCACCGCGATCTGGATGCCATGGCCTCGAGCGGGCAGTTCCGCTCGGACCTCCTCTACCGGCTCGCCGTCATTCCCATCCACCTGCCCCCCCTGCGCGAGCGAGCCAGGGACATCCCCGGCCTCATCGAGCACTTCCTGGAGAAGCACGCCAGGAGCAAGGGGCTCACGCCTCCCAGGCCGGATGCGGAGACCTCGCGGCGTGCCCTGGCCTACCCGTGGCCCGGCAACGTGCGCGAGCTGGAGAACTTCGTCGAGCGCGCCGTCGTGCTCGGTCACTTCGACCCCGAATCGCTCCGCGCGCCCGTGGCTCCACGCGGGGCTCCGGGTCCCGTCGCGGCTCCGGCTCCGGCGGAGGTGACGGCGGTGGGAGATGGGCCCACCGTCCAGACGCTTCGTGACGCCGTCGCCAGCGCCGAACGTGCCGCCGTCATCGCCGCCCTCCAGGCCGCCAAGGGGCAGAAGACCACCGCCGCCCGGCTGCTCGGGGTCAGCTACAAGACCCTCTTCAACAAAATCCATGAACACGGCATCCGCGAGGAGCTCCACATCGGCTGAGGGGTTCGTCGTTCCGGGGATACCTGTGTAACGCCTTACATACCTCTGACTTGTTCCTCCCAGGTGCACCGCGTCACGCGGGGGTTTGGCACGGATGGGAGAACGGAGACGGGCACCCTCACCCCGTCCCTCTCCCGAGGGGAGAGGGGATATTGGGCCGAGGTTTGGATTGATGGAGGCGGAGGTTCTGGGTCTGGGGCACGGGGCTTGCTCAATCCCGGGTCGCGCGATGTCGCGCACCTGAGGAGGCCTCATGGGCTCTGCATCTCCCGGGGCGGCGGTGGGCCGCCTGGACCTGATTCATTCTCTCCTGCGCGCGGTGGACCGGCCCGCTCGCGAAGCGCTCGACATGGCCCGGCGCCCACTCGCCGCCACCCTCGCACCGGCACTGCTCGGCATCTTCCTCGTGGCCGCTTCTTCCGCCACCGCCGGCTTCGTCTCCTCCACCGGCCTCCGCTTCGTCCCGAAGCTCGATGCCCTCCGCGCCGTCTTCGAGGCCCTGCTCGTCGTCGTCCCCGGCACCCTCGTTTTCGCCATCTACCTGCGTCTGCGCCTCACCACCCGCGTCCTGCTCGCCGCCACCTCCATCGGACTGCTCGCCGCCGGGCTCGTGGCCACCTGTGTCATGCCCCTCATGGCCTTCCTCGTGCTCGTCTCGCGGGACGCTCCGCTCGTGCTCGCACTCCCCGCGGTGTTCGTCCCCGGACTCGCGCTCGCCACCCTCGCGGCCCTGCCCGTGCGCGTCATTACCTCGCTCGACTCCTCGAGGGCCGCCTGGTGGATGTCGCGAGCCTTCGCCTTCTTCCTGGGCGCCGTCTTCCTGCTGCGCGTCCACTCCTCCTTCCTCACGCTCTGGCTCTGACGAGGTCTTCCATGCAAGCCATTTCCCCGACTGTCCCCCTGACCGCCGAGCCCCTCACGCCGTTCATGCCCTGGTCCGTGGAGGAGCGCGCGCCCCTCCACGAGCCCGCCGTCCCCGCCGAGCCCGAGCGGCAGCTCCTCGTGGAGCTCCTGCGCGAGCCGTCCGCCATCGTGGAGCGGTTGCTGGATGCCACGCGGCTCCAGGGGCTCGTGGTCGGCTCGGTGGGAGTCATCGCCGTCTGCACGAGCGCCTTCGCCGCCACGGCGAGCGCCGCGCGTGGCCACGGAGAGGCCTGGGCCCTGCCGGCGGCACTGGCGTCGATGAATGTGCTGCTGGCGCTCGCGGCGTCGCTGGGCCCCATCTACGCGGCGAGCATCCTCGTGGCGGCGCGTGCGCCCATTGCCCGGCTGGTGGCGGCACTGCTGGCCTCGGCGGCCACGGGCTCGCTGCTGCTCGCGGGGCTCGCGCCTCCGCTCTACCTGCTGTGGCGGCTGGATGCCGAGTGGGCGGGGCCGCTGCTGCTCACCGCGGCGTTCCTCCTGTCCGGGTGGGCGGCCGGTGCGCGCATCCACCGGCTGCTGAGCCTGCTGGCCGAGTCCGTCACCCGCGTTGCGCTGGGCAACCCCACCGCCGTGCTGTCCTCCGAGGACGCGTACCGCGTGGGCATCCTCGCGCGGGTGTCCTGGATGATGGTGGCGTTCACCTCGGGCCTGGGCTTCTGGGCCTTCAACGCGCTGGGCTGAAGGAGGACGGACCATGACGGCACTCGTGATTCTCACGGCCTATGTCGTGCTCGGAGCGGTGGCGGCGGTCTGTGCCTTCGTCCAGAGGCGGGGAAACACCCTCGCGGAACGGCTCGGCCAGGCGCTGCTGGCCCTGGCCCTCTGGCCCTTCCTGCTCCCCGTGCTGCTCAGTCCGGGAGACGCCGCCCTCCGCGTGGAGCGGGGCCACCAGAGCGCGCGGGCCCGGCGGCTGGACGAGGTGACGGGGCGGCTCGAGGAGTGCTGGAGGCAGGCGGCGGTGGAGAGCGCGTGGGCGGCGGATCAAGCGCGCGAGCACCGGTTGCTGGACGGGTTCGTCGGACGCCTGCGGACGCAGGAGCGGCGGCTGCTGGAGATGGAGGTGGCGCTGGCCAGTGCACCGGTGAGCGTGAAGGAGCGGCTCACCCGGCTGTACGAGCACGCCGCGGCCGAGCTGGAGCACAGCATCGGGCTCGTCGAGGAGCTGGCCGCCCAGCTCACGCTGCTGCGCTTCTCCGGCCTGGGCAACCCGTCCGCCACCCGCGTCGAGCGGAGCCACATCGAAGAGCTGCTGCTGCGCATCGAGGCGCTCGCGGAGGCCTCCCAGCCCGGCCCGAGCGAGGCACCGCCTCCGGCCCAGGTGGCCCGGGCGTAGCCTGGAAGGCTCATTGCCATCCAGCAAGCAAAGCACGGAGTGGAGGGGAGCCACAGGCCGGGGTAGATAGGCCCCATGACGCCAGACGAGCAGGACTTCCTGCGCAGGTTCTTCCGAGCGGTCGCCGACCGGCCCATCGAATTCAATGGGCAGGACGACCGGCGCTACGTGAGCATCTACTCGGATCCGAACTTCGAGGAGCACAACCCCGTCAAGCTGTTGATGCGCTCCATCGAGTACTCGACGGGCCAGAGCGTGCAGTTGCTCTCCGGCTTCCGTGGCAGCGGGAAGAGCACTGAGTTGCGCCGGTTACGGAGCAAGCTGGATGGACGCGGGGTCTACAAGGTGGCCCTGGTCGACATCGAGGACTACCTCAGCCCCTCGCAGCCCATCGACGTGAGCGACTTCCTCATGGCTCTGGCGGGCGGGCTGGGGGATTCGCTACTAGCAGCCGGTCATCTGACGGGAGACCCGGCTCACGAGGGCTATTGGGCGCGGCTCGTCAACTTCCTGACACGCACCAACATCGAGGTTCCGGAGATATCGGCGGGATTGTCCGCCGGTGCCTCCACTCCGGACAAGTCCGTCTCCATTGGAGCCTCCGCGGGTCTCAAGGCCACGCTCAAGAGTGACCCGTCCTTCCGCGAGAAGCTCCAGAAGCGCATGGCGGGCCACCTGGCCGCCCTGACCCGGGACGTGCGCGCCTACGTCGAGGAGTGCGTCAAGAAGGTCAAGGCCCGGTACGGACCGGACACTGAGGTGGTGTTGCTCGTGGACTCCATGGAGCACATCCGTGGCACCATCACCAATGCTGCGGCCGTGCAGGACTCGGTCATCAACCTCCTCGTCCAGCACAGCGACAAGCTCCACTTCGACTACCTGCACGTCGTCTACACGGTTCCCCCGTACCTCAAGATCCTGCAACCCAATCTCGGGTCCCTCTATGAGCCGGGCGGCCTCCAGATGATTCCAACGCTGAAGGTGCGGCTCAAAGACGAGAATCGGACGCCCTTCCAGCCCGCGCTCGACCTGCTGGAGAAGCTCATCTCGGAGCGCGGTGACTGGAAGCGGCTGCTGGGACCGGAGTCGCGTGCGGTCGTTGACGAACTGAGCCTGCTCTCCGGGGGCCACCTGCGTGACCATCTGCGGCTGTTCGCGGAGATCATCCTCCGCGCGGACAAGCTGCCCGTAAGCAGAGCCGTGGTGGACGCGGCCATCCAGCAGAACCGCAACGGGTTCCTGCCCATCTCCGATGAGGCGGCCATCTGGCTCGACATGATCGCTAACAGCCATGATGTGGCCCTGAAGAGCAATGCACGGTTGCACGAGCTGGCTGGATACTTCGAGGCCCATCTGGCGCTCAACTACCGCAATGGCGCGGACTGGTACGATATCCATCCCCTGGTGCGTGACGTCGTGCGACAGCAGGCGGAGGTGGCCAGGACGCGGTGGGCAGGGAAGGACTAGGCAACGTGCGCCCTCCTGATGAGGTGGGACTTGGCCCCGAGGGTGAGCAGGATTGGCTGCGCCTGCGCCGCCAGGTGGAGTGGTCGGAGGACTTCTGGCTCTGCTTCATCTTCGCCCCCTCGCCGCGCACGACAGGGATTCTCCGCCAGCGTACGGAACGTCTGCTGCGTGGACAGACGCGCCGTCTGAACCGGTATGAGCCCTCGCGGCCGGAGGAACTGCCAGCGGTGCTCCGGGAATTGCTCACCCCGGAAGCGAGGGACGTCGGTTGCCACTGGATCGAAGCGCTGCATCTCGACTCGGGGGCACAACCCGAGGGACCCTGGCATCAGGCGTGGATGGAGCTGGTCGTCCTGATGAACGAGCGCCGGGATGCCTTGCGCCGCCACCTGCGAGGAGGGCTCGTGCTGGTGGCCCCTCCCCGGCTGAAGCCCTACTTCCGCCAGATGGCTTCGGATCTCTGGTCGGTTCGAGCCATGGAGATCGAACTGCTGCCCGCGGCGGAGCCCGCTGAGGCGCGGGAGTGGCCGGGCGTGGATCTGCGGGGGGCAGGCGCCTCGGGCAGCGAGGTCGGTGGCGCCATTCCCGACGCGGACTTCGCGCTCGCCGAGCTGCGGCGGATTCAGTCTGGGAACCTGAAAAGCTATCAGGCGCTGGCCTCCGTGCTGACCCGAGCCATGGAAGGACTGCTTGCCTCCGGCAGGGTGAGCGAGGCCCTCGAAGCGGCGCGGCAGGCATGGGAACTCATCCGCACGCGTGATCAGGAAGACCCGCTGAGCAGTGCTGGAGTTCTTCATGCACTGGCCATGGCGGAAGAGGCAGAGGGGGATTTCGCGACTGCGGCGGAGCACCTGGAGCAAGCCGTTGAACTCACGCGTGGGCAGATGGATAGACAACGTCTCCTCTGGCTCGATCACCTGGGACGTTTGGCTTACCTGCGGCGGGATTTGAGGGAAGCGAATCGTGCATATGAAGAGGCGCTCTCCCTCTGCCGTCAGCGCAGCCAGAGTCAGGGGGATACGCCAGAAGCGCTGCGCGACCTCTCCATTTCGCTCGACAGAGTGGGCGACATCCGCTGGGCTCGCGGGGAGCTGTCGGCGGCAGCTGAGGCCTACGAGGAGTCCCTGGCTCTGCGGCGCCAGTTGCGCGAGGTGGTGGGACAGACGCCGGAGGCGCTTCGTGACCTCTCCATTTCGCTCGACAACGTGGGAAACATCCGCCGGGCTCGCGGGGAGCTGTCGGCGGCGGCTGAGGCCTACGAGGAGTCCCTGGCTCTGCGGCGCCAGTTGCGCGAGGTGGTGGGACAGACGCCGGAGACACTTCGCGACCTCTCCATTTCGCTCAACAACGTGGGAGACATCCGCCGGGCTCGCGGGGAGCTGTCGGCGGCGGCCGAGGCCTACGAGGAGTCCCTGGCTCTCATCCGCCTGGTGCGCGAGGCGGTGGGACAGACGCCGGAGGCGCTTCGCGACCTCTCCATGCCGCTCAACAACGTGGGAGACATCCGCCGGGCTCGCGGGGAGCTGTCGGCGGCGGCTGAGGCCTACGAGGAGTCCCTGGCTCTGCGGCGCCAGTTGCGCGAGGTGGTGGGACAAACGCCGGAGGCGCTTCGCGACCTCTCCATTTCGCTCAATAACGTGGGAGACATCCGCCTGGCTCGCGGGGAGCTATCGGCGGCAGCTGAGGCCTACGAGGAGTCCCTGGCTCTGCGGCGCCAGTTGCGCGAGGTGGTGGAACAGACGCCGGAGGCGCTTCGCGACCTCTCTATTTCGCTCGACAGAGTGGGCGACATCCGCATGGCTCGCGGGGAGCTGCCGGCGGCGGCCGAGGCATACGAGGAGTCCCTGGCTCTCATCCGCCAGTTGCGCGAGGTGGTGGAACAGACGCCGGAGGTGCTTCGCGACCTCTCTATTTCGCTCGACAGAGTGGGCGACATCCGCATGGCTCGCGGGGAGCTGTCGGCGGCGGCCGAGGCCTACGAGGAGTCCCTGGCTCTCATCCGCCTGGTGCGCGAGGCGGTGGGACAGACGCCGGAGGCACTTCGCGACCTCTCCGTGTTGCTCGATAAGGTGGGAAACATCCACCAAGAGCGCGGGGAGCTGTCAGCGGCGGCCGAAGCCTACGAGGAGTCCCTGGCTCTGCGGCGACAGTTGCTTGAAGTGGTGGGACAGACGCCGGAGGCGCTGCGCGACCTCTCCATTTCGCTCGACAACGTGGGAGACATCCGCCGGGACCGTGGCGAGCTGTCAGCGGCGGCAGAGGCCTACGAGGAGTCCCTGGCTCTTTCGCGCCAGGTGCTTGAAGTGGTGGGACAGACGCCGGAGGCACTGCGCGACCTCTCCGTGTCGCTCAACAAGGTGGGAAACATCCACCAGGCGCGCGGGGAGCTGTCAGCGGCGGCCGAAGCCTACGAGGAGTCCCTGGCTCTGCGGCGACAGTTGCGCGAGGTGGTGGGACAGACGCTGGAGGCGCTGCGCGACCTCTCCATTTCGCTCGACAACGTGGGAGACATCCGCCGGGACCGTGGCGAGCTGTCAGCGGCGGCAGAGGCCTACGAGGAGTCCCTGGCTCTTTCGCGCCAGGTGCGCGAGATACTTGGCGATATCCCACAGGCGAATCAGGCTCTCCATTATTGCCTCACCCAGGCCGCCGCTGCACGTCAGGCTTTAGGTAACGAGTCTGGGGCCCAGGCCGCCCAGGACGAGGCGGATGCGCTGGCTCGCCAATCAGACTGAAATCCCATTTCTGACTGGAGCGCAGGAGAGTTCGCCCAACGCCAAGGGGGGGATCCGCTCTCCGGCGGACATTCCACGGGGAAACAGCCCCATGACTCTTCCTCGACCGGAGGGGAGCGGCGTTGACTGCCGCCCATGGGTATCTGGTCGACGAAGAGCCTCGCCCAATTGCAGGGTGAGGAAGGTCATGGGCACGAACTGCACCGCACGCTCACGGGCCTCCAGCTCGTCCTGCTGGGCATTGGCGCCATCATCGGCGCGGGCATCTTCGTGGTGACGGGCACGGCGGCGGCCCAGCACGCGGGCCCCGCCATCCTCCTGTCCTTCATCCTGGCGGGAGTGGGCTGCCTCTTCGCCGGGCTGTGCTACGCCGAGTTCGCCGCGATGATTCCCGTGGCCGGCAGCGCCTACACCTACGGCTATGCCACCCTCGGCGAGCTCGTCGCGTGGATCATCGGCTGGGATCTCATGCTCGAGTACCTCTTCGCCTCCTCCACGGTGGCGGTGGGCTGGTCCGGCTATTTCACCGCCTTCCTGCGCGACTACCTGCACCTCCAGCTCCCAGCGGCCCTGACGAGTGCCCCGTTCGACATCCGGCCGGGCTCGCACATCCCCCACGCCACCGGAGCGCTCATCAACCTGCCAGCGGCGCTGCTGGTGGCGGTGCTCACCGGGCTGCTCACCATCGGCATCCACGAGTCGGCCCGGCTCAACAACCTCATCGTCTTCCTGAAGGTGGGCGTCGTACTGCTCGTCATCGGCTTCGGCGCGTTCTACGTGCGGCCCGAGAACTGGACGCCCTTCATCCCAGAGAACACGGGCACCTTCGGCCACTTCGGCTGGAGTGGGATTCTCTCGGGAGCGGGCGTCATCTTCTTCGCGTACATCGGCTTCGATGCCGTCTCCACCGCGGCCCAAGAGACGCGCAACCCACAGAAAGATCTGCCCGTCGGCATCCTGGGTTCGCTCGCCGTCTGCACCGTGCTGTACATGCTCATGGCGCTGGTGATGACGGGCCTGTCGCACTACAGCACCCTCAACGTACCCGAGCCCGTCTACGTGGCCATCGCCCAGGCGGGACCGGCGCTGTCCTGGTTGCGGCCCATCGTCAGCCTGGGAGCCATCGCGGGCCTGGCCTCGGTGGTGCTCGTCCTGCTGATGGGACAGCCGCGCATCTTCTACGCGATGGCGCGTGACGGCCTGCTGCCCCACTTCTTCGGCCAGGTGCACCCGCGCTTCCGTACGCCCTATGTCTCCACGCTCATCACCGGCGTGGTGGCCATGGTGGTGGCGGGGCTGTTCCCCATCGGCCTGCTGGGGGAGCTCGTGTCCATCGGCACCCTGTTCGCCTTCGTGGTGGTCTGCGCGGGCATCCTCGTGTTGCGCTACCGGCGGCCGGAGCTGCCCCGGCCCTTCCGCACCCCCTTCGTCCCCGTGGTGCCCGTGCTCGGCATCCTCACCTGCGGGTCCCTCATGCTGGGCCTGGGCCTGGCCACATGGTTGCGGCTCGGAGCCTGGATGGCGCTCGGGCTCGCCATCTACTTCGGCTATGGCCGCAGGCACTCACGCGTCGGCCACGGAGACACCACCCCCGGCGAGCCGCCGCCCCCTGACCTCGGCGGGCCGCTCTGAACGAGCCGTGCACTTCGCCACCCCCAGACGTGCGCGAAGACGGACAGCCGTCCACCACTCGTAGTCGACTACGAGTGACGTGTGCATTCATCCCACACCACTCGTAGTCGACTACGAGTGAGGGGGCCAACGGGCGCGCATTGCCCGACCCGGCCGGGGCACTCAACCTGCTACGTTGAGGTTCTACGAGGTAGGCCCGCGTGTCCACACCTTCGCCATTCCCCGCCCCCGCTCATCCCGTCCCCCATCACGGAGTGGGCGCCCTGAATCCGCTCGACATCCCGCCGCTGCCTGTTGGCACGCGTATTGGTGGAGACGTAGTGGAGGGGGTGCTGGGCCGCGGCGGCTTCGCCATCGTCTACCGGGTACGCAGTCCCGAGGGCCGCCTGTTCGCGCTCAAGTTGCTTCCGCTGGACGTTGGCCCCGAACGCGCCGAGCGCGCCTGGCGCGAGCTGTCACTGGGCATGCTCCTGCGCCACGCCAACCTCGGACGCCAGGTGGGCGCGGGCCAGTGGCCCGAGGACGAGCCGCGCTTCGTGTGGCTGAAGCTGGAGCTGATCGAGGGCCCCACCCTGGACGAGTGGGGGCTGACTTCCGGCCGTACCGTGGGCGAGGTGGTGGACAGGGTGCTGGAGGTGGTGCGCGGTCTGGCGGTGATGCACGAGGCGCGGGTGGTGCACCGTGACGTGAAGGAGGCCAACATCCTGGTGCACCTGCGCACCGGCCAGGCGGTGCTGGTGGACTTCGGCGTGGGCTACCACGAGGGAGACCCCACGCTGACGAAGGGGATGTTTCCCCCGGGCACGCTGCCCTACCGCTCCCCCGAGGCCTGGGCCTATGGCCGCGCGCACGCGGGCGAGCCGGGCGCCCATTACCGGGCAGGGCCGGGAGACGACCTGTACGCGGTGGGCGTCGTCCTCTACCGGCTGCTGACGGGCCGCTTTCCATTCCGGCCCGCCGAGCACGGGGGCGAGGACGTGGAAGCGGTGCTGCACCAGACGCCCCTGCCGCCGCACCTCGTCAACCCGAACGTGCCCCGAGCGGTGGAGGAAGTGTGTCTGCGGTTGCTGGCCAAGACGCCCGAGGGGCGCTACCCGGGCGCGGTGGCGCTGTTCGAAGCGCTGGAGGAATTGCGGGCCCGCACAGATGTGGCGTGGACGGCCCCACTGCACCCGGAGCGTCGGCCCGCCGTGAAACCACGGGCGCGCGGGTGGAGGATGCTGGCGGCGGTGAGCGTGGGGTTGGCCGTGGCATTGGGAGCCTGGTGGCTCACCCCCGGCCAGGAAATGGCGCCAGCAGAGCCCGCGCCGGAACCTGGGTGGGCCGTGGCCGCGCCTCTTCCCGAGGCGCCCCCTCCCCCGGCCGCCGCCCCGCCGCTGGCGCCCCGAAAGGACAGTGCCCCCGTGAAGCAGACGCAGCAGACCCCCTCAGCACCCCAGCCCGAAACGGCCCCCAAACGCCGGGGAGCCGCCGTGCGCAATGCGTGTCTCGGCCTCACCGGCGCCGCCTTGCAGGCCTGCATGGGGGCTCCACAGCAGGTGCCCGCCGAGCGCCCCGCACCGCCTCCCCAAGCGTGCCCCGCCGGGGCCGTGGAGACCATGACGAGCACGCTCGGCTTGAGCCTGGGAGAAATAACGCCCGTGGACTGGAGCGACGTGCGTGGCAGGTACGTGCACGTGAACGAAGACACCCCCGTCTACGTGTTCGGCCACTGGGAGGCAGGGGCCGACCCCCAGGGCTATGGCGGCTACAAGGTTGCCCTGCCGACCAAAACCCAGCTCAACGGGCGGCTCTACGTCAAAGAGGGGCGGGTATACGGCCGCTTCACCGAGGCGCGCACGCCTCTCGGGGTGACGTACCCGGTGTGCCTGGAGTTGCTGGACTCGAGTGAGAATGTCGGCCTGGAACTCCGGCCTGGCAGCGCGCCAGGCAAGATGATGGTGAGCCCCGTTGCGCGGGTACGGGTGGTGAACCGCTTCCCGTAGGGGCATCCGGAAGGCAGGACACTGGTGGGACGAACGTGAGGCTGACATGACCGGGCAGGAGGTGTGGTAGAGCCCCACTTCTCCGGTCCCGTCCACGTCCTCGGGAGACCCCTGCCCCATGCCCGTACTGCCCTCCGCCGCCCTGTTGCCAGTCGCGTTGCTCACTGCCCCTCTGGACGTCTCCGCTCTGCCCGCGCCACCAGGCTGCGAGACAGGTACGCGCCACCTGAAGCTGACGGAGGACACGCACCGCGAGACGCTCGCGGTGTGCATCCACCCGGGGCTCTCCACCAACTTCCTCTTCGACGCGAAACCGGAGCGTGTGGAGCTGGCCGGGCGTGAGCGTTTCCGGGTGATAGAGAATGAGGTAGGCCTCACACTCGTTCCCACGCGAGCCTTCACGCAGGGCGAGCGCGTGCCGATGACGGTCTCCTTCCAGGACGGCGTGGCTCCGGCGGACGTCACCTTCATTCTGGTGGTGCACCCCTCCGAGGCCGCACGACAGGTGGAGGTGACACGCCAGCCGCGCACGCTCGCCTCCTGCTACGAGGGTGAGCAGCAGGCGCGGGCGGAAGCACGGCAGTGCCAGGAAGAGAAATCGCGGCTGGAGGCGAGGTGTGGTGGGCAAGCGGGGCTTCTGGGCCTCCTGGCTCAGGGGCTGTTGGGTAAGAATGGCATTAGCAGCAAGGACATTATCGATGGCGTCACTTGGCGCCCGGGCAACACGCTCACCGTTTCCAGGGCACGGAGCTACCGCTCTGGTTCCGCTCCCGGAGGAGACGGGCGAAAGGTGGTGCGGCTGGCCGTGGAACTGGAGCTACAAAACAACGGGAGTACCCCCTGGACGCTCGCCGGTGCGGTGCTGGTAGAGCCCAAGGGCGCCGAGTGGATGGCGCTCGCCGTGTGGCAGCAGGAGCCCATTGCCCCGGGAACGAGGCGCAACGTCAGGGTAGAAGTGGAAATGGAGGAACAGGAGGTACGAGGCTCTTTCACCCTGAAGCTGTGGGGCCAGGAGGCGAGCAACGGGGGTGAGTTCTTCGACGGTGTGAGCTTCCAACACCCCGACACAGGACCTTGAATCTTTCGGGGAGGCGAAAGCCACGAGCCGCGCCATACTGCCCGCCGCCATGAATGCCCAGGACCTCCTCGCCCGACTCCAGGACGCCTCTTCCGACGGTCCGTTGGATCGCCTCGCCTCGCTCGTCGTGGAGCACGAGCTCTCCCAGCCCCTCGAGTCCCTCCTGCCGCCCGCCCTCGCGGCACGCGCGCTGAGGGCCGCCCTCGAGGGCTGGCTCGCTTCCGACACCGCGGACCGCGAGCTCGCCTCCGCGCTCGACCATCTCCAGCGCCAGCTCTCCCAGGACCCACGCACCGTGCGCGAGGCCGTGCCTCCCGAGCTCCCCAAGATGCTGTCGGAGCTGGCCACCCGCCGCTACTCACCGGACCGGGCACTGGTCCTCTCCATCCTGGACCGTCCACCCGTCCGCTCGCTGGCGCGTGCGCTACTCCTCAATGTGCTCATCGAGTTCAGCCGCAAGGTGAGCGCCCCCGTGACGGAGAACCGCATCGCCAAGGGCTTCTCCGGCCTCGCGAAGTTCGCCGCCGATCAGGCCAAGAGTTCGGGCGGAGCGCTGGGCGGCATCGCCGGCGCGCTCTCCGATGAGATCGAGCGCCAGGTGGAGAAGCGTGCCCGTGACTTCGCTGACTCAGCGCTCTCCGGCCTCTTCCAACAGCTCGCCGATGCGCTCACCGACCCCACCCGGGCCTCCGAGCAGGCGGAGATGCGCGTGGCCCTCCTGGACGGAGTGCTGAGCCTGCCCCTGGCGAAGCTCGGACAAGAGCTGTCCCGCTCGGACATCCCCGGCAGCGCGAAGGTGGTACGCAAGGCCCTCACCCAGTGGCTCTCCACACGGGACGCCACCCGGGAGCTGGAGGGACTGATCACCCGCATCATGGAGCGGGACGGCAAGCGCCCCATGCGCGAGCTACTCGAGCCGCTCGGGCTGCTCGACACCTTCCAAGACCTGGGCCGCGAGTCCCTGCGCAGGCGGCTGACGCCGGTGGTGGCCTCCGAGCCCTTCGCGCGCTGGCTCGAAGAACTGATGAAGTAGAGGAGAAACCGTATGGCACTCGAGGATGATTTCCGTTCCGCGCAGGAGCGCGTGAAGACGCTCAAGACGCGCCCCTCCAACGACACGCTGTTGGAGCTGTATGCGCTCTTCAAGCAGGCCACCGAGGGCGACGTGCAGGGCAAGCGCCCGGGGATGTTGGACGTCAAGGGGCGCGCCAAGTACGACGCCTGGACCGGCCGCAAGGGCCTGGGCAAGGAAGCGGCCATGCAGCAATACGTGGCGCTCGTGGAGCGGCTGCTGCGCGGCTGAGCAGCGCCTGAGCTCAGGGGTCCGCCGCGTACCGGATCTTCATCCGGTTGATGGGACCGGCGGCCCCCGCTCGATTCACCGCCCGGACCTCGAGCGTATTGAGCCCCGAATGCAGCTTCAGTGGCGCCGTGTCACCGGGCAGCCGCTTCCACTCGCCGCCGTCGACCCGCAGCTCGTAGTGGCTGAACCAGGGCATGCCGTGCTGCAACGTGAGCGTGTAGTCCGGCCGGGCGGCGAACAGCGGCCGCTTGCTCAGAAACTCCTGCTCCGTGGTGATGTGGTGCTCCTGGATGAGCTCGATGGGCCGGCGCGCGTTGTTGTACGTGAACAGAACCTGCGTGTGATTGAGCGGGAAGTAGAGCTCCCGCGGGTCATCGGTGAAGAGCAGGCCGTCGGCGTGGAACCCCTGGAAGGTCGCGAACTGCCCCTTGCCCTCCAGTGGCAGCATCAGCGTGGCCTTCTTCCCGTCCCGCAGGTACGGGATGTTCATGTACCCGAAGTAGCGGCCGATGAACTCCCGGTACTGCTTGTCGAGTTCCTCCGGCGTCTTCTTGTGACGCGCGAGGTAGCGCGGTGAGGGGGTGAAGCGGATCTCCTCGAACCGGCCCTCGCGCTTGAGCTGGAACATCTCGAGGAAGCTCAGGTAGCGCCCCTCGTGGGTGGCGGCCATGCTGAACTGCGGGTCGATGAAGATCCACTTGTCCAGGGTGTTGGACCAGACCTCGGACGCCACGTGGGACTGCCCGAACCCCCCATAGGCGGGATCCGCCGTCATGATGCCGAGCGGCCGCGACGGATAGCCCAGCGACAGCAGCAGGTCCGACACCACCGTGCCGTACTCCACGCACCGGTAGCGCTGCCCCTTCTTCACGTTCTGGAGGATCTGAAACGACGACGTGCCCGGCGGGGGCTCGTTCATGCCGTCATGGTCCCACTGGATGCTCACCCACTCGAGCGCCTCGAGGATGAGCTCCGGGTCCGAGCGGCGCGAGAGGTCCACCTGCTTGAGGACGTGCTCGCGGAGCTGGCGGAGCTCGGGGGTATCGAGGCTCTCGGGCAGCTTCAGGGTGCGGTAGCGGTCGTCCAGCTTGAAGTTGGAGGACTCGACGATGGAGATCTTCTCGAGCGGGCCCGGGGCGGTAGTGGGAGCCCCAGCGAGGGCGGCCGGAGCGGTACCCAGCAGGGCCAGCAGGACGGTGAGGGACGCGGACTGTCGCATGTCCCCCCTTTACGACCCCCACGCGGGGCGATTGCCTGCGGTAATCTGCTCCGTGATGAGCACGCCCCCCCTCCCCCATGAGACGTCCCTTCGGCCCGAGGACTTGTGGCCGCGGATCGTCTCCACGACCCGGCACGCACTGGCCACGGGCGCCCTGCAGCCGATCGCCACCGAGTGCCAGACCCTCGAGGAGCGGGGAATCCCCTTCCAGGTGCGGGTACTCGGCCGGGCGCACCTCAAGGACGAGCGGGCCAAACGCGAGAAGCCCCGCGCGGTGCCCTTCGACCCCTTCGAGAACCCGGATCCGGACCTCATCGTGGGAGGGCTCTCGCCCACGCACCTGTGCCTGCTCAACAAGTTCAACGTCGTGGAGCACCACCTGCTCATCGTGACGCGCGCCTTCGAGGAGCAGGAGTCCCTGCTCACGGCCGCGGACTTCGAGGCGCTCGCGCTCTGCATGGACGGGCTGGACGGGCTGGGCTTCTACAACTCCGGCGAGGTGGCCGGGGCCAGTCAGCCCCACAAGCACCTCCAGCTCATCCCCCCGCTCGGTCCCGAGGGACTGCGGGTCCCCATGGAAAAGGTGTTGCCCGGGGCACCGGCGTTCGCCCACGCGGTGACGCGCCTCGGGCCGTGGGAGTCCTCACCCGCCCGGGACGGGGCCCGGCTGCTCGCGGCCTACCAGTCCTTGATGAAGGAGCTGGGAATCGGGCACCCGCTGCCTCCGTACAACCTGCTCACCACGCGGGACTGGATGCTACTGGTGCCTCGCGCGCGGGCCGAGTCCCACGGCATCAACGTCAACGCCATGGGCTTCGCCGGCTCGCTGCTCGTCAAGAACCAGGAGCAGCTCCAGCGGCTCCAGGAACTGGGACCCCTGGAGTTGCTGAGACAGGTCGCCGGGTAGGAGCTCACTCGAGCATCGCGTTGCCCACGGCGACGGAGTCGTTCAGGTCCAGGTCTTCGCGGCGCACCACGGCGCACAGCCGGGTGAACCAGGCCTCGAAGCTGTCGAACCCGAACGTCAGCGGAGCATTCGAGTCCAACCACTCGCCATCATCCACGTAGTGCCCCGCCAGCGCCTCGTAGTCGTTGTCCTCCAGCAGGAGGGGAAGCTCGCCGCCCTTCGGCTCCGTGCGCGTGTAGAAGCACCAGCGCGCCGCCTCGACGCCCAGGTGCGCGTCCGCGAAGGAGATCAGATCCGTGGTCGTGATCTCCCTGTCATCCACCGTCGTGCCCGAGGGCGTCCACGAGGCCGTGAGGGACTCCAGCGTGGGCGTCCAGATGTGGAACGGGCGATACGTCTCCCACTCTTCCCCATCGGGCTGGTGCTCCAACCGGACCTCACGGTGCAGCAACAGGAACTGGAGGTAGCTCTCCGGGACAACGAAGGCTTCCTCGCGGTAGGGCGTCGGCAGTTCGTACGGATAAGCGGACAGCAAGCGAGGCAGCGCATCCACCTCCTCGCGCGTCAGCGGCGGCTCCCGCACCAGGCGCCAGCCCCGCTGCCGGGCCCAGGTGTCCATCCCATCCAGCAGGGCCTTCAAGTCCTCTCGCCACGTCGCGCTCGCCATGGCGGCTTCTACCCTGACACGACCCCGTCCGTCCTATGCTCATGCTCCGACCATGAGCCCGCCCGGAGGGCTCAGGCCTCCGTCAGGATGCGGTGCCGGTAGAGCTCCAGCAGGATGTCCTCGTGCAGGTCCGCGTGCTTCTCCTTGCGCAGGCGCTCGCGCACGGCCGAGACCGGCTCGCGGCCCGTGAACTCCACCAGCAGCGAGTAGGCCACACCGGGCAGCGCGACGGCGTCGTACTCGCTGTAGGCCCCCAGCGCCACACTGCCATCCGCGAGCCACTTCACCGTGGCCTCGGGGTTGAGCTTGAGCACCTTGGGCAGCGCGGGCGCGACCGCGTCCCGCAGGCTCTTCTCCAGCACCTTCAGCTCGATGACCCCATCCAGGCCCATGATCTTCTCCACCTGCTCCGGAGACAGGGCGCGGATGGTGTCGTAGCAGGCCCGGTAGAACTCCACCTCGCGGCCCGACCACTGGCGCCACAGCGCGCTGTACTCCTTCTCGGGCAGCGGCTTGTCGTCCAGGTCCTCGAGCGTCGGCGTCTCCGACAGGTCCGGCTTGTCCCGGCCCGCGAGGACGTACTCGGGCAGCAACTGGAGCACGGCGTAGCGCGAGAGCTGGATCTCCGCGAGCGCCAGGTACGTCTTGAACGTCATCCACAGCTTCCGCCCGTCCGCGCCCGCCACGTACTTGCAGAAGAACGTGGAGCACACGGCCTCGCGGAAGGGCCAGATGGTGCAGCCGCCCTGCTGCTCCTCGAAGTATGGGCAGCGCATGGAGGCCGCCCGGCCGAAGAACTGGCGCGAGTTGCGATACAGCAGGTTGTAACGCGCCGACGGCCGGAGCCACTGCGGCGTCACCCCCACGTGGCTGGCGATCTTCTCCCCCACGCGCCGCTGCCCCTCGCCCAGCTCGTCACGTGTGTCGGACAGGAGCGCGCCCACCAGGTAGTTGGGCAGCTTGGGGTAGTAGGTGCAGCACTTGGTGTCCGGCCGGAACAGCCGGCTCACCCCGTCCACGGACTCGACGGCCCCCTGCGCGGAGGACGGACACATGGCGCACGAGGAGCACGTGGCCTTCTCCTCGTTGGGAATCTCCGCGCGGAAGAAATCGGGCAGGAGGCCGCGGTAGAGGACCGGCAGGCTGTCGAGCATCTGGGGCATGGGCGGGGATCCTCCGGGGGTGGTGACGGGCTCAGGACAGGATGCGGATGAGGATCATCACGCACAGCGCGAACATGCAGAGCGTGCCGATGCCGAAGGTCATCGAGCGCCACGGCTGCATGGCCTTGATGTAGGCGACGCTGTACACCACCCGGGCGGCGGTATAGGCGATGAAGCAGATCTGCAGGCCGAGCACCGGCACGCCCGCCAGCACGGCGATGAGCCCGAGGATGAGGAAGCCCGGGATGTTCTCCAGGTCGTTGCGGTGGGCGCGCAGCACGCGCTCCACGTCGGGGTGCTCGGTGGTCAGGACCTGGGCACCGAACCGGGCCGCGTCCTCGGGGTTCATCGCCACCTTCAGCCGGGAGCGCGTCGTGGCGGTGTAGAGGCCCACGGCGAACATCTTGATGATGAGGATGACGGCGCACAGGGCGTAGAGACGGAAGCCCGGGAACGCCAGCACCAGGTTGGACGTCATCTGCGGGAAGAATTCGCTCATGGAGGGGGCCATCTACCAGCAGTGCGTGCGTTTGGACAGCGGGCGCGCCCCACGTGTACCGTGCGCGCACCATGCTCACCCTCCTCCTCCTCGTCCTCGCTGCGCAACCCACGGCCGCGCCTGGCAAAGCCCCCGCCATGGATCCGGCGTACGTGGCATACACCACGGAACTGGAGCAGGGCATCCACGCGGGTGACGGCTCCCTCCTGGACACGCGCGTCGACATGGATCGGCTCCTCGAGCGCTCCACGCGCGGCACCTCCGCTCCCAAGGCCTTCCACGACAGCTTCGCCTCGGGCGCACGCAGCACGGGCATGCAGCTGGGCAAGCAGCTCGTCGCCACGCGGGAGGATGACTCCAGCTTCCGCCTGCTGCGGCTGCGCATGGAGGGCGGCGCTCCGCACGCCCTCTACCGCATCATGAGCTCCGAGGGCGGCGTCAACTACCTGGACCTGGAGCTGGCCAAGAACGCCGAGGCCCAGGTCGTCATCGTCGATTTCTACCCCTACATCACCGGCGAGCCCTTCAGCGAGACCATGCGCCGCATGTACCTCCAGGCCGCCACGGAGGCCGGCTACAACCTCGTGGACAAGCTCATGGGCAAGGAGCAGGACTTCCTCAAGAACGCCACCAAACTCCAGGACATGCAGCGCATGGTGCAGGAGAAGCAGTTCGCCGAGGTGGTGAAGACGTTCGAGGCCCTGCCCAAGTCCCTGCGCCAGACCAAGCCCTTCCTCCTGGTGCGCCTCACCGCCGCCGGCCAGCTCGACGAGGCCGCGTACCAGAAGGCCATCGAGGACTTCGAGAAGGCCTACCCCAACGACCCCAGCCTGGATCTCATCTCCATCGACGGCCACATGATGCGCAAGGACTACGCCACCGTGATGAAGATGGTGGACCGGTTGGATCAGCGGGTGAACGACCCGTACCTCCAGTACCTGCGCGGCAGCGTGATGCTGGACAAGGGGGACCGCAAGGCGGCCATCGGCTACTTCAAGACCGCCGTGGCTCGCGAGCCCACCCTCGCCCTGGCCCACTGGGTGCTCATCGGCCTGTCGCTCCAGGACAAGCAGTTCAAGGACACCGTCCGCTACCTGGACGCCATCGAGCGCGACACGAGCGTGGAGCTCGCCGACCTGGAGGGCCTCGAGGAGTACGCGGGCTTCGTCAAGTCCCCCGAATACAAGGGCTGGAAGAAGAAGCGCGCCGCCCGGATGCAGGCCGCACCAGCAGTACCTTGACGGCGGGGCCCGGCTTGTGAAAGTTGCCGGGCTTCATGCCAGTCCTCAGTGGTGCAGTGACCTTCTCGCGCTTCCGGTCCGAGCCGGCCGGAAACGCTCCTTCCGACAAGAAACGCTGGCTCTCCAAGGGCTTGAAGTCCGGGGCCTTCGAGCCCATCGACCTCAAGAAGACCGAGGACGAGCGGGCCGCGGGCTTCGTGGAGCTGGAGAACCATGACGCCGTGGAGTTCTCCACCGGCGCCATCCTGTACGGCGACTACGCGCTGTTCGGCTTCCGCGTGGACACCGTCAAGGTGCCCGCCGCGGTGCTCAAGGCCGAGCTGGACAAGTGGGCCACCGCCTTCGAGAAGCAGAACGGCCGCCAGCCCACCCGGGGCGAGAAGGCGGAGAACCGCGCCTCCATCCGCCACATGCTGCGCCAGCGCGCCGTGCCCTCCACCAAGGTGCACGACGTGAGCTGGAACCTGCAGTCGCAGCAGGTGCAGATCTGGGCCGCCTCGCGCAAGCAGGTGGATGAAATCCTCCTGGCCATGGAGACGGCCTTCGAGGTGAAGCTCCAGCCGCTGGTGCCCGCCGCCATGGCCGCGCGCTCCGGCATCAAGGACGAGGAGCTCGTCCCCACGCCGGAGCTCATCGGCATGGAGATTTCCCACAACGAGATTCCCAGCAGCGAGGTGGCCCATGGGGAGGCGTGAGCAGGCGAGGATCGAAGCGGCCTTCATGAAGGGAGACACCGGCGTCGACGGTGGAGCCACCGAGGAGGACACGCGGGACGAAGCGGAAATCGAACGCGACAAAGCGCGCGAGCAACTGCTGCGCGGCCGGGCCTACCTGGGCCGGGAGTTCCTCACCTGGCTGCTGTGGCGCTCGGAGTCGGGCAACGTGCTGGTGGACTTCGAGGGCACGGGCGTCGTCGTCCTCTACACCGGCCGCTGCACCCTGCGCGGCGTCAACGGCGACGTCACCGAGCTCATGGCCCGGGGCGCGCTCGCGCCCTACTCGGAGCAGGTGAAGCACGCCATGGACCGCGGCCTGCTCGTCCACCAGGCCCGCTGGCGCCTCACCCACGGCGAGAAGGTGTACGAGGTGACGCTGGACGCCGAGTTCCTCGACATCCGCGCCGCGAAGCTGCCGGAGCTCATGGCCGAGGAGGAGGATGACCGGCTGCTGGAGCGGCTCTACCTCACCGAGCAGCTCTCCGGGATGGTGGACGCGCTGGTGCAGGCCTTCCTCGAGGTGCGCGCCAGCCGCAACTGGAGCAAGAAGGTCGTCCCCGCCATGAAGAGCTGGATGAAGGGCGAGGACGAGGCCCCCAAGGCCACCAAGGTGCAACTGGCTCGCGCCGCGCGCGGCTGAGCGGACACCCCGGCCCGTCTCCACTCACCGGGGGACGGGCCCCACCCGGTAGCCAGGCACCGAGAGCACGAACCGCGCTCCCTTGCCCGGCGCCGGCTCGGCCTCGAGCGTCCCTCCATGGGCGAGGGCGATCTGCCGGGCGAGGTACAGCCCGAGCCCCAGCCCCGAGGAGCCCGGGCCCCGCGTGAAGCGCTCGAACAGCCTGGGCAGCAGGTGGGACGGAATCCCGGGCCCCTGGTCGCTGACGGAGATGACGGCCCAGCTCCCGTCCTCGCGGTTCTGACGCTCCACCGCCACCGTCACGTCCCCTCCCGCCGGCGAGTGCTTCACCGCGTTGGAGACGAGGTTGGAGAGCGCCTGACGCAGCCGCTCGGGGTCCCCGATGAGGACGAACTCCTCCGGTCCCCGGCTCTGGAACGTGTGGGCCGGAGTCCTCGCGGCCGCCACCACCTCCTCCACCAACTGCTTCACATCCAGGGGCTGGACGCGCAGGGTGAAGAGCCCCTGGTCCAGCCGGCTCACGTCGAGCAGATCCGCGGTGAGCCGCGTGAGGCCCTCGAGGCTCGCGAGCGCCGCCTCCGTGTCGCGCAGGTCCTCCGTGGCATGCGCCCGGTCCGCCCTCCGGCGGATGAGCTCGATGCGCGCGCGCAGCGGGGCCAGGTAGTTGCCCATGTCATGGGCCAGCACGGTGATGAGCTCGTCGGCGACGGCCCGGCGGCCCCGCTCGATGGCGGCCTTCGTCAGGGCCTCCACCAGCTCGGCCCGGTGGGCCACCACGCCCACCCATCGGACGGCCACCTCCAGGAAGCGGAGGTCCTCCAGGGAGAAGAACTCCGCCTCGGCCGAGGAGCACTCCACCACGCCCCGCCGCTCTCCCCCCACCTCGAGCGCCACCGCGATGGCGGACCGGATGCCCAGGCCGTACTTGATGCCGGGCAGCTCCTCCGGATCCTCGTCCTGGTGTCCCGTGTGCCAGGAGCGCCCCGTCTCGAACACCTCGACGATCCGCCCGCGGTTGGCGAGTTGCAGCCGGTTCAGCCCGAGGCTCTTCTGCTTGCGCCCCATCGGGGTGTCGCTGACGCCCTCGGCCACCAGCGTCTGGCTCGAGGGCTCCAGGAAGAAGACGTCCACCTTGTCGGCCGCGAAGAGCTCCGCCAGCAGTTGGCTGACGCTCTCCATCGTTGGCTCGAGCTCGGCGGCCGGCAGCTCGAGCAACTTCTCGAGCGCGGACCAGAGCAGCTCCCGCCGCTCACTCTCATTCTGAGGTCTTCCGGGCGGCATGGGAGAACCCTGCGTCCGCGGGCCGGGGGATGGCATTGGACCCGGGACCACCCCGAATGTCAGACAGCCAACGAACGCCGCCCGCCTGTCCGCCACCTCACGCTTCATCCCCCCGAACAACACATCCCGCGCGGAAGAAAAACAGTCATTCTGGATCCGGGTTTAACGCCAGCGGCAATTTCGTCCTGGGCAGATCGCGGTGGCGGTTCGACCCCATGGGCCCAGCAAGCCCATGTCCGGCAGTTCGCAGTCCCAACATGCCCACCACGTGACTTGGGGAGGGAAGCACATGGAAGCGACGCAACTGGAGTGCATTCAACGGAGGGCGCTGTACGCCACGGCCGTGCTGCTGCTGTGGACGGGCGCGGGCTGCGGACCGGCCCAGGAGGATTCCAGTGCTCCGGAGCCCGGCACCACGGCCCAGGAGATGGTCACGCTCAATGGTCTGGCCTTCAACGGGCTGGCTTTCAACGGGCTCGCCTTCAATGGTCTGGCCTTCAACGGGCTCGCCTTCAACAGCCTGTCCACCGAGGCCTTCACGGCGTGGTTCGACTCGGACCCGGCGATGACCGACATGCTGATGAAGTACATCGTCGCGTGCGCCGTGCCGGCCGGGCAGAGCCGGACGTACACGCACGGGGGGACGGACTACACGTGGCACGGCTGGCTGGGGCTCGCCCCGGATTGGGCCAGCGGCACGCCAGCCACCCTGGCCGAGCAGCAGATCATCTCCGCGTGCCTGGCCGCCCATGGCAACAAGTATGGCCAGCGGGTGCTCATCTCCATCCTGGGAAGGAACGCGCGGGGCCAGCCCATCCCCACCTTCTCCTGGGAGCACGACTCCTTCCCGGAACGGGAAGCCTGCTTCTTCGGCAACCTCTTCACGGGTGAAGGCGTCTACGTGGGCAACGACCGGGGCCGGCTCAACGAGCGGGAGAGCACCGCGCGCGCCTGTGCCCTCTCCACCAGCACCGAGGCCGCGCGCGACGCGTGCCCGCCGCTCGTCCATGCCGGGAGCTGCCAGGGAGCGTGCAAGAAGGACCCCACCAACACCTGGTACGTGAGCTGCGACTACAACGGCATCACCTACCAGCCGCTCACCACGCGGATGCGCGGCGAGGACATCTACCGTTGCGGTGACGGCGTCTGCCAGTTCACCGAGTCGTGTGGGACGGGCCGGACCTACGACAGCTGCCGGCTGGACTGCGGCCGCTGCGGCTGAGCCCCGGCTCGCGCACCGGAGAGCGGGCGCTCGCGTCCCGCTCTCCATGCCCGGCCGCTCCTTCCCGCGCGTTACTGGACGAGCCGGTGGATGTCCCCGCAGGCGATGTAGGAGCTGCCATTGGCGGTGGTGGTGATCTCCTCCACCACGTACAGCACGTTCTCCTCGCGGATGTCGCGCGGGAAGCGGATGTTGAGGTTCGGGTCATACCCGTCCGACACCACGCGGGCGCGCAGCTTGCTGCCCTCCTTGATGCACTGGACGATGACACCCGTGCCCACCGAATTCGTGGTGGGCAGATCCGCCGCCGAGCCCGCCGTCACCTTCGACGCGGTGGGCTTGCCCTTCTTCGCCACGGCCGCTCCCGCCGGACGCGCCGCGCGCTCCTGCCCCGGCTGCACCAGCCGCTTGATGAGGCCATTGACGCGGTAGAAGGTGCCGTCCCCCGACAGCTCCAGCTTGTCCACCACGTACGTGACGCCCTCCTCGCGCACGCTCCGGGGGAACTGCACGTTGAAGCCCGGGTCATACCCCTCGGACACGGTGTGGATGCGCAGCTTGCCGCCCTCGCGCACGCACTTGAGGACGATGCCGGTGCCCGCGCTGGCCACCGCCTCCAGGCTGTCCGCCGAGCCGCCCGCCGTGCCACGCAGCGCCAGGTCCCCACGGCTGCGCGTGCCCGCCTGGTAGGACTGATCCCTCAGCTCCTTGCGGATGACGGAGTCGTACTTCCTCGACTCCAGGCGCTGCGCGTAGTGCGCGAGCTGCTCCACCTCCTCGGCGATGTCATAGGAGGCCTTGTCGAGCGTCACGGACAGCTCGCCGATGACCTGCCGCAGCCGCTGCGAGGCCGTGGCGAGGTCCCCCTTGTCGGCCAGCTCGACGGCCTGGTCCTTGACGCGCGCGATGCGCAAGCGGTCCGTCTGGGCCAGCACGTTCTTGTCCGCCGACACCGCCGAGGACTCCGACGCCGAGGCCAGGTTGACGACGATGGGCACCTCGCCCGAGAGCTCCCGGATGGCCCCGTCCACCACCACCTGCGCCCGGTACACCAGCGTGGCCAGCGTCACCGGACCGGCTGCCGCCCCCGCGTCCACCGACAGCTCCGCCGCCAACTGCCGCTCCTCGGTGGAGTACACGTCGCCCAGCCCCACCGCCACCTCCTGGCCCCGGGACTCGAAGCGGTAGCGGTTGAGCACGCTCGCCACCTTCACCGTGGGCGCCGGCTTGAGCGTCACCTCCAGGTTCTGCGCGATGAGCGAGCCGAGCCCCTCCATCTCGATGCCGAAGACGCCCTCCGCGTCCGTGGGCGACTGGATGTAATAGAAGTGCCCCTCACCGGCGTTGGCCATGCCGATGAGCAGGTCCTCGTTGAAGTTGGAGCCGAAGCCCAGCGTGGTGGTGATGACACCCGCGGCGGACTTCTCCCGGGCCGTGGAGATGAGCGTCTCGACGTTCGTGATGCCCTCGTTGGCCTGACCATCCGTCAGCAGCAGCACGCGGTTGATGCGCTCGCTGGCCTTGTTGGCGTTCACGTGCTCCACGCCCTTGAGCCAGCCGCCACTGAGGTTGGTGCAGCCGCCCGCGCGGACATTGGAGAGCACCGCGCCGATGGCCGCCTTGTCCGTGACGCGCACGGGCGCGAGCACGGTGGACACCGCATCGTCATAGGTGACGATGGAGAGCCAGTCCTCGGGCCCCATCCGCTCCACCAGTTGCCGCGAGGCCTGGAGGGCGTGTTTGAGCGGCGCTCCCGCCATGGAGCCCGAGCGATCGATGACGAGGCCCAGGTTGAGCGAGCGCTTCGCGGACGCCGCCGGAGCCTCCGCCTTGAACGACACCAGCAGGTCGATCTTCGAGGAGGTACCCACGGGAAGTACCGGACGGCTCAACGTGTAGGACGCCTTCATGGCCAGGCCCTTTCGAGAAAGAGGCGAAACAGCCTAGTCTTGACCTCTGTCATGCGTCACCTCGGGCCTACCCGCCCTGATACGTCGGACGCATGCGTCAGGGACAATGGGGACCCCAATGATCTGCCTGGTCTGTGCCGAGCTCCGCGACGGGGAGAACACCTGTCCGGACTGCGGCGCCCTGCTCGAGCCCGCGACACGGGAGCACGTGGACAGGCTCGTCCAGGAGAAACTGAAGCGGCGGATCGCCGACTGGCAAGCCACGCGGCTGGTCGAACCGGCCACCGCGACCCGGCTCACCGAGTCCCTCTCCGCCACCACCACGAGCGACGCCATCGCGATCGCCGCCGTCGCGGTGCCGCTGCTCGAGGACGCGAGCACGCTGGAGCAGAAGGCGGACGCGCTCGCCGGGAAGCTCGAGGAGCTCGAGGACTGGCGCCCCACCTGGGGCCAGGCGTTCTTCCAGGCGCTGGAGAACGCGGCCCGCGAGGAGCGCGAGCGCGAGTCCGCGTCCCGCCCGCACCACGAGGAGGAGGGCATCGGCCTGGCGTCGGAGTCGGGACAGGCCCTCTTGCGCGTGGACGCGGGCGCGCTCGGCGGCGGGCTGGATGCGATGGTGGCGCTCGATGACTCCGCGAGCGGCGCGGCGCCCAAGCTGCACGAGTACGTGTGGTGGTTCCTCGGCGCGGTGCTGGTGCTCGGCGGCTCGCTCATGGGCGTGCGAGAGGCCTGGCGAGCGCTCGGCGGCGTGCCTCGGCAGTTGCTCGTCACGGGTGCCCTCTTCGCCTACCACTCGGCCTTCGTCGGACTCGGAGTGCTCCTCGCCCGGCGCTCGGCCTCGGCTGGACGGGTGCTCGCGAGCATCGGCATCGCCCTGCTGCCCGTCGTCTTCGTCGCGCTGTCCTCCCTGGTGGGCCTGGCCCCGGCGATAGGAGGGCCCGCCTCGGCTGGCGTCGCCGCGCTCACCCTCCTCACCCTGAGACCCACGGGACGCCTGTTGTATGGGGCCTCCCCGGTGTCGCTCGGGGTGGCGCTGCTCCCCTCACTGCTGGCCGGACTGCCCTTGATGGGGCTGGACGAGGCGCCCTGGACGCGCACCCTCTGTGCCTTCGCCGGTGTGGCGGCCTTCGGGGCCTCGGCGTGGCGGGCCCGGCGGGAGCAGGCCCGGGCGGGGCTCTCCGTCCTGACCACGAGTCTCTATGGAGCGGCCGCCCTCGCCCTCTTCTCCATCGCGAGCGCACCGTCCGGCTTCGACGCCCTCTTCCCGGGGAGCCCCCTCTTCGCCGGCATGACGCTCTGGGCGATGGCGCTCGCCACGGTGGCCGCCGGTGTGGCGAGCCAGTCCTCCGTACGCGAGGCCCATCCCCAGGCGGCGCCCGTGGTGGAGACCGTCGCGCACGCGGTGCTGGCCAGTGGAGCCGTCGCCGCGGGGCTCGCGGCCTTCTCCATTCAGCCCGGCGTGGAACCCTGGGTGGACCTCGCCTCGGCCCTCACGCCCATGGGGGCCGCGCTGACCTTCTTCCTGCTCGAGCCCCGGCGCCGGGCGCTCGTCCATCCGGCCGTGCTGGCGCTGACCCTGGCGGGCGTCCTCCTGGCCCGCCTGATGATGCCGCTCGAGCCGCGCTGGTGGATGGTGGGCATCGCCGCCGTGGGCGCGGGTCTGCTGCCCATGGGCCGGCTGAACGCCCAGCACATGCGCGGTTTCTGGCTGCTCGGATGGGGCGTGGTGCTCTCCCTGGCCTCGATGCCGCTGAGCGCGTACGGCGTCACGATGTGGGGCTCGGATACGGCGTGGCCGGCGGTAGCAGTGGGCACGCTGGTGGCCGTGGCCGCGCATCTCACGGGTGGATACCAGGGGCGGGCCCTGCACTACCTGGGAGCGGTCGCCGCCGTTTTCGGAGCCTTCGGACTCATCGACGCCGCGGGTGTGGCGGCGAGGGACGCGGCACAGCTGGCCGCGCTCTCCGGGACGGCGGTGCTCTACGGCGTGGCGGGGCTCGTCCAGGAAGCGTGGATGCGCCGGAACGGGAAGAGCGACGAGCTCCTGCCCCTGGATGACCTCTCGCTCGCCCTGGCCGCCGTGGGGGTCGTGCTCGCGCTTCCCGGCGTGCCGGGCGGTGCCGCCGGAGAGTCCGCGAGCCTCCCGGCGCTCGTCATCGGCTGCATGCCGACCGCCCTTGCCTCGGTGCTCCTCCTGCTGCGCGTGAGACGGGACCGGAGCCGGCTCGTCAGCACCCTGGCCGCGTGGGGCCTCGGGCTCTCGGCCGTGCTGTTCGTCCAGAGGCTGCACCCCATGGACTTCGCCGGCCAGCCCCTGCTGCTCGCGAGCCTGACGCTCGCCTTCTCCGCCATCGCGGCGCTGCGTGGACGCGAGACCGCGGCCCCCGAGGTCCCCCCGCGAGGCCGGCGGCTGCTCGGGTGGATCCGCCTGCCCTTCCCCGAGTCGGGCCGCCCCCTCTACACCGATGGCTTCGCCGTGGTGTCGGCCATGGGAGCCGCGCTCACCCTCTTCTCCCTCTCGAACTGGATGCAGTTCCCGGTGGAGGATCAGCGCTCCAGGGTGGTGCTCGCGGGGATGCTGCTCACGGGGAGCGCGGTGGCCGCCTTCGTCTCGCGTGGCTTCGTCACGTGGCGCCTGCGCGGCTCGGTGGGACTGCTCGCCCTCGCGGGACTCTTCATCGCCTTCACGGCGGTGCTCAACCGCGCGGGACGTCCGCTGCCGCCCGACATGAGCGCCATGCGCCTGCCGCTCATCGGCGTGGGAATCTGGCTGCTGGCGCTCGCCACGCGGCGTTTCGGGCCGGGGCTCGGGCGCCTCCTGGAGAACGAGCGCCACGGCCGCGTCTACCACCTCGTCCCGCACGCCGGTGTGGCCGCGCTGGCCGTGGTGCTCTCGGTGGGCGCGTGGAACGCGGGTGGGCCCATCCTCTCCCGCGCGTTGACGGTGGTGCCTCCGCTCATGCCGCTGGGCGCCGCGCTCCTGGCGCTGCTGCTCGCCTTCTCCTTCCGGGCTCCGGCGCTCGCCAGCCTGGGGTTGCTGCTGGGGCTGCCAGGGGCCGCGCTGTGGGCCGTCCATCGCACCGTGCTCGGACATGCGCTGGTGGCCACGCAGCCTCCGGGTGGGCAGTGGGTTCGCGCCGAATTCCTGGAAGCAGCCCGGAGCACGCACTGGCTCGCGTCCGAGGCGTGGCTGGCCTCCGGTGAGACGGTGGACCCGTTGTGGTACCGGGCCTTCCTGGGGCTCGCCGCCGCGGGGCTCGCGTACGCGGGCGCGGGGCTGGCGCTGACCCTGGTGGGGGCACGTGTCCGCGTCGTGCAGCACCTCCTGTTCGGCGAGTCCGGCTCCGACTCCTTCGGCCCGCGGCTCATGCGGGCACTGCACGGCTGGTCGGGCACCGCCGCGGGGCTCGTCTTCGTGGCGGCGTTCTTCCAGCCCGGGCTGGAGGCGGCCGTGCTCATCCTCGGCGCCGGGCTGCTGCTGCTCGCGAGCCGGGCGCGGCCCCAGGGACGGCTGGTGCCGGGACTGGGTCTGCTCCTGGTCATCCACGCCCTGGCGCATCGCGAGCCCACCGTGGGGGCCTGGCCGGGCCCCGTGCTCGCCCTGGTGGCGCTGGGCGTGGTGGCGCTGAGCCCGTGGCTGGCCCGCCGGCGGGGGCTCGACGAGGGCCAGGCGCGCGCGCGTGCCCAGCTGGGTGCCCTCTTCTATGCCCTCAACGCGACGGTGTACGCGCTGGCCAGTGGGGGCCGGACCGATCCGCTGCTGGCCGTTCCCCGGCTCCTGCTCTCGGACGCGTACGGCCTCGGGGGAGACTGGATGCTGTCCGTGTCCCTCCCCCTCACCACGGCGCTCCTGGCCACCACGCTGTACATCGGCGCGGCCCAGTGGAAGGGCGCGCTGGCGCGGCTGGGCGCGGGCCAGGCCACGACGCTGGCGGGGCTCGCCGCGCTGACGGGCCTCTCGGTGGCGCTCGTGGCGGGCATGAATACGCCCCGCCTCGCGCCGCACCTTCCGGCCCTGGCGCTCTGCGTGGCGGGGGTGGCGGCGCTCGCGCACGCGGCCAACCGGCAGCTCCGGGAGAGGCGCGAGGACCTGGCCCGGGGGCTCGCCTGGGGCCGCGACCTGTGGCTCATCGCGATGGGTGGACTGCTCGCGCTGGTGGCGGCACAGGGGAGCACGCCGGACGAGCGGGCGCTGCCGCTAGCGGGCTCGGCCATCGCGCTGGCGGTGGCGGTGGCGCTGCATGCCGCGTGGCGCGAGCACACCGGACGGCACGTGTACTTCGTGCAGGTGGCGGTGGTGGGCGTGTACGCGCTCGTGAGGGCGCTCTACGCCCAGGAGCTGCGCCCCGAGCACGATGCCCTCTTCGCCCTGGCGCTCGGCTTCGTGCTGGTGGGAGTGACGGTGCTGGCGCGGCGGGCGGGGGTGGCACCGGTGGAGCGGGCGACCCGCCGGTTCGCGGCGCTGCTACCCGTGGGCATGGCGCTGGTGCTCCCCAGCGAGGCCACACAGGAGGCGGCGCTGCTGGCGGGTGGCTCGGGCCTCCTGTACGCGGCCCTGGGCGCGGTGGAGCGCAGCCGGCTGTTCGGCTCGCTCGCGGCCACGGCCTGCAACGCTGCGTTGCTCATCGCCGCGCTCTCCATGGACATGGAGGGCATTGAAATCTACCTGGCGCCGCTCGGCCTGCTGCTGTTGATGCTGGGCCAGCTCTTCACGTCCAGCCTGCCGCGAGTGGCGAGGAACGCGGTGCGCATCCTGGGTGGCATGCTGCTGTACGTCCCCGCGGCGGCGAAGCTGACCCTGCAGATCGGCCAGGCGGCGGACGGCACCTATGCCTTCGTGTTCGGCGCGGCGTGCCTGCTGGGCGTGGCGCTCGGCATGGTGCTGCACATCCGCGCCTACCTGGCGCTGGGGACGTTGTTCCTCACGCTGGACGTGGCGGCCACGCTCGTGCACGCCGGGTTGAGAGACCATCGCATCGGCTTCGTGGTGATGACGCTCGCCGGCCTCTCCATCGTGGGCGGCCGGGTGTTCGCCACGCTGCGCCGTCAGGAGCTGGACCGGTGGCTCCGGGGCGTGCGCGTGGCACTCAGGGGCTGGGACTAAGCCAGTTGAAGAAAGTCCTGTCAGGGGGGTAGCGTCGCCGCTTGCTCATCGGAAAGGAGCGGCGATGTGGGTCCTGAGCGACAGAGCCTCACCCTGACGCCCTCCGAGCGCAGACGCCTCCAGCGTGCACTGCATCAGCAGAAGCACGCGGGAGTGGCAGTGCGAGCTGCCATCGTGTTGTGGAGTGCTCAGGGTCAGAGTGCTACCAGTATCGCGCGGGCCCTGGGAGTGACTGCACGCACCGTGCACCGCTGTCGGCAACGCTGGCGGAGCATGGGGTTGGAGGGGCTGGCCGACTCGCTTCGTCCTGGCCGCCCTCCTCGCGTCAGCCCCGCCTACCTCGAGCTTCTGCTGAGAACGGTGGAAACAGACCCCAGGCAACTGGGCTTCATCTTCTCCCGCTGGACGTGTGCGCGGCTGTCCTCCTACTTGGAGCAACGCACCCAGGTGGCAATCAGTCCCAGGTGGGTCAACGAGTTGCTGCACTGCCACGGCCTGGCCTGGCGCCGCACCAAGCTCACCACCCAGCATCTGGCGGACGAGGCAGAAAAAAGCACGCGCCGCTCGGCGCCTGCGCTCTCTGAAGAAGGCCGCCGTTCGCCCAGGGGCGAGGTTCGAGCTGTGGTACGCGGACGCCACACGCTTCGACCTGCTGCCGGTGACACGCTCCATGTGGCGCCGCCGCGGCAGTCGCCTGCTGCTACCGACGCCAGGCAAGAACGTCCGGGTGGGCGTGGTGGGCGCGCTGCACTACCCCGACAAGCACTTCCTCTTCACCCACCAACTCCAGCGCGTCACCGGCGACATGGTGCCGCCCCTGCTCGACAAGCTGGTGGCTCGGGCCAAACGCACGGGGAAGAGAATCGTGCTCGTCATCGACAACGGGCGCCCCTTCGATACCCGCCTCGCCCGAGCCGCCCTTGAGGCGGTCAGTCCCTGGGTGCGGCCCTTCAGGTTGCCCCGTTACACCTCCGAAACCCTCAACTGGATTGAGGACTTCTGGGAGCACTTGAAGGACACCTACTTCAGCCGCATGCTGACCCAGCAGCGCGAGGCGTTCTATCCTGATGCTGTTCGCCTGCTCAGCCGCTTGCGGCATTCGGGGCAGCTCAAAGGGCTCGCTCTGCGCGAGACCCCCTGACAGGACTTTCTTCAACTGGCTTAGACCCGAAGTCCCCGAAGACGACGCGGGAGCGGCCCTCCATGGGCAACTCCCGCTCCTCCACGTGGGGGAAGCCGAGCTCGCGCGCCAGGTCCGCCAGGTACCGGCGCCACGGGTTGTACGGCATGCTGTTGTCCGAGCAGCACGGCACCACGGCGAAGGGCAGCCGGTGCTTCGCCGCGTACTCGATGATGATCCGCGTCGCCCCATCCGGGTGCATGCCCACGAGCAGATCGCACTCGCAGGGCTCCTCCAGGGTGAACATGCGCTGCTCGTAGCGGACGGGCAGGTGCTTGTGGCGCAGGTCGAAGGTGGTGACCGTGCGGCCCAGCCTGGACAGGGCCTCGTTCAACCGGCCCTGCCCTCCCGCGATGTCATAGATGCGCGGAGCGGGGAACCGCTCGGTGATGAACTGGGCGAAGAGGTCGAAGCGGCGCTTGTCGGCCATGCCGCCTCTCTACACCAGGTCCGGCGTCCGTGATTCCCGGATGAGGGCGGCGGCGACCAATCTGGTCACACGCTCCGACAAAATTCGTCACCGCTCCCCTGGTGGGCAGGCAGGTAACCGGTGATTCCAGGGGTTTGCGTCACCTCGAACATTGGCACGCCAACTGCTCCCGGCCGTAGACCCCGGCCCCGGCCAGAGAGACGGGGCTCAAAGCCAGACGAACGCGAACGGGCATGCGCCCGTGAGGCACCACCATGTCAACGGAAGGGAATACCTGGATGAAAGCCAGATGGATGGCATTGCTCACGGCCGTCATGATGAGCGGCTGCGGTAGCGGCGAAGAATCGTCATTGCAGCACCCGGCCGCCCCCGAGCTGACGAGCGAGGCCCTCGAGGACTCGAGCCTTCGCGGAAGGAGGTGGAACGCGCCACTCCAGGGCGTGCTCGCGGCCGGCAGCGCCCACTCCCTGGCGTTGGATGCGGATGGCACGCTCTGGGCCTGGGGTTACAACGGCTATGGCCAGCTCGGAGACGGGACGGCTCGCAACCGCTCCCTTCCCGTGAAGGCGGTGGGCCTCGGCAAGGTGAAGGCCGTGGCGGCGAGTCCCATGCACAGCCTGGCGCTGGCCAAGGACGGCACCGTCTGGGCCTGGGGTGACAACATGGTGGGCCAGCTCGGACAAGACCCCGGCAACTCCATGTCCAACCCCACGCCGGCCCAGGTGCCGGGCCTCACGGACGTCGTGGCCGTCGCGGTGGGCGAAAGCCACTCCCTGGCGTTGCGCGAGGACGGCACCGTCTGGAGCTGGGGTTCCAACGTCTACGGTCAGGTGGGGCAGCCCGTCGGCGACGAGCCCCTCTTCACGCCGGCGCAGGTGCCGGGCCTCACGGACGTCGTGGCCATCGCGGCCGAGGGGCGCTACACCCTGGCGCTGCGCGCGGACGGCACCGTCTGGGGCTGGGGTGCCAACTTCAGAGGCCAGCTCGGGTGGCCCTCCAGCTACGAGCCCAACTCCACGCCCACCCAGGTGCCGGAGCTCACGGGAGCGGTGGCCCTCTCCGCGGGCTTCGACCACGTCCTGGCACTGCGCGCGGACGGCACTGTCTGGGCCTGGGGTGACAACTCCTCCGGCCAGCGCGGGCAGTCCCCCTCCCTCGATCTCTCCTCCCTCCCGGAGCAGGTGCCGGCCCTGACGAACGTGGTGGGGCTCGCGGCTGGCGACGGTTTCTCCCTGGCGCTGCGCGCGGACGGCACCGTCTGGGCCTGGGGCCGCAACTCGTCCTTCCAGCTCGGAGACGGGACGAATCTCGAGCGCCACACGCCCCAGCAGGTGCCCGGACTCAGGCATGTGATTGCCCTGGCGGCGGACCAGCACCCCCTGGCGCTGAGCAGGAACGGCACCCTCTGGGCCTGGGGTAACAACGCCAACGGCCAGCTCGGGACCGGGACGGAGCTGCGGCCCACGCCGGTGCGGGTGCCCCGCCTGAGGGACGCGAAGACCGTCTCCGCCGGCGGGCTCCATGTCCTGACGCTGCGCGAGGATGGCACCGTCTGGGGCTGGGGTGACAACTCCTCCGGCCAGCTCGGTGGAGGGGCGGACATCCGGCGGGCCACTCCGATGCAGGTGATGAACCTCCCGGAGGCCGTGGACGTCTCGGCCGGCTTCGCCCATTCCCTGGCGCTGCGCGCGGACGGCACCGTCTGGAGCTGGGGTGCCAACTTCAGGGGCCAGCTCGGGCGCCCCGCCAGCTCCATCGACTCCACCCCGGCGCAGGTGCCGGGCCTCACGGGCATCGTGGCAGCCAAGGCGGCGGGCCTCTCTTCCCTGGCGCTGCGTGCGGACGGCACTGTCTGGGCCTGGGGCGCCAACGCGGAGGGGCAGCTCGGGCGTCCCGCCAACTACAGCGCCAACCCTACCCCGGCGCAGGTGCCGGGCCTCACGGGCGTGGTGGCCCTCGAGAGCAGCGGTCAATACGTCCTGGCGCTGCGCGCGGACGGTACCGTCTGGTCCTGGGGCTTGAACTCGATGGGCCAGCTCGGGCGGCCCCCCACCTACGTCGCTCCCACGCCAACGCAGGTGCCGGGTCTCACGGGCGTGGTGTCTCTCTCGGCGGCCTTCCAGTACGCCCTGGCCCTGTGCGCGGACGGCACCGTCTGGGCCTGGGGCGCCAACTGGCAGGGGCAGCTGGGGGATGGCACGCGGATGAACCGGTACACCCCCGCCCCCGTGCCGGGCCTCACCGGCGTCACGGGCATCGCGGCGGCCAAGGCGAGCTCGCTGGTGGTGCGTCAAGACGGCACGGTGTGGGGCTTCGGCTCCAACGACTACAACCTGTTGTCCGCCACGGATGAGAGCCTCTCCCTCGTCCCCGTCCGGCGCCTGGGGCTCACGGGCGTGACGGCACTCGCCACGAGCGGCACCACCGTCCTGGCCCGGCACGGGAACGGCACCGTCTGGGCCTGGGGCAGCAACGCGCTCGACCAGATCGGTGATGGGGTGTCGAGCATCCACACCACCCCTGCCCGCACGCGGCTGCCCCGCCGCTTCACGGCAATACCGTCCGCGGATCACCGCGCCTCGGAAGAGGAGCACTTCCCGGCCACGCCCTGAGCAGTCACGGAGGCCCGTGCACACCAGGGGAACAGGTGTGCCCGGGCCTTCCCTGCCCGGCCTCCGGGAGGCTCAGGAGAACAATTCGAGCAGGTCCTCGCGGGTGATGGCCGTCGCGCCCGCCGCCTCGCTCAAGGCCGCCTCGAAGAGGGCGCGCTTCTTCTCCTGGAGGCCCAGGATGCGCTCCTCCACCGTGCCCTGGGATACCAGCCGGTACACCATCACCGGGCGTTCCTGGCCGATGCGGTGGGCACGGTCCGCCGCCTGCGCCTCGGCCGCCGGGTTCCACCACGGGTCCATCAGGAACACGTGGTCCGCCGCGGTGAGGTTCAGGCCCGTACCGCCGGCCTTGAGCGACATGAGCAGCACCGGTGCGCCCTCGGGAGTCTGGAAGCGCGCGGTGATGTCCCCGCGGTTCGTCGTCGTTCCATCCAGGCGATCGAAGCCGATGCCGGCCGACTTCAGGTGCGGCTCGATGAGATCCAGGAGTGAGGTCCACTGCGAGAACACGAGCGCCTTGTGCCCGTCCGACACCGCGGTGCCGAGCGCCTCCACGAGCGTCTGCACCTTCGACGACGAGCTGGCCTGCTGACCCGGGACGAGCGCCGGGTGGCAGGCGGCCTGACGCAGCCGGAGCAGGGCCTCCAGGGCCTTCAGCACGCTGCCGCCCTCGTTGAGCAGGGCGACCACTTCCGCGCGCGTCGCCGCCATCACCGCGTCGTAGACCGAGCGCTCCTTCTCATCCAGGGACACGTGCATCACGGACTCGGTGCGCGGCGGCAGCTCGGGCGCCACATCCCGCTTGAGACGGCGCAGGACGAAGGGACGGATGCGCTTGCGCAGCTGCTGCGCCGCCTCGGCGCTCCCGTCCGAGATGGGCCGGGCCACCTTCTCCTCGAACTGCCGGCGTCCCCCGAGCAGACCCGGGTTCGTGAAGTGCATGAGGCTCCAGAGCTCCTCCAGCCGGTTCTCCAGCGGCGTACCGCTCAGCGCCAGCCGGAACTGGGCCTGGAGCCCGAAGGCCGCGCGCGCCACCTGGCTCTCCGGGTTCTTGATGGCCTGGGCCTCGTCCAGCACGACGGCGTCCCAGGTGCGCCCGCCGAGCACCGCCGCGTCCAGGCGGAGGATGGCGTACGTGGTGATGGTGACATCGGCGGCCTCGTCCAGGGCGCGGCCGGGGCCGTGGTACACGCACACCTTGAGCGACGGGCGGAAGCGCTTGAGCTCCGCGGCCCAGTTCGGGAGCACGCTGGTGGGGCAGACCACGAGCGTACGAGGCCCCAGCACGCAGATGGTCTGGAGCGTCTTTCCGAGACCCATGTCGTCGGCGAGGATGCCTCCGAGCCCCGAGCTCTTGAGGAAGCCGAGCCAGCTCACGCCCTGCTGCTGGTAGTGGCGCAGCGTGGCGGTGAGGTCCTCCGGCAGCGTGGGCGCGGGGAGCTTCTCGAAGCCCTCGACCAGCGGCGCCAGCCTGTCCAGTCCCGGCGGAGGCGGCTGCTCGAGCGTCTCACACAGCGAGCTCAGCTCCGGCAGGGCGTGGTTGGAAACCTTGCCATCCGCCTGGCGCGCGGCCAGGAGGTCCGCGACGCGCTGCCCGTTCTTGTCCAACCAGGCACGAGGCAGCGGCGCCCAGCCACCGCCCTCCAGGGGCACGAGCCCCAGGCCCTCGTTCCACGCGCGGATGACCGCCGCCGCGTCCACGGTGTGCGTCGTGCCCTTGTCCCCTTCCACCTGGAACTCGAGCGTGAAGCGCACGTCGGGAATGCCGGCCGCGGTGACGGCGGATTGCACCTCGAGCTTCGGGCGAAGCTTGACGTTCGGGCTCACGATGCCCGCGGCGTCGCCGGAGAGATCTCCACGCCAGCGGCGGATCTTGTCCGCGAAGCGAACCATCTCCTGGCCCTGCACCGTCAGCCGCCGACCGGGCACCAGGTTCAGCTCGTCCCGGAGCGAATGGAGGAGCCGCTGCTCGGCCGCCTCGTCGCGCAAGGGCACGGCGCCGCGCAGGTAGACCATCCGGCCGTTGTCGATCCGCACCGCCGGCGGCGCCCCGTAGACGAGCGTGGGCAGCACCGACAGCCCGGACTCGAGCTGATTGAGCTCCAGCAGGATGCGCGGCTTCAGGTCCCGGTCGATAGCGGGCAGACGCTTGCT
The DNA here is from genome assembly GCF_001896145.1 of Archangium sp. Cb G35. Lineage (NCBI taxonomy): Bacteria > Pseudomonadati > Myxococcota > Myxococcia > Myxococcales > Archangiaceae > Archangium > Archangium sp. Cb G35. Next base: position 319,812 of record NZ_MPOI01000010.1, read on the forward strand.
GCGGACCTCGACCGGCATGCGGCGGCCCAGCTCCGGGAGCACTTTCGAGGTGATCTCCCCCATCTGCTCGGGCGAGAAGGTGCGGACGACCGGAAGGTTCTGGAGCCACGGCCCCGTCATCGCGGTCTCACCCAGGCGCGCCAGCGCGTCTCCCAGCAGCGCGACCCCCGGGCTCACGACATCCACGACACGGGGATCCTTCGCCACCGTCACCACCAGCTGCCCGCCCCGGTCCTCGACCACGGCCCGCGGAAGGACGACCTCTTCAGAGACGGCAACGGGCCGGCCGTCGAGCAACACGTTGCGCGCGGACTGGAGCACCTGGAGCAGCGCATCCAGCCGCTCGGGAGGAAGCGCGCCCCGGGTGCGTTTCTCCAGGAGACGATCCGCGAGGAGATCCGACTGCTCGACCTGGAGGGTGGCGGCCTTCGCGGGCCTGGCCATCAGGGAGGCGAGACTGTCCTCGAGGGGCTCCTCCTTCCCATCGGGGTGCGCGAGGGTGCGGTGGAGCTCCAGCCCGCCGGAGACCCGCGTGAAGTGGTAGACGACGCGGGACCACTTCTTGGTGACCGTCTCCAGGGGGGTGTCCTGCTTCTCCGCCTGCTGGATGAAGATGGCCGCTGCCACCACGTGCTCGCACGGGTCCACCCGGCCGGGGCAGTCGCACTCCCAGACGGCGTCGTTCGGGTACAGGGTGACCGTGAGGGCAACCGGGCGGCCCGGTGCCTTGACCCTCAGCTCCAGCTCGGTGGGCTTCTGGGACTGGAGCGAGACGGCCCCATTGCGGGAGAGGGTCACCCCGGTGGTCCAGATACCGGGGCGGGCTTCCTTTCGAACGGCTTCGAGCAGTTGGGCGGTCGCGGACATGGGAGATGGGACTCCCTACGCTCCGAAGAAGCGCCGCGCAACGCCCGCGATCGCCTGTCTGGGGGCTCAGCGACGAATCCCGGCACCCTTCAGACAATATTCGTCACCCCTCACCCAGCAAGCAGGCAGGCGCCCGCTGATTCCGGGGGTTTAGGAGAGAGCGCGGCCCCTGGCATGCGCGGTGCTCATGGCCCGCTGCCTCCGACGTCAAACCAGACACGCGTGAGGCACAACCCCCTCAGGAGAAAAATCACCAGATGAGAAACCTGTGGATGGCATTGCTCTGGGCTGTCTTGTTGACCAGCCATGTCGGCGCGCGGGCAGCACCCCCCCCGTCGAACGCGGCCCGCCCCCTTCGAGGCGTCCTCTCAACGAGTTGGAGCTCTCTCGGGGCGTCGGATGAGGGGCATACCGTGGCGCTGGATGAAAATGGCTCCGTCTGGAGTTGGGGCAACAACAAGAGTGGCCAGCTCGGGGACGGAACAACACGGGAACGTGCCCTGCCGGCCGAGCTCGAGACCATTGCCCGGGTGAAGTTCATCGACACCGGCGCCAGGCACACCGTGGCACTGCGCGAGAATGGCACTGTCTGGACGTGGGGCAACAACCGGATGGGCCAGCTCGGACGGCCCGCCTCCGCCTCCGAGCCCACACCGAGGCAGGTGCCGGGCCTCACGGACGGAGTGGCCGTCGAGGCCGGCGGCGACCATTCCCTGATGCTGCGTGCGGATGGCACCGTCTGGAGCTGGGGCAACAACACGACGGGCCAGCTCGGACGGACCACGTCCACGTCATTCGACGCCATCCCCGCGCAGGTGCCGGGCCTCACGAACGTGGTGGCGCTCTCCGCCGGTTTCAACCATTCGCTGGCGCTGCGTGCGGATGGCACCCTCTGGAGCTGGGGCAGCAACGCGAATGGCCAGCTCGGACGAACCCTGGCGGCGTCTTTCGATGCCATCCCCGCGCAGGTGCCGGGCCTCACGGGCGTGGTGACCCTCTCGGCCGGCTTCGAGCATACCCTGGCACTGCGTGCGGATGGCACCGTCTGGGCCTGGGGCTCCAACAGGTTCCGCCAGCTCGGCTTCCCCGAAATCAAATCCATCAACCCCACTCCGCGGCAGGTGCCAGCGCTCACGGATGTGAGGGATGTCGCGGCCGGCATGGACTTCTCCCTGGCGCGGCGCGCGAATGGCTCCGTCTGGTCCTGGGGCGCCGATCCCTCCGTGCAGCTGCGCACCCCGGGTAACGACACCCCACAGCGGGTGGACGGGCCGAAGCATGTCATCGCCCTGACGGCGGGCGTACGTCCCCTGGTGATGGAAAAGAACGGCACCCTCTGGGGTTGGGGCTGGAACCACACGGGCGTGCTCGGCACGGGCTCGAACATCCGGAGCACGCCGGCGCGGGCGCGAGACCTGTCGAGGATCGTGAGCCTCGCGACCGGCTTCAGGTATGTCCTGGCGCTGCGCGAGGACGGCACCGTCTGGGGTTGGGGCAACAACTTGTTCTATGAGCTCAGTCCGTACCTGCCCGTGTTCCAGGCCACGCCATCCCAGATAACGGAGCTCCCGAAGGTGGTGGCCGTCGCGGGCACCGAGACCCACTCCCTGGCGGTGGCCGAGGACGGCACGGTCTGGGGCTGGGGCGACAACAGTGCGGGCCAGTTCGGACCGCAGCTTCCCACCTCCAGTCCGGTACGAGTGGAGGGTCTCTCGGGGATGGTGGCCGTCAAGGCCGGTCCCAATTACTCCCTGGCGCTGCGCGAGGATGGCACCGTCTGGGGCATGGGCATCAACTCCTCCGGGCAACTCGGATGGCCCCGCGACTTCAACCTCCACACCACACCGATGCAGGTGCCGGGCATCACGGGCGTGGTGGCCCTCTCGACCGGGCACTCCCATGTCCTGGCACTGCGCGAGGATGGCACCGTCTGGGCCTGGGGTGACAATACGCAGGGGGTGCTCGGGGTTCCGGAGTCGTTGGATCACCGGCACACCCCGGCTCCCGTACCGGGGCTCACGGACGTGGTGGCGATCTCCGCGCAATTCGAAACCAACCTGGTGCTGCGCGGGGATGGCACCGTCTGGGCCTGGGGCTCCAACGCGAAGGGCCAGCTCGGAGATGGCACGTTCACCTCCCGGTACACCCCGGCCCCCGTGCCGGGTCTCACGGACGTGGTGGGCCTCCCGAGCACCTCCAACGGCCTCTCCCTGGTGCTGCGGCGGGATGGCACCGTCTGGGGTTTCGGGCGCAACACCCTGGGGGTGCTCTCCAACACGCGGCAGGAGTTCTTCCCCACCCCCGTCCAGATTCCGGCGCTCGGGGGGGTGAAGGATCTCGCCGTGGTGGGCGAGGAGACCGGCGTGGCCCTGCTCGAGAACGGAACGGTGTGGGCCTGGGGCGGCAATTCGTATGACCAGATTGGCGATGGGGTGTCGAGCGTCCATCGCACCGCGGTCAAGGTACGGCTGCCCTGCCGCTTCACGGCCATGACGTCCCGGGACCACCGCGCCCCGGAAGCAAGGCACTGCCCGGCCATGCCCTGAGCACACCTCGGACGCCTCCTCTTCACACGGGGCGAGGAGGCGTCCACCGCTTCCGGCTGTGAGCACTCAGCGACGAATCTGGGCACACTCCCCGACGAAATTTGTCACCCCTCACCCAGCAAGCAGGCAGGCGTCCACTGATTCCAGGGGTTTGGCGGAACCCGCCCGCTGGCACGCGAGGTGCTCAGGGCCTGTCGCCCCCCAGCGTCAAACCAGACGTGCGTGAGGCATCACCCTCTCAGGAGAAGAGTCCACCGATGAGAAACCTGTGGATGGCATTGAGCTGCGCCGTCTTGTTGACCGGCTATGGCGGCGCACGGGCATCGCAACAGCAGGGGAAGCCACACAGCACCCTTCGAGGTGTCCTGTCGACGGGTGGGGCCTATACCGTGGCGCTGGATGCGAAGGGCACCGTCTGGAGCTGGGGCACCAACGGGTTTGGCCAGCTCGGGGACGGAACGACACAACCGCGTGCCCTGCCGGCCGCGCTCGAGACCATTGATCGGGTGAAGTTCATCGAGACGGGCTACTCGCACACCCTGGCGTTGCGCGAGGATGGCACCGTCTGGAGCTGGGGCGCCAACGGGTATGGCCCGCTCGGACGGCCCGCCACCCGCTCCGAGCCCACCCCCACGCAGGTGCCAGGGCTCACGGGTGGAGTGGCCGTCGCAGCCGGCGGCTACCATTCCCTGATGCTGCGAGGGGATGGCACCGTCTGGAGCTGGGGCTACAACGCGACGGGCCAGCTCGGACGGAGCACGCCCACGTCCTTCGATGCCACTCCCACGCAGGTGCCGGGCCTCACGAACGTGGTAGCGCTCTCCGCCGGCTCTGACAATGCCCTGGCGCTGCGCGCGGATGGCACCGTCTGGAGTTGGGGTAACAACGGGAATGGCCAGCTCGGACGGAGCACGCCCACGCGTTTCGACCCCATCCCCACGCAGGTGCCGGGCCTCACCGGCATCATGGCCCTCTCGGCCGGTTCCGGGCATGCCTTGGCGGTACGGAGAGATGGCATCCTCTGGGCCTGGGGCACCAACAGTTACCGCCAGCTCGGGTTCCCCGAAGCCACCTCCTCCAACCCCACCCCGAGGCAGGTGCCAGCACTCACGGACGTGGTGGATGCCGCGGCCGGCTCGTCCTTGTCCCTGGTGCGGCGCGCGGACGGCTCCGTCTGGGCCTGGGGCCTCGACCCCTCCGTGGTGGTCCCCTGGGAAGGCGACGCCACTCCACGGCGGCTGGACGGGCCGAAGCACGTGATCGCCCTGGCAGCGGGTGGACCGGCCCTGATGCTGGACAAGAACGGCACCCTCTGGGGTTGGGGTTGGAACAGCTCCGGTGCGCTCGGGACCGGGACGAACATCCGGAGCACGCCGGTGCGGGTGAAGGATCTATCGGGGATCGTGAGCCTCTCGGCCAGCACGTACTTCTCCCTGGCGCTGCGCGAGGACGGCACTGTCTGGGGTTGGGGTGACAACCGGTACTACCAGCTCAGCCCGTGGCAGCCCGAGCTCCAGGCGACTCCGACCCAGGTGATGGGCGTCCCGAAGGCGGTGGCCATCGCGACCGGTGCCGTGCACGCCCTGGCGGTGGCCGAGGACGGCTCCGTCTGGGGCTGGGGCGACAACAGTGACGGCCAGTTCGGACCGATCATTCCCACCACCAGTCCGGTGGTCCAGGTGGAGGGTCTCTCGGGGATGGTGGCCGTTACGGCCGGTTTCCAGTTCTCCCTGGCACTGCGCGAGGACGGCACCGTCTGGGGCCTGGGCCGCAACGGCAGCGGGCAGCTCGGATGGCCCGATGACTTCGACATCCACACCACTCCGCGGCAGGTGCCGGATCTCACGGACGTGGTGACGCTCTCGGCCGGGGCTGTCCATGCCCTGGCGCTGCGAGAGGATGGCACCGTCTGGGCCTGGGGCGTCAACCAACAGGGCCAGCTCGGGGTCGACACATCGTTGGCGTCCCGGCACACCCCGGCCCCCGTGCCGGGCCTCACGGACGTGGTGGCGATCTCCGCGACACAGGGTTCCAACCTGGCCCTGCGAAGGGATGGCACCGTCTGGGGCTGGGGCGACAACAGCCTGGGCCAGCTCGGGGATGGCACGCGGATCTCCCGGCACACCCCTGCTCCCGTGGCGGGCCTCACGAACGTGGTGGGCCTCATGAGCACCTTCTACGGCACCTCTCTGGTGGTGCGCCGGGACGGCACGGTCTGGGGCTTCGGCCACAACGACATGGGCGTGCTCGCCAACACGGCCCAGCAGTTCTACACCACCCCCGTCCGGCTTCCGGCGCTCGCGAGGGTGAAGGCGCTCTCGGCGGGCATGGGGACCGGCTATGCCCTGCGCGAGGACGGAACCGTCCGTGCCTGGGGAAGCAACGCGTATGACCAGATAGGCGACGGGGTGTCGAGCGTCCATTCCACCCCTGTCCGGGTGCGACTGCCCTGCCGCTTCACGGCCATGACGTCCCGGGACCACCGCGCCCCGGAAGCGAGGCACTGCCCGGCCATGCCCTGAGCACACCTCGGACGCCTCCTGTTCACACGGGCGAGGAGGCGTCCACAGGCCTCGGCCAGGAGCGCTCAGCGGCCCTGGATGGAGTCCCGCAGGGCGGAGATGAGCGTCTCGTAGCGCAGGGGCTTGCCGAGCACGCGCCGGACCCCCAGGGAGCGGGCGGCCTCGGAGGCCAGCGAGTTCACCTGCCCCGTCACCACCAGCACCGGCGAGCCCGGCCGGAGCTCACGGGCCGCGCGCACCACGTCCAGCCCATGCCCTCCGGGCAGCACCACGTCCGTGATGACCGCGTCGAAGAGCTCGCCGCGCAGGCGCCGGACAGCCTCGTCCGGCTCGCACAGGCCCACCGTGACGTAGCCGTCCATGGACAGGAGATCACACAGCGCGCCCATGGCCACGGGCTCGCCGTCCACCACCAGGATGCGCCTCACGGCATTCTCGGTGCTCATCGCCCGACCCACGGTGGGGGCCGGACATTGCCCGGGCGGCGCCCGGTGGCCACGGGTAGCGGGAAGGCCAGCTCCAGGGCATCCGCCGCGTCCGCCAGCGGCCCATGAGCGGCCTCGATGCGCGCGAACTTCGCCCGCACCCGCTCCATCACGTCCGCCGGGAGCAGCCGCCGCACCATGGGGAAGAACCGCACCTCCTCCGCCTCCGTGTGGCCCCGGTGCAGGCGCACGTAGCGCTCGGCGATGGCGAACATCTCCTCGGGCAGCAGGATGCCCTCCGTCACCGCCCGGACCGCCGCGCGCAGCTCCGCCGCCAGCTCCCGCCCCAACGCGTGTTGCCCCGAGAGCGCCGCCAACACGCCCGCTCCCGGCGGCAGTCCGCGCGAGGAGAGGGCCTGGAAGACCTCGTCCTCCTTGGCGTCATGACTGCCGTCCACGAAGGTGACGAGGAACTGCGCGGCACGCTCGAAGAGCACCGGCGACACATCTCCTCCTCCGCGTCCGTACTCCACGGCCCGCTCGAGCACGTCCATGACGCGCTCGATGTGGCGGTGTTCATTCATGAGGATGTCGATGGCGTCCATGCTCAGACCGTCCGGGAGAAGCGGGGCCGCTCGGCCCGGCGCAGGTAGGCGTCGAACACCATCGCCACGTTGCGCACGAACAGCCGCCCCAAGGGGGTGACCTCGAGCTGGCTCCCCTCCCGCCGAACCAGCCCATCGTCTTCCAGCGGCCGCAGCCGCTCCAATTCCAGCGCGAAGTCGCGCGTGCCGTCCTCGCCCAGGTCCACCCAGAAGTTGCACATGAGCTGGGTGATGATGGCGCGGCGCCGCCGGTCGTCCTCGGTGAGCTGGATGCCACGCTCGGTGGCGAAGCGGCCCTCGCGCACGCGCTCGTAGTAGTACGGCAGGGCGCGGACGTTCTGCGCGTAGGCGCCGCCCACGTCACTGATGCCGGTGGAGCCGAGCGCCACCACGTCCTGTGCCGCCTTCACCGTGTAGCCCTGGAAGTTGCGCCCCAGGGCGCGCCGCTGCTGGGCGAGTGCCAGCTCATCCTCGGGGACGGCGAAGTGATCCATGCCGATGGGCTGGTAGCCCGCGTCCACGAAGGCGGCCCAGGCGGCGCGGAATAGCCCCTGCTTGGTGCGCGCGTCCGGCAGGGCCTCGGCCGGCATGCGCTTCTGGTGCTTGAGCACGTCCGGAATGAAGGCGAAGGAGTACACGGCGAGCCGGTCCGGCCGCAGCTCCAGGATTTGGTCGAGCGTGCGAGCCCAGCTCTCCGGGTTCTGGTACGGCAGCCCGTAGATGAGATCGAAGTTCACGCCGGAGAAGCCCAGATTCCGGGCGTGGTCCAGCAGCTCCCGCGTCTGCGAGAAGGGCTGGTGGCGATTCGTGACCTCCTGCACCTTCGGATCGAAGTCCTGCAACCCCATGGAGACGCGGTTGAAGCCGAGCTCCCGCAGCAGGGTGAGCTGTCCGGGCGTGGTGATGGCCGGGTGGACCTCGATGGCAACCTCCGCGTCGGACAGCGGCGAGAGATGCCGGGTGATGCCGCTCCACAGGCGCTCCAATTGCCGCTCGTTCAGGAAGGTGGGAGTGCCCCCGCCCCAGTGCACCTGCGACAACTTACGGCGACGGCCCAGCCGGGCCACCACCTGCTCCAGCTCCAGGAGGACATGGTCGACGTAGACGTCCGCCGCGCGCTTGTCCTGGGAGACGACCACGTTGCACCCGCAGTACCAGCAGAGGCTGCGGCAGAACGGCAGGTGCACGTAAAGAGAGAGGGGCTCGCCGGCGCCCACACTGGCCGCCACGTCGAGCCGCTCGGCGTAGCGCTCGGTGCCGAAGTCCTGCTTCCACTCGGGCACGGTGGGGTAGCTGGTGTAGCGGGGGCCGGCGACGTCATAGCGCCGCATCAGCTCTTCGGAGGGAGTGGGGATGTGCGGAGACGAGACCATCGGTTCCCTCCCCCAATCCAAGCACCGTGCCAGCGGCCCTCCCTCGGAAGAGCCCGTCCCGGCAGGGATTCCGGGTGCAAGGGCTGCGTCCAGGCGCAAGGGTTGCGCTCAACGCCCCACGGCCGGCTCACCTGCCTGTCCCAGGAAGCAGGCCTCCTGCCTGCCTGCTCGCCTGCACGGACTGTGACCCCAACGGTTTCGATTCCCACTGCTCTCGGAGGATGTCCATCACGTCCTCCTCCTCGGGGAGCCCGGCCACCACGCCGTCCGCGGCCACGCGGTCGTGGCCACCTTCCGGCAGGCCGGACACCAGCGCGGTGCCCAGAAACACCACCGGCCACATGTTCCTCAGGAGCGACAACTCATTCCGCATGGGTTCTCCCTCGCTTCGTGCCGGCGACAGGCGCCCGGGCTCATGGAGGCCATTGCCGTGTGCCAGAGGCTCAAAGCAGCAGCCGTGCCAGGAAACCCGGGTGGCCAGGCCCTTGGAATCCGGTGGATCTCTCCTGGCGTGAGCGCGAGAGGTGACGTTTTTCGTACGTGGCGGTGACGAATCCCGGCGGTGCTCGCCATACTCGCGGATTCCACCCCCCTCGCGTACAGACGCGAAAGGAGTTCCCCATGAAGAGTGCCGTGAGCATGGTCGTGTCACTGGCCGCCAGCCTGCTGCTGGCCTGTGGTGCTGGAGCGTCCGCGGATGAGCCCTCCACCACCTCCTCGCCCGCCGGAGACGAGCAGGGTGCCGTGACCGCGGCCGCCCCGGTCTGCGGCGATGGCATCTGCGCCCCTATCGAGCGGCTCAACTGCCCCGCGGACTGTCCCAATGGGACCTGCGGCGACGGCGTCTGCTGCAACGGAGAGACCACTCTGTCTTGTCCCTCGGACTGCCCCCGGGACGTGCCCTACTGCTACAAGAACATCATGGCCAGCACGCCCGACACCGAGGCGCCCTCCACTTCCCGCTCAGCCAGGTGAAGCACGAAGGGCCTCCGCTCCCTGAGCCGGAGCGTGAGGCCCTCCGCCCGGGAAACGCGAGCGCACGTGAACACCAAGAAGCCCATGGCCCCACGGACAATGAGCACGACAGGTGTGAGATGCCTGGGTGCGCTGCTGGTGGCAGAGTTCTTGATTCTGGGCGTCTCGTCATTGCACACGGGCCCCAGCTACCTCCGCTTGCTCAACGACTTCGGAGCATATCCGCCGCCGTTGGGACTGCGAATCGTCTCGTCCGGGTGGTGGCTGGCGAGCTGGTGGACCCTGCTGGGAGGTGCCGCGCTCTGGAGTCTCTGGTGGAAGCGAGCCCGGGCACGCACGGTCCTGGGCACCACGATCGGAATGGCGGCTCTCGCGTGCGGCTTTGCCCTCTGGACGATGCATCATCTCCCCATCATCTGGGGGTGCCCGGTGGGGCCCATCCGCTGAGCACACCATCACTCCATCAGGAGCCGCACCGTGGCCCTTCCCTTCCGCTTCCGATGGCCGATGCCCGCCTGGGCGACGTGGGCCCTGGTGGTCTGCGTCGTCGCCGCCTCGCGGTGGTTGCTTCCGCACGTCACGGTCTGTCACCCAGGCCCGGAGGCACGGGCTCCTCTCGAAGTGACCGACCCGGACGGCCGTACGGTCCGGGGACGGCTGGCGAATACCCTTCTGTGGCTCGAAGTGGACGAAGAAGAGGTTCGCTGGCAGATCTTCCAGGACGATTTCAGCTTCGACGCGCAAGGGAAGCTCGACCCGGACGGCCGCATCGTCGACCGGACGAGGAATGCCGCCGTCGTCGATTACGGCACCCCGGGAGCCATGGTGCTCCGAAAGGATCGATGGGGGCTTCCCTCCTCGTTGTACCTCGATGACATGCTCTGCCTCGAGAACACCTTCCCCTGCCAATCCGTGGGGAGAGCGAGCCTCGAGCTTCCGTTGAGCTGTGGACCGCGCCCGCGCTGGGCCTTCAAGGGGCTGTCCGCGCTCGACTACCTCGGAGTGGCTCTCTTTGTCGTTCCACCACCTTTCGTGGTGGCTCTGGGGCTGATCGTGGGATTGTTCTTTTCAATCTTCGAGGCCCGTGCCGCTCGTCGCTTCACGCGAGGGCACTGGTGGGCGATGGCCGCGCTGTTCACGCGTGTTCTACTTCCGGTGGTAGCGGCCGGTTCCATCTCCGAGGTGAGCTGGGGTTGGTCGCTCTCGGTGTGGATGTCCGTCGACACGGACGCCGGGCGGAATCCCTTCATCCTGCTCCGCCTGGGATGCTTGGGGTTGGGTCAGCTCCTCGCGGCCGGGGGAGTCGCTTTCAGACGGGAGGATGTCCCCAGCGGCTCGATGCGCGCCGCTCCCCCGGTTCCCGTGCTGCTGGTGCTCACGGCGGTGTTCGGGCTCGTGCTCATGCAGCGCGTCGACCCGGCGCTGCTGGCTGAAGACCCCAGGGCGCGAGCATTGAAGATGCTCTCGACGTGGGGCCTGCTCTACCTCTCCGTTCCCGTCCTGCTCTGGCTCATCATTCCCCGGCCACTCCGCCGCCATCTCCGCCTCGGGGGTTTCGCGACGGTGATCTTCGTGTTGGGTCAATTGATGGTGAGGAAGGAGACCCACATCCAGCTACTCAATGTCTTCTTCGGGGTCGAATCCTGGGGTGGGCGGGGAGCGCACGAGGAGTTCTCCCAACTCGAGGCCCGGCTCGCCTCGTGGATGCTCCTGGGCCTCGTGATGGGCGGCACCGCGTTGATCGTGAGCGTCTCGAACCTCTTATCCCGAGCAGCGAGCGCACCCGAGGGGCGAGGAAGTCATTGAGCCGGTGTTTGGTTGCCCAGGATGACCCGCGCGCGTTCGAGCGCGGAGGAGGGAATCTCGAGCCCGTGTTCGCTCGCGAATCGCCTGGCCTTTCCCGGGTCCGCGAGGATTTTCGAGAACCAGAGCTCTTCCTCAGGACAGATGGGGATCCCGTCTACCCATTGCGCACGCCCGATGAGGACGTCCGCATCGAGACGGGCGTTCTCGTAGGTCGCATCGCATTGCAGTCCGCCGTCGAACTGCGCGCGGACGTAGAAGCGCCCTTCGAGTGCATTGTTCCGATGGGCGAGCTCGAAAGGCTCTCCCCAGGAGGTGACCGGTGCGTTCCGGCTTCGTGCGAAGTGGACGAACGCGAGCAGCGTGTCCATTCCCCGGGCGAGGAGGACGTCGACGTCGGGGAGGCGCGTGCCGGTGAAGTGCGAGGGATGGAGCAGCGCGAGTCCAGTGCTGCCGATGGTGACGAAAGGCACGTTCGACGCGGCGAGCTGCCGCAACAGCGAGCGCGCGTCAGTCATAGCAACCGACGACCTGCGAGTTGGGGACCCAGTCTCCACACAGCTCGCGGGTCGAGTGGAACACGAGCTTTTGCAGCACTCCCGACCCGACGGCGTCCCGGTGTGCGACGTAGCTCGAGCCTTCGAGGGTGACCTCGATGCGGCCGCGCCGGTAACGCTCGTTGTAGTAGTAGTAGCCCGAGGTCACTCCTTCGAGCGTCCATCCCGTGCGCGTGTGGCCCTCCGCATCGAGGATCACATCCATGAGAGCGCGCACGGGGGCGCGGTGGGCGGCGATCCACCGCGTCTCGCGGTTCTCACGGTAGATGTCCCCGAGGACGCTGAGCTCTCGAAACACGACGTTCCCGACGCCGAGCGCTTCGGCCTCGTCCAGATAGTGCTCGACGTGCTCGATCGTGGAGACGCCCTGTGTGTTGAGGATGCACACGAGCTTCACGGGCACGCCTTCCCGTTGCACACGCCGGACGGTCTCGCTGAATACCTCACCGCCACGGATCGGCTGCCCGAGCCCGAAGCGCATGATGCGTTGGTTGAGCTTCTCGTCGAAATGGGCCCGGGAAAGCTCGGCGCGATCGAAGCGGGCGCGGGCGAGCGCTGGCACCAGGCGCTCGTCGGTCGCGAGTCCCGAGCCGTTGCTGTAGAGCACACGCTCGGCGAAGAGCGCGCTGTGCACGTCGAGCAGTGAGAGCAGGCGCAGGAGCCACTCGGGCTCGGAGGTCGCTTCGAGTCCGCTGAGACTGAGCCCCATCTCGAAGCCACGAAGCTCGCTCCACGCGCGATCGAGCGCCGCGAAATAGCGGTCGTAGCCGGAGATGGTCGTGTGGGCGGAGAGGCGCGTCGCGTCGATGCGCGCGAGCTCCTCGGAGCAAAATGCGCAGTGCGCGTTGCAGCGCGTGGGATTGGCGTAGGGCGTGAACGTGAGCCCTGGCCGGAGCAGCCAGCGGCGGCCGAGCAGGACGCGCTCGACGGGAGCGCGCGGGGTGAAGGTGTGCCAGCGTCCGTCACGGAATTCACCGGGGTGGGTGATGCTCGAGGCGTGGCGGAACTGATTCGGGCTGAAGCGCTCGGAGCTCATCGGAGGTGCTGGTTCAGGACCGTGTTGGCCATGGCGACGCCGAGCGTTCGCGGCGGGGTGAAGGATTCGCGTGAGTGCCCGTAGCGGATGTTGTCGCAGAGCAGGATGTCGCCTGCTTCGTAGTGAAGGCCCTCGCGCGTCGCGAGAAACGCGCCGAGCAGGAGGTCGACCTCGTCATCGTCGAGCTCGCGGCCGTTTCCGAGGGGATAGCGCCGGTGTCCGTTGACGATGGACGGGGGGTCGAGGGCGATTCGCGGAAAGAACATCGTCTCGCGCCCGCTCGATGGATCCACGTAGAAGCCCGGGACACGGACGCGTGTCATCAAGGTGAAGCAGGGCTCACCCGAGGAGGTGGGCTCGTCGATCCACCAGCACTCGTCGAATTGCTGCGTCGAGGCCCGGCAGCGCGCTTCGGCTTCGTCGCGGGATGCGGTCTCGAAGCGGTCCTGCCACGAGCGGAAGAAATTCCTGTGCTTCTCGGGGTGCCGCTCGTCGACGAAGCCCATCTCGATGAGCATTCCGTGCTCGCGCAGGGCGCGGAGCAGGGCTTCACCCTGGGGGCCTCGTGAACGAAGCCAGCGCTCCATCCCATCGGCTTCGTGCAAGAACGTGCGTCCTCCCTGCGAGATGGGGCACTCACTGGCGGAGAAGAAGAGCAGGCTCGCGGGCATGTGCCGCTGGTAGAGCACCTCGTTGTGCGGGAGCAGCCAGAGGTGCGCGGGGTACTCGTCGGTGGCGCGGAGCTCGCGCGAGATGGCTTTGCGCGCGGTGCGGCCGCTGTGCATTCCTCCCCAGGCGAAGCTCGACTCGCGGCCGAAGCCGAGGGACTCGAGAACGCGCCCATCGAGCTGTCCGGGCCCGAGGAGCGAGAGGCCGCTGTTGCGGATATGCAGCGCTCCGTGGCGGGCGAATTCACGGCGAGTGGCTTCGATCGCCCCCGCGTCGAGCGCCCCCCCGGCGTCGAACGTGCGGACGCTGAACAGCTCGTCACGCCGCACGAACGCGGGTGCGATGGCGTAACGCTGGGACGGATCCGAGGCGGTGCTGGCGAAGCGGGCAAGCGGAGGAACCAGCTTCGCTCTCGCCTCTTCCCGCTGCTGCCGTGCCTGCCCGGTGCGGTCGTCCCAGAGCTCGCCTCCCATGGCGACGTAGACCTCCCGGCCGCCCTCGAAGCTCTCCCGGGAGTGTCCGTAGCGGAGGTTGTCGAAGAGGACGAGGTCCCCGTCGTTCCAATGAATGCCCTCGCGAGATTGGAGGTACGCCCTGATGAGGGCCTCGCGCTCATCGCCGCTGAGCTCTTCGCCGTTGCTGAGCATGAAGCGCCGGTACCCGTTCTTCGCGCCCGGCGGATCCATCGCGATGCGTGGAAAGCGCAGGTACCTCCGCCCATCGCCCGGATCGGACCAGAACGCGCTGATCGTGATGCGCGTCATCAGGGTGGGGTGCGCGTGCTCGCCTGGGTCGTCGCGAAACCAGCACTCGTCGTATTCGAGTGTCTTCGCCCGTGCGCGAGCGAGCGCTTCGCCGGGGGAGTCAGTGCCGAAGCGCTCCTGCCACGATTGAAAGTAGTTGGCGCTCTTCAGGGGGTGCGCGCGATGGAGGAAGCCCGTCTCGATCACCAGCCCGAAGCGCTCGAGCTTGTCGACGAGCGTCCGTCCCACGTGGCCCGTCTCACGGAGCAGGGGGACGATGGCGTCCGCGCGATGGACGAAGGTGCGGCCACCCTTCGAGGGAGCGCGATGGCAATAGAACAGCACCCGGCGCGGAGAGCAGCGCTGGTATTGCACCTCGTTGTTGGGCAGCAGGTAGAGCTCGGGCGGATAGAAATCCATCCGTCGAAGGCCGGGTTCGACCCACTTCTTCTGCCACGCTTCGCTGGTGCGCCCGCCCGCGGTGAACTGCTCGTGCGGAGCGAAGCCGAGCTCGCACATCGCACGGAGGGTGTCGTCGACACCGCGGAGCCCCGTGCGGCGAACGTGCACCGCGCCAAACTGCTCGAGCGCCGCGCGAATCGATGCGAGCTTGCCGGCATCGAGCAGGCCGTGGGCATCGAACGTCCTGGCACTGAAGCGCTCGGGGTGCATCGCCGCGGAGCGAGCGCGCCATTTCTCCCATGAATCGTCCACGGCGATGATTTGTACCACAGTCAACACATGACGGCACCCGGTGCCAGCGGGGCTGTCCAGGGTTGCGCTACGGCCGCTCCACCCCTCCGTCTCCGGCCGCCGCTTCCGGGGCAGGCTCGCGGCAGAAGGAGAGCCGCTCCTTCAGCACGTCGAGCGGCAGGGCCACCTCCAGCCGGAACTCGGCCCCGTCTGGCTGCACGCGCGCGAAGTCGAGCAGCTTCGCCACTTCCTCCTGCCCCTCGCTCTGCGCACGCATGCGCGCGAGTGCGAGCGCCCCGCCCAGACTCTTGCCCAGATCCGTGACCGCCTGCTCGTCCTCGCCCTTCACGTCCGCCACCACCGCCACGTCTCCGCGTGCGTCCACGTGCAACTCCACCGCGCCCGCGGCGCGCACCAGCTGCTCGGCGATCTCGCGCTGGTCCGGCGGGAGGACGCTCGCGATGGTGCGGGTCGCGATAACGCCGTACACCTCGCCGTACGTCGCGGTCTCGCCGAGCACCGGCGGCTCCTGCGGGCCACGCCCCTCCACCCGGTCGATGACGTCGCGCACCCCGTCGCGGTCCCGGCCCACGACGATCATCTGGTTGCCCCACGTCGCGAACGTGGGCCCGCCGCCGCGCCCTACCCCGCCGTCGGCGAGCACCGGCGCGGACGGGGGCTCGTAGATGCGCGCGGAGTCGCCGTAACCCGAGCGCCCGTGCTGCCCGAGCAGCTCATCGGTCTTCGCCTTGCCGAAGTTGCCCGACAGCACCAGGCCCTCGTCGGTGATGGCGAGCCGATCCAGGTCCGTGAGCGGATCGATGCCCGTGCGCTCCTTGAGTTGCTGTAACTGCTTGCCGCCGTCGCGATAGAGGCACTCGAGCAGCAGCTCGCCGATGGGCGAGTGGCGAAGGGCGTTGGCCTCCAGCACCACGGCTGTCTTGCCCTTGCCGCGCGGCAGTGCCGCGAGCAGCGGATCCGAAGCCCCCTGGGGCCCGGCGTCCGGCGCCGGGACCACCCAGGTACGCCGCGCCTGCGCGCGCGTCTTCTCCTCCGCGCGCAGCCGGCGCGGGAACTCCACCGGCGGCCGCCTGCTCTCGCTGAGCGCCTCCTCGCCCTGTCCGAACCACATCAGCAGCGCCGCGGCGGAGAACAGCACCACGGCGAGCACCATGAACCGCGAGCCTCGCGTCTTCATCTAGTAGTCCTTCCGTTCGAAGTGCCAGAGGCCGAGCGCGAGCGCGCCCATGCCGAAGAGACCCACGCCCGCGAGCACCGCGCCCAGAGAGCGCTGCTCGAGGGGGATGGAGGCGGCGATGTAAGCCGATGCGTTGGCGAGCGAGCTGAGGCGGGGCAGGAAGAGCGTGAGCAGCTCGAAGCCCGTGCGGCTCACCCCCTCCTCGAGCACCGGCGCGATGCTGCGCCGGAAGCCGGCGATGACGCCCAGCACCAGGAACACGCCGCCCGCGGCCGCACACAGCGCCGCGCTGCGCACCAGCGTCGCGCAGGTGAGCATCACCGCATACACCGCCGCGTACGCCACGCACGCGAGCAGCGCCGCGATGAGCGGCCCCACCGTCCAGTACCCCGTCTTGACGCCGAAGATGAGCCACAGGCCGCCCGCCCCGTACGCCGCACCGCCCACCGCCAGCGTCATCACGCCCACGAACGTGCCGGCCAGCACCTGCCAGCGGCGCACCGGCAGGGCGAGCAGATGCTCGATGCGGCCGGGCGACAGAAGGCCAGGCGCGAAGTCCGAGCACGCCACCAGGCCGAAGAGGATGCCGCCGTAGAACACCAGCCAGGCGGTGGCCATGTAGAGCGGCCGCAGCGCCATGTCGACGGCCCGGATGCTGAAGTCCAGGGACTGGCCGAACAGCCGCGTGGCGGCGAGCGCGCCGTCCAGGACCTCGATGCGCAGCGACAACGTGAGTGTGAGGAGCAACAGCGTGATGCCCACCAGGAAGGCGAGGATGAACTTGCGGCTCAGCGCCTCGCGCAAGACGTAGCCCGCGATGCCCAGGACGCCGTTCATGCCGCCACCCCCGCGCCCACCGCGTCCGTCAGCACCGCCTCGAGGTCCTGCGCATCGCGCCGCAACTCCACCAGCAGCGCGCCGCCCGCGAGCGCCTGGCTCAGGGCCACGTTGAGCGCCGCGGCGTCTGGCGTCCCGAGGGCCCAGCGTCCGTCGCCATCGTCGCCAGCGGGCGTGAAGCCCGCGGCCCGCAGCACCTGCTCGCTCGCGCCCGGTGCGAAGCGCACCGACCAGCGGTGCCCGATGCGCTGCAAATCCTCCAGCCGCCCCTCGCGCAGCACCCGGCCCTCGCCGAGGATGGCGATGCGGTCGCACACGCGCTCCGTCTCCGCCAGCAGATGGGAGTTGAGGAAGAGGGTGGCGCCGCGGCGCACCTCGTCCTGCAGGATGCGGCGCACCTCCATGCGGCCCATGGGGTCGATGCCGTCCGTGGGCTCGTCGAGGATGAGCAGCTCCGGCTCACCCAGCAGCGCCGCGGCGAGCCCGAGCCGCTGCCGCATGCCCTTGGAATAGCCCCCGATGCGCCGGTCCGCCGCGTCGGCCAGGCCCACGCGCTCGAGCAGGCGCGCATGGGCGGCCCCATCGCGCCGCAGGTTCTTCAGCCGCGCCACCGTGTTCAGGAAGGCGGTGGCCGTCCACGCCCCCGGCAGGTGCAGGCGCTCGGGCAGGTAGCCGATGCGCGCGCGCACCGCGGGGTCCTCGGGGTCGCCGCCGAGCACCCGCACCTCGCCCCCCGTGGGCCGCACGATGCCGAGCACCGACTTGATGAACGTCGTCTTGCCCGCGCCGTTGGGCCCGATGAGCCCGAACGAGCTGCCCACCGGCACGTGCAGGTCCACGCCCGCGAGCGCGACCTGACCCGCGCGGCGCCAGCCCTTGCCATACGTCTTCTTGAGCCCCACGACCTCGATGGCATGCATGTCGAGGGACTGTAGGCGCTCGCATCGCGGCGCCTCGTGACGATGGTCCGGCCGGTCCGGAGGGGTCGCCGACCGGTCCCAACCGCGAAGCGAGCGGCCGGCACCCCGGGGACGAGGAGGGCCGCTGACAGGGCCCTCCCCACCGTGCCGGATGCTCGAACTGCTACTTCGTCGGCGCCACCACCAGCTTGCCGAAGGGCTTGAGCTCCTTCTCGATGACCTTCTTGTCGCCCACGACGACGATGACCATCTTGTCTGGCTTCAGATAGTCCCGGGCCACCTTCTGCACGTCGGCCGGGGTCACCGCGAGGACGTCCTGGATGTAGTTCTCGAGGTAGCTGTCGGGCAGCCCGTGGAAGTCGGCGAAGCGCAGGCGGGCGAGCAGCCCGCCGCGGGCCGAGCTCTGCAGAATGAAGGTGCCCACCACGTAGTTCTTGATGGCCGCCAGCTCCTTCTCACTGGGGGCTTCGGCGCGCAGCCGGTCCACCTCGAGGAAGATTTCCTTCAGCGAGGCGCCGGTGACGTTGGTGGTGACGTCGGCCACCTGGGACCAGTAGGCATCGCGGTAGTGGTTGGTGACCGAGCTGAAGGGCGAGTAGGTGTAGCCCTTCTGCTCGCGGATGTTGCTGGTGATGCGGCTGGCGAAGCTGCCTCCCAGCAGGGAGTTGGTCACCAGGAGCTTCATGGCATCCGGGTGCGAGGGGTCCACCGCCGGCAGCCCCAGCCGGATGGACGACTGCACCGCGCCCGGCCGGTCGACGAGGTACACCGCGCGCTGGGAGACCGGCTTGGGAACGTGATTCACCACCTCCGGCCCCTTCTGCCAGTCGCCGAAAGCCTCGCGGATGGCCTTCTCGGTGGCCTGGCCATCGAACTGGCCCACCACGTAGAGGTGGCTGCGGGCGGCGCTGAAATTGGCGTCGTAGAAGCCGCGCACCTGCTCCAGGGAGTAGCCCTTGAGCTGGGGCTCGGTGGGGTAGAGACGGCCGTAGGGGTGGTCCGGGTAGAGCGCGATGTGGAAGCGCTCCAGGGAGAGCATGCCCGGGCGGCTCTTCTGGATGGTGAGCTCGCGCGCCAGATCGTTGCGCACGCGCTCCAGCTCCGAGGCGGGGAACTTCGGGTGACGGGCCACGTCGGCCACCAGCGCCACGAACTGGGGCGCGAAGTCGGCCAGCACGGTGCCGCCGAAGGTGGTCTCGTCCGCGGAGGCGCCCACGTCCAGGGTGCCTCCCATCCGGGCGGCCTCCTGGGCGAGCTGCTCGGCGCTACGGGAGGTGGTGCCCTCTTGCAGGAGCCGGACGGTGAGATCGGCCAGCCAGGCCTCCTTGGGGCCCTCGTGCACATTGCCGGTGCGCACGGCCAGCTGCACGTCCACCTTGGGCATGTTGCCGTAGGGAACGAGCGTCACCGCCATGCCGTTGGGGAGGGTGAACTCCTGCCGCGGCGGCAGCTTGAATTCCTTGGGGGTACCGGGGGCAGGCGGCGCTTCGCGCGCGGGAGCCGCTGGGGAGGCGCCCAGCGCGCCCGCGAGTACGGTGACGAGAATGCTTGCGTACATGGGTGGTGGCTCCTTCTCAGGACTTGGGCTTCACGACGAGGAGGGTGCGGTTGTCCGGCCTCAGGTACTCCTGGGCCGTCTTCTGGATGAGCTCGGGCGTCACCTTGGCCAGCTCGTCCTCCAGCCGGTTGATGCGCGCGGGGTCGTCATCGAACAGCGCGAAGGAGGCCAGCAGATCCGCCGTGCCGAAGCCGAAGATGCCCTCCATCTGCCCATACAGCTCCGAGCGCGCCTTGATCCGTGCCCGCTCCAGCGTGGCGGCATCCACCGGAGAGGTACGCACCTTCTCGATGGACTCGTCGATGGCGGAGAGCAGCGTCTCGGGCGACTTGTCCGCGTCGTGGTAGAGGGCCAGCGTCCAGAGCATCGGCCCGTTGTAGTTGTACATGTTGCCCAGCAGGTTGGTGCCTCCGGACACGTCACCGGTGAGGCCCTTCTGCTGCACCAGGTTCTGGTAGAGGGCGCTGTCCTTGCCCTCGAGCAGGATCTGGTGGAGCAGCCCCATCGCCCAGTACTCGGGGCTGTTGCGCGGGGGCATGTGGTAGGCGAGCGCGAAAGCGGGCCGCTGGGCCAGGGGGTCCACCTTCTCGGCGCGCTTCATCTTCTCCTGGCGCGGCTCACGGATGTCCGGCTGCGGAGGCTGGGGCACCGAGGGGATGTCATTGAAGTACTTCTTCACCCAGGCGAGCGCCTGCTGGGACTCGAAGTCGCCCACCAGCACCACCACCGCGTTGTTGGGGGCGTAGTAGGTCTTGAAGAAGGCCTGCACGTCCTCGAGGGTGGCGGCGTCCAGGTCCTCGAGGTCGCCGTAGAAGTTGTGGGCGTTGTACCAGTTGCTGTTGGCCAGCTGCGGCATGTCCAGCCAGGGGAAGCCGCCATAGGGCTGGTTGAGCACGTTGACCTTCACCTCGTTCTTCACCACCCCCTGCTGGTTGACGAGGTTCTCCTGCGTCACCGCGAGGCCACGCATGCGGTCGGCCTCGGCCCACAGCATCGTCTCCAGGGCATGGGAGGGAACGATTTCGAAGTAGTTGGTGAAGTCGAAGCGGGTGGAGCCGTTCAGGACTCCGCCGTTGGCCTGCACCAGGCGCACGAACTCCATCTTCCCGAGGTTCTTCGAGCCCTGGAACATCATGTGCTCGAAGAGGTGGGCGAAGCCGGTGCGGTCCTTGGGCTCGATGCGAAAGCCGATGTTGTAATAGACGCCCACCGCCACCTTGGGGGCGCTGGTGTCGCGCGAAAACACCACCTTCAGGCCGTTGTCGAGCTTGTGGTACTCGACCGGCACCTGGAAGCGCCTGGCCCCCTGAGTCGTCGGGGCGGCCTCTGCCGGCGCCGGCGGCGGAGTAGGCTTGGACTCCTGCGCATCCACGGGCTTGTCGGGCTGCACCGTGGCCTGCGGGCCGGTACAGGCCAGGGTCCCCGCCACCAGGCCGGTGGCGGCGAGTCGGGTGAATCTCATCATATCGGTTTCCACTCCCGCGCCGGGGCCCCGGCGCGTCCTGTCGTTGGCACTGCACAACGCCGCCCGAGGGAAAACCCCGCGCGGCCGCCCCCGAACGGCTGGGCGTCTCCTTTGTTCCCAATGCTCAGGGCGGGCTCGGAACGAAGCCGAGCAGGGTCCCGGGAAATTTGTCGGTCACGAGCAGAAAGCCCCGGTCCTCCAGCCGCACCAACCCCTCCCAGTTGCGTGGCGCCTCGTCGGAGAGCCGCAACTGGAGAGGGGGCCGCTCGGTGAGCACGATGCCGGTGGGCCGCACCTGGAGCTCGATGAGCCGTTCCACCTGGGGCTTCCGGGCATGGGTCGGCCCGGTGCCGTACCGGGCCATGAGGGGATCCGGCGCCGGATCGTAGGCGCGAGAGGTTCCTGGAAAGCTGTAGTTCATCACCCAGAACCGGCCCTCCGGGTCCATGGAGGTGGCATCGGTGACGCGGTATTCGATCGCTGGGAACGTGAGCTTGCCGGACGGGGAAAGCGCTCGATCGAAGCTCTCGGCGGCGGGGGCCTGGTTCACACGGGCCCCGTTGGCCTCGTACAGGGCCAGCAGGCGCTCCCCACCCACCACCAGTGTCTCGAAACCCGCGTTCGACACCCCGGCGGGCAGGGCGAGCGAGGCCATGGGCGAAGCCTCGAGCTTCAGCACGCTCAGATCCGGCGCGATGCGGCCGGTCACCAGGAAGCCCTGTCCCGTGCCCCTGCGGGTCTCCACGGACAGATACGCCTGGTCCCCCACGAACCCGATGGCCTCATAACCTTCGAAGCCAGGGATGCGATTCTCGAGGTCACCGCTGTCGAACGGAATGCAGCGGGGCTCGAGCGGCCCTGACGCCGGGTTCTCGAGCCGCGCGAGGACGTCTGCCTTCGCAACGGTGTAGAGGCAGGGAGAGCCGTCGCGCCGCCAGCCGGGATACTGCGGCAGCATGACGAGGTGCTCCCCGTACCAGGCGAGGCCAGAGAGCTCGGCGTTCTCGCTCCCAAGAGCACCACCGAGCGGCAGGAGGGTGACGGCCTGCTCCGGCGCTGTCCCCTGTAACTCCGGAGGCACGTCCGCCAGCGGAACCTTCTGGGCCGGCGTCGAAGCACACCCGGTCAGCAGCAGCGGGAGCAGGAGGGTTCGAATCCTCCCACCCACCCGCCCTCTTTCTCCCCGCATGTCCCGCTCCTTTCGCCTACTTCGCCTGCGCCCGATCCGCGGCCAGCTTGAGCGCGCGCTTCTCCACCCCGCGCACCGTGGCCTCCACGGCGTCCTTCTGGCCCACGCCCGCCAGGAAACCCGGGATGGAGCCGCCCGGCTCCACGATGAAGCGGTAGACGAAGTGCACCCCACCCTCGGCGCGAGGGGTGAAGTACCAGCTGCCCTGGTTGTGACGCAGCCGCACCACTCCCGCGCGCTCCGGCAGGGTGCTGTTGTCCGGCGTCCACTTCTGGTGGAACGCCACCTGTTTGCCCTCCGCGTCCAGCACCGGCAGGTCCAACACCCGGAGCACGTAGTCGCGATCCGAGATGAGGGGGAAGTCCAGCCGCGTATACGTCACCCGGGCGCCATCCGCGCCCCGCGCCAGCAGCCGCGACTCCGTCACGTACGGCATGAAGAGACGGAAGTTGTCATGCTCCGTCAGGGCCGTCTGGACGTCCTGGAGGGTCACCGGCAGCACCCCCTCGGCCCACACCTCACGCCCTCCCGTCACGGCCGTGTAGGGCCGGGCCTTGATGGCGATGTCCCCCGTCGACACCTGCTCCCAGTCCTCCGCCACGGCGCGACCCGCCGCCAACGTACACACCAGAACCGCCACACCCGTCACACTCCGCATGTTCGGCTCCTTCGCTCTCGCCGGATGGGGGCCCATGCCTCCAGAAGCATCGACACTTAGCACCAGCCAGGGCACGAAGGGAGACAACCGTCCGCCCGAGCGTGGACTGTTCCCCACATGCGCACGGGGAAGCCCTCATGGCCGGGCCGCGGTCCGCCCCCGGGCTTCAACCCCATACACTGAAAAAAAGACTGTGTTTGCCCGCTTTTTTCCAACAACGGAGAATATCTCGTTTTACCTCTTTCTAATTGACAATGAAGCCTGAACCCCACTACTCCGACAAAGCCGTTTAGAACGCACAACAAGACATCCCATCCCAGATAGGTTCGGCATGAAACCGGCTTTCAGAAAGCTTTTCGTCGCTCTTTCGTCGTCCGTGGCGGCCATCTGCGCCATGGCGCTCCCGGCGAGCGCATCGGCGCAACCCCTGACGGGCGTGTATCGCGGAGAGGTGTACTCGTCGCCCAACGCGGTCAACGCATATTCCAGCTGGCTGGGCTACGACGTCACCCTGGGTCAGGGCCACCAGGCCAAGGACAGCTGGGCCAACATCGAGAACCCCACCTGGCAGCTCAACTCCTGGAGCAACTGGGTGAAGGCGAAGCCGGGCCGGCGCCTCAACTACTCGGTCGCCATGTTCCCGTCGGGGCAGGGCTCGCTGTCCCAGTGCGCGCAGGGCTCCTATGACTTCCGTTTCCGCAACCTCGCCAACAACATGGCAGCGGCCGGACTGCAGCGCAGCATCATCCGCCTGGGTTGGGAGTTCAGCGGCAACTGGATGCCGTGGTACTCCGGCAATGGGCAGCAGGCGAACTTCGCCGCCTGCTTCCGCCGGATCGTGACGGCCATGCGCGACGCGCAGCCGTCCGCGGGCTTCGAGTTCGACTGGAACCCGAACTATGACATTCCCGCCAGCGATCTGAGCACCACCTACCCGGGCGACGCGTACGTCGACTACATCGGCTTCGACCTGTACGACCAGGGTTGGAACGGGGCCTACCCCATTCCGTCCGGCTGCACGGGCTCGTGCGCGCTGACGCGCTGGCGGTCCGTCTGGAACAACCAGTTCGCTCCGGCGCTGACCCGGTTCCGCGACTTCGCGCAGTCGCACGGCAAGCGGCTGTCCGTTCCGGAGTGGGGCGTGAACGATCCCGCCACCACGGGCGGCGGCGACAACACCTACTACGTCCAGCAGATGCTCTCGTTCATCTTCGACCCGGCCAACAACGTCGGTTACCACTCGTACTTCGACTACCAGGCCTCGGATGGCCACCACCAGCTGTCGGATGTGGACGGCAGCGGCGGCCGCACCTTCCAGACGGAGTTCCCGAACTCGGCCGCGCTGTTCAAGAGCCACTTCGCCGGGCTGCCCTCTGGCTCGGTCACGGCCACCAAGGCGGTGACGAACCCGTCGTCGGTCGCCCAGGGCGGGAGCCTCCAGGTCTCCTCGTCCGTGACGTCCTCCACGGCGCGCACCCTCATCGTGAAGTTCGAGCTCCGGAACTCGACGAGCCTGGCGCTGCTCGCGGCGCAGACCTATTCCGCACAGGCATTCACCGCGGGGCAGATGCGCGCCTACAGCCCGTCGTTCACCATCGCGGCCTCGGCCGCGACGGGCACCTACCGGGTGGACACGCTGGTGCTCTCCGGAGACGGGTCGGACACGCTGGTCCACCGGACCGACACGACCTTCTCCGTCACGGCGGCCCCCATCCCGACAACGGTGTCGGCGGGCAAGGCCACGGTCTCCCCGGCGGCCGTGACGCGAGGCCAGGCCTTCGCGGTCTCCGGCTCGGTCACCTCTCCGACGGCGAGGACGCTGGTGGTGAAGTATGAGATCCGGACCACCGCCTCCCCGTACACGATGGTGGCCTCGCAGAGCTACACGGCCCAGGCCTTCACGGCGGGACAGACGCGCACGTACACGCCGTCCTTCACCATTCCCACCTCCGCTGCCGCGGGCACCTACCGGGTGGACACGCTGATCTACACGTCCGACTGGTCGCAGACCCTGGTGTACCGGAACGACACGACGTTCACCGTGAACTGAGGCATGCCTCGCGAGGGTGGTGACGGTCACCCCCTCGCGGTCCCTGCCGTCCCGGCCAGGGGCAGTTGCAGGATGAAGCGGGCACCGCCCTCGGTGCGATTCTCCGCTTGGAGCGTGCCCCCGGCCCGAGCGATGTACTCCCGGCACAGGGCGAGCCCCAGCCCCGTGCCCTTGCCGGGAGGCTTGGTGGTGAAGAACGGCTCGAAGAGCCGGGGCAACACCTCCGCGGGGATGCCCGGCCCGTTGTCCTCCACGAGCAGGCGCACGCCCTCCTGCATCCGCCGCGCGCTCACCGTGACGTGGGCGCGGCGAGCGGGCCGCGCCTGCTCCACCGCGTCCGCCGCGTTGAGCAGCAGGTTCACCATCACCTGCACCATGTGCCGCTGACCCAGCCGCACCTCGGGCAGCTCCGGGTCGAGCGACAGCTCCACCTGCCCTCCCCCACCCAGGCGCACCGAGACCAGACGGCTCGCTTCGCGCAGGGCGTCCTCCAGCGGGCCCCGATCGTCATCCCCCAGGTATCCCGCGCGCGAGAAGTCCTTCAGGTCCGTGACGATCTGCTGGATGCGCAACACGCCCTGCTGGGTCTCCTCGAGCAGGCTCTTGAGCTCCGCCCTGTCCAGCGGAGGGCCCTCGCTGTCCACCTCTCGCGCGAGGAAGCTCAGGTTGGCCTTCACGAAGGCCAGCGGGTTGTTCACCTCGTGCGCGACCCCCGCGGCCAGCTGTCCCACCAGGACCAGCCGCTCCACCTCGGCGCGCTCCCGCTCGGCGCGGCCCCGGAGACGCTCGCTTTCCGCCAGTTGCGCCAACGCCCGGAGCCGCGACTGGTGGGCCTCGCGTTGCGCGTCAATCACCCGCTGGTACACGCGAGAGCCGGTGAAGGCCAGCATCAGGATCACGAGGCTGGAGAAGGCCTGGAGCATCAGGGTTCGCGGCGCCATGCCGCCCAATCCACTCACGAGCGACAACGCGGCGAGCGCCACGCACCCGCTCACGAGCGTGGGCTGGCTGCTGTCGGGCGAGAACAACGCCAGCATGAATGGCAGGGCGCCAAACAGGTGGATATAGGGGCTGAGCGGTCCGCCACTCCAGTGCACGAACAGCACGATGGCCACCAGGCCCATGACTCCGCCGATCACCCCCACGCGCACGGGCGAGAACCATCCCCGGCCCATGACCGCTCCCAGCACCAGGTAGAGCCCCACGAGCACCAGCACGGGCACCACGAAACCACGAGGCACCGTCCCCACCACCAGATAGTGGAAGAGCAACCCACAGAAGAGGTGGGCCGCACCATTGAAATGGCTCCTCTTCTGGGCTTTCAGCAGGGCCTTCGCATCGGTGGGATCGGGCAACATTGATTGGGAATCATAGCTTCTGGCTATCACCCCCAGGGTCAATGCCCGAGCGGCTGCCGGGCAGTGGACACACGGTATCTCGTCAGGAGTGTGGCCCCACTACCGGCTCGCGCCCGGCGGGCCCAGGAAGCGGGCATCCAGCCGTTTCACCTGTCCCGAGACCTGGTCGGTGACCTCGACCTTGAAGACAAACGGCACGAGAGGGCCCCGCTCCACGGTGACGAAGAGGGGCAACCGGAAGCTCTCCAGGGAGCCCAGCTTCACCTGCTGCTGCGGCACCACCACGTTGGCGGGCACCGGGCTGTCCACCCGTACGGTGAAGGTGGACTCCACCGGGTTCTTGTTCACCAGGTGCAGCTCGAACTGATTGCGCACCGTGCTGCCCTCCAGGAAGTAGGGCAGGCCCTGGAAGCGCAACAGATTGGCCTCGAAGGGCGTACGGCCCACCAGGCTCACCGTGAGCGCGAGGGCGGAGACGAGCAACATCCCCCCGTAGAGGAGCAAGCGCGGCCGGAGGACGCGGCGGGGCTGGCCTTCCAGCCCGTTGAGCGAGTCATAACGGATGAGACCCCTGGGACGCCCCAGTTTGCCCATCACCTCGTCACAGGCGTCCACGCACTGCGCACAGGCGATGCAGTCCATCTGCAAGCCATTGCGGATGTCGATGCCCGTGGGACAGGCGGTGACACACTTGCGGCAGTCCACGCAGTCCCCCTTGCGGGGAGCCTCCGCGAGCGCCATCCGCGCCTTCACCAGACGGCCGCGCGGCTCGCCCCGGGCAATGTCATACCCGATGAGGAGCGAGTCCCTGTCCTGCATGGCCGACTGGAGACGCCCATAAGGGCAGAGCACCACGCAGAGCTGCTCACGAAACCAGGCGAAATTGAAATACAGCGCGCCAGTGACGGCCATGGCCCAGGCAAAGGGCACGGCATGCCCGCCCGGCCCATCCATCACCATGGAGCCCAGGCCCTTCACGGAGACGAAGAAGGCCAGCGCCACATGCGCCAGCAACCAGGACACGGCGAGGAAGGCCCCGTGCTTCGTCACCGCGCGCAGCACGCGCTCCGGCGTCCAGGGACCGGCGGCCCGTTTCAGCCGGCGTTCGCGGGGACCTTCGAGCCACCGTTCGATCCGCCGGTAGACGCCCTCGAGGAACACCGTCTGGGGACAGGCCCAGCCACACCACACGCGGCCGAGCCACGCGGTGGCGAAGAGCAGGGAGAAACCCGCGGTGGTGAGCAGGAAGAGGACGATCCAGAAGTCCTGCGCGTTGAAGGTGCCGCCGAAGAGGTAGAAGCGGCGCGCGGCCACGTCCAGGTGGATGGCGGGGTGGCCACCCATCCGGATGAACGGCATCACGGCGTAGATGGCGATCAGCACCGCGAAGACGATGCGCCGCCAGGTGATGAACCGGCCGCGCACGTCCGAGGGATGGATGGCCAGCCGGGAACCATCCGGCCGGATGGAGGAGAGGTGCCCGGTGTCTGGCCCGGAAGCCCGAGGCTGCGCCATCTTCCCACCCTCCTCTACTGCGCCGGCTCGCCCTGAGGGGCCTTGCCGGGCACGTTCGTGTCCTTGAGCGTCAACACATAGGCGACGATGGAGCGCACACGCTCGGCGCCCAGCGTCCGCTCCCAGGCGGGCATGCCCTTGACCACCACGCCCTCGGACACCGTCTTGTGGATGTCCATGGGCCTGCCGCCGTGCAGCCAGAACTTGTCCGTGAGGTTCGGACCGATGAGGCCCTCGCCCTTCTGGCCGTGGCAGGAGGCGCACTGCTGCGTGAACTGCGCCTTGCCCTGCTCCACCGACTGGGCGTCCTGCATCAGCGCGAGCAACGCCTCGTCGGACACGGGCGTGTTGGAGGCGGCGTTGCGCGCGGCCTCGGCGGCCTCGGCCTTGTAGGCCTCCATCGAGCCGGGACCCGTGCCACTCACCTGGTAGTAGAACCAATAACCAAAGCCAAAGACGATGGTGCTCCAGAGGATGAACAACCACCAGTTGGGCAGGTGGTTGTCCATTTCCTCGATGCCGTCATAGACGTGGAGGACGCCCGGCTTGTCATTCGCGCTCATGGTGGTCCCTCGCGCCGCGGGAATCGGAAGTCACCGCGACCGTCTCGGCCAGCGGCAGCCGGGAGATCACGTCGTAGTCCTGGCGGCGGCGCGCGAGGAACACCCACGCCGTGACGCCGGTGAAGACCGCGCAGAAGAGGAGCAGCGTGAAGAGCGGCAGATGGATCATGTCCATGCCCGCGTAGAATTGGCGCCACATCAGGGAGTCCCTCCCGTCGTCGAAGCCGTCTCGATTCCGCCCGGCACGGCCGGAACCACGTCCTGGGGTCCACGCCCGAGCCGCTGCAGATAGGAGATGATGGCCACCATCTCCGAGTCCCACGCCACCTGGACGCCCTGGCCGGCCAGGTCCGCGGTGATGGCTTCCGCCTGGGCCTTCTGGCGAGCCTCGGCGCCGTCCACGTCGGCGTTGGTGTAGGGCACGCCGAGCTTCTGCATCAGCGCCAGCTTCTTGGGCGCCAGTTTGACGTTGATCTTGTTGTCCGCGAGCCACTGGTACGGCGGCATGTTGGAGCCGGGACTGGTGGCGCGCGGATCCATCAGGTGCGTGTAATGCCAGAGGTTCGGGTACTTGCCACCCAGGCGGTGCAGATCCGGACCGGTGCGCTTGCTTCCCCACTGGAACGGATGGTCGTAGATGAACTCCTCGGCCCGGGACACGTCGCCGTAGCGCTGCGTCTCCGCGAGGAACGGGCGGATCATCTGCGAATGACAGACATAGCAGCCCTCGCGCACGTACAGGTCCCGGCCCTGGAGTTCCAGCGGGGAGTACGGCTGCTGGGCCTCGCCATGGTGCGGCACCGCCTGCTTGATGAGGATGGTGGGCAGCAGCTCCGCCACACCACCAATGAGGATGGCGAGCAGCGTGAGCACGGTGAAGGCCAGCGGGCGGCCCTCGATGATGGCGAACCAGGAAGGCCCCCCGGACTCACGATTGCGCCGGGCGACGATCCACGCGAACTCACCCAGGGCCAGGATGGCGCCCATGATGGCGATGGCACGCACGGGGCTCGACCAACCCAGGAAGAAGCTGAGGCCGATGATGGCCAGCGCGAACAGCAGCGGCCACCCGGTGACGATGGCCACCCACGCGGGCTTGCCCACCCCCACGGCCTCGGGAGCCTTCTCCTCCACCACCACCGTGGTCTCGCCGTCCACCGCCTGACCGGAACGGGCCGTCTTCCAGAGGTTCCACACCATCAGCAGGAAGCCCGCGAGGTACAGCAAGCCACCGATCAGGCGGACGATGTACATGGGCCGGATGGCGATCAGCGTCTCCACGAAGTTCGGGTAGAGCAGCGTCCCGTCCGGGTTGGTGGCGCGCCACATGAGGCCCTGGTTGATGCCCGAGGCCCACATCGCGAGCATGTAGAGCAGGATGCCCACGGTGCTCGTCCAGAAGTGCAGGTCGGCCGCCTTCACCGAGTGCAACTTCGTGCCGTACAGCCTGGGCACCAGCCAGTAGAACATGCCGGCCGCCATGAGGCCGTTCCACCCCAGGGCGCCGCCGTGCACGTGGCCGATGATCCAATCCGTGTAGTGGCCGAGCGCGCTCACCGACTTGATGGAGAGCAGCGGTCCCTCGAAGGTGGCCATGCCGTAGAAGGTGATACCCGCGATGAGGAACTTGATGACGGGGTCTTCCCGCAGCTTGTGCCAGGCGCCGCGCAAGGTGAGCAGACCATTGAGCATGCCGCCCCAGGACGGAGCCCACAGCGCCACGCTGAACACCATGCCGAGCGACTGCGCCCAATCCGGCAGCGCGGTGTAGAGCAGGTGGTGCGGACCGGCCCAGATGTACATGAACACCAGGGCCCAGAAGTGGATGATGGAGAGCCGGTAGGAATAGACCGGGCGCTCGGCCGCCTTGGGCAGGAAGTAATACATGATGCCCAGGATGGGCGTGGTGAGGAAGAAGGCGACGGCGTTGTGGCCATACCACCACTGCACCAGCGCGTCCTGCACCCCGGAGAAGACGGAGTAGCTCTTCAGCGGGCCGAGCGGCAATGCCAGACTGTTGACGATGTGCAGCACCGCCACGGTGATGATGGTGGCGATGTAGAACCAGATGGCGACGTAGAGGTTCTTCTCGTTGCGCTTCGCCAGCGTCCAGAAGAAGTTGATGGCGAAGACCACCCAGACAATCGCGATGGCGAGATCGATGGGCCACTCGAGCTCGGCGTACTCCTTGGAGGTGGAGATGCCGAGCGGGAGCGTGACGGCCGCCGAGACGATGATGGCCTGCCATCCCCAGAAGTGGATTTTGGAGAGGAGGTCGGACGCCATCCGCGTCTTCAGCAGACGCTGGGTGGAGTAGTAGACGCCCGCGAACATCATGTTGCCCACGAACGCGAAGATGACCGCGTTGGTGTGCAGCGGGCGAAGGCGGGAGAAGGTCAGATAGGGAATGCCGAAGTTGAGCTGCCACCAGGCGAGCTGGGCGGCGACGATGCAGCCCACCAACAGGCCCACCACGCCGAACAGCACTGAGGCGAAGATGAACCGCCGTGTGATGGCGTCGTCGTAGACGATGCGTTGCTGTTGCACGAGATCACCTCGGGAGAGTCAAGGCTGCGGCTTGGATTCGGAGGACGGGGCTGGCCTGGCGGTGTCGTCCTCGAGCGGGATGAGGGACAGACGGTCCGCGTGCTCGTAGTCGCGGTGCCGCACGCTGAAGGCGTAGAGCAGCACCGAGCCCACCACGAGCATCAGGCTGACGAAGACCTGGAGGACGATGACGTTCATGCGGGCACCTCTTTCAATGCCCGTGCCGGCTCTCCGGCCAGTAGCTGACGGCGCGCGGAGAGACGCACGAGGGTGAAGAGGATGAGGGAGAGGGAGCTGAGCGGCATGACCACGGCCGCGCGCAGCGGCGTCATCAGCCCGGCGAGGCTCACCGCCACCGTCACCGCGTTGTAGGCGAGCGAGATGCCAATCACCTGGCGAACCACCCGGCGCAGGCGGCCGGAGAGCTCCAGCGCCTCGCGGATGGCCGAGAGGCCCTCGCCCATGAGGAAGAAGTCGGACTTGCCCGGCAGCACCGGCCGGTCGATGGCCGGCGTGCCCGCGCAGAAGGCACGCTCGAAGGCGAGGCTGTCGTTGACGCCGTCACCCAGGTAGAGCGTGTCCGCCCGGTCGATGCGCGCCACCGCCTCGGCCTTGTCCTCGGGCCGCTGGCCGCCGAGCGCATGTTCCACCGGCACGTCCAGGGACTCGGCCATGGCGCGCACCCGCGCGGGCGCGTCACCGGAGATGAGCCACACCTCGTGGCCGGCCTCGCGCAGCGCCTGGATTTCCCGGCGAGCATCGGCACGCACGGACTCGCGCAGGGCGAAGGTGGCCAGGGGCTGGCCGTTGCGCGCGAGGACGGTCCCTCCCGCTCCCGTGGCGCCGGGTGCCGCCCACGCCGGGGCGCCCAGCCGCCACAGTCCGTCCTCCCGGAGCAGTTCCAGGCCCAGCCCGGGGTGCTCCGTGACTCGTGCGCCGGTGGAGAAGCGGGCACCAGCGCGAGAAAGAGCCGCGGCGAGACACCGGCTCACCGGGTGGTTGCTGCGCGCGGCCAGGTCGAAGGCCACGTCGCGCAACTCTGGAGCGAGCACGTCCACGGCCTCGCGCTCCACCAGCTCCAGCCGGCCGAGCGTCAGCGTGCCCGTCTTGTCGAAGAGCACCTTGCGCACGCGGGGCAGCCGGTCCAGCAGGTCCTGACTGCGCACGAAGAGGCCGAGCCGGCGCAGGCGCGTCTGGGTGAGCTCGTAGGCGAGAGGCACGGCGATGCCGATGGCACAAGGGCACGTCACCACGAGGAGGGCCACGGCCACCTGCAACGCCTTGTCCTGGCCCTGGGGCAACCAGAGGGCGAGCCCCAGCCCGGAGACGAGCAGCACGGAGAGCACCCAGCGGCGGGACACGGCGTTCCAGAAGCGCGCGTGGGCGGGAACGCGGCCGGGCGCGGAGGGCGTCTGGCGCAGCAGGGCCACCAGCGGCGAGTCCTGGAAGTCCGTCCGGGCACGCAGGTGGGCGGCGGCACGGGCCGCGTTGAAGGCGCCGGCGGGCACCTCTCCGCCCTGCTCCACCGCTCGCACGTCCGGCTCGCCCGTCACCCAGTCGGTGGAGAAACTGGCATTCGCGTCGAGCAGCTCGGCATCCACGGGCACCAGCTCGCCTGGAGCGATGACGAGCACGTCGCCCGCGCGCAGCTCGGCGGCGCGCACGGTGACGAGTCTGTCTCCCTCCTGCCGGCGGGCGAAGAGGCCATCCGCTCCATCATCCTCCAGGAGGAAGCGCCGGTTGCGCTCGAGGACGCGCTGCTGCAACCAGCGGCCCACCAGCATCAGGGTGACGAAGGTGTTGAGCGTATCGAAGTAGGCCAGGTCTCCCCGGCCGTCGCGCGCCTTGAGCAGCGAGGTGGAGAAGACGAGGAGGATGCCCAGGGCAATGGGCAGGTCCAGGTGGAGGACGCCACTGCGCAAGCCACGCCAGGCCGAGCGGAAGAAGGGCCAGCCGCCCACCAGTACCACTCCGGTGGAGAGCCACACGCTGAGCTGGCTGAAGAGGGAGAAGACGTCGCCGTCGGCTGGGGTGAGCCCCACGTAGAAGCTCACCGAGAAGAGCATCACGTTCATCGTGATGGCGGCGCAGATGCCGAGCCGGATGGGCAGGTCGAGCGAGGCGGACTCGGGGCGCTTGCGGCTGGGGCCGAAGAGGTAGCCGAAGCCCTCGACGGAGCGGAGGAAGCCGGCCACGTCGAAGGCGCCCTTGCGCCAGGCGAGCCGCACCTTGCCGAGCGCCGGATTGACGGTGAGCGAGGCCCCGCCGGGCTGGCGGCGGAACAGCTCGTTCATCAGCCAGACGCATGCGGCGCAGTGGATGCCCTGCACATCCAGCTCGAGCGAGCACACGGAGCCGGTGGAAGACTCGGCGCGAGCCACGAGCGGCTCCAGCCAGGCGAAGCCGCGGTCCTGCCGGGGCTCGGGGGCGGGGGCGGTCTTGCCGTCGGCGAGCGAGTAGTAGCGGGTGAGGCCCTGGTCCACGAGGAGTCGGTGGACGGCCTCGCAGCCCGCGCAGCAGAAGCCCCGAAGCGGCGAGCCCTGGGGAACGGGGCTGCCACAGTGAAGGCACGAGGCCGAGGCATGCTCGATTGGCTGGGAGACCGGCATCGAAGCGGGCCCCTTGCGAACGGCATGCCCATTGCGATGGACCCGGGCATGACCACGGCATTTCCCGTTCTCGAGAACCTCTGGGTGGGCGCGATGGGGGCGCTGATGGTGGGCCTCACCGGAAGCGTGCACTGCCTCCTCATGTGCGGGCCGCTGGCGTGCGCGGGACTGCCAGGGGTGAGGGGCCCGGAGCGATGGCGCGCGGTGCTCGCCTACCAGAGTGCGCGCGTGGGGGCTTACGCCCTGGTGGGAGGGCTGCTGGGAGCGCTGGGCGGAGGGGTGACACGGGCCCTGGCGGTCTCGGCGCGACCCTGGCTGCCGTGGGTGATGGCGGCGGCGCTGGTGGCCTCGGCGCTGGAGCTGGGGAAGCGTCTGAGGCCGTTGCCGGGGCTGAGCCACGTAGCGGGGGCCGTCACCCGGGTGGGCGCAAAGTTTTCGTTTTCGAGCAGAGCGGGCGCAATGGGTGCGGTGACACCGCTGCTGCCCTGCGGGCTGCTCTACGGGGTGTACGCGGCGGCGCTGGCGAGCAGTTCCTTTGGAGGAGGAGCGTTGCTGATGGGGGCGTTCGCGCTGGGCGGACTTCCGGCGCTACTGGGGGCCCAGGTGCAGACAGGCTTATGGTCGCGGCAACCGCGTGTGGCGACGTTCGTACTCAAACGAGCGATGCCATTGCTGGCCGCGGCAGTGCTCATCTACCGCGCGGTGGGCATCAACACGGGCCAGCCGAGCTGTCACTGAGAGCCCTGCTCTGTCATCCCATGCCCGACGGGTTCGAATCCCTTCGGGGACAACCTGGTGTCCGGCTCGCGCCCCGGAACGCGCTACGCTGAGGACCCCAGGCCAGACGACTCCACAGAGGCAGACCGCGACGATGAATCCGAAAGACATCCTCTATTCGCTGCCCACCCTCTCGAAGGATATCCCCGGCATCGAGGAGGGCTCGACGAAGCCAGGCCAGCAGGTACTCGAGCTGCACGAAGACGACTGGCGGCAGATCGAACTCGTGGCGCACACGCTCGAGGCCTCCATCGAAAACGAACTGAGGGCCGTGGCGCTCATCCACCAGAAGCACCGTCAGAGCGCCGGCTTCAACGCGATCCACCTCCGGAAGGAAGTGCCCTCGCCGCTGGCGGGAACCTGGCTCACCCTGGATGAGCTGCGAAAACACCTGGGAGAGACGGCCTCGTGGTTGGACGGGGTGTCGTTCCAGGGCGTGGCGGGACTGGTCGCGGGAGGCTTCGCCGTGAAGCAGCCCTCGGGGCTCACGTTGTACGGGCTGCAGCGGGGAGGACGCGTCCAGGTACTGGCCCTCCGTTCGCCGAAGGGGCTCACGGGCGCCGAGGGAGACATCCGCCTGGTGGCGGAATTCGCCACGCGGCACCAACTGTACCTGGTGGATTGGTGCAGGGTGGACCAGTTCCCGCCCACGGCCGAGTACTTCCAGGAGTGGCTGTCCGGCCGGAGTTGAATCACCGAATCATCCCGATTCCTCTTCCGCGCTCCGTCTGACCTATGCTTCGGGCTGTCCACCGAGGTGCATTCATGGTGAAGCCCTGGCCTCTGTTGTTGCTGGCGGTACTGCTGTTGGGCAGTGTCCCCGTCATCGAGCGGCCCGTGACGGATCAGCGCGATCTGCTGACGCCCGCTGAAGAGGAGCTGGTGGCCTCCAGTCTGGAGCAACTGCGCATCCAGACGGGCGCGCAGATGGCGGTGCTGCTGGTAGGTACCACCGGGGGCGAGCCGATCGAGGACTTCGCGCAGGCTGTGGCCGAGGCGTGGAAGGGAGGCCGAGGCGGGGGTGCGGACGACGGGTTGCTCTTCGTGCTGGCGCTGGATGATCGGCGCATGCGCCTGGAGGTGGGCTACGGGCTGGAGGACCACCTGCCGGACGACACCGTGCGCCGGCTGCTGGATGCGCAGGGGCCGCTGATGCGCCAGAAGAACTACGCCGGTGCGGTGCTCGGCGTCATCAAGGGCGTGCGCGCGCGTCTGCCGGCAGGCTCCGGCGCCTCGTGGAGCCCCGGCGCCGCGCCATGGAGCCTCGACAAGGTGGTCGAGGTCCTCTTCTGTCTGATGGCCGCCGGGATTGTCGTGGGCATGCTGCTGGGCGGGTCTCTCACCACCTGGCGGAAGCAACTCGGACCCTCGCGGCTGGCAGCGGCCGTGGGGTCGCTGCTGCTCGGGCCCCCGGTCCTCATCTTCTTGTGTGTGGACACCAGCCAGCCGTCCGCCCGGGACCTCCTCCTGTTCTACGGTGCGTATGCCACGGTGTTCCTCGTGTGTACCCTCCTCTTCACCCTGCGCTGGACCACCGGGCTCGGAGCGACCCTGATGTGCGCGACCCTCCTTGCGAGCATGGGGGTCCTGTTCTTCCAGAAGCCCAGCCTCTTCGTCCTGGAGATGCTGGAGACGGCGGCAACGGTGTCCGGCGTCCTCTGGGGAGGGCTCGCGGTCCTCTGGCTCATCCTGGGCCCCATGTCCAACAAGCTCAACAGCATCGTCATCTTCGAATCGAGTCCGTCGGGCAGCCGGGGAGCTTCTTCGTCCT
This sequence comes from Archangium sp. Cb G35, assembly GCF_001896145.1. NCBI lineage: Bacteria > Pseudomonadati > Myxococcota > Myxococcia > Myxococcales > Archangiaceae > Archangium > Archangium sp. Cb G35. Next base: position 355,641 of record NZ_MPOI01000010.1, read on the forward strand.
CGAGCTCTTCGCGGAACACCTCGTCCTCGTGGGGCGCCTCGTCCTACTCCTCGGGCCGCTCCAGCTCGGACAGCTCCAGCTCGAGGAGCTCCAGCTCGGACAGTTCCAGCTCGAGGAGCTCCAGTTCGAGGAGTTCCAGCTCGGACAGCTCCAGCTCGAGGAGCTCCAGCTCGGACAGCTCCTGGAAGGGAGGCGGCGGCAGATTCGGCGGGGGCGGGGCCAGCTCGTCCTGGTAGGTCACCCGCGTCCAGGAGCGGTGAATTGGACGTCATGGGACTCCGCGTCCGTGGCGACGCAGGTGAGAAGCCGGGCCCCCTCCTCGGCCAGGGCTGTGCGGTCCTTCGCAGCCAGCCGCCCGAAGGGCTCGATGCGCACGGTGGCAATGCCCTCATCGCGCTCGAGCGTCCAGGTTCCCCGGACGAAACCATCGACGAGCACGGTGGAGCGAACCAGACCGTTGTTCGTGAAGACCGCCGCGCGGTGCTCATCGGCGATGATGCGGGTCCGGTCCTGATGGGAGAGCAGCACGTTGTCGAATTCGGGCAGCAGGCGCGGAGGAACCGGCGTCTCGGGGCCGGGCAACGGAGCGTCGGGCACGTCGAACAACTCGTGACCGTGCTCGTCGCGGAACGTGCGCAGACGTGGCCGGAGCCGCTCGATGACCTCACGCACTGAGTTCAATCCGGACCAGACTGATACGTCCTTGGCGGTGGCCGGGCCGAACGCGGCCAGGTAGCGCAGGACCATCTCGTCCGGAGCCGTGGCGGTTTCGAGCGGACGGTCGAGCCAGGACTCAGCCGTGGTGAGTGTGGCGGGCTTGTGGGAATCCCAGGTGCCGGCGGGTGGCACGTGGATGAGGGGCTCCAGATTGCGGATGGCGTTGGCGAGCGCCTTGGCATCGCGGCCGGGCCACTGCTCGCACAACAGCTTGCCGAGTTCGTTGGAGGTACGTGGCCGCTCGGAGAGCAGTGCCCGGCCAGAAGCCGCGAGCGCCTCGGTATCGAGCCCCGCGAGAAGCCGTCCATATGTGCCACGCAGCAGGCGTTCGAGGACTGGCTGCAACACGGGGCGCAATCGCAGGAAGTCGCGGGCGGTGACCAGGTGAAGGGTCCCTCGCATCAGCACGGAGCGCACCACCCGCCGATCGTTGATCAACCGGGTCAATTCACCGGGCTGGAAGCCCTCCAACCTCGTCCACAGGCCGATGTAGGGAGGATTGGGGGCCTGCGCCTGCAAACCGGCCAGTTGCTCGAGCGCATCGGGGATGGAGAGCTTCCGGCGGCGCAACAACAGTTGCCGCTCCAGCATGGCGCGATTGAGCGCGCGCACACCGAGGACGGACTCTGGGGGCACGCGTCTTGGCATATCGGCTCCCTTTTATCGGGAGCCGGTCCCGCCAGCGAGTCTTCGCGAGGGCTAGCGCCGGTTGCCGTGCTCGTCCCGATCCGGCAGACCGAGCTCCCGCGCGGCCTCCTTCATCATGCGCTGCCGATCCGCTTCCGGGAGGCTGTCCTCGCTGCGGTGCGGGTTCGCCCCCACGTCCTCGGCCAGACCGCTTCCCCGCCAGCTCTCGGCGGGGGCGCTGCTCCCGATGTCCATCCCGAGCGACGGCGTCTCGGCCCCCGTGTGAAGCCGGGGCGAGCGCAACGTCCCCACGGCGGCGAACACGTCCACGAGCGTCACTCCGGCGACCGCGGCGGTGATGGCGCCCAGCCAGCCCTTGTTCGAGAGCGGACGCTGGAAGGCCACGCCCAGCAGCGAGAGGTCGAGGGCATCACCCGCGACGCGAGACCAGACCCATTCCCGCCGATGCGGCTGGAGCAGCAGCCCCAGTCCACTGGCGATCTCCCGGAGCCCGAACACCCGCAGCAGCCCGGCGTGGCGCTTCGGGACGCCCATGAGGCGGCAGAGGCCCTTGGGGAATGCCAGCTCCGTCAGTCCGATTCCCAGGCTCACCCATCCGAGAGTCCACGGCAGCCGCTCACTCTTCATCGAGGACGTCCTCCCTCGACCAAGGTGAGCCCCCTCGCGCGGCCGGAACAGCCCCGGAGGGCCGGTGCCCGTGCCCACCCGTCCCCCGGGCAGGCGAGCTGGCCCCCTGTCGAGCACATGACGGGCAGCCGATGGAGAAACGCGCCCTTCATGTAGACTCGGCGGCCCAGAGGGTCCCGCATATGGGCGAAGACACGAGCCTGCTCGAGCCAGGGGGGCTCCTCGACAACCGTTACGAGGTGGTGCGCAAGCTCGCCGCGGGCGGCATGGCCACCATCTACCTGGTGCGCCACCTGGGGCTGCACAGCCTGCATGCGCTCAAGGTGCCGGATCCCCGCATCTTCCACAGCGCCGACGCGCGCCACCGCTTCACCACCGAGGGCCGCATCCAGGCCCTCCTGCGCCATCCACACATCGCCCAGGTGACGGACATCGTCATCAGCCCGGTGCCGGGCCTGGTGATGGAGTACGTGGAAGGCGGCACGCTGGAGGATCTGCTCGGCCAGAGCCCGGGTGGAAGGGTCGGCCTGCCCACCCTGCGGCAGATCTTCCTGCCGGTGCTGGACGCGATGCAGGAGGCGCATGGCCACCGGGTGGTGCACCGCGACCTGACGCCCAGCAACATCCTGCTGGCGCAGGGGCACCAGGGGCGGATGCATCCCAAGGTGACGGACTTCGGCATCGCCAAGGTGACGCAGGACGAGCCGGGCGAGAAGTACCGCACCCGGACCGGAGTGCTCCTGGGGACGCGGCCGTACATGAGTCCGGAGCAGATCGGCGGGGCGTCCGACGTGGATGCGCGCACGGACATCTTCGCCCTGGGCACCATCCTCTACGAGGCGGCCACCGGCCGGGTGGCCTTCGACGCGGGCAGCGACTTCGAGATGATGAAGCGCATCACCGAGGGCAATTTCACCCCGCCCGAGCAGGTGGTGCCCGAACTGCCCGAGAGCCTCTGTCAGTGCATCCGCAAGGCCATGACGGTGGATCCGTCCGGGAGATTCCAGGACTGCGCGGCCTTCCGGGCGGCCCTCGAGCAGGCGCTCGAAGATCCAGTGCCCAAGCCCGTCCCACCGGTAACGGTGGCCCCCCTCCCCGCCCCCGCTCCGGTTCCTGCCTCCGCTCCGGTTCCGGCACCAGCCTCTCGCGGCCGTGGGCTCGTGGCGGGCCTGCTCGTGCTGGGCGTCCTGTCGCTCCTGCTGCTCGCGGGCCTGGCTTCCTCGTGGCGGAACCTGCGCCTCTCGAGCGAGGACAAGGCGCGGCTCCAGGTGAGCTACCAGACGGAGCAACAGAACACCCGGCGGCTCAAACAGGAGCTGGACATCGCGAGGAGCCAGGCCAGGAGCTCCGAGGCACAAGCACGGGATCTCCAGGCGAAGAATCAGGGAGCCCTGCAACAGCTTCAACAGAACGAGCAGCTCAAGGACGAGCTCCAGAAGTTCCAGCATCAGGCACTGAAGTTCCTGGAGATGACCCTGCTGGACACCGCCGTCCGCAACAACCTGCCCGTCTCCCGGGTCGTCAGGGCCTGCAACAAGACGGGTACCCTGTTGTCGTATCAGTACATGGACGATGAGAGGAATTGGTCCGAGGCACTGGTCCTCGAGCCGGGGCGCTGCCTCTCCCACTGGCTGACGGGCTATCACGCGCAGGTTCCGGTGAGGCTCACCTCCCTGAGGGACGGCATCACCGTGCAGGACAATGCCCTGGCTGGCATGGTCGTCGGACGGGTGCCCGATACCGATATGGATTGGAGACCCTGGGAGAACCAGCTCGTTCTCGATCAGGACCATGGCCTCCAGTTGAAGCCCGTCTTCGTCGAGACCGGGCTCCTGGGAGGAGCCTCGCCCGGCCAATGACCTCCAGGCCGGGCGGCCCGGCTTCCCGGTCTATTTCTCTCCGAGCAAGGCAATGGCCCGCTGGAGCAGGCCGCGATAGCCAAGCCGGTTCGCTTCCTTCTGGAGGGACTGCAACTCCTTGCGCGCCGCGGCGGCCTTCGCCTCGCCGTGGAGCTCCAGCCGGAGGATCCGCGCCTCGAGCGCCACGCGCTTCATGCCGTCACGAGCCGCCCGCGTCGCGAGCACCTGGAGCTGCCGCGCCGCCTCTTCCCGCTCCGAGGGCCCTCCATCCCGCCGCACCAGGGCCGCGCCGGTGAGCCGCACCTCCGCCGCGATGAACACATCCTCGCTGCCGCCCGCGAGGGACCGGGCACGCTCCAGTGCCTCACGCGCCGCCGCCATCTTCCCCAGGGCCATCAGCACCCGGGCCTTCACCGCATTCGCGAGGCCTTCCCCGTCCACGCTCTTCAACGCCGCATAGGCGGCCAGGGCGGACTCGGCCACCGCGAGCGCCTCCTGGGGCCGCCCCTCTTCCAGGGACAGGCACGCCAGACCCAGCTCGGTTTCCGCCACGAAGGCGCCCAGGCCCCGTGCCCGCCGCAACGCCAGCGCGCGCTCCAGTTGCTGCCTGGACTGCGCCAGCTCGCCCAGATCCATCAGCAGACAGCCCAGCTCGTAGCGGCCCCAGGCCTCGGCGTACCCATCCTCGAAGAACACGTGGGCCGCATGACTCCCCTCCTCGAGCAGGCGCTTGCCCTCGTCCAGCCCGCCCATGAGCCGCCGCACCATGCCCTTGAGAATGGTGCTGGAATTCATGTCGGACAGCCGCCCGCGCTGCCGGAAGAGCTCCACGGCCCGGCTGGCACGCTTCAGACCCTCGGAGAGATGACCCAGCCGGCAGCTCAACCCACCGGCGCACAGGAGGGCCTCGGCTTCCAACGAGGCGCCCTTGATCTCCCGGGCCGCCTCGATGGCGGAGACGAACACGCGCTCGGCCTCCAGCAGCCGGCCCGTGTCGATGAGCGCCATGGCGTGCACGAGCATCGAGCGCGCCGCCCCGCCCCGGTCCCCTCCCGCCAGGAACAACCGCTCCGACTCCTCCAGCAGCTCGACGGCGCGCAGGGGCTCCCCGAGGTTGCGCGCCGCATAGGCTTCCATGATGAGCGCGGAGGCGGCGAGCTGGCCCTGGCTGGCCCCCTGTGAGCGGGATACCGCCGCCTCGGCATGCTTCCTGGAGGCGATGAAGTCCGCGGTCGCGCTCGTGGCCACCGCCGCGGCCAGCTCGATGCGCGCGTCCTCGCCCAGCGGAGGCGGGAGCCGGCGCAGCGCCTCCAGGGTGGACTGGGCCTCCCGGTTCTGCCCCGCGGACACCTGCGCGAACACCAGCGCGGTGCCGTACTCCACGTTGTCCGGGAAGAACTCGAAGAGCGTCCGGTACGCCTCGATGGCCTGGGACCACTCGGCCTGGGCCTCGTGATGGCGGGCCGAGACCAGGAGGCGCTCCTCGCGCGAGAGGCTCGAGGACAGCTCGAAGGCCCGGCGCGCGGCCGCCTTCGCCGCCTCCTCCTGGTAGAGGTACTGGAGGGCCGCGGCCAGCGCTGAGTGGGCGGGGGCGAAGGAGGGCTCGTGCTTCACCACGCGCTCGAAGTGCTCCACGGCGGTGGCCGCGTCATGGCCGCGCAGGGCCGCGAGTCCCTCGGCGTAGAGCCGTGCCACCTCGGGCTCCGCCGGCATCGCGCTGCGCACGCCGTGGGCCTGCTCGGTGGTCAGCGGCGCCAGCCCCAGGCGCTTGCGCAGGGCGGCGCCCACGCGCGAGACGAGCTCCAGCAGTTCCTCCTCCGCGCCCATCTCCGTCAGGTGGGCCAGCGTCTCGCCCGTGGTGGCCTCCTGCAGGCGCAGGTTGAGCCGCAGCCGCGCGGCCTCCTCGCGCCCCTGCACGAGGTACGCCCCGGTGAGCACCAGGTCCACGCCCGAGTGCGCGCGGATGCGCTGCAGCGTGGCCGCCGCGAAACCCTCCTCGTCCGGCAGGAGGAGGTCCCTGCGCATCTGCACCACGCCCTCTCCGGGGAGCAGGCGGAGCTGTTCCCCCATGGCCAGCTCCGCGGAGAGCAGCTCCGCCAGGGCGGTGGACAGCCAGGACAGCTCGGCCCTTGCCATGAGGTTGCGGGGAGCGAGCACCGCCACCACCCGCCGGGCCACCGGCTGACTGCCCGTGCTGCCCGGCGCCGGCGCCGGTGCTGGTGCCGGGGAAGGCTTCGTGGGGCTCCGCTTCCTGGACGGGGTGAGCTTCACGAGGGCCGGGGTGGGCTCGCCGCTCCGCAGCGCGGCGATGGCCTCGGACGCGGTGGCGAAACGCTTCTCCGGCTGGCGCTCCAGGCACCGCAGGAGCACCTCCGCCCAGGACGCAGCCAGCTCCGGCACGAGCTCGAGCGGAGAAGGAGGCGCCTGACGCAACCGCAGCAACGAAGTGGCCGTGGGCGTCTCCGCCACGAAGGGCCGCTGGCCCGTCACCATCTCGAAGAGCACCAGCCCGAAGGAGTAGATGTCCGAGGCCGGCGACAGCGGCAGGCCCTCCACCTGCTCTGGGGACATGTACGAGGGACTGCCGACGATGTGGCCATCGCGCGAGGTGGAGCCGTCCCCCTCGAGCAGCTCGCCCCGGGCGAGGCCGAAATCGGTCACCACCGCCCGCAGGCCTCCGGCCGCCGGCGGCGCGGGCACCAGCATCACGTTGCCCGGCTTGAAGTCGCGGTGGATGATCTGCGCGGCATGCGCCGCATCGAGCGCCCCCGCCATCTGCTCGGCCAGCCGCAGCACCTGCTCCGGCGGCATCCTGCCATGGCGAACGAGTTGCTCATGCAACGTGCGCCCCGCGAGCAGCTCCATGGTGAGGAAGACGATCCGGTACGAAGTGCCTCCCTCCTTCGGGACGACCTCGTGCTCGCCGATGTCGAAGACACGGCAGACGTTGGGATGCGTCACCCGGCGTGCCAGCCGCAGCTCGCGCTTGAAGCGCAGGAGCGCCTCGGGCGTGGCGGCCAGCTCCGGGCGGATCGTCTTGAGCGCCACGGGCTCGTGCAGCGAGAGATCCTCCGCCGCGTACACCTCGCCCATGCCGCCCCGGGAGAGGAAGCGCTCCACCCGGTAGCGCCCGGCCACTTCCGTCCCCACGGAGAACGTCTGCCGGGGCGGGGCGGGAACGGGAATCGGACCCGAGAGGGTGGGCTCCGCCGCCGCACCGCCACGCATCAGGGTGGCCGTGCTCTGCGGCGCCTTGAGGGACTTCCGATCCATGGCTGGGCAATACTCCCGTCACAGCGGACGGCGGCACACTAGCATGTGACGCCGAGCCCCGTGACGGTCGCCCGCCCGCGAGCCCCTCCCCCTCCCGAAAGGAGCGAGGCCCCGGGCGCGGTGGACGTTCCACCGGACCGGGGCCTCGCGTACTACTTGGGAGCGCGACTACTTGCCGCCGACGCTGAACACCTCGACGGAGGCCTGGTCGGTGTTGCTCACGCCCGCGGTCGCCAGCACGCGGCCATCACCGAGCAGCGTGGCCGTGTGGCGGTAGCGATCCACCTCGAGGCTGCCCGCGGGGCACCAGGTCCCGGTGGCCGGGTTGTACACCTCCGCGAGCTTCTGGATGCCGGTGGCCTGGTGGTAGCCGGCGACGGCCAGCACCTTGCCATTGGGGAGCAGCGTGGCCGAGTGGAAGCGGCGCGGCGTGCTCATGCTGCCGGTGGCCGACCAGGTGCCCTTGGCCGGGTCATACAGCTCGGCCGAGGAGCTGCTGGCGATGTCCCAGCTGCCACCGCCCGCCACCAGCACCTTGCCGTTGGGCAGCAGCGAGGCCGAGTGGAAGCTGCGCGGCGTCCCCATGCCGCCCACGGACGTCCAGGCGCCGGTGGCCGGATCGTACAGCTCCGCCGAGGCCAGGGTGTCGTAGGAGTCATTGCCACCGCCCACCACCAGCACCTTGCCGTTGGGCAGCAGCGTGGCCGTGTGATCGCGGCGGGCCGAGCCCATGTTGCCGGCGAGCGAGAAGGTGCCGGTGGCCGGGTCATACAGCTCCACCGAGCTCAGCGCGGCGCCGGAGGTGTCCTCGCCACCGGTGATCAGCACCTTGCCGTTGGGGAGCAGCGTGGCCGTGTGGTGGGTGCGGAAGACGACCAGGCTGCCCGTGGCCCTCCAGCGGCCCAGGGCCGGGTAGTACACCTCGGCGGTGGCGAGCGTGACGGGGCACGTCCCTCCACCGGCGATGAGCACGCGCCCGTCCGCCAGCCGCGTCATCGTGTGGTAGATGTGCGTGGCCAGCGTGTCGCCAGTGCGCGCCCAGGTGCCCGTGGCCGCGTCATACAGCTCCGAGGTGGTGTTGAAGCCACCCGCCACCAGCACGCGGCCGTCCTCGAGGAGCTCGGCGGTGTGCAGGATGCGGCCCAGCGCCAGGCTGCCGGTCTTCTCCCACGAGCCCGTCACGCGGCAGACGCCGGCGACGCCCGGAGCATTGGAGCGGAAGGTGTTGAGGCCCGGGGTGAGCCAGTTGGCCACCGGGTGCGCAGGAATGGTGCCGTCGTCGTTGACGTTGGTGATGGAGTAGGCGTGCTGGTTCCAGATGCCGCGCGTGCCCACCCAGGCATTGTCACGGTCGCCGTACACGCGGATGCCATTGAAGCCCGGGGCCGCGTGGTTGTTCTCCACCACGATGATCTCCGCGCTGCCGTCGGCGTCCACATCCACCACGAGGGGCAGCTCGTGCGTGGTGCCGGAGCTGTGACGGGTCTGCCAGCGCACCGCGCCGGTGGCGCCGTCGAAGACACGCAGGTAGAGCTCGTCGGCGTAGATGACCTCGGTGCTGCCATCCGCCTCGAAGTCGAAGGTGGTGGAGGTCGTCTTGCCGGAGCTGAACTCCTGGACGGTGTGGGTCCACTTCACGGAGCCATCGGCCCCGTAGACGGTGTAGTTCCAGTCACCCGCGAGGCCGATCTCCACCTGGCCGTCGCCATCGAAGTCCGCGATGTTGGGCGGGCCACCGTGGCCGGGCTGCGTGGGGAAGGGATGCCCCGGGTCGGTGTAGTGGACCGAGCGGGTCCACAGCAGCGTGCAGTCGTCGTCGAGCAGGCTCACCGTGCCGTAGCCCGCCACGGCGATCTCCGCCGCCGGATCCTCGTCGAAGTTGGCCACGCCGGCGAAGCCCTGGGGAATCTCCGTGTTGGCGCACTTGAGGCTGCCATCGGCGCGGTAGACGGCGCGGCCGTTGATCACCTCCTGGATGCCATCCTGGTCGATGTCCGCCGCGAAGGAGACGGGGCCGGTGTACTGCGCGCCGCCCATGCCATCGGAGCCCACCCACTTCAGGGCGCCGGTGTGGCTGTAGACGCGGTTGCCGTCGAGGATCTCCACGGTGCCGTCGCCGTCCAGGTCCGCCAGCGAGGGGCCACCCCACTCGTTGTAGTCGTACGCGTCCTCGGCCGAGCGGAACTTGAAGGTGCCGTCGTGCTCGAAGCAGATGATGCCGCGGCCGTTCTCGGGAATGCCGCAGATCTCCACCTTGCCATCGGAATCGATGTCACCGGCGGCGATGCTGGCGGCCGGCTTCACCCGGGCATACGGATCCACCGCGGTCCACAGTTCGCGCCCATCCTTGCCGCTGATGGCCCGGAGCACACCATTGGTGTTGCCGTTGCCGCCGTTGTTGTTGGTCTCGTTGTAGTAGTCGCCGTCGAAGGTGCTGAAGACGATGTCCGGGATGCGGTCCCCGTTCACGTCCACCACCACGGGCGTCATCATCACCTGCTTGTACTCCGGGAGCACCTCACTGCCCGTCCACTCGAACTGCAGCGCCGCCGCGAGGCTGGCGGCACTGGGAGCCGGGGCGCTGCTGGAGGTGCTGGCCGGAGTGGGGGTGCTGGGGGGCGTGCTGACAGTGGAGGACTGCGGGGACGCGGGCGGTGCCGCCTGAGCAAGCTGCTGGCCCGTGGGTGCCTGTCCTGACTGTTGTTCGTCGTGAACACCACTGCACGCCGCCAGCGCCAGTATCGCCGAGCCCGTCAGCGCACTCCGGGCGCCAGCGGATCTCCACGTCCAGCCTCGGGTCCTCATCTTCATGCACGTCCCTCTCTCTCGATCGGCCAGGGGGCTGCGCTCCACACGCAGACCAGCCGGTGCAAGCATGAAGAAACGACGCCTCTCTTTCCACGCCAAAATATTCAAACAAGACCGTGACCGATGAATGTCTTTGTGTGTGTGGGCTCCATCCGTTCAGCAAAATCACCGCGGGCCTGGACACCCACACACGCGCACGGCCCCGCCCGCATGAAGATTTCGCGAAACCTGTGAGCCGATTCACAGCCCCACGCGCGGGTGGCCTCTAGAAATGAAGACGTGATGGGCACGGTGGGGGGGACCCGCGACATACCGGGAAACCGCATGTGCGCCGTTGTCGCCCATCCTCTGGAGGGACACATGGAGAGCGCGCAAGTTTCGTGGCACCAGGCTCCGGTTGACTGGCAGCACGATTGCGGAATGCGGATGTCTCACTGCACCCCGCAGGACACCGCTCGCGGGATGTTCCTGAATGGCATGCTGAAGTCGATCCGCGCGCTGGCTGGAGACGCCGTGGCGAAGCAGTGCCTGGAGGCCAGCGGGCACGAGCAGCTCGTGGATGCCTTCAACTACCCCGCTACGCTGCAACTGCAGTTCCTGTCCATCGCGATGCCCGCGCTGCTCGCGCGGTGCGCGAGCCACGATCAGGCGATGAGGAAGCTCGGCCGCGATGCGGTCATGGACTTCCTGGGGACCACGGCTGGGAGGATGTTGCTGACGCTGTCGGGGAAGGACCCGAAGCGGCTGGTGGAGAGCCTGCCCTCGGCGCGCAAGGCGTCCGTGAACTTCGGGACCCAGGTGATCGAGTGGATCGGCCCGAAGCAGGGCCGCGTCATCTTCAAGCGCGAGTTCATGCCGCATGCGTACTACGCGGGCATGGTGGAGATGCTGCTCGAGCTCGGAGGCGCGACGATGGTGGGCGTGAGGAGCCGGCAGACGGGGCGGGTCGACAGCGAGGTCATCTTCACCTGGGACTGAGTCCCGGCGGTACCCGCTGAAGCAGTCCGGTCGGTGGCGGCTGGAGCGCTCCCGGGCGAGTCGTGCGAGACTCGCCCCGAGGAGCGCTCGCCATGAATCTCATCACCCTGTCCATCCCCCTCTTCTTCCTGTTGATGGGAGTCGAGTGGCTGTGCGGACGCATCCAGGGCCGGCGCGTGTTCCGAGGGCCGGATGTGTTCGCGAACCTCTCGCTGGGAGCCGCGCAGACGGTCTTCACCACGGTGGCGGTGGGCCTGTTGGCGGGCGCATACCTGTCCGTCTACCAATACCGGCTCCTCGACATCTCCGCGTCCTCGGCGCTGGCGTGGGTGGTGCTGATGCTCGGCGTCGACCTGGCCTACTACTGGTTCCACCGCGCCTCGCACCGGATGAACCTGGCCTGGGCGGCCCACGCTCCGCACCACCAGAGTGAGGATTACAACCTGGCCGTGGCCCTGCGGCAGGGGCCGTTCCAGCCACTCGTCTCGCGCCTCTTCTACCTGCCGCTCGCGTGGATCGGCTTTCCCCCGGCCATGTTCGCCACGGCGGCGGCGCTCAACACGCTCTACCAGTTCTGGGTGCACACCGAGTTGATCGGCAGACTCGGGCCGCTCGAGTGGGTGCTCGTCACGCCCTCCCACCACCGCGTGCACCATGCCTGCAACGGCCGCTATCTGGACAAGAACCATGGCGGCATCCTCATCATCTGGGACCGGTTGTTCGGCACCTTCGAGGCCGAGGAGGAGCGGACCACCTACGGCACGGTGAAGCCGGTCCGCACGTTCAACCCGCTGGTGGCCGCGCTGGCTCCCTTCGGTGAGCTCGTGGCCCGCGCCAGGAAGGCCCCTCGCGCGCTGGACAAGCTCAAGGTGTGGTTCATGCCGCCCGAGTGGTCTCCACCGGGAGTAGAGGTTCCGGCCACGGAGACCGCGGTGGACCGGGCCCGGTTCGAGGTGAGCACCTCGCGCCGGGTGGCACTCTACGTGGGCGTGGTGGGCGTGCTGACGCTGGCCGTCACGGTGCTGTTCCTCGTCCGGAGCCGTTCACTGTCCCAGCCGGAGCGGCTCGCGTTCGCGGCCTGGTTCCTCGTGTCACTGGGAGGGTTGGGCGGAGTGCTGGAGGGCAAACGCTGGGGCCCCCTGGTCGAGGCGGTGCGGCTCGCGGCGGCCCCGCTCGTGGTGGCCGTGCTCTGAGAGAACAACGGCCGAGGCCACCGGAGGAACGGTGACCTCGGCCCATACGCACTCCCTCTCGCACAGGAAGAGAGGGCCTACGTGTGATGGTGCAGACTCTCCACGAGGTATGGGTCATGGCGCGCGATGAGCGGCACCGAGCCCATCGTCCGCGTCACCGTCAGCACGAACAGCGCCCCGAGCCCCAGCAAACCCGCCACGTCCCATACGCTGACGCCAGTGTACTCGGGCATGTTGGCGGGGGAGATCATCAGGTGCAGATCCAACCACCGCCCCGCCAGCATGATGCCGGCGACGATACACAGGTGCGACGGATTGCGCTTGGCCGGCTTCGGCAACAACAACACGAAGGGCAGCGCCCAGTTGAGCGCCAGGTTCAAGTAGAACAGCGGTGTCCAGCCCCCGTGCATCCGGTGGATGAAGTAGACGGTCTCCTCCGGGATGTTCGAGTACCAGATGAGCAGGAATTGCGAAAACCAGAGGTAGGCCCACAGCGTGGCGAAGCCGAACATCAGCTTGCCCAGGTCGTGCAGGTGGCTGGTGTTGATCTCCTTCATCCGCCCCGAGCTCTTCATCAGGACCACGGCCAGGGTGATCGCCGCGACGCTCGACTCCAGCATGCCAGCGATGTTGTAGAGCCCGTAGATAGTGCTGAACCAGTGCGGCTCCAGGCTCATCAGCCAGTCGAAGCTGGCCAGGCAGAAGGTGATGGAAAACAGCACCAGGAACACCGCCGAGGTGGCCACGTTCCGCCGCGTGGGATTGGCTGAGACATCGGAGTCCTGGGCCAGCGAGTTGCGCCGCAACTGCCAGGTGAAGAAGGCCCAGATGGCCAGCATCACGGCCATGCGGAGAGCGAAGCCCGGTGCATTGAGGAAGGCGGCCTTCTGGTGCAGCAGGTGGTCCGCCTCCATCACGCCAGGGCGGGCCCACAGGTACAGCGAGGGCAACCCCGCGAGCACCACCAGCAGGCTCGCTGCGCCCACGGGCACGTAGGAGGCGAAGGCCTCGGGGATGCGCTTGAAGACGGTGTACCAGCCCGCGTTGGCCACGGAGTTGAGCGCGAGGAACACCGCGCCGCCCAGCGCGAGCGTGAGGAAGAAGAAGCCGTTGATCAGCAGGCTGGAGAAGCCACGGGTGGGCGAGAGGGCCAGCCCCGCGCCCAGTGCGGACAGGCCGAGTGCCGCTACTCCCATGCAAATCCGGCGGACGTTGGGGCCGACGACGATTCCCGAGGAGCTCATGGCGTGTCCTTCCGAGCGGTCCGCGCCGGCGACTGCAACGAGCGCAGGTAGTGGACGATCTTCCAGCGATCCTCCGGGGCCACCTGGGAGCCATGGGCCGGCATCAGCCCCTGTCCCTGGGTGATGATGTGGAAGAGCTGCCCATCGGCGAGGCCACGGGCGTGCTCGGCCAGCAGCGACGGAGGCCGGGGGAAGCGCGCGGCCACCAGCCCATCCCCGAGCCCGCTCGAGCCGTGGCAGTGCGAGCAGTAGCGGTTGAAGGCCACCTTGCCGCGCTCCAGCACCGGCTCCGAGGCCTCGAAGGGATTCTTCAGCTCCGTGGCGGCGCGGGTGGCCTCCTCGGGGCCCGGGCCATGGTGCAGCGGCGAGTAACCCCGGGGAATGCTGCCTGGGGCGGGCGCCATCAACGTCTTGCCATCGCGCGTGTTGGGATTGGGCGCGTAGCTGTCGTACGGCACGGAGCCGTACATGTCCGGCGCGTACTCGAGGTTGGGCTGGGAGACGTCCCGCTCGCACCCCACCTGCAGGGCCGCGGCGAGCACGCTCGTACCAATGAGGAACCGCTTCACGACGCCACCTCCATCTGCTCTACCTCCAGCGCACCGTGGCGCTCGAGGAGGGCCTTCACCTTCGCGTCCGACTCATCCGCGCGCAGCGCCAGCACGAAACGGTCATCCGTCACCCTGGGCAGTGCCTCGCGCTTGCTGCCGGGGAAGGACTTCGAGCGCAGCAGGAAGGCCGCCACGGTGAAGAGGCCCGCGAACAGCACGGTGAGCTCGAACGTCACGGGGATGAACGCCGGGAACGAGTTGAACGGCTTGCCGCCCACGTTGAGCGGCCAGCTCACCACGGACGTGTAGTACTGGAGCGACAGCGCGGACGTGGCGCCCAGCAACCCCGCCCCGAAGCACACCCAGGTGAGGCGCGAGGGCTTCAGCCCCATGGCCTCGTCCATGCCGTGGATGGCGTAGGGCGTGTAGACATCATGCACCGCGTACCCAGCCTCACGGACGGCCCGGGTGGCGTCGAGGACGTGCTCCTCGCTGTCGAAGTAGCTGAGCAGGACGGACTGGGACGGGCTCATACCGGCATGTCCTTTCGCACCGCCGCGGCCGCCAGGGCCGGGGTGGGCAGGGGCTCCGGCGCCTCGGCCGGGTGCTCGTGCGGAGCCTCGGAGCCGTGGGCCGGTTGGGAGGCGTGCTCGGGGGCGTGCGAGCCCCTGGCGAAGGCCGCCACGCTCTTCACCTCGCCAATGGAGATGATTGGCAGCACCCGGGTGAACAGCAGGAACAGCGTGAAGAAGAGGCCGAAGGTGCCCACGAAGGTGCCCACCTCGACCACCGTGGGCGTGTACATGGACCAACTCGAGGGCAGGAAGTCCCGGTGCAGCGACGTCACGATGATGACGAAGCGCTCGAACCACATGCCCACGTTGATGACCAGCGACAGCACGAAGATGGCCGCGGGCGACGTACGCACCTTCTTGAACCAGAACAGGTGCGGCGACACCACGTTGCACGTCACCATCGTCCAGTACGCCCACGCGTACGGCCCGAAGGCGCGGTTCATGAACGTGAACTTCTCGTACGGGTTGCCCGAGTACCAGGCGATGAAGAACTCCGTCCCGTAGGCCAGCGACACGATGCCACCCGTGACGATGATCACCTTCGTCATGTTCTCCAGGTGGCGGAGGGTGATGAGGTGCTCGAAGCCCAGCACCACGCGGGTGATGATCATCAGCGTCAGCACCATGGCGAAGCCGCTGAACACCGCGCCGGCCACGAAGTACGGCGGGAAGATGGTGGTGTGCCAGCCGGGGATGACCGAGGTGGCGAAGTCGAACGACACGATGGTGTGCACGCTGATCACCAGCGGCGTCGCGAGGCCCGCCAGCAGCAGGTACACCGTCTCATAGCGGTGCCAGGTGCGTGACGAGCCATTCCACCCGAACGACAGCACCTTGAAGACGGCCTTCTTCAGTCCGCCCTTCACCCGGTCCCTCACCGTGGCCAGGTCCGGGATGAGGCCGAAGTACCAGAACACCGCCGAGATGGTGAAGTACGTGCTGATGGCGAACACGTCCCACAACAGCGGCGAGCGGAAGTTCACCCACAGGGAGCCGCGGTCGTTGGGGTACGGCAGCACCCAGAAGGCGTTCCACGGCCGGCCCATGTGGATGACCGGGAAGATGGCCGCGCACATGACGGCGAAGAGCGTCATGGCCTCGGCGGCGCGGTTGATGCTCGTGCGCCACTTCTGCCGGAAGAGGAAGAGGATGGCGGAGATGAGCGTGCCCGCGTGGCCGATACCCACCCAGAACACGAAGTTGGTGATGTCGAAGGCCCAGCCAATCGTCTTGTTCAGACCCCACACGCCGATACCGGTGGAGACCTCGTAGGTGACCATGCCCACGCCCACCGCGAGCGTGGCCACCGACAGGGCGAAGGCCACCCACCACATGCGGGAGGGCTTGCGCTCCATGGGGGCGCAGATCTCCTCGGTGAGCTGGCCGAGGGTGCGCTCCTCGCTGACGAGCGGCACCCGGAGGGTGGAAGTGTGCTGGTTGCTCATTCCGCGCTCCCGTTTCCGGTGTTGCGAACCTTCGTGAGGTACGTCACGGCCGGCCCGATGTTGATCTCCTCCAGCAACCGGTAGGCGCGCCCGCTCTTCGCCAGCTTCGCCACGCCGCTGTCCGGGTCGTTGATGTCGCCGAAGTGGATGGCCCGAGCCGGGCAGCTTTGCTGGCACGCGGTGCGGATGTCTCCATCACGCAGCTCGCGTCCCTCGCGCTTCGCCTCGGCCTTGCCCTCGTGGATGCGTTGCACGCACAGCGAGCACTTCTCCATCACGCCACGCGTGCGCACCACCACGTCCGGGTTGAGCACCAGGCGCTCCAGGGGCTCGTCGTGCTTGTAGTCGAACCAGTTGAAGCGGCGGACCTTCGTGGGGCAATTGTTGGCGCAGTAGCGGGTGCCCACGCAGCGGTTGTAGACCTGCTGGTTGAGGCCCTCCGTCGAGTGCACCGTGGCGAGCACCGGGCACACCGTCTCGCACGGGGCGTTCTCGCAGTGCTGGCACATCATCGGTTGGTGCACCACCCGGGGCGCGTCCGGCTCGCCCTCGTAGTACCGGTCGATGCGCATCCAGTGCATCTCGCGCTGCCTCAGCGCCTCGTCCTCGCCCACGATGGGGATGTTGTTCTCCGCCTGGCAGGACACCACGCACGCCGAGCAGCCCGTGCACGCGCTCAAATCCACCGCCAGCGCCCACTTGTGGCCCTTGTACTCGTGACCGGACCAGATGGAGAGCGGGTGCCCACCGCCGTGCCCGCCCTCCACCTCGTTGCCCGCGCGCGGGTTGGCGAGGAACTCCGCCAGCTCGGCCTCGCGCACCAACCCACGCCCCTCCATCGAGGCGTGGATCTGCGAGAGGGCCAGTGGCCGGGTCTCGGGCGTCACCTCCAACTTCACCCCGAGTGCCGCGCGGCGCACCTTCCCGTTGGTAGAAGCGGCCAGGACGAAGGCGTTTTCCCCCACTGCGTTCCCGATACGTCCCACCTTCGTCCGGCCATAACCCATGGCGAGGCCCAGCGCCCGCGGGTGCGTGCCCGGCTGTACCAGCGCCGGCACCGCGAGCGTCTTCCCTCCCGTGCTCACCCGCACCACCTGGCCGTCGCTGATGCCCAGCTTCGCGGCCGTGGCGGGCGCCACACAGAGGTAGTTGCCCCAGGTGGCCTTGGAGATCGGATCCGGCATCTCCTGCAGCCAGCCGTTGTTGGCCAGCGCGCCGTCCCTCAAGCCCACCTTTTGATACAGAACCAGTTCGAGCCCCTCGTCCGCCGCCACCACCCTGCCCGCCAGCGCCGCCGCCACGCTCTCGGGGCGGAACGCGGGGCTCCCGGTGGTGGCCGGCTGGGGCAGCACCGCCGCCACGCCCTGCCGTACCGCCTCGTCCCAGAAGGCCTGGAAGCCCGTGGCCACATTCGCGCGCGGGAAGACCTCGGCCTCCCAGCGGGCGCGCAGGAAGTCGTGGTGCGACTGCTCCACCCCTCCCCACTTCAACAGAGACTCCACCATGCCGCGCGTCTCGTGCAGCGGGGACACCACCGGCTGGCGCAGACTCAGCACGCCCCGCCGGGGCTCGGCATCACCCCAGGACTCCAACGGGGTGTGATCCGGCGCGTGGAAGCGCACCAGCGAGGCCGTCTCGTCGAGCCGGTCGCTCGTGGCCACCGTCACCGCCACGTCCTTCAGCAGCCCCGCCAGTGCCTCTCCCCGAGGGTGCGTGTAGGCCGGGTTGACGCCGTGGAAGAGCACGGCGCCCACCTGCTTCGCCTCCAACTCGGCGAGCAGCTCGCCGAAGCCCATCGCTCCCGCGTCCAGGGTGAGGCCGCCGGAGACGGAAACCGTGATGCCGGCATTGCCGAGCAGCTCGTTGGCCAGGTTGGCCAGCACCTGCGCGACGGGCTCGTCGCCACCGCACACCACCAGGGCCTTCTCCTTCGCGGCCCACAGCTCAGCGGCCAGCGTGTTCAGCACGCCGGCGTCCATACGAGGCGCGGGCACGCCCGAGAGACCCTCCACAGCGCGGCCGGCCTTCTGGGCCAACCGCTTCACCAGCCCCGCCAGCGCGGGCACCTGGTCCGACGCGGCCACCGGCACGCGCTTGTCGGCGCTCGCGCCCGTCAGCGTCATCAGCGGCTCGAGCTGCCAGTGCCGCGACATCTCCCGCGTGCCAGCCGCGTCGCGCGCCACGCTGTACTGGCGGGTGAAGGCCACCGGCGACACCCAGGTGCCCAGGAAGTCCGCGCCGAAGCTGGCGATGACCTTCGCCTGGTCGAAGCGATAGTCCGGCACCACACGCACACCGTGAGTGAGGCGGTGCGCCTCGGCGATGGCCTCCAACTCACCCGTGGCGTCGTAACGCACCGTGCGGGCAGTGGGGAACGCGGCGAGGAAACGCGCCACGGCGGCCTCGGCAGTGGGCCCCAGCACCCACGGGAGGACGAGCCGGATGGCCCTCCCCTCCTTCGCCACCTCGCGGAGCCCCCCGGTGACGGTCTGGTCCAGGCTGGCCCATGTGGCCTTCGTGCCCCCCACGGACGGCCAGCGCGAGCGGTTGGCGTCATAGAGGGACAGCACGGACGCCTGGCCCACGGCACACACGCCACCGCGCGACACCGGGTGCTCCGCGTTCCCCTCTACCTTGATGGGGCGGCCATCGCGCGTCTTCAGCAGCACGCCGCACTGGGCGCTGCACGCGCCGCAGGTGGACGCGTACCAGAGAGCCAGTCCCGGGGTGAGCTCGTCCGGCTTCGTGAGGAAGGGCACCGCCTTCTGCACGGGGGCACGCTGGCAGGCCACCATGGCCGCCGCGGCGCTCAGGCCCATCACCTTGAAGAAGTCCCGGCGCGAGCTCTGGTCCGCGGGCTGAGCCGCCACGCCCACGGGCAACTCCTCGGAGAACTCGTTGCGCGAGCGCTCGAGCAGGGCCGGGTCTCCATCCCGCGCGGCCAGGCTCTGCCAGTATTTGGGGGTCGTCTCGGACATGGTGCGCGTTCCTCAGCGGTGGCAGCCGGAGCAATCGGTGGGAGGATTCAAGGTGCGGGGCGCGGGGTTGAGGGGGGCCTTCGCCGTGGGCACCCCGGACGCGGAGGCCATCAGCACACCGGATGCCAACGGCGGCACCGGCGCCCTCGCCTGCGACTCCTGCGTCTGGCGGTGACAGTCCAGGCACCAGCCCATGGTCATGGGCTCCGCCTGCTCCAGACGCACCATCTCCTGCACCGGGCCGTGGCACTTCTGGCACTCCAGCCCCGCCGTCACGTGGTTGGCGTGGTTGAAGTACGCATGGTCCGGCAGCCGGTGCACCCGCACCCACTCGATGGGCTTGCCGCGCTTCACGGCCTGGGTGAGCTTCTGGATCTCCGGCGAGTCCGTCTTCACCTGGGTGTGGCAGTTCATGCACACCCCGGCGTGGGGAATGCCAGCGTGCCGGCTCTTCTCCGCGCCCACGTGACAGTACTGACAGTCGATCTCGTAGTGGCCCGCGTGCACCGCGTGCGAGAACGCGATGGGCTGCTCGGGCATGTAATTCTGGTTGTTGTTCACGGGCGTGGTGTCACAGCCGCCCATCGCGAGGGCGGCCAGCACACCGGAGAGCAGAGCGGCTCGGGTCGGGTCGATCATGGGATGTCTCCCGCCTATCCGGCGGTCTCCTCCCGGGCGGAGACGAGGCCGGGCGCGGAGGACTCCGAGGCCAGCCAGCGCGTGAGGGGCCAGGCGAGCAGCAGCGCGAGCGCGCCAAAGAGGTGCAACCGCACCGTCAGCGGCAGCTGGGCGATGAGCGTCGCGTCCGGCTGGAGCGTCACCAGCGAGCGCAGGTACGGCACCACCACGCTCACGTACCAGGCCGAGGCCCAACGGTAGGCCACGGCGATGACGAGGCCATTGAGCACCTCGGCCAGCAGCAGCACCTGGAAGGGCAGCCACGCACGGGCGCCAGGGTCACGGCTCGACAGCCTGCGGGTGATGCTCGCCACCAGGCCCCAGGCCAGCATCATCCCGCCGATGAGCCCCACCACCTCCAGGAGGAAGAGGCGCATGGGCGAGCGGATGAAGAGCTGCACCGGCTGCGGCAGGAGGAAACAGGCCGCGTGCCACAGCAGCATGATGGTGGCGCCCACCACCAGGGACACGGCCGCCGAGCCGGTGCCCTCGCGCTCCACCTGGTGCATCACCCAGGCGGAGAGCCGCTCACGGTGGCGCAACCAGGCGGGCACGCCCACGGCGAGCACCAACACCAGGTACGGAAGGGAATCGTAGAGGAACGTGTTGCTCACGTGTCGCCTCGCTCTCTCAGTCCTTCGCGCGGCCACGGCCGCCCAGGACGATGCCGATGAAGCCCAGCGCGACGCCCATCCCCACGAAGCCCAGGTAGAAGAAGTCCCGGTCCTTTCGGGGCGGCGTGCCGTCGCGCGAGACGCTCGCCAGATACGCCTTCACCTCGTACTGCTCCGCGTCCGTCAGCGGCGCCTTCCCGTAGAGGTCCTTCATCAGCGGGAAGTCCATGTCCTTCAGCGCGGGCGTCAGCTTGCGCTCGCCCAGCCGCGCGTAGGCGAAGGTCAGGTCACGCGCCAGCGTGCCGCCCCCCACCACGCCAATGTCGCGCACGTTGTGGCAGCCGATGCACGGCGGGCCCCCGTTGGCCAACGCCGCCCGGCCCTCGAAGAGCTGACGGCCGTGCTCGATCTGCTCGGGCGTGGCGTCCGAGGCCAGCTTCGGCCCGGTGTCCCCTGGCTGGCAGCTGCCCTTCTCCGCGCAGTCCCGGAAGAACGCGAACAGGCCCTTGCGCTCGTCATCGGTGAGCTGCTGGTCCGGCATCCGGATGCCGTTGAACTTCCCGAGCAGCTCGTTGGCGATCGGATCGCCTCCGTCGATCATCGCGCCCGGACTCTTCAAGAAGGAGGTGACCCAGGACTCCTCGCGGCGCGTCAGCACGCCCATCAGGTCCGGGCCCACCCGATCTCCCTGACCAACCGTGTGACAGCTCGCGCAGCGCTGGTTGAAGAGCTGTGCCCCCTCGGGAACTCCCTGCGCCGCCGCGGGCAGCGCGGCGAGCAACGCCAGCATCGGCAAGGCGGCGACGGCCAGTGCCCGCCCTTGGCGCCGGCTCAGGACGTATGTATCCATCGCGGAGTGCCCCTCCTCGTGAGAGCCCGGCTCCCTCGCCCGGCTCACGGCGCCGCCCTGCAACCGCAAGGCCAGCAACCGGCCGGGCCTCACTCCGAGAGAGCACGCGTTTCCACGTGAAGTGCCGGGTGCGCAGCATTTGCGCCCGCGCATTTCCCGCGCGCAGCATTTGCCGCGCACGCGCACTGACGACGTCTCTTCCGCGAGCCCGAGGCGTATCGCTTGCAGTGCTCTGGGGCACTTCCATGAGCACGCACTTCCGCCCGGACCCGTCCCCCGTACGTCTTGATCTCGGCTCCCTCTTCTTGGGACCCAAAGGAGAGAACGCCGATACCTTCGAGCGCCTGTTGCTCGAGGCCTTCCGCGACCACGTCTTCTGGCGCCGCAACCTCCACCCCGAGGACGGCTTCTTGATTCAAGAAGCGGAGAAGCGCGCACCGGGCTACGAGGACTCCGTCTCGAGGCTCTCGCAGGAGCTGCTGGGGCTGCTGGGCCAGCTCAAGGGAGGCGTGCCCTCCTTCAGCCCCCGCTACATCGGGCACATGTGCTCGGACCTCACGATGGCGAGCCTCATCGGCTACTTCGCCACGATGCTCTACAACCCCAACAACGTGTCGGCGGAGGCCTCGCCCGTGACGACGCGGTTGGAGCTGGAGGTGGCCGGGCAGCTGGCGCGGATGGTGGGCTACGCGCCGGAGAGGTATTGGGGACACCTCACCTCGGGCGGCACGGTGGCCAACTTCGAGGCGCTGTGGGTCGCGCGCAACGTGAAGTACCTCCCGGTGGCGCTGCGGCACGCCGCGGAGGAGGCCAGCGTGAAGAAGCTGGAGGTACGGCTGCCGGACGGCCGGGAGACGCGCTTGAGCGAGCTGAGCCTGTGGCAGCTCCTCAATGTGACGCCCGAGGCCGCCTTGGACGCGCTGGAGCGCCTGCGTTCACTGCTGGGAGACCCGGGCCGGGCGCTGGAGCTGGTGACGCGTCACTCCCTGGCGGGACTGGGCTACCAGGAGTTCGGCCTGCGGCTGGCCTCCGAGTTCAAGGACGCGCTGCCTCCCGGCGTGGTGCTGGTGCCCTCCACGGCGCACTACTCCTGGGAGAAGACGTGCCGCGCGCTGGGCATCGGAGCGCGGCAGCTCATCCACGTGCCGGTGGACACGAACTTCCGCATGTCGCCCTCGGCGCTGGAGGACACGCTGCGCACGCTGGCGGTGCGCCGGCAGCCGGTCATCGCCTGCGTGGCCGTCATGGGCTCCACGGAGGAGAGCGCGGTGGACCGGTTGGATCTGCTCGCGGACCTGCGCGAGCGGCTGGGCCGGGAGCTGGGCATGGCGTTCCACCTGCACGCGGACGCGGCCTGGGGCGGCTACGCGGCCTCCATCACCCGGGGCGCCAACGGCGAGCGCCGCACCTATGAGGAGACGCTCGCGGACTACGCGCCGGAGGCGTGGCCCACGGAGGGCGTGTACCGGGCCCTGTGCGCGCTGGAGCGGACTGACTCGGTCACCATTGATCCGCACAAGCTGGGTTACATGCCGTACCCGGCGGGCAGCATCACGTTCCGGGACAAGCGGGTGCGCGACCTGGTGTCGGTGGAGGCGCCGTACCTCTTCCACACCGGAGGCCACGAGAGTGCCTACCTGGGCCGCTCCATCTTCGAGGGTTCGAAGCCCGGCGCCGCAGCGGCCGGCGTGTGGATGAGCCACCAGGTGCTGCCACTGAACGCCAGCGGGTACGGGCGGTTGGTGGGCGAGACGGCGAAGGGAGCCATGGCGCTCCACCGGCGCATCGCGGGAGGGGACTGGGCACCGTTCAAGCTGGTGCCGCTGCCGCCGTCGGACCTGAACATCGTCTGCTTCGCGGTGGGGCACCCGTCGCTGGAGACGCTGGAGCGGACCAATGACTTCGTGGACCGCATCTACCGGGCGCTGAGCGTGGGCCCGGACACGCTGAAGCGCCCGGACTACTACGTGACGAAGACGGAGCTGCGCGCCCATGAATACGGACGCGCGGCCCTGCCCACGGTGGAGCGGCTCGGCTTCACCCACGCGGACTACGACCGGGCCGGAGGGGTGGCCGTGCTGCGCTGCACGGTGATGGACCCGTTCCTGGCCTCGCGCCGCGGCAAGGTGGACTACATCCGCGGCTTCATCCAGACGCTCGGGGAGGTGATGCGCGCGGAGCTGGAAGCCGCCCGGCGCTGATTCACCCGCCGATGGGGGTGCTGGTCATCAAGCCCCGGCCGATGGCCAGGATGCCGCCGATGATGAGCACCAGCGCCCCGCCCACGCCGATGAGCGGCAGCAGGTAGCCGGGGTTGGGGCGCTTGCGGTTGATCACCAGCAGCGCGTGCGCGAGGCCCGCCGCCGCCACCATCATCACCAGGTGGCCCCAGAACGCCGGGTAGAACTGCCAACCCGAGCCCGGCAGCACGCCCAGCAGGATGATCCCCAGCAGGATCTGCGTGTCGAGGAGGCCAGCGAAGCTGGAGCCGATGATGCGCACGGACTTGTCCACGGGCCGCTTCGTGACGAGCCCGAAGGCGAAGTACACGACGGCAACCAGCCCCATCAGGAGCACGAGGTAGCGCAGCCCGGAGTGGGCGTGATAGAGCATTCTCATGGCCGCGCTTCCTAGCGCCCCCCAGGCCGGGAGGCGAGCCTTTACGTCGGATCCGGCTTCGGGGTGGTCTTCGTGCTCGGCGGCAACGTGGGCGGCGCGAGCACCTCGGGCCCGGGCAGCTCCCCGGTGAGGCTCTTCAGGTAGGCCACGATGTCGTCCACCTCGGGCTCACTGAAGGTCATGCCCAGCTGGTGCTTCGCCATCAGCCGCACCGCCTGGGGCAGATCCTTCACCGAGCCATCGTGGAACCAGGGGCCCGTCTTCTCCACGTTGCGCAGCGTGGGCACGCGGAACTTGTGCAGATCCTCCTCGTTCTTCGTCACCTCGAAGCGGCCCTTGTCCCCGGTGGGGTACTCCTCGATGAGGCCCAGCTTCTGGAAGGAGGTGCCGCCCACCGCCGGGCCGTTGTGGCATGTGGTGCAGCCCGAGGCGGCGAACAACTCCAGCCCGCGCCGCTCCTGCTCGGTGAGGGCGCTCTCGTCCCCCGCGAGGAACTTGTCGAAACGCGCGGTGGTGAGGAGCTTGCGCTCGAAGGCGGCGATGGCCCGCGCGGCATTGGCCACGTTCACCGGCTTCTTCTCCCTGGGGAAGGCCTCCTTGAAGCCCTTCACGTACTGCGGAATGGAGTTGAGCGTGGCCAGCACGCGCTTCTCGTCCGGCATGGCCATCTCCACCGGGTTCATCATCGGCCCCGCGGCCTGCTCCTCGAGCGTCGCGGCGCGGCCATCCCAGAACTGCGCGATGTGGCCCGCGGCGTGGAACACGGTGGGCGCGTTGCGCGTGCCCTTCTGGCCCTTGTGCCCCTCGGAGGTGGGCTTGCCGTCCACGCCGAAGGTGGCCAGGTCATGGCAGCTGTTGCACGAGATGTCGTGGTTCTTCGACAGGCGGTTCTCGAAGAAGAGCAGGCGCCCCAGGGCGATCTGCGCCGCGGTGTCCTCGGGCGTCTCGGCCTTCACGGCGGCGGACGGGCGGAAGAAGGAGACGAGCTTCTCGTGGCTCATCCTCGGCTTCGGCGGCTCCGCGGGAGCAGGCGCGGGCGCCGGGGCCGCCGCGGCGGTGGCGGGCTTGGACTCGGGCGGAGGGGACTCCTTGCTGCACGAGGAAGAGAAGGCGCCCAGCGATACCAGGCCGACGCCGAGCAAGAGCCGATTCCGCATCATCACCAACAACCTCCCAGGAGAAGCAACATCACCGAGTCATTCCTACCATTACCCGGCATCCCTTGGGGATGACCCCCCGCGTGCACCGACACCGTCAGCAGGGGCCGCCTCCCGCCTGGTAGCCCTCCCCCGCTCCCCTGGGCAGCGGGCACACCGCCGTCGCGCTGGAAGAAGAGCCGATCGACCGCCCACGACAGGCCGAGCCCGGTGGCCGTCCCCAGCACGTCCCACGTCAGGTCCTTGAAGGAGAAGAAGCTCCCGCGCCCCGCGTCGTAGAGCTCCTTCGCCACACCCGCGCCGAGCGCCACGCCCGCTCCGGAGATCCACCGCGCCTCGGGGGCCTCGAAGAGCAGCGCGCCCCCGGCGTACCCCGCGCCCGCCAGGCCCACGCTGACGCCAAAGTGCAGGGCCTTGTCCTGCCCGAACCAGTCATCCAGCACTGGAATCCCGGGCTCCGCGCCCCGGGCGGAGAGGGGCACGAG
Source organism: Archangium sp. Cb G35 (assembly GCF_001896145.1). Taxonomy (NCBI): domain Bacteria; kingdom Pseudomonadati; phylum Myxococcota; class Myxococcia; order Myxococcales; family Archangiaceae; genus Archangium; species Archangium sp. Cb G35. Next base: position 380,940 of record NZ_MPOI01000010.1, read on the forward strand.
CAACGACAGACACAACACGGCCAGGAGATTTTCACGGGCTGTCATGGCGCCATGACACCACCCCCGGGGGCCCGCGTCAGCGCCCGGCGTCCGATTTCGAGACGCGCGGCCCGCTTGCACGTATGCTTGGGATCCGTGACCCCTCCCGGTACCTCGCTCTTCGATCTCCGCAAGCCCTCGTCCCGTCATCCCGGACTCGACGGCGCACGAGGATTGGCCGTGGTGGCGATGGTGCTGGGGCACACGCTGGACGCGCTGCTCGCGCCGGAGATGCGCGCCAACGCTTGGGTCCAGCGGTACTGGGAGCTGCGCGGCATCACCGCTCCCCTCTTCCTGCTGGTGGCCGGCTTCGCGGTGGTGGCGGCGCTCGGCACCTCGCAGGAGAGCGCGGGCCTCACCTTTGGCCGCCGGGCCCGGCGCGCGCTGCTGCTGCTCTTCCTCGGCTACCTGGTGCACTGGCCGGGCTGGGACACCGTGCATGCGCTCGGCTGGGGAGAGCCGCTGCGCTCGCTCGTCTTCACCTTCGACGCGCTGCAGAGCATCGCGGTGAGCCTGCTGGTGGGCGCCGCGGTGCTGGTGCTGGCGCGCGGCACCTGGACGCGGGCCGTGGTGCTCGGCGTGCTCGCCGTGGGCATCCCCCTGGCGAGCACCTGGATGTGGAGCGCCGCCACGGGCTGGCCCGTGGAGCTGCGCCAGGCGGTGGGTATGCCGGGCGCGCGCTTCCCCCTCTTCCCCTGGGCGGGCTTCTTCTTCGCCGGGGCGCTCGCGGCCCACCTGCTGCGCTTGCTGCGGCCCGGCTGGCCCCAGGGCCTGGCCCTGCTGGCGCTCGGCTCGGGCCTGCTCGTGCTCACGCGTCAGTTGCACCCGGACTGGAGCCCCACCAGCGCCTGGCTCGTGGCCTTCCGCGTGGGCCAGGGCTTCCTGGTGCTGGGCGCCGTCAACCTGCTGCCCCGGTTCGTCTCCGGGCCGCTGGCGCCCCTGGGCCGCGCCTCCCTCTGGCTCTACGTGCTGCACCTGCCCGTGGTGTACGGCTGGGCGGGGACGCCGGGCCTCGCCGGGCGCGTGGGCCCCACCCTCGGCCTGCTGCCCGCCCTCGGCGTGGGCCTCGGGCTGCTGGCGGTGTGCTTCGCCATCGCCCGCCTCTGGCAGGTGGTGCGCGGAAAAAGCCGCTCCGCCTCCGACTCCACCACGTGGCGCGCGCGCCCCGTCCCCATGAGCAACGCCGCCCTCCGCTCCGGCCAGCGCATCTAGCAAGGCATTTACTTCCACCCGGAGCACGGGTACATGCCTTGCCACTTCACTCCCAGGCAGTTCAAGCGAGGAAACATGCACCTGCTGCGCAAGCTGTCCAAAGCCGCCGTCCTCTGCGTTGCCGCCACCGGCCTCTCGGGCTGCGCGGGCATCGCCTTCCCCGGTGCCATCGGCTTCTCCAGCCTGTACGCCAACTCCGTTGGCAACACCTTCGTGAATGAGCAGACCAAGCTGGGCTCCAAGTCCGGCGAGGGCTGTGCGACGTCCATCCTCGGCCTCATCACCACCGGCGACGCGGGCGTGAACGAGGCGGCGCGCAAGGCCAACATCAACCGCGTCACCCACATCGACTACCGCTTCGAGAACATCCTCGGCATCTACGCCAAGTACTGCGCCGTCGTTTACGGCGAGTAGCTGTTTCCTTCCCCGGTACCGCGTCCCCGCCCACGAGGCCGAGGGACGCGGTGTCCCGCCCGGCCGAGGGCGTTTCCCCCCGGCCCCCGAGGCTGCTAATTTCCCTTGGCTTCCGGCCCCCCCACGTGGACCCGACAAGGTCCCTGGCCGTGGAGCTCAGTGGAGAGCGCAGACCTCATGAAACTCAAGACCCTCGTTCGACCCCTCCTCCTGGTCGCCGCGACCGCGGGCGCCGCTGCCTTCGCGCAGGCGGCCAAGCCGGCCGCTCCGGCTGCTCCCGCCACCCAGAAGGCCGTCATCGACCGTGCCCTGCTCACCGTCTTCAAGGCGCTGCCGGCCCGTTTCGAGGACCCCAAGAATCCCATCACCCCGGAGAAGGTGGCGCTGGGGCGCATGCTGTACTTCGAGAACCGCCTCTCGAAGAACCACGACCTGTCCTGCAACAGCTGCCACGACCTGAACAAGTACGGCGTGGACGGCAAGCCCTTCTCGCCGGGCCACAAGAAGCAGCTGGGCGGCCGCAACTCGCCCACCGTGTACAACGCCGGTGGCCACCTCCTGCAGTTCTGGGATGGCCGCGCCCCCAACCTCGAGGAGCAGGCCAAGGGCCCCATCCTCAACCCCGTCGAGATGGCCATGCCCGACGAGGCGCGCGTCGTCGAGACGCTCAAGTCCATCCCCGGCTACGTGACGGCCTTCCAGAAGGCCTTCCCGGGCGAGGCCGACCCGGTGACGTACAACAACCTGGGCCTGGCCATCGGCGCCTTCGAGCGCCAGCTCGTCACGCCCTCTCGCTTCGACAAGTACCTGTCCGGTGACGAGAAAGCGCTCACCGAGGCGGAGAAGGTGGGCCTGAAGAAGTACATGGAGCAGGGCTGCCAGACCTGCCACAGCGGCGCCGCCCTGGGTGGCGCGATGCAGAAGATGGGCCTGGTGCTGCCCTACCAGTCCAAGGACCAGGGCCGCTTCGACCTGACGAAGAAGGAGTCGGACCGGATGATGTTCCGCGTCCCCACCCTGCGCAACGTGTCCAAGACCGCGCCCTACTTCCACGACGGCTCGGTGAAGGATCTGCAGACGGCCGTGAAGCTCATGGCCCAGCACCAGTTCGGCAAGCAGATCACCGACGACGACGCGAAGCACATCGTGACCTTCCTGGACTCGCTCACCGGCGAGCTGCCCAAGAGCTACATCGCCAAGCCGAAGCTGCCGGCCAGCGGCCCGAAGACGCCGAAGCCGGACCCGACGTGATGTGAAGCACCCGCCCCCGCGCGCCGCGAGGTGACGCGGGGGTCCTCCACCCGGCGGCGCTGGCTACGACGCCATCCGCTGCCGGGACGGAGGCTCGGTGGCCCGGCCGCGCTCGTCGAGGGCACGGACCACCGACTCCAGGGCCACGATGCGCCGCCCGGCGCGCCCCGGAGCCCACTGCTCGGGAAGCCGCGAGCCCAACAGCTCCGCCCCGTGCTCCACCCCACCCGGCTTGCTCTTGAGCGCCCGCGCGCACGCGAGCCGCACGTTGAGCGCCTCGGGCACGGGGAAGCCGTCGCGGCGCAGCAGCTCCAACGCGAACGTCGTCCACACCGCGAGCTTGTCGCCCGGGCGCACGAAGGCCTGGAAGCGCGCGAGGCCCGACTCGAGCGGCTCGCCGGCCCGGAGTGTCTCCTCCGGCAGTTCCACGTGCAGACAGGTGCTGCGTGCCAGCGGCTGGCGCGGGGCGAGCACGGCCTGGAAGCGCTCGCCCGTGGCCGGGCGCATGGCCACGAGGTGCACCAGCTCGGAGGGAAGGGCCTGCTCCGCGGGGTGGGCGTTGGCCTCGGCGTAGAGCAGCACGAGGTGCTCGAAGTTCTCCGCGATGGTGCGCAGCTCCAACGGCGGCTGCCACGCGGACTTGAAGATGCGCCGGCGAGGCGGCTCCGTCCGGGTTTCCTGGCGGTCCAGCTGGGTGTCCACCATGAACTCGAAGGGGTTGAGCAGGGTGTCGAAACGCTCCTGGTTGCCCTCGAGGGCGCCCAGCACCTCCACCACGGCCTCGATGGTGGAGACACAGTGCTCGGCCGGCTCGGCGCGGATGCGGTAGTTGCTCGGGCGGCGCGGGACGAAGCCGATGCGCGGCAGGCCAGCCAGGAGCGGGTTCGTCTTCACCAGCTTGCGAGCCAGGGGCCAGGTGCCGTCCACCACGATGAGCGTCTCGGGAGGGTTCAGCCGCGCCTCTTCCAGGGGGATGGCCTCCTCGCCCGGGAAGAGGACGGCCACGCGCTCGGGGTGGGCGGCGAGCGCCTCGAGCCGGGCATGGCCAGAGAAGTCCACCCCCACGTGGAGCTCGGAGTTGGTGAGCGAGAGGTGCGCCATGCGGGCGGTGCCGATGGCCACCCGCCGCTCACGGGGGTGCTGCAGGAAGACGACGCGCGTGCGCGAGTCCACCTGGGGCACGCGCGCGCAGTAGCACGTGGACTGGGGACGCAGGCAGCGGAGGCAGAGGGAGCGCACCCCGCCGCTTTAACGGTACCCCGGGGGGGCCGGCAAGGACTGGCGGTGGGAAGGTGGGCCGGGGAGCCCCTGGGTGCCCGTCTCGCCTGGAGGGGGACAGGGGAGCGAGGGCCCCGGTCAATCCAGGAAACGGCGCTCCCAGCGGAGCAGGTCCTCGGTGGCTGGGTAGAGGTCATCCATATCACTGCGATACAGGTAGGGATCGAGGAGCCGGGCGAGCGCGCGGTGCCGAGGAAGAGCCTGGCCCGCCTCCACATCTCCGGCCTCCGGTTGCGCCCCCAGGGTGATGAGCACCCGGTCTCCACTCATCTCTTGGAGGATGATTCCCGGGAAACCCAGGTGCGCGCGCAGACTGGACACACCGCCGAGCTTTCCGAGCACGGGCTCCCCGAGGAAGTTCATCCAGTGCACCCCATCCACCCAGGTGTTCATGCGAAGGTTCGCGCTGCTTGGCGCGAGGTGCACTCCCGGGTAGGGCGGTCGGATGAGTTTGAGGGCCTCGTCAAAATGCCAGCCGTCCGAACACAGGGCAAAGTCCACGTACCCCGAGTTGAAAGGGAGCTCCGCAGCCACATCGAGGGCCAGGGCACGAACCTCGTCCGCGCCCCGTTCCACCAGGAACTCCGTGGGTAGTCGCACATACAGGACGCTCACTCCGTCCTTTTGCTCTGGCCAGGGAGAGGGCCAGACATCCAACCCTCTGTAGTGTACGCGGAGGTCATCCACCTTCGTGGATGGGCCATCCAATATCAGATATGCTGACATGCCTGGCTCCGGATTCAATGTTCGCATGTGAAGTTGTTCCCATGCGAAGTCATCGAGTGGCTCTGCTTGTCCCTCACCTGCATCGTACCAAGCGAACTGGTAGGGGTGAATCCGTTCACGAATAGTTTGCAAGGCTCGCAAGATGGCCGGGGCGATTCGCTTGTTGGGGTGCTGCATGTAGAAGCACATGAGCAAGGCATCGCTTGCGACCAGCCCACCATGTTGATTGTGTTGGCGCAATCTCGGATATCGCATGAAGGGTATTTCTCCTAATCCTCTCGTATTGCTCCCTGCCGCGGAGAGACAAGCCTTGGCTTTACTCCAGTTGCACGCTCATAAACCCGTCCCTGCATCTCATCGTGCCAACGCCCCCCTTTGTATCTCTCCCATCGCGCGTTGTTGAACTCGGGGCAAGGAAACTTGAGATCGTACACGTGTACGATGAAGCCCTTCTCGTCCATGAGGACGATGTCCGGCTCGATGGTGCCCCACAGCCCCTTCCAACCGTGCTCCGACACAATCTTTTTCACCTGCTCCTCATTCAAGAACTTCCACGTTCCAGTCAGCTCGTTGAGTTGAAAGCGAGGATGAAGCAGGTATCGCTTGGGTAGCAATTTGTCCAACGCCTCGCGCAGGCACGGCCAGGACTCCTCGTGCTTGAAAAGCCCCAGGTACACGGCCCACGTCGTCTTCTCACCCATCTTCACCTGCTGGCAGAGTTCCCGGCTCGGGCTCCGGCCGTTGAAATGGTAGTCGTTGACCTTCTGGTCCGCCTGTCGCACACACTGTTCGATGGCCCTCTCCACCTTCGCGAGCAGGTCCGTGGCCAGTGCCACCCCCCTCCGCTCGGCTGAGTTGATCTGGGGCATCATCGCCACCGTCGTGACCACCACCGTGGCGCCAGCGGCGATCTTCGTAGCAGTGGACACGGAACGCTGTGCCGTCTCGGCCACGTGCGCCATTTCGGATGAGCCGGTGCACTGTTCCCACTGCCCGGGGTTCTTCTTGAGGCAACACTCGGGCGTCAGATCCCGTGGTCCGCACTCACCCACCACCTCCACCGAGTCCGGCTCCGACAGGCATCCCGCCTGGTGGACGGCCAGGAGCACCAGACTCGATAAGAGCCTGCTCTTCGCGCGAGGGAGCATGGAACCCATGGTAACTTGAAGCAATACCATGAGCACATCGACCGGGGACGGACAGGAGCGTCCTGAGAGGGGGACGCCTCCGCGGGAGGCTGGAGCAGGGACACAATGCGGGTCTCGCCGCCGCTTGCTGCGATGGGCCCTGGGGATGGTGCCCATCGCGATGGGAGGTGGCTGGGCCACCTCCCGGTGGCTCGACGAGCGCGAGCGGCACATGCGGGAGGAAGAACTGGGGCCGGAAGACGGATGGGAAGTAGAGGGCGGGCGCGTCCTGAGAGGGGGAGCCGAGAAACACAGCAAGAGCCCGGAAGCCCGAGCCGCGGATCTGGCCCAGGAAGCCGCCTGGTATTCCTTCGCAGGCAACTATAACGCCGGCATCTCCGCGAATCTGGCCATCGACGTATTTCCGTCCTCCGCGCCGGCCCGGCTGGTGAGGGCCTGCTGGTACATGCAGGAGAACGCTTGGCGCGTGGTGCGGGAGGATCTCTCGGCCCCTCCTCTCCGGGACACTCCGGAGGCACGTCTGTTATTGGAATTCGCCGATCGCCTGCCCCACGCCCCTAATTGGCGCCATGCCTTCTTCGACTCCTGGAAGGCCGTTGGACAGCCAGATTTCCGCAAGAGCGCCCTGCTCCCCGCTCCCATCGAGTGGAATCACATCAATTCGGAGAGCATCACCCGGCTCCCTCCTGGCGAGGACTGGCTCTTCCCCATCGGGATCCTATCTCCAGACTCGGCGAAGGACCGGGAACCGTGGATGCGCGAGCATGTCCTCTCCTGCCAGTCGGCGCCCCTGCTCCTGGCCCTGCGCGAACAGTTGCTCCCCCTCGAGGCTCAGGCGCCGCTCCGCCAGGCTTGTCTGGCAGCAGTGGAGGAGCGGCTCGGCCAGCTCGCGGGGTCCACGCCCCGTACCCTCCAGCTCGCCCTCGTCCCCTTCCTGTCGGGCACCTCGCGCTCGGCGCCCTTCGAGCGGCGGGAGCTGGAAGCGCTCGAAAAGCTCGTCGCGCTGCGCGAGTGGAAGCAGCCCTCCAGTGAGGAGGTCTTCCGGGAGATGCGAACGCATACAGACATGCTGCATGGCCCCGCCCACCATGCCTGGGTGATGACCTCCCTGGCACAGAGCACGTCCCACGGCTCGTGGCTCCTGCAGCGTGCCACGGCCAGCAAGGCGCACCTGTCCGAGGACGAGCTGCGGTGGCTGGGCCGGTTGCTGTACGAAGTGGGCGCGCGCCTGCGTGAGCAGCGCTCCCGTCTGGAATTGGAGATGGGACTGCGGCTCCAGATGTTCGGCTCCGAGCTGACGCAGCATGTCCCCACCCGCGAGGAGTGCATCGCCGCCTGGATTCAACTGGGCAACTGGGAGGGTGCCGTGAAGAAGGCGGCCTATGACCGTTGGCCCATCGGCCCACTGCGCGAGGAGTCCTGCGAGCACCGTGCCCGCGACGAGCTCGCGTGGATGCAAGCCTTCGCGGGCAGGGGCGAGCTGCCCTGAACTACCGTATCTGTCTGGATTTGACGAGCCCCTGCTCCCGCAGGAAGGCCACGGTCTTCTCCACGCCCTCGGAGAGCGGCGTTGGCTCGAAGCCGAGCTCACGCCGGGCCTTGCTCGCATCCACCCGCACATTCCACAGCAGGAAGGACAACTGCCCGGACGCGATGAGGGGAGTGAAGCCAAACATCCTCGCCAGGGGCGCGGACACCGCGGCGAGCACCTTCATCACCCCCGCGGGCATGGTGGGCGGCACCCGGGCTCCCAATCCCTCCACCCGGAGGATCTCCCGCGCCAGCTCCGCGTTGCTCACGTGCGTGTCGGCCAGCAGGTAACGCTCGCCCGGGACACCGCGCTCGGCCGCCGCGAGGTGCGCGTCCGCCACCCCGTCCACGTACGCCACCGGCATTCCCCCGGGCGGCAGGGCCGGCGCCTTCCGGTTCAGCACCTGGAGGAACAACGAGTTGAGCCCCACATGCACCGGAGAGGGCCCGTACACCGCGCCTGGATTCACATACACGAGCTCCAGCCCCTCGCGCCGGATCACCTCCGCCTCCCGCTCCGCGGCCTGCTTCGAGCGCTCGTAGGCGGTGGGCTTCGGCTCCGTGTCCAGGTTCGTCTCCACCAGCGTGCCCCCTCGGGGCGCGGCGAAGACATCCATCGTCGAGGTGTACACCACCCGCTTCACCCGCCCGGCGAGCGCGGCCCGCAGCACGTTCACCGTGCCCTGGCGGTTCACCCGGTCGAAGATGGTCTCATCCGGCTGCCACTGCTCGGGCATCCCCGCCGCGTGGAACAGCCACTCCACGTCCCGCACGGCCGCCGGCAGCGAGTCCGGCGCCGTCACGTCGCCTCGGACCAGCTCCACGCCCGCCGGTAGCAGCCGTGCGGCCCGCTCCGGGTCCCTCACCAACGCGCGCACCTGGTGTCCCCGCGCCATCAACCTCTGGGCGATGGCGTTTCCGATGAGGCCCGTGGCCCCCGTGACCAGCACGTTCATCTTCCAGCCCTCTCCGGGTCCAACCCTCCATGACGAGGAGACCCCTGCCTCGCGGTGTGACGGCGCCACATGCCGCCCGGCCTGCTCTCCCAGGGAGCATGCGGCGGCCCGGTGCGGGCGTCCACTCTGACTCCCTCCCACCGCTCACAGCCCCTGCTTGCCCACTCTGAACATAGAGAGGACGCGACCCACCACGGCCCTCGAAAGGAACCCCCTCATGCCCTTCACTCCCGACCTGCTCTTCCACGAGACCCTGTCCGGCCCCATGGCGCTGGGCAGGCGGGAGTCCGGGCACCACGCGCGCCACGGCCGCACCACGCGCCTGTCCCTGCACGCCACCATCCGCATCGACTCCATGGAGGACTTCCTCCTGGACCCCGAGCACGAGGCCTGGCTGGGCGGGCACCTCTCCTTCCCGCCCTTCTCCAAATGCCTCCCCGTCCGCCAGGGCCGCTTCCAGCTCTTCTCCCCCTCGGACGATCCGCTCATGCGGTTGATGCACTACGACGCCCGCTTCGAGCACGAGGGACGCACGTACTTCCTGTCCGGCACCAAGTTCCTCCGGGATGACCCGGGGCCGGACCTCTGGACGGACACCACCCGGCTGCTCACCACCCTGCACGAGGGCCACGACGAGCGGGGCCCGGTGGTTGCCACGGGCGTGCTCTCGGTCGGCATCCGCGAGCTGCTCGCGCTCATGGCCAGCATGCGCTCACCCCGGGGCGGCTCTCAGACGCTGGTGCGCTTCGGCCGGTTCTTCCTCGGCAACCTCTGGGAGCTCTACGCATGACCGCGCGACCCGAGCACTTCGACGCCATCATCGTCGGCTCCGGTTTCGGCGGCTCGGTGATGTGCTACCGGCTGGCCGAGGCGGGCCTGCGCGTGTGCCTGCTCGAGCGGGGCAAGGTGTACCCGCCGGGCTCCTTCCCTCGCAGCCCCCGGGAGATCCGCCACGGCTTCTGGGACCCGGGCCGGGGCCTCCACGGACTCTTCAACATCTGGTCCTTCCGGTGGTTGGGGGGCGTGGTGGCCAGCGGGCTGGGCGGCGGCTCGCTCCTCTACGCCAACGTGCTCCTCCGCAAGGACGAGCACACCTTCGTCCGCGAGGACCGGACCTCCGGCGGCTACGAGTACTGGCCCGTCACCCGCCAGGAGCTGGAGGCCCACTACGACCAGGTGGAAGCGATGATGAAGGCACAGCGCTTCCCCTTCGAGCACGAGCCCTACCGCTCCACCCCCAAGACGCAGGCGATGAAGCAGGCCGCCGGGCGGCTGGGGTACGAGTGGTTCCTCCCGAAGCTGGGCGTGACCTTCGGCAACCCGGGGCAGCGGCCCGTCCCGGGCGAGCCCATCCTCGAGTCCGCGCCGAACCTGCACGGCCGCACGCGCCTCACCTGCCGCATGTGCGGGGAGTGCAACCTCGGCTGCAACTACGGCAGCAAGAACTCGTTGGACTACACGTACCTGTCGGCGGCGAAGCGCCTGGGCGCCGAGCTCCGCCCCCGGTGCGAGGTGAAGGCCTTCCGTCCGGACGTGGGCGGTGGCTACGCCGTCGAGTACGTGGACTACAGCAACGTCGCCGAGGGCGAACCGCTCCCGCGCGAGCCTCGCCGGCACCTCATCACCGCGGACCGGCTCATCCTCGCGGCCGGCACCTTCGGGACGAACCAGTTGCTGCTGCGCAACCGGCACTCGTTCCCCCGGCTCAGCCGGCAGCTCGGCCTGCGCTTCTCGGGCAACGGCGACCTGCTGTCCTTCCTCCTGGGCAGCAAGAACAGTGACTCCGGCACCTCCCGGCCACGGGTGCTCGATGGGGGCAATGGCCCCGTCATCACCAGCGCCATCCGCGTCCGGGACGCACTCGAGGGCGGCGATGGGCGAGGCTTCTACATCCAGGACGCCGGGCACCCGGAGCTCCTCAACTGGCTGTACGAGTCGCGCAACCCCCTGCCGGTGATGCTGCGCTCGCTCAAGCTCGCCGGGCGGCTGGCCCGGGAGTGGGCGCGCACCGAGCGCAGGAGCGACATCGGCGCGCATCTCGCCGAGGCGCTCGGTCCCTGCATGGACTCGGCCACGTCGATGGCGTTGCTCGGCATGGGCCGGGACATCCCCGATGGCAGGTTGCGGCTGACTCGCCACGGGACGCTGGATCTGGACTGGAGCCCTCGCGGCGGCTCGGCCAGATACTTCCGACGGCTGCGCGGAGCCATGGAGGAGATCGCCTCGGCACTCGAGGGGGAGCTGGCGCACAACCCGCTCGGGTACCTGGGCCAGATGGTCACCGTGCATCCGCTCGGCGGCTGCGCGATGGGGCGCGACAAACACGAGGGAGTCGTCGATGCCCATGGCGAGGTCTTCGGCTATCCCGGCCTCTACGTGGCGGATGGCTCGGTGATGCCCGGCCCCGTTGGTCCCAACCCCGCGCTCACCATCGCCGCCCTCTCGGACCGCTTCGCCGAGCGGCTCCTCGCACGGCGCCCCATCCACCCGAGCACCCGGGAGCAATCGGGGGCCGAGGCGGCCTGAAACCCATCATCCTTACGGAGGAAGACACGCATGAACATTTCGCCACGAACAAAGGACTCGCGGACACCGGAGCACGAGCGCGTGGTCCCCCGCTTCACCCTGGAGGGTGTGCCGGACGCCGATGTCCGCACCTACCATTTCACCACCGGGGACAAGCTCGGGCTGAGCATGCTGCGCTTCCAGCGTGAGCCGTGTGACGACGCGGTGCTCGTCATCCACGGACTCACCACGTCCAGCGACATGTTCATCATGCCGGAGCACGAGAACCTGGTCCGCCACCTGCTGGACCATGGGTTCACCGATGTGTGGACGCTCGACTTCCGGATGAGCAACCGGCACCCGTACAACCTGCGGCGGCACCGCTACACGATGGATGACGTCGCCGCGTTCGACCACCCGGCCGCCGTGGCCCGCATCCGCCAGGAGATCGGTAACAAGCGGCTGCACGTCATCTGCCACTGCCTGGGCTCGGTCTCCTTCCTGATGAGCCTTTTCGGTGGCGCGGTGGAGGGCATCACCAGCGTCATCGCCAACAGCGTGGGGCTCACCCCGCGCATCCCCACGTGGTCGCGCCTGAAGCTCGCCGTGGCGCCATTCTTCCTCGAGCGCGTGATGGATCTGCCCTACGTCGACCCGAACGCCCGCGACGAGCCCCTGCTCTCCCGGAGCGGGCTGATCGGACGAGCCGTGGAGTTGCTCCACCCCGAGTGCGACGTGCCGGCCTGCCACATGCTCAGCATGATGTGGGGCACCGGCTGGCCCGCGCTCTACCACCACGAGAACCTGCACGACGTCACCCACCAGCGCGGCGGAGATCTCTACGGCGCCACCAGCGTCCACTACTACCGGCACGTGCGGAAGATGGTGAGCGCCGGCGGCGCCGTGAAATACGACCCCTCCGACCCGAGGCTCGACCATCTGCCCGACGATTACTTCGACTTCGCCGAGGAGATCGACACGCCGGTCCTGTTCGTCACCGGAGAGAGCAACCACGTCTTCACCGACTCGAACATCGTCTGCTATCAGCGGCTCGAGTCGCTCGCGCCGGGACGGCATTCGCTCGAGATCATCCCGGGGTACGGGCACCAGGATGTCTTCATGGGCAAGGACTGCGCACGCGATGTGTTCCCCCGCTTCGTGCGGTACATGAATGCGCACCGGGGCGAACGGAGACGCCGTCAGGTCCATCTCCATATCCAGGAGGACGTGACGCGCACGGCGCACTGATCCGGCCAGATATCCCCTCTCCCCTCGGGAGAGGGTCAGGGTGAGGGTATCTGTCCCTGTTCTCCAACCCATGGACCCCAGTGTGGACAGGGGGTTCAACCCGGGATTCGAGGCACCCTCACCCCGTCCCTCTCCCGGAGGGCGAGGGGAAATGGCCGCGTTGTCAGCGCTTGTTCCCAGGGACGCTTGCTCCCAGGGACACCCCTTCGGTTTCCGAGTGCTATCGGGACTCGTGTACGCTCCCGCCTCCGGACACGGAGCACCGAGGGGTCGCATGCGATTGAGGAATCTGGTGGTGGTTGCGGTGGTGCTCTCGAGCGGCTGTCAGCAATCCGCCCGGCCCGAGCCGGCCGCCACGAGCGAGCAGCCGCCTGGCTCCGGAACCAACGCTGGCACCCAGGCCTCTCTTCCGGAAACGGCCGGGGAAGCTCCACCCGCCGAGCCCCCACCCGCTCCGGCGGAGGAGCTTCCCGAGCAGACGTGGTCGGCTCGCTCCGCGGACGGCAACGCGGAGGTCCAACAGACCGCGTTCAGCAACGGCAAGGCCCTCCGGTGCACGAGCACCTCGACGTGGTCATCGCCGTGGGATGACCGGAAGACCGTGTGGAAGTGGGACACCTGCATCGCGACGCGGGAGCAGCTCAAGTTCGTCTCTCCAGACGGCAAACGGGTGCTCGTGATCGAGCCAATGCCCGCGTCCCTCCAGGCAGGGGCCCGCTGGCAGGACGTGGAGGTGGCCACGCTCTATGAGCATGGGGTGCGCGTGAAGGGCGCCAAGGCCGGAGCCCTCCTCCGTGCTCCCATCGAAGTGCGCGAGCCCACCCTCCGCATCCTCTGGCTCAAGGGCCATGGAGGCTTCCCGGGAGCTCCCCCTCGCTACACCTCCGACGGGAAGACCGTCGAGCTCGACATGGTCGATGGACAGGCGCTCCGCCTCGGCTTCGAGGGTGACGGCTTCCCGGCCTCGCCCGAGGAGAAGCAGGTCTTCAACGCTTCCGCCGGCATGTACCGGTACGAGGATGAGAAGGGCACGGTCCACTTCGTGAGCTCGCGCGACGATGTGCCCGACGCGTACCGCGCCCGAGCCGTGCCCGTGGATGCCCAGATCCTCACCATGAGCGGCCCACTGGGTCTCGGGGATCCCCATGCCTCCGGGCCCAAACCGGAGCCCGAGTCCCCGCCCGTGGCCAAGAAGGACCCGAGTCCCGAGAAGGTGCTGGAGAACGCCCAGCTCGCCTCTCCCGCGGAGCTCCTCCAGCGGGCCCGGGACACCGTGAAGCAGGTCGAGGAGGCCCAACGCACCCGGGCGAACCTGGCGGATTCCCTGCTCTCGGGCGCCCCTGCTCCCGCGGGAGCGGCTCAGCCCGCGTCCGGCGCCCAGCCCCCCGCCACCGCCGGCAAGAACCCGAATCCCGAGCTCCCCCTGGAGAAGGCCCGGATCCCCACACCCGAGGAGCTCCTCGAGCGGGCCCGTGAGGCCGTGAAGAAGGTCGAGCAGGTACAACGAGCGCAAGAGACTCCACCCCAGTGAACCTGCTCCTCCTCCAGGACTCCGACTTCCTCCCCGATGGCACCGTCCAGATGACGGGCCGCCGGGCCCAACACGCCCGCGAGGTGCTCCGCGCCGAGCCCGGAGAAACACTGCGCGTGGGCAGGCTCGGTGGGCTCGTGGGCACTGGCGAGGTGCTGGAAAACACACCGGGCCTGCTGCGCCTGCGTGTCTCCCTCACCGACCCGCCTCCCCCGAGGGCCGGGGTGGATCTGCTGCTCGCCATTCCCCGCCCCAAGGCCCTCAAGCGCGTGCTGCCCGCGGTGGCCCAGCTCGGCGTGGACCGCGTGGTGCTCGTCAACGCCGCGCGCGTGGAAAAGAGCTACTTCGACTCCAAGGTGCTGGCCCCCGGCTTCGTCGAGGAGCTCCTCCTCCAGGGCCTGGAACAGGCCCGCGATACCCGGCTCCCCGAGGTGCTCATCCGGGAGCGCTTCCGTCCCTTCGTCGAGGACGAGCTGGATGCCATCTTCGGCACCGGGGCCCTCCGGCTCCTCCCCCATCCGCCCGCGCCCCAACCCCTGCACCGGGTGGGCGTCCAGGAAGCACCGCGCGTGGTGATGGCCGTGGGGCCGGACGGCGGCTGGGTGCCCTTCGAGGCGGAACTGCTGGAGGCCCACGGCTTCCGGCCCTTCTCCCTCGGCCCTCGCATCCTCCGGGTGGAGACCGCCGTTCCCGTGCTCCTCGGACAGCTCGCGCTGCTACGGGAGGACACAGCGCGCACGGCCTGAGGGCCTCGTCGCCGCACGCAGGACCTCCACGCGCGGCAGCAGCGCTCCAGCCTTCACGGCGAGGAAGACCCCTTCCGCCGCGTCGAGGACCGCGTCCGCCCGCTCGGGCGCATGCAGGAACCACCGCTCCGCCAGGGCCAGCTTCACCAGCCCCACCTGCAACACATTGCCCGTGGCCTCGGCCAGTTCGAGCGCTCGGGCCAGGTGCGCCTCCCCCTCCTCCTCTGGCACCAGCGGTGCCAACGCGCGGCGGGAGAGAATCTCATCGAACGGATTGGCGAGCACCGGCTCCAGGGAGCGCTTCAGCGCCGCCTCCGCCGCCTCGCGCGCGGCGTCCGGACGGCCCTGGGCGAGCTCGAAACGGGACTCGTAGACACGCACCAGCGTCTCCATCCGGAAGTCCCCCGCCCTCGCGGCCTCCAGCGCCCTGGGCAGCGACTCGCGAGCGGCGGCCGCGTCCTCGAAAAGGACATCCCGGCATGCCGAGTACACCAGCACGTACAGCTTCAACCAGCGGTCCCCGGGCAGCACCTTGGAGAGCTGCTCGCCCTTGGCCACCACCGCGGCCACCAGCTCGTGCTCGCCTCGCTCCAGGTAGTAGGGCGGAGTGTAGATGGCGAGGTTGCGCTCGGGCAGGCGCGGGTGGCCCAGGAGCCGGATGAGCTCCTGCTTCTCGCTGAAGGGCGGCACGAAGGCCGTGGCATCGCCGATGAAGGACGCGCGGACGATCTGCGATTGCAGGTGGTAGATGCGGATGTCGGTGAAGCCGTAGGCGTCCGCGACGTCGAACCCGTCCTGCGTGGCCAGCTCGTCGAGCGGCTCACCGCGCAGGGCCAGGTTCATGTTCAGGAAGTAGCAGCCCATGCCGAGCGCCCACGCCAGGCGCCGGGGCGGTTGCCCCACGGCGTCGCGCAGGGCACGCAGCCGGTCCACCTCCGCGCGCTGCGCCTCCACCACGCCCGAGAAACGGCCGGTGTGCGAGCTGAGCCCTCCCCTCGCGATGAGGGCACCGGAGCGATAGGGAGACTCCACCGGGTGCTCGGCCTGTACGCGCTCCAGCAGCGCGTGGAACTCCGCCGTGCGGCCCATGATGGCCAGCGCGATGCTCTGCAATATCTGGAGCTCCGCCTGCTTCCAGAAGACCTCCGTGGGTGCCATCCGCGGCTCGATTGGAATCTCCCGGATGACGCGCAGCAACGCCTCGCCGCGCCCGGCCTCCGGGACCGCGGACGCCTCCGCGAGCCGCGCCAGTGCCTCCCGCCGGCCCGCGCCCAGGTCCACCGTGGCCGCCCAATGGGCGAAGAGCTTCTCCGCGTAGAGCAGCGAGGTGGGCGGATCGCTCACGTAGCCGATCTCGATGAGCGTCACCCAGGTGCGGATGAGCTGCTCCGCTCGCTCGGGTGAGCGGGGCCCGGCCTCCAGAAGCGCGGCGGCCTCCTTCAGCACCAGCGTGGCATCCAGCAGGGCCTTGGCCTCGATGGAGGCCTGTCCGGCGCGCAGCAACGGGATGACGGCGCGCTGTGGCTCGTTCGAGCGGATGAAGTGGTAACCCACCGCCCGCGCCACACCCGGCCGGTTGCCGCCCAGTTGCAGGAGGAACTCCGCGATGCGCCCGTGGTGGGCCCGCCGCTCCGCCTCCGGGGTGCTGTCGTGGAGCGACTCGTGCACCGTGTCGTGGGTGAAGACGCAGCGGCCCTCCACCCGCTGGAGGAACTGGCGCTCCACCAGCTCGTCGAGCGCATGGAACAACTCCGCCTCGGGCAGCTCCGACAGCGCGCGCACCAGGGGCAGCTCCAGGCTTCGCCCCGCCGGAGCCAGCCGCCGCAGCAGCGCCACCCGCTCGTGGGGCAGCGTGGCCAGCCGCGCCAGCACCGTCTCCCGGATGCTTCCTGGCAGCTCGCGCTCCTCCAGGTTCTCCACCGCGCACCAGCGGCCACCCACCCGCTTCAGGGCACCCTCCTCCACCAGCATGCGCAGGCACTCGGTGGCGAAGAAGGCATTGCCGCCGGTGGTGGCATGCAGCCGGGCCACGAAGCCCGCGGGCACGTCCAGGCCGGGCAGCACCAGACTCACCAGATCCTCGATGTTCCCGGCCGTCAGCGGCGACAGCTCCAGGCGCGAGGTGAGCCCCTCGTCCACCGTCTCGAAGGCCAGGCTCAGCCGGTTCAGCTCGTTCGAGCGGAAGGTGGCCACCACCATTCCGCGCGTCTGGTGCAGCGAGCGGATGATGACGTTGAGCACCTCCAGCGACGCGGCATCCGCCCACTGCAGATCCTCGATGCACAGCACGAAGGAGCACTGGTGGCCCAGCGTCTGGAGCCACTCGGCGAGCGCCCCGAAGACGGCCATCTTCTCCGCGCCCGCGTCCCGGAAGGTGGGCACCGGCCCGGTGGCGAGCGACGGCACCAGCTTGCCCAGCAGGGGCCGCAGCCGCTCCATCAGCTCCACCGGGGTGCGCGGCACCAGCATCCGCAGCGCCTGCCCCACGGGCGCCAGCGGCGCCAGGCCCTCCGCGCGGCACTGGCCCACTCCGACGGCAACCTCGGAGAGCTGGGCCTGCAGCTCGAACTCCTGCAACAGGCGCGACTTGCCCACGCCCGCGGGCGCTCCCAGCAGCACCGCGCGGGACTCGCCCTGGCCGGCCTTCTGGAGCGCGCGCAGCATCAACTCCAGCTCCGCCTTCCGCCCCACCACCTCCGGAATGTGCAGGTAGCTGGTCCGCGCCGCCAGTGGCTCCTCGGGCAGCGGCTCACCACTGGCCTGGCACAGCGCCGTCAACAGCTCGGAGGCGTTCTGGAAGCGCTCGCGGGGATCCTTGGCGAGCAGCACGAGGATGATCTCCTCCAGCCAGGGCTCCACCGGGCAGATGCTGGAGGGACGCGGGGGGTGGCGGGTGAGGTGGTCCGCGAGCAGCGACGCCGGGGTGTCGCGTTTCTTGAAGGGCAGCTGGCGCGTGGCCAGGAAGTAGGCCATCACCCCGAGCGAGTACAGGTCCGCGCGCCCGTCGATGCTGGCGCCGCGCTGCCACTCGGGGGCGAGGTACTCCAGGGTGCCCTTGAGCCGGCCGGAGCCCGGCGTGCCCACCTGGTGCATCACCCCGAAGTCCATCAGCTTCACCGCGCCGGAGCTGGTGATGCGCACGTTGCTGGCCTTGATGTCGCAATGCACGTAGAGGCGCGAGTGGATGAAGGCCAGCACCTGCGCCATCTGGATGAGGACGCGGTAGAGGGTGCGGGTGTCGAGCGCCTGCTCGCGCGCCAGCCGGCTCAAGTCCTGGCCGTCCACCGCCTCCATGGTGATGAAACGGTGGCCCGACTCGGTCAGCCCCCAGTCGAACACCTTGAGGGTGCCCGGGTGCTGGAGCCGCTTCATCGCGAAGTACTCGTGGCGGAACATCAGCACGAGCTCCTCGACCTTGGCGTGCGGCAGGCCCGCGGGCAGCTGCATCACCTTGAGCGCCACGCGGCGCTGCTCCTGCTCGTCCTCGGCGAGCCAGATGCGGCCCATGCCGCCTTCGCCCAGCTGCTCGCGGATGAGGTAGCGGCCCGACACCCGCATTCCCGGCTCCAGCGAGCGCCGCTCGGCGAACGAGATGCCCGGCATGGAGATGGGTGTGCGGTTGTCCATCGAACCCAGCGTGCCGCTGGAGAGCAGCCCCCGGCTGCTGTCGATCACCGCTGTCTGCTCGTCGTCGCTCATCACGGGCCGCATGTCCCCCCGGCTCGCCGGAAGCCCGGGAGACAAGGAATAACACGATTCAGCGGGAGAGCCAGTACCGCCCTACGTCGGACATCACGCGGAAGACGTGGTGCATCGGGCTTGAAGGGGCGCGATGGGTTGTTGAAGAGTCATCTCCCATGGCGAAGAAGACCCCATCCAGAGCCCAGGCCGTCGCGGCCACCGCGCAGGAGCAGGTGCCCGAGCAGCAGCCCCTCATCACCCCGGAGTCGGAGTCGAAGGCGAAGCCCGCCGGTCATGACTCGGTGGCGCCTCCCGCGCTGCTCGACTTCATGATGACGGGGTGGAAGCCCCAGGGCGGCAAGCCCCCTCCGAAGATGAAGAACGCCGAGGTCTTCGAGGCCCGGCGCCGGGAACTCTCCAAGCTCTTCCCGGGCGAGACGCTCGTCATTCCCACCGGCCACGAGAAGGTGCGCGCCAACGACACGTACTACCGCTTCCGGCCGGGCACGGACTTCTACTACCTGACGGGCAACATGGAGCCCGACTGCGTGCTCGTGCTCCAGCCGAAGGAGGGCGGCGGCCACACGGACATCCTCTTCGTGGAGACCAACCCGGGCCGCAGCGACACCACCTTCTTCACGGACCGCGTGAAGGGCGAGCTGTGGGTGGGCCCGAGGCTGGGCGTGAAGGAGAGCCAGGCGCGCTTCGGCGTGCACGAGGCTCGCGGCCTGCCGGAGCTTCCGGGCTTCCTGGAGGGCCTGCGGGGCGCGGCCGTCATCCCCACGCGCGTGCTGCGCGGCATGTCGGCCCGGGTGGACGGCGCGGTGACGGAGCATGCCGAGCGAGACAAGCAGCTGGCCACGGCGCTGTCCGAGATGCGGCTCATCAAGGACAAGCTGGAGGTGCGCGAGCTGGAGACGGCCATCGACTCCACGCACCGGGGTTTCGAGGACGTCATCCGCCGGCTGAAGGCGGCCCGGAGCGAGCGCGAGGTGGAGGGAGTCTTCAACCTGCGCGCGCGGGTGGAGGGCAACGACGTGGGCTACGGCACCATCGCCGCGGCCGGCCACCACGCCTGCGTGCTGCACTGGACGCGCAACGATGGCGACATCAAGAAGGGCGAGCTGCTGCTGCTGGACGCGGGCGTGGAGGGCAACAGCCTCTACACGGCGGACATCACGCGCACGCTGCCCATCTCCGGCAAGTTCTCCAAGGAGCAGCGCGAAATCTACGAGCTGGTGCTGGAGGCGCAGAACCAGGCCATCGCCGCGGTGAAGCCGGGCAACGACTTCATGGAGCCCAACCGGGCCGCCATGAAGGTCCTGGCCGCGGGCCTGTATGAGCTGGGCATCCTCAAGACGACGCCGGAGGAGGCGCTGAAGGAAGAGCACCAGTTCTACAAGCGCTACTCGCTGCACAACGTCAGCCACATGCTGGGCCTGGACGTGCATGACTGCGCGCAGGCGCGTCAGGAGGCCTACAAGTACGGCAAGCTGAAGGCGGGCATGGTGCTGACGGTGGAGCCGGGCCTGTACTTCCAGAAGGACGACCTGACGGTGCCGGCGAAGTACCGGGGCATCGGCGTGCGCATCGAGGACGACGTGCTCGTGACGAAGTCGGGCTGCCGCGTCCTGTCCGAGGACATCCCCCGCGAGCCGAGGGACATCGAGGACTGGATGAAGCAGATCTGGAGCGAGAAGCGCTGATCCCCTTCGGGTCAGGTCCGCGTGCTGACACCGTGCCCATTTCCCCTCGCCCTCCGGGAGAGGGACGGGGTGAGGGTATCGGGTGAACCCGGGTTGAACCCCCTGCCCACACTGAGGGCCACGGGTTGAAGAACGGGCTCTGGCACCCTCACCCTGACCCTCTCCCGAGGGGAGAGGGAAGAGCAGGGAATCAACGCCTCGGCTGAGGACCGCGGTCGTAACACGCGAGCAGCAGCCGGGCGCGCTCGGGCCCTGGGCGATGACCCCAGGGCACCACCGCTGGCGCGCTCAGGAAGTAGGACTCGAGCTCGCCCACCTGCGCTCGCGACACGAGCCCCTGCCGCTTGAGGAACTGGATGGACGCGCAGTCCGCGCCCTCCTCGCCGGGGTTCTCCACGGGCACCGCATGTGCGCACGCATGGCCGAACCAGAAGAGCTGCACCTTCGGCGGCAGTCGCGCCAGCAGGCCGGGGTTGTACTCGACGTGCGCAGGAACGCCGGGCCACCCGGAGAACCACAGCCCGACATCGGCGAGCGAGGTGTTCGGCACGAAGGCCACCGGCGCACCCTGAGCGGACATACAGGCCATGGGCACGCCCGCGATCCGGGGGTGGTACGGCGTTCCGGTCTGGTCTCGCGCGAAGCCGGGAAGGCCCACGAGCACCGTGAGCGCCAGGAGGGTCGAGCGCATCCTCATCCTGCCTCCACCTTGAACTCGCGCGGCGCCGTGGAGGCGTCGGGGCTCACCGTGAAGGACAGGCGGCCGATTTCCCGCCCGTCCTCGGTCTCCATGGCCACGCGCCAGTCACCGGGCCGGGGATTCGTCACGTACGCGAACGTCCGGAAGCCGCGCTCGCGCCCGCCCTGCTCCAGGTACAGATCGTCATAGGCGTGGTACTGCGACCAGCCCTTCTCCGGGTCGTCGTAGTACCAGCGGATGACGAGCCGGGTGCCCCGGTCTCCCGCGCGCTGCGGCTTGAAGCTCGTGGGCGCGAAGACACTGGCGAAGAAGTAGACCCGGTCACCGGAGCGCGCACGGAAGTCCTGGTCCCCGCGCTCCCACAGCCGCCATTCGGCGCGCTCGTGGAGCAGCCGGTAGTCCTTGCCCCGGGGGCCCTTCACCACCTCCACGCCGTGGTAGATGCCGCTCGAGAGCATGGACAGCGGCACCGGGGGAATGGCCTTCAGCAGGTACAGCGCGACCAGCAGCCCCTGGATGCCGAGCCCCGGCAGCGCCACGTGCCGCAGCGTGCGCCGCCCTTCCCCGCTCCACACCCTCACCAGCAGGGTGATGAGCAGCGTGGCCACGCAGGACAGGCCCACGGAGGCCATGAACAGCGTCCCGCTGTAGTAGCCGAGCACCACGGGCAGCAGGTACGCGCAGTACGAGGTGAGGCAGAAACTGAAGAGTCCCACGCGCACCACGGGCCCCAGCGCCCGGAAGCGCGGCAGCTCGTTGACCACCAACAGCCCGAAGACGCCCGTGAGGAACAGGAACGCCGTCAGCCCGGACGCGCTCTTGAAATAGAAGAGGGTGTAGGGACTCAGCAGTCCGCCGAGGAAGAAGTGCAGCGCGTCCTCGCGGAAGCGCCACACCCGGGCCAGCCACCGCGGCGGCTCCGTGTCCCAGCTCCAACGCAGCTCCACCAGCAACAGCAGGCCCAGCACACCGAGGAACACGCCCTGCTTGGTGAGCACGAGCCAGTTGTCGATGCGCCGCAGCGTGGCGATGTCGTAGGCGAAGCTCGCGAAGAAGAAGAGCGCCAGCTCCCACTTCGCGTGGCGGGCCCGGAAGTCCCGCACCCGCTGCTTCAGCGGAGAATGCGCGGCCGGCACCTTGGAGACGAGCCCCAGCGGGCCCACGGGCGCCGGGGCTTCGGCCGGCTCCACGGGAGCAGCCGTCTCTTCGGAGATGCGCGGTGTTGCCGTGGCCACGTCGTTCCCAGGAGCCTGGCGGGTCCTACCGGTTCGTCCCCATCCAGGCGTTGTGCTGGGGCGTGCTGCTCCGCACCGGGCCGCCGTGCTCATGGCAGCGGGGCCCATTGTACGTATGTCTCCCCGGCACGTCCTGCCCGAGCGATGGGCAGGACGTGCCTTCGTCCTCGTGGGCGGGAGACTGAACGCCTCCTCGGACGGCACCCTGGCGAGCGCCGTCAGGAGGATGGCTCAGTCGATCCAACCTCCGAGCCACGAGGGACTGGCCCAGTCCTCATAGTAGACCGTGGTGCCCGGGGCGGTGCCCGACACGTAGTCCACCACCATGGCCGTGCCACCCGTGCCCGCGCGGTTGATGAACATCGCCTGAGCGTGGTTCAGCCCACGGAAGTCACCCGTGAGGAGCAGGTCGTTGGGGTCGAGCCAATCCAGCAGCAGGTTCGACTGGCCCCATGCCTCCGAGTAGACCTGAGTCCCCAGGAGCCCGGGCTGCACGCTGACGGCGTAGTCCAACACCATCACCTTGCCGCCAGTGCCGCCGCGGTTGATGAACATCACCTGGTCATGTCCCAGGCCACGGAAGTCCCCCACGCGCTGCAGGTCGCCATCGTCGATCCAGCCACCCAGCCACGAGGGGCTCGTCCAGCTCTCGTGGGCGCGCACGGTGCCCGGCACGGCTCCGGAGCCGTAGTCCACCACCATCACCTTGCCGCCGGTGCCATCGCGGTTGATGAACATCACCTGGTCGTACCCCAGGTTCGTGAAGTCACCGACGAGCTGCAGGTCTTCATCCCCGATCCAGCCATCCAGTTGAGCCGACTGGCCCCACGCCTCCGAGTAGACCTGAGTCCCCAGGAGCCCGGGCTGCACGCTGACGGAGTAGTCCAACACCATCACCTTGCCGCCGATGCCGCCGCGGTTGATGAACATCACCTGGTCATGTCCCAGGCCACGGAAGTCCCCCACGCGCTGCAGGTCGCCATCGTCGATCCAGCCACCCAGCCACGAGGGACCCGTCCAACTCTCGTGGGCGCGCACGGTGCCCGGCACGATGCCGGCCTTGTAGTCCACCACCATCACCTTGCCGCCCACGCCATCGCGGTTGATGAACATCACCTGGTCGTACCCCAGGTTCATGAAGTCACCGGCGAGTTGCAGGTCTTCGCCATCCACCCAGCCATTCAGCAGGCCCGACTGGCCCCACTCCTCCCAATAGAGGGGAGTGCCAGGGGCCGTGCCGGACTGGCGATCAAGGATCATGATCTTCGTGGCCGAACCGCCGCGGTTGATGTGGAGCACCTGATCATGGCCCAGGTCCATGAAGTCACCGACGAGCTGCACATCCGCGGTGCCCCGGACCACCCGGTCGAGCTCGGCCTGGGAGCCTCCGGCCAACGCCACGGACAGAGCCCGCACGTACTGCACGTACTCGGACTCCGCCGGCTCCCGCCCCAGCTGGCTCTGGAAGGTGGCGAGGACCCTGTCCTGCGCGTTCAGCACGGAGGTGATCTCCGTGGAGGCAGCGAGAACAGCCCCGATGCGCATGCCAAAGTTGTTCCCCCCGGTCGTGGTGCAGCCCCCGTTGGTGTGCACGCCAACGAGGAGGCCCGTCTCGCTGTGGAGGATTCCCGAGCCAGAGTTGCCACCGAGCGTATCCAGGTTGCCGTAGTTGAGGCGGTTGCCACTGATGCCAGCGCTGTTACCCGTGGAGAGCTGCTTCGGCTGCCCGGCCGGGTGCCCGATGATGGCCAGGGGCTCATTCGTCGCGGCATCATTCCGCGCGATGCGCGCGGCACCATGGATCAGCCCCGGTGCGCCATTGAGGCGAAGCAAGGCAACATCGAGCCCGTTCAATTCGAACTCGACGAGCGCATCGACTGTGTACGTCTGCTCCGTGCGCAGCGAATTGTCCGGGGCGCGCTGATAATTGAACCTGACGAGCATCTCTTGCGCGGCCACCGCTGGCGCAATGGGATTGCCCGCGGCGTCACGGGGGAACGTCCAGCCGTTGCCCTCCCTGAAGCAATGCGCGGCCGTCAGGTAGAGATCCTCCGAGATGAGCGTCCCGGAGCACCAGCGCTGCCCGTTCACGTCTCCGGGATTGTCGTAGCGCGCCGCGAGATCGTTCCGCCACTGCGTCTGCGCGACGGGCCGCTGACGGTTCTCGACGAAACCCGTCGTGACGTTGAACGAGCCGTCGTACTGCTCGACATGCTGGAAGTCCAACGTGGCGCCACACTGCGACTCCTGTCCCGTGGAGCCGATCGCCTCGGGCAACGCGGGGCGCGCATCCTCCCTCCCGCAGCCCGGCAGCGCGGCGGAGAGCAATCCAAGACACACCATTCCTGCCGTACCGCGCCACCCGGCGCGGCGACGTGACTGAAAATCCATCCTCATCGCTCCGTTGACGCCCCCCAAGAGGCGTCCTCTCACAGAGGGACCAGGCGGCAACGCGGATGCGCTGACCTGTCTGGAGCCCCCCGGACTTCATGGCGTGGAGCCGGCCTCTCCACGCCGCCACGGCACCTGCCGTGGGGAGCGGCACCCTACAACCGGGGAACACGAGGTAGAAGTGAAATGTCTGTAAAGCTCATGCCCGCACGAAAAAGCTCCCGGCGGGGAAGTACGTCCCCCGGCGGGAGCTCGATGTCACGGGCCTGTGCGGCGCGCTCAGGCGGGCGTCTTGCCGGCGATCATGTCCGCCAGCTCGCCGCGCTCTTCCAGCTCCATGAGGATGTCCGAGCCTCCCACGAACTTCCCGTTGATGAACACCTGGGGAATCGTGGGCCAGTTGCTGTACTCCTTGATGCCCTGGCGCACCTCGGGGTCCGCCAGCACGTCCACCGTGTGCACCTGCCCGTGCTGCTGCAGAATCTGCAGCGCGCGCGCGGAGAAGCCGCACTGCGGGAACATCGCGTTGCCCTTCATGAAGAGGACGATCTTGTTGTTGCGGACAGCCTCGTCGAAACGGGC
This sequence comes from Archangium sp. Cb G35, assembly GCF_001896145.1. Taxonomy (NCBI): domain Bacteria; kingdom Pseudomonadati; phylum Myxococcota; class Myxococcia; order Myxococcales; family Archangiaceae; genus Archangium; species Archangium sp. Cb G35. The sequence continues at coordinate 405,819 of NZ_MPOI01000010.1, forward strand.
CTTCAACTCGGGAGTCATCATTCGGTTACCTCGTCAGCGATTGCCGAACTTCTTCCACTGTTCGGGCGAGTAGGTCTTCAGCGCCAGCGCGTGCAGCTCGCCGGTCTTCAGCCAGTCCTGCAGCGGCGCATACACCAGCTGGTGCTGCTCCACCATGGACTTGCCCGCGAAGGCGGGGCTCACCACGCGGGCCTCGAAGTGGTCTCCGGTCCCCGTGGTGTCGCGCACGTCCACTTCCGAGCCGGGCAGCGCGCCCACGATCCGCTCGCGGATGGCATTTGGATCAAGCATCAGTTCAGTCCCTTCCCCTTCAAGAGCATCACGGGATCCACGCCCATGCTCTTGAGCGTGTTCTCCCAGAGCATGCCAGGGTCCCCCTCTAGCACGGGCCGGGCGGACGCCTCGGCATAGAGCCAGGAGCCGGAGGAGATTTCGCTCTCCAACTGCTGGGCGCCCCAACCGGCATAGCCCAGGCAGAAGCGCACGTGGGCCGAGGGATCCTTCAACAGGGGTCCGAGCGTATCCAGGGTGAGGCTCAGGAAGAGGCCGGGCACCACCTCGTGCTTCTCCTCGACATTCTCGTCGTCATGGAGGACGAAGCCGCGGTGGTTCTCCACGGGGCCGCCCATGAAGACGGGCTGGTTCGCCCGCTCGGGGGCGATGGTGAGGGACTGGTTCTTGGCCAGCTCCCCCAGCGTCAGCGAGGCCCCGCGGTTGATGATGAGGCCCATGGACCCGCCCTCGCTGTGCTCGAGCATGAGGATGACCGAGCGGCGGAAGTTGGAGTCCGTCAGTTGTGGCATGGCCACCAGGAGACCAGGAGCGAGAGTCTGCACAGAGGGAAGTGTCCGCCCTTCCCTCCCTTCGCGCAACCGAATCGTACCCACCCTGGACCGGGGGCCAGACGGGTGCCCGCTCAGTGCCAGCTGGTGTGCCGGGACTGGAGCGCCTGGGCGAGCTTCTCGGGAGCCAGCGGCTTGCCGATGAACAGATCCGCGCCCAGCCCCTTGCACTTGCGGGCCATGGACGCGTCGCTCATGGCGCTCACGCCGATGAGCACGGCCTGGGGGAACTTCTCGCGCAAGCGGGTCATGAGGTTGGTGCCGCTACGTCCGGGCAGGAAGACGTCCACGATGGCCGCGTCCATGCGCTTGTTGCGCACGGCGAACTCGGCCTCCTCGGCGCTGCCCACGGGGAGCGGTGCGTAACCCCACTGCGTGAGCAGTTCCACCAGCAGCTCGCGGTGGGCCGGATCGTCCTCGACGATGAGGACCGTGCCCCGGACGGGCTCCAACTTCAGGTTGTCTTCGTCCCGGGTCTTGGAGCGGGCGTGACCCGTGGCGATCGGAAGCTCCTCGTTGACGATGGACATGGCAACCTTCTGGGCAGGGGGTTCGTGTGGTGCCAACGTCCACCACACTGCCCGGAATTCCACACTCGCTGCCGGTGAAACGGGGGACCGCCGCTCCCCTCAGGTGCGGCGCGTCCCGGCCCCGAGTGCTTGAGAGGAGAGCGAGGCACCAAGCACGAGCAGCACCAACAGCCCCCAGGCGGGCAGCACCACGCGAGCACCGCCCTCGTAGATGAGGGCCGCGTAGCTGGTGCCGAGGTAGCGGCCGAGCGACATGGGCTCCATGCGAGCGATGCCGAAGAAGCTGACGGTGGACTCGGTGAGGATGGCGGTCGGCAGGCGGCTGAGGAAGACGGCGAGCACGAAGGGACGCAGCGAGGGCCAGAGGTGAACGCGCAGCAGGTGCCAGCGGCCGGCGCCGAGGGCCCGGGAGGCGGCGATGAACTCCTGGCCCTCGAGCGTGGCCAGGCGGTTGCGGAACATGCGTGCCGGGCCCGCCCAGCCCACCAGGGCCAGGGACACCACCATGAGGCCAAAGGGGCCCAATCCGCCCGCGTGGCCCGCGTCCAGCATGGACTGGCCGGCGAGCTGGAGCACCATCACCACCAGCACGTCCGGCAGCGCGAAGACGGCGTCCACCGCGCGCAGCACCCAGTGCTCCACCCTGTCGCCCGCCGCCCGGGCGCTCATGGCCACGCCGAGCCCCAGCACGGTGGACAGGGCCCCGGCGGTCAGGCCGATGGCGAGGGAGACCCAGAGGCCACCGAAGGCCAGCTCGCACACGGTGCGGTCCGGATGGGTGGGGTCGGTGCCCAGGGGGCAGGTACGGGCGAGCGCCTCGGGGAAGACGCGGCCGGCGAGCCAGCTGGCCAGCCCCAGGCCCACGAGCAGCACGAGGCCCACCCAGGCCCGCGTGGGGATGCGGCGGGCGCTCATGAGCGGGCCTCCCGGGCGCGGGGGTCCACGAGGAGCCGCACGAGCTCCACCGCGAGCCCCACGAGGACGAGCAGCGAGGCGAACACGGTGGTGGCCACCACGACGACGGCCACCTGCTTCTGCAGCACGGCGAGGACGTAGAGCTGGCCGAAGTATGGGAGGCCGAAGACGCGCTCGGCGGCGAAGGAGCCGGCGAGGAGCGCGGTGGCCACGGGGCCCACGGCATCGAGCAGCGCGGGCAGCACGTTGGGCAGCACGTGGCGCCACAGCACGGAGCGTGGCGAGAGACCCTTGCTGAGCGCGGTGCGCACGTAGTCGCGGGCCAGCTCGGTATCCAGTGCGTCCGCCACCAGGGTGCCGAGGAAGATGCCGGGCCAGACGGAGATGACGAACGCGGCGGTCAGCTCGGGCAGCAGGTGGCCACGCTCCACGACGGCGGGGGCGAGCAGCAACGCGGGGATGAAGACGGGGGTACCGAAGGCCGCGGCGGGCAGCGCGTCGCCGAGCACGGAGAGCCGGCTGCGCCGCCAACGGGCCCGGAGCAGCGCGAAGGCCAGGGCCCACCCGAGCGCGAGCACCAGGGCCACGAGTCCCACGCCCACGCTGCCGGAGAGCTTCCACAGCAGCTCGTCGCCGGTGATGCCCTGGGCGCTGGTGCCCAGGCGTTCGCCGCGGAAGAGCTTCTCCCACGGGCGGAGGAAGCCGAGCGGTTGTCCCAGGCCGAGGTCCCTCCGGTAGGACGCGAGCACCTCGGGGGCCACCTGGCGCTTGGCGTCGTCCGCGGTGGTGAGGGGCAACGCGGCCATGAGGAAGTAGGACGCGATGGCGACGATGGGCACGAGCACGAGCTGCCGGCCGAGACGCAGGAGCGCGGGGGGCATGGCTCAGTGCACCTCCGTGGGGGCCGCGCTCAGGCGCAGCTCGCGCAGGGAGAGGAAGTTGAAGGGGTCCACGTCCACGCCACGCAGGGAGGCTCGGGTCCGGAAGTAGCGGTCCGGGTGGTAGAGCGGCGCGATGACGGCCATCTCGTCGAGGAGCACCGCCTGGGCCTGGCCATAGAGGGCACGAGAGCGGGCCTCGTCGGGCTCGGCGTCGGCCTCGTCCAGGAGCCGCTCGAAGCGGGCCATGGGCTCTCCGCCCTGCTGGGTTTCCCAGCCCGTCTGGTGGAGACCATTGCGCTCGAAGAGGGTGAAGAAGGTGTTGGGGTGCGCGTAGTCCGCGCCCAGGCGGCGCAGGTAGAGGTCGTAGGCACGAGGGCCCTCGGCGGTGCGGCGGGCCACCTCGGCGGAGAAGTCCGAGCGCGCATCCAGCGTCACCTTCAAGCCCACGGCGGTGAGCTGCGCGGCGAGGCGCTCGGCGATGGCCACCTCGGGCACGAAGGAGTCTCCCGAGCGGTAGACGAGCCGCAACGGCCGGTCCAGTCCGGGGACTCCGGCGAGCTCCGCGCGGGCCCGCTCGGGGTCGAAGTGGGGCAGGCGCGCGGCCTCCTCGGGTGGGGCGGCCCCGGGCAGCTCGGGCGGGAGGAGGACGTGGCTGGGGCGAGCAGCGGGCAGCAGGCCCTTCATGAGGGCCTCGCGGTCGATGCCGTGGGAAAGGGCGCGGCGGACCTCGGGCCGGTCGAGGGGTGGGCGCTCGGTGTTGATGGCGAGGAAGTAGGTGGAGAGGAGTGGCTCGCGCTGGAGGTCGTCCGGGCGGCGGCCCTGGAGGGCCACGGCGCTGTCCACGAAGACGAAGTCCACGCGGCCGCGCTCGTAGAGGGCGGGGCCGATCTCGGACTTCATGAGGGTGAGCACGGGGGCGGGCCGCTCCCCGGGGGCGAGCGGGGGCAGGAAGGCGGAGTGCGGGTTGTGGACGAGCCGCACGCGCTCGCCCGCGCGGTCCCAGTTCTCCACGCGGTAGGGCCCGAGCGCCAGCGGGTGGCCATCGCGAGGCCGGTCGAAATAATCGCGCACCTGCTCCTCGGTCTTGCCGGCGAGCACGGCGGAGGGCGCGGGGAAGAACAGGTACACGTTGGCGAGGCGCGCGAGGAAGTAGTTGCGCGGGCGGGCCAGGGTGACGCGGAGGGTGTGCGGGTCGAGCGCCTCGACGCCGGTGCGGTCGAGAGCGGCCTTCAGCTGTTCGGGGGGAGCACCCTTCTCCTGGAGCTCGAGCACCTCGTCGGCGCCGGCGAGGTCGGCCAGTTCCCCGCGTTCACGGCCCTGGAGGGCACGGTGCCAGCCGATGACGAAGTCCTGGGCGGTGAGGGGGGTGACACCATCGGACCAGCGCACGTCCTGACGGAGGTGGAAGGTGTAGACCTCCTGGCCGGTGGAAGTGCGGGAGCGCTCCCAACGCTCGGCGAGCCCGGGCTGGACGGAGTGGTCCGGCGCGAGCGTGGTGAGCCCGCGCTGGGTGGCGAGCATGACGGGGTAGTTGGCCCAGCTGGTGGGGTCTGAGTAGCTCCAGTCGAGCGTGGTGGGCATCGAGGGAACGACGACCTTGACGCCGGGGTCGGGCTGGAAGCCGCAGCGGCCACAGCCTCCGGCCACGAGGACCAGGACGAGCATCAAGGCGAGTGAGCGCACGAGGGGAGCCACCGGGGTGGGGTTGTATCGCGCAACCGAGGCCCATGGGGTGTGGAGTGCGCTCCCCTCCCCTCGCCCCCCGGGAGAGGGACGGGGTGAGGGTGCCTCGCATCCCTGGTTGCCCAGGTGGAGCCCCACTGTGCCGCACGGGTTCACGGTCCAGTGGGGAACACTGGGACGGATACCCTCACCCCGTCCCTCTCCCGGAGGGCGAGGGGAAATGGGCGGAGAGCGAGGCATGAAAAGACAACGGGCCCCAGGGAAATCCCCGGGGCCCGCGAATCACTTCAACCTCTGGCCCGCCGCTACGCCGGTGCCGAAGCCGCCGCGGTGGGAGCAACCTCGGTGGTCTTCTGCTGATCCTTGCGGCCGAACTCCTCGGGCTTCTCCAGGAGCAAGGCCTCGCGGAGCACATCGTCCACGAACTCCACGGGGATGATGCGCAGCGCCTGGCGGATCTTCTTCGGGATGTCCTTCAGATCCTTCTTGTTGGCCTTCGGGATGAGGACGGTCTTGATGCCCGCGCGGTGGGCGGCCAGCGTCTTCTCCTTCAGGCCGCCGATGGGCAGCACCCGGCCGCGCAGGGTGATCTCCCCCGTCATGGCCACGTCCTTGCGCACCTGGATGCGGGTGAGCGCGGACACGAGCGCCGTGCACATCGTCACACCGGCCGACGGACCATCCTTCGGGATGGCGCCCTCGGGCAGGTGCACGTGGATGTCGTAGTTCTCGAACATCTTGCGGTCGATCCCGAACCGCTCCGCTCGAGTCCGCACGTACGACATGGCCGCCTGCGCCGACTCCTGCATCACCTCGCCCAGCTTGCCGGTGATGATGAGCTTGCCCTTGCCCGGCATCACCGTGGCCTCGGTGGTGAGGATCTCTCCTCCCATCTCCGTCCACGCCAGGCCCGTGACGATGCCCACCTGGTCCTCGCGCTCGGCCACGCCGTAGCGGAAGCGCGGGGTGCCCAGGTACTTCATCGCCTGCTTGCGGTCGACCACGATGTCGCGCCGGCCGTTCTTCAGGATGTCGCGGGCGATCTTCCGGTACACGCCGCCGATCTCACGCTCCAGCGAGCGCACACCGGACTCACGCGTGTAGCGGTGGATGATGGTCCGCAGCGCGTCGTTGGTGATGTCGATCTTCAGATCCAGCAGCCCGTTGGCCTCCTGCTCCTTGGGGATCAGGTAGCGCCGCGCGATGTTGAGCTTCTCGGGCTCGGTGTACCCCGCGATCCGGATGACCTCCATGCGGTCCTGCAGAGGACCGGGGATGTTGTGCATCGTGTTCGCGGTGCAGATGAACATCACCTTCGACAGGTCGTAGTCGAGGTCGAGGTAGTGGTCGTTGAAGTTGTGGTTCTGCTCGGGGTCCAGCACCTCCAGCAGCGCCGCGCTCGGGTCGCCGCGGAAGTCGGTGGACATCTTGTCGATCTCATCGAGCAGGAAGACAGGGTTGTTGCTGCCCGCCTTCTTCAGCGACTGGATGAGCTTGCCCGGCATGGCGCCGATGTACGTACGCCGGTGGCCGCGGATTTCGGCCTCGTCACGCACGCCGCCCAGGGACAGACGCACGAACTTGCGGCCGGTGGCGCGGGCGATGGAGCGAGCCAGCGACGTCTTGCCGACGCCCGGAGGTCCCACGAAGCAGAGCACGGGGCCCTTGAGCTTCTTCACCAGCTGCTGCACGGCCAGGTACTCGAGGATGCGCTCCTTGGGGCGCTTGAGGCCGTAGTGGTCCTCGTTGAGCACCCGCTCGGCCTCGACGACATCCAGACGGTCCTGGGTCTCCTCGTACCAGGGCAGGCTGATGATCCAGTCGATGTAGTTGCGGACGACGGTGGCCTCGGCGCTCATCGGGCTCATCATCCGGAGCTTCTTCAGCTCCTTCTTGACCTTGAGCGTGGCCTCCTTGCTCATCCGCTTGTTCTTGAGCTTCTCCTCGATCTCCTGGATCTCGTTCTTGAACTCGTCGCGCTCACCCAGTTCCTTCTGAATGGCCTGCATCTGCTCATTCAGGTAGTACTCCTTCTGGGTCTTCTCCATCTGCTTCTTGACGCGGGTGCGGATCTTCTTCTCGACCTGCAGTATCTCGATCTCACCCTGCATCAGCTCGTAGAGCTTCTCCAGCCGCTTGGCCGGGCTCTCCGTCTCGAGCAGTGCCTGCTTGTCGTTCAGCTTGAGCGACAGGTGGGCCACGATGGTGTCAGCGAGGCGCGCCGGGTCGTCGATGCTCGCCACCTGCATGAGCATCTCGGGCGGAATGCGCTTGTTGAGCTTGACGAAGGCCTCGAAGACCGAGTGCACGCTGCGCACGAGCGCCTCGAGCTCCACGGACTTCTCGCTCTGCTCCTCGACCTCCTCCACCTCCACCATGAAGAAGGCGTCGTTGGGCATGAACTTCTTCACGCGCGCCCGCCGCACGCCCTCCACGAGCACCTTCACCGTGCCATCGGGCAAGGGGAGGAGCTGGATGACGTGGCCGATGGTGCCGAAGTGGAAGATGTCCTCCGGCGTCGGGTCATTCGTCTTGGCCTTTTTCTGAGCGGCCAGGAGGATGACAGCCTTGTCGTCGGGGCCCTTGTGGGCCATCGCGTCCTTCAGCGCCGCGATGGACTTCTCCCGGCCGACGAACAGCGGGACCACCATGTGCGGAAACACGATGATGTCCCGCAGCGGGAGGAGCGGTACGGTGCTCCCACGCTTCTGGGCATCCCTCTTGTCGTCTCGTCCGAAGAACATGTATTCGCCACCTGCCTGCTTGCCACCCTTGGTTGCAAGCCCCTGGTAAAGTTGCCCGCCCGCACACCGAGAGTACGAACAGGTAAGACGGTCTCTATAACACGGCCCCTCCAGCGGCCGTTCCCCGGGTGAAAGATGGGGAACGTTGGCCTGCAAGCAAGGGAACACCCTGGGGGCCATCGGGTGTCCGGCCGGTGCTTTAGCGGGCCCGATTTGCGTTCGCAGCGGATGCAATGCCGCCCGCCTGAACGCCTAGCACCTCGAAAAGGAAGCTGTAGAGGTCCACGTTGGACTCGATGGCCTTGGCCACCTGGTCCGCTCCGCCGTGCCCCGCGTTGGCCTCGATACGTAACAGGGCAGGCGCGGCATGTCCCGCGTTCTGTACGAGGGCCACGAACTTGCGGGCATGCAGGGGGTCGACCCGGTCGTCGTGGTCCGCGGCCATCATCAGGAGGGCCGGGTAGCGCACGCCCGCTCTCACGCGGTGATAGGGCGAGTAGGCGTGGAGCACCCGGAAATCCTCCGGTTTTTCCGCCGTGCCGTACTCTGGAATCCACGTCTTGCCACTGCCGAACAGGTGATAACGCACCATGTCCAGCAGGGGCACCTGGCACACCACTGCCCCGAAGAGCTCCGGGCGCTGGGTCATCGCGACCCCCACCAGCAGGCCGCCGTTGCTGCCGCCAGCGATGGCCAGCTTGTCGGGCCGGGTATAGCCCTCGCGGATGAGGAACTCGGCCGCCGCGTGGAAGTCGTCGAAGACGTTCTGCTTGCGGTCCAGGCGGCCGGCCTCGTGCCAGGCCTTCCCGTACTCCCCGCCCCCACGCAGGTTGGCCACCACGTACACGCCCCCGGCATCCAGCCAGGGGTAGATGCTGGAGCGGAACGACGGCAGCATGCTCACGTTGAAGCCGCCGTACCCGTAGAGCAGGGTCGGGTTGTCCCCCGTCTTCTTCAGATCCTTGCGGTGCACCAGGAAGAGGGGCACCCGCGTGCCATCCCTGGAGCGGTAGAAGGCCTGCTCCACCGTGTAGCGCTCCGGCTCGATGGGCAGCTCCACCCGGGCCCACTGCTCCACCCGCCCGCTGGACACGGACGTTTTGTAGACCTGCGGCGGAGTGCTGAAGGAGCTGTAGACGAACCAGGCCTCGTCGCGGTCCTCCAGGCCGTAGAGGTTGCTCGCCGCGCCCAGGCCCGGCAGCGCCACGTCGCGCACCGGCTGGCCGTCCAGTGTCACCAGCCGCACCCGCGTGGTGGCGTCCTTCAGGTACGCCAGCGCCAGGTGGCCGCCCACGATGTTCATGCCCTGCAGCGCGGCCGTGGGGTCCTCGGGGACCAGCTCCTTCCACGCCGAGCGCTCCGGCCGCTCGGGAGACACCTTGAAGACGCGCTCCATGGGCGCGCCCTCGTCGGTCTGAACGTAGAAACCGTCCTCCCAGACGTCCACCGAGTACCGGGCGCCCTCGCCCTTCACCAGCAGGCGGAAGTCCTTCTCCCCCACCCGCTTCCACCAGACGTCGTTCTCGCTCCAGCCGCGGGTGATGTAGACGAAGAGGTACTTGCCATCCCGGGTGACGTTGCCGCCGAGGAACGTCTTCGGATCCCCCGTGCGCGGGTGCACCTGGGTGTCCGTCTTCGGATCCGTGCCCAACCGGTGCAGGCGCAGCTCGACGTAGCCGGGCCGCTCGGCCACGGGGATGGACGGGTCCGTGGGCTGCCATGCGTAGTAGAAGGACTCGTTGTCCGGCGTCCAGCTCGGGGAGGCGTACCTGGCCCCTTCGATGACGTCCACCTCGCTCCACTTCCCCGTGTCCACGTCCAGCACGTGGAGGATGGCCTCGTCCGCCGCGTTCGGCTTACGGCTGAAGGCCACCTTCCGGCCATCCCACGAGGGCACCCAGACCCCGAGCGACACCGTGCCGTCCGGGCTCCAGGTGTTCGGGTCCAGCAGGACGCGCTCCTCGCCCTTCTCGCCCTCGCGCCAGTAGACGACGGCCTTTTCCTTGTCCTTGTGGGTGCGGACATAGAAGTAGCGGTTTCCCCGCACCGCCGGCGCGGACAGGGACTCCACGTAGAAGAGCTCCGTGTAGCGCCGCCGCAGGGCCTCGCGGCCGGGGAGCCGCTCGAGGTGCTCCCGGGTGAAGGCGTTCTGGGACTTCATCCACGCCTGGACCTCGGGGGACTTCTCGTCCTCGAGCCAGCGGTACGGGTCCGCCACTTCCACCCCGTGCAGGGTGTCCACCACCGCCTCGGTCCGCGTGGCTGGATGATTCATCCGCTTCGTCTCCATATGAGGGACAGCAGATAAGGCAACGCCCCCGTCCGTCCCACGAAAAGCGCGGGACTGGCGGGGGCGTCCGTGACGCACGGTGGGGCTCGGGCTCAACCTGGGGCCCGGATACCCTCACCCCGTCCCTCTCCCGGGGGGAGAGGGGATCTTGCGCGCGGGCGCTTCGGCGCGCGAGCGCCTACGCGCTCTCCTTCTTGGGCTCCGCTTCCTTGTTCTCCTGGGAGTGGAGCACCACTGGCTCGCTCTTCTTGAGGATGACCTCCTCGGAGATCACCACCTCGCGGGCCGTCTTGCGCGAGGGCAGCTCGTACATCACGTCCAGCATCGCGCTCTCCAGGATGGAGCGCAGGCCGCGCGCTCCCGCCTTGCGGCGGATGGCCTCGGAGGCAATCGCCTTGAGCGCCCCATCCGTGAACTTCAGCGAGATGCCGTCCAGCTCGAAGAGCTTCTTGTACTGCTTCGTCAGCGCGTTCTTCGGCTGGCTGAGGATGTTCACCAGCGCCGGCTCGTCCAGCTCCTCGAGCGCCGTCACGATGGGCAGACGGCCGATGAACTCCGGAATCATGCCGAACTTCAGCAGGTCCTCCGGCTCCACGTGCTTGAGCAGCTCGGTGAGGTTGCGCTGCTTCTTGGACTGGATGTCCGCGCCGAAGCCCAGGCTGCGGCCACCCAGCCGCCGCTCGATGATCTGCTCCAGCCCGCCGAAGGCGCCGCCGCAGATGAAGAGGATGTTCGTCGTGTCCACCTGCAGGAACTCCTGCTGCGGGTGCTTGCGGCCACCCTTCGGCGGAACATTGGCGACGGTGCCCTCGATGATCTTCAGCAGGGCCTGCTGCACGCCCTCGCCCGACACGTCGCGGGTGATGGACGGGTTCTCCGACTTGCGGGCGATCTTGTCGATCTCGTCGATGTAGACGATGCCGCGCTGGGCCCGCTCGATGTCGTGGTCCGCCGCCTGGAGCAGGTTGACGATGATGTTCTCGACGTCCTCACCCACGTAGCCGGCCTCGGTGAGGCACGTGGCGTCCGCGATGGTGAAGGGCACGTTGAGGATGCGCGCCAGCGTCTGCGCCAGCAGCGTCTTGCCGCTGCCCGTGGGGCCGAGCAGAAGGATGTTGCTCTTCTGCAGCTCCACGTCGTCCATGGCCACCTTGGACTCGATGCGCTTGTAGTGGTTGTGCACCGCCACCGAGAGCGTCTTCTTCGCCCGCTCCTGGCCGATCACGTACTCGTCGAGGATGGCCTTGATCTCACTGGGCCGCGGAATGCGCAGCTTCGTGTCCTTGGTCTCCTCGCGGTCGATCTCTTCCGCGATGATGTCGTTGCACAGCCCGATGCACTCGTCGCAGATGTAGACCGTCGGTCCCGCGATGAGCTTCTTCACCTCTTTCTGCGATTTGCCGCAGAACGAACAGCAGAGGGACTGGTTATCTCGCTTCTCCACGTTCTTACCCGCCATGTTTGCCCTCGCTGCAACTGCCTGGAGGTGCGCTCCCCAACCGGCCCGCCCCCCTGCCTTGAAACCAATCTAGTCAGCCCCTGTCCGGGACGTCCACGCACCTGCTCGGTACTTAACAGCCCAAAACGACAGGCGCAGAAAACAGAAGCCGGAGACGCGGTACAGCATTCCCGCGGCTCCGGCCCGTATGCCCCGCGAGGGGGCGCCTACTTGCGCTCGCCCGTGGGCGGCGTCAGCACCTTCCGGGGGTTCTGTACCTCGTCGAGGATGCCGTACGCCTTGGCCTCCGCCGCCCCCATGAAGTAGTCGCGATCCGTGTCCTTCTCCACACGCTCGATCGGCTGGCCGGTGTGCTTGACGATGAGCTCGTTGAGCTTGGCCCGCATGCGGAGGATTTCCTTGGCCTGGATCTCGATGTCCGTGGCCTGCCCGCGCACCCCGCCCAGCGGCTGGTGGATCATGATGCGCGAGCTGGGCAGGGCGTAACGCTTGCCCTTGGCCCCGGCCAGCAGGAGCACCGCGCCCATGGAGGCCGCCTGGCCCACGCAGATGGTGGACACCTGCGGCTTCACGTACTGCATGGTGTCGTAGATGGCCAAACCGGCCGTCACCGAACCACCGGGCGAGTTGATGTAGAGGTTGATGTCCTTGTCCGGGTCCTCGGACTCCAGGAACAGGAGCTGGGCGACGATGACGTTGGCGACGTCATCGTCGATCTCCGTTCCCAACATGACGATCCGGTCCTTCAGGAGCCGGCTGTAGATGTCGTACGAGCGCTCCCCTCGGTGGGTCTGCTCGATGACGTAGGGAACGGGCATGAAGGGCATGACAACCTCGTGAAGGGTCGAAGGAAGAAGAACTCCTAGGAATACTTCGCCTGACCCTTCAGGAATTCAATCGTCTTTTCTTCGCGAAGTCGGAGGCTCAACCCCTCGCGCTCGTTGGCGCCCTTGAAGTACTTGCGGACGACGGAGATGTCCTGCTTGGCCTCCTTGGCCAGCTCCTCGAGCTTCTTCTCCACGTCGGCGTCGCTGGTCTGGATGTTCTCCTTCTGAGCAATGGCCTCGATGAGCAGCGCCCCCTTCACTTCCTTGGTGGCCTCCTCACGCAGGTCCTCGCGCAGCCGGGCGAAGTCCAGGTTGAGCTGGCGGGGATCCATGCCCATGCGGGCCATGGCGCGCAGCCGGTTCTCCAGCATGTTGTCGATGGTGCGCTCCACCATCGCCTTGGGCACCTCGAAGGTGTTGCGCTCGATGAGGGCCTTGAAGAGCGCGTCGCGCTCCTCGCCCTGGGCCTTGTTGCGCTTGCCCTGCTCCAGGTCCGCGCGGATCTTCCCGCGCAGCTCCTCGAGCGTCTGGGCCTCGCCCGTCTCCTTGGCGAAGGCGTCGTCGAGCTCGGGGATGACCTTCTTCTTCAGGCCCTTGACGGTGAACTTGAAGCGAGCCGTCTTGCCCTTGACGTCCTCCACCCGGTAGTCGGCGGGGAAGGAGTAGTCCAGCTCCTTGGCCTCGCCCACCTTGGTGCCCTCGAGGGCGGCCACGTTGGACTCCACCAGCTCGCCGGGGGCCAGCTCCACCGTCACGTCGTCGGCCTTGCTGCCGGGGAAGTCCTTGCCGTCCACGGTGGCGTGGTAGTCCACGGTGGCGAAGTCGCCCATCTGCGCCGTGTCACGGCCCTCGATGTTCTCCAGCCGCGCCATGCTCTCCCGCAGCTGGGTCAGGCGGTCGTCCACCTCCTTGTCCTCGACCTTGGTCTCGGAGCGGGTGAGCGACAGGCCCTGGTAGTCCTTGGCCTCCACCTTGGGCTTCACCTCGACGCGGGCCTCGAAGGTGAAGGGGGCGTCGGCCTTGAGGCCGGAGTTGTTGGTCACCTGGGGCGGGGCCACGGCCTCCACCTTGTGCTCACGGGCGGCCTCCAGCCAGGCGTTCTGCACCACGCGCTGGATGACCTCGTCCTCCACCTGCTCCCGGTAACGCTGCTCGAGGATGCGGCGGGGAACCTTGCCCTGACGGAAGCCGGGCAGCTTCACCTGCTTGCCGAGCGCGGTATACGCGCGGGTGAGCTCCTCGGTCACGCGGGAGTTCTCGACCTCGATGGAGAGCTTCTTCTCGATGGGAGAGAGCTCCTCGATCTGGACCTTCATGGGGATGCCTCGCTCGCGCCGGGCACGGCCGGCGTGTCGAATGGGTGAAGAACAGAAGAAAGCAGGACGTGCGCGTTTAGGAGATAGGTCCGATCCGGTCAACGCGAAATGGCCGGAATGGGCGAGGAGGGACTCGAACCCTCACACCTTGCGGTACCAGATCCTAAGTCTGGCGCGTCTACCAGTTTCGCCACCCGCCCGGGGGCTGACCGTGCGTTCTAACCCGAAAACGGGGCTCCGGCGCACGGCAATCCAGGAGCCCAAAAAGGAACCGGGGCCCCCTCATCACTGAAGGGGCCCCGGTCTGTTGAGAGCGGAGGGAATCGAACCCACAACCTATGGATTAAGAGTCCATTGCTCTACCAATTGAGCTACGCTCCCGACTCTTGTGCGCCGCCGCGGTTCGTCACCGCGCGTCGACGGGGACGGCTTGTACGGTGCGACGCGGTCCACGTCAAATGCTTTTTTTCGCACCCTCGCGCAACCCCTCCAGACCCTCTCCGCTGAGCCCGTCTGCCCTCCGAGCTGGCGCTGGACAGGTGTTCAGTATCGGGATGCCAACGCGCGCCTTCCAGGGTTGAATCCTCCCCGAGGTGCGGGCGGACGGAGGTCGTTCGCCCTTTTCGAAGGCGGAGACAGAGCAGTGGAAGCACACAACAAGGCGGAAACCGCGTCGAGCCAGTGGAGCTCCGAGCGCGTGGAACTCATCAAGCGGACCATCTGCCCCCGAGGAATCGGGGAGGACGAGTTCGCCCTCTTCATCGAACAGTGCAAGCGCTCCGGGTTGGACCCGTTGCTGAAGGAAGCCTTCTGCGTGGCCCGGCGGCAGAACGCGGGCAACCGGGAGAAGCCCAACTGGGTGACTCGCTACGAGTTCCAGCCCTCGGAGGCGGGGATGCTGGCGCGCGCGGAGCGCTTCCCGGACTTCAAGGGCATCCAGGCGAGTGCGGTGTACGCCGAGGATGAGATCATCGTGGACCAGGGAAGGGGCGAGGTGTTGCACCGCTTCAACCCGGCCAAGCGCAAGGGCAGCCTGGTGGGAGCCTGGTCGCGCGTGGTGAGGGATGGGAAGTTGCCGGTGGTGGTGTGGCTGGACTTCGCGGGCTACGTCCAGCAGACGCCGCTGTGGGCCAAGATTCCCACGACGATGATCGAGAAGTGCGCGCGCGTGGCGGCACTGCGCAAGGCGTACCCCGAGGCCTTCGGCGGCCTGTACGTGCGCGAGGAGATGCCGGCCGAGGAGTTCGAGCCCACACAGGCCGAGCCCGCGGCGTCACACGGCTACGAGGTGCTGGGTGCGCGTTCCGCTCCGGTGAAGGCGTCCTTCCCTCCCCCGCCCGCGGCTCCGGAACCGGCGCCCGTGCAGGCCCAGGCCCAGGAGACGCACAGGGAGACCGTGCGTGAACCCGAGCCGGTCCGGGAGTCCGTGAAGGCGCGTCCCGCGGCCACCTCCGCCAAGGAGGTCCGCGAGCCCGTGGTGGCCCGGGAGACTCCGGCGAAGGAAGTGAAGGCCCGGGAGAAGACCCCCGAGCCCACTCCGGCCGCCGAGCCGGCTCCGGCCGTGGAGGCCCCGGCGAAGCTGAAGAGCTCGTCGGTGGTGGTGGCCTTCGGTCCGCACAAGGGCAAGACGGCCTCCGAGCTCAACGACGAGGAGCTGGCCGAGACGATCGACCTGGCTCACGAGAAGTTGATGGAGCAGCCCAAGGCGAAGTGGGCCCGGCCGATGCGAGAGAACCTCGCGGCGCTCGAGACCGAGGCCGAGCTGCGCTGCCGCGTTCCCGCGGTGGACGCCAAGGCCTGAGCCCGTACTGAGTCGCTAGGGGAGGAGAAGTTCCCCGGCGTGGCGGCACCCTCGGAAGGGGGTGCTGCTGCGCGCCCAGAGGGACTTGAACCCCCAACCCTCGGCTTCGAAGGCCGATGCTCTATCCAGTTGAGCTATAGGCGCAAAAAGCGGGGGATGAGAAGGGCGGCCAACCGGGATCGAACCGGTAACCTCAGGAGTCACAGTCCTGCGCTCTAACCAGTTGAGCTATGGCCGCCGTTACGACGAACAACTCGCGCTGGAACAACCGCGCTGAAACGTGGCGGCTTCCCTACCGTGGAAACCGATACGGTTCAAGCCCCTTTTGTCACAACGGAGAAGGTGGCGCGCCAGGCGGGACTCGAACCCACGACCCTCGGCTTAGAAGGCCGATGCTCTATCCAGCTGAGCTACTGGCACGCAATCCACTCCGTTACCGCGGTACTGCTGTATCGGGGCGAGAGGATTTGAACCTCCGACCCCCTGCGCCCAAGGCAGGTGCGCTACCAGGCTGCGCTACGCCCCGATGAAGCTCAACATTGTTGAACCATCCGGAACGGACGCGCAAGGCAAACGTTCCTGACGCCTGCTCACCCTCCAACAGGCTGCCCGCCCACCATCGCCCTCAGATGGGGCAGCATCTTCTGGAAGGCGACACCCCGGTGC
The DNA here is from genome assembly GCF_001896145.1 of Archangium sp. Cb G35. Lineage (NCBI taxonomy): Bacteria > Pseudomonadati > Myxococcota > Myxococcia > Myxococcales > Archangiaceae > Archangium > Archangium sp. Cb G35. The sequence continues at coordinate 421,773 of NZ_MPOI01000010.1, forward strand.
GAGATGGCCGCCTTCTCCTCGGACGTCAGCTCCGCCATCGTCTTGCCGCCCGGCAGGAGGAAGACCGGATCGTAGCCAAAGCCGTGGGAGCCCCGGGGCTCGTGGCCGATGCGGCCCTCGCAGCGGCCCACCTCGATGATGGCGGGGCCCCCGCCCGGCCGCACCAGGCAGAGCGCGCACGCGAAGGCGGCGGTGCGCTTGTCGTCCGGCACGCCCGACAGCTCGGCGAGCAGCTTCTGGTAGCGCGCCTTGTCGTCCCCCTCTGCATAACGCGCGGAGTGCACGCCAGGACGGCCTCCCAGTGCGTCCACGCACAACCCCGAGTCATCCGCCAGGGCGGGCAGGCCGCTCGCCGCGGCGTAGGCGCGGGCCTTGAGCTCAGCGTTCTCCTCGAAGGTGGCGCCGGACTCCTCGGGCTCGGGGATGGGCGGCAGGTCCTCGAGGGAGACCACCTCCACGGCGTCCCCCACGAGTCCACGCAGCTCGCGCAGCTTGCCCTTGTTGCCGGTGGCGAAGAGCAGGCGGGGCTTCATGCGCCGAGCACCTTCTGCTGGGCCTCGGTGAGCTGGCGGATGGCGGCCAGTCCCGCGTCCAGCATGGCGTCCATCGTCTTGCGGTCGAAGAGCTGGTGCTCGGCGGTGCCCTGCACCTCGACGATGCGGCCGTCGCCGGTGGCCACCAGGTTCAGGTCCACGTCGGCGGTGGAGTCCTCGTCGTAGTCGAGGTCCACCCGCACCTCGCCCTTCACCACGCCCACGGACACCGCGGCGATGGGAGTGAGCTTGGGCATGCGCGTCATCACCCCGGCCTTGTGCAGCTTGCGCATGGCGAGCACCAGGGCCACGTAGGCGCCGGTGATGGAGGCGGTGCGGGTGCCGCCGTCGGCCTGGAGGACGTCGCAGTCCAGGGTGAAGGTGCGCACGCCCAGGCCCGGCAGGTCCACCGCGGCGCGCATGGAGCGGCCGATGAGCCGTTGAATCTCCAGCGTGCGCCCGGTCTGCTTGCCCTTGGCGGCCTCACGCTGCGTGCGGGTATGCGTGGAGCGCGGCAGCATGCCGTACTCGGCCGTCACCCAGCCGGAGCCCTTGCCCATCAGGTGGGGCGGCACCTTCTCCTCCACCGAGCAGGTGACGAGCACGCGGGTATCGCCGAACTCCACCTGGGTCGAGCCCTCGGCGTGACGGGTGATGGCAGGGGTAAGGGTAACGGGGCGCATGTCCAGCGCCCCACGGTTGAAGGACCGCATGGGGAGGCTCCTCGGTAAGGGAAACGGGCGCCTCTCTAGCAGACGCGCCGCCCCGCTGTCCGTCGCGAGTGCGCTCCTCTGTCAGGGAGTCGCGGGAGCCGCCACCTTCGCGGGCTTGGGCGAATCGCGCCGGCGCACCTCGGCCAGGAAGACCCTCACGCCCTCGGCGATGGCGGTGGCGAGCCGCTCCTGGTACTCGGCGCGGGCCAGCTTGCTCCCCTCCTCCGGGTGCGAGATGTAGCCAATCTCCACGAGGACGGCGGGGGCCTCGACGCCGTTGAGCACGTAGAAGGGCGCCTGCAGCACCCCCCGGTCCGAGCCCCCCGTGGCCGCGATGAGCTTCTGATGGATGGCGTACGCCAGGCGCGAGGAGTCCTGGTGCGCCTCGGTACGCGCCAGGTCGTGGAGGATGAAGGCCAGCGTGGAGTCTCCCCGCGCTCCCCGCGCCGCTGGGGCCTCGGCATTCTCACGGTCCGCGGCCGCCCGCGCCGTGGCGTTGGAGGCGCTGGCCGAAAGGAAGTACGTCTCGATGCCCTGGACGCGCGCGCGGGTGCGCCGGGTGGGCATCGCGTTGCAGTGGATGGAGACGAAGAGGTCCGGCCGCTGCTTGTTGGAGAACTCCACCCGCTCGGACAGGGGCAGCGACTGGTCCTCTTCCCGCGTCATCAGCACCTGCGCCCCGAGCTCCTCCTCCAGGTGATCCCTCAGCCGCTTCGCCACCTGCAGCGACACGTCCTTCTCGAGCAGGCCCGTGGGGCTCGTGGCTCCCCCCTTGTCTCCACCATGGCCTGGATCCACCACGATGCGCGCGGGGCGCTCGGCCGCGGGGGAGGACGAGGGCAGGCACAGCAGGACGAGCACGCCGACGAGGGGGGGGAGGCGGAGTGTCATGGCCGGAGCGGATCGTAGAGGCGCGCCGGGTGGAGCGCCAGCGGCCGGCCGTACGTCCTTCAACCGACGACTTCGACGCCGGGGCGGCCCTCGCCCACCTCACCGATGAGGGCCACGCCCACGCCGGCCTTCTCCAGCGCGCGGAACGCCTTGGGCACGTCCTTCGCGGGCACCGAGGCCAGCAGGCCTCCGTTCGTCTGCGCGTCGGCGAGCACCCACTGGATGTCCTCGGGCAGACCCTTGGGGAAGCGCACCTTCTTGCCCACGTGGGCGAGGTTGGACTTCGTCCCGCCCGGCACCACGCCCTGCTGCGCCAGCGCCGGCACTTCCGAGAGGATGGGGATGCGCTCCAGGTCCAGGAAGGCCCTGGCCTTCGCCCCCGTCATCATCTCCAGCAGATGCCCCAGCAGGCCGTAGCCCGTCACGTCCGTGAGGGCGTTCACCTTGAACTTCCCCGAGGCGAACACCTCTCCCGGCTTCTTGTTCAGCTCCGACATCAGCGCCACCACGCGCTTCGTCAGTTCCTTGGACGCCACGCCGCGCTTGATGGCCGTGGTCGCGATGCCCGAGCCCAGGGGCTTCGTCAGCAGCAGCACGTCGCCCGGCTTCGCCCCGGCGTTCGTCAGCACCTTCTTCGGGTGCACCTGACCCGTCACCGCCAGCCCGTACTTCGGCTCGGGGTCCTGCACCGAGTGCCCGCCCAGGATGGGGATGCCCGCCTCGTCCGCCTTCGCCTGGCCGCCCGCGAGAATCCGCGACAGCTCCTCCATGGGCCGATCCTTCGGGAAGCCCACCAGGTTGAGCGCGAACAGGGGTTTGGCCCCCATGGCGTAGATGTCCGACAGTGCGTTCGCCGCGGCGATGGCCCCGAACTGGTACGGGTCGTCCACCACCGGCGGGAAGAAGTCCACCGTGCTCACCAGCGCCAGTCCCGGCGCCACTCGATACACAGCTGCGTCATCGTTGGTGTTGAAGCCCACCAGCGCCCTCGTATCCTTCGAAGTCTTCAGTTGGCGCAGGACCTGCGCCAGATCCGCGGCGCGGATTTTCGCCGCTCAACCCGCGCAATGCGCCAGCTCGGTGAGCCGGCGCGGCTTCTGCTCCTCGGACACGATGAACCCCGTCAGCTGGCGCGCACGTAGTCGCGCTTGATGAGCTGCAACACCGCCTCGGCCGCCTGCACGTCGTCCTGCTCCGAGTGGTCCAGCACCCCACCCAGCGAGCCGTAGTTGTGCACCTGCTGCAGCACGTCCAGCAGCTCCGGCGTCAGCTCGCGCAGCTTCGCCGTCATCGGCATCGCCAGCGACAGCTGCGTGGCCATGGACGGCAGATCCTTCTGGATGCGCTTGTACTCGTCCAACTGCCTCAGCGCGTCCATCAGGAGCGCTTCGGTGGACGAGTCCAGCTCCACCATGAACTCCTGGGGGTCGGCCGGCTGCAGCTCGAAGTCACCCTGCTCCCAGGTGATGATGCGGTTGAAGCTCTTCTGCGGACCCAGGTTGTGGTTGTCGTCGATGACCGCGTAGTACACGCGGCCCTGGCGCAGGTAGATCTTCGCCTCGTGGTCGTTGCTGACCACCAGCACGCCGTTCTTCTTCGACGTGTGGAAGAGCTGCAACAGGTCCGGCAGCGGAATCTCCTCGATCTTCCCCGTCATGGACGAGGCCTTCGTCGAGGTCCGCGCCGCCTGCACCGCCACCTCTTCCAGGCGCTGCTTGGCCACCACCTCGTCGACCTCGCCCACCCCCACGCCCTGCAGGATGAGCTTCAGGATGGAGGTGCCGATGAGGATGCGGTCCCCCTCCTTGAGCGTCGCCTGCTTGACCTTCTCGCCGTTGACGAACGTGCCGTTCGTCGAACCGAGATCCTCGATGGAGATCTGCCCGGTCCCGTTGACCATGATGCGCGCGTGCTTGCGCGACACCATGTCCTCGACGAGCACCATGTCCAGCTCGCTCGAACGGCCGATGACGATCTGCTTCTCCGCCTTCAGCGGGAACTCACCGCCCTGGTACTTGCCGGAGATGAACTTGAGCGCGTACGTCTTCGCCGGCGATCCGCTCGGAGTGCTCACGGTGCTACGACCTCGATGATGAGTGTGGCCACGGCCTTCAGCCTCCCGCCCACTGCCCTGTCCGTCCCACCCGGCTGAGCCCTGCTGCGATGGCGCCTAGCCTACATGAGACTGGACGAAAACAAGAATTCCTCTTCGTGACGAATGAGCGAGAACCGGCGCTGGCCCCGCTCATCCACGGGCCGGGAAGGCGTCTGTCCCTCCAAGCGCCAGGCCTCGGTGGCCACCGCGTCGTCCCGCTCCAGCCGCAGCAACCACGTCTCCGCCCGGTAGCGGCGCCGCTGGAGCTCCATCACCCGCTCCAACTCCGCCTCCCCTCCCCCCGTGGACGACTCCAGTCCCGGCGCGAGCAGGGCCTCCAGGGCCTCGCGGTCTCCCGTCTCCAGCGCCCGGCGCCGGGACTCCAGCGCCCGGACCACCGCCGCCAGCCGGGGCGCGGCCAGACTCTCCGGCACCCACTCCCCTCCGCGGCGGACGAAGGGCACCCGCTCCACACCCAGGGAGCTGATGGCCGTGCGGCCCAGCAGGCCGTCGAAGTCCAGGGTCGCCCAGGCCACGGCCCGCTCCCCTCCGGGCTCCACGTTGACGGTGATGCGCGCGAAGTAGTGCTTCTGGGACCGGAGCGGCTCCCCCACTCCGGGCACGGTCAGCGACAGCCCGTCCCGCTCGGTGCTCTTCAGGGCGGTGATGATGTCCGCCTCGGGCCCGGCGGCCACGCCCAGGAGCCGGGGGACCAGGAGCACCGCCACGGCCGCGAGGGCCAGCACGGTGATGACCACCCCACCCAGCCGGCTCCAGTCCTCGGCGCTCCTCACGAGCCCATCATCTTCCGCGCCCGCTCGGCGGCGGGCGTCCCGGGAAGGCGCTCGATGATCCGCTGCAGCGTCTGCTTCGCCTGCTCAGCGTCGTTGAGCTTCACATAGGCCTCATGCAGGTCGAAGAGGGCTTCCTCCTCGACGGAGGTGCCCGGGTAGTTCTTCAACAGCCCCTCCAGCCGCTGCGCCACGGCCTTCCAGCGCTCGCGCCTGGCATAGAAGGAAGCCACGTACAGCTCGTGCTCGGCCAGCCGCCGGCGCGTGTCCTCGATGTTCTGCTTCGCCTCGGCGACGTACTGCGAGTTGGGGTACTGGCGCACGAAGTCGTTCAGGGAGACCAGCGCCGCCCGGATCTCCGTCTGATCCTTCTCCGTCGAGGGAGGCAGGAGGAAGAAGTCCGAGGGGATGTCCGCGTAGTGCGAGAGGGCCGAGCGGTACGCGGCGTAGTCCACCTTGGGGTGCGTGGGGTGGAGCTTGATGAAGGACTGGTACTTCTCGCGCGCCTCCGGGTACGTCTCCTGGGCGTAGGCGAGGTCCGCCAGCTTCAGCTCCGCCTCGTTGGCCACCTCGAGGTAGGGGTACTTGGTCCGGACGTGCTCGTAATACCGCTCGGCCTGGAGGAAGTCCTTCCGCTCCACGGCCTCGTCGCCCAATTGGATGTTGGCGGCGGCATCCGAGGAGAAGTCCGGATCCCCGGACTGGCCGGTGGAGAGGGCCGCGCAGCCGGCGGCGGTACACAGGAAGGCAGACAGGCAGGCAGCTCGAAGGAGACGCATGGGTAGGTAAGCAAGCTAATCGTCCGGACCCGAAGGTTCCAGCGCCGCGTCACCGAGTACCCGCTGGATGACGTCCTCGGAGAAACCCCGGCTGAACAGGAGACGGCCGGCCCGGGCATGTTCCTTGGGTCCCAGCTTCCGGCCGGACAGGCCCCGCTGAGCCAGCACCTGGCGCGCCGTGGCCTCCGCGTCGAACTCCACCGAGCCACGGGCCTCGGCCACCGCCTCGCTCGCCGCCTCGCGGCTCAGCCCGTGGGCCTGGAGCCGCTGCTCCACGGCCTGGGGGCCATATTTCCCCCGCTGGAGCAGCACCGCCGCCCGGTCCCGGGCGAAGCGCTCGTCATCCAGGTAACCCCACCCCGCCACCTGCTCCAACGCCGCTTCGCGCACCGGCTCGGAGAAGCCCTTGCGCTCGAGCGCCGTCAGCAATTCGTGCCGGCTGCGGGCCCGCACGGCCAACAGTCGCAGGCACGCGTCCGTCGCACGTTTGACGTCCTCGGGGGTGAAGTCCATCGCCTGCTCTCTAGCATGTGGTAACAGGCGCGGCATGCACCCCCTCATCGCCCGCTACCTCAGCCCCGAAGCCGCCCGTGAGACGCTCGAGAAGGAGAAGAACGGAGAGCCGCTCGGGCCCGAGGAGCGGCTCTTCGCCCAGACCGCCTCCGCCCACCCCGACAAGCGCAACGAGTTGATGGGCGGCAAGGGCAAGCGCAACCTGTCCTCGGACGCCGAGGCGGCCGTCGTCTTCCTGGCCGCCTACGCCGCCACGCACGCCATCGCCGAGGACCCCGCGCTCAAGGACGCCACCCAGAAGGCCCGGGAGTCCCTCAAGTCCGAGGGCGCCACCGACGACGAGACGGATGCCTTCATCGCCGCCATCCTCCTGGAAGAGGCCTTCGGCTACGAGGAGGAGGTGGAGACGTTCGACAGCTCGTTCGTCCAGGAGGCGCTCGGCGAGGTGCCATCCCTGGCGGCCCTGACTCGCGAGCAGGTGGATGCCCTCGTCCTCGGCTTCGAGAAGGGGGCGAAGGACGAGACGGAGCGCAACGTGCGCGCGCACATCTCGCGGGCCCTGGTGAACATCGCCTGGGGCGAGGGCCCCACCCCCATCAACCCCGAGCACATGGAGGCGCTCTACGAGAACGAGATCGCCGACAAGCCCGAGGCCGAGATGGAGGCCGGGCTGCGCGCCACCGTGGACTTCCTCCAGTTGCTGGCGAAGGAGGGGCTCATCGGCACCCAGCGGCTCACCCGGCTGCGGGCGCAGATTGGAGATGAGGAGGCGTAGAGTTTCCCCTCTCCCGGAGGGAGAGGGGGTGTGACGCAAGCCCCACGCGGATTCCCTAGAAGCGCTCGATCTGGAAGTCGTCGTCGGCCGCGGGCGCCTTCGGAGCCGCGGGAGCGGACGCCGGAGCCGCGGGACGGGCACCCACCGCCGGTACCCCAGGCCGGGACGCGGCGGAGGGAACAGCGGGCACTCCCGGACGAGGCACGGAGGCAGCCGCCGAACGGGGCGCCGCGGCCCCAGGAGCCGCCACACGCGGGGCCGGCGTCGCGGCCGGCGCGGGCTGCTGGTTCTGCCCGAAGCTGGCCGAGCCCGGCACCGGCTTGGAGCCACCCCCATCGAAGTTGTCCCACTTCGAGTCCGAGGTGGCGCTGATGCCGGAGAAGCGCAGCGCGAAGTCGTCCGGATTCGTGGCCTGCCGGTGGGCCTCCTCGTAGGTGACGAGCCCCTGCTTCACCAGTGACATCAGCGACTGGTCGAAGGTCTGCATCCCATACGTGTCGAAGCCCTGCGAGATGGCATCCGGAATCTCCTTCGTCCGGTCCTTGTCCTCGATGAGCTCCTTCACGCGGGCGGTGCAGCGCAGCACCTCCACCGCGGCCACGCGGCCCTTGCCGTCCGCGCGCGGAATCAGACGCTGGCTCACCACCGCCTTGAGCACGCTCGCGAGCTGGATACGCACCTGCTTCTGCTGGTACGGCGGGAAGGCCGAGACGATGCGGTTGACCGTCTCCGTGGCGTCCAGCGTGTGCAGCGTGGACATCACCAGGTGGCCCGTCTCCGCCGCCGCGAGCGCCGTCTCGATGGTCTCGTGGTCACGCATTTCGCCCACCAGGATGACGTCCGGATCCTGCCGCAGCGCGCTCTTGAGCGCCTGGGCGAACGACATCGTGTCCACGCCCACCTCGCGCTGGTTCACGATGGAGCGCTTGTCGCGGATGAGGAACTCGATCGGATCCTCGATCGTCATGATGTGGTTCGTCTCGGTGGCGTTGATGTGATCGATCATCGCCGCGAGCGTGGTGGACTTACCCGAGCCCGTGGTGCCGGTGACGAGGATGAGGCCGCGCTCGTCCAGGCAGATCTTCTCCAGGATGGGCGGGAGCATCAGCTCCTTGATGGCCATCACCTTGGTGGGGATGACGCGCATCACCGCGCCGATGGTGCCGCGCTGCTGGAAGACGTTGACGCGGAAGCGGCCGAGCCCGGGGACGCCGTAGGCCAGGTCCACCTCGTTGCTCTGCTTGAACTTCTCCTTCTGGAACTCGTTCATGATGCCGAAGACCATGCGCGCCACCTCCTCGGGAGGCAGCCGCTTGCCGTCCTTCAGCGGGACGAGTGAGCCGTCGACACGGAACATGGGCGGCAGACCCGCCTTGAGGTGGATGTCGGAGGCGCCGCCGCGGAGCGCAATCTGGAGGATCTCGTTGAGTTCCATGGATGCGCCGATGGTAGCACGCCCAACGGAACCGACGAGGGGGCCCTGGACAACACGCGCTCGCCTGCCCTGGCCCGCAAAGCACAACGGCGGAGGCTCCCGAAGGAACCCCCGCCGTGCGTGTACTCCAGCGATACCGCGTGAGAACGGATTAGCGCTTGGAGAACTGGAACCGGCGACGCGCGCCCGGCTGGCCGTACTTCTTGCGCTCCACCGCGCGGGCATCACGCGTGAGGAACCCGGCCTTCTTCAGCGCGGGACGGAACTCGGGGTTGTAGTTGCACAGCGCACGGGACAGACCGTGGCGGATGGCGCCGGCCTGGCCGCTCAGACCGCCGCCGCGCACGTTGACCTCAATGTCGATCTTGCCCTTCTGCTCCAGCACGTCCAGCGGCTGGTTGAGGATCATCTTCGACGTCTCGCGGCCGAAGTACACGTTGATGTCGCGGCCGTTGATGATCACAACACCGGTGCCCGGGCGGATCCACACGCGCGCGGTGGCCTCCTTGCGGCGGCCGGTGCCATAGAAACCCTTCTCGGTGGCGGTAGCCATGTCGTCTCTTCTCTAAATAGGGTGCGGAAAGTGGGGAAGGAAGGACAGCGCTTACGCCTCGACCTCGCGCGTCGCGGGCTTCTGCGCGGCGTGCGGGTGGGTGTCACCGGCGTACACCTTGAGCTTCGTCATCATCTGACGGCCCAGGGCGTTGCGCGGCAGCATGCGGCGCACGGCGTTGAGGATGATGTCCTCGGGGTGCCGGGCGCGCAGCTTGGCCAGGTTGGTGCTCTTCAGGGCACCCGGGAAACCGGCGCGGGGGTGCCGGTAGTACATCTTGTCCTGCTCCTTCGTACCCGTCACCTTCACCTTGTCGGCGTTGATGACGATGACGTGGTCACCCGTGTCGATGGACGGGGTGTACGTGGGCTTGTGCTTGCCCTTGAGCAGCGTGGCGATCTGGCTCGCCGCGCGGCCCAGCACCTTGCCGTTCACGTCGATGATGTGCCACTCGCGCTTGATATCCGCCGGCTTCGCGCTGTAGGTCCTCTGCGACATTGTTTGAACTCCAAAAGCATGGTTGGCGCCTGAAGCGCCTGTAGCCGTAGCAACCACGGGTCCAGCCCGTAAACTTCCAAGCCGTCCCGGAAAGGCCGACCGTCTTAGAGGGGGGCGGGGGGCAAGTCAAGGTCGCACTGCGTTCACCGTACCCCACCCGTGGTTCCGGTCGCGGCGGGCCCCCCGGTTGTCGGGGCCCCTACGGCCGGTTTGCTCCCGGGGGCCACTCCCCCACTCGTCCCCGGCGCCTTGAAGCGCTCCTTCAGGCTGGCGAAGAAGTTCTTCTCCTGCTCACCAGGAGGGCCCTTGCGCGGTGCGTCAATATCCATCACCTCCACCAACTCCGGGGGGATGTCCTCCAGGAAGCGCGAGGGGGTGCGCGGCACCTCCTTGCCCCGCTTCACCCGCATGGCGGAGCGCGTCAGGTAGAGGAGCTCCTTGGCCCGGGTAATGCCCACGTAGCAGAGGCGGCGCTCCTCCTCGAGGTTCTGCGCCTCGCCCTGCATGCCCTTGTGGGGCATCAGCTCCTCCTCCATGCCGATGAAGAAGACCACCCGGTACTCCAGGCCCTTGGAGGCATGGAGGGTCATCAGGGTGACGGCCTTGTGGCCCCCGGGCACCTCCTCCTCCTCTTCCTGGCGGGTGTCGAGGCTGAGCCGGTTGAGGTAGGTGAGCAGGCTGGCCTTCGGGCCCTCGCGCTTCTCGAAGGCCTCCAGGGAGTTGATGACCTGGTCGATGGACTTGAGCTTCCGGTCCGCGCTGGCCTGCGAGCTGATGAGCGACTTCGCGTCGTCCTTGTAGCCGATCTCCTCCAGCAGCTTGCGCGTCACCTCGGCCAGCTTGCCGGTCTCGTAGCTCTGCCGGTAGCGCTCCACGAGCTGGAGGAAGTCCTTCACCTTCTCGGCGGCGCCCTTGGGCAGGTCCTCGTAGCCCTCGGCGCGCTCCATGGCACCCCAGAGTGTCACGCTGTCACGCCGGGCGTGCGCCACCAGCCGCTCCATGGTGACGTCGCCAATGCCCCGCGCCGGCACGTTGATGATGCGCAGGAGCGCCGTCTCGTCCCGCGGGTTGGCGATCAGCTTGAAGTAGGCGATGACATCCTTCACCTCGCGCCGGTCGAAGAACTCGCTGCCCGATACCACCTCGTAGCGGATGTTCTTCTCGCGCAGCATCTCCTCGATGGGACGCGACTGGCCGTTGACCCGGTAGAGGATGGCGATCTCATCCGCCGGAATCCCCCCGGCCACCAGCCGGGAGATCTCCGTGGCCACGTACCGGGCCTCCTCCTCCTCGGTGGGAGCCGTCACCACCTTGATGCGCTCGCCCCCCTTGCGCTCGGACCACATCTTCTTGGCCTTGCGCTCGGGATTCTTGGCGATCACCGCGTTGGCCGCGTCCAGCACCACCTGCGTGGAGCGGTAGTTCTGCTCCAGCCGCACCTCCTTGGCCTCGGCGAAGTACTTGTCGAAGCTCAGGATGTTGCGCACCTCGGCGCCGCGCCAGCTGTAGATGCACTGGTCGTCGTCCCCCACCACGCACACGTTGCGCGTCTCGCCGCTGGCCAGCAGCGTCAACAGATCGATCTGCGCCTGGTTGGTGTCCTGGAACTCGTCCACCAGGAGGTAGCGGAAGCGCTGGGTGTACTTGTGCCGCAGGTCCTCGTGCTCGCGCAGCAGCCGCGAGGGGAGGATCAGCAGATCATCGAAGTCCACCGAGCCCTGCGCCTTGAGCGCGAGCTGGTAGGCCTCGTAGACCATGTGGGCGATGAGATCATAATCGTCCCCCATCCCCTCCCCGAGCGGCTCGGGTGTCTTGCCGGCGTTCTTCGCCTTGGAGATGAGGGTGAGCACCTTGCGCGGATCGAAGGTGCGGTCATCGATGCGCCGCTCGCGCATGGCCCGCTTGATGATGGCCGCCTGGTCGCCCTGGTCGGCGATGGTGAACTTCTTGGGCCAACCCAGCCGGTAGATGTCCTCACGGAGCATCTCCGCGCCGAAGGCATGGAAGGTGCACACCAGCACGTTCTGGGCCCGGGGGCCCGCCATGTGCACCAGCCGCTCCTTCATCTCCGTGGCGGCCTTGTTGGTGAACGTGACGGCCAGGATGTTGCGGGCCAGCAGTCCACCCGGCCGTTTGTCCAGCAGGTGGACGATGCGGTTGGTGATGACGCGAGTCTTGCCGCTGCCAGCGCCCGCCAACACCAGGAGGGGGCCCTCGGTGGTGAGCACGGCTTCGCGCTGAGGGGGGTTGAGCTTCGAGAGGTCCATTGCGCGCGGCCCGGGGATACCCTTTGATTCCCCTGTGCGCGACTATTCTTTTCTCCAGCGGCTCTTTCTCCTCGCGCTCGTCGCGGGCACGGCCTGCACCGATGGTGGAAAAAAGACACCGGGAGACGCGGACAGCACGGCCGCGAACACCCCGGCGGACTTCCCCTGCGCGCATTTCGAGGATCTGCGGACATTCCTCCCGGAAGATCTGGCCGGCCTGCAGCGCGCCCAGGAGGGGGGCTCCACCGGCCGGTATGGCGAGGTGTCCATCAGCGAGGTGGAACGCAGCTTCACCCACGGTGAGGATCGGGAAGTGAAGGTGCGCATCGTGGACACCTCCGGGGGCCTGGGCAAGAAGCTGGGGCAGACCATCCGCGCCGCGGCGGACGAGGGCCGGGACCGGGCCACGAATGATCCCACCGCCCCCATCTTCTGGAAGGACAAGGAGGCGGTGGGCTTCGTACGCTACGACGCGTCCACCACACTGGCGGAGGCCAGCCTGCTGGTGGGCAACCGGTACGTGGTGGCGGTGAGCAGCCGGGGATACCCGGGCACGGTGGAGGTGCGCCGGGTGGCAAAGGATATCGACCTCGAAGGGCTGGCGCGGCTGCACCAGACCCCGGCGGAACGGACCGCCAATAGAAAGGAGCTTCCGTGGTGAAGGACAGAGGGTCGCGGGCGAACGTACCGGAGGTGCTCGAGCAGGAGGCCCAGGCGCGCCAGCAGGTGGCGGGCATGGGCAAGCGCGAGTTCCTCGAGCAGTACCAGCGGCTCGCCAAGCAGTACACGGCGGACCCGGGCAACCCCGGCTCCTATGCGTGCGAGGGCTGTGAGCGGTGCGCCAACTGCATGTTCTGCAAGGACTGCGACAGCTGCTACCAGTGCACCCACTGCACCCGCTGCGAGCTGTGCAACAACTGCTCGCACTGCGTGGACTGCAAGCAGTGCCACAACTGCGCCTACTGCGTGCAGAGCGAGAACTGCACCAGCAGCGCCTACCTCGTGCTCTGCCGCAACATGTCCGACAGCAACTACTGCTTCGGCAGCGTGGGCCTCTCCAAGAAGGACTTCCACATCCTCAACGTCCCCTTCCCCCGCACCGAGTACTTCAAGCAGGTGAAGCGGCTGCGCGCGGAGATGGGCATCTGAACCGGGGCCCCTCCGGGCACTACAGCAGGACGCGGACGAAGAAGGCCTTGAGGTACTCGGTCTCCGGCAGGCCACCCAGTACCGGGTGATCCAGGCCCGCCCCCCGGCGCTCGAGGATCTGGACCGGCCGCTTCGCGTCCGCGGCGGCCGAGAGCACCATCTCCTCGAAGGCCTCGCGCGTCAGCTTGCCGGAGCACGAGCACGTGACGAGCAGGCCCTCGGGGCGCAGGCACTTGAGGGCGCGCAGGTTGAGCTCGTGGTAGGCGCGCAGCGCGGTGGCCAGGCCCTCGCGCCGTTTGGCCAGCCCCGGCGGGTCCACCACCACCGTGTCGAAGCGGCGGCCGGACTCGGAGAAGCGGCGCAGCACGTCGAAGGCGTTGGCGTTCTCCACCGTGACGTTGGTGCGCCCGTTGCGCGCGGCGTTCGCCCGCGCCCGCTCGGAGGCCTTCGGGTCCTGCTCCACCGCCAGCACCGAGTCGCACGTGCGGCTGAGCGCCAGCGCGAAGCCTCCGTGGTAGCTGAACAGGTCCAACCCCTCGCCGCGGGCCAGCTCGCCCGCACGCACGTGGTTGTCCACCTGGTCCAGGAAGGCGCCCGTCTTCATGTCCCCCAGCAGGTCCACCTCGAAGAGGTTCTCCCCCTCGTGGTAGCTGAAGCGCGCCTCGCCCTGCCCGTGCAGCAGCTTCACCTCGCGCGTCAGGCCCTCGAAGTCACGCCCCGAGGCGTCGTCGCGGCACACCACGTGCGTGGCCCCGGTGAGTTCCGCCAGCGCGCGCGCCACCCACTCCTTGCGCACGTCCATGCCCTCGGAGAGCGTCTGCAGCGCCAGACCCGCGCCATAGCGGTCCACGAAGAGGCCGGGCAGCAGGTCCGCCTCGCCGTGCACCAGGCGCACGCCGTCCCTCTGGCGCAGCGGCGCGCGCCTCGCGAGCGACAGCTCCAGCCGGTGGCGCAGGAAGGCCTCGTCCACCTTCTCCTCGGCGGGACCCTTGCGCGTGAGCAGCCGCAGCGCCAGCGGCGAGCGCTGCGCGTAGAAGGCCTGGCCCACGGGGTTGCCCTGCGGGTCCACCACCGACACCACGGCGCCGCGCTCCTGCGTCTGGGGCGGCTCCAACAACTCGGTGCGGTACAGCCAGGGGTGGCCCTTGCGCAGGGCCTTGGCCCCCTTGAGGCTCACGCGGGCGGTAGGGGGGGTTGGGCGAGCCATGTCTCGTGTCACTCCAGGCCGCGAGCGGCCAGTTCCTGATCGTCCTCGCCCCGAAGGTGCCCCACTTCGTGGAGCAGCGTTACCTTTATCTGCTCCCTCAGCTCCTCCCGGGTGCGCACCGCCCGGGCCAGGTTGAGCCGGTAGAGGGCCACCGAGCGGCACGGCGTCTCCGTGCCATCACAGGGCTCGCCCAGCGGCGGGCCCCGGAAGAGGCCGAGAATCGCGGGCGACAGGGGCGGCTCCCCGGAGAGCAGATCCTCCTCCGCGGGCAGCTCCTCGGCGCGCACCGGCACCCCGGTCAGGTCCTTCCGCATGTCCTCGGGGAGCGCCGCCACCGCGCGGGCCACCTCCTCGCGGAACTCGGCTTCCGTGGGCGTGGGCGGCACGGGGAAGTCCTCCGGCGAGGCGTGCCGCGCCTTGTCGAAGTGCTCCCGCGCCTCCTTCCACTTGCCCTCGCGCTCCAGAAGCATCCCGAGGTGGTAGTGCGCGTGCGCCCCGCGCTGCGGATCATTCCGCAGGGTGCCGAAGGCGGCCCGGGCCTCGGCGAAGCGGCACAGCTCGAAGAGGGCCAGGGCCTTCTCGTAGGCGGCCTCGCGGTTGTCCGGCTCGCGCGCCAGGACGAGCTGGGCGCGCTGGAGCGCCTCGGCGGCCTGCCCCAGGTCATTGAGCGCCATGGCGGCCACCAGCGCGAAGCGGGGCAGCAATTCCGGCGCCGCATCGGACTGGGACAGCCCGCGCTCGGCGTAGAGGGCCCCCAGCTCGTCGTACTCGCGGCTGGAGGGCAGCTGCACGGCGTAGAGGTGCGCCGCGCCGAGCAGCGCGTCCGGCTGGCCCGGATCAATCGCCAGGGCCCGGGCATAGGCCACCTGCGCCTCGGCCGTGCGCTGGAGGGCGGCCAGCGCCTCGCCCCGCGCCGAGTGGGCGGCGGCCGAGTCCGGCTCCAGGGCGGAGGCCTGGGCCGCGCAGGAGAGCGCCTCCGGGTACCTGCCGGTGTCGAGGTAGTCCAACGCCGCGCTGAGCGGGCTGGCGCCCTTCGCCCGGCATGGGGGAAGCGGCTCGGGCACGGGCGCCGCCGTGGGCACGGGCGCCGGCGCCGAGGCAACCGGGGCGGTGCCCGCGTCGGAAACGGCCGGAGGGGACGTGGGAGACGTCCACTGGCAGGAACCGAGGAAGAGAAGGCAGAGGGCGAACGGACCGCGCCGGGACATGGGGGGCCGAAGGCTACGGCATCGCCCGCGGCACGGGAAGATACCAGCAGCCCGCCCGCCCGGCCGCCATGACCGCCCCCCTGAAAACGGCGGGGCCCGCCATCGCCTCGCGGCGAGGACGGGCCCCGGTGGACAGCTCAGCCCTGGATCAAATCCCCGAGGGCAGGCAGGCCTGCTTGCCTCCACCGTTCGGGCCCGGCTGCAGGTGGCGGCACTCGTGCAGACCCCGCGAGACGGGCAGCTCGTAGATGGACTGCAGCACGTCCGTGCTGGCGGACACCTGCGTCTGGTTGGCCTTCTCCCTGTTGGGCCCGGGCTCCAGGAACACGGTGGAGTACTTCACCTGGCCCGTCTTCGAGATCTGGATGGACGTGGACACATCGGGCGGGGGCGCGATCACCGAACGCTCCTGGTAGCGAGCGAAGGTGGTGTTGTTGGAGAAGCCCACCGCGCAGTTGGGCGCACCCGTGATGAAGTCCGCCTGGAAGAGACGCGCCCGGCTGGCGTACGAGCCGGAGCACGCCAGGGACTCGCCCGGCTGCGGCTGGACGGCTTCCGAGTACATGGAGTTCCACATCGTGCAGCTCGCCAGCACCGCCGAGCCGCTGGCCGTCTTGTGATGCGGACCGTCGTACTCGTAGAACCAGCCCCGGCTGTCCGGAGCGGCCAACGGCCTGCTCGCGACGCAGCTCGTGCTCCCGCTGGCGCACGTGCAGGAGCCGTCGGCCCTGCAGACGACATCCGTCACGTTGCGCAGGTCATCGTTGGAGTCCGACAGCCGCCGGTTGTCGTACTTGTCCGCCATGTTGGCCGAGCTCGAGTTCGGGTCCTCGGTGAAGACACGATCCTGGGCACCACCGTAGGCCCAGATGCCGAAGAAGCGGTTCTTGCCAACGGCGGTGCTCGTGGCCGACGGCTGCTTGACGTCCAGATCGCCCATGTTCTTCGTGTCGATCGTGGCCGAGGCGGGCACGCGGCAGTCGAAGACATCCGACGAGTACTGGCCGCACTCCACGCTGGTGGAAGCGAACGCGTAGGTGGACGTGCCGCCATCCTTCCGGGTGCAGGTCTGGGCCTCGCGCTTGTCGAACGCGGCCTTGATGAAGGACTTGCTGGTCGTCGGACCGCAGTAGTCGAACGAGGCCGGAGTGTCGGTCCACTGAGTGGACGCCGCCTTGGCGTAGGTGCCCTTGCCCCACTCGCTGTTCATCGTCTGGGCGTCGGACGTCCCACGCGTCACCTTGTAGTTGGTCAACGTCTGAGCGCACCCGAGCTTGGAGCACGCCTGGGGGTTGTCGTAGCGGCAGATACCGACACCTTCATCCAGGATGGAGTAGCGGTTGCCCGTCCCCACGAAGGCGCGCAGGGCCCGGGAGTCCTGCTGGTACGCCAGCGAGCTCAGGTAGAAGAAGGGCGAGCGCTTGTCGACCCGCTCCGCGGTGGCCGAGGACACATCCTGCCGGTCCATCGCGAAGGCGCGCCCGGCGCTCCAGTTGGTCACCAGACCCGAGCTGTCGATGATGCCCGGCTCGTGGAAGCGCGCCGTCCAGAGCTGGCCTCCCAGGTCACCCACCACCGCGGTGTCGAAGAAGCCATCCAGCGCCGGCTCGGTGCTGGGGCCGTAGTCCGCCATGGCCACGGGAGCCACGAAGCCGTACTTCAGGAACTCACGCGTCTTGTCCGCTCCGCTCGAGGCCTTGCCCGGCGACGCGAACTCCCACTTCCACAGCAGGTTGTCGCGACGGGAGTCCACCTTGCCGTTCCACACGTCCACCATGTAGATGCCGCGGCCCTTCTCGCCACCCGGAGACCAGCCACCGGACAGCATGGTCACCCAGCGCTCGGAGAAGTCCTTGGGAGGCAACCCCTCCGCCTGGGGCATGGGACTCGCCGACCTGAACCGGACGGGACCGATCGGGGGCGACTTGGGGCTGAGGCTGAAGAGCGTCTTGCCGAAACGCAGCGCCTCGTCCGTGCACGGCTGCGGGAACATCCAGCGGAAGCCAGGAGCCAGCGCGGCCGGCTTGTCGGCCTCATCCCAGCGCAGTTCCAGGGCGAAGTAGTGCGTGCCACCGCGGCCCTCGGCCACCACGGCCACCGTGTGGTACTCGTCCTCGTCCTTCCAGCCGTTGTTGTTGTCGTCCGACCAGATGTCGCGGACCATGATGTCGCCATCCACGTAGTAGGCGTGGCCCTGCAGCATGTCCTGCAGCCGCGGCAGCAGATCCGACGGGATGAAGGCCCACACTTCCTTGCCGCCGCCCTGATCACCGGCGACCGGGTTGTAGTGGATGTTGCACGCCTGATCCACCGAGCCCTTGCTGTCGCTGAAGGCGTGCAGCATGCCGTCGTTGGCACCCACGAGGATCAGCCGCTCGCGCATGCGATTCTTGTGGTGGTAGCCGTCGTAGGCATCACCCTGATTCATCGCCGCGCCCGGCTTGCAGGTCGCGGGGATGGGGTCCTTGGACGGCTTCAACGGCGTGGCCTGCCCGCCCAGCTGCTCCGCGCTGGAGTAGAGCGTGCGCACGCACTGGGTGCTGACGCCCAGGTCGCACAGGAACTTGTCCACCGGCGGGCTCACCACCACGGGCGCCGAGTGGAAGATGTCGCCCAGCGCGGACGGCCGCATGTTGGAGCGGGAACCATCGCCATCCTCGTCGAAGAGATCCTGACCGCGCACGTACTGGATGACCAGCGCCGCGCACAGCTTGTCGTAGTCGGTCTGGGACGCCGGGTCCGCCACCACCACGCCCGAGCGCACCTTGTTCATCATCTCCGCGGCCTGCTTGGAGGTGAGCCCCATCTTGCTCAGGATGAAGCCCGGCTTGTAGCCGGCGCCCGTGCCGCTGGGGCACATGGGCGCCCCGCTCACGGCCAGGTACTGCTGCAGCTCAGCCAGCTTCTCGAGCTTGAACTCGACGATCTCGTCATCCTGGTTGATCAGCCCATCCTTGAGGCCACCCTTCAGCCGGCCGTTGTCCGTCACCGTATAGATGTTGCGGCCAAAGTCCGGCTTCTTGGCGCCCCCGGTCTCCGCGCCCTGCTCCCAGTCCTTCTTGAGCTCCTCGCCCGCCTCCCAGTAGTGCTGGGCCGCCTCGCCGAACTGGGTGACGGTCGCGGGGGTGCTGAAGGCCGTGATCTTGCGGAAGTCACCCTCCTGGGTCTCCGCGATGACATCCCCAATCCTGTCGATCAGGTAGACGTCGTCGTAGTCCTTGTCGCCATTCCGGTCCTCGTTCAGGACGAACTCGTTGAACTGCTCGTAGCGGAA
Organism: Archangium sp. Cb G35; assembly: GCF_001896145.1. Lineage (NCBI taxonomy): Bacteria > Pseudomonadati > Myxococcota > Myxococcia > Myxococcales > Archangiaceae > Archangium > Archangium sp. Cb G35. Next base: position 440,454 of record NZ_MPOI01000010.1, read on the forward strand.
GAGCTTGCCCGCCCACCCCTTGTTGCTGGCGGGGATCATGCGGGGGATGATCGCCAGCTGCGACGAGTTCTGCGACTGCAGGCTGTTGACGGCCACCGAGGTGAAGGCGTTGCTGCGCGCGTTGATGTTGTCCAGGATCTTCAGCAGGGCCTGCTTGAGCTCGCTGGTGCTCCGGGCCGGGAAGAACTCGCCGCCACCCACCCGCGCCGTCTCCTGCAGCAGCTTGCTGGAGGTCACCGCCTCGGAGAAGCCGATGGTGTACGTGGCCACGCGCTGCATGCCGCCCTTGTCCTCGCGCATGTCGTTGTCCCAGAAGTACTTGGCCACCTTGTGCAGGTTGCCCCTGCAATCCGTGCAGTTGGAGGTCTGCCGGGTGATGGCGTTGGGGAGGGAGACGTAATTGCCTTCGCTGGTGGGATCACCGTCCGTCAGCAGGATGACGGCGTTGAACCCGCACTCGTAGCAGATGGCATCGCCGCGGTTGTACGCAGCGGAACCGACGCTCGCCGGCTTGGGGTGACCGGAGCCAAAATACTTGGAGAAGGGCGTGGTGCCGCTGCTCCTGCTCTGGAAGTAATAGCCCGCCGCGTAGAGCGTGTCCGAGAGCGGAGTACCGATACGGCCCCACGACAGCCGCTTCGTCGTGCTCCCATTGTTGGTGAGGTTCTTGAGGAAGGTGTCACGGTCGGCCTTCATCGCGTCGGCGTCCAGCGGGTAGGAGCACGAGGGGCTCATCTCCTGGAGCATGCAGAGGCTGTTGACGCCCGACGAAGACTTCCAGCACCCCTCCGACCCCACGGTCTCGAACGACATCACCGAGAAGCGCGCCTCGGGCAACGCGTGGACGACATCCGCCAGCACCTTCACGGCACCCGAGTCACGCGGCGCGTAGAAGTTGAGGAAGTTGCCCTTCACCCGGCGCGTCGAGCCATCGACGTAATAACCCTTGGTGTCCAGGCACGTCTGGCAGAGCGTGCGGTCCACCGTCTTGGTGGAGACACCCTTGCACGCATCCGTCACGTTCGACCACGCATCGACCTGGTCGTCATTCTCCGGGGGGCTCTGGAAGGTACGGCCATACCCGTCCGTGGGCGCGTTGTAATACTTGTTGGTCGCGAACCACTCGTTGGACTGGGTGGACATGCTCGTCCACAAGCGCGGGTACACCTCGTCCTTGTCGTAGCCCAGCTCCTCGAAGAAGGAGTGCGAGCAGCCCTTGACCGTGGGCCAGGTCGTCGGCCACGCGTACATGGAGCTGGAGGTGTCGATGATGAAGAGGATGTTGGGTGAGCCGCTCGGGCTGGAGAAGAACTTCTCGTCTCCGCTGAACTGCGTCGGATTCATCAACGAATCCAGCCGCGAGGTCGTCGGCAGACAGCAGGCGGCCTGATCGATGGCGGCCGCCGTGTCCGCCCGGAGCACCACCAGCACCGAGGCAACAAGGTACAACGTCAGCTTACGAATCATGGCGCCTTCCCTCACAGGCCATAACGGAAGAGGAACTCCACCTCGGACTGACGGCCCTTGGCCGCCGGATTGCCCGAGGACTCCTCGCACTTGACCACCACCCGGTAGTACTGCCCACCCAGGATGGTGGAGCGGGGAGCGTTATTGGCCAGTTCTACCGCCTGGCCAGCGGCCGCTCCCATCGTCACCGCATCCACGGTCGTCACCGTGGCGATTGCTTCCGAGTCATAGTGTCCGGTCATCAGCCGCGAGCGCGCATCCGGATCCGGATCATCGATGAGCTTCGTATCGAGGATCTCCAGCGTACCGGTGGCCTGGAACAACGACAGGCGGGAGAGCAGGTGGCGGCGCGCCGCCTCCGCGCAGACGTTGACGCGATCCCCGCGCAGCTTCTCCGCCGTCGCCTCACGGTTGCGATTGGTGAACTGGATGGCCCCTCCCACCAGCACCATCAACACGGAGATGGCGATGACGGTGAGCAGCAGGGCGTTGCCTCGGGGGGCCCGGGTTCTGGGATGAATCATGATGGGTCAGCCTCCCCATGAGATGTCGGTGGGCTCGTCACCGACCTCGGGAATGAAAGCGGAGCGGGACAGCATGTTGGGCACACGCACCGTCAGGGTCATGTTGGTCCGGTAGTAGCCGTCCGCATCCACGGCTTCGTTGGAGTCTTCCAGATTCTCGCGCTCGAAGGCACGGCGCCCGTTGGATTCGGGGCGCGTCGAGCGCACGCTGATGCTCAGGCGCACGGCCCGGATGTTCGCGGGGTGCTGGTTGTAGCGCGTCGCATCGTCGTAGGCCGTGCCATACACGGGCGCCGGGGTGACGTCCGGGTTGGGGAAACGCTCCGAGTCGTCGCTGCCCACGTCTCCCAGCACCCAGTTGGAGGGATCCGAGCTGGCATCCACCGGGGACAGGACCGGGGCGTGGACGCTGTTGGGCAACGGGCGGTTCATCACGTAGGCCACCTGGAAGGACTCCACATCCGCGGCCAGGGGCACGGCATTGGCCGGGTTCAGCGTGTCCAGGCGATCGAAGGCCATCAGGAACGGACGGCCATCCAGGTCCATGATGCGGATGCGCAGCTCATGCAGGAGCATGATGTAGGGCGCATCCGTCCCCGTCCAAGCCAGACACCCGGCATCCGCGCCCACGGAGGACAAGCGGGCGTCCACCACGAAGTTCTTCGAACCGATGGCGTCGGACTGCAAGCCTCCCGCGTTCACCGTCAGGACCATGTAGTCACGCCCGCCCCGGCACGACACGAGGAAGCGCTGGCTCTCGGGGAAGTCCACGCCGAACGTATCCCCGCCCTGCAGCTGCAGCCCATCGGCGGCGGTGTAGAAGCCCCGGCGCAACCACGAGGGATCCCGGTAGCGGAAGGCCAGGTCATCCGTCACGGACTGGGGAACGCCGGGCCCGAAAGCGAGGACCTGATTGGCCTTGGGGGCCAGGGCGGCGTCGAAATCGAAGGCGAAGCGGGGATCCACTCCATAGCCGGCCATCCGCAGCCGCTGCTCGATGAAGGTCGCCGCCGTGCGCGCCCCCTCCACGGCCACCTTGACGCGCGACTCGGCCTGATAGGAGCCCTGCACCGCCAACACGGAGAAGGCCACGGCGAAGAGGATGATGCTGGTGGTGGCGGCACCAACCAGGAGCTCGACGAGGGTGAAGCCGCGCGGCGCGTGGGATTGGGGGGATTTCGAACGCGTCATGAAGACCACTCAGATTTCGATGTTGGTCCCGTTACCGAACGGGCTCGCGTCGTAGAACCCGACGAACTGCCGCAGGAAGCGCCGGCGCCCCAGCTCGTTCCAGGACACGACGATCGCCACCTCGTCGATCGTCACATTGACGACCGGATCCAACCGCGACACCCGCACCAGGACCCGGCGGAAGCGATCCCTGTCCGTCTTCGTGTAGCCAGGCAGCAGCCTGTCGGCCTCATCCGCGGTCTCCTCGAAGGCGTCCAGATCCATGATGCAGCGCACCGCCCACGGCTCCGCGCCGGGATCCAGACTCTCCAGCCCGCCGGCCAGTTCCTGCACGCTCGCGCTCGCATCACAGACCGAGCCCGTGAGCATGCCCTCGACCACCCGATGCCGGCCGAGCGTGTCCAACGCCACGCGCACCTGGGAGCCGATGCCCGCGGCGCGGCTGGCCTGGTTGGCCATGGAGTTCTGCTCGCTGGCCACCAGCACGCCCTGGAACACGCCCAGCAAACCAATGAGCAACACGACGGAAGCCACCATCCCTTCGATGAGTGACACTCCGCGCGGAGCGGAACCCATACGGCGGACACGGCGTCGGGAAGTGAAGTCCACGGCAAAGCCTCCGATCGGCTTCAGTGGGAGAAGGCCGCCACGTAGCCGGTGGGACCAGCGATGGCGAACAGGTATTCGGACTTGCGGTCCTGGCTGCTGAGGGCCAGTCCCTGATTCTTGGCGAAGACGTACTCGCCCTGTCCATTGACGAAACGGGCGCTCCCATCCGCGAAGAAGGCGATGGCGCCGCGCAGCGGCGTCCCCGAGCAGAAGCCACAGGTCTGCACCGGGAGCGCCGCGAAGGGCTGCGCGTACTGCCCCGCCTCACCGGGCTTCAGCGCCTCGAAACGCACTCCCTTGCTGTAGTCCTCCAGGAAGTACGCCGCCGACACCAGGGAGGAGCCCCTGGGATCCATGGCGAAGAGATTGGCGGGCGCACGCACGTAGCTGCCCCCGGAGTCCTCCATGAGGAAGAACGCGCCCGGGCCTCCCTCCATCGCCTTGCGGCCGGCGGACGGATACAGGAGGACCCATATCGGATAACCCCGGGAGACAGCCTGGGCCCGCGCCGTGCTCAGCACGCCCTGCATGTCGAACGCGGCATTCTGCAGCGCCCCACGCCGGCCCAGCGAGTCGAAGGCCACCATGGACAGCGCCGCCAGCACGCCGATGATCGCCACCACGACCATCACCTCGACGAGGGTGACGCCCCTGATGCGCCGCTCATGCTTCGCTGGATTTCCCTGGGTGCACATTTGACCGACTCTCACTGGGAGAACAGATTGCCCGGCATTATGGGAAAAGTAAATAATTCTCAACTCATCGGAAGATGGATGGTCAACACCTTTGTGGAGGAAAGCCGATCTCCGGGGTTGCGTCCCTCGCGGCGGAAGGATCCCTCAACGCACCGAGAAGAAGCAAACCGGCCCACCTGAGAGGCAGGCTCCCAGGAAAACCCGGCTACGTCTATTTCCGGACAAGCCACCGCCAGGCAGCTCGCACCCTCGTGGCCCGCTGGCCAGAAGCCGCGCCCCGAGTTGCGAACCTGCTGGAAAAATGGCGGAAAACCGATCACATCGACGACGCCAAGCAAACGGTGGGCCGCCTGCCAACCCCCCGAAAGCACGACTGTCTGGTGGCGATCACCGCAGGTGTTGCGGCCAGAACCCTCGCAAACTTTGCGAGGTGCGCAAAATGTAGTGGGTCCAGATTAAGCAGACAGCTCGGACAGGATTTCCGTCCAGGCGGAACGGGCACGCGCCAGCTCCCCGGGCTTGAAGCTGATGGCGGCCACCACGGGGTGCCCGCCGCCGCCGTAGCGCGAGGCGATGGCGGCCAGGTCGTGCCGCCGCTCCTGGGGACGCCACGGGTTGGAGCCGAGCGACACCTTGGCGCGCGAGGGGCCCTGCCCCACCCAGAGGGTGTAGCGGGCCTCGGGATAGAGGGCGTAGGCGATGAACTTGTTGAGGCTGTCCACGCCCTCGTCCGCGAGATCGAAGGAGACGACACCGTTCTCGTAACGGGCCTTGGCGCGCACCAGTTCAATGTGCTGGCGGTGGCGCTCGAGCAGCGGCGCCAGCGGCGTGGCGATCAGCGGCGAGGCGGCGATGGCGGCCAGTGAGTCGGTCTGCATCCGCTCGATGACCTGGGGAATGAGCGAGGGATCCTTGTTCGCCTCGAGCACCGTCATGATGCGCAGCGCGGGCTCCTCCAGCGCCACGGCCATCTCCGGGTTGGGGAAGAGCGCGCCGTCGATGATCTCCGCCCAGTGCAGCAGCTCCTTCAGGGGAGAAGGGTCCCACCCGAAGCGCTCGCGCGCCACGTCCGCCAGATACACGGTGCAGCTCTTGCGGTGCGCGTCGTGGAACTTGCGCCCGCTGGTGTCGGCGCGGAAATGGGACTCGTCCCCCGGCTGCTGGAAGGCGGAGACGTGGTGGTCGAACCACCAGGTGAGGCGCGCGTCCTGGCTGTAGCGGAAGTCGACGATGACGTTCTCGTCCCCGGTGAAGACGGCCGGATCAATGGCCGCGCCCCCCGCCTGGTGGGACAGGCCCCGGTAGCTGAAGCGGGCATCCGGGCGCACGCGCTCGCGGTAGAAGCGGGTGAAGACCGCCGCGCTCGCGGCCCCGTCGAAGCAGCTGTCGTGGAAGAGAACCTGGACGTTCATGCCGGTGGCCTTACCTGACTCCCATGTCAGATGTGTACGAAAAGCCTCAACGAAACGAGTCATTCCCCCACGGAAGATTGAACGAAGTTTGGAATCCCTCCCCCGGGTCCGAGGCGAGTGGTGACTGCAAGTCCCTGATTCTTCGTGACAGGCAGGCGGACGAGCCCCTGGCATGCCGCATGCAATCCATTTCGGCCTGATCAGTCCATCGACCCACGGGCAGCAGGTGGGAGGACACCATGGCCAAGACGGCGACACGCAAGCGCGGTTCGGTCCAGCGGCAGGGACGCAGGACAATGCCCACGCCCCGGAGGAGCACCCATCGCCGGGCGGCTCCGGCGTTGCTCACCCTGGGAGATCTCATCGCGGCGGCCTACGACACGGCCGGCGGAGAGAGCTTCGAGGTGCTCAAGCTCGTCACCTCGCAGCAGATGACCCGGGCCCTGGGACGGCGCATCGTCCTGGAAGGCTGAGTCTCCCCTCCCCCAGCGGCCTCGTGGCCCCAAGGGAGTGGTGAGCCCACGCGGAGGCCCTCAGGGCACGTCCGTGATGGAAATGTACTGCTTGCCGGTGGGCTCGCCCGCGAGCAGCTTGCCGAGGTCCTCGGCGTTGTTGGGGTGCACGAGGAAGGTGCCCGCGGGCGTCTCCATGCGCACCGGCTCCGAAACCGCCTGCACGTCCCCGGCGGGACCTCCGCTTCCAGCGACGGAGGAACGCGACGACGGCAGGGTCGCGCAACCGGCCAGGGCCAGCAGACAGAGCACGGCGTGGAGCTTCATCCAGGTCCTCCCCAAGCAAGAGCGGCCCGCAGCGCGGGAACGGGGGCGCCTGGGTACGTCGCTTTGGCCCGGGAGGCAAGTCCCCGGCCTCCGGACGCGGCCGACTGTACACAGGACAACGCCCGCGCCCCGTGGCTTCCGGGACGCGGGCGCCAGGCCCTGCTCCATGCGTCAGGGGACTACCGCGGCTGCCAGCGCGGGCGGTGGTCGTTGCCGAGGCCCGTCTGCACCCTCAGGGTCGTCGGGGTGAGCACGGTGGCCGGATCGCTGCTCAGGGTGCCATCCGCGTTGATGCCGCGCACGTAGAGGCGCTGGCCCTGGATGTAGGCCACGTAGCGCCCATCCGGAGAGACCGAAGGCAGGGTGGCGTTCTCCGACACGAGGACGGGCGCCCCCGACACCTGGCCCGTCGTGGGATCGATGCGCTGCAGGTAGACGTTGGGTCCCGCCTGGGCCCCGCAGGCCTCGGCCCCCGTGTTGCCGCAGATGATGGAGGGGTCCGTATCCCCGTCGGGGTCGAAGTAGAACGCGCGCACGTAGGTGACGTACGTGCCGTCCGGCGCCCAGTCGTGGGCGGTGATGAAGGACTTGAGCTCACCACCCGTCACGGCCGTCGGCGTGCTCACCGTGGCGATCTCGTTGGAGCTCGCCGCCCCCGCCGCGGGCAGGGTGAGGAGCTTGTAGAGGGACTGCGAGCCATCCGCGAAGTTGGTCGAGCCGGTGCTGGCGAGGAAGAGCAGGAAGTCCGTCACCCGGTTGTAGCGGGGCTGCTCACCGCCCGAGCTCCCGCTCACATCCGAGGATGACCCCCCGAGCGTCACCGACAACAGGCCAGACCCCGCGGCGCTATAGAAGAGGGTCTGGTCGTCCTTCCACGAGGGGAAACCCCCGTTGGGGCTGGCCGTCTCGACGGTGGTGCTCGGGGGCGCGAGGACGGAGATGCCCGTGACGCTCGTGCCCGTCTTCTTGGTCCAGGCGACGCGCGACGACGGCTCCCACTCCATGTGTCGGAAGTCCTCGGTGCCGGCGGCCGTGCCGGTGGTGAGGTCGGTCTTCTGCCCCGTGGCGAGCGGAATCGTCCGGGAGACGAGCACCGGGCTGCCCGCGGTCTCCTCCTGCACGAAGGCCACGGCCGAGCCGTCCTTGTTCCAACGCGGGAAGCGGCTGGCACCCGCGGCCTCACTGAGCTCGAACGGCGTGGCGCCCGCTTCCGCGCGGACGGCCACCGCCTCGATGGGACCGGCCCCGCTGTTCACGGAAGCCGTCACCGCGACGTGCAGCGGCTGGCAGGTCTTGCTGCCCGTGGCGCCCTCGCACCGCAGGCCTCCCATGCAGTTGATGGAGTCGGTGCAGGGACCGTCCTTCCCCACGGTCATCGTGCCCGCATCCGGCTCCGTGCCGGCGTCCGTCCCCGCATCCGTGCCCGCGTCCGTCTGCGTCCCCGCATCCGTGCCCGCGTCCGTCTGCGTTCCCCCGTCGGGGACTGGCGTGGGAGTGATGTCCTGTTCCTGGCACTTGTTGTCGACGCAGACCCACCGCTTGCCTTCGCCCGGCTCACCCTTCTCGTTGAGGCAGTCGATCTGATCGACACACTCCTCCGTACAGCCCGTCGCCACCATCATCAGCGCGCTGACGAGCGCACCCAGGACAACACGCTTGGTCATAGGACCCTCCGAAACCGCCGCGTGCGTATAGGCTCGCCCCCCTGGCCTCGGGGACTGAACCGGAGAGCCACAGCGCGGCGGCTGTCTCGGGCTGAACGACGGACGAACGAAATGCCACCGGACCTTTCCGATGATTGACACCCACTGCCATCTCGACGCGTCGCGTTTCGAGCCGGACCGGAACGAGGTGCTCGCCCGCGCCTGGGCCGCCGGACTGCACGGCATCCTCGTCCCCGGTGTGGGACCGGACAATTGGGAACCCCTGCTCGCCATGTCCCGCGCCGAGCCGCGCCTCCAGGTGGGACTCGGCATCCACCCCCAACTGCTCCCGGACCTCCCTCCCGAGGAGGACGAAGCGCACCTCGAGCGCCTGGATGCGCTGCTCTCCCAGGGCGGCGCCATCGCCGTGGGTGAGTGTGGGCTGGACGGCCCCTCGGCGGCGGGCGCGCCCATGGAGCGGCAGGTGGCGGTGCTGCGGCGGCACCTGGCGCTCGCGCGCAAGCACGGCCTGCCCGTGCTCATGCACTGCTTCCGCGCACACCCCGCCCTCATCGAGCTCTTCAAGCAGGATCCCCTGCCCGAGGCCGGCGTGCTCATGCACAGCTACGGCGGGGGCGTGGACCTGGCGCGCTTCTACATCCAGAAGGGCTGCCACTTCTCCTTCGCGGGCCCCGTCACCTGGGCCGAGGCACGCAAGCCACTGGACGCCCTGCGCGTCATCCCCCCGGACCGGCTGATGGTGGAGACGGATGCCCCGGACCAGGCGCCCACGCCCCACCGGGGACAGCGCTCGGAGCCCGGCTACCTGCCCCACATCATCGAGGGCATGGCCCGGGTGCTGGGGCAGCCGGTGGAGGAGCTTGCCCAGCGGACGACCGAGAACGCCCGCCGCCTGTTCCGGGAAGCCTTTCCCCGGCCTTAGCGGTAGGGAGGCGGTCGCGCTATAGAGGCCCTTCATGAATCCGCAGCCCACTCCCCCGGAAGCCGTCCCCGCCGCCACTGGCACCCCCGCTCCCTCGGAGCCCAAGCCCTTCAAGCTGCACCGGCGCTTCGACCGCACCGGCCGTCTGCTCGGAGACCCGGCGATGGAGCGGCTGGCGAAGTCACGGGTGATCGTGTTCGGCCTGGGGGGCGTGGGCAGCTACGCCGCCGAGGGACTGGTGCGCAGCGGCATCGGCCACCTGACGCTGGTGGACTTCGACACCGTGTGCGTCACCAACGGCAACCGCCAGCTGCACGCCACCGCGAAGACGGTGGGCAAGCCCAAGGCGGAGCTGATGGCGCAGCGCTGCAAGGAGATCAACCCCGACGCCCAGGTGGAGGGCCTGCGCGAGTTCTACCGCGACGAGCTCGCCGACCAGTTGCTGGCCCCGGGCAGCTACGACTACGTGGTGGACGCCATCGACAACGTGAAGGCCAAGCTGCACATGCTGCACCGGTGCGTCAGCCTGGGCATTCCGGTGGTGAGCTCCATGGGCGCCGCGGCCCGCCTGGATCCCACCGCCATCCGCGTGGAGGACCTGTGCGAGACGCACATGGATCCCTTCGCCAAGGACATCCGTAAGCTGCTCAAGCGCAAGTACGGCGTGCCCACCGAGCGGCCCACGGGCATCACCGCCGTCTACTCCATCGAGCAGCGGCGCCAGCCCCTGTCCCTGCGCTACGACTCGGACGACGGCTTCTCCTGCGTGTGCCCCAACGACAACGACTTCCACAGCTGCGAGCACCGCAACCAGATCGACGGCAGCGTGGCCTTCGTCACCTCCGTGTTCGGCATGAACGCGGCCGGTGTCGTGGTGCGCCGCCTGTCCCAGGGACGTTGAGCCTTTCCCTTCTCGAGGTGGGAGGCTGAGCCATGAGTCGAACCTCCATGAAGTGGCACAACCCTCCCCCGCGCTGGAACGCCAGCGAGGGGTACCTCTCCCTCGAGACGGGCGACCAGACGGACTTCTGGCGCGAGACCCACTACGGCTTCATCCGGGACAGCGGGCACTTCTTCCACCAGGAGGTGGAGGGAGATTTCACCGCCTCCGTCCGGTTCTCGGGAGAGTACCGGGCGCTGTACGATCAGGCCGGGTTGATGGTCCGCCTGGACGAGCGCCACTGGATCAAGGCCGGCATCGAGTACACCGATGGCGTGCAACACCTCAGCGTGGTGGTGACGCGGGAGTTCTCCGACTGGTCGGTGCTTCCGCTCACCCAACCGCCGGATGAAGTCACGCTCCGGTTGAGCCGCCATGGAGACGCGGTGCGCGTGGAGTATGCGCTCGGCGGCCCGGCCTTCCGGATGCTCCGGCTCGCGTATCTTCCGCCCGGACGTCCGGCCAGCGTCGGCCCCATGGCCTGTTCACCCCAGCGCAGCGGCTTCGTCGCCACCTTCCGCGACTTCCAGGTCGGCCCAGCGATCAGCCGCGAATTGCATTCCCCTGAATGATCCCGGCTCAGTCCCGGGACCCCTTCTGGAGCACGCCCAACACCGCGCCATCGTTCCGTACCTGGAGGGTGACGGACTGGCCCTTGCGCATCGCGTGGAATCTCGCCTCGTTCGGGAGCTGGTACTCGTAGTCACGCGACTCGCCTCCCTTGCTGTACCGGATGCGCGCGGAGTAGGCCGCCAGCCGATGCACCCGGTCCAGCGGCCCCGCGACCAGGTTCCCCTCCGGCCAGCGAGGCGTGTCGTCCCGGCCCTTCGCCTCGAGCTGATCCACCTGCTTCCACACCCACGTGTCGTAACCGCACTGCTCCGCGTAGATGGGCTCCTCGCGGTAGCGCTTCACCCGCTCGCAGACCCTCTCCGTCTTCGAGCAGTACTTCGGACTGTCGCTGCATGTCTCCTTCGCGAAGCCGTTGCCCATGTCCACGCGAGAGCACCTCCTGGTCGACCCGCACACCACCGACGAGCCGGCCCGGTCCTCACATTTCGTCTCGTACCCGTCCTCCACCCTTCGCGAGCCCCGCTGAAGCTGCTCGCAATCGCGCACGGCTTCCACTCCCGCGACCTCTCCGCGCCCGTTCACGGGCATCCGGGCCGACGCCGGCTTCAACTCGTCCCTCCATCCCCGCCGCGTCACCTTCTCGAAGGTCTCCCGGCGCACCAGGCGCTTCCACTCCATCGCCTCCACCTCCCCCTTCACCTCGCGCTCCTGGAAGCTCCAGACGAACGGTCCCACGATCAGGCCCACCAACCCAAGCAGCACCAGCAGGGGAATCGACTGCTGCACACGAGTCCTCAGCGCCAGCGGGTTCGCCACCGGCAGGCGCCGCCAGAACGCCGACAGGGGCCTGGCCCTCGGAAAAAGGGTGTTGATGCCAGGAGCCGCCTCGTCGCACCTGCCGCAGGTTTCCGACTGGCCCCCGTTGCTCTTCCCGCACACGCCGCAGACCCAGTCGCCCCGCTCCTCCTTGGCCTGGGTCCGCCCGCCACTCGCGCGCTCGGCCCGGCAGTTTCCGCAGCGTGGCGCGTCTCCCCGGTTGGTGGCGCCGCAGTGTCCACACGTCCAGTCCACTCCCGCCGCCGCCGCTTTCAGCAGCCCCGGGTCGGTGACGGATTCGCGCAAGGAACGGCCGGTCGCCGCGTCCGTGGGGCCGAAGTCGAACCGCGACTCCCCCCCCGTTTCCTCGCGAGGGTTGCCGCAAGTGGGGCAGCGGCGATGTCTCGCCAGAATGCCCTTCGCCTCACAGCTGCTGCAGTTCCACGTCCCCTCGATGATGCGCGTGGTACTCGTCATGCCCCGGACTCTATCCCCTCCAGGAACGGCGTGTACCCGCGCGAAGGCTCAGGCAACCTTCGCGGCAGCGGCCTCGCGCCCACACGGGCGGCGGAAGGCGCAGCGCGTGCACGACGACAGGTTCTCCGTCTGCGGGAAGGCGGACTCGTCCTTCGGAGTGTCAAGTCAAGAGCCGACCACCTCCCTGCCCTGGGCCTTCTTTCTGGAGCGGCCACCCAGCATCCATCCGAAGAAGAAGCCCAGGGCCGCGTAACAGGCCAGATTGAAATAGATCAGGAACGCACTCCACTCGCTGGGCAATGGGCTCAGGCCGCCGGGAGGGATGGACCACCCCAGCTCATCCCGCCCGTAGACGAGCAGCCGCTCCCCCAACGTCCCGGGCGCGTAGAAGACGTAGCTCGCGATGTTCGAGAGTCCGCCCAACAGCAGGGGCAGGGCGAGGAAATCCACCACCAGGAAGAGGAGCGCCCCAGCCACTCCCCATAATGCCTGCCGCCTCATAGGTTTCGAGCCGCCTGGAAACCCGCAGCATCCCAGGAGAGACGCTCCGCGTATCGGTCGGTGGACACCGCCCGGCTCATGAAGACTCAGGCCACCTTCGCGGCAGCGGCCTCGCGTCCACACGGGCGGCGGAACGCGCAACGTGTGCACGACGACAGGTTCTCCGTCTGCGGGAAGGCGGACTCGTCCTTCGGCGTGTTGCTGGCCGGGTCCGCCAGCAGCTCGCGCATCCGCGCCACGCTCTGCGCGAACCGGGCCTTGAAGCCCTCCACCGCGTCCGCGTCCACCTGCACCTGATGCTCCACCCCGTCGTTCAGGTACACCAGCGACGCACGCACCTTCTCCATCGGCAGCCGGTAGCGCTGCGACACGTACAGCGCGTATCCCAGCACCTGCTCGTCGTACCCCTCGCGCACCTTCCCCGTCTTCCAGTCCACCACCACCGGAGAGCCGTCCGCGTCCACGTACGCGAAGTCCGGAATCGCGAACACCTTCACCCCGTCCATCGTGAAGGTGGAGAAGTCCGCCCCCGCGTCCACCTCCAGCCACTGCGCCGGCTTCAGCCCCCGCGCCAACTCCAGCCAGCGCGAGCCGAAGAACCACGCCAGCGCCGAGCGCACCGTCTCCCAGTTCTGCTTCCACGCCTCGTCCGCGACGGGCTCGTCGTACTCGTGCTCCACCAGCCCCGAGAACGTCTTGCGGTACTTCTGCGTCCAGTACGACTTGCCCCGCGAATAGCGGAAGTCGTCCTGCATCAGCTTGCGCGCCCTCGCCTCCACCTTCTCCGGCTCCACCGCACGCCCCGCCCGGATGTCCAGCAGCGCGTCCTTGATGGCGTCATGCACGATGCTGCCCGCCCACGCGTAGCGGTTGCCCAGCTTCTTGAGCACGTACAGCTCCCGCACCTCCTTCGGCGCCCCCGACTCCCAGCCGCCCCAGGAGCGGTAGTAGTAGAAGTAGTAGGCCCTCAGGCATTCCTGGAGCTTCTCGTGACGGCTCTTGGACCAGGAGAAATCGTTGGCGAAGGAAGTGCGCCGCATGGGAGGCCGCGCATCCTAGACGGTGGCTCGCTGAAGTCGAAAGAGGGACAGACGTGCAGGCACTCCCCAGCAGGTCCTTTTCCCGCTCCCGCCAGCCGCTAAGGTGCCCCGCCTCATGGCCACCAGAGACTTCCAGGGCAAGGTCGTCCTCATCACCGGCGCCTCCAGCGGCATCGGCCGCGCCGCCGCCTCCGCCTACGCCTCCCAAGGCGCCCACATCGTCCTCGCCGCCCGCCGCGAGTCCCAACTCCAGGACGCCGCGCGTGAAGTGGAAGCACTCGGCGTGCGGGCCCTCCCCATCCGCTGCGATGTCACCGTGGAGGAGGAGGTACACCGTCTCATGCGCGAGACGGAGGCCGCGTTCGGCGGGCTCGACATCCTCGTCAACAACGCCGGCCTCGGGCTCTACGGCCCCGTCGAGGGCTTCAGCGAGGCGCAGTTGCGCCAGGTCTTCGACATCAACTTCTTCGGCCTCGTGCGCGTCACCCGCGCCGCCCTGCCCCTGCTGCGCAAGCGCGCTCCCGGCTCCCAGGTCATCAACGTCAGCTCCGTGCTCGGCCACCGCGGTCTGCCCCTGCTCGGTGGCTACGGCGCCTCCAAGGCCGCGGTGAACCTCCTCACCGAGTCCCTGCGCGCCGAGCTCGCCGCCGAGGGCATCTCCGTGCTGCTCGTCTCCCCCGGCCTCACCGAGACGGAGTTCCGCGATGCCCGCCTCAACGCCGAGGGCTGGAAGCAGGACGCCATCCCCTTGAACGCGATGAGCTCCGCCACCGTGGCCTCCGCCATGGTGCGCGCCAGCCGCCGCAAGCGCCGCGAGACGGTGCTCACGCTGCCCGGCCGCGTCATGGTGCTCGCCAACCGCTGGGTCCCCGCCCTCTTCGACCGCGTGGCCCGCCGCATCATCAACCCCGCCAAGGCGCCGTGAGCCTTCCGCGCACATGAGCCCCCAGCGCAAGAGCAAGGCGTCCTCCCCCGCGTCCCTCGTCGAGCCCACGCGCCGTGAGTCCATCCGCGATGGATTGCTCGCCTGGTACGACCGGCAGAAACGCGACCTCCCCTGGCGCCGCACCCGCGACCCCTACGCCATCTGGCTCAGCGAGGTCATGCTGCAGCAGACGCAGGTGGCCACCGTCATCCCCTACTGGGAGCGCTTCCTCCAGCGATTCCCCACCGTGGAGGCGCTCGCCGCCGCGCCCCTGCCGGACGTGCTCGCCGGGTGGCGCGGGCTCGGCTACTACTCGCGCGCTCGCAACCTGCACCGCGCCGCACAGGAGATCGTGTCCCGCTTCGGCGGCAGACTCCCCTCCACCGCCGCCGAGCTGCTCACCCTCCCCGGCTTCGGCCGCTACACCGCAGGGGCCGTGGCCTCCATCGCCTTCGGTGAGCCCGCCCCCCTCGTGGATGGCAACGTGGCCCGCGTCCTCTCGCGCATCTTCGAGATCGAGGGCATCCCCGGAGACAAGGCCCGCGAGGCCCGGTTGTGGGAGCTCGCCACCGCGCTCGTCCCCGGCGAGCGGCCCGGTGACTTCAATCAGGCCCTCATGGAGCACGGCGCCACCGTGTGCCGCCCGGAGAATCCCCTGTGTCTCCTGTGCCCCGTGCGCGAGCAATGTCTCGCGTACCGTCATGGACGCGTGGATGAGTTGCCTCCCGCCAAGGTGCGCGCCGCCCCCAAGCGCATGACGCTCGCCGTCGCCGTCTGGGCCCATGAGGGCCGGCTGCTGCTCGCCCGGCGCTCCGAGAAGGGGTTGTTCGGCGGACTCTGGGAGCTGCCCGCCGCCGAGGTCGCGGACGACACGTCCGACCCCGACTCCGCCGTGAAGCTCGCCGAGGCGCTCGGCGCGGAGGTCAGTGTGCGGGGGCACCTCGGCACCGTGCGCCGGCAGCTCACCCACCGCGCCCTCTCGCTCCGGCTGCTGCGCGTCACGGGACGCCAGCACCCCACCCGCGCCCCCGCCTTCCAGGAGCTGCGCTGGTGCACCCCCGGCGAGGCCTCCTCGCTCGGCATGAGCACCGCCATGCACAAGGCGCTCGAGGCCGCTGTCACCGCCGGTGCTCTTCGCGACTGAGGAGCGTCCGCTAGAGGACAGGTCCCGCTCCGCCGTGTCTCTCCGACAACGGCGGCTCACGGGGACAATTTCCCTCCCTCGGCCCCGTGCCGATGCTGCGGGCCGCAGTCTTCCTTTGCCTCCGAGGAGAGCCCCGCATGGCACGTACGCACTCCAAGACGTCCCACAATGCTCCGACCCAGCGGATGCCGGAGACCCCGGCTCGCAATGCCTCGGCCTCCCACCGCAACGGCCCCACCCAAGAGCAGATCGCCCGGCGCGCCTATGAGCTCTTCCTCGCTCGCGGCGGCGATCACGGTCAGCACGAGCAGGATTGGGCACAGGCCGAGCGCGAGTTGAAGCTCGGACGCTGAGTTCCGCGCAGACCCTCACCCCCTGCCCTCTCCCAAAGGGAGAGGGGGCTTGCCACCGATTCAACCCGGGATGCGAGATACCCTCACCCTTTCCCTCTCCCGGGGGGAGAGGGGTGGGGGCTCAGCTGGCGTACGGGGACCTCGGGGTGGACTGCTCGGATGACAGTGCCTCTCGGAGCCGGCGCTGGGCGACTTTGAGTTGCTCGAGGACCCGCTCCGCGTCCACCACCGTGCGCATCGCCAGACCGCACGCTGGCGTCAGCAACACCTGAGAGCCCACCCGCTCGAAACCGTGTCCCGGCGGCAACGCCGCCTTCAGCGATACCTCCACCGCGTCCACCAGTTCGTCCACCGCGTAGGTCGACGCCAGGTCCGTGGGGATGATGCCCAGGCTCAGCGTCGCCCCCGACTCCAGGAAGCGCGAGAACGCTCCCGACTCCTCCAGCACCGCGTCCAGCGACAGCCTCACGTCCAGCGACAGCACGTCCAGCCCCACGTCCAGCAGGTTCGCCCAGTCCGTGTTGCCACAGCAGTGCACCCCCACCAGCGCCCCCTCGCGCTGCAGCGCCACCACCAGCAGCCGCAGCTCCTGCATCGCCAGCAGGTGCCTCGGGTTGGAGCGCTCGAAGGCGTACAGGCCCGGCTCGTCCAGGAAGAAGAGCGGCGTCGTCCCCGCCCGCCTCAGTGCCTTCACCATCCCCAGCGAACGCGCCAGCACCAGCCGGAAGATGGCCTCGTCCAGCCCCGGCACGTCCAGCGTCGCGTGCCCCTCGCTCGTGCGCGCCACCGACCGCACCGTGAAGGGCCCCGCCAGCTGCGCCTTCACGAACGCCAGCTTCCGGTTCTCCACCTCCCAGAGGAACGGTCTCCACGCCCGGCAGTTGTCCAGCGAGGGCTCGAAGGCCTCCAGCGCCCCAGAGGACAGCGCCGCCTCCAGCCGCGCCAGGAAGTCCGCCCGCCCCGCCTCCCACGCCCCCAGGTCCACCGTGCACATGCCCTCGTCGTCCCACCTCAGGCCCGGCAACCCCTCGAGCGCCTGCGGAATCATGAACTCCGCGGGCCTCCCCACCGGCAGCTGCGGCAGGAAGGGAATGTCCAGCGCGAGCGCGGCCTGCAGGCCCATCTCGAGCTGCGTGTGCGGAAGACTCCCGATGCCCGTGGTGGCACACGTGGGGAGCAGCTGGATGGCCCGGCGGATGTTCGGCGCGCTCATGCTCCCGACTCTAACTCAGGAAGCCCGCGCCACCCGCTCTCCATTGCCCAGCGCCCCCCGGCCCGGCCCATCCATCCACGTTTCCACAGTCGCGATGAACTCGTCCGGAATCTCCATCATCGGCGTGTGGCCAACCCCCTGGTACTCCACATACGTCCAGTCCGGCCGCACCCGCGCCAGCTCCCGGGAGTTCGCCACCGGCACCAGCCGATCCGCCGAGCCCTGCACCAGCAGCGTGGGCACCCGGATGCCCTTCTCCATCTCCCGGAACTGCTTCTTGCGCAGCAGCAGCTTCACCAGTGAGCGCGCCGCCTCCACGAAGGTGTCATGGCTCCAGGGCATCCGCTCGTGCCGCTCGCGGGCGAAGTCCACGTGAGCCTGCACCACGCCCTCCGGGAAGCGATTCAGATCCTGGCAGCACAGCCTGAGCATTCCCCGCGCCAGCTTCTCCGGCCCGAAACGCGCCGCGCGCCGCTTCACGAAGAACTCCCCCACGCCCGGAATCGCGTAGAGCGCGAACAGGGCCAGCACCTTCCGATCCATCTTCGTGTCCTCCGCCCGGGGCTGCGCGGGATTCACCAGCACCAGCCCGGACACCCGCTCGGGCCGCCGCGCCGCCTGCAGCACCGAGATGGCGCCCCCCATGGAGTTGCCCATCAGCATCACCGGCTCGTTCGGAGACACCGCCTGGATGAACCGGTCCAACAGCACCTGGTTGGCGTGCACGCTCGCCGAGCGCCCCTCCGGCGGCGTCAGGCCGAAGCCCACCAGGTCCACCGCCACCACCCGCGCCCGCCGGGCCAGCTTCTCCCCCACCTTCATCCAGTTGAGGTGCGAGCCCCCCAGTCCGTGCACCAGCACCAGCGTCGGCCCGGTGCCGCCGAAGTCCATGTAGTGAACGGGTCCGTCCAGGTCGAGCGTGCGCGTGAGCATGAGCCCTTCCCTACCACGGAGCCGCTCCGGGTCGGATAGCCTCCCGCGCCCATGCTCGAGCTCCCTCCCCTTCCCTCCTCACTCCACGCCTGGCACGAGCGCCTCGAGTCCGCCGCCGCGCCCTGCCTCCTCTTCTCCGCCCGGGACGCGGAGGACCCGGACATGCCCGGGTGCCGCTACGGAGGACACCCGCTCGTCCCACCGGGCACGCAGTGGCCCCGCTCGCCTCGCGGGCTGCTCGTCTTCGTGGGCCAGCTCGATTTCGCCGAGCTCGCCGCGTGCCGGGGCGAGGCCCTGCCCCACCTGCCCAAGGACGGCGTCCTCGCTCTCTTCTACGACGCCCAGGAGCAACGCTGGGGGAACGACCCCAAGGACAGCCAGTACTGGAAGCTCCTGTGGACACCGAGCCGCGACGAGGCCGTGCCCCTCGCGCCCCCCCGGGAATTGGAGGACGCCGGCATGGCCTTCGATCTGCCCCTGCGGTTGGAGCCCCGGCTCGGCGTCTGCCTGCCGGACCCGGGGGACAGCCGCGCGCCCCTGCCCGCGGACGAATGGGGCCAGGAGCAGGCGGATGACTACGCCGTGCTGCGCGAGCGGCTCACCGGCGGCGAGCACGCCCACCAGGTGGAGGGCCATCCCTGGTGGATACAGAACGACGCCCGCCTGGAGGCCCAGCTCGTCTCCCATGGGCTGTATTGCGGCGGCTCGCGCGGCTACGGCTCCCCCGAGGCGCGCAAGCTCGAGCCCGGTGCCTCCTCCTGGCGACTGCTGTGGCAGATCGGCTCGGATGACCAGACCGGCTTCACCTGGGGGGACGCGGGCAACCTCTACCTCCTCATCCGCGAGCAGGATCTACGCGCCTGCCGGTTCGACCGAGCCTGGCTAGGCCTGCAATGCAGGTAAGGTCCGGCGGCTCTACCCAGGAAGGCGGTTTACTCCTGGAAAAATCCAGCGTCGTTGTCTTGGCGACTCCATGGGTCACGGTGTAGGACCGGACTTATGGAAGCTCCTGCCCCTGCCCCCGTCCCCGAGCTCACCCCCCTCACCACCAACAACACCAGGCCCATCCCCCGGTTTCCGGGCGGCTTCCTCCAGGGGAACCTCTCCGAGTTCCGGCACCAGCGGCTGAAGCTGTTCCGGGACCTCAAGGAGACCTGCGGGGAGATCGGCACCATCCGCCTTGGTCCGGTCTCCACCCACGTCGTCACCTCCGGGAGCATCGCGCACACGCTCCTGCACGGCCACGCCAACGACGTGGATGGCGGGCCCCTGGTGAAGACCTTCACCCCGCTCGTGGGCGAGAGCAGCCTCGTGCTGCTCCACGGGCCCCAGCACCGCAAGCAGCGCAAGCTGCTGGCACCGAGCTTCCAGCGCGAGCAGCTCGCCCACTTCACGCAGACCATGGTGCGCTACACCCTGGATGCCATCGACGGCTGGCGCGACGGACAGACGTTCGACGTCCACGACGAGATGGCCCGCCTGACGATGCGCATCATCGGCAAGACGCTCTTCGACGTGGACTACCGCCACGAGACGAACGAGCTGCTCGGCGCCATGGGACAGGCCCTGGAGCACATCGAGTACCTCACCTCGAGCCTCGTGCGGATTCCCCTCTCCTGGCCGACGCCGCGCAACAAGCGCGTCCGCGAGGCCCTGCGCACCATCGACACGACCTTCCGCGAGATGATCCGCCAGCGGCGCGTGGACCATGCGCAGCGCAAGGACATGCTGTCCTCGCTCGTGCGGGTGCGCGACGAGGAGGGCCAGCCCATCGGCGAGGATCAGCTCCACGACGATCTCATGACCATCTACTCCGGGCATGAGTCGACCGCGCTCTCGCTGGGGTGGACGTGGTACCTGCTGGCGCGCCATCCCGAGGTGCTCGCCCGCGTGCGCCAGGAGGTGGACACCGTGCTGGGCGGACGCCCGCCGGCCTTCGAGGACCTGCCCCACCTGCGCTACACGCTCCAGGTCATCAAGGAGTCGCTGCGGCTCTACCCCGTCATCTTCATGCTCGCCCGCGCGCCCACGAAGGACCTGGAGGTCGCGGGGTACCGTCTTCCCAAGGGGCAGATGGTCCTCATGCCGCCCTACATCATCCACCGCGATGAGAAGTTCTTCCCGGATCCGGAGCGCTTCGATCCCGACCGCTTCCAGCCGGAGCGCGAGAAGCAGCTGCCGCGCTACGCGTACTTCCCCTTCGGCGCGGGCCCGCACACCTGCATCGGCAACCACTTCGCCCTGATGGAGAAGCAGCTCATCGTCGCGACCATGGTGCAGCGGCTGGACGTCACCCTGGTGGACAGCGAAGAGCTGGCCCCCGAGGTGCTCACGGTGACGCTGCGCCCCTCGCACCTGAAGATGCGGGTGGAGCACCGCAAGGACGCCCCCGTGAGCCGGGTGGCGTAGAGCACCACCCGGGACGAGGCCCGGGGCACCCGCCTGGAGTGCCCCGCGAGTGCCCCGCCGGCCTCAGGTGCCGCGCTCCTTCGACTTGCGCTGGTCGAGCATCAGCATCGCGGCCAGCTCGAAGATGGTGTCGATGCGGTCCACGCGGTACAGCTCCTTGGCGATCCAGCACTTCACCTTGGTCTCGGGGCGCGCGAAGGGCCGGTAGTTCTGCAACATCCACGCGAAGGCCCGGTCCAGCGCCAGGGTGATGCCCTGGTGGGTGACGCCCTGACGCTCCAGGTAGGCGAGCATCAGCACCGCGTAGGCCGTCTCCGTCAGGTTGGTGGGGCCATTGGTGCTCCAGCCGCCGTCGCGGTTCTGGCACACGAGCACGGCCTCGACGGCCTCGCGCAGCGCCTCCACGTGCGGGGAGCCGACGAGCGCGATGGCCGCGTGGCCCGTCGTGTACAGCCAGGAGCGGTTCCACTTGTCCACCGTCCAGCGCCCATCCGCGTCCTGGCGATCCAGCAGGAAGCGCTGGAAGGGCGCCACGTCCCGGCCCATCACCATCAGGGCGTGGATGCAGCGGGCCGTCACCGTGGGCGAGGGATGCATCTCCCCCGCGTAGGCGACGAAGTGATCGTCCTTCTGGAAGCGGTAGAGGATGGACAGGTCCACCGGGAGACCGAACTCGTGCAGGAGCAGCACGGCCGCCGCCGTGTTGTCCCCGTCCTGCAGGAAGTGGTCACTCATGGCGATGCCCTTGGGGCCCAGGGCCGTGGCCAGCTCCCGGACGACGGGCATCACCACGCCCTCGAGGCGCGGATCCTTGAGCACGCCGGCGATCTGCAGAGCGTAGAGCGAGAAGAGCTGCTCGTAGCGATCGAACGGGTAGATGGTGGAGGTGACGCCGGGAATCCCCATCTCGCACGCGCGCTCGGCGTTGGCCAGGTACCTGCGGGCGCGCTGCGCGGTCTCCTCCAGCTCCGGCCGGCCCGAGGCGGCCTTCACCCACGCCGCCGTCGCCGCCGGGCTGTGGCTGAGGCCTCCCGAGGCGTCGATGAGCCACGGCTCGGGCTCGGTGCCGGTGATCTCCCAGACATGGTTCCAGGGCATGCCCTGCACCTTCGGCAGCTTCGCGACGGACTGACGCTTGCGCTCGCCGAACTCCATCAACTTGCCGTAGGGCCTGCGGGGGATGTGCATCTCCCCGGCCGCGTCGAGCTGGTTGAGCAGGCCGGGCAGGACGATCTCCCCACCCACGGGCAGGTCATCCTTGGCCATGGTGGCCCACAGCGCCGCCTGTTTGCGCAGGAAGGACACGCCCTCCTGGATGGCGGCGCGGGTTCCCTGGCGGCGCCCGTACTCGCGCAGCGCGAGGACGGCGGCCAGGGTGGGAATGTCCCGGTGCAACGGCATGGCCGGGTCTCCCCAACCCCCGTCCGGGTGCTGCTGGGACAACAGCCACTCCACCGCGGACCAGCCGCCCTCCGCGGGAGGCAGCGTCAGCAGTATCTGCGCCGTGTCGTAGACGGAAGGGCTCATCAGCCCGCCCTTCGCGCCCAGGGAAGACACCAGCGAGTGCAGCTCCGCCAACAAGACATCCTGGATGCGTTTCATCAGACCTCTTCGGACGAGCTGGACTCGGGGTGGTGGAACTCGCGCTGCATGTAGAACATCCGGCTGAAGTGGCCCGTCGCCACCAGCGTCCTTCCCCAGGGACGCAGCGGCTCGGGGAGCCGTCCGGCGACGTCCGCGAGCGATGCGAGGTGCTCGCCGGAGCGCTTCACCGCCTCGCGCTCGGCCTCCGCCTCGGACATGCCCGCCGCGCACAGCAGGGTCAGGCTGTTGACCTTCCCCTCGGCGCGCTCGCGCTCCAGGCTGCGCACGTCATTCATCCACCGGCCCAGCAGCGCCATGTCCGACAGGGCCTGCTCGACGAGTGGCTCCTGGAGGGGATCCGCCGCGAAGTCCGGCCCGAGCACCACGAGCGCCGCGCTGTGGTACATGGGCGCGCCACACGTCCACCGCGACACGTCCAGGTAGTGCTCCAGCGTGGGCAGCGCGCCCTCGCGCTGGTGGCGGCGCTTGTCGTGCAGCTCCGTCAGGTGACCGGAGCACATGCGCCGGAAGTGCTCCTGCCACAGCGCCAGGAAGCGCCCCGCGCCCGGAGCCGCGTGCAACTGCCTCGCCACGTCCTGCACCGCGCCGCCCACGACGCTGGCCTCGTCCGTCCCCGCCCACTCCTGGGAGTCCGGAGCGCGCACCGTCTCCACGTAGCGCTCGAGCACGCGCTGCATCTCCGCGTCGTCCAGCGAGCCGATCTCCCCGTCCGCGATGTCATCCACGGCGAACACCAGGAGCCCCGCCTTGGCGATGAGCAGGTGTTGCTCGATCGTGACATCCGGGTGCCCCGCCACACTACCCAACGTGGCGGGTTTGAGCCGCGAGGCCATGACGGCCGGGAAGCGCTCCCGCCAGGCCATCAGCGACGGCAACAACTCCTTCACCCGCGCCTGAATGCGCTCCAGGTGCTCCTTCGGAATACCCGGGGACTGAGCCTCGGCGTACTGGTTCTTCAGCTCCCGAACGACTCCGAAATGACGGCCTTCCGAACTGCGTGTGCTCATGGGCCTCCAGGATGAGGCAATCCGCCCCACCGTGCTACCAGTGGGAATGGACTTCTACCATGATTTCACAAGTCGAGTATCGCGGATGACCCACCACTGGGACAAAACTGACCCAGGTGTTAAAATGTGGGCTTCATACCCCCATCAATCCTACTCCGGCGTCAACCATCTCACGACACTGAGAAGTAGTGTGCCTGGGGGTGGTGGAAGACGAGGGCGGAGACGCTGGCCTCGGGCTCCATCATGCAGCCGTCGGTGAGCTGGACGCCGATGTCCTCGGGGCGCAGAGCCTGGAAGAGGAGCGTCTGGTCCTCGAGGCGGGGGCAGGCGGGATAGCCGAAGGAGTAGCGCTTGCCCTGGTACTCGGCGCGGAAGCGCTCGAGCATCGTCATGTCCGGCTTGTCCGGAAAGCCCCACATGCTGCGCAGCTGGGTGTGGAGCATCTCGGCGTAGGCCTCGGCCGTCTCCAGCGCGAGCGCCTGCACGGCGTGCATCTTCAGGAACTCGCCCTTGGCCTTGTACTCCTCGCTCAGCTCGCGGATGCCCTGGCCGGCCGTCACGACGAACATGGCCAGGTTGTCGCGGGGCGCGCCGTTCTCCAGCGGCTGGACGAAGTCGGCCAGGCACAGCCCGTCCGGCTTCTCCTGGCGCGGCAGCTCGAAGACCACGGACGGCTGCCCCGTCTCACCGTCGAAGAGGTGGAGGCGGTTGCCCTCGCCGCCCACCTTGAAGAAGCGGAACACGGCCTTGGCCTGCATGCGCCCGCCGCGCAGCGAGCCCTTGATGAGCTCCACCTGCTCCTTGAGCGCGAGCGCCTTGCGGCCCTCCTCCGTCTTGGCCAGCTCGGCCTCTGCGGGGGTGCCCAGCGCGCGCGAGGCCGTGCGCAGACCCAGGTGGCGCCCGTAGAGCATCACCGGGTTGATGAAGCGCCAGATGGTGTCCAGCGGGGTGTTCGTCAGCACGTGCCGCGTGTAGTCCGGCGCGGGCGGCACCTGCTCCAGGATGGAGACCTCCTTGCTGCGCGCGGCCACCACGGGAGCGGTGGCCTTGGGCCGGTCCTTGTCCTGCTGCGCCAGCTTCGTGCGGCGCTCGGCCAGCTCGCCCTTGAGCTTCTCGTGGGCCGTCGGGTCGACGATCTGCTTGGCCAGCTCCAGGCCGCTCATGGCGTCCTGGGCGTACGCCACCGTGCCGCCCCCGTAGGCCGGGGCGATGTTGCGGTCCACGAAGTTGCGGCTCAGCGCGGCGCCGCCCACCAGGATGGGCACGTCCACGCCCTGGCGCTTGAGGTCCTCCGCCGTGGCCACCATCTGGTGCGCGCTCTTCACCAGCAGGCCGCTCAGACCGAGGATGTCCGGGCCGTGCTCGCGCACCGCCTGCACGAGCTGCTCGGGCGGCACCTTGATGCCCAGGTTCACCACCTGGAAGCCGTTGTTGGCGAGGATGATCTCCACCAGGTTCTTGCCGATGTCGTGCACGTCGCCCTTCACCGTGGCGAGCACGATCTTCCCGCGGCTGGCCGCCTGGGCCTTGCTCATCCTCGGCTCCAGGTAGCTCACCGCGGCCTTCATCGACTCGGCGCTCTGGAGCACCTCGGCGACAATCAGCTCGTTGGCGCCGAAGAGCCGGCCCACCTCGTCCATGCCCTTCATCAGCGGGCCGTTGATGATCTCCAGCGGGGCGTACTTCTCCAGCGCCAGATCCAGGTCCGCGTGGAGGCCGTCACGGCTGCCCTCGATGATGTAGCGCTGCAGCCGCTCCTCCAGCGGCAGCGTGCTCACGTCCGCCTTCTTCGGCTTGCGCTCGCGGAAGTGCGCGGCGAAGGGCGTGATGGGGTCCGCACCCCGGTTGTAGAGCAGGTCCTCGGACAGCTGGCGCTCCTCGGGAGGCAGCGACGGGTAGCGCTCGAGCTTCTCCGAGTTGACGAGCGCCATGTCCAGGCCCGCTTGGACGCAGTGGTAGAGGAACACCGAGTTGAGCACCTCGCGGCCGGCGGTGGGCAGGCCGAAGGACACGTTGGAGATGCCCAGCACCGTCTTGCACTGGGGGAAGCGCTGCTTGATGAGGCGCACGCCCTCGATGGTCTCCACCGCGCTGCCCGTGTACTGCGCGTCGCCCGAGGCGCACGGGAAGACGAGCGGATCGAAGTACAGGTCCTCCGCCTTCATGCCGTACTTGCCGGTGAGCAGCGCGAAGGAGCGCTCGGCCACCTCCAGCTTGCGCTGGCGGGTGACGGCCATGCCCTGCTCGTCGATGCAGCCCACCACCAGCGCCGCGCCGAACTCGCGCGCCAGCGGCACCACCTTCTCGAAGCGCTCCTCGCCATCCTCCAGGTTGACGGAGTTGATGATGGCCTTGCCCTGCGAGTACGTGAGCGACATGGCGAGCACGCGCTCGTCCGTGGAGTCGATCATCAGGGGCACGCGCACCTTCTTGACGACCACCTCCAGGAAGCGGCGCATGTCCTCGAGCTCGTCCCGGTCCGGGTTGGCCAGGCAGATGTCGATGACCTGCGCGCCCCGCTTCACCTGGGCCCGGGCGATCTCCGAGGCGTCCTCGAGCTGCCCCGCGACGATGAGCTCCTTGAACTTCTTGCTGCCGATGACGTTGGTGCGCTCGCCGACGATGACGGGGCGCTCCTCGTTACGGATCTCCAGGAAGTCCACGCCGGAGAGCGTGGAGCGCGGCGGCGGGATCTGGCGGCGGGGCGTGAGGCCCTTCACCGCCTCGGCGATGGCCTTCACGTGGCCGGTGTGCGTGCCACAACAGCCTCCCACCACGTTGAGCCAGCCCTGGTCACAGAAGCGGCGCAGCGAGCGCGCCAGCATCTCGGGCGACTCCAGGTAGTGCCCGTTCTCGTCCGGCAGGCCCGCGTTGGGCACGCACGACACGGCGAAGGGACTCGTGGCGGCCAGCGAGCGGATGTGGTCCGTCATGAACTCGGGGCCGGTGGCGCAGTTGAGGCCCAGGTAGAGCAACTCCACGTGCTCCAGCGAGACCGCCAGCGCCTCCACGGACTGGCCGGCCAGCATGGTGCCCATGGGCTCGATGGTGCCGGACACCGCCACCGGCAGCTTCCACCCCATCTTGCGGAAGGCCCGCTCGCACCCGAGCAGCGCCGCCTTCACGTTGCGCGTGTCCTGGCACGTTTCAATGAGCAGGTAGTCCGAGCCGCCCAGCGCGAGCCCCTCCGCCTGCACGGCGAAGTTGTCCACCAGCTCCTCGAAGGTGATGCCACCCGTCACGCTGATGGCCTTGGTGGTGGGGCCGATGGAGCCCGCCACCCAGCGCATCCGCCCGTCCTTCGCCTCGGCGGCCTCGGCGGCCTGGAGCGCCAGCTTCGAGGCGGCGATGTTGATCTCCATCGCCTTGTGCGACAGGCCGAACTCGCCCAGCACCACCGGCGTGCCGCCGAAGCTGTCCGTCTCCGTCACGTCCGCGCCCGCGGCGAAGTAGGTGGCGTGGATGCCCTGGATGACGTCCGGCCGGGTGAGGACGAGGTTCTCGTTGCAGCCCTCGTACTCGGCGCCGCCGAAGTCCGCGGCCTTGAGGTTCTGGTTCTGCAGGAGCGTGCCCATGGCGCCATCCAGCACCAGCACGCGCTCGCGCAGGGCGGCCCGCAGGGCCTCCACGCGGCGGCCGTGCTGCCCCGGAGGAGGAGGAAGGGGGGCGGGAAGATGGCTGCTCATGACTGTTTGACTCCGGTAAGGAGGAAGACGCGGAAGGGACTCGCCCCCTCGCGTGCATGCGTTTCGCGCGTGAGGGCGCCAAAGCCCACCTCGCGCAGGGAAGCCTCGAGCGTCTCTGGCGCGAAGCCGAGGTGCCGGTGACCCAACCGCTCCAGCACCCACCGCTCGTCGTGGGGCATCAACTCCAACAACACCAGCTTGCCCCCGGGCTTGAGGATACGAGCGGCCTCCGACAACACCGCCGGCGGGGACTCCATGTGGTGGAGGCTCTGGGAGATGACCACCAGGTCGCGCTGGCCCGGGGGCAGCGACAGCCGGTGCAGATCCTCGCGCAGGAAGCTGATGTTGGTGCGGCCCTCGCGGGCGGCGCGCTCGCGGGCCTTGGCCAGCGCGGCCTCGCTCTGGTCGATGGCCCACACCCGCGAGGCCCACCGGGCGATGGCCACCGAGAGCACCCCCGTGCCGCACCCGAAGTCCGCCACGTCCAGCGCCGGCAGCAGCGAGGCCAGCGCCCCCGCCCACAGGAACCAGGACTGGCCGGGCTCCAGCAGCCGCTCGTTGAGGGCCTGCCGGTCCTCGCGCTGGCGCAGGAGGTCCTCCAGGCGGGCCAGGTCTCCTTCCTCATCGGCGGCCTCGCGGGCCAGACGGATGAGGGGCCAGCGCGCGTCCTGGGGCTCCAGCGCGAGCGAGTAGTAGGTGAAGCCCGCTTGCCGCTCCTCGCGGATGAGCCCGAGCCCCTTGAGCTTGCCCAGGTGGTGGGACACCGAGGACTGCGCCACCCCCACCAGGGACACCAACTCCGACACGTTCAGCGGAGCCCGCGCCATGAGCCGCAGGATGCGCAAGCGTGTCGGGTCACCCAGGGCCCGGAAGGATTGGGACAGCTCTTCCATATCGGTGAATCAACATACGTCGATGCGACGCGGAAGGCCAGGGAAGTTCGTGGGGGCGACGCGACGCGTTGCCATGTGGGGAAGCGTCGTCTAGAGACGGCCCCCATATGGCCGCCCCCACCCTGAACCAGCTTCTCGAAGGCAAACGTTTCGGACTCGTCCTCTCCGCCGGGTACTTCGGCTTCTATGGACATGCCGGCTTCCTCAAGGGGCTGGCGGCCACGGGGTTGAAGCCCTCCGCGTATGCCGGGACGAGCGCCGGGGGCCTGGTGGCCGCGTATGCCGCCGCGGGGGCGAGCGTGCAGACCATCGAGGAGCTGGTCCTCAAGCAGACGCGGCAGGCGTTCTGGGATCCGGATCCGATCGGAGCGGTGCTCAACGGGTTTCCGAGCGAGGGCCACGGGGCCACGGGCCTGCTCAAGGGCGAGCGCTTCCGCCGGCTGCTGGAGGACACGCTGCCGGTGCACGGCTTCGAGGAGCTGCCGCACCCGCTGCTGCTGGTGAGCGCCAACCTCACGCAGGGCACGCACGAGGTGTTCACCACGGGCGAGCTGGCGCCGAGGGTGCACGCGACGTGCGCCTACCCGGGCCTGTTCCGCGCGGTGCGGTTGGGACGGGACCTGTATTGGGACGGGGGCCTGGTGGACAAGGCGCCCGCGCTGGCGATGCGGGACAGCGCCTTCGGGAAGGACCTGGACGCCATCCTCGTGCACTACCTGCCGAGCCGGACGCGCAAGATGCTGGGCGGCCCCATGGCGTACGCGCAGGGGATCGCCGCGGGCTCGGCGGCGCTGAGGCAGGACCACTTCCGGTTGCAGTTGTCGCTGCTGAAGGAGCGCAACGTCCCTGTCTACGTGGTGGTGTCCAACCTGCCGCCGGTGTCGCCGTCACAGATGGAGCGCGGCTTCGACGCCCTGCACCAGGCGAAGCTCAGCGCCGAGCGCGCCATCGCCCGGCCTCCCGTGCCCTTCGAGCAGGCGTGAGGTGAAACAAGGCCCGGCGTGCCTCGAGCCCGTCAGCGCGTTGACAATTAGGTCATCTGACCTAATATTCATCCCATGCACTCTGAGACACAGGAAGTCATCGCGCGGGACACGCTCCGGTATGACCCGGAGGGGGCCGTAGTGCTCGTCGGCGGGTACGGGGTCGTTGGCGCCGAGGTGGCCCGCATGATCCGGGCCCGGCATCCCTCGCTGCCGCTGAAGCTGGCCGGACGGACGCCCTCCCGGGGCAGCGCCCTGGCAAAGGACGTGGGAGCAACGCTCCAGGCGGTGGATCTCTCCGGCCCGGCGCCGCTCGACTTCTCCGCGCGCGCCGTCGTCGCCCTGGTGAATGATCCGATGGATCGCCTGCTGCGCGCGAGCATGCGCGCTGGCATTCCCTACGTGGACATCACCCGCTGGACGGCGCGCGTCCAACAGGCGCTGGCGTGGATGGCGGTGGAGCCGCCCCGAGCCGCCGTCGTGCTCGCTTCCGGGTGGATGGGAGGACTCGTCCCGCTGGTCGGCGCGGCGCTGGCGCGGGAGCTGGGGGGCGCCTCCTCCATCGACACCGCCATCCTCTACGACCTGGCCGATCGCGCGGGCGAGGACTCCATCGAGTTCATGGACCGCATGCACGTCGCCTTCGAGGTGATGGAGGACGGACAGCGCCAGGTGGTGGAGCCGCTGTCCGGAGCGCGCCGGGTACGGTTCGAGGACCGCGCGCGCCGGGTGGTCCGGATCGACACGCCCGAGCAGCTCACGCTGCCGATGGTGCTCGGGGCCCGGACGGTGTCCACGCGCATCGGGTTCAGCGACGAATCGGCCACGATCGCGTTCCAGGTGCTCCAGGGGATGGGGCTCTTCCACCTGCTCCGGGGGGAGCGCTTCCGGAACCTGCGCCGCGCCCTGCTGCGAGGCTCTGGCCAGGGAGGACGGGCCGTGCTCCGCGTGGACGTCTCCCGGGGTGGGGAGTCGCGCTCGGCCACGCTGGTGGATGCACGGGGACAGGCCCACCTGACCGCCGCGGGAGCCACCCTCGCGCTGGAGCGTGCACTCGGATTGGATGGAGACGCGCCCCCGCGTGGCGTTGTCTTCCCGGAGCAATCGGGGTCACCCGGACGGGTGCTCGAGGCGCTGCGCTCCCTGGGAGTGGAGCTCGAGGTGCGGGGCGGCGCGGACGCGGAGAGGCGGGCGGCATGAGCACGCGCGGTGCCTCCCCCAAGGGGCAGGAGCGGAGCGAGGCCATCCTCGACGCGGCGGAGCGGCTGCTCGTGGACGAGGGGCACGCGGCCCTCAGCCTGCGAGGAGTGGCCCAGCGTGCCGGCATCCGGCTGGGCAACCTCCAGTACTACTTCGCCACCCGCGAGGAGCTGGTCCGGGCCCTGCTCGCGCGCATCCTGGAGCGGGCCACGGCGCAAATCGAGGAACGGATGGGCGCGGCGGATAGCCCGGCCCGGGCGCTCGACACGGCGCTGGAGTCCCTGCTGGAGGACCAGAAGGACCCCGCCAGCTACCGGCTCTTCTACGACTTGTGGGCGCTGGCGGCTCGGGAGCCCACCATCGCCACGGAGCTTCGAGCCTTCTACGCGCGCTACATTGGCGCGGTGGCGGAGCGGCTGGGCCTCGCCGCCCCGGAACTGCCCCGCGCCGAGGTCCACGCGCGAGCGGAGCTCCTGGTGGCCATGATGGAGGGGCTCTCGCTCTTCCGCTCCGGGACGCTGGGCGCGCCCGACAGGAAGGTCGAGGCCGAGCTGCGGCGGGTGAGCACCTGGCTCACCACGAAGAGCGAGCCCACACCGCCCGCTCCGAGCCGGAAGAAGGGCCCTCAGCGGCCGTAGCGGCGGTGGTCCACCATCAGGCAGCGGTCCTGCACCACCTTGATGCCTGCCCGGGCCAGCTTCTCGGCCGCCGCGTCGTTGCGGATGCCGGACTGGAACCAGACGGCCTTGGGCTTCTTGGCGAGGATGTCCTCCACGTGCTGGTCGATGTCCTGCGGCCGCCGGAAGACATCCACGAGGTCGAGGTCGCCCGGGATGTCCACCAGCCGCCGGAACACCGGCTTGCCGAGGATGTGCGTCACGTCCGGGTAGTAGACGGGCACCGGCACCACGTCCACGCCCGCATCGGCGAGATACTGCGGCACGTAGAAGGCCGGCTGGCCCTGCTGCTGCTCCGTCTTGATGCCCAGCACCGCCACGCGCTTGCTGCCCTGCACCACCGCGCGGATGCCCGCCTCGTCCTCGATGAGATTCTGCTCGTAGCCCATCACCGCTCCTCCTCGGGCGCCCGCGCTGACTCCAGCTGCGAACGGGCTGCCCACGTCCAGGTTTCTCCGTCCAACGTCGCCCGCAAGGTGAGCCCGCGCCGCACCGGGATGAAACGGCCTCTTCCGAGCAACTGTTCTCCCTCGCACTGAACCCCCGGCGTCAGCTCCGGGTTCCCCGCCTGGCTCAACGCCTCGAGCACCTGGGGAGAGGCGTCCGCTCCGGGGGCCTCCAGGCAGCGCAGCGAGAACAACATCGCCTCACCGTGCTCGGTGGTCACCGTCCCGGAGAAGGCGCGCTCCAGGAGGTACGTCACCTCACGCCCGCCCAGGGGGACCGTGCCCACCACGTAGGAACGCGCTCCCGGCTCCCAGGAGCGTCCATAGAGGCCGCCGTACTTCAGGTCCCACTCGCTCCGCGTGCGCGCCTCCAGTGCATCCGGGGCGAAGAAGCCCTCCAGCGGAGAGACGTCCTGCCCCGCCGGGGCCACTGCCGCGAGCGCCGCCAGCGCGGCCTCCGGCGCCACCATCCCCAAGTAGGTTCCGTCACTCGCGAGCCGCACGCGCAGAACGAAGCGCGTGAGGACATCATCCACCAGGGTCTCCACCGGAGCGCCGTCGCGCGAGTAGCGCGCCTGCGTCACCCGCTGTGTGAGAAGCCAGCCGTTTTGCTCCGGAGTGAAGCGCGTGACGGTGGTCAACTCCGCGTCCTGCGTGCCCGGGGCGCCGCTGCGTCCCACGGAACTCTTCAGCGACTCGGTAAGGACCGCGTCATCGGGAGGACGGAACTCGAGCCGTGGGAAAGGCGGAGCACCTGACTTCGGCACCAACGAGGGAACGTTGCGGCTGCACGCGCTGGCCAGGGCCACGAGGAGCAGCAGGAAGCTCGAACGGAGAAGGCGCATGACGCCGCGCACGCTGGCAGAAAGAACCCTGGCTCGCGAGCGCTTCGTTTTACGGCGCGCTGGAGTCCAACTCCCGTTGCGGAGGGATGCGAATCAGCACGCGCATCTTCCGGTGACGATTGTAGCCCACGGAGTAAAGCTCGTTCCCAATGGAGACCACGGCTGGAGGTGGAGGCTCGGGTTGAGTAGCCAACCAGGAGTCCGCCTCCTCATGGGTTGCGAAGGACGCGAGACGAGGTGCGGTCCTGGCGAAGCGAAGGCTCTCCAGGTACTCCTCGAAGCCATACTCCTCCCCCACGCGCATCACGAAGTTGAAGGAGATCTTGGCGGTCCTGATGGCTTCGAGTTCCTCGGGTGAGGACATCCGCTTCTCCATCTGATGGAGGTCGTAGCAGGTCCTGTCGTAGAGCTTGAAGAGGCTGAATTTCGCGCCAGGGCTCGGTTTTGATGGCTCCGGCGCTTCCTCGACTTCTTGCTCAGCTTCTTCCCCTGCCTCATCCGTCTGCGTCACTTCTTCAGGAGAGGGAAGGCGCAGCAACTTTCGGTGGTGGAGAGCGCGTGCGTCGACGACGGTATAGAAGTCATTCGCGGCCTTGATGAGGGCGCCGTGAGGCGGGGCAGGATGATTCCGCAGCCAGATATCCGCCTCATCCTTGGTGGTGAAGGACTGGAGGGGCGTCACGGGGGCGGTGTCGAAGCTCTCTACAAATGCCTTGAACTCGCCTGTCTCCCCCCTGCCCTGGATGAAATGCAGCGTAGTCCTAGACGCAGTGAGGGCGTCGGCCTGGTCCGAGGTGGAGGCATACCGTTCCACCTCGCGGAGCCGTGTCAGGGTCATCTTGATGAGGTCGGGATTCATCTCTTCAACTCGCTACGAGCACGATGGGAGCCAAGATGAGGAATCCCGGCCCGGCCGAAAGAGACACGAAAGCAACACCAGCGATGACAACTATCGTTCCAGCAAAGAGTTCCTTCTGGTTTCGCTTCAGCCACTCCACTGCATCATTTCCCGTGGAGAACTGGAGCGAGCGAGCCTTCTCTACCTCAAGACATTGCTGATATTCCATCAGACACCTTGTCTGACAAAACCCATACTTGTTTCCGTTATTGCGATTGATGTGGCTTTCGTGGGACGGACGCCTGCGCTTCATACAGTCCCTGACGCAGGCAATTTGCTCCTGGTCGCAATCCCTGGGACGGCGTGAAACGAGGACAATAGCTCCAGTGCTGGGTGGTAGGGCATACCCGCTCAGGCCGACCTCGTCAGCGCGCCGCCACGAATGAATGGATTGACCGTCTGGCGCCTCTCCAATGACGAGCACGAAGTCAGAGATTTCCGCCTCGCTTGGGGATGGAGCGTGATGGGTGCTGACACAAGAGGTCAATGACAATGCGAGGGCTACCGCCCAAAGAAGACTCCTCCCACGCATGCGCATGGAGCATGCAACGTTGGGGAGGATGGCTCCAGGGAGGAACGAACGAAGGAGGCGCATGACGTCCGTTCACATTGGCAGAAAGCACCCCGGCTCGCGAGCGCTTTGCCCTCAGACGAACCTACGTTCGAATGGGCCTCGCTTGTCCGGCGTTCTTCCGTCAATCGAGGCCACTCGCTATCGGGGCAGAGTTGGAGCGTGCTGCCCGTGTACAAGGGCCAGCGCGTCCCCAACAGCGTCACCGCCGACCATCGATGGGCGCTCCAGCTCCAGTCGTCTACGGGCCCCCGCTCGGCGTGAACGGGGGCCCGTTTCATTTCGAGAATAGATTCAGCAGTTGAGTGCCAGAGGGCCTACTCGGTCTTCAGGTCACCAGCGAGCACCCATCCCCGGCGCTTCGGCTTGCTGGTCGTCTCAACCTCGTAAGCTGTTCCAGCTGCGCCCAAGTCCTGCGAGCCAACCACGACCACGGGGGCCCCTGGTTTCAGTTCTGCCAGGATGTCCTCTGCCCCCCAGCGATCGGCGCTGCGCGACATGCTGACGGTGTCCGACAACTCAGACTTAACGAGGGTCGCGCGCGTTCCGGTTGGCAGCGCCTTCCGTTCCTGAAAATAACGCTCCTCAACGTCAACCTTGGCCAGCCAATTCGACAGAGGGACGCCGGGATCTGCCGCGCTCCACTCACCGCCCGGAGCGAAATCACCTTTGGCCGCGTCATAACCCAGATTCGTTTTCGTCGTGGTAAAGGCGCCCACACTGACAGCGCCGAACTTCACGGGGCCAGCCTCATAGAAACGCAGGAGCGCGTGCCGGACGTTCCCCTCAAGTTCTTCCCGCGTAAGTCCACGGGGGACCTGCACTCTCACGACCAACCGCGGCGCCCCCGCGATGTCGACCCGGTCCATGCTCAGAAAGGTGTATTGCGGGGTGAAGTCGGGCCCTACGCCGAGCACATCCGCAGCCGTGGGCGCCCTCGCTGGCGCGGCCTGCGGCACCGCAACGGGCGCCGCGTCCCCTCCAGACCTGAGCGCTACGCAGGTGATGACGCTGCACAGGCCGACGAGCACAGCACCGAAGGCGACCCGCCTCGGGTCGGGGTGCGTCTTCTGCGACACGGCCATTTACGGTCTCCGGAGGGCGCTGCAGCGGATGCGCGACCGAAACGTTCTAGCCGTGGTTAATGTCCACAAGCAAGTAGCCTGAACTGTAGGGAGAGATCATGAGGTGGCTCCCGCCGTTGGCGTTCCTAGCGATACTCTCCGGATGCGGTGAACCGCCAAAGATGAGCCGTCGGACACCGGCGAGCACCCACGAGTGGCGAGGGGCTTTGAGGGCTACAAATTCCAGGGCCATGGTCCTCTCCTCCGGGGTAGTCCCTGAAAGATGACCTCGGCGGTAGCCCGGTGCTGCTCCCTCGGTTTCTTGCCAGCTCCCTCGCTAGCTTTCCTTGCCGGGCAGTATCACTCGCCCGACCTTGAAAGTGGTGGTCCTCAGACGGCCTGCCATTCCCTCTGGAGTGATGCCACCCAGCCATGTCATCCCACCGAGAGGACGCCGTGACCAGCGACCTGCCGGAACTTCCTGACCTCGGGAGTTATCCCCACGGGGGCGACGGCGGAAGTGGGTTTGTTCTTGTCCCCAGGAAAGCGCCTCCCCTACCCTGCACTCCTGCCCTGTGAGTGCTCGCGTGCGCCCTGGTTCCTGGCTCTTCGTCCTATCCCTCCTGCTCTCCGCCCCGGCCGCCGCACAGGCCCGGTTGGACTCGCCGTGGATCCGCCGACGAATGCTCGTGGTCCCCATCCATCCCGGGCAGGTGCCGCCACTGGAACTGCAAGTGCGCGCGGGTGTGGCCTCGCTCCTCCTGTTCGAAGCACCCCTGAAGCGCGGAGCCGTGACACTCCCCGAGGACGAGAAACGCCTCCAACTCGTGCCGATAGATGACGGCTCGCTGATCATCGTCCCCATCACGGACCTGCCCGAGGAGACGCAGGTGCCCCTCTCCGTGGAGACCGGGCCAGGAGTCGAGCCACTCCGTTTCACGCTCGTCACCCGGCCCGACGCGGTGGATCTCCAGGTGCGCGTGGTGAAAAGTGAGCCCTCCGCCGATGAGGCCGCCGTGTCGGCACTGGCCCGGAGCCTGCTGTCCACACCCGACGGCCGGGCCACGCTCGCTGTTCCCCAGCGAGCTGCGGACCTCCAGCCACGAGTCTCACGGGGACAAGCTGAATCCGTGCTCTGGATGGAGCGGCGCTTCTTCGCCACCGTGGCCCTGCGCAGCCGCAAGAAGGGCACCTCCCCGTGGAGGCTGGTCCAGGCGCGTCTGCGGGCGACACTCGCGGACGGCGTCCTCCTGGAGTGGCCCGCGCACCTGTTCTCGGGAGAAGCAGGGGCGATACGTCAGCGCCACATCCTGAGTGGTGTCCTCCCGGAAGGATCTTCGCGGCTGGAACTGGCCCTGGACGGAGAGGACTCGCCTGGGGCCTTCCAACCCCTTCCCCTCGAAGAAGTGCGGACGCACCCATGAGCCGGCCACTGCATCCCCACCAGCTTCGCCCGGGGCACTACATCCGGGACTTCCTCATCGTGCGCCGGTTGGGCGTCGGGGGCTTCTCCTTCGTCTTCCTGGTAGAGCGAGAGGGGCGCCGTTGTTCGTTGAAGATGGCGGCCAAGCCCGTCTCGAAAGAGGACGAGGATCGGGTCGACGACTGGATGCGCCGCGAGATGGCCTCCCTGGAGCACCTGGAGCACCCTCACCTGCTGACAGTGATTGAGCGGGGCCGGTGGCCCGACCCGGAGACGGGATACACCTATTTCGTCACCCCCTACGTCTCTGGAAGCACCTTCCACGTCTGGCGCTGGCACGAACGTGCCACGTTGCAGAGAAGCGTGGGCGTGTTGTGCGAGTTCTTGAAGACGCTCGAGGTGCTGCACGAGCGCGGCATGTGCCACAGGGACGTGAAAGCGGAAAACCTGCTAGTGCGTGAGGGAGACGACGCGCCCTTCCTCATCGACTTCGGTGCTGTGCACCTGCCCTGTGCGCTCGTCCTGACAGATGGGCTCGCGCCGGGAACGCTCCATTGCCAACCACCCGAGGCCGTCCTCTTCCTGGCGTCCCTGCTCTCGGCAGACACGCCCCGGGACGCTCGGCTGGAGGCCCGCCCCGCGGCGGATCTGTATGCCGTGGGCGTACTGCTGTACGAAACACTCACCAACTGCCGTCCCTTCAGCACGCGGGTGCCACTGGAGCATTTGCTGGCGACCATCGCCTCCACGCCACCGTTGGAGCCCGAACAGCTCGCGCCCGGTGCTCCTGATTCGTTATGCGGGCTGACCCTGCGGCTGCTGGCGAAAGAACCCGCCCAACGCCCTCCGAACGCCCGGGCGGTCCGCGAGGAGTTGGAGCGACTGCTCGGGGAAGAGGGACACACCGCGTCCTGGCAGGCTCCGGCACAGCGCCCCGACGAGTGCACACGGGTGCGGGAGCTATTCCCTGATGTGGACCTGCTGGAGGAGCCACGAGAGGAACTCGCGGAACCGAAAGCCTCCGCCCCTCCACCAGAGGACCCTTCGCCCGAGCGCGCGGGGTGGACGGGCAGGCGGCTGCGGCGCCTGGCCGCGCTGGCCCTCGGATTGGGAGTGCTCGGGATAGGGTGGATGCTGCTCCGCGCGGAGCCCACTGCACCGGTCACTCCGGCGCATTCCGAAAAAGGAACATCCCCTATGCCGCCTCTTGCCACCGAAGTGCCCGAAACCTCCTCCACGCCACCTGTGGCTGGCTCACGCAGGTGCGCGCTGCTCACCAGCCTGCTGGGAGCGGCCACCGCTCAGATGCTCGGGTGCGCCACCGCTCCCGTGCGGCCCGACCCCATCGGCTACCTTGCGAGTTGCTCCCCCGAGGCCCGTGCCACCCCGGTCAAGCTTGGCATCAAGCCCGACGAGCAGGGCTCCTTCATCGAGCCGGAATCGGGCACTCCCGTGTCAGATGAATCCATCGAGGATGGAGGAGCCCTCAACCTCAAGCCGGGCCCCATCACCGCATCCATGTTCGTGGAGATGAACGGCCAGGAGCTGTATCTGAAGATCACTGGCGAGGCGGTGACGACCCCCCACCGTGTCTACATCCAGTTCGACCGGCTCTATCTGCAGGACGGCACCATGTATCCCATCTGTGGCGTGGCCCTGGATGGATTGCACCAGTACGGCATCCCGACGTACGCGAAGTTGCCCATGCATGGCGCCAAGGTGGACCCGGCTCGGGTGGACAAGAGCCCGGGTAGCGTGGTGCTCAACGATCCGCGCTTCGAGACGGTGTTGCAGGGGCCCGAGGGCTACTACGTGCCCCGCGTCGATCTGGCTCCGCCGGACTGGCGCTGAGTGCTTCCGCTCGGGCCCGTTGAACCGCGGCGCTCCGCGCACCGCATGTCACTGGGAGAAAGGTAACAGGTGGTGGAGTTGGTGCCCCAGGAGTGCCGGGGATGCAAGCGACGCTTGCATGGGCTGGACAGCGCGCTCCGGCGGCACCAAATCATGGCCCGGGAAATCCTCCAATGGGAGCCGTGCCGACCCGTGAATGATTACAGCCGCATGAATTGCGGCTCTCGCCGAGCCTGAAAATAGCGAAAGTTGAGTAGGACTTCCTCAGGTGTCCACGTCAGGGTTTTCACATGAGATGTGATTCGTGTCACCTCCAGAGCGTGAGATGGATCACGGCGCCGATGCAGCTCGGCTGGCAACTTGGCGCACATCAGAACGGTAACGGTTCGGCGTTCTGGTGAAGGGCCATCGACCGGACCCACTCACGTGCCTGTGAACAGGTACAATCAAGGAAAACCCATGTCTCAAAAGTACATCATCCAGAGTCAGCAGAACACGAACTACTGCTTTGGGGTGCTCCAGGCCGCCATGAACCAGCCCGTGGTCCTCAGCTACATCCAGGGGGCGGCGAACCCGCTGACGCAGTGGATCATGGACCCGAACACGGGGCTCATCAGGCTCGCCGCGAACCAGGACCTGTATCTCGACGTGCAGGGCACTGTGACCCAGGGCTCGCAGCTCATCCTCAGCTCCTATATCCCTGGCCGGCTGTCCCAGTCCTGGAACTGGGTCGGTAATCCGCCGTTCATCGCCAACAACGCCAACCCCGGTATGGTCGTCGACAACTCGGAGGACAACGTCTCCCCGGGCAACCCGATCTTGATCTGGCCGCAGAATGGCGGTCAGAACCAGAAGTGGACCCTGGTGAGTGTGGCGACGCATGAGGCGTTCCAGTCTCGGCTGACGAGCGCACAGCCGGAGTCGCGCTCGAAAGCGTGAGCCAAGCTGTGGCGTCGTAGCCTCTGGAAACGGGCCTCACAGGGTGGTTTCCCCTTCAGGGGTGAAACCACCCCCTGCCCTACAGCAGCTCCTGTTCGAGGCCCACATCAATGGGACCGGAAGCAGAATCCCCAGCACGATGGCGAGCAGTGCACGCCACCTCACTTCCGAGCCTTCCTGGTCATGAGCTTGCTCCGGTGACGTGGGCACAAGCTCGAATCCCACCCCGCCCCGGAAAACCACAGCGCCCGCGAGGTCCGGCCGCTGCTGGCCGGCGCCCGCGAGCGCCTCGACTGCCTCTGTCATCTCCCGTGACTACGGATGCCGCGAATTCCCATCCGGGGCGTTCTCCACCAGGTCCCGGCCGATGTTGCGCCGATCCCGATCCACCCCGTCATCATCACGCAGGCCGCCGCTCGCGAAACGCCGCGCCGCCTCCGCCAGATCACGCATCACCTCTTCGCGAGACTGGTACTCCTCCCGTGGCAGCGACTTGAGGACGTTGATGATGTCCACGTACGCACCGTTGTCCGCCGCGGCCGCGACAAGCTGCTCGCGCGTGGCCGGGTAGTCCACGGAGTCCAGGTGGGGCGTGATGGAGAGTGCCGGGTTCTCCGCAAATCCGAATGCCATCTCGTGTCCTGTGCCTTTCCGCCCGGGCTTCCCTCTCCACTCCCGGGCCTCGGCTTCAACGTGGGGATGGAATGTGCGGCGGGCCACCTCGTCATCGCCCCTTCGTCCATGCCTCCCGGGCAGCCTTCCGGCCAGGGCCAGGGTAGACTGCCGCTCCCAGAACTCCTCCGGGACTCCCGATGCTCCTCACTCCCCTGCTCGTCACCTGGCTGGCGCTCACCCCGCCTCCCGCCGCTCCCTCGCCCGCTCCCCAGACACCCGAGACTCCTTCCTCCGACGCCGACGCCACGAGCGTCTACTCGCTCGATGACGGTGCCTTCGTGGACCAGGCCCTCCAGGATCTCGAGGCCATCGAGCGCTACGCCCAGGGCCTGCGCGCCCTGCAGGAGCAGATCTCCAAGACGCGCGGCCTCTACACCCGCAAGCAGGACGTCCCCTACTCGCCGGACGAGAAGCGCACCCTGCTCACCACCTGGGCGGCCTTCTCCGACTACTTCGCCTCGCTCGAGCTCATCCGCCAGCGCTACTGGGACTTCGTCAAGCAACCGGCCCTCACCCGGCAGACGAAGCACGCCTGGGGCTTCCTGCTCACCCACGGCGCGCTCACCACCGAGCTGGCCCACGGGCTCACGTACGCGGAGCTCACCAACGGCCGCAAGCAGCTCGAGGTGCTCCTGGACGAGCCCTCCGAGGAGTACGGCCTGCCCGCCGGCACCTTCGCCCGCTTCAAGGAAAAGGCCATCCACGTCTCCACCTCCACCCAGCTCCTGACGGGCGACACCTACGCCGAGCAGCTCCGGCCCCTGCTGAAGAAGACGGGCATCCTCAACGTGCGCCGCGCCGTGTGGCTCATCCAGGAGACGCGGCTCAACTCCAAGGCGGCCCGCGGCAAGCTGCTCAAGCGCGGCTTCACCCTCTTCACCAAGGCCGGCGCGGACGTGCTCAAGGACTCCACCGCCAGCGCCATCTTCCCCGTGCAGCGCTCGGTGGCCGAGTGGATGGGCGACACCCGGGTGAAGCGCATCGGCCAGCCCCTCATCCGCCGCGAGCAGACGCTCGCCCTCCTGGCCCACCTGCAGCCGGGCGACATCCTCGTGGCCCGGCAGAACTGGTACCTCTCCAACATCGGCCTTCCCGGCTTCTGGCCCCATGCCGAGCTCTACGTGGGCACGCCCCAGGACTGGGCCTCCTTCCTCGATGGCGACCCCGGCGTGCGCGACTGGCTGAAGACGCTGCCCGGCGCTCCCCAGACGCTCGCCCAGCACCTGGCGCGCGAGTACCCCTCCAAGTGGGCCACCTATACCGCCCCGGACAGCCACGGCGACGCCATCCGCATCATCGAGTCCATCAGCGAGGGCGTCTCCTTCACCGGCCCCGAGCACGGCATGCACGTGGACTACCTCGGCGCCATGCGCCCGCGCCTGTCCCCCGTGGAGAAGGCCCGCGCCATCGCCCGCGCCTTCCACCTCCAGGGCCGGCCCTATGACTTCAACTTCGACTTCTTCTCCGACTCCTCCCTCGTGTGCACCGAGCTCGTCTACAAGTCCTATGCCCCCTCCCAGGACATGACGGGCGTGCGCATCGGCCTGGTGGACGTGGCCGGCCGGCGCACCCTGCCCGCCAACGAAATCGTCCGCCTCTTCGACTCCGAGTACGGCCAGCCCGGCCAGCAGCTCGATTTCGTTGCGTTCCTCGATGGCCGTGAGCAGGAGCGGGATGCGGTCCTGGGCGATGTAGAGTCCTTCCGGCGCACCTGGCGCCGGGTGAAGTGGGACATCGCCCAGCAGTGACAAGAGGAGCCCCATGACGGAAGAGAGCGGACTCGAGATGCTGGAGATTTCCGGCAAGCTCTTCGAGCGGATGATTTCCCAGCAGCAGGCCAAGGTCCTCCGCCTGGCCCGCGAGGTGGTGCCCAACATCACCCCCGAGGAGCTGCGCAACCCCCATGACTTCCCGAAACTCAAGGAACACCCGACTTTCGAGTTCGAGGACGGTCTCCTTTCGGGACTCATCTCCGCCCAGGTGGCGATGCGGGCGGAGATCAAGGGGCGGTTGTTGCCCCCCGAACCCCCTGGGAGCTGACTGCCTGCCTGCCTTTGCCGTTCCCTCTTGCCTGGGTTAGTCCTTCCCGCCGTGAGCATCACCTCGACCTTGAGTCCGTCAGTCGCCCGCGAACGCCTCGTTTCCGCGCTCGCGGCCGATCCACCCCGGTTGGACCTGGCGGCATTGGCCATCGCGACGCTCAACCGGCCGGAGCTCGACACCTCGGCGTACCTGCACACGCTGGACGCGCTGGCGGCCCGGGTGCAGTTGGAGATGGAGCGGCACACCGGCCATGGCGAGGTGCTCGCCGGCCTCACCGCGTTGCGTCACGTGCTCGCGGACATCGAGGGCTTCAGCGGCAACGAGGAGGACTACCAGGCGCCGGAGAACAGCTTCCTGGACCAGGTGCTGGAGCGGAAGGTGGGCCTGCCCATCACCCTCTCCGTGGTGTACCTGGAGGTGGCGCGGCGCGCGGGCATTCCCCTCTACGGGGTGCCCTTCCCCGGGCACTTCCTGGTGGCCTGCAGCGCGGGGGACCACAAGCTGGTGGTGGACCCGTTCCACGGCGGGGAAATCCTCACCGAGGAGGGCTGCAAGGAGCTGCTGGAGCGCGTGGCGCCGCAGCTGCGCTTCAACCCCACCATGCTGTCTCCGGCACCGGTGGAGCTCATCACCTACCGGATGCTGTCCAACCTGCGCCGGGTGTACCTGGAGCGCGACGAGAGCGAGCGGGGCCTCGCGGTGGTGGACCTGTTGCTGATGCTGGCCCCCAACCATCCGGGCGAGCTGCGCACGCGGGCGTCGCTGCTGGCCAACCTGGGGGCCTACCGGGCGGCGCTCAAGGACGTGGAGCGCTGCCTGGAGCTGTCGCCCGAGGCGCCGGACCGGGATCGGCTGGAGTTGACGGCCCGGGAGTTGCGCGAGCGCGCCGAGCTGTTGAACTGAGCCGATGAGCTCCATCAAACCGTGGCCCCGCCTGCGCCGGGGCCTGGAGTACGACTACCGCGTCCTCAAGGTCCGCCAGGACATGGTCGCGGATCCGCGCACGGGCCATGAGCATGCCCGCGTCGTCATCGACAGCGCCGACTGGGTGAACGTCATCGCGGTGACGAAGGACGACCAGCTCGTGCTCATCCGCCAGTTCCGCTTCGGCACCCGGGAGACGACGCTGGAGGTTCCCGGCGGCCTC
Source organism: Archangium sp. Cb G35 (assembly GCF_001896145.1). Classification (NCBI taxonomy): domain Bacteria; kingdom Pseudomonadati; phylum Myxococcota; class Myxococcia; order Myxococcales; family Archangiaceae; genus Archangium; species Archangium sp. Cb G35. The sequence goes on from NZ_MPOI01000010.1 coordinate 482,994, forward strand.
GTGGAGCCCGGAGAGGACCCCGGGGCGGCCGCCGCGCGCGAGCTGGAGGAGGAAACGGGGTACGTGCCGGGCCGCGTGGTGAGGCTCGGCCAGGTGCACCCCAACCCCGCCATCCAGAGCAACGTGTGCCACAGCTACCTGGCGCTCGACTGCGTGAAGCAGCACGAGGGCAGGCAGGAGGCGGGGGAGGACATCGCCGTGGAACTGCACCCCCGCTCGGCGGTGCCCCAGCTCATCCTGGGTGGGGCCATCACCCACTCGCTGGTGGTGGTGGCCTTCTACCTGGAGCACCTGCTCGCCCAGGCGGGGGAGACGCGCTGAAATTTGCCGGGGGGTGCTCCGCGTTGGATGGGGCCCCCCGTGACACCCGGCCGGGGCGGCACTAGCCTCTTCACCCCGAGGTGAGTTCGCCATGGCGGAAAGCCTGACGCAGCCCCGTGAGGAGCGCTCCGAGCCGCTCCCCGCAGCCCCACTCCCCGGCGCCAGCGCCGAGGCCGCTCGTTCCCACGAGAGCGCCCCGGCCCGCGTCTCCATCCCCAGCCTCCTCCCCGGTGAGGACGTGTTCGCCTACGTGCGGCGCGTGCACGGCGCCTTCGAGCCCCGGCTGTACCAGCAGGTGGTGGGCGCGGCGAACGAGTTCAAGGAGGGGGACGCGGCCATCGGCGTCGCCGCGGCTGACGAGGAATCCCGCCGCAACTCCCGGGAGCTGCTCGCGCGCACGCGCATCGGCGACCTGGACGCGTACCCGCTCATCGAGGAGCGGCTCTACACGTACATGCAGGGAGCGCTGGACGCGAAGGCCCAGGCGCGCACCGCGAGCTGGACGCTGGGTGAGCTCAAGGCCTTCCTGCTGTCCGCGAGCGAGGCGGACATCCACGAGCTCAAGGGCGGGCTGAGCAGCGACGTCATCGGCTGCGTGGTGAAGCTGATGAGCAACGCGGAGCTCGCCGCCGTGGGGCGTGAGGTCTTCAATCCGCTCCCCGGTAGCAAGGTGGGCGCCAGGGGCTACCTGGGCGCGCGCATCCAGCCCAACTCGCCCACGGACCACCCGGAGGACATCCGCTGGCAGGTCTTCAACGGCTGGAGCTTCGCCCTGGGAGACGTGGTGCTCGGCACCAACCCGGTGTCCTCGGCGCCCGAGTCCGTGGCCGCCGTGGAGTCCGCCCTGCACGACATCCTCGTGACGTTCGGACTGCGGGACGTGATGCCCCACTGCGTGCTGGCGCACGTGGACGTGCAGGCGGTGGTGGAGGCCATGCAGCCGGGCACCACCGGCATCTGGTTCCAGAGCCTGGGCAGCACCGAGGCCGCCAACCGCACCTTCGACGTCACCCTGGAGAAGATGGAGACGCACGCCGCGGCGCGCACCGGGCGCTGGGGCATGTACTTCGAGACGGGCCAGGGCGCCGACGCCACCAACGGCCATGCCGCCGGGGTGGACATGGTGGTGCACGAGTCGCGCAAGTACGGCTTCTCGCGCGCCCTCACCCAGCGCATCGCCGCCGCGCAGGCCCGCGCCGGCCGCGAGCCCGCTCCGCATGTCATCGTCAACGACGTGGCCGGCTTCATCGGCCCCGAGGTGTTCCGCACCCGGGAGCAGCTCGTCCGCTGCTGCCTCGAGGACATCGTCATGGGCAAGCTGCACGGCCTGACGATCGGCCTGGACGTCTGCTCCACGCTGCACATGGACGTGTCGCTGGACGACCTGGGCTGGTGCCTGGAGCAGCTCATGCCGGCCAACCCGGGCTACCTCATGGCGCTGCCCACCCGGAATGATCCCATGCTCAGCTACCTGACCACGGGCTTCCAGGACCACGTCCGCCTGCGCGAGCAATTCGGCTACAAGGTGGATGACCGGATGTGGGCCTTCTTCCAGAAGCTGGGCGTCATCGACGCGGAGGGCCGCCCCACCGGACACTTCGGGGACCCCGCCTGGGTGTACCTCCAGTACCGCCGCCACAAGGGCGACGCGCGCCCGGACGCGGACGTGCTCGCCGAGGCCGCGCGGCAGATGGCCGAGGTGCGTGCCCGCGGCGTGCCGCTCGCCGTGGGCCATGGCGAGCACCCGTGGGACCTGGAGCCCTCCCTGGACGCCGAGCTGCGCCGCCTCTACGACGACGCGAAGGCCGGCCTCTGGTCCGATCTCACTCCGGACTTCATCGCGTCGATTCCCGGTGCCGTGCCCCTGCGCACCCGCGCCTCCACCCGCCGCGACTACATCCTCCACCCGCCCTCCGGCGAGCAGCTCGAGCCCGCCGCCGAGCGCGTGCTGGAGTCCCTGCGCGCGCGCCATGCGGGCCGGTACGACGTGCAGCTCGTCATCTCGGACGGGTTGGACGCGCGCTCGCTCATGGACGAGGGCCACCTGCGGCCCTTCCTCACCGCGCTGCGCACCCGGCTCGAGGCCGCTGGCCGCCGGGTGGCGCCCGAGCACCTCGTGCTGTCCCTGGGGCGCGTGCGGGCCGGCTACCGCGCGGGGGAGATTCTCTTCGCGGACGCGGCGGCGGACGGGCCCCGTGCCCTCATCCACGTCGTCGGCGAGCGCCCCGGCTCCGGGCACCACAGCTTCTCCGCCTACGTCACCGCGCCTCCAGCCGGCGTCTGGGCCCGGCCGGGCACGGTGGACCACAACATCACCCGCGTGGTGGCCGGCATCTCCGACACCAGCCTGCGTCCCGAGGCCGCCGCGACGGAGGTGGCGCGCATCCTGGGCGAGCTCACCTCCGCGTCCTGAGCCTCAGCGAACCACGAGGCGCAGCCACAGGTCGATCGCCGCCCAGCCCCGCTCCTTGCCGTAGTGGCCGTTGAAGACGTGCCCGGTGTTGTTCAGCGTGTCCACCCACACCAGGCGGGAGCGCGGGTACATCTTCGCCTCGGCCCTGGCGTAGGAGGCCGACGCCACCAGGTCGTTGTCCCCGAGCTGCACCATCACCGGCACCCGGATGTCCGCCGTCGGAATGGACGCCGGCGAGCCCATCATGGTCAGCAGGTCCAGGTACTGGCCGCGCGTCACGGCGTCCGCCGTCTCGTTGTCGTAGGCGACCAGATCCGGGTTGGAGTGCGCCGGGTCATAGAAGAGCGCGCTGCGCATCTCGCTGGGGATTTGGATGTAGGGGCCCTGCTCGAGGAACCCCAGGAGCACGCTCTGATCCACCGGCACCTCGTGCGCGGTGTTCAGCCAGCCCGTGTTCACCAGCGCCTGCGCATCGCCGTACTGTGCCTGCGCGAAGGTGGAGATGAGCGCCCCGTTGGAGTGCCCCACGTAGATGAGCGTCTCGAAGGTGTTCTTCGCCGCCGTGGCCCGGAGGTGCCGCGCCACCTGGTGAAGGGCGCTCGCCGACTCCGCCAGGTTCAGCGCGTCCCCATCCAGCTTGTCACTCTCGCCCGTGCCCGGCAGGTCCAACGCGAGCACCGCGTAGTTCCGGCGCGCCATGTACCGCGCATACGAGTAGTCCTGGCCGTCCACCCCCGGCATGTCCCAGTAGCCGTGGTTGTAGGTGATGCCGTGCGTGAGGATCTGCACCGGGCGGTTCTTCAGGCTGCCCTGGTAGTAGAGGTAGCCCACCACCGTGTACCGCTGACCGTTGGCCAGCCGCACCGGGAACTCCCTCCGCTCCACCTTCACGCCCTGAGACCCGTGAGCCTCGGCCATCGCCGGAAGAGCCAGCGCCAGCAACAACGCCATCCAGGCGCCCATCGTACGGATCGTCTTCTTCATCTCCACCCTCCCTCTTGCGGCCATTCCGGAAATCCCTGCTTCCTATAAATAACGGGAGGGCCTGATATTCCTGACCTTCTGGTACTTCCAATGAAATTAACTTTTGAACAAAAACTCAAGGTGAGGGGAGGTGGGTCCTGGCATACGGACCCGGAGTGCGAGGGACCGCGACACTGGCCCCCGGGAGCGGGCGGGATCTGACACGATGGCGGGCCGTGTCCCGGGAGGGGGAGAAGGCGTGAAGCAATCCGAGTCGGTGAAGGAGCGGCTGGAGCGGCTGGAGTTGCCGTTCAACGCGTACGGGGTGGACCCGTACGGGGTGTCCAAGTGGCACCTGCGCGTCATCTTCGAGGCGATGAGCTTCTTCTACCGGAGCTACTTCCGGGTGCGCTGCCACGGAATCGAGCACATCCCGGCGCGCGGGAGGGCCATGGTGGTGGGCAACCACTCGGGAGGGGTGGCGGTGGACGGGGCCATGGTGGTCACCTCGTGCTTCCTGGAGATGGAGCCGCCGCGGCTGGCGCAGGGCATGGCGGAGAAGTTCATCGCCGCCACGCCGGTGGCCTCCACGTGGGCCAGCCGCTGCGGCCAGTTCCCCGGCCTGCCCGAGCACGCCGCCCGCCTCCTGGAGGAGGACCGGCTGTTGATGATCTTCCCCGAGGGCGCGCGCGGCACCGCGAAGCTCTACCCGCAGCGCTATGACCTGGTGGATTTCGGCACGGGATTCATGCGCCTGGCGCTCAAGACGCGCACGCCCATCATCCCCTTCGGCTTCCTGGGAGGCGGGGCCGCCATCCCCACGGTGGCCAACCTCTACGGACTGGGCAAGGTGCTCGGAATGCCGTACGTGCCCGTCACTCCGTACGTGCTGCCGCTGCCCCTTCCGGTGCCGCTGGAGATCCACTATGGCGAGCCCATGGTGTTCGAGGGCACGGGCAACGAGGAAGACACGGTCATCCAGGGCTACGTGGAGCAGGTGAAGGAACGCATCGCGGGCATCATCGAGCAGCGCCGTCACGAGCGCTGGGAAGGGCGTTGAGCCATGAGGGTCCTCATCCTGGGGATTGGCGGAGCGGTGGCCCGGCGCGTGGCGCTACGACTGCGGGACCAGGGACATACGGTGTTCGGCATCGATACGCGGCCGTGGGAGGACGCGCCGGCGGACATCGAGGTGCACGAGGTGGACCTGCGCAAGCGGCCCGCCGAGGACGTGTTCCGGACGCGGCGGCCCGAGGCGGTGGTGCACATGGCCACGGTGACGTCGCTGCGTGTGCAGGGCGAGGAGCGCCACCGCATCAACCTGGGGGGCACGCGCGTGGTGTTCGAGCACTGCCGGGCCTACGGGGTGAAGCACGCCGTCTTCGTGGGCCGGCACACGTTCTACGGGGCGGCGCCGGACTCGGTGCTGTACCACACGGAGGACGAGCCGCCGAAGGAGCTGGCCTCCTTCCCGGAGCTGGCGGACCTGGTGGCCGCGGACCTGTACGCCTCGACGGCGCTGTGGCGCTACCCGGAGCTGACCACGTCGGTGCTGCGCGTGTGCTATTCGCTGGGGCCCTCGGCGCAGGGCACGCTGGCCACGTTCCTGCGCGGCCGGCGGGTGCCCATGGTGGCGGGGTATGATCCGCTCTTCCAGTTCCTGCACGAGGACGACGTGGCGTCGGCCATCGCGCTCGCGGTGGAGAAGCGGGTGCGCGGTGTGTACAACGTGGCGGGTCCGCAGCCGCTGCCGCTGTCCGTCATCATCCGGCAGGCCCAGCGCCAGCCCGTGCCACTACCGATGATGGTGCTGCGCCAGCTCATCGGCCGCTTCGGACTGCCGAAGCTGCCGCCCGGAGCGCTCTACCACCTGCAATACCCCATCGTGGTGGATGCGCGAGCCTTCAAGGAGGCCACCGGCTTCACCTACCGCTTCGACGAGGTGAAGACCATCGAGTCCTTCCTGGCGGACCACCCCCCCCCACGCCCACGCCGGGAGGAGCTCTTCGACCGGCTCGAGGCGCTCGGGGTGCTGAAACAGTAATGACCCGGCGTGCCATCAACTCCCCAGGCACGCCTCCTCGTACTCCCAGCGCTCGGAGACAGTTCCTGTCTCGAGCAGGCTCCTCACTGAATCCAGGGAGAGGGCCGGAGGGACATCGACAGCCACCAGGTTGGGAATGTGACTCAGTTCGGTGTCACACCCGAGCGCCTCCAGTTCCTGGCGCAGAGCCGGAACCTCTGAGGCTTCGTAGACGATGACGCGCAAGGTGCTGTGCCCGGAGGGGCGAACAACCTCGACGAAGCCCAGCGTGCCATCGTCACGACGGACCGCCGAGACAACATCCTCATAGGCGACTCCACTCGCGAAGAAAGGGATGTTGCCCAAACGGTAGAGCCCATCGCCGATAGGTGTGGCCCACATGCTCTCGCACGTGACAGGCGGATAGCCATCCTCATCCTGCTCGAGTTCGAAGAAGACCTTGACCAACTGCTTGGATTCTTCACCGGCCATTTGAATGGAGCGTATCAGGCGCACGTGCCACACCGCGCCCGTTCTCCTACCCAACCTCACCAGGGCTCGCGATCCCACCCCCATCCCGGCTAGCCTCCGCGTGCAATCTCGACCCAGGGGGCTTCGATGGTCGTCGTACCGTCCACGCTGGATGCCGTCACCGTGCATGCCGAGGGCGCGCTCTGCACGCGCCTGGCCGCGGTGCCGTCCGACAACGGCCGGCTTCCCAGCCAGGTGCGCATCAATGGCCTGCCGCTCGGGCTGCGCACCGGCTCGCTCCGGGCCGCCGTGCTGAAGGGCCCCCAGGGTCTCCGCGTGCGGGACATCCGCCCCGTCTACGATGTGCGGCTGCCCCCGGAGACGGACCTCCCCGCCGAACAGCACGCCCTGGAGGAAGCCAGGGAGCGGCTCAACACCCTCTCCTCCGAGCTGGCGCGGGTGCGGAATGAGGTCGCCACCCTCCAGAAGCTCAAACCCTCCTTCCCGCCCCGGCCGAAGGACGAGCCCCACGAGCCTCGTGAGTCCGCCCTCACCGCCATCCTCTCGCTGGCGGGCTTCCTCGACTCGGAGCTCGCCGCGCTGAACACCCGGCAGCTCGAACTGGAACGCCAGCAACGCGAAGCGGCCGAGGAAGTGGAGCTGCGCCGGCGGCGGCTGGAAGAGGGCTCGTCCGCGGTGCGCGGCCAACGTGCCCAGCTCTACCGGGCCGCCATCATCACCCTCTCCGAGGTGGGCACGGCCGAAGAGGCCGCGCAACTCGCGCTCGAGTACGCGGTGTCCGGTGCCCGCTGGGTGCCGGGCTACGACCTGCGGATGCCCCGGACGCTCGACGGAGGCACGCTGCGCATGCGCGCCTCCATCATCCAGCGCACCGGCGAGGACTGGAGCAACGTGCGGCTGGCCCTCTCCACCGCCAACCTGGAGCGGCGCGCCGAGGTGCCGGAGCTGAAGGCCCTTCGCATCGGCCGGCGCCAGCCGCCGCCGGCCCTCTCGGGCTGGCGTGAACCTCCCCCGGGGCTCGACGAGCTGTTCGCCGGCTACCGCGTCGCACGGATCATGATGCCGCAGCCTCCCGAGCCCAGCGTGGAGAAAGAGGTGCGCGTCCTGGCCGCTTCCGCCGAGGAGCCCATGCCGCAAGGTGCGGCACCCCCTCCCAAGCCGATGCCGTCGTCACCCGCGCGGATGCGTGCGTCGCAGTCCATGCCTTCCGTGCCGGCGCCCGCCCCAGTGTTGTCGGCCGAGAGCGCCACCGACTCCTTCCGCGCGGGGGGCCCCCCTCCGCCCCCTCGTGCGCCGGCCCCCGGAGCAGCACCCGCGGCCCCGAAGAAGAAGAGCGCGAACCTCATGATGCGCCGTGAGGTCGCCGACGAAGCGCCCATGGAGATGCTGGAGGAGGCTCCCGACGAGCGCGAGGACATGGACGGGTACGGTTACGCCGCAGCCGATCTGGGCACGCTGGGTGGCGGTGGCGGTGGCGGCCCCGCGGACACCCATGACCGGCCCACCGGCCTGGAGCCGGCGGTGGATCTGCTCGACTACGGCCGCCTGGAGCTGGCGGGCGCGGACCAGAAGGTCGGACAGCGCGGGCGGCTGCAACCCCAATCCGAGGACAAATCCCGGGAGCTGATGATGCTGCTGGGAGTGCACGTGAGCGTGGACGTCTTCGCGCTCGTGGCCCGGTACGAGGAGACGGCGGCCTCGTTGCAGTACGTGGAGCCCCCCACCCGGTGGTCCATGCCACCGCGCTCCTCCACGCCGCACTTCGACTACCGCTTCGACGTGGAGACGCGCGTCGACGTGCCCTCGGATGGCGTGTGGCACACCGCGCCCGTCTTCTCCGCCCCCGTGGGACTGAGCGCCGAGTACGTCTGCGTGCCCTCGATGGAACCGCGCGCCTTCCGCACCGTGAAGGTGGAGAACCGCACGCCCCACGCACTGCTCGCCGGCCCGGTGGACATCACCCTCGGCGACGAGTTCCTGATGACCTCTCCCCTGCCCACGCTCGCCCCCGGTGCCACACAGCGGCTGGGGCTGGGCGTCGAGGAGTCCATCAAGGTGTCGCGCAACACGCGCTTCGACGAGGCCTCCGGCGGCGTGTTCGGCGGCTCCAATGTCCTCACCCACCACGTCTCCGTCGAGCTGGCCAACCGGACCTCGCAGCGCGTCACCGTGGAGGTACTGGAGCGGGTGCCCGCGGTGCCCTCCGCGGCGGAGAAGGACATCAAGGTGGACGAGGCCGAGGTGAAACCCGCCTGGAGCAAGCGCGCGCTGCTGCCCGGAGAGACGCCCGTGGAGGGCGAGCGGGCGTGGAAGGTGACGCTGCAGCCGGGTGAGGCGCAGACGCTGAACGCGACGTGGGCCGTACGAATTCCCTCGAGCAAGATGCTCGTGGGCGGCAACCGGAGGACGTGATGAGCAACCCCATTCATCTCCCCATCGTCAAGGTGACCGTCCTTGAGGATCGTGCGCTGGTGGAGCGCCACGCGGACGTGGTGCTGCCCGCCGGACCGCAGCGGCTGCGCGTGGAGGGGCTCTCGCCGCTCGCGGTGAACCAGTCGCTCCAGGCGCAGCTCACGGGAGGCACCGTGGCGCAGGCGCGCGTGAGCCACACGTGGAAGGAGAAGCCTCGCGGCGAGAGCGCACGGGCACAGTGGACGGAGCTGCGCCGCCGCGTGGAGGACCTGGAGGCCGAGGGGAAGCGCGCACAGGTGGACGTGCAGCGGCTCCGGGCCCGGCTGGACGTGGTGAACGTGGCTCGCGAGGACGTGCTGCGGGCCATCTCCGAGCTGTCGGGCGCCGGCCGGGCGAAGCCGGAATCCTGGCACGAGCAGCTCGCGACGGTGCGCAAGGAGGCGGCCTCCGTCGAGGACGCGCTCCAGAAGGCGCATGGCCACGTGGCGGAGACGTCACGGCGGCTGGCGGAGGCACGGGCGGCGCTCCTGCGGAGTGAGCAGCCGGAGCAGCAGCTCGTCACGGCGGCGGAGCTGGAGGCGAACCACCCGGCGGGCGGGACGGTGTCCCTGCGCGTGACGTACCTGGTGCCCTGCGCGGTGTGGCGGCCGGCATACCGGGCCACCCTGGCTCCGGCCGAGGGCGGTGAGGCAGTGACGCTCGAGTGCGAGGCCGTGGTGTGGCAGCGCACGGAAGAGGAGTGGAAGGACGTGGAGCTGCTGTTCTCCACGGCGCGGCCGACCCTGGGCGCCTCGCCACCGAGGCTGGTGGAGGACTGGCTGCGGCTGCGCGACAAGAGCGAGCAGGAGAAGCACACGGTGGAGGTGAGCATCCGTGAGGAGGTCATCCAGACCACCGGCGAAGGGGGCGCCAGCAAGGTGGAGTCCATGCCGGGCCTGGACGACGGTGGTGAGGCCCTGACGCTCCGGGCAACCCACCGGGTGACGGTGCCGAGTGACGGAGCGCCGCACCGTGTGCCGCTGTTCCAGTTCAGCGCCCCGGCGGAGTCCGAGCTCATCGGCTACCCGGAGCACTCACCGCTGGTGCACCGGGTGGCGCGTTTCGACAACCGGGGTCAGGCGGTGCTGCTGGCGGGCCCGGTGGATCTGGTGCGTTCGAGTGGTTACGTGGGCCGCTCGCAGCTCAAGTTCACCGGCGTGGGCGAGAAGCTCAAGCTGGGCTTCGGCAGCGAGGACACGCTGCGCATCGCGCGGCTGGTGGACTCGAAGCAGGACACCCAGCGCATCACCGGCAAGCGCACGCGGACGCACCAGGTGAAGCTGTTCCTCTCCAACACCGGCTCCCGCGCCGAGAAGGTGGTGCTCGAGGAGCGCATGCCCGTCTCCGAGGTGGAGGCCGTGGAGGTGAAGCTGCTGCAGGAGCAGACGAAGCCCGCCCCCGCGAAGGTGAGCGAGGACGGCATCGTGCGCTTCGAGCTGGCCGCCCCACCCCGCTCACAGCAGGAGCTGGCCTTCGCCTACTCGGTGGCCAGCTCCGCCAAGGTGGCCGGGCTCTAGCTACATCCGCTCGAGCCGGAATTGCTGGCAGTCGTTGTTGGACCAGCTCCACTGCTGGATGTTGGCGCCGTCTCCGCTGCTCCAGCAGTTGGCCACGTCGATCACCTTGCCGCTGTGACGCGCCTCGAGCCGGTACCAGCCATCGCTGACCAGGATGGGCTTGAACTGCTGGTTGGCCGAGTTGAAGGAGGCCCACTGGTGGATGTTGGCCCCATCGGCGGTGCTCGGGCCGGCGACGTCGAGCACCTTGCCGCTGTAGCGGGAGACGAACCGGTAGTAGCCGCTGTCCGCCGGCTCCATGGCCCACTGCTGGCTGGAGCCGGTGTGGCAGGCCCACTGGTGGATGTTGGCGCCATCCGCGGTGCTCGGGCCGGCGACGTCCACGCAGCGGCCCGTCGACCTGTTCACGAGCCGGTAGTACGCACGAGAATCCCACCTGAACGAGGCCACCGAGAGGGCCGGAAGCGTGTAGTCGAAGGACTGGCCGCCCCAACGCACCTTGAAGGTGAGGGAGCTGCTCGCGTGGGAGTTCAGCGCCACCAGGGCCAGCGAACCATCCGGATTCTTGAAGGCCACGGTCTCGATGCTGCCATTGCCCAGGCTCGTCGAGGCGATGCGCACCGCGCCGGTCCGCACCACCTTCGCCAGGTGGCCCCAGCTGTAATAGTCCTCGTTCTTCGTATAGGTGCCCGTGGCCGTGTTCACGGTGATCATTCCGCGGCAGTTGTCACAGCCGCCCACGCGCGGGCCATGGTTCTGGTCGAGCGCGATGTTCCAATACAGCGAGCTCTTCGCCCAGTTGCGCAGCGGACCGATGACGTTGTTCTGCAACTCCCACTTCAGGTTCCAGGCTTGGTTCGTCGCCCAGTCTCCGCCGGAGCACTCGGTGAAGTGGACCTCCTTGCCAGGGTAGGCGTTGCGGAAATCGGACTGGACGCTGTAGCTGCCGTCGGGGCCCTCGTAGCAGTGATAGGCCACGCCCGTCACCGAGTTGAGCGCCTGGCTGTTGTTGTAGCTCATCAGGTCGAACGGAAAGCGGGCGGGGCTGCCGTTGTCGTACCAGTTGTGGTCCCACCCGAGAATCTTCACCGCTCCGAACCCGGCGCTGTTCAGCGCGGGCCGCAGGTTGTGGGTCGCGAAGTTCGACTGATCATTCGGCTCCATCTGCATGGACGCATAGGAGGGAGCGGCATAATGCGGCTCGTTCTGCATGCTGACGGCGTACACCGGCAGGCCGTGGCCGTTGTAGGCCTGGAGGAAGCGCACGAAATAGTTGGCATACAGGCCATACAGATCGTTACGCAGGTACCCGCCCCCCGTCAGCGAGTTGTTGAACTTCATCCAGGCCGGGGCGCTCCACGGAACGGCCATGAGTTTGAGCTCGGGATTGAGCTGCCGCGCCTGCTGCAGGAGCGGGATGATGTAGGCGGTGTCGTGGTTCACCGAGAAGTCGTTCAGATCGCAGCAGGTATCATCGTAGGTATAGTGATTCCGCGCGAAGTCGGACGAGCCCATGGGCACCCGGACCAGGTTGTACCCGGCTCCGCTCGCGACGCTGAACAGGTCATTCATGATCGCGTTGCGCTGGGGTGAATTGTAGATCACCCACGCGGAGGCATCGGTGAGCGCACCGCCAAAGCCATCAATGCTCTGATAGGTGGCCGCCTCGTTGATGTCGATCACCAGGGACGTGCCGCTCTCCGGCCCGAAGTTCCTGGCCGGCTCCGCGCTGAGCCGCTTGGAGAGCACGTTGTTCGAAGTGGTCGTCAGCCACACCTGAACGGGCTCGCCAGCGGCCACCGCGCTCGAGGGAGAAAAGCTACAGAGAAGTACCGTGGCCGCGAGACCGCTCCAAGCGGTCCGGCGGCTGGACAGGGCCGTGCGCATACGAAACTCCTGAAGGTGAAAGGATTCGCGGCACGAAATACAGACGCGGCAAATAGAAATCCACTCTTTTCCGCTTTGACCCGTCTAGAACAGAGTGGTGATGACTCCAGACATCAGGTGATGACTGTTGTCACCAGTCCATACGCTCCGGCTTCCAGCTCAAGCCCTTGAAATCACGGAACCCGGCACATCCTGGCATCCATGAGAGACATGGCACGCCAGACGCAAAGGGACCGCCACGACACACCTCCCCCATAGGAAGACCCGATGAACCGTGGATTCAAGACCCTGACCCTGGCAACGGCGCTGTTCGCCGGAACGGCCACCCTCGCCATCATCCCCACTCCCGCCGAGGCCGCCTCCACCGAGGAGGCCGTGGCCGTGCCGGACCCGTCGCAGGAGATCCTCTCCGCGATGAAGCGGGACCTCGGGCTCGATGGCGAGCAGGCCCGGCGCCGGCTGGTTTCCGAGGCGGCGGCGGCCCGTCTCGAGAAGAAGGTGCGTGAGAACCTGAGCACCACGTTCGGCGGCGCCTGGCTCGGCCAGGACGGCAGCACGCTCATCGTCGGCGTCACGGACGAGGCCAGCGCCCGCTATGTGCGTGGCCTCGGCGCCGAGCCCCGGCTGGTGGCCCGGAGCGAGAAGCAGCTCGACAAGGTGAAGTCGACGCTGGACCGCAACGCCAAACGCGCCGATCGGACCATCCACGGCTGGTACGTGGACCCCGTCACCAACAGCGTCGTCGTGCTCGCCCGGGACCCGTCCCTATCGAGCGTCGGGAAGTTCATCGCCGACAGCGGCGCGGCCGATGGCTCGGTGCGCGTGATCACCTCGAACGAGGAGCCCCGCACCACGTACGATCTGCGCGGCGGTGATGCCTACTACCCGGGCAACTCGCGCTGCTCGATCGGCTTCTCCGTCAATGGCGGCTTCGTCACCGCGGGCCACTGCGGCGGCGTGGGCACCAACACCTCCGGCTCCAACGGCGTGGCCCAGGGCACCGTGCGCGGCTCGTCCTTCCCCGGCGCCGACTACGGCTGGGTGCAGGTCAACTCCGCGTGGGCCTCCCAGCCCTGGGTGAACAACTACGCGGGCGGTATCGCCAACGTCGCCGGCTCCAACGAGGCCCCGGTGGGCGCCTCGGTCTGCCGCTCCGGCTCCACCACCGGCTGGCGCTGCGGCATCATCCAGGCCAAGAACGTCACCGTGAACTACCCCCAGGGCGCCGTCTACGGCCTCACCCAGAGCAACGCCTGCTGCGAGGGCGGCGACTCCGGTGGCTCCTGGCTCTCCGGTGACCAGGCCCAGGGCGTGACCTCGGGCGGCTCGGGCAACTGCACCACGGGCGGCACGACGTTCTTCCAGCCGCTCCGGCCCATCCTCTCCGTCTACGGCCTCACGCTCACCACCACGGGCGGCCAGGCCATCGTCTCGAGCTGGAATGGCAAGTGCATCGACATTCCCAACTCGAACACCACGGACGGCACCCCGCTCCAGATGTGGGACTGCAACGGCACTGGCGCCCAGCGCTGGACCTTCTACTCCGACGGCACCGTCCGGGCGCTCGGCAAGTGCATGGACGTGGCCTGGGGCTCGCGCGACAACGGCGCCGTCATCCAGCTCGTCGCCTGCAATGGCAACCCGGCCCAGCATTTCGTGCTGAGCGGCGCGGGTGACCTCGTGAACCCGCAGGCCAACAAGTGCGTGGACATCAAGGAGTGGAACTCGGCCAGCGGCGCCCGGCTGCAGCTCTGGGAGTGCGGCGGCACCGCGAACCAGAAGTGGTTCCGCCGCTAACGCGCCGGCTCTCCACCTTCCAGTTTCGCCACCACCGCCTCCAGTTCCGCCACCCGGCGGGCGAGCTCCTCGGACCCGCCCGCCGGTAGGACTGGAGGCGGCTCACGCCGCGCGAGCGGTGACAGGTGGGGATCGCTCTTCCAGAAGTCCATCCCCATCTCGGTGGCCTTCTCCACCGAGCACACCACCAGACGCACCTGGATGGTAAGCAGCTCCACGTCCAACAGCTTGATCTTGATATCCCCCGCGACCACCAATCCCTTGTCGAGGACGCGATCCAGCACATCCGCGAGTGTGGCGTTGCGAGGACCCTGGACGATGCGTTGCGATGTCATGCGTGCTCCTCACAGCAGCCTGCCGAGTGGGCCCAGGTCCAGGTTCAAGTCTTCCTCCGTCAGCCCGAACTCCAAACGAAGCCGTTCAATCTCCTCCGCCTGACGCATCAAGGCCGTTCCCAGCCTTTCAATCTCCTCATCACTCAGTGAACCACCCTCCATGCGGCGGATGGCCTGCTTCTCGAGCAGCTCGTGCAGCAGCTTCACCAGGGTGAGCACCAGCTGCCCGAGCCCGTTCTTCAGCTTGCCCTCGTCCAGCGAGAGCCTCCGCACGGGCGCGGTGCCCTGCTTCTGGATTGCCGCCTCGAGCTCGCCTTCCATGGCGTTCATCGCTTGCCTCCACCCACGAGCCCCGCGCGCCGGGCCGTGTCCGTCGAGCACAGGACGAGCTGCAAACCCAGGTAGACGAGGTCCACATCCGCCACCGACAACACGATGTCTCCGCGCAGCGCCACACCCTTGTGCAGCACCCGGTCGAGCGCCTCACAGAGCGACAGGGATTCGGACTCATCCAGCAGCGCCTCGTCCCCGAGTCCCTCCAGGTCCAGTTTCACGCCGCCCTCTCTTCCTGGTCCTCGGTGGCCTCGGCCTCCTCCTGGCTCGCGAGGATGGCGTCGAGCCGATCCAGCAGCTCCGCCTCCCGCGCCTCGAACTCCTCCTCCGCGAGCTGCCCAGACTCGAGCTGGAGATACAGCTCCCGCAGCCGCTCCTTGAGCGCTTCCTCTTCCTGCTCCTGCTCCTGGCCCATGGCTTCGTCGACCTTCCTGGCGACCCAGAGCAGGCCATGGAGCGGCGCGAGCAGGAGGTCATCAATGAGTAGCATCGTTACTCCTGCGCGGACGTGGCCGGGAGCTTCAGCTCCGTGAAGCTGTGCGGAGCCCACGGACCGTTGAACTCGAAGGTGAAATGATCATCGAAGCCCTCCGCGGCGGCTTCGACCAGCTTCTCGAAGGCATCCAATCCCTCTCGCGGCACCAGGCACGAGAGATTCATCACCTCGGCCTCTCCTTTCACCGGGTTCCACTTCAGATCGACGTCCCGCGCCCGGAGCACCGCCGCCACCCGCTCGGCATGCGCCTGCCGATCGGCTTCCCGGAGGCTCTCGAACAGCTTGCCCACCGTGATCAGCTCCTCCCGGCCGATGTCGTGGCGGCCCTTCATGCGATCCCGGGCGGCCCCCAGCTCCGGATGGGAAGCAACGAAGTAGTCGAAGAGGTTCGGGGTACTCCAGCGCACCTTGAGCCCCATCTCCACCTTTCCCGCGACGTGGGCGAGCTGCTCCCGGAACAACTCCTGGCTCTCCAGCAACCGGCCGCGCACGGACTCGTCACTCCGGGCAACGAGGCCGAACGCCGCCGGCAGCACGGTCGTGTGCTCCATCAAGCGCCGCAACACCGCTTGATGCGCGAGGAGATGCTTGCGCTCGGGCCGGAGGCGCGCACGGCTCACACGGCCCACCACCGCCGAGATGTCTCCCGCGGTGATGCGGTAGACCGCGCCGCCCTCGATACCGCTCAACTCCGTCTCCCCGGCCCCTTCCGAGCCGGCGAGTACGGCATAGAGATACGTGCCTCCAGCCTGAGCGCTCATCATCTCCTGGACTCCTTCACGTGTTGATCCGGGTTCGTATCGCTACACGCCCATCGCCGCGGCGGGCACGCCAGCCGTGGCCATCGCCGGAGCCGGCATCGGCAGGGCCGCGTTCTTGCCCTCGTGGAGGGCGCTGCTGCTACCGGCCGTGAGACCAATCGCCGCCGCGTACTTCAGGTACGTCTCGACCGAGGCGATGACCACACGCGCCTCCACCGAGAGGATCTGGATGCCCACCAGCGAAACCGTGGCCCACACATCGATCACGATGCCCTTGTCCAAGATGATGCTGATCACTTCCGCGAGGCTGGACGAATCGGTCGACTTCGTAATGGCCGCCATGACTGCCTCCTGTTGTGTTGGGCTCGGACCGGGGCCTTCCCGTCCTTGCTTGCCTTCACGCTTAACAGGGGACTCCGACATGTCTGTCAATGGACAGATTCACGCCACGAAATTGAAGGGCGGCCACGGCCCGCTCAGCGCGATGTCTGTATTGAACTCGACAGGAATTGAAGACACCGCCGTGCGGAACGCGAGCACCTGTTCGCGTGGCACCAGGAAATACAGCGAGCAGAGCGCGGGCTCGCCTGGGCGCTGTGCCGGGAACTCCGTGCGGTGTTCCCTGCACAGTGGCGCCACCTTCGACAGCAAGGACTGCTCCAGCGCCTCGCACCGTTCACGCAGCCGGCTTTCCGCGGAGTAGAGCCTCCGCCGGGCCTCGAGGTACGCGGCCCCCGGGCGGCTCATCGGCTTCACGGACATGTCTGGCACGGTGGGTGATGAGGACACGGAAAGCAGCGCTCGCACTCCCAGTTCCACGCAACCCGCAACACGCGTGAGTGCACGCACATAGGTTTCGCGTTGCTCGTCGAGGTGCGCACGCACCGCCGTCTCTCCGGAGAGCACGCTGCCGAAGCGCATGGGCACCACATCGGCCACGGTGTGCTGCGAACGGATGACACGCGCATACTCGAGCAGGTCCGCCTTCGTGGGCGCTTCCATCCGCGCGGGCTCGTCGAGGGGAGCGACCACGGCCGCGAGCCCGCCATGCACGATGCGCTGGGGTCCATCCACCCGCGCTCCCCCAGGCAACGCCGCCGCGTCCGCGATGCAATAGAGCAGCAGACAGGCCCTGTCAGTCATGGGTCCGCGCCTCGCGTCCATCGCCGGTCACGTCCCCGAGGTGCGGTGCGAAGTTGTAGGCCGGCCAGGGCCCTCGCGCCAACAGGTGCAGACCACGCGCCGACAGGGACTCCGCCAGCGGCTCCAGCCTCCGCGCCAGCTCCGCCTCCGCGCCTCGCGGCAGGAGGAGCGCCCAATGGAAGACGCCCTCCCGCTCCGGCTGCTCCGGGTTGCGTGAAGGTGGCCGCAGGGAACGCCAATCGAGCACCAGTCCCTCGAGGGCCCGCGCGAGCTCCGCCTGGGTCTCCTGGGCCCACGCACGCGCGGCGCGCACCGCGTCCTTGCGCAGCTTCTGCTCCAGCAGGTAGCGCGCGCCTCCCTGCGCCGGCAGCTTCGCCACGCGGGGATCCGCGGCGAACAGGGCCTCCTCACAGGCCCGCACGTCCAGTGAGCCCTGGAGCGACCACTCCTCCTCGTGCGCCGCCTTCGCGATGAAGGCCGAGATTCTCACCCGCTCGCGCCGGAGCAGTTCATCGAGCCGCTCCGCCGACGAGAACAGGCACCCGAAACGCAGCGGCAGCACCGGGGAGGCGCGCATCATCCGCTCGATGACGGCTTCATGGCGCAGGGCGCGCGGCCCGAGCCATTCGAGGTCCTTCAAATGGGCCTCGCCCACCTCCCCTGTCCATTCGTGGAGCGGCACCTCGCAGCAGATGGCCGCGATGTCCTCATGCACCCTCGCGTCGAGGCCATGGCCCAGCTCCGCCCTGGCCGCATCCGTGCGCGCGAAGCAGAAGACATACACACCCACGCCTTCTTCACCCGTGGAACGAGCAATCTCTCTTGCGTTCATGGCGCCCCGCAGTGTCCCTCCCGCCTCCGACAGAGACGGGGGTGCACGCGAGCGCCCGGCCGTCAGGAATATGACAAGCACTCATGGCCAGTGCGCCCGTGTGTTGTTTCCTGGTCATTCACCTCCGCGGGCACGCCCCCGGGCCCCGGGCGTACGCTGCCCGACTCCTCCTTGCGGCCCGGGAACAATGGGCGCCGGAGACCCCTCTCCTGATCTTTGCGCTGCCGTGTGGCGGCTCTCGCACGGTGGAGGGGGACAGACATGACTCGCCGATTCCCGCGCCAGCTCGCGATGGCTGGCGCCTGCGTGCTGTTCAGCGCCTGCGGCCCGCTGGAGGAGCCGCCGGAGCTCGAGGAGTCCTCGACAGCCATTGCGGCACTCGAAGAGGACTCCGGACGCCGCAATCACCCAGAGCGCTGCGAACCTCCCATCCTGGTGGCCGACCTCACCCCGGGTGGAAACTCGTTCATGACCGAGCAGCTCGAAGTGGACGGTGCGCTCTTCCTCATCAACCTGGACGTCCTCCGGAGCACCTTCTCTCTGTGGAAGCTGGAGGACGTGTCGGAAGGCCGGAGAAGGGACCCGGAGTTCCGTGCCGTCCTCCTCAAGGGAGATCTCACCGTGGAGCCGCGAGGACTCGTCCGCGTGGGCCGGACACTCTTCCTCACGCTCGATGACGGAATCCATGGCCGCGAGCTGTGGAAGAGCGACGGAACTCCCGAGGGCACGGTGCTTGTCGAGGACATCAACCCGCTCGGCGACGCCTTCACCTCGAGCCCCACCTTGGTGCCCGTGGAGCGGACGCTCTACTTCGTCGCCGATGATGGCAGCCATGGTGCCGAACTGTGGCGCAGTGACGGCACGCGGGGAGGCACCCGGCTCGTGGAGGACATCGCCCCCGGGCCCGCGAGCGCCGCTCCGGGTCCGTTCGCGGTGGACGGTCACCGGCTCCTCTTCGGCGCGGACGATGGCATCCATGGCCGTGAGCTGTGGCGCAGTGACGGCACGCGGGCAGGCACCCGGCTCGTGGAGGACATCGCCCCCGGGCCCGCGAGCTCCACTCCCGAGCGGCTGGTCCGGGTGGGCAAACACCTGACCTTCTTCACCGCGGATGATGGAGTGCACGGCCGTGAGCTGTGGCGCAGTGACGGCACGCGGGGAGGAACCCGGCTCGTGGAGGACATCCGCCCCGGCCCGGAGAGCTCGGGCGTGGAGTCGATGGTCGCGGCGCGGCGGACGCTCTACTTCACCGCCGAGGATGGGGTGCACGGCCGCGAGCTCTGGACCTCGGAGGGATGCGAGGAGGACACCCGGCTCGTGAAGGACATCCGCCCCGGGCCGGAAGGCTCACGGCCCCTCGAACTGACCCCACTGGGAGGCAAGGTCATCTTCACCGCCGATGATGGCATCCACGGCATCGAGCCCTGGCGGAGTGATGGCACCCGCGGGGGCACGATCCTGCTCGCGGACACCCAGCCGGGAGCCGCCGTGGAGTTCTCGCCCCCGACCTTCCTCACGGCGGCGGAGGGCAAGGTCTTCTTCTATGCCTTCACGCCCACCACGGGCTTCGAGCCCTGGGTGACGAATGGCACGCGGACCGGTACGCGGCTCGTGAAGGACATCCGGCCAGGTCCCCCCAGCTCCATCTCCGGAGATCCCGACCCGATCTTCCCGATACGCGGCGGTGCCGCGTTCCGGGCCTTCGACGGTGTCCATGGGAGCGAGCCGTGGTGGACCGATGGCACCGAGGAGGGAACGATGATGGCGGACCTGGTACCAGGGTCCGGCTCGTCGTCCCCCGCCAGCTTCATCGCCGCGGGCAGGTGGGTCTACTTCCAGGCCCTCGACATCACCGTGGGGAGCGAGCCCTGGGCACTCCCCCTGGCGTGCTTCCCGAAGGGCCAGGGTTCTCACTGACGCCTACGCCCTCCACGAACCAGGGCCGCTCATCCCCTTCAGGTATGTCCGCGAAGGAGTACCCCAGGGAACAAGCGCGGCCACATCCCCTCGCCCTCCGGGAGAGGGACGGGGTGAGGGTGCCTCGAATCCCGGGTTGAACCCCTGTCCACACAGGGGGCCCACGGGTTGAAGAACGGGCCCGGATACCCTCACCCCGTCCCTCTCCCGAGGGGAGAGGGGAAATTCGGTCACCACTGGCTCCGGGCCTTCAAGGAGAGCCGGTGACCCCGGGCGTCAGTTGGCCCATGACGTGCGATTGGCCATCCTCGGACTTCACGCGGTAGGCGACGGCGCCTTCCTGCTGCGCCGCCGTCTGGAAGACCACCCGCGAGGGCAGCAGCAGCGGACGGCGGAACGCCGAGGTCAGGGTGAGCGCGGGAGCTTCCGCCGCCTCGCCCATCTCCGCCACGCAGCGGCCCACGGTCCACATGCCGTGCGCGATGGCACGCGGAAAACCGAAGGCCCGCGCCGTGAGGGCGTGCAGGTGGATGGGGTTGTAATCCCCCGAGGCCCGCGCGTAGCGGCGGCCCGTGTCCTCGGACACCTTCCAGGGCGCGGGACGGCTGCGGGCGAAGAGCGCGTCCTCCTCCGTGGCGGCGGCCGTGGAACCCGCGGGCCGCTCCTCGCGCGGACGCTCGCCACTCCCGGGCAGGCGGCGCAGCATCGTGGTGACGGCGCTCCATACGAGCTCCCCGTCCTGCTCCACGCGGGTGTGCAGGTCCAGCTCGCGTCCCTGCCGGACCTCACGCTGTCCCTCCACCCACGCGTGCACGGACAGCGAAGCTCCCTCCGCCAGCCTCCGGTACTGCCGGATGTGGTTGCGCACGTGAATCATCCCGAGCAGCCGGTAGGGAAACTCGGGACGGTTGAGCAGGGCCAGGTGCAGCGGCGCGGCGAGCACCTGGGGAAAGGGCAACGGCATGAAGCCATCCGCCGGGAAGTCGCACACCTCGCGGTAGAGCGCGAGCTGCCACGGGTCCGGCGTGAAGGAACGCACGCGCACCTCGAGCCGGGGCACCTCGCCCGGGCGCGCGGGGCGGCGGGCCACCGCGGCCCGCAGCAGTTCCATGGAGAGAGACGGAGATTCAGCGAGCTCGAGCACGGTTGGAGAAACGGACAAGGGGTGGGGTTTCCATGATGTCTGGGTATTCGAACCGGAGCCGCCGGGCCAGTCTCAGCCCGCGGCGTAGATGCGGCGGTGGTCGCGGATCTCCGCGAGCCGGAACTCCCCCGGTGCCGGGGTCAACGGCTCCGGCGCGTCCGAGGCGAGCCGCATGATGCGCTCGTACTCCTCCATGGAGACGCGCTCGCGCTTCGCGAGCACCTCCTCCACGTCCGCCTGGGCCATCCGCCGCGCCGCCCCCTCTCCCACCACGCCCGAGTAGAACTCTGCGACGCACCCGCTGCCGTAGGACAGCAGGCCCACCCGCTTGCCGGCCAGCGCGGCGCCCTCGCCATGCAGCAGCCCCGCGAGCGCCAGGTACATCGAGGCGGTGTACACGTTGCCGATGCGGGCGTTGAGCCCCAGCGACGACGCCACCTGCGCCTCGTAGCTGGCCTGGGACTTCGCCGCCTCCTCGCGCGCCGCCGGAGTGCTGTCCTGGCCGCCCGGCGCGTCCTCCAGGTCGCACAGCCTCAGCTGCGTGTGCGCCTTGCGCGCCATCTTGCAGAAGGGCACGTGGTAGAGGATGCGCGCGAGCTGCTCGCCCGGCAGCGAGTCTCCCCAGCGCACCACCTCGTGCGCCAGCGCGCGCTCGCGCCAGCCGCGATACGCGCCCGAAAGCGCGTCCAGGTAGCAGCTGATGGAGTAGTGCCCGTCCACCACCGCCTCCCGCCGGCCGAGCGGCCGCCAGAAGTCATACACATCCATGGAGCACACGCCGTTCAGCCCGATGTCCAGCGCGAGCAGGTCCGGCTGCTCCGACACCAGCAGCGCCACTGCACCACCGCCCTGGGTCGGCTCGCCCGCGGTGTTCAGCCCGTAGCGCGCGATGTCCGAGCACACCACGATGGCCGAGCGGCCCGCCGCCGCGCCCGAGGCAATCCACTCGGTGGCCGCCATCAGCCCCGCGGTGCCGCCGTAGCACGCGTGCTGCGTGTCGAAGGTCCTCATCGTCCTCGGCAGCTTCAGCAGCCCCTGGACGTGCGAGGCCACCGCCTTCGAGTGGTCCACCCCCGTCTCCGTGCCCACCACCAGCATGCCCACCCGCGACGGATCCACGCCGTTGCGCTGGATGAGCCGGTGCGCGGCCGTCGCGGCGAGAGAGACCGAGTCCTCCCCCGGATCCGCCACCGCCATCTCCTTCGCGCCCAGGCCCGCCGTGAACTTCGCGGGATCCACACCCCTGGCCCGGGCCAGGTCCTCGATGTCCACGTAGCGGCGGGGGACCGCGATGGCCAGCGCTTCGATTCCAACCTGCTTCTTCATGGAAAGCTCCTTAGCCTCGTGGACTCACTGCAGCTCGGGGGGAACCAACACCAGACGGCCCGCGACCTCGCGGTTCTCCAGACGGAAGTGCGCCCGGCCGGCCTCCGCCAGCGGCACCGACTCCGCCACGAAGGGACGGATCTTCCCGTCCGCCACCAGTTGCAGCGACTGGTCCAGCTCCTCGCGCGTGGTGGCGTACGCCCCGAGGATCTCCAGCTCCTTCACGATGACGAGGCCCGGGTTCAAATCCACCGTGCCCGTCTCCAGGTTGCCCACCACCACCACCCGGCCGCCCGGCGCCATCGCCTTCAGCGTCTGCCCGAAGGTCACGCTGCCGACGATCTCGATGGCCACGTTGACGCCCTCGCCTCCCGTGCGCCGCCGTGCCTCGGACGCGAAGTCCAGCCCGCGCGACACGATGACCTCGTCCGCGCCCGCCTCGCGCAGCGCCTGCACCTTGGCCTCGCCGGACGTCACCGCGATGACGCGCGCCCCATCCAGCTTCGCCAGCTGCACCGCCGCCAGGCCCACGCCGCCGCTCGCCCCGGTGATGAGCACCGTCTCTCCGTCACGCACCCGCCCGCGCGTCCGCACCGTGTGCACCGCCGTGCCCAGCGTGCAGCACACCGTGGCCGCCACCGGCCAGGGCAGGTTCGCGGGCACCCGGCCCAGCCCCGCCACCGGCGCCGTCATGTACTGCGCGTAGCCTCCGGAGATCTCCTCCCCGAAGAAGCGGTTGTCCTTCTTGCACAGGCTGTTGCGGCCGCTCTTGCACAGCGCGCACTCGCCACACGAGAGCCGCTGCAGCGTCGCCACCCGGTCGCCCACCTTCCATCCCGGCGTGTCCGGACCCACCTCCACCACCTCGCCGGCGGCCTCGTGGCCGAGAATCGCTGGCACGTGCGTGCGCGGCAGGTTGCCCCGGCGGTTGATGACGTCGTGGTAGCAGACGCCGCAGGCATGGACGCGGATGAGCACCTCGCCTCGCCCCGGCCGGGGATCGGGCACGGACTCCAACTTCAAATTGCTCGCCTCACCAAACTCACGCAGCACGACAGCCTTCATGGAGCACTCCCTGGCCGGAAAAGCACTTTGTCTGTCTATTTATGGAAGACTCAGGCACCCACGAGCTGATCGCGGAGGCCTCTGGAATCAATGGCGCGGATGGCGGACACCGTGCGCGCATCCGGAAGCGGAGTGACGGGCAGCGGCTCCTCCACCTCGAAGGAGAAACCGGTGCGCTCCTGGATGGCGTCGAGCTCCACCCAGGGATGACGGGCCAGCAGCCGGGCCCCGCCCGCCCCGAGCTCGAAGACACCCAGGTCGGAGATGAGCTTCACCGGACGGCGATCGTCCCGGGTGGTCGCCACCTGCACCTCGGGCACGAGGTTGCGGCGCGACTGCCGCGGCACCACCAGCACCGGCCGGCGCACCCACTGCCGCAGCGTGGCCGCCCCCGCCACTCCGGGGAACTTGCTCCGCGGCCGCTCCAGGCTGCCCGAGGCCGTCATGTTCGTCCGCCCCTGCGCATCCACCTCGGCGGCCCCGAAGAAGACGGTGTCCACCCTCCCCCGCCGCGCATGGTCGAAGAGATCCGGAATGGTGATCTCCGCCGAGCGTCCCTCCAGGTAGCCGAGGTCCTCGGACGAGGGGTACAGGCTCGGCAGGTCCGGGTCCAACGAGCCGACACACGCCAGGTACGTCAGCCCGGGCGCGTGCGTGGCCCGGGCCACCGCGATGGCGAGAATGGCCAGCGGCGAGGCGACTCCGGTGGCCACCACGGCCCCATCGTCGATCTCCTGCGCGAGCAGCGAGACGACCATCTCCGCGGGAGTCACGGCGGGCGCCACGTTCATGCCGCCCTCCGCGTCTGGAGCAGCGCGCTCAGGAACTCCGCCTCCCGCCCGGCCTCGGCCAGCGAGAGGTAGTCCGCCAGCATCGCGTCGTCGTGCGGGTACAGTCCGGTGCACCCGGTGGGCAGTGCTCCCTGGCGCGCCAGGGCCACACGCTCCACCTGGAAGCCGGGAATCGTCACACGCGGGAGCCGGGACACGCGCTCCTCGGCCGTCGCCAACACCCGCCGCGCCGCGCCCGCCACCAGTACGTCCGTGGTGGGATCCTCGATGAACAGGTTGCCCCGCTCGTCCGCCGCGCGCGCGTGGACGAGCGCCACGTCCGGATAGAAGGCCGGCTCCACCGGCACCCGCTGCCCCGTGAACGGATCCACCACCGTCTGGAGTGGATCCGCATCGGCCAGCTCGGACACATCCGCGTCCGGCGCGGGCAGGAAGGGCACGCCCATGGACGCCGCGCGCAGCCGCTGGACGATGCGGTAGCCGTCATGCTCGCGCCACTGGAGCCGCCCCTGTTCGATGGCCCGCTTGAGGCACGGCATGGGCCGCACCCGGTTCTCCAGGTTCAGCGCCCCGAAGGGCAGCTCCACCCGGGACAGACAACCCCCGGCCACCAGGAACTCGGCGGGCAGCGGGTTGGGCAGCGAGATGAGCTTCAAGTCCTTGCGTCCCTGGGCAATCAGCTCCAACACCATCGCCATGGGCGCGCGGCCCAGCATGAAACCGCCCGTGGCCAGCCACGCCCCATCCGGGATGGACGCCACCAGCTCGGACAACGAGCCCCAGCGGCCCGGCTTCATGACTTCTCCCCCACCGCCACGGGAGGAACGATCGACAACTGCGGAGCACCCGCCCCGGGCACGGCCGCCGCCACGGGCGCGACGAGCCCGGCGAAGAGCAGCTCCACCATCTCGTTGGAGACCTGCTCGGCCGTCAGCCGCCCATCGGGCTGGAACCACTTGTAGATCCACAGCACCATGCCGAGGAACGAGAACGCCGCCACGGTGGGCTGCACGGCGCGGATGCGCCCCATGCGCACGGCCTCGGAGAAGGCATCCTCGAGGAACCGCACGTAGGCCTTCTTACGGCTGTCGATGAACGCCCGGGCCTCGCCGGTGAGCGTGGCGTGCTCGTGGAGGATGATGATGACCTCCTTGCTGCAGCCGCCCGTCACCAGGTGGATGTTGAGCCGCATGCACTCACGCAGCCGCGCGACGGGATCCTCCAGATGCCGCACCTGGTCGAGCACCTGCTGCTCGAAGGCATCCATCCCGTAGCTCATGATGTCGAAGAGCAGTTGCTCCTTGTTCTGCACGTGGTGGTAGAGCCCCGCCTTCGTCATCCGGCACGCGGCGGCGATCTCCTGCATCGAGGTGCCCTCGTACCCGCGCTCGCAGATGAGACGCGCCGCCGTCTCCAGGATGGTCCTGTAGCGCTCGCCGTCGTCTGGCCTTCGCCCCGAGTTCATCGCGTGTCCTCCGTGGGTGGCCGTCCGCCATCCGGACGACCTACCGACCGGTCGGTAAATGCACCCGGGTAACACGAGGCGTCAAGCCAAAATCACCTGACGGCGACGGACACACGTGAAAACAAGGGGTTGGCGGCCGCCTCCTCCCCGGACGGGAGGGACAGGGCTCGCTGCAGCACCCACATGGACATACCCACCTTCCTGGCGCCAGAGGCACGGCAGGAGGCGGAAGATGGCGCTGAATCTGAAGAAGCGGTTCGTGGTGGCCGGGGCGGTACTCGGGGCTTCGCTGTTCACGTTGGCGGTGGCCAACGCGCAGATCGATCCCGCCACGGGACAACCCACGACACCTGGAGTCTCCCCGACGCCCCCGGGGCTCCCGCCCCAACCGGGCGTCTCGCCCTCACCGGGGAGCGTGACTCCCTATGACTCGGATGGAGGCCTCGGCGGCTCGGGCATCGCGCCGAGCTACCCCTCGCCCTTCGACTCGACGGACGCGGGGCTGGGCGGCTCCGGCGGGCTCATGCCGCCGCCCATCCTGGGTGGATTGGACGCGGGCCTGAGATAGAGACAAAGCCACACATCCGACAGAGACCCCTCCCGGGAGGGCTGTTTACTTGCTCTCCCGCTTCATCCTATTCAAAACACAGACACTCCAGGTGGAAACCACCACACGGAATGTCTGTATTTTCTTGAATGTTGGGAGGGCCACCGAGCGCCGCTCCCACGTGAGGCCCTGAGGGGGGGCAATCCATGTCATGGGTAGCGAGGAGGCCGCGCACGGGAAGGGTGCGCGCGGGAGGGGTGTACCCACTCATCTGGGCTGTACTGGCGCTGACACTGGCCTGCCAACAGGGACTGGACGAAAACCCAGACATTCCCACGCCCATCGACAGCAGCACCGATGGGCCACCCGTCGTCGAGCCCGCGCCGCAGATACCGCCGCTGGTGCAATGCCACCGCGTGGTCACCGCCCGCGTCGTGGCGTTGGATCAGGTCTACACCTACAACCGCTTCGGTTCATACAACCCCACGGGGATGATCTACGCCCTGCTCCGGGACGTGGAGCCCATCGACCCCTCGCGTCCCGTGGGCCCGGGCAACGCGCGGCTGCGCCAGGACAAGCGCCCGCGCCCGCTCACCCTCCGCGTCAACGTGGGGGACTGTCTGCTCATCCATTTCACCAACTGGCTGGCCCCCACCCGCGAGGCCATTCCCTCTCCGGAAGACTCACAACCCGAAGTCAGCCGGGTCAGCAACGAGGACCACCGCCAGGACTCGCCCTTCACCCGCAAGGCCTCCGTGCACGTGCAGGGAATGCAATACATCAACATCGGCAGTGATGGCGCCTGGGTGGGGCGAAACCCTGGCACCCTGGTGGCCCCGGGCCAGGGCCTCAGCGTCTCGTACTACGCGGACCACGAGGGCTCCTTCTTCCTGTCCAGCAAGGGCGCCCTCATCGGCGGAGAGGGCAATGGCGGCTCGCTGGCCCAGGGCCTCTTCGGCGCCGTCAACGTGGAGCCACCGGGTGCTCGCTGGTACCGCTCCCAGGTCTCCGCCGCCGTGCTCCAGGCTGCCACCCGCCGGGACGCGCATGGCCATCCCCTCACCAATCCCGACGGCACACCCCTGCTCGACTACGAGGCCCGTGGCCCCGACGGCACGCCCCTGTTGAACATGCTCGAGCCGGACTCGCTGGAGCTCGTTCACGCGGATCTCCACGCCATCATCACCGGCTACTCCAGCACCGTCGTGGGAACGACGTCCTCGAAGGACCAGGGCCACTTCCGCGAGTTCACCGTGCTCTTCCATGACGAGCTCAAGACCGTGCAGGCCTTCGAGGAGCTGGAGACGAATCCCTCCTTCCAGGGACTCCGGGATGGGTTCGCCGTCAACTACGGCGCGTCCGGCCTGGGCGCGGAGCTGCTCGCCAACCGCGCGAGGATCGGCCCCACCAAGGACTGCGGCGAGTGCCAGTACGAGGAGTTCTTCCTCGAGTCCTGGGCCAACGGAGACCCCGCGCTCAACGTGGAGAAGGACGCCACCGGCCGCGCCGTGCGCGCCCTCTACCCGGATGACCCCTCCAACGTGGACCACAGCTACCTGGGGGACCCCGTCCGCTTCCGCAACATCCACGCCGGGCCCAAGGAGACGCACGTCTTCCACCTGCACGGCCACCAGTGGAAGGCCGCCCCGGGCGAGGAGTACTCCAGCTACCTCGACTCGCAGACCATCGGGCCGGGCTCGTCCTATACCTACGACATCAACTACGGCGGCTCCGGCAATCGCAATCTCACTCCGGGCGACGCCATCTACCACTGCCACCTCTACCCGCACTTCGCCCAGGGCATGTGGGCCCTGTGGCGCGTGCATGATGTCTTCGAGGCCGGCACCGGGGATCGCCGTCTCCCGGATGGGGAAATCACCGAGGGCACGCCCAGTCCCGCGGTCATCCCCATTCCCAAACGCGGCATGCCGCCCCTGCCCACCTACGTGGACACGGAGGTGACGGACGCCTCGGGGCTGCCAGTGGTGCGGCCCGCCTTCCCGGGCTACCCCTTCTACATCGCCGCCAGGGCGGGCCATCGCCCACCCCAGCCCCCGTTGGATCTCCTCGAGGACGGAGGCCTGCCCCGCCACCTCGTCACCCGGGCCATCGGCCCCTCCGTGCTGGGCACGCCCGACAAGCGCTTCTTCGTGGAACACACCGCGCTGGAGCTCAAGCTGCTGCCCCAGGACGGCACGCCTCCCGAGAAGAAGGCCATGTCCTTCCACGCCGGCCAGTTCCCGGGCGCCAGCCCGGCGGCGAATGGCTACGGCGACACGGTGGCCGCCTATCCCGCGTACACGGCGCTCGGCTCGCCCTCGCGCTTCCTCGTCAACGGCCGCCCGCCCTCGCCCGGCGCGCCCTACGCGGATCCCTGCCCCACGGGCGCCCCGCGGCGGGACTACCGCGCCGCCTATCTGCAGATGGATCTGCCCAACATCAACCGCGCGGGCTGGCACGACCCGCAGGCCCGCCTCATCGTCCTGGAAGACGACGTGGCCGACACCCGCTCCGGCCTGCGGCCTCCCGAGCCCTTCTTCTTCCGCGCCGAGTCCGGCGAGTGCATCAACTTCTTCGCCACCAACCTGGTCCCCAAGGCACTGGAGCAGGACGACTTCCAGATCTACACGCCCACCGACACCATCGGGCAGCACATCCACCTGGTGAAGTTCGACGTCACCTCCTCGGATGGCGCGGGCAACGGGTGGAACTACGAGGACGGCACCTTCGCCGCCCAGGAGGTGCTGGAGCGGATCGAAAAGGCCAACGTGGCCGGCGGGGCATTCTCGGCCGATGGCACCCTGAGTCCGGATGGGGCACGCGAGACGCTCACCGCCAAGGCCCACCCGCGCCTGGGAGCCTCCGGCGCGCAGACCACCGTGCAGCGCTGGTGGGCGGATCCGCTCCAGGACGCCAACGGGCGCGACCGCACCGTGGAGACCGTCTTCACGCATGATCACTTCGCGCCCTCGTCCCACCAGCAGCACGGCCTGTACGCCGCGCTCATCGTGGAGCCCAGGGGCTCGCGGTGGAGGGATCCCCGCACGGGCGTCTTCTACGGCACGCGCCCGAGCGACGGCGGCCCCACGAGCTGGCAGGCGGACATCCTCACCGCCTTCCCGGCCGACAGCTACCGGGAGTTCGCCCTGGCCATCGCGGACTTCGCGCTCACCTATGACGAGTGCGGCAAGCCGGTGAATCCGCCACCCCCCCGGGAGGCGCCCCTGCCCCTGGCCATCCTGCCCTCGCCCTTCCCCGCGCCCGAGGCCATCAGCGCCAGGGATCCGGGCACCATGGTCATCAACTACCGCAACGAGCCCATTCCCCTGCGCATCTCGGAGCGCGAGGGGTGTGGCGCCCGCTACCAGCGGCCGGACTTCCTCGGGGACATGGCCCACGTCTTCCGCTCGGACGTGCATGGGGACCCGTTCACCCCGCTGATGCGCGGCTACGTGGGAGACCGGGTCAAGCTGCGCCTCATCCAGGGCGCCCAGGAGGAGCAGCACTCCTTCACCATCCACGGCCACAAGTGGCTGCGCGAGGAGCACGACCGGGACAGCGGCTTCTCCAACGCCCAGCCGCTGGGTCTCTCCGAGCACTTCGAGTTCGCCCTGACCAACGGCCTGCCCGCCATCGGCGGCAGCTACGAGACGGCCGATTACATGTACCAGAGCGCCGCCTCGGGAGACCTCTGGAATGGCACGTGGGGCATCCTCCGCACGTACCTGCAGCCCCAGACGGGACTGATGACGCTCGCGGACGTGGCGCTGCAAGCCGCGGACGGACAGCCGCGCCCGCCTCCCGCGCCCCTGCTGGCCCTGCCTCCCGAATCCCGCCGCATGCCCCTGACACCCACGAGCGCGCCCCTTCAACCCTCGTACGTCACCGGCCCCAACGGACAGCAACAGGAGCTGCGCCGGGTGAGCGGCCCCATGGTGTACCCCCGGGAGATGTATGCCCTCGCGCCCGAGCTCGTCCGCCAGGCGGAGGCCGAGGGCCGCTTCCGGCCCCGGCCGGTGATGGTGGACTCGTGCCCGGGCACGGCCGCGGTGCGCACCTACCAGGTCTCGGCCATCGACGCCGCGACGTGGCTGCCCGGAGGCCGGCTCACCTACAACGAGGAGTACGGCCTGTACGATCCGGACGCCCTGCTCTTCGTGCGCGACGAGCACCTGGAGGACGTGCGCACCGGAAGGCGCAAGCCCGAGCCGCTCATCCTCCGCGCCCGCGCGGGCGAGTGCGTGCAGGTGACGCTCACCAACCTCCTGCCGGAGGCCCCACGCCAGACGCCCCACTGGGCCCACCACGCTCCCATCACCCCCTTCTTCAACGTCAACCAGGTGCGGCCCTCCAACCACGTCTCGCTGCACCCGCAGCTCGTCAACTACGACGTGAACACGGATGACGGCGCCAACGTGGGCCTCAACGCGCCCCAGACGATTCCACCCGGCGGCTCGTGGACGTACCGCTGGTACGCGGGAGACCTCGCCAGTCCCCCGGTCATCGGCGCACTGCCCACGGAAGGAGGACGCGCAACGCCCGTGGAGTACGGCATCGTCAACCTGCGGGACATGGCGGACGTGGTGAACCACGGCATGCATGGCTCCCTCGGGGCGCTCGTCATCGAGCCCGCTGGCGCCGTGTGGAGCACCGACGCGGACACCGAGGCCCAGGCCCGCGTGCGCTACACGGAGCCGGACGGCACCCAGCGCACGTTCCGGGAGTTCGTCCTCCTCATCCAGGACGACCTCGGCCTGCACACGGACACCGCCGCCTTCCGGGACACGGACGTGGAGCTGAACAGTGGAAGCGCACTGCGCAACCTGGCCGGCGAGGACGATGCCGAGGACACGGGCATGAAGGCGTTCAACTACCGCACCGAGCCCCTCTGGACCCGGCTCGGGGTGGCGCCCCAGACGTCGCTGGAGCAGCTCAACGACCGAGAGCAGTCCAACCTGCTGTCCTCCAGGGCCTTCGGAGACCCCGCCACGCCCGTGTTCCGGGCGCTCCGCGGAGAGGCGCTGCGCCTGCGCATCGGACAGCCCTCGGGCCATGCGCGCCAGCACGCCTTCGCGCTCCACGGCGCCGAGTGGCGCTTCAACCCCTGGGCCCGGGGAGAGCGCTCCCTCGTCTTCGGCCCCAGTCCCCTGTCTCCCATCATCTCCACCCAGGGCGGCATCTCCGTGATGCAGCACTGGAACATCGTCCCCGAGTACGGAGCGGGAGGTCTCTACGCCGTCCCGGGCGACTACCTCTACCAGGACCTCGGCAGCTTCTCGTTCACCCAGGGCCTCTGGGGCATCGTCCGCGTGGAGTAGCGCGGCCTCACACCATCGCAAGCAAAGGGGGGGATTCACATGCCGGGAAGGCCAGGATGGGCAGTGCTGCTCGTGTTGTGGATGGGTTGCCAGCCACGGAAGGAAGAGGGGCCACCCGCCCCGCTTCCCGTGGCCGCGCCAGCCCCCGTGACGATGACGAAGGCGGGGGTGTCCGTGGCCTTCGACCTTCAGGCAGGCGCGGAGGGCACGGCGCGCTTCGTGCTGAAGGATCCACGCACCGGGGCGCCCGTACGGGGAGCCCGGCTGCTCGCGTGGATGGACGCGAGGCCCGAGGGACAAGCCGCTCCCGACGACGCGGCCTGCCGGGCCCGCATCAAGACGTACCTCGGCGGCCTGCTGGCGGCGCGTGCCGAGGTGGACCTCAACTCCTTCCTGCTGCTCACCCTCAACCATGACCACACCCTGTCCGTCATCGATCCGCAGCTCTCCTTCCAGCGCACCAAGCTGAAGCACCTGGTCTCCCTGAGCGGAGCGGCCGGGGACTGGGCACTGCGTCCGGACGGAGGCGCGCTCTACGTGTCGCAGCCCACACACGGCACGGTGTCCGTGGTGGATACCCGCCGCTTCCTCGTGCAGCGCAACGTGCGGGTGGGCCAGAAACCGGGGCGGCTGGCGCTCGCTCCGGACGGGCGCTCGCTCTGGGTGGACAACGAGGGAGACGGCACCGTGTCCGTGCTCGACACCACCACGCAGGAGGTGCTGGGCACGCTGGAGGTGGGCGAGGGACAGAAGGAATTCGCCTTCGGCGAGGAGGGCCGGACGGCATGGCTCTCCAGCTCCGGGGGCGAGGAACTCGTCGCGGTGGACGTGGCCTCGCGCGAGGAACTGGGGCGCGTGACGGTGGGCACGGGCACCCGCGCGCTGGCCTACAGCGAGGTGGCCCGGGCGATCTACGTGGTGCGGGAGCAGGCCCATGAAGTCCTGGTGGTGGATGGCTCGCGGCGCGAGGTGGTGCACCGCCTCTCCGTGGCACCGGGGCCGGGCACGCTGCGCTTCGAGCCCTCGGGCCGCTGGGCCTTCGTCCTCTACCCGCACGGCGACCGGGTGGACATCCTCGACACGGCCTCCAACCGGGTGGCCCATTCGCTCACCGGATTCTCCGCCCCGGACCAGGTGACCTTCACCTCCGCCTTCGCCTACGTGCGCAACACCGGGGACGCCCGCGTGTCGCTCATCGAGCTGGCCTCGCTGGAGAAGTCCGGCACGCCCTCCGTCGTGCAGATCACCATGGGCCAGAAGAAGCCCGCGCTGGCTCGGGAGCTCGGACGCTCTTCCGCCATCGCCACGCTGCCCGAGGGCAACAGCGTCCTCGTCGCTGGAACCGCCGACCGCGCCCTCTACCTGTACTCCGAGGGCATGATGGCCCCGCGAGGCACCCACCTGAACTATGGCCGCGAGCCCCGGGCCGTCCTGGTATTGGACCGCTCGCTACGCGAGGTGGAGCCCGGCGTCTACGCGGCCCAGGTGCGCCCGCGGAAGAACGGCCCCCATGACGTCCACGTGCTGCTGGACTCGCCACGCACGCCCGTGTGCCTCACGTGGACGGTGTCCGGCGTTCCCGAGGACGCCGCCTCCGCGGGCACCGCCCCGCTCGTGCTCGAGCCCGGGTTCGATTCCTCCCGGCACCTGACCGCGAGCCAGCGCACCTCGCTGCGATTCCGGCTGACGCCCGCCGCGCATGTGAAGGATCAGCGTCCGCTGTCACCCGAGGAGCTCCAGGTGCTGATGTTCCGTCCCCCATCCGGGCGCTGGCTGGAGCGGCCCGTCCCCCGGCGCGTGGAGGACGGCGTCTTCGAGATCGATGTCTCCCCACCCGAGCCCGGCCAGTACGTGCTGCTCGTCGGCGCCGAGAGCCGGGGAGCCCCGCTCGGGGCCCTTCGCGACTTCAAGCTCGGCGTCCAGGCCGAACCCACCCTCCGCCACGTCTCCGAGGTCCAACCGTGATGCTCCCACGTCCGTGCTGCCTCGCCGTTCTCCTCACGCTGACCACCGCCGCCGCGTCCGCACAGGGCACCGTGCGCGTGCCCGCCCCACCTCCCTCCGAGTCCCTCCAGGTGCAGGTGCCCGATGTCACACTGGTGGATCAACACGGGCGCCAGGTTCGGCTGTGGTCCGACCTCGTCCGCGGGCAGGTGGTGGCCATCCACTTCATCTTCACCCGCTGCAAGACCATCTGCTCGCCCATGACCGCCACCCTGGCGCGCGTGCGGAAGGAGCTGGGTCCCAACGCGCCCGTGCGCTTCATCTCCATCACCCTGGACGTGGCCCACGACACGCCCGGGAAGCTGGCCCGCTTCGCCGAGCCCTTCTCTCCTGGACCCCGCTGGTCCTTCCTCACCGGCGAGCCCGAGCAGGTGAAGCAGGCCCTGGTAGCACTCGGCGGCTACACCCCGGACAAGGAGGCGCACCGGCCGCTCGTGCTGGTGGGCAACGCCACCGCTGGCAGGTGGGTGCGCGTGGACGGGCTCGGCTCCGCCGCCTCCATTCTCGACGCCATCCGCGAGGTGCGCGCCGCCTCCGCGCCGCCTCCCGAGCTGGAGGACGCCACCACCGCCCGGGACGCCTCCGCCGCGCGCTACTTCACCAACACCGAGCTCATCGATCAGCACGGCAAGCCCCACCGCTTCTACGAGGACCTCATCCGCGGCCGGAAGGTGCTCATCAACTTCGCCTTCACCTCCTGCAAGGGCGTGTGCTCGCCCATGACGAAGCACCTCGCCGAGGTGCAGCGCAAACTGGGCGCTCGCGTGGGCCAGGACATCACCATGATCACCCTCTCCGTGGACCCCGCCAACGACACACCGGAGAGCCTCGCCCGCTTCGCCAGGAAGTTCAGCACCGGACCCGGCTGGTACTTCCTCACTGGCGCCCGCGAGAACGTGTCCCTCGTCCTCAAGAAGCTCGGCGGCTACACCGAGGACCCCGCCGCTCACAGCTCGGTGCTGCTCATCGGCGATGCAGCCACGGGCACGTGGGTGAAGGCCCCAGCCATGTCCGCCGCCGACAACATCGTCTACGCCGTGGAGCACCTCGATGACCCACGGTAGGGCACGACGGACGGCCCTGGCGGCGCTGCTCCTCAGCCTGGGGATGCTAGGGGCGTGCCGCAAGGAGACGGCTTCTTCGGCTCCGGAGTTGGCCCGGCGAGGGCGGAGTCTCTTCCTGCGCGGAGAGAGCGCCCGAGGCGAGCCCCTCGTGGGACGGCTGGGACCCGAGCGCATCGAGCTGAGCGGGCACGTGGCCGCGTGCGCGCGCTGCCATGGCGCCTCCGGCCGGGGCAGCCTCGAAGGAGGAGTGGAGGTACCCGGCATCCACCCGGCTGCGCTCGGGCATGCCCGGGTGAACGCAGTGGGAACGGTGGACGATCGCTCCCGCCCCGCCTACGGCCGGGCCACCCTGTTGCGCGCCATCACGGAAGGCGTGTCCGCCAGCGGCCGGAAGCTCGGCGTGGCCATGCCCCGGTACGAGCTCGGCGAAGCGGAGCGGGAGGAGCTGCTCGCCTATCTGGAACGGCTCGGAGAAGCACCGGATCCTGGCATCTCCCCCACCTCCCTCACCCTCGGTGCCGTCCTGCCTCTGAGTGGTGAACGTGAAGCACTGGGACGCGAGGTGGAAGCGGTACTGCACGCGGCCTTCGCGGAGGTGAACGCCGAGGGAGGCGTCTTCCGGCGCCGGTTGGAGCTGGTGGTGGAGGACGAGACGGCCCCGGATGCCACCGCGAAGCTGCTCGAGCGCGGCGTGTTCGCACTGGTGGGAGGCCCGAGCACGACGTCCTCCGCCTCGGAGGCGCTGCTCCGGCGCGAGGACATCCCGGTCCTGCTGCCCCTCACCTCCAGCGGAGGGGATGGGGAAGGCTCCCCCTTCTTCCTGTATCCGGAGGAGTCCCAGCAGGCGCGGCTGGTGGTGCAGCACCTGACGCGCACCGACGAGGAGAACGTGCTGCGCCGGCACCCGCTATGGGTGGTACGGCCGGAGGACGAGTCAGGCCGCGCATGGGCTCGGGCGGCGCGCGAGGAAGCCCTGCGGCGCGAGCTGCCCGCTCCGGTGGAATCATCGGCATTGCCCGGCGGGAGCGAGCCACCACCGGCAATCCTCTACACCGGGCCTGCCTCCGGGTTGAAGGAGCTGCTCCAGCAGATGGAGGCACGGGGCCTGGAGGTTCCGGTGTTCGCTCCCGCGAGCATCGCCGGGTCCTCCACGGTGGCAGGGGCGAGCCGCCACGTGCGGTTCATCTACCCACCGGGCCTGGACAGCGACGAGGAGCGGCGCCGGGTGCTCTCGGCCTTCCTCGGGCGCCATGGGCTGCGTCCAGGCCACGAGGCGCTCCAGCGCCACGCCTACGCCGCGGCACGGGTGCTGGTGGAAGCACTCCGGCGGGCGGGCTCGGACGTGACACGCGCGGAGCTGGTGCACGTGCTGGAGTCGATGCGTGACTTCGACACGGGGGTGACCCCGCCGGTGACGTTCGGGGTGGACAGGCGCGTGGGTGTCCGGGGCGCTCAGCTCGTGCGGGTGGAGCCGATGGGTGGCCAGCTCCAGGCCGCGTCGCCCTGGATTCCCCTGTCCCCCTAAGCCATCGGAACAACGTCCTTTCAGGGGAGAGAGAGTCCGCCTTCCGGGCGCGCTCTTCACGAACTTGTCCAACAGTTGGACAAGTCTGGCGAGACCGTGCCCGGAGGGGTCCCTCCTGCTTTCGAGCTGAGGACTGACCCCTGAACGGACTTACTTCGGCTGGCTTAGCGGCTCAGACCTTGCCGGCCGAGGCGAACCGCAGCAGGGCCTCGGCGGCACGGACAGCGCCGCCTCCCTCACGCACGGCGCCCTGGAACTCCGCGACGCGCTCGCGCCAGACGGGCTCGGTGTCCAGCCGTTCCACCAGCTCGCGCAGCCGCTTCGGGTCCGTGAGGCCCTCGGTGATGGAGAGCCCCAGCCCGAGCTCCACCCACTTGCCGGTGGACAGCACCACCTGCCAGCGCGAGCCACCAAAGGCCTCGAAGCAGGCGCGGAAGAAGTCGGGCCGCCGGTTGAGCGGCGTCGTCCCGAGCGAGATGAGCAGCGTGGGCTGTCCCTCGAGCCGCTGCACGGGGAAGTCGCCCACGTCCTCCTCGCGGGGCAGGCCGGTGGGACCGACGAAGAGGAAACGCGAGTCATAGTTGTCCGCGTCCGGCTGGAGACGCCGGGGCACGGGAACGAGGTTGAGGGCCTCATTCGCGGAGAACATGTTGGTGGGGAACAGGCGGGGCAGCCCATAGCGGCGGTGGATGCGCTCGCCGCTCCACAGCATGGCCGCGAGGGAGCGGACCAAGGCGAGAGGAGGAGGCCCGCGCATCGACTCCGCGATGCGTTTCCCGAGCGGTGATTGCGGACCGACCGCGTAGGACGTGCTGAAGGTGGCCGAGGGCAGACGCAACACACCGGCCACGACACGGCCCCAGACGCACATCGGATCATAGACGATGCAGTCAGCGGCCTCGGCGCGCACGGGCTCCAGCAGCGCGGGGGGCGTAGCGCATGCCATCGGCGAGGAACCGGAACATCACGGGCATCATGTCCTTGAAGGACGCCGGGGAGCCTTGCTTCGCCAGGTTGCTGGCGCCCTCCCGCTCATCCAGGTTGAGCGACGCATCCACGGGCCGAAACGTGGCGCCCACGCGCCGCACGGAGGAGGCGTACTCATCGGTCAGGTAGTAGGTCACCTCCGTGCCCCGGGCGATGAGCTCGCGCGCGATGGGCAGCGATGGGGTGACGTGGCCCTGGGCGGGCATGAGGAAGAAGAGGAACTTCATGCGAGGCCCCTCCCAGAGGCCGCGAGGGCGCAATGTAACGGGCATCCGCCGCCATCGGGATTGATTACGCTCGCGGCATGTCCGAGGCCCCAATCTCCTTCGTCGGCACGTATCGCGACGCCCTCATGGTGTCGCCGCATGCCTTGCGCTCCCTGGACCCGACAGACACGCTGGCGGAGTGGCTGGGAGCGCAGGACTCCTATTCGGAACGACTCTCATGGGATGCGGGCGGCATCAGGGCGGCTCGAGACCTGTGAAACGCCGCCACGCCCTGGCCATATTGGGAGCAGTCCTCCTGCTGCTGTTGGAGTGGGTTTCCTTCCCATTCCTGTTCGGCGGCTCAAGCTCCCTCGTGCAATACGTCTTCTATGCACCCGCGGTGCTGGGTGAGCGGTTCCTGCTCTTCGCGAGGAACAACCTGGGATGGCCGGTGGCCTCCGGATTCAGAACTCCCTTGAGCGACGAATGGAGCCTGGCCCTGCTCCTCTTCAACTGGTTTTGCTACGCGGCCCTGGGATTCCTCGCCGGGCTGAAGTTGGGCGGCGTACTCTGGAAGGAGCGTTGAGGATTTGCCTCAGTGGGCGCGCGGACCCGTGGGCGTCTTCTGGAGCGTCCCGGAGCGCCGCAGCTCACGGATGGAGTCCATGATGGAGCGGCACTCGCTGTCCGAGTTGTAGAAGTGCGGCGAGATGCGGATGCCTCCGTTGGGCCGCCAGTCCACCACGAAGCCCTGCGCGATGAGGCGTTGGCACGCGTCCTCGCTGCCCTCGAAGTCCAAACACACCGTGTTGCCCCGCCGGTGCGGCGCGCGAGGCGTGTTCACCTTCAGCCCCTGCTCGTCCGCCAGCGCCATCAACAGCGACGTCTGCCGCAGTGACTTCTCGCGGATGGCGGCCACGCCCACCTCGCGGATGATCTCATAGCCCGCACGCGCCGCGTGCAGCGAGGGCACTGACGGTGAGCCCCCCATGAAGCGGTGCGCATCCGCCGCGTACTCCACATCGCCGAAGTGGAAGTCGAACGGGTGCGCGTCCGAGAACCACCCCGTCATCCTCGGCTTGAAGTCCGGGATGATCTCCTGGCGCGCGTAGAGGTACGCCGCGCCCGGGCCGCCGCACAGCCACTTCACGCTCCCGCCCACCAGGAAGTCCACCCCGAGCGCCCGCACGTCGATGGGCACCGCGCCCGTGGCCTGGTAGCAGTCGAGGATGACCAGCGCGCCGTGCCGGTGCGCCTTCTCGATGACCGGCTTCACGTCCACCAGCCCCGAGGAGCGGAACAGCACCAGGTCCAGCGACACCACCAGCGTCTCGTCATCGATGGCGGCGAGCAGGTCCTCCGTCTCGATGTTCAGCCCCCCGTCGCGGCTCTTCACCGCATGGATGCGGGCACCGTTCCTGCGCTGGGCCATCCAGTTGTAGACGACCGAGGGGAAGTTCAGCTCGGAGAGCACCACCTTGTTGCGCCGGCCCGAGAAGGACAGCCCCGAGATGAGCACGGAGATGAGCGTGCTCACGTTCTGGTGCATCGTCATGGTGCCCGGCGGCGCGTTGAGGATGGAGCCGAGCAGGTCCGCCGTCTGCGCCACCATGGGCAGCCACGAGTGCCACGCCACCACGCCCTCGGTGTCCCAGAGGTCCGCGTAGTCGTTGAGGTACTGGCGCGCCTTGCGGGGCATCGCGCCCAGCGAGTTGTTGATGAGGTAGCCGGACTTGCGCTCGAGGATGGGGAACTCCGAGCGCCACTTCAGCAACGAATCGGTCTGGGCGGGAGGCATGCCACTGACCAACACATCCCACGCCCGGGGTCCTTTCCGCTGTGGACCCCGGGATTTCCCTCCGAAGAGGACTACCGGCCCGACGAGCGGGCGGCCTTGCGGCCCGGGCGCGCCGCGGACTTTTTCGCGGGAGCCGGCTCCCGGTCCCACGTGCCGGAGCGGCCGCCGGACTTGTGGTCCAGCTGCACCTGCTCCATCACCATGCCCCGGTCCACGCTCTTGCACATGTCGTAGACCGTGAGGGCCGAGGCACACGCCGCGGTGAGAGCCTCCATCTCCACGCCCGTGCGGTCCACCGTGCGCACCGTCACGCGGATCTCCAGCGCGTCCTTCTGGGGCTGGAGCTCCACCTCCACCCCGGAGAGCGCGATGGGGTGGCACAGGGGAACGATGTCCGGGGTCCGCTTGGCCGCCATCACTCCGGCCAGACGGGCAGCCGCCAGGACGTCTCCCTTCTCCACCTTCCCCTGAAGAATCCGCTCCAGCGTCGCGGGAAGCATGCGCAGCCGGGCGGTGGCCACGGCCACGCGCTCGGTCTTCTCCTTCCCACCCACGTCCACCATCTTCACCGTTTCATCGCCTCCGACACCGCGGCGAGCAGGTCGTCCGCGATGTCATCCGGGTCTTCCAGTCCCACCGAGACGCGGATCAGGCTCTCGCCGATGCCGGCCGCCTGCCGCTCCTCGGGCGTCATCCGCCGCGCGCTCGCGCTCGCCGCGTGCATCACCAGCGTGCACACGTCTCCGAGCGACGGCGCCGCCCTCGCCAGCTTCACCGCCTCCAGGAAGCGGAAGCAGTCCGGCCGGCCCGCGCCCTTGATGTCGAACGCCACC
Source organism: Archangium sp. Cb G35 (assembly GCF_001896145.1). NCBI lineage: Bacteria > Pseudomonadati > Myxococcota > Myxococcia > Myxococcales > Archangiaceae > Archangium > Archangium sp. Cb G35. The sequence continues at coordinate 522,748 of NZ_MPOI01000010.1, forward strand.
ATGCCGCCGAAGCCGCCCTCCAGCACCTGCTTCGCCACCGCGTGGTCCGGGTGGCCTGGCAGGCCCGGGTAGTGCACGCGCTCGATGAGCGGGGACTCGGAGAGCCGCTTCGCCACGTGGGCCGCGTGCTCGCAGTGGGCCTTCATGCGGATGGGCAGCGTGCGCACCCCGCGCAGGGTGAGCCACGCCTCGAAGGGCCCCAGCACCTCACCACCCAGCAGGCGCGCGGCCCGCAGCGGCGCCAGCTTCTCGCGGGTACCGCTCACCGAGCCGCCCAGCGCGTCGCTGTGCCCGTTGAGCCACTTCGTCGTGGACTGGATGGCGTAGTCCGCCCCCAGCTCGCACGCCCGCTGCCCGTACGGAGAGGGGAAGGTGGCATCCACCGCCAGCGCCGCTCCCACCTCCCGGCTCGCCCGCGCCAGCGCCCGGATGTCCGGCACGCGCAGCAGCGGGTTGGTGACGCTCTCGGCCAGCACCAGCTTGGGACGCAGCGCGACGATGCGCTCGGGCGCCGCCGCGTCGGTGAGCATGAGCGCCTCGATGCGCACCCCGGCCCGCGCCGCCAGGTTCTTGTAGAGCGACCGGGTGACGCCGTAGCCGTCCGACGACATCACCACCACGTCGCCGGCTTTCAGGTTCTGCGCCTCGAAGACGGCCTTGAGGGCGGCCATGCCACTCGCGTAGGCCACGCTGGCCTCCGCCCCCTCCAGCGCCGCCACCGCCTCCTCCAGCAGCGCCGCGTTGGGCGCGGCGATGCGCGAGTAGACGTAGTCCTTCCCGTCCAGCGCCTCGTCCAGCTCGTCGCTGCTGTCGAAGAAGCTCACCGCCGACACGTGGATGGGGGGCACCACGGGCTGGGACTTGCTGCCCTTCAGCTGCGAGCCCGCGTGCACCGCCACCGTCTTCCGCTTCGTGCTCATCAATCTCTCCCGAGAGCCGTGCCGCGCGGGCCTACTCGCCGTGCTCGATGAGCCAGCGCTCGGCGTCGATGGCCGCCATGCAGCCCGTGCCCGCGGCGGTAATCGCCTGCCGGTAGTAGCTGTCCTGCACGTCGCCACAAGCGAACACGCCTTCGATGTTGGTCCGGGTGCTGCCCGCCACCGTCTTCAGGTAGCCGCCCTGGTGCGTCTCCAGCACGCCCTGGAACAGGCCCGTGTTGGGCGTGTGGCCAATGGCCACGAACAGGCCCGTGGCCATCACCAGCTTCGTGTCGTTCGTCTTCAGGTTGCGCACCACCGCGCCCGTCATCCCCTTGTTGTCGCCCATCACCTCGTCGATGGCGCTGTCCCACAGGAAGGAGATCTTCGGGTTCTTCAGGGCCCGCTCCTGCATCACCTTCGAGGCGCGCAAGGAGTCGCGCCGGTGCACCACGGTGACGCTCTTGACGATCTTCGCCAGGTAGGTGGCCTCCTCCATGGCCGTGTCGCCGCCGCCCACCACCAGCACGTCCTGGTTCTTGAAGAAGGCGCCGTCACACGTGGCGCAGGCGGACACACCCCGGTTCTTGTAGGTGTCCTCGCCCTTCACCCCCAGCCACTTCGCCGTCGCTCCCGTGGCGATGATGATCGTCTCCGAGTAGCAGCTCTCGCTCTCGCCCTGGATGAAGAAGGGGCGCTTGGAGAGGTCCAGCTTCACCACGTTCTCCATGTGGATGACGGTGCCGAAGCGCTCGGCCTGCTTCTGGAAGCGCTCCATCATTTCCGGGCCCGTAATACCTTCGGGGAATCCGGGGTAGTTCTCCACGTCCGTGGTCACCATGAGCTGGCCGCCCGGCACGCGCTGGGGGTCGTCCAGGGTGGGGCCACCCGCGAACATGACGGGCTGCAGGTTGGCGCGCGCGGCGTAGATGGCCGCGGTGTAGCCCGCGGGCCCCGAGCCGATGATGGTCACCTTGTTGATCTTCTCCGCCACGGGTCGTCGCTCCTGTGTTTCCGTGAAATTGGGGCGCCACCGTACCAGAGCCCCCTCGGGTCGTGGTACGAAGCAGCGCCACAATGGATGCCTCGATCCTCCAGAAGGTTGCGCTCTTCGAGGGACTCACCCAGAGCCAGTTGCTCCGGGTGGCCGCGATTGCCCGTCCCCGGGGCCATGAGGCAGGCGCCTGCCTGTTCCGCGAGGGGGAGACCGGCCGGGACATGTTCATCATCCTGGAAGGCAAGGTGCGCATCTCCCAGCAGGTGCCCGGCATGGGCGAGGAGGCGCTCGCCATCCTGGAAAAGGGCCAGTATTTCGGGGAGATGTCCGTCATCGAGGACATCCCCCGCTCGGCCGACGCCTACGCCCACACCTCGTGCACCCTGTGGGTCATCGAGCGCGAACAGTTGGACCATCTGATGTTCACGGATAAGGACCTGGCCTACGTCCTGCTGTGGAGTTTCGTCCGCACACTGTCGGTGCGTCTGCGCGAGACGAACGAGAAGATGAAGACGTTCCTGGCGCTGTCGCGTTTCTGACGCGCCGCCCCAGCCCCGCCGGTACGCCAGCCGCCCGGTGGCATGGAAACCGGGCGGGGTAACGGAGGACCCTTCACGGGCACCCCCACTCTCCGTGAGCCCCGGATACACTGGGCCCGGGCGGCTGTTCGAGCCCCCGAGCCCCCATGATTCCACCCCCCTTCCCGCCCGATGAGGCCAGGCGCCTCGAGGCCTTGCGGCGCCTGGGCCTGCTGGACACCCCGGCCGAGGAGCGCTTCGACCGCATCGTCCGCATGGCCGCGCGGACGTTCCGAGTCCCCATCACCCTCGTGTCCCTGGTGGATGGCTCGCGGCAGTGGTTCAAGGCCCGGGTCGGCCTGGACGCGGCCTCCACGGCGCGCAGCCTCTCCTTCTGCGGCCACGCCATCCTCACCCCCCACACCTTCGTGGTGCGCGACGCGCTCGAGGACCAGCGCTTCGCCGACAACCCGCTCGTCACCGGCGAGCCCCACGTGCGCTTCTACGCGGGCCAACCCCTCCACGCCCCGGACGGCAGTCCCGTGGGGACGCTCTGCCTCATCGACCGCCGGGCGCGCGACTTCAGCGCCGAGGAGCGTCAGCAGTTGGAGGACCTGGCCTCGTGGGTGGAGCTGGAGCTCAACGCGCTCACCGTCCAGGAGGCGCGCACTGCACTGGCGCAGCAAGAGCGCTTCTTCGCGCTGTCCGTGGACATGCTCTGCATCGCCGGACTGGATGGCACCTTCCGGCAGCTGAGCCGGGCCTGGACGCGGACGCTCGGCTACTCCGAGCAGACGCTGCGCGCCACGCCCCTGCTGGAACTGGTGCACGCGGAGGACCGGGCCTCCACCGCCGAGTGGCTGGCGCGGGGAGCCCGGGGCGAGCTCCTCCCCTGCTTCGAGCACCGCTGCCGCGGCCAGGACGGCTCCTGGCACTGGCTCCAGTGGAACGCCACCGTCAACCCGGAGGAGGGCATCTTCTACGGCGTGGCGCGCGACGTCACCGAGCAGAAGCGCCTGGAGGCCGAGCGCCGCCAGATGGAGCGGATGAAGAGCGAGTTCGTCTCCACCGTCAGCCACGAGCTGCGCACTCCCCTCACCTCCATCCGCGGCTCCCTCGGCCTGCTCGAAGGCGGCATCCTCGGCGAGCTCCCCTCCCAGGCTCAGGACATGGTGCGCATCGCCCGCACCAACACCGAGCGCCTCATCCGCCTCATCAACGACATCCTCGACCTCGAGAAGATGGAGTCCGGCAAGCTGGATTTCCACCTGGAGCCACTGGAGCTGGGCGCGCTGCTCTCCCAGGCCGTCGAGGCCCACCAGGGGTACGCGAGGGAGTGCGGTGCCCATCTGGAGCTGGTGGTGGAGGCACCCGGGGCCCGGGTCATGGCGGATGGGGACCGCTTCCTCCAGGTGCTGGCCAACCTGCTGTCCAACGCGCTCAAGTTCTCCCCACGCGGAGAGCGCGTGACGCTGCGGCTGGAGCGGGTGGGCGCGCGGCTGCGCGTGAGCGTGGAGGACCGGGGGCCGGGCATCCCCGAGTCCTTCCGGGCCCGCCTCTTCGAGAAGTTCGCCCAGGCGGACGGCTCCGACAGCCGGCGCAAGGGAGGCACCGGGCTGGGGCTCTCCATCGCGCGGGCGCTGGCGGAGCGGATGGGCGGCACGCTGGACTTCGTCACCGCCGAGGGGACCGGCACCACCTTCCAGGTGGAGCTGCCCGAGTACACGGAGGCGGGCGCTCCCGTCGCATCCATCCCGCTCCCGCTGGAGCCAGCCACACGGGCCGGGCCCCGGGCCACGCGCCCCCGCGTCCTGCACGTGGAGGCGGACGAGGACAACCGCCGCGTGGTGGCCAACGTGCTGCGGGACGTGGCGGACGTGGTCCCCGCGAGCGGCCTGGCCGAGGCCGAGTCCGCGCTGCGCTCCGGGCCCTTCCCGCTCGTCATCGCCGAGCCCGTGCTGCCCGAAGGGGGGCCGCTGCCGCTGGCCCCGCTGCTCGCCGCCGCCCCGGTGGTGCTCTTCTCCGTGCGCGAGGCGGAGCCGGAGCTGGCCCGCCAGGTCTCCGCCGTGCTGGTGAAGTCCCGCACCTCCAATGAGGAGCTGCGCTCCGCCGTGCTCCGCCTGCTGTGCTCCGCCCATCCCCCGCCTCCGGGAGGTTTCCCATGACGATTCGCAAGGTGCTGCTCGTGGACGACGAGGACGACATCCGCACCATCGGCCAGCTGAGCCTCGGCCGCGTGGGCGGCTGGCAGACGGTGCTCGCCGCCTCGGGCGCCGAGGCCGTGGCCAAGGCCGCCGCCGAGCAGCCGGACCTCATCCTCCTGGACGTGATGATGCCGGGCATGGACGGGCCCACCACCCTGGGCCAGCTGCGCGCCCAGCCCTCCACCGCGAAAACGCCCGTCATCTTCATGACGGCCAAGATCCAGAAGCAGGAGGTAGCGCGCTACCTGGAGCTGGGGGCCGTGGGCGTCATCGGCAAGCCGTTCGATCCGATGACCCTGCCCGCTGAAATCAAGAAGCTGCTGCCGTCCACCTGAGGCCCCGTGAAGACCCGTCTCTCCAAACGCTCCGTGGTGCTCGCCGCGGGGGCACTCGCGCTCCTGAGCGTGCTCTTCGCCCTGGGCCGCCCGATGCGGGCCGACGAGCATGACAGCTACCGCACCCGGCTGCGCCAGCTCCGCGTCCAGAGCGCCGAGCTGGAACAGAATCTCCTGCGCGCCCACATGGGCCTGGCCCGGACCCATGACGAGCCACGAGGGGAGCTCGCCGCGCTGCGCAAGCGGGCGGAGGAGCTGCGCGCCGCCCCGTCGTTCCTGACGGAGCGGGAGCGGAAGACGCTGAACGCCGTGCTGGACGACTACCTGCGCGCGCTCGCGGACGAGGAGGCCCTGCTGGTGCGCTTCCAGGCGCAACAGGGACCCGAGGCCGAGGCCACGCTCCGGCAGATGCTGGACAGCCCCGCCAGCCCCGAGGCCGAGCGGCTCATCACCACCTACCTCCAGCTGTACGAGGGGGCGCTGGCGCGCGCCGAGCGCTTCCGCATCACCCTCTTCGCCATCTCGCTGCTGCTCGTCGCCTTCGTGCTGGCGGTGCTGGTGCGCCTGGCGCGTACGGGAGCGGCGCTCGACGCGCTCAACGCGCAACTGGAGGCCCGCGTGGAGGAGCGCACCGCCGCCCTCTCCACCGCCAACGCGGAGCTGCGCGAGAGCGAGGCCCGCAAGGCGGCCATCCTGGAGAGCTCGCTCGACGGCATCATCTCCCTGGACGAGGCGGGCCGCATCCTGGAGTTCAACCCCGCCGCGGAGCACATCTTCCAGCTGCCTCGGGCGCAGGCGCTGGGCCGGGACTTCGTCTCCCTGGCCCTGGCCGCCACCGTGAAGACCGAGCAACGCGGCGTGGTGGCCCGCGCGCTCCGGGCCGATGCCACCCCGGGCCGCGCCACCCGCCTGGAGCTGCAGGGCCTGCGCGCGGATGGCGGCACCTTCCCCGCCGAGCTCACCCTCCTGCGCGTGCGCAGTGACGGCGCCGCGCGCTTCACGTCCTACGTGCGGGACATCACCGAGCGCCGCGAGGTGGAGCGGCTGAAGAACGAGTTCATCTCCACCGTCAGCCACGAGCTGCGCACGCCCCTCACCTCCATCCGCGGCTCCCTCGGCCTGCTTGAGGGCGGCATCCTCGGCGAGCTCCCCTCCCAGGCCCAGGACATGGTGCGCATCGCCCGCACCAACACCGAGCGCCTCATCCGCCTCATCAACGACATCCTCGACCTCGAGAAGATGGAGTCCGGCAAGCTGGAGCTGAAGCTCCAGTCGGTGGAGACGGCCGAGGTCATCGAGGCCACCTTCAGCGGAGTGCAGGGCATGGCGGACGCGGCGCGGGTGCGCCTGCACGCCGAGGCGGCGGGGGCGGGCCCGGTGCGGGCGGACCGGGATCGGCTCATCCAGGTGCTCACCAACCTCGTCTCCAACGCCATCAAGTTCTCCCCTCCGGACAGCCAGGTGGAGGTGCGGGCCGCCCGGGACGCGCGCGGCCAGGTGCGCTTCTCCGTGGTGGACCAGGGGCCGGGGATTCCCCTGGATCAACGCGCCCGGCTCTTCGGCAAGTTCCAGCAGTTGGACAGCTCGGACACGCGCACCAAGGGAGGCACCGGCCTGGGTCTGGCCATCTCCCAGGCCATCGTCGAGCAGCACGGCGGCCGCATCGAGGTGCACAGCGAGCCGGGCCACGGCGCCACCTTCACCTTCTCGCTGGCGGCACTGCGCATGGGCTCCGGCCCCAGCTCCGTGGTGATGGACGAGTCGCGCTACACCATCCTCGTGGTGACGACGGACTCGGAGCTGTCCGGCCTGCTGCGCGGCCTGCTCACCCACGAGGGCTACCGCGTGCTGCGCAGCCCCACCGTGGCGGAGGCGGAGAAGCTCATCGAGGTGGGCGCGCCGGACATGCTGGTGCTGGACGCGCAGGGCCTGGACGGCAGCGGGCTGGAGCTGGTCCGCAAGCTGCGCGAGGAGCCGCGCACCCGTGAGCTGCCGGTGTTGATGCTGTCGGGGCGCTCGTCGCAGCAGGAGGGCGTCGTCCAGCCGCTGCTGGTGGACTGGATGGAGAAGCCCTTCGAGGAGAAGCGCTTCCTGCTGTCGCTGCGCCACGCCATCCGCCGGCCGGGCCAGGCACGGGTGCTCATCGTGGACGACGACGTGAGCACGCGGCAGGTGCTGCGCGCCCAGCTGGAGCGGCTCGGGGTGGCCTGCTACGAGGCCGAGGACGGCGAGGGCGCGGTGGCCCTGGCCCGCACCACGCCGCCGGATCTCATCGTCCTGGACGTGGGCCTGCCCCGGTTGGATGGCTTCGAGGTGGTGGACATCCTCCGCCAGGGCAAGGGCCGCGGCACGCCGCTCATCGTCTTCACCGGGCGCGAGCTGTCGAGCGGGGACCAGAACCAGCTCACGCTGGGCATCACCCGCCACCTCACCAAGGCGCGCACGTCCGAGGACGAGCTGCTCGTCTCCGTGAAGGAGCTGCTCAACGGACTGCTGGCCCAGAAGGATGGCGGCGTGGAGCCGCGCAAGGAGGCTTCATGAGCCGGGGAACCATTCTCTTCCTCGAGGATGATCAGGATCTGCAGTCGCTCGTCTCCGCGTACCTGCGCGAGCGGGGTTATGAGGTGGAGGCGGCCCGCACCGTGAAGGAGGCACGCACGGTGCTCGCCTGCCTCCGGGTGGATGCCGCCGTGGTGGATGGCCTGCTGCCGGGGATGATGGGGACGGACTTCATCCAGGAGGTGCGCCAGCAACACCCCGCGCTGCCCATCCTCTTCGCCTCGGCCTTCTGGAAGGACCTCAAGAGCCACGACCACCTCACGCGGCAGCTCAAGGTGTCGCGCGTGCTGCACAAGCCCTACAAGCCCCAGGAGCTGCTCCTCTGGGTGGAGCAGATGCTGGCGGCGAGGCCCCCTCCCCCGCCCCCGGAGGCACTGGCCGAGGGCCAGGACTCCGCCGAGGACCTGGACGTCACCTTCCGGGCGCTGTGCGCCGAGTACGGTGCGCGCTTGGAGGAGAAGATGCGGGAGCTGGCGGGGGCGATGGAGCGGGCGCGGGCCGGGAGCACCGAGGGGATGGACGCGGCGTACCAGCTCACTCACAAGCTGCATGGGACGGCGGGCTCCTACGGCTTCCACGCGGTGAGCGGCGCGGCGCGGCACCTGGAGGAGTTGCTGAAGCCGGCCCGGGACGGCAAGGCGCCCCCGGACTGGAGGGCCCTGGAGGCGGCACGGCAGGCGCTGGCCACGGCGGCCCGGAACGCCGCACCGGGCAGCACGCCGTCCCCGGCCCCGGTGGCCGCACCCGCGAAGAGCTCGGCCGTGGAGGTGGAGCCGCGAGGCACGGTGCTGGTGGTGGACGACGACGCGGCGTGGCTGGCCGAGGTGGAGCGGATGGGGAAGGACCGGCTGGTGCGCGTGGTGACGGCGCGCGGCGCGGACGAGGCGGTGAAGGTGGCCCGGCAGCAGCGGCTGGATGGAGCGCTGGTGCACGTGGACCTGGGCGGCAAGGAGGGAGGCTTCACCGTGGCGGAGCGGCTGCGCGCCGTGGAGGACTCGCGGGCGCTGCCGCTGGCCTTCTTCGGCGCGGGGGGAGATGTCACCTACCGCATGGCGGCGATCCTCGCTGGCGCGTCGCTCTACCTGCCGCGGCCCTTCTCCCCGATGGACCTGTCGGAGGCGGTGGAGCGGATGGTGGCCACCCAGCGTCCGGAGCGCGCGCGGGTGCTGGTGCTGGACGATGACCCGGAAGCGGTGCGTGCCCTCAGTGTGGCGCTGACGAGCCCGCAGGTGGAGGTGGTGGGCCTGGGAGACTCGTACCGGCTGGTGGACGCGCTGGCCGAGCACCGGCCGGACCTCCTGCTGCTGGACGTGGAGATGCCAGGGCCGAGCGGCTTCGACCTGTGCCGCATCGTGCGCTCCATGCCCGAGTGGCAGACGCTGCCGGTGATCTTCATCACCGCGCACACGGGGGTGGACTTCCGGGTGGCGGCCTTCCAGGCGGGAGCGGACGACTACCTGGCCAAGCCGGTGCTGCGCGAGGAGCTGCGGGCCCGGGTGCAGTCGCGGCTGGAGCGGGCGCGGCTGGCGCGCGAGCGGGCCGAGCGCGATGCCCTCACGGGCCTGCTGCTGCGCCGTCCCTTCCTGGAAGGACTGCGCGCGCGGCTGGCCGAGGCGCAACGGACGGGCAGGACCCTGGCGCTGGGCATCCTGGACGTGGACCGCTTCAAGAAGGTGAACGACACCCACGGGCACCTGGCGGGAGACCGGGTGCTGATGCAGATGGGGCGGCTGCTGTCCTCGCGCTTCCGCCGGGAGGACCTGCAGTGCCGGTGGGGCGGCGAGGAGTTCGTGGTGGCCCTGATGGGGGCGCAGGCGGAGGGGGCACGGGACATCCTGGCGCGGATGGCGGCGGAGCTGGCCCAGGCCGACTTCGAGGGGGACAAGGGCGAGCACTTCCGGGTCACCTTCAGCGCGGGGCTCGCGGTGGCGCCCCAGGACGGCACGGACGTGGAGGCGCTGCTGCGCGCGGCGGACGAGCGGCTGTACCGGGCCAAGTCCCAGGGTGGCAACCGCATCGAGCGCTGAGCCGGCCCGGGCACGCCGCTCACGCCTGGAGGAACAGGGGCGCCGAGCGGGGCAGGAGCTCCTCGGCGAAGTAGCGCTTGAGGGAGCGCTTCGTTCCGAGGCGGAGAAGGAAGAAGGGCCGGGCCTGCTTGTAGTGCCAGTGGATGGCGGCGATGACGCCAGTGCGCCCGGTGTCCTTGCGCAGCCGCACCTGGCCGCCGAAGTCGAAGGCGGGCGCGGAAACGGGCTGGAAAAGCTCCGGCCGGACGCGGAAGACGCTCTCGGCGTAGCGCAGGAGGATGAAGCCCTGCTGCGTGACCTCCCCGAGCCGCTCGAGCACCTTGCAGTAGGGCCACAAGAACTTCAGCCGCTCGAAATCCTCGGGGTGGACGAGCCGGCGCTCGGCCTCGGATTGCCCGTGCCAGGGGTAGAGCCCCCACACGCGTTCGTTCATCGACCCGAAAGGGCTGGGCATCGGACGACCTCCTCACTCGGTCAGCGACCCCGCACACGAATGGCGCGCGGTGTCCTGACGTGACACGACGCGGAAGGGCCCGCCAATCTTCACCGTCCCGACTGTAGGCCGCTCCACACACAATGAGACGGTTGTGTCGGGTGCCTTCCGAGGGAAGTGCGGTCGGCACGCGTGTTGCTCTACCGCCCGGCACGGATGAAGGGCGGGATGGTGGGCGGGCGGCGTGGGTGGCGGTGCGGTGAGAAGTCCGTGGCGCGGACGGAGGGCGGGATGGACAGGACGGCGGCGGTGGCGACGGTGGGGTGGGAGGAGTCGGCGGGCGAAGGGTCGGTGAGGGAGAAGCTTCCGGAGGCGGACAGCCCCCGGGAGCGCCTCTTCCGGTTGGGGGCGGCGGCCCTCACCGATCCGGAGCTTCTCTCCGTATTGCTGGGCTCGGGAGCGCGCACGCGGGCCCTGGCGGAGGCGCTGCTCGCCACGCGAGGGGGACTCAAGCAACTGGTGCAGCAGGACCCGAGGGAGCTGTGCGCGCGGCCGGGAATGGGGCCGGGGCGCACGGCGCAGGTGCTGGCGGCGCTGGAGCTGGGACGCCGCGCCCAGCGGGTCACCGAGCGGCGGCCCCGCCTGCGGACCCCGAAGGAGATCTCCGCGTACCTGGCGCCCAACCTGAGCGCGCTGCGGCGCGAGGTGTTCCACGTGCTGTGCTTCAACGCGCGCAACGTGTTGCTACATGACGCCCGCGTGGCCGAGGGCACCATCAACTCCTGTCCGGTGGATCCGCGCGAGGTGTTCGCCGCGGCCATCACCTCGCGGGCCTCGGCCATCGTGCTGGCGCACAACCACCCCTCGGGGGACCCGGAGCCGTCGGGGCAGGACCTGGGCCTCACCGCCCAGCTCATCGAGGCGGGCCGGGTGTTGGGCATCAAGGTGCTGGACCATGTGGTGATTGGAGATGGGACGTACACCTCGCTGCTGGAGCGGGGCGAGTTGCCGCTGCTGGGCGGAGAGGGCCGGGGGCCATGGAGCATGGTGGGAGAGCGTGGATGATGCTGGGGGCATTGGGTGTTGTGGCGTGCGGTGGGGCGGGCGGGGCGGTGCAGGTGGAGGTGCTGGAGGACGAGGTGGCGCAGGTGGTGCCCGTGGGTGGAGGCAAGGCCCGGACGGTGCCGCGCTCCACCCTGCCGCCGGGGGCACGGGAAGGAGACGTGGTGCGGGACGGCCGCCTGGACGCCGAGCTCGGAGCCCGGCTGGCCCGGGAGGTGGCCGAATGGCGGGCACGCCTGGCCGTCCCGGTACCTGACGGGCTGGATCTGGACTCAGGAGCCTCTGGGTCGTTGACGGCCGATAAGGAACAGTGAATATGCGGCGGATGCCGGAGGCCCTCCCCTACTACGAGCAAGCCCAGGAGGGACTGGTCCGCCATTTCGGCCTGAGCGAGTTCAGGCCGGGGCAGGCCCAGGTCATCAGCTCCGTCCTGAGCGGGCGCAACACCGTGGTGGTCATGCCCACGGGCGCGGGCAAGAGTCTGTGCTACCAGCTCCCCGCGGTGCTCCTGCCTGGGGTGACGCTCGTCATCTCCCCGCTCATCGCGCTGATGAAGGACCAGGTGGAGCAGCTTTCTGGCCGTGGCATCTCCGCCACGTTCATCAACTCGTCCCTGTCGGACCTGGAGCGGGCGGACCGCATCCGCCGCATGCGCGCCGGCGAGTTCAAGCTCGTCTACGTGGCGCCCGAGCGCTTCCGCAGCCCCAGCTTCCTGGACGCGCTGAGCCAGGTGGGCGTGGAGCTGCTCGCCGTGGACGAGGCCCACTGTATTTCGCAGTGGGGCCATGACTTCCGGCCGGACTACGCGCAGCTCGGCCAGGTGCGCAAACGCCTGCGCCCGCCGCGCACCGTGGCCCTCACCGCCACCGCGACGCCCGAGGTGCGTGACGACATCGTCCGCTCCCTGCTGATGAAGGATCCGCAGGTGTTCGCCGAGGGCTTCGACCGTCCCAACCTCTTCCTGGAGGTATTCCAGGTGAGCGGAGACGAGGACAAGCGCCGGGCCTGCGCGGGGCTCTCGTCGCTGGGCGGCGGCAGCGGCATCATCTACTGCTCCACGCGCAAGTCGGCGGAGAACACGCACTCGGCGCTGCTGGAGCGGAAGGTGAACGCCATCCTCTACCACGCGGGCATGGACGACGACGCGCGGCGCCGCGCCCAGGACGACTTCATGTCCGCCAAGGAGGCGGTGGCGGTGGCCACCAACGCCTTCGGCATGGGCATCGACAAGCCGGACATCCGCTTCGTGGCCCACGCCAACATCCCCAAGGCGGTGGAGGCGTACTACCAGGAGATCGGACGCGCGGGCCGGGACCGGGGGCCTGCCTTCGCCGCGCTGCTCTTCAACCACGCGGACGTGTACACGCAGGAGCGGCTCATCGAGAGCAACCACCCCTCGGAGACGGTGCTCTCGGACCTGTGGAACGTGCTGCGCTCCGTGCCCGAGTACGACAAGGGCCAGCATGTGCTGGCGGCCCAGGCGGGCGCGAGCGAGTTCGAGATCTCCTCCGCGCTGCGCATCCTGGAGCGCGAGGGAAAGATTGAACGTGGCAGCCGGGGCGAGGGTGAGTACGGCATCACCCTGACGGAGAAGGCGCCGGGCGCGCAGCCACATGCCCCGGACGCGAGGCGCCTGCTGGCCTCGTTGCTGGAGACGTTCCCCGTGGGGCGCTCGGCGACCACCGAACTGCCCATCCTCGCGCGGCGCACGGGGCTGTCCGGGGACGAGATTCAACACGCGCTCAAGCTGCTGGAGCGGGCGGGAGCGCTGCTGGTACGCCGGCCCTTCTCCGGACGCACCATCCGCGCGCTCTCGACGGTGCCCTTCCGCGAGCTGGGCGTGGACCTGAGCAAGGTGCGCGAGCAGGAGCGGCGCTCGCTGCTGCACCTCAAGCAGATGACGGACTACGCCTACACGAAGCGGTGCCGGCGGGCCTTCATCCTCCAGTATTTCGGGCAGAAGGACGTGGAGGCCACGTGCGGCAACTGCGACACGTGCGCGGGGAGCCGGCTCAAGCGCCTGGAGGGGCTCGACCGTCCGGCCACCGCGCCACGCGCCACGCCGACGCTGGCTCCGGGGCGTCCCGACGGATACAGCGAGCTGGCCGCCACCGAGCTGCGCCGCTGGCGCAAGGAGCTCGCGAAGGATCTCGCGGTACCGCCCTTCATCATCTTCAATGACGAGACGCTGCGGGGACTCGCCGCCGCGCTCCCGATTGACCGGGAATCGTTCCTGACGGTGAAGGGCACGGGCGAAAGCCGCTGGGAGCGCTTCGGGCCCAAGGTGGTGGAGATCTGCCTCATGGCGCGCGCCGCCGGGCACGAGCCCATTCCGGTGGCTCCCGTCCCGCCCAAGGTGCGCAAGTCGAGGAGCGCCCGCCACTGAGTGCGTGGGGGGAGCTCCTGTCGAGAGCGCCGTCTCCTACTATCTGGCCTTGGAGATGCGCTTGCCCTCGAAGGTGACGGCAAAGCCCTCCACGTTGGGGAGGAGCAGGAATTCCTTGCCGTTCGCGATGAAGACACCAAAGTCGATGGCGCTGTCCGAGACAGTTGGATCGAAGAGCCAGAAGGTGCAGTCCGCGTTGAGCGTGTAGGTGCCGGCGTAGACGACGTTTCGGTGGAGCGTGCCGTTGGCGCTGACGTTCTGCTTCACCCGCCAGGTGCCGTCCTTGTTGAAGACCATGGTACCCACGGTGGCGAGAGGCCCCACGGGGTAGCCCATGCCCTCCGCGACGATGAAGCCATCGCCCTTGAAGCCGTAGACCCCGGCGATATCGGACGTCGTGCACTTGCCGTCCTTGTTGGAATGGGCGAGAGCGGGCAAGGCGAAGAGCATCAACAGCAAGAATGTCGTCTTCCTCATGGATTCCCCCCTACGTACGGGCCGTGCCGGCCCCCGGGAGTCCATGAGCAAGTGATGGGCCAGCCCGAGCAATGCCCTCCGTGTGGCACCGGGAGACACGGTCGAGCCGGCCGGTGCCTGTGTCCCCGCTCGGGTCCTCCGCGAGGACGAGAAGCAGACGCCAGTGCGCGAGGGGAGCTGGACCCACAGACCCGGGTGAACTTCCGGCTGGGAGCCGTACTCTCCTACATCGAGGACTGGGACCTGTTCGCCGAGCTCATCGTGAACGACCGGGGCGAGCTGAGCGAGCCCACCACGACACTCCCCATCCTCGACGGGGGCTTCGACCAGACCCTGCTGTTGCTGGGCGTCACCCGGCGTTTCCAGCGCGACTCCAGGTAACGGGCCCAACGTGGTACGAGAGGAGTCATGTCGAACTCCTCTTCCCCGCGCCCGCTCGCCGTGCTGGTGGGCGTGCAACTTCCCGGTGTCTCGGACACCGAACATGCGGCCGACCTCGCCGAGCTCGGGCGGCTGGTGCACACGCTCGGCTACGAGGTGGCCGCGACCGTGAGCCAGCGCCGCGACAGGCTCGCGGCGGGAACGGTCCTCGGGAGCGGAAAGCTCGCGGAGCTGGCCCGGCTCACCGGGGGCCGCGGTACCCTGGCCTCGAGGGCGAATGGGCGCAAGTCAAAGGCCCGCGAGCGCTGGGAGGCCGAAGCGGAGGAAGCCGAGGAGCAGGAAGCCGAGGCCGCATCAGACGAGGAAGCAGCGGAGGGCGACGAGCTCCCCGAGGACGAGCTCCCCGGCGACGAACTGGAGGCCGAAGCCAGCGAGGAGCCTCTCGCGGAGAGGCCCACGGTGGTGGTGGTCGACCATGAGCTGTCGCCGAGCCAGCTGAGCAACCTGGAGCAGGCCACGGGCGCGCAGGTGTACGACCGCACGGGCGTCATCGTGGACATCTTCCACCGCCACGCGCGGAGCCGGGAGGCGAAGATGCAGGTGGAGATCGCTCGGCTCAACTACCTGGCCCCGCGCCTGCGCGAGTCGACGGGGAGCCGCGAGCGCCAACAGGGCCGTGGCTCGGGTGACTCGGCGGTGGAGCTGGATCGCCGCAAGATTCGCGACCGGCTCGCCGAGCTGCGCGAGGGGCTCGCGTCCATCCAGCAGGACCAGGAGAACCGGCGCTACGCCCGGAGGGACCAGCTGCGGGTGGCGCTGGTCGGGTACACCAACGCGGGCAAATCCTCGCTCATGCGCGCCCTGACGGGCAGCGAGGTGCTGGTGGCGGATCAGCTCTTCGCCACGCTCGACACCACGGTGCGGGCGCTGCAACCGGAGACCCGTCCGCGGGTGTTGATCTCGGACACGGTGGGTTTCATCCAGAAGCTGCCGCACGACCTGGTGGCCTCGTTCCGGTCCACGCTGGACGAGGCGCTGGAGGCATCGCTGCTGCTCTACGTGGTGGATGGCTCGGATCCCACCTGGGAGTCCCAGCTCGAGGTGACCCGCTCGGTGCTCCGGGAGATTGGAGCGCAGAGCGTCCCGAGCCGGCTGTTGTTCAACAAGGCGGACCGGCTCACGCCCGAGGCCCGGGAGGCCCTGCTCCAGCGGCATCCCGAGGCCCTCATCCTCTCCGCGCACGCACCGGACGACGTGGCGGCGCTCCGCCAGACCCTCATCGAGTTCTTCGAGGGCTCGATGATCGAAGCGGAGCTGGTGATTCCCTACGCCCGTCAGGGACGCATCGGAGAGGTGTACGAGCATGCCCGGGTCCTCTCCGAGGCCTACGACGAGACGGGCCGGCGGCTGAAGCTCCGGGCGCTCCCCGCGGCGATGGCCCGGTTGACCCGAGCCTTCGAGACGTGAGCGGCTACAGCTTCGTCAGCGTGAAGTCATCCACCTGGATGAGCGAGTCGGCGCCGGGGGCCCAGAACCCGGCGAACACGCTCACCGTCGTGTTGGAGCCAGAGTTGAACGTGACCGTCTTGGCCGTGTAGTCGGGCAGGAAGCCGAAGTTGAGCTCGCTGATGATGGTGCCCGGCACCGTGCAGACACCGAAGTAGCCGCCGACGACGTTGGCGGAGCTGCGGATCCACGCCGTCAGGACGTAGTTCGTGTTCGGGGTGACGGCCACGTCCTGCTTGAGGGCGTTCCAGTTGCGCGAGGAGGTGCGGATCCACCCGTTGTTGGCGCCGCCGTGCGAGTAGCCCAGTCCCCGGTCGATGCCCTTGGCGTCGGTGCCCTGCACGTACCAGGGGTAGGACACGGCGCCGCTGGTCTGGTTCTCGAACCCCGGGTCCTGGAGGAGCGAGGGCGTGACGGAGCTCGTGTAGTAGACGGCCAGCTCGCCGATGGACGTGAAGTACGCGCTGCCGCCCGGGGTGCCGATGATGCGGATGCCATCACCCCAGGTGTCGTTGAACACGAACGTGTACGTCCTGTTGGCTCCGGCGGCGGAGGTGAGCGGGTAGTACGGGGAGCTCCGCAGGTTGGTGACGTTGACCCACTGCCCGTTCTGCCGGACCTGGACCCAGAGGTTGCCGCTGAACCAGCCGCCATCGGTGAACATGCCACCGGTGGTGTAGCTGAGCTTGTTCAGGTTGTAGTTGCGCGGCCAGGTGTACCCCCACCAGTCGAGGGTCTTGTTCTCCTGGTCCCAGCTGTCCTCGTTGTCGTTGAGGTAGCCATTGTTCAAGTAGGACAGGTTGCCGAAGTGCGCCACCTTCTCGATGGCCCGTGTGCCATTGGAGGGAGCGGCCAGGTTGGCCGTGTCGCTCCTGGCGTTGGAGGGCGTGGTGGCCACCCGGGGCTCCACCACCAGCTTGCGCAGCGAGAAGTTGTAGTTCTCGAGCCCGCCCATGAAGGTATTGGACTGCACGTACATCGTCTTGCCGTCGGTGCTGATGAACTTGGAGGGAATGGTCGTGGAGTAACCGCCATTCTTCGTGTCCGACCAGGGATAGCCGCCGTAATCCTTGCTCAGGAACTTCTTCCACGGGCCCCAGGGCTTGGGGGCCTCGTAGAACTCGAAGGTGTACTCGGTCCAGGACGTATAGATGTAGCGGTTGAGCGCCTTGTTGTAGACGACGCTGCCCTGGGAGATCACCGACAGGTCGCGCGGCTGGCCGTAGGGAGCCCGGGTGCTGACGTAGAGGCGCCGGTCATCCTGCAGCACGGGCTGGCGCAGGTTGATGTCCGAGCTCCACGTGGCGTTCCCGTTCAAATCACCCGTGTAGAACTGCCAGGTGGCCCGGTTCTGGATGCTCGTCTTGGGGACCCGGGCCAGGAACAGCTTCGTCGGATCCGGCACCGAGTTGTCGAACGAGTCCCGCCAGTTGTAGTCGAGCCCATACGCATACACATACGAGTCGAACGTGTTCCAGGCATTGTTCCTGCCGTAGTCCAGGAACATGATCGTCGTGAACACGTAATTGCCGAACATGGGCGCGGACGTGTTCCAGGACCAGGTCACGCCCCGGTCGGTGGACTTCGCGATGGTCGCATTGGGCGCGTCGTTGAAGTCCCAGGAGAGATCCTGGACGGCCATGTACATGGCACCGTCGACACACACCATGCCCGTGGGCTTGCGGTTGTATTCGCCAACCGCCCAGGTCTGGCTGATGTGCGTCGTCAGCGTGGTGCCCGTCAGGCTCCCGGGCAGGCCCTGGATGCGGCTGACCGCGATGTCATAGACGGGGTTCGGGCGGGGCTCCACCATCGTGAAGCCGCGGCCATCACCATTCGCCGAATACAGATGGCCGTCGTCCGACCAGCACGAGGGCCAGAGATCTCCGTCCGAATACGTGCTCAACGAGTCCGCCGACTCGATGTGCGCGGTGGAGAAGAAGGTGCTGTCCTGGGGAACGATGGCTCGCGCCCCCTGTGGCAGCACCAGGAACAACCCCGCCGCGGTCAGGCCGATCCGCCCGAGCGCCTTCTTGACTTCATCCATCCTGAACTTCCTCCACGGGAATCGAC
This sequence comes from Archangium sp. Cb G35, assembly GCF_001896145.1. Classification (NCBI taxonomy): domain Bacteria; kingdom Pseudomonadati; phylum Myxococcota; class Myxococcia; order Myxococcales; family Archangiaceae; genus Archangium; species Archangium sp. Cb G35. Next base: position 540,623 of record NZ_MPOI01000010.1, read on the forward strand.
GACTCAATCCGAGGAGATCCCGAGACTGGCGCCATCCAAAGATAATGAGGAAAACCACCCAGGAACGGCAGAGCTGAAAAATTCCAGCGACCGCGCCCGAGGAAGGAAGTGCCTTCAGGGGTGCGCTGACAGGCAAGGACAGGGCGCCTTCCGGCCGCGCGGCGTACCAACTTGTCCAACAATCGGATCAGTTGCGCTCCATCGCGACCGGAACCTCCCCCTGACAGGTCTTCCTTCGGCTGGCTTAGATTCTGCCTCGCGGCGGACCGCCGCCCACGTGCTGGAGTCGAACATGAGCGTCGAAGACAGCTTGCCCACGGACCTCAGGAAACCCGCCACCACCATCACCCGGATCGCCGCGGGGATGTCGGGTGCTGGCGTCTACCGCGTCGAGGCCGACGGCCAGACGTTCGTGCTCAAAGTGGCCGGCGAGGCCGAGAACAACGCCGACTGGAATCGGGCGCTCCACATCCAGCGGCTCGCCGCCGACGCGGGCCTCGCGCCACGCATCGTCCATGTCGACGAGGCGCGGCGAGCGGTGCTGACCGCCTTCGTCGCCGACCGCTCGTTCATGGCCATCCTGAGCGCTCCACCCACGCGCGACACCGCGCTCACCCTGCTCGGCCGCACCGTGTGCCGCATCCACGCGCTCCCCCTCCCCTCCGACGGGCACCTGCGCGATCCCCGCGAGGTGCTCGCCCAGGTGTGGAACGGAGCCCTGGCCGGTTTCACCCTCCCGGACTTCGCCGGCGGCGCGGTCCAGCGCGTGCTCGCCGAGGAACCACCGGCCCGCGACCGTGCCCTGGTCCTTGGACACAACGACCTCAACCCCACCAACCTCGTCTACGACGGCGAGGCGCTCCTGATTCTCGACTGGGCCACCGCAGGACCGATGGATGCCTTCTATGATCTCGCGGTGATCTCCGTCTTCCTGCGCATGGATGAAGGCACCAGCCTGCGCCTGCTCTCGGCCTACGAGGGCAGTCCATGCGCCGGGCTCCCTCCCGGATTCCTCTACAACCGCCGGCTGGCGGCGGCGCTCGCTGGAGCGTTCCAGCTGCACCTCGCCCGCCAGATGAAGCACCCGGGGGCCACCGGCACGGAGACGCCCGACTCCACTCCCTCACTGGGCGAGTTCTATCAACGGATGATGACGGGTGCGCTGAAGCTCGGCACGGCGGACGGCCACTGGGGATTCGGGCTCGCCCTGCTCAAGGGAAGCCTCGCGCTGTGAGGGTTGCTCCGCCTATCTGGCCTTGGCGAGCGAGAGTCCCTTCTCGAGGAGCGCGGCCTCGAGGACCCTGACGGCCTTGGGTCCCACGCCATGAAGCGCCAGGAGCTCCTTCTCCGTGAAACGCGCCACCTGCTCCAGGCGGGTCACGCCAATCACCGCGAGGGCGCTCGTCGCGGGCCTGCCAATGCCTTTTGGAAGCGCGGGTTCCACGGGGTCCTTCGCTCGGCTCGGCATGAATCACCTCCACGTGTCCGGGTACGCTCGGCGCTGAGAATACCCCACCCTCCGGTCATCGCCTGCCCATGAGCTACCCTCCCCTGCCCGATACGCGGACGATCCTGGCGCACATCAACGACTGGTACAGCCGTCTGCCCCACCATCACGCCAGGCCCCTCACCGGTCCCACCCGGGACACCGAGGCGCTCCTCCATGGCAGGTTGGAGTACGCCGACGAGACGCTGTTCCTCTATGGCTACACCGTGGGAGCTCGCGAGCACTGCTTCTTCTACGACACGCCCTGGGACGAATCGGGCCGGAGCTTCGGCGAGGGCCACCACTCCGAGTGGTACGACGGGCTGCTGATGCCCCGTCCCTTCCGGGTGCGCTACAGCGTGGAGCAGCCCGACCAGCATGAGATTCTCGATCCGCTCCTGCGCGAGATGATGAAGCGGACGTTGCATCGCATTGGCACACGCCCCGCCGTCGCGAAACCGCTCACCGCGAGCGCCGAGGAAGTGCTCGCCCACATCGACCACTGGGATGAGCGGCTCCGCTACCTGCGCCGCCGCCGCTACCTCTCCGCCGAGACCGCCCAGAAGTCCTCGGACTGGCCCACCGCCCTCGCCCGGTTCGGTGACGTCGTGGGAGAGGGAGACGCTTCGTACATTTCCTATTCCTTCGAGGTGGATGGGACCCGCTTCGTGTTCGCGATCAAGCTCACGCATTCGTTCTCGCGGATGACTCCGAGCAGCCATTCGCCCGGCCGCTCGCGAGCAGAGCGCCGGGCCCACCTGGCGGGAGTGCGCCGGCAGGAGCACGGCCTCGAGTCGCTCGCCGGAGTCCAGGGAGTGCGCGTGCGGTTCAACCCGGACAACCCCGGTCTGCACACCCTCGAGCTGCCCGCCGTCCAATCCGGGGCGGAGCCGCTCGTGCTCGACGAGTACACGACGATGTACCAGTTGGAGCCCATCGTCTTTCCCCCTTCCCGCTGAAGCCCGCCGGTCGGCCCCTCCACCCTCCGTGGATTGACTTTCCCTATCCGAGACGAGAGCGTTCTCGCGTGCGCATCGACGAACGCCGAGACCTCTCCATTCCGGAGCTCACCCGGAGCTACGTGAAGACTGGACGCCCCGTGGTTCTTCGGGGCGGAGCGAGCCACTGGCCCGCCCTGCGTCAGTGGACCCTGGAGCACCTGCGCTCGCTGGGCGCCGAGCTGCCGGTGGAGGTGGAGGTCGGCAACGCCATGCAAGGCTCCAATCCCCGCTTGAGGATGACCCTGGGCGCGTACATCGATGCGCTCCAGTCGGGTGAAGCGGAGCGGGGCCAGTGGTACCTCGCCGTCTTCGACGCCTTCGGCCTCTTCCCGCATCTTCTGGAGGATGTGTCGTTCAACTTCCTCCAGGGCCGGAAGATGCACTACCGCCGGGCGTGGATCGGCGCCAGGGGGACCATCTCCGGGCTGCACTACGACATCTTCGACAACGTCCTCGCCCAGGTGTCTGGCCGCAAGCTCCTCAAGCTCGTCTCGCCCGAGCAGAGTGACTGTGTCTACGTCAGCCGGAAGTACGACTTCCTGACGTACCCCAGCGAGGTGGCGGTGGAGAACTGGGACCGCGAGCGGCATCCCCGCTTCGCGGAGGCGGACGTCGCGGAGGTCATCCTCGAGCCGGGCGACGTCCTGTTCATCCCCAAGAAGTGGTGGCACTACACGTGTGCCCTCGACACGAGCATCAGCGTGAACTCCGGTGGCGCGAGCACCTTCGAGGTCCTCCAGGCCACACCGCATTTCGTGCTCGATACGCTCCACCGCCTCCGTCTCTACCGATGGGGCTGGTGTGCCTGCCATCAACCCATCATCCAAGCCAGTGCACATCAAGAGGGCGCATGACCAGCCGGGACCCGTATCAGCAGCTCATCGAGAACAAGTTCCAGCGGTACAATGCCCTGGCCGACCTCGCCGCCGGAGACACCATGCTCTACAAGGTGGCGACCGAGCAGAAGGGCCGTCAGGTCCGGGTGGACGGCAAGTGGGTGACCGACTTCGCCTCGTGCAACTACCTCGGCCTGGATCTGCACGAGGAGGTCATCGCCTCCATCCCTGAGATGTTGCGCAAGTGGGGTGTCCATCCGAGCTGGTCCAAGGCGGTGATGCAGCCCGAGCCGTACCTTGAGATGGAGGCCCGGCTGGCGGAGTTGATCGGGGTGGAGAACGTCTTCGTCATCCCCACGGCGACGCTCATCCACCACGGCCTCATCCCGGCGTTGACGATGAAGGAGAGCCTGGTGCTCGTGGACCGTCACGCGCACAACTCCGTCCAGACCGGATGCGCCATCGCCAAGGCTCGCGGGGCCACCGTCGAGACCTTCCGGCACAACGACATGGAGGATCTCGAAGCGCGCCTGCGGCAGTCCGGGGACGAGCCCAGCCGTCTCATCTGTGTCGACGGCGTCTACAGCCCCAACGGCGCGTTCGCGAACGTGCCGGAGCTCGTGGCGCTGGCCCGGAAGTACGACGCCATCCTCTACATCGACGATGCGCATGGCTTTGGCATCATCGGGGAGGACCCGTCACCGGAGCACCCCTACGGACGCAAGGGGAATGGCATCGTCCAGCACCTGGGCCAGACCTACGACAACGTCATCTACGTGGGAGCGCTGTCCAAGGCCTATTCCTCCATGGCCGCGTTCATGTCGTGCCCGGCCCGGCTCAAGGACTACCTGAAGCTTCACATCGACACGTATGTGTATTCAGGACCCGTGCCCACGGCGGCCTTCGCGTCCACGCTCGCGGCCCTGGAAGTCAACCGGACACAGGGCGAGCAGATCCGGCGGAAGCTCTTCCACCTCACGAAGCGGATGGTGGATGGCCTGCGGGAGCTGGGCATGGCACCGGATGGCGCCAACTACTTCCCCATCGTCGCGACTCCCTTTGGAAAGGACGCGGATGCCCAGGAGGTGGCGCGGATCCTGATGGAAGAAGGCATCTACGTGACGCTGATGCTCTTCCCCGCCATCGCGCGCAACAAGGGCATCATCCGCGCGACGGTGACGGCCGCGAACACCGAGGAAGAAGTCGAGCAGTTCCTGCGCGCGATGAAGCGGGTCCGGGACCGGGACGGCGGCATCCGTGGAGCCGCTTAGCTCATCTTCTCCAGTAGCATCCGCAACTCCTCCTGCTGAGCGGCGCTCAGGCGGCCGAGCCGCTCGCCGAACGCGTCCGTCAGCAGTGTCAGGCCCTGTTTCATCACCTTGCGCCCGGCGGGCGTGAGCCGCAGCCGGTGGCGCCGCATGTCCTCGGCGTCGATCTCCCGGCTCACGAAGCCCGCCGCCTCGAGCCGCTTCACGTACACCGTCACCGTCGGCTTGGGCATGCTCAGGGTCGCCGCCAGCTCCGCCGGGTAGGGGTGCTCCTCCAGCGCCGCGAGCACGAACAACTCCTTGGTCTCCAGCCCCAGCGTGGCGACCTCCGGGCTGACGTGGGAGATCACCGACATCAGCAGCCGGTAGCTCAGCGACCAGATCTTCTCCGGATCGATTTTCGGCATGGTCCGTTGCGCGGAAAATGGTTCAAAATTAAATTGGTTCAAGGCTGAATCATTCCGGCCCCTCCAAGGTATCACGTCCCCAGGAGCTCTCATGCCTCTCGATCATTATGTGACGCTCGGCCGCTCGGGCCTTCGCGTCAGCCCGCTGTGCCTCGGTGCGATGACGTTCGGTGAAGACCTCGGCTGGGGCTCCAGCGTCGAGGAGTCCCAGCGAATCATCGACCGGTACATCGAGCTCGGCGGCAACTTCATCGACACGGCGAACTTCTATACGAAGAGTCACTCCGAGAAGATCATCGGAGACCATGTCGGACGCCACCCCGCCCGGCGGGACCGTCTGGTCATCGCGACCAAGTTCAGCGGCAACCTCTACCCGGGGGACCCGAACGGCGGCGGCTCCGGCCGCAAGTCCATCATCTCGGCGTGCGACAACTCGCTGCGCCGTCTGCAGACGGACTACATCGACCTGTACTGGCTGCATAACTGGGACGTGCACACGCCCATCGAGGAGACGATGGGCGCGCTCGAGGACCTGGTCCGCGCGGGCAAGGTGCGCTACCTCGGCGTCTCCGACACGCCGGCGTGGAAGATCGTCGAAGCCAACATGCTGGCGCGCTTCCGCGGCTGGTCGGCGTTCATCGGGCTCCAGATTGAATACTCGCTGCTGGAGCGCACCGTGGAACAGGAGCTCGTTCCGATGGCGCGCGAGTTCGGCCTGGGCATCACGCCCTGGTCGCCGCTCAAGAGCGGCGCGCTCAGCGGCAAGTACACGCGCGCGAACGCGGGGCAGCAGAAGGGCGACCGGGGGGTGTTCCTCGAGTCGGCCCTGAACGAGCGGACCTACACCGTCGTGGACGCGCTGGAGAGCATCGCCCGGGCGCACGAGAGCACCGTGGCGCGCGTGGCGCTGGCGTGGGTGCAGGCGCAACCGGGCGTGACGTCCACCATCATCGGCGCGCGGCGGCTCGCGCAGCTCGAGGACAACGTGAAGGGATTGGACGTGAAGCTCACGGCCGAGGAACTGGGCCGCCTCGATGCGCTCACGAAGCCCACGCTCGGGTTCCCGCAGAGCATGCAGCCGATCTTCCCCTCCATCCACAACGGCGGCACGACGGTGAACGGCACCTACGCGCCCGCGTCCCCCTTCGGAATCGTGAAGGGCGATAAGCCCTACTGACGGCCGCCCGGCTCTCACGAAACCCGGTCAGGCACGTACTCCCTCCCCTCGAAGGTGATTCTGGGGGAAGATCGGGTTTCGTCATGAATAGCCGTCGCGTCCTCTCTCCCGTCCTTCTCGTCGGTGCCGGTACCGGCGAGGCCACCTGCGGAATCCTCTACCTCGCGAGCTATCTGCGGCGCGCGGGGATCGAGGCCTTCGTCCGGCTCTACGACGGGGACCAGACCGAGGAGGAGGTAGCACGCTCGCTCGAGGCCCTGGTGGCCCGTGTGCGTCCCCGGCTCGTGGGTATCAGCCTCAAGTGGTTCCACCACGTCCACCGCGCGCTGCTCCTGGCCCGGACGCTGCGTGAGATCGACCCGGACATCCGGATCGTCGTGGGTGGCAACACGGCCTCGTACTGGTGGCGGGAGCTGAAGGAGATCGACTGCATCGATCACATCGTCCTGGGCGATGGCGAGCGGCCACTGCTGGCGCTCTGCCAGGGCGAGCCCTCCCCGCCCAACTGTGTCACCCGGGCTCCGGACGGCACCCCGCGGCGCTTGCCCCTGGAGTACGTGCAAGGCGCCACGAACAGCGAGGATGTCTATTACTCGCACTTCAACGACATCTTCCTGAGCCACCAGGATCGCCATGCCTTCTCGGGGTGGGTCGCGCCGGGCAAGGGGTGCGGCGAGAACTGCCTGTATTGCGGTGGGGCCCGCGGCAACCAGAAGGCGGCCTTCGGACGCGCGAAACCCTTCCTGCGCTCCGAGGAGAGCGTGCGCCGCGACCACCAGGAGATCGCCCCCCGGACGTGGCAGGTCCGCTATGACTTCTCGGGAAGCTCGGCGGCGTTCTTGCAAGGCACCTGGGCGGGGGTCGACCTCTCCCGCCACTCCTGCATGTATTTCCTGTGGGGCGTGGCGCGGATGGAGCTCATCGACGCGCTGGCCGGAACCTTCGAGCACGTGCACATGGTGCTCGACATCGGCTGCTTCTCGGAACAGCAGCGGCAGGAACAGATGCGCCGGGGCCTGCTCAAGCCGTGTGCCACGGACCAGCAGTTGCTGGAGATCATCGACAACTGCCGGCGTCACAAGAACCTGGACGTCGAGGTCTCCGGAATCGCGGGCCTGCCCTTCGCCAGCGCCGCCACGCTGAAGGAGGAAGTCCGCCTGGTGGAGCGGATGATCGGCCTCGACTGCCTGGTGGGTTATCAGCGGCTCGAAGCACAGCCGGGAGCACTCGCCACCGAGCACCCCGCGCGGTTCGGCATGGTGAGCGAAGCGCGGACGTTCACGGAGTTCCTCGAGTACTTCGAGCAGCGCGAGCCCGGTGACATGTCGGTGCCGATGTTGCGCTTCAACGACGTGGCGCTCGAGCGATCGGTGCAGCGCACGTCGGAGCACGTGGATGCGCTCGCGAGGAAGCACGAGGAGAAGAAGCGGAGGGTGGCGATCAACGGACGCACGCGCCTGTTGAACACGTCACCCTCGACGCTCCAGTTCAAGCTCGGGGAATGGCTGGGAGCGCACCAGGTGCCCGCGAAGGTGGCGCAGGAGCCGGTGACGGTCGTCCGGTCGGTGGAGGGAACGAGGCTGGCCTGTGCGCCTTCGGTCAGCCCGCGGAAGTTCTCCGACCCGACGCTGGATCTGGGCGAGGACGGCCGGATCCTCCTGGCCGCCCTGGCCGCCTTCGAGCGCCCGACGACGGTCACCAGCGCGGTGACGCAGTTGGGAGCGAAGGTGAGGCTCGATCCGCACTCGGCGCACGAGGTGATCGAGCACCTCGTGAACGGCCGCTTCCTGCAACCTGCGTGAGGCGGCGAGCGGACTAGAGCAGCTTCTTCATGATCTCCTGCTCGCGCTGGTCGAGCTTGATCGAATCGAGCGCCCAGTCGATGAGCTCATCGGCGACGGACGCGTCGAATCCGAAGGCGCTGGCGGCCTCCTTCACCGACGCGCGCTCCTCCTTGGCGATCTCACCATCGGCACACGACACCTCGACGATCATGCGCAGGAGGGCGGCGCGCATCTCGCGGTTCTGGATCTTGCTGACGATGTCGGTGAGGCGGCCGGGCTTCTGGAATTCCTGCTCGATGAGCGCGGAGACCTGCGGGTCGCGGGGAGACAGGCCGACGCCGGCCACCACGTTGTCGAGGTGCTGACGCTCGTCCTCGGTGACGCGGCCGTCACTCGCCACCACGTTGGCCATGGCCTGAACGAACGCCATCAGCTGTTCCTGGGGATACTCGCGCGTCATGTGGTCTCCTTGGCGAGCGGCTGGCCAGTGGCTCGCGGGCAGATGGGGAAGGAATCGGGCAAATCGGCGCCGGAGGATAGTCGGCGCCCACGAGGACCGGAAACGGTTTTCGCGGCGCCACCAGCAAGGCCGCTCCAAAGAAGTGGATGAACGAGCGCGAAGACGTGACGCACCACGACGCCCGGTGAAGTGCTGCGCGGCGACTGCAGATACAACAGCAAGCAGGAGTCCTCCGGCACCTGTTCGCGGCGCTGGGTGGGGCATGATTCCGAAGCATGAGCAGAACCCAGGTAACGCTCCGCATGGCCCTGGTGTTGAGCGTCGCGCTCCTGGCCACCGCATGCGCCAGTTCGCGGGTGCTCATCGATCCAGGAGGAACACGGCAGACCGCCGACACTTCAGAGGGTGGAGCCCGCGCGATTGAGTTTCAGCAACCCCGGGAACTCGTCACCAAACAGCAGGACCCCATGGGGCCCGCACAAGCGTGGCATCTGCCAGTGGGCCTCCGCCAGCTCCCCGAGGCCCGCTGGCATTTCCTCTTCCCTCACCGTCCACCCAGCCCCGTCCTGGAAGGACTGAGCCTGGAGGAGGTGCGCCCCATCCTCGCCGCCTTCGCCCGCTTCGGGTCTCAACCTCGCCCTCGACTGCATCTGATGGAATTGCCTGGAGCGAGCAACGCCAGCAAAGGCACGGCCTTCCCGTGGGAGTCACGGCTACGCGAGGAGTTCCGCTCCCAATTCGGCCCTCCGCTGGTACCACTCCCCGAGTTCCTGGCATCCAGCCGCCTCTTCCTCGCTCTCCAACTCTCAACCCGCTACATGAACGAAGGCATCCGCGAGGCAGCCATCGCGCTCTTCACATCGCCCGCCTTCGTCCTCAGCGTCTGCCTCTCCATCGTGGTGTACTTCGCGGCCTGGCTGGCGCCCGAGCCGCTGTTCTCGAAGGCCTTCGCGGCAACCCTCACCCTGCGCCTCTCCCTTGCGGTGGGCCTGGTCGAACTGGGCCATGTAGCCCTGGCCTGTTCGCGCCTGTACCAGGAGGCAGAAGCAGCTTCCACGCCCCAGGAGTTGGAAGCAGCCTCCGCACGCTTCGGCAAGTCCATGGGCGGCACGTACCTGCGAGTGCTGGTGACAGTGGCCTCCCTGGGCGTGGCCAGACTCATCCCTCAGGTGCCCGAGGGCGGAATCTGGCGGCTCCTGCCCGCTGTAACGCCCGAAGGAATCGTCCTCCTGGAGCAATCCGCCGCCACCGCCCAGATCGTGGCGGACGGTTCCCTCATCGCCTCAGGCGTGGCCGCGGGCACCAGCACGTGCTCCAGTCTGGCGCTTTGCTCGACGAATGCCTCGGGAGGTGGCTCCAGCAATACTCCCACGCTCTCCACCCGTTACGGCCCCCCCCACACCCGGCAGAACCCGACGCACAACGAAGCCATCGAACGGGAGCTGGCCTCCCGGGAAGCGGCCGGACATACGAGTCTGAGGAAGGACAGGGTTCAAAGGGACGCAGCGGGTAAACGCGTTCATGACGAAGCACCCGTGAGGGAGGTTCGCTTCCGGAGACCGGATGCCTCCTCGGTGCGGCCAGATGGCGTGCGGCACAACACCAACTATGTCTCCAACCCTCGGGACCTGAAGCGCGAATTGGAAGCTTTCGAGTCCATGAAGCGGGCAGACCCGGACGCCATTCTCGAGCTGTATATGCTCGACGGAACGCTGGTGCGAAGGTACGTCCCTCCTGGCGTAGGCTTTCCGTAGGAACCGGGCGAGACATGACGCAGAAGGACGATGTCACGCAGTGGCGAAGCGAGTTCCTCGATGCATTCGACGAGGGCGATGAGACCCGGGCGCGTGCCCTGGTGTCCCATCTCGGCGCGCGCAAAGCCCGGCCCCTGCTGGAGGCCATGCTGGAGGACCCGGATGCATTCGTGCGCCAGGCAGCGGCATTCGGCCTCGGCGAACTGGGCGGTGCCGCCAGCGCCAGGCGCCTCGAGCATCAGCTCGCCCTGGAGGAAGCGCGGGGGGACCACGATGGAGCCGCCGTCGTGGAAGCCCTCACGCAAGCCCTGGGACGCATCAAGGGGACGAGCGCACGAGAGAGCCTGATACGCAGGCTGCAGCGGCTGAGCGCCACTGGCGGACCAGAGCCCGCGGATTTGAATGACGTGGCCTGTGCACTGTGGCGCAACCGGCACCCGGAGCTGATTCCAATCGTCCGACAGGCGGTGGAGACACTCGGGCGTCCATCGCCCACTGTCTTGCATGGCCTGCTCGTACTGCTGGAGACGTCCCCGGAAGAGCTCCGTGCATGGGCTAGCGATGACTCCATCCCCCTCGAGCTCAAGGGTGAGGTGCTCACGGTACTTACCGAGGAGATACCCGAGACACTTGTCTCCACCTTGCCCGCGTTCATCTCCTCGGCATGGCCGCAGGTGGAGACGGCCGCGAAGCACAAAGGCGCGGCATCAGGCTATTGTGTCGCGTTGTTCTCCCTGCTCCTTCTGAGCCCGGAGCGTCTCCTCCCCATGCTCCCGGAAGCAGACCGCTCCAGGTTGCGTGACATGGCCCGGAAGCTGGTCGCGGCGACCTCTTCTCTCAAGTGCGCCCTTCAAACCGCTGTACTGCTCAGGCACCTGGGCCAACCGGAGGATGCCGCGCTCCTCGAAGCGCACCGGCCAGCAGATCCCGGCCTGGCCAAGGTCTTCGATGATGCGGCCCTGGCGCTGCGCGGACGTCCCTGACTTCTCGGATGACAAAGACTACCGGCGCGCGGTCCAGCGCAGCATGAGGCTGCGCAGCGAGCCCATGAACACGCCCACCACCACCGCGAGCAGGAAGATGATGACGATGGTGGTGGCGCCGAACACCAGGCGCACCACGGACTCGCGAATCTTGCCGTCGAAGTAGGCCGTGCGCAGCGGCTGCAGCCACCCCACCAGCTCCAGCGCCTTCGCCGGCAGCGAGTCGAGCGACAGGGAGAGCCGCTGCAGGAAGATGGACGGCCACAGGCGCCGCGCCCCCTCCACTCCGATCCCCACCAGCAGATAGAGGACGGACAGCAGGAAGGCATTGCCTCCCATGATGCGCATCAGCGGCAGCGGGGGCGGGAGCGGAGACTGGGACTCGTGCACGCTACCGGCCTCCCAACTTGCGCTGGAGCGGCTTGAGGGACTTCTTCACCCGGGCCGCCTCGGGAGACGCTCCCGCGAGCTTCAGGAACTTCCCATAGGACTGCACGGCCTTCTCCGTCTCCGCGGGGTTGCGCACCAGCGCGTCCGCCAGAGTCAGCCACGCCAGTCCGTCCACGGGCTCCAGCTCCACCGCGCGGTTGAGCGCCTTCATCGCCGTGGCCTCGTCGCGCTGCTTCAGCGCCACCTGACCCAGCACCAGGTGGTTGCGTCCGGAGAAGGGCTCCAGCCGCACCGCCTCGTCCGCGGCCGTGCGCGCGTCCTTCAGCGAGCCCGCGGCCAGCAGCACCCGCGCCATGGCCGCCTGGGCGAACGCCTTGTCCCACGTGGTGGCCGCCTTGTCGGCAATCCCCTGCAGCACCTTCGCCGCGGCCTTTCCGCCCGAGTCGTCCACCCAGTGCTCACCCGCGAGGCCGCACGTCGTGTCCGGACCCTCGCGCCGCGCCGCCTCGTAGGCCTTGCCCGCGTTGGCCTCCAGGCCCTGCCGCAGGAACGCCCGGGCGATGCCGCAGAACGTCTCCGCCGACTTGCTGTCCAGCTTGTTGGCGCTCTCCAGGGCGCCAAAGCCACCCTTCGTATCTCCCAGCGCGAAGAGGATCTCCGCGCGCACGCGGTACGCCTCGGGATCGTTCGCCACCAGCTTCACCGCGCGCCCGGACGCCGCCTCCGCGTCCTTCGTCTTCCCCGTCTGGAAGAGGGCCATCGCGAAGCCCTTGTGGGCCCCCGCGGCACCCGGGTTGTCCAGTTGCCACTCCTCGAACTGCTTGAGCGCCTCGGGGATACGGCCCAGCGCCAGCAGCGCCCGGCCGAGCGCCTCGCGCGCCTCGCCGTGCGCGCCATTGCGCTCCACCGCCTGCGTCAGCGGCTTCATCGCCAGGTCCGGCAGCCCCCGGGCGATGAGCAGCCGGCCCAGCGCGCACGAGGCCTCGTAGTCCCGCGAGCCCTCCGCCACCGCCGCCTCCAGCACGCTGCCCGCCTTGTCCAGCGCCTTGTCCTGCCAGTGCAGCAGCCCCAGCGCCGTGCGCACCTGCGCCTTGGCCGTCTTCGTCGCCGCGAGCGTCTTCTCCAGGGCCTCCCGCGCCCGGTCCCGCTCGCCATCGGCGGCGTCGGCCTGCGCCAGATAGATGATGGCCTCGGCGGGGTAGCGGTCCTCCACGCGCGTACGGACCAGCTCCACCCGGGCGCGCTTGAAGTCTCCCAGCTTCGTGTACGCCGCGGCCCGCACCAGCGCCACCTCGCGGCCCTCCCCTTCCACCCGGGAGAGCACCTCCGACGCACGATCGCGGTCCAGCAGCGCCCGGCCCAGGCCCGCCGCGGCCTCCTCGCCGCTGGGCTTCAACGTCAGGGCCTGCTCGAAGGCCCTCTGCGCTCCGGCCATGTCTCCCGCCACGCGGTTCGCCTCGCCGAGCGCCAGGAAGGTGTCGTAGGCCAGCGGGCCCTTCGTCCCCTCGGACAGCAGGGTCCGCGCCTCGCTCGCCTTGCCCAGGGCAGTCATCAGCCGGCCCTGCACCAACCGCTGGCGCTCGCGCAGGGAGGCGGGCAGTGCATCGCCCGTCAGCCCCTGCACTTCCGAGAGGGCCTGCGGCAGATCCTGGCCGAGCTCCAACCGGCTCTCCGCGACGCCGAGACGCGCCACCGGGTGCTCGGGGGCCAGCTTCGCCGCGGCCGTGTACATCTTCAGGGCGTTCACCGGATCGCCCGCGTCCCGGTACCAGGCGCCGAGCGACACCAGGGCGCGCACGTTGCGCGGCGACAGCTTCAACGCGCGCTCGAGACGCTCGAGGCCCTCCTTCTCATTGCCCTGCTCCAGCAGGACGGCGCCGGCCATCCCCAGCGCCTCCGGGCCCTCCAGCTTCGCGTTCAGCAAGGCGCGGCGGGCGGCGTCACGGCCCTGGGCATCGGCCACCAGGACGTCCACGAGCAGGGCGCTCGCGGGGTGCTCCGCGCGCACGTTGGGGCGTCCGAGCGCGTCGAGCGCCTGGGCCCGCTCCTCGGCGGAACCCGTGTCGGCGTGCCGCAGGGCGTGGGCATAGGCCGAGAGCGCCCAGGCCCGGGTGTTCTCGTCCTCCAACCGCACCACGTGGGAGAGCAGCGCGAGCGACTCCTGCCGGGAGGCCGCCGTGTCCTGCTCCAGCAGCCGGGAGACGCGATCCAACGCCGCGGAGAGCGCCTGGCCCCCCTGCTTCGCCCGCACGACGAGGAACAGGCCGCACAGCAGCACCAGGACGGCCGCCGCCACCACCGCCTTCACCGCTCGGGGTGGGAGGAAGGCGGCCGCGTCCTTGGGAAGGAGCTTGTCGCGCAGCTCGCGCTCGTAGGCCGCCGTGAGGGCCGCCACGTCCTGCACGGGAGCCTTGGCCGGAGCGGCGACGGTCGCGGGGGCCACCGGGGTGGGCGCGGCCGCCTCGGGCAGCTCCGCGAGCAACCCGCGCCGAGCGCCCGTCCCACCCGAAGAGACGTCGGGGACGGAGTGCAGGGCCGGAGCCTCGGGCTCCTCGGGAGCGGCGGAAGCGGGCTCGGACTCCAGCGGCGGGAGATCCGCGAGCAGCCCACCCTCTTCCTCGGGAGCGGCCTCGACGGGAACCGACTCCGGCGCCTCCTCACCCGCGGCGGCTTCCGCCGGCACGGCCGGAGGCTCCTCGTCGACGGTCAGCGCCTCCTCGAGGGCCTCGGGCGGTGCGGCTTCGGACGGCGCGGCCTCGGACGGCGCGCCTCCGTCGATGTCACTGGCCTCCAGCGACAGCTCGACAACAGGTGCCTCGGGCGGTGCGGCCTCCACGCCCTCCAGCACCGGCTCCGGGGCCACCGCCGCCTCGACGGTCGCCGCTTCGGGTCCCAGCTCTGGAACCGCGGGGGCCTCGGCGGACCCGGACGCATCCGCCTGCGCGGCGGGCTGCTCCTCCGCCGACGTGGGCTCCAGGGCGTTCAGGTCTCCGAAAGCCGGTGCCGGCCCACCGGCCAGAGCGGCCTGCGCCTGCTCCATCCATCCGCGCACGCGGGCGTCATTCGGCTGCAATGACAGCGCCTTGCGCAGGATGGGCAGTGCCGAGCGGTACAAGCCCCGCTGCAGCAGCACCTCGGAGATGAGGTTGTAGGCGTGCGGGTTTTCCTTGTCGATCGACACCGCTTGATCGAACTGCGCCATCGCCTCGGCGGGGCGCCCCATCAAGATGAGGGCCTTGCCCCACAGCACCCGCCCCGTGACCGAGTTGGGATGGTGGGAGATGCCTTGCTCGCACACGGCGATGGCACGGGCGTGCTCGCCCTTGGCGACCAGCGCCTTGGCCAGCTCGACGAACACCGATGATGCAGGATCCTGGGCGAGGAGCTGCTCGTAGCGCTCCACCAACGATTTGGCCATGCGGCCCGGGACCATAGCACCGGCGCCTCTCCCGTTTCGCCCCCTCTGGAATGGGTGCTAGCGTCCTCCGGGTGATTCGCCTGCTTGCTGTCCTGCTCGTTTTCGCCCTCGGTGCGGGCTGTGCCCACACGAAGAAGAAGTCCGACCTGGAGACTCTTCGCCCCGTGGTGGAAAGTTTCCACCAGCGCGTGCGCTGGAAGGACTACCGCATCGCCGCCCGCCTCATCGTCCCCGAGCGCCGTCAGGATTTCGAGAGGGCCCGCCGGGAGAAGCAGGACGAGCGGGACCTGTCCATCACCGACTACGAGATAGAGGATGTCGAGGTGGTCGAGGAGGGCCAGCGGGCCATCATCACCAGCCGCATCAAGTGGATGCGCCTGCCCTCCATCTCCGAGCAGAGCGAGACCGTCACCTCCGAGTTCATCTTCCGCGACGGCAAGTGGATGCTGGAGAAGCAGTCCGGGGGACCCTTCGACGGAGAAATCCCCTGAAAAAAAACCGCCCACCATCCCGGGGCCGGCCGAGATGGTGGGCGTCGGAGGTTCCCCCATGGAACCGCCCTAGACAGGTCACGGGGTGGGAGGCATCGAGGGCCCGCCCCCACCGCGTTTCATGCCCTGTCTCTAGAGCAATGCGGGTGCCACGCCCCCGGCGGCGCGCAACCCACCTGAAATCAAGGGGTTGCGCGCCCGCACCGGGGAAAAACCCGTGCCGGAAAAGCCAGGGGGCCTGACACGAATGTCAGACTCCCCTCGGAGCCCCACGAGTGGGGACCCTGACAGCACGGACAGGGGAACCCCTTATCCGCCGCCTACTCGCCGATGACGGAGCGGATGGTGTCGCGCATGGAGAAGCGCGGCTTCCAGTCCACGTCCTTCTGCCAGCGCGAGCCGTCCACGTTGCAGAGGAACTGGATGTGGTCGAGCTCGGGCGGGGGGAAGTTGGCGAGCCGGTACTTGAAGAGGAGGCCGAGCAGGGGCCGGGCCACGGGGTGTGGCACGGGGACGGCGCTGTGGCCCAGCTCGCGGTGGATGGAGGACAGGGGCACCTCGCCGGGGCCCACCACGTTGTAGACGCCCTTGGGCTCGGGGCGCAGGGCGGCCTCCACCATGGCGCGCGCCACGTCGTCCACGTGGATGAGCTGCACCATCGGATCGAACCCCGCCAGCACCCACGGGCGGTTCAGGCGCAGGTAGTTGCTGGGGGCGTTCTTGATGGTGGGCCCCACGATGTGGACGGGCCGGAGGATGACCGTCTGGACGTCAGGGTGCTTCCAGAAGAAGCCGTGCGCGAGCATGTCCACTTCGATGAGATCGCGCACGCCCGAGAAGCGGCTGGCCGCCATGAGCGGCGCGTCCTCGGTGAGGAAGTTGGAGTTGTCCGGGCTGGGGCCGTAGACGTTGGCGGAGGAGAGGACCACCACCTTGGGCACCTTGTAGCGGGCGCAGTACTCGAGCAGGCGCGTGGTGCCCACCACATTGAAGGAGTGGTGCTCCTCCTCGCTCATGCGCGGGTCGTGCATGATGCCCATGTGGATGACGGCGCGGATGTCGTTCTTGCGGAAGACGTCCTCGGCCTTCTTCTTGCGCAGATCCAACTGGTGCATCTCGATGTCCTTCGGCCGGCCCACGAAGGGACGCCGATCGATACCGATGATGCGCTCGTGCTTGTGCAGCACCTTGGCCAGGGCCCGGCCCAGGTTGCCACTGATGCCGGTGATGACGACGGCCGGTCTCTTGGAAGGATCCTGATTCATGGCGCGGGTGCCGGGCGTGTCACCAGAAGACGCCCTGACGCTCCTTGAGTCCCTGGTTGAGCATGCCCTGGATGGCGGTCTTCACGGTGCGGACCTTCTTGTCCAGCTCGCTGTCCTCGTCATCGGCGCGGCCGGTGAAGCGCAGCGGATCTCCGAAGTAGATGCGGTACTTGGTGGGCAGGGGCAGGGGCATCCCGGTGACGGTGAGGGGGAAGGAGGGGAAGCCGAGCAGCTTCGCCAGGGGCTTCACGTCCACCAGCGCGGGGGACTGCTCCTCGGCGCCCACCACGGCGATGGGGACGATGGGGGTGTCCGTCTCCAGGGCCAGGCGCATGAAGCCCAGGCCGAAGTCCTGCAGCTGGTAGCGCTGGGGCCACAGCTTGCCCAGGCCGCGCACGCCCTCGGGGAAGACGAGGATGGCCTCGTCGGCCTCCAGCAGGCGGCGGCAGTTCTCCGGGGTGCCGACGATCTGCCCCACCCGGGCCATGAAGGTGGAGACGTAGGGCAGCGAGGGCACCCACTTCTCCACCATGCTGCGGATGGCGCGCGGCGGGTCCGCCTCCAGCAGCAGGGCCACGCCGATCATCGCCCCGTCCATGGGCAGCTGGCCGGAGTGGTTGGAGATGAGGAGGACGCGCCCCTTGGGCACCTTCTCGACGCCGAAGGTCTCCACCCGGTGGTAGTTGCGGTAGAGCCAGAAGAAGGGGGCGAGCGCCGACAGGCTGTAGTCGAGGTTGAAGCCGAAGGGATCCACCCCGTACTCGTTACCGGTGCGGGCGAGCGCCTGGAGGCGCTCCTTGCGCTCTGGCCCCACCATGCGCTCCGTCCACTCCCGGAGCTCCTGCTTCACCTTGTCGGAGAGCTGCTCGAGCATGGGGGCGTGTCTACACCATCGTCCCCCGGGCTGGGAGGGAATCGGGGCCGGGTGCCTGACGGGGACGTCCATCCGTGCACGTCCGTGCAAGTCCCGGCGCCCATTCCGGGGACGCCCCCGCCGGGCACTCGCCACGCTGCCTGCCCCCGGGCTTGTGGGCCCCTCCTCCCCTCCCCAGCTTTTCGGCATTCAACACGTCGAGCACACGTCAAGGAGGACGGACATGCGGACGAGGCGATGGCTGTGGAGCGCGGGACTGCTGGCCGTGGTGGGCCTGGGCGCGGGCTGTGCCCATGACGAGGCGAAACAGGCGCGCAACCGGGGCGAGCAGGTGGGCGAGGCCTTCGCCCAGAAGGTCCGCTTCGCGGATCAGCTCTCCCTGCTCAACCAGGAGCAGATCGTCCTGGGCTACCTGGCCCTCGAGCGCTCCGAGAACCCCGAGGTGCGGCGCTTCGCCCAGGAGCTGATCCGCGACCACCAGCGCAACCAGGAGGATCTGGAAACGCTGGCGGAGTCCAAGGCCTTGTCGCTGTCCACCGTGGAGCTGGCCACGGACGACCTGGCCATCGGCGGCGCGGGCGCCGAGGGCGCTTCCCGAGGCCTGGAGAAGGGCCAGGAGAAGTACGACAAGAAGTACGACAAGCAGGTGGAGAAGTTCTACGAGAAGCGCGACGAGCTGGCGGGCCTGAGCGGCCGCGACTTCGACAAGGCCTTCCTGAAGGAAGTGACGGACGGCCAGGATCGCGGCAAGGAGCTCGTCGAGGAGGGCCTGGACGAGTACCGCGACGACACGACCCTGGCCGTGTTCCTCGGGAGGACCGCCCCCGTCCTCAGCGGCCACCTGCAGCGGGCCGAGCTGCTGAAGGGCTACCTCAAGGACTGAGCGGCCCCGGCCCCAAGCCCGAGGCTCCACCCCCGATACTCCCCTTCCCCGGGTCCACTGGGGAAGCGAGGAGGAGCCACGGATGAAGGCAGGCTCTGGCACCCGTCTCCACGGCACGAGGACAGACGCTGGCCGGCCGCTACGCGGCGCCCAGATGGCCTGGCCTGAGCGGTATGGGCGAGGTCGCGGACGTGGGCACCCTTCCCGCCTCAGCCCCCGCGCTGGGAGGGAAACGGGCCCCGCGACAAAGACCGGGCAACTCCAGTTCAGACGCTCAAACACACCCGGCCGACTTCAAGTGTAGATATCTACACTTGAAAATGTGGGACAAAAACCCACACCAAGTGTAGATATCTACACCTGACCCGGGAAAGGGCCCGCGTTCTCGAATGCATGGCGACAAGGGCGTGGCGGCTCCCTGGCCAACCCATCGCTCTGCTCATCAGCATGGGGTCCATTTGGTGACGTTGCTCGAACCGACCCTTCAAGTGAGGTGGGGGGGACTGACTTATCCGTCCACATTTCGCCGGGTCTGACCTCTTTCACGCGTTTCCCATTCTCACAGGTCGCTTTGTCATCATGACCTGCGCGGTTGGACAGGGCTTGCCATGGATTGTGTGCCGTGCTACCCGTTTGGCCTTTCCCTGCGGGAAACCCAAAGAGTAACCGGAGGTGCCGTCATGCCGAGCGAAGCCCATTCGCTTCGGAAGAGGACTCCTCTTGCCCGCTGACATCTCCGGCGTGTGGGGTCCCACCGCGCCCAGCACTCCCGTGCTCTCCTCCCTGGAGTCATGAATGTCCGAGCCGACGGATTCCGACAGGCCCTTCTCCCCACTCGACTTCGAAGCAGACAAGTATCGCTACTCCATTCAACGCCCCCTGGTCTCCCACCCGGATTACGACACCCTGCTGATCGCCTCTCGCCAGTCCACCGAGGGAGGCGATCTCAAGCGGGTCATCCTCAAGCCCATTCTGCTGGGGCATGGGCATGAGTTGCGCACCCGGGCCGTGGAGGAGGTGCACCTCTCCAGTTTCCTGCGCCACCCCAACATCGCCAGCGTGCTCGGCTCCGCGTTCAACGACGAGATGGCCTATGTCGTCATGGACATGGACCCCGGCCGCTTCCTCCTCTCCATCATGGACACGGCCATTTCCGTGCAGCGCAAGCTGTCTCATGGTTTCGCGGCCTACGTAGCCGCCGAGGTGGCGGACGCACTCGACCATGCCCACCGCGCCGTGGATGACGAGGGCAGAGCGCTCCACCTCGTCCACCGCGCCGTGGGACCCATGAGCATCCGCCTGGGCCACAACGGGCGGGTCCAGCTCACCAACCTCGGCGCGGCCTGGTCGGAGTTGATGGGCCGCATCCGCACACCGCCCCAGATGCTCCGGGGTGACCCGGCCTATACCGCTCCGGAAATCCTGCGGGGTTTCGAAAAACCCGAGGCGGGACAGCGCGACCCGCTCACCCCCCTGGCCCTGGACGGACGGGCCGACATCTTCTCCCTGGGCCTGGTGCTGTTGGAGATGCTGCTGGCCCGCTACCCGCTCGACCCGCCCGACACCCTGTGGCTCGACATCGAGCTGCGCTTCCCACCCGAGGTGCGCGGTGAGCGGCCTTCCTCCCTCCTCCCCCTGGAGACATTGGCCAACCGGCTCCTGCACTTCGGTCCAGAGGAGGTGCAACACGCGACCCGGGAACTGCCGGAACCGCTGCGGCGCATCGTCACCAGGGCCCTGCGTCCCGAGCCCGCCGAGCGCTATGCAACGGCGGGCCAGATGCGCGACGAGCTGCGCGACTTCCTCCAGGCAACCGGACAACCCCCCTACGGTGCGAAGCAGGCGAAGGCGGAAGTGAAGCGGCTCTTCGCTCTGGCCTCGGCTCCCGCCGAGCTTCCGGCCTATTCCATCGTCGAGATGGGCGTCCTGCCCGTGCCTCCGGACATGAACCTCGAGGATGAGGATTGAGACCCGCCATGAGGGTTCGACACAAGACACGGGATGCACTCTCCCGCGACTTCGCGAAGCGGGTGCGGGAGGCACGCGACAAGGCGGGGCTGACACAGTGGGAGGCCGCCGAGCGCATGGGGATTGCGACGGAGGTATACGGCCGCATGGAGCGGGGCCTGCTGCTTCCGAGCCTGCCGACGCTGCTGCGGCTCTGCGGTGCGCTCAAGGTGGATGCCAACGCGTTGCTGGGATTTTCCTCCAAGCAGGCCCCCGCCTGGCTGGAGCGGCCCATGGCCATGGACAACGAGCGGCCCGCGCTCCGGCGTCTGGTACGCACGGCGCGGCAACTGCGACCGAGGCAACTCCACGCGCTGAGCACCGTGGCCAACGCCATGCGGCCCACTGAGGAGGCAGGGGATGGACGCGACTCCAGCTCAACCACGGGCTGAGGGCTCGCCGGGCGTGGCGTTGCGGCGCTCCTTCGGGAAGGCGGCCCGGGCCGTGCGCCTCCGCCTGGGGCTCACCCAGGCTCAGGTCGCCAGGCGCGCGGGGACGACTTCGGGTGTCTATGGCCGCATCGAGCGGGGGGACATGATGCCCAGCGTGCCCAACCTGCTGCGCCTTTGCGAGGCGCTGGAGACCTCTCCGGACGTGTTGCTGTCCCACGGGCTCGCGGAGGAACAGGTCCCCCCGGTGCCCACCCGGCCCGCTCCGGACGAGCCGCCCGAGGTGAGCCGCATCGTCCGCCTGCTGCGCGGCTGGTCCCGTGAGCGTCTGGTGCTGCTCCGCAAGCTGGTGGAACTGGCGGACCTGGAGTTGCACCGCTGAGCGGCCCCACCGTGCCGCCCGGCACACACGAGTCAGGAAGACGCAACGAATGGAAACCGGACAGCTCACCAAATCCCTGGGAGAGGTGGCCCGGGCTGCCCGAGAGCGGCTGGGACTCACCCAGGCCCAGGTCGCGCGGCAGCTGGGAATCGCTCCCAATGTGTATGGCCGCATCGAGCGGGGCCACATGATGCCCGCCGTCCCCACGCTGCGCAGGCTGGCCTTGGTGCTCGGCCTGTCCGCTGACGTGCTGCTGGCCCTGGGCCGCGCGGACGTGGCCCCCTCGCTGGAGGCACCGCCTCCCGAGGACAACCTGTCCCCGGAGCTGCGACAGACGGTACGCATGCTGCGCGGCTGGTCCCCCGCCAGGGTGAAGTGGCTCAACCGCATCCTGAGGGCCATTG
>NZ_MPOI01000014.1:0-479499 GCF_001896145.1 Archangium sp. Cb G35
ACCCACCCCCTCCACCCGTCCCCACCTCATGCGTTCAGCTCCCTCCCTGGCCCGCTCCTCGGCCAGCCGCGTACACTGCTCCGGTCAGGGGGGAGCTTCTGCTCGGTTTAGAGCTCAGTCGGGAAGGCGTTCCTCCCTCTATCCGTTGCCAGCTTTCATTCCCCGTCGCTTCCCTTCGGTGACGCCGTGGCCCTCCTCTCCAGCAGCCCCTCCCAGCCTCATGGCGCCCCCCCCTGGGCCCGCTACGGTCTGGCCCTGCTGCTCACCGGCCTCGCCTTCTCCTTCCAGTGGCTCCTCGCCCCCTGGCTCCCTCCCTCCCCCTCCTTCTTCTTCCTCTCCTCCATCCTCCTCACCGCCTGGCTCGGCGGTCATGGGCCCGGTGCCCTCTCCACCCTCCTGGCCCTCGTCCTCACCTTCTTCTTCTTCCGGCCCCCCGGCGGCTCCCCCTCCCACCACCTCGTCTCCTGCGCCCTCTTCACCGGCGTCTCCGCCTTGATGACCCTGGTGGCCTCCCGCGTCCGCCTCCTCCTCCACGAGGCCCACTCCGCTCGCGCCTCCGCCCAGGCCCACGGCCAGACCCTCTCCACCACCCTGCGCAGCATCGGCGACGCCGTCCTCACCACCGGCCCCGATGGGCTCGTCCGCTTCATCAACCCCGTCGCCTCCTATTTCACCGGCTGGCGCGAAACCGAGGCCATCGGCCAGCCCCTCTCCCGCGTCCTCCGCCTCGTCGACCCCTCCTCCCGCCAGCCCCTCGAACTCTCCCGCCTCGCACCCCTCGAGGACCGGCCCGTCCAGCTCGGTCTCCCCGCACTCCTCCTCTCCAAGAACGGCGCCGAACTCCCCATCGAGCACACCGCCGCCCCCATCTCCGGCCCCCAGGGCCACGCCCTCGGTACCGTCATCGTCTTCCGCGACATCTCCGCCCGCTTCCGCGAGGAGCATGAGCACGCCCAGCTCCTCGCCCGCGAGCAGGACGCCCACCTCGAGGCCGAGTCCCAGCGCGAACGTCTCGAGACCCTCTTCATGCAGGCCCCCGTCGCCATCTGCCTCACCCGCGGCGATGACCACGTCGTCGAGCTCGTCAACCCGCTCGGGCAAACCCTCGTCGGCGAGCTCCTCACCCCCGGCCGCTCCGTCCGCGAGTCCATCTCCGGGCTCGATCCCCACCTCCTTCAGCTCCTCGATGAGGTGTACCGCAAGGGCACCCCCTTCACCGGCCACGAGGTCCCCCTCCGCGCCGACTTCTCCGGCACCGGCCACCCCGAGGTGAAGTACTTCGACCTCACCTGGCAGCCCTGGCGCGGTCATGACGGGGAGATTCTCGGCACCATGGGCCTGTGCGCCGAGGTCACCGAACAGGTGCTCGCCCGCCGTGAGGTGGAAGCCCTCGCCTCCGATCTGCAGAAGGCCCTCCAGATTCGCGACGACTTCCTCTCCGTCGCCTCCCATGAGCTCAAGACGCCCCTGACCTCGCTCCAGCTCCAGCTCCAGCTGCTCTGGCGCGCGCTTCCGGAGTCCGGTCCCGATGGGCAGACCCACCCCGCTCGCAAGCGCATCGAGGCCACCCGCCGCCCCGCCGAGCGGCTCCACCTGCTCGTCAACAACCTGCTCGACGTCTCCCGCATCCGCGCCGGCCGCCTCGCCCTCGAACACGAGACCGTCGACTTCTCCTCGCTGCTCCAGGACGTCGTCACCCGCGCCGAGGCCGATGCCGCCGGCGCCGGGTGCACGCTGCTCCTCCGGGCCGAGTCTCCCGTCATCGGCCGCTGGGACCGCCTCCGCCTCGAGCAGGTCGTCACCAACCTGCTCTCCAATGCCATCAAGTACGGCGCCAACCACCCCGTCGAGATGACCGTCGTCCAGGACGGCGACCTCGCCCTCCTCACCGTGAGAGATCACGGCATCGGCATCGCCCCCGAGCACCAGGCCCGCATCTTCCAGCGATTCGAACGCGCTGTCTCCGAACGCCACTACGGCGGTTTCGGGCTCGGGTTGTGGATCGTCAAGCAGATCGTCGAGTCGCTCGGCGGTGACATCCGCGTCGAGAGTCAGCCCGGACGGGGCGCCACCTTCACCGTGGCCCTCCCCCTCGCGCCTCCCCCCAGCGGACGCTCCGACTCCGTCTCCGCTCCCGTCTCCCACGTCGCCAACTGAGCTTCTCGTGGCGGAGTGGGGGAAGGGGATTACTCCTCCTGGCGCAGCTCGTGCGGCAAGACCGCGTGCGCGTGCCTCGGTGCCCTCAGGTGCAACTCCTCCGTCAGGAGCTCGTCCAACTCCTCCAGGAGCTCGTCGTACGGCGTTCCGTCACCCCTCGCCCGCTGCCCCGCGTGCGCCTCCAGCCTCACCCTCGGCGTCTCCTCGTCCTCGAACGCCAGGCTCACCGCCATCCCCCTCGGGCCCCCCGCCACCGGCTCCACCACCGCCGGCGCCGGTTGTCTCTCCGCTTCCTCCACCAGCGGCCCCAGGCGCTCGATTTCGTCCTCCGTCAGCTCCCGCTCCACCACCGTCTCGCCCTGCTCCAGCACCCTCAGGTGCCTCAGCCTCTCCACCCGCACCGCCTGCGCCCCCGTGTTCGTCCTCCCGTTGCGCTCGTACGTCACCGTCTTCACGCTCCACCTCCCCCGGTTCGGCCTACGGGCTCCGCCTTGTGGAGGTAGTCACTCCTCCCGCGCGTGGCTCGCTTGCTCCCTCGCGGGGCACAGTGGGGGTACAGCTGGGGAACCCGGGGGGGCCCGGCACCCTCACCCCGTCCCTCTCCCGGGGGGAGAGGGGAGGTCGCTCCCTCTTGAGTGTTTCTTCCTTTCGAGTGTTCCTTCCTTGGAGCACCGAGTGTTCGTCTTCCCTCACCCCAACCCTCTCCCAGTGGGAGAGGGCGTTGACTCTGACGCACCGCGTTCGCTTCCTGCTGTCTGCCCCCTCCCCACGCCATTACACTCCCGCCGTGCGTCCTGAATCCGCCGCCCTTTCCCACCCCGTCTCTTCCAGCGACTCGCTCGCCGTCGCTTCCCCTTCGCTCCCACCAGCCCCTCGCCCCCGCTCCGAGCGCCTGCTCGCCCTCTCCTCCACCGAGTTCGACCTCCTCGTCATCGGCGGCGGCGTCACCGGCTCCGGCATCGCCCGCGATGCCTCCCTCCGCGGCCTCCGCGTCGCCCTCGTCGAACGCGAGGACTTCGCCTCCGGGACCTCCAGCCGCTCCTCCCGCCTCATCCACGGCGGCGTCCGCTACCTCGAGCACGGCCACCTCGGCCTCGTCTTCGAGTCCTCCATCGAGCGCTACCGCCTCCTCCGTCTCGCCCCCCACCTCGTCCGGCCCCTCGCCTTCGTCTGGCCCGTCTACCAGGGCGCCCGCATCCCCCGCTGGAAGCTCGCCGCCGGCCTCAAGCTCTATGACGCCCTCGCCCTCTTCCGGAATGTGAAGGGCTCCCGCAGCCTCAACGCCTCCCAGCTCTCCGAGGCCGTCCCCGGCCTGCGCACCGACGGCCTCCGCGGCGGCTCCCGCTACTACGACGCCGCCACCGACGACGCCCGCCTCACCTTCATCAACGCCCTCGCCGCCTCCGAGGCCGGCGCCATCGTCCTCAACCACGTCTCCGTCCGCTCCCTCGTCGTCCAGGACGGCCGCGCCCGCGGTGCCACCGTCGTCGACTCCCTCACCGGCCAGCAGCTCACCATCCGCGCCCGCGCCATCGTCAACGCCACCGGGCCCTGGTCCGATGAAATCCGCAAGCTCGATGCCGCCAACAACGGCAACGGCCCCACCGTCCGCGGCTCCAAGGGCGTCCACATCTCCGTCCCCCGCGAGCGGCTCCCCACCGACTGCGCCCTCACCCTCCTGTCCCCCGTCGACGGGCGCGTCATGTTCATCCTCCCCGCCCACTCCCACACCATCATCGGCACCACCGAGACCGCCACCCGCGCCCACCCCTCCGAGGTCCGCGCCAGCGTCTCCGACGTCGACTACCTCCTCACCTCCGCCAACGGCTTCTTCCCCAACGCCCACCTCGCCCGCGAGGACGTCGTCAGCGCCTGGGCCGGCATCCGCCCCCTCGTCGCCAGCGCCTACTCCGGCGCCGGTGACGCCGGCAGCGCCAGCCGCGAGCACGCCATCCACACCAGCCCCACCGGTGTCCTCGCCATCTCCGGCGGCAAGCTCACCACCTACCGCGTCATGGCCCGCGACATGGTCGACGCCGTCGAGCACGCCCTCGGCCTCCCCCACCGCAAGGCCCCCACCCACTCCCTCCCGCTCCCCGGCGGCGACATCCCCTCCCTCGACGCCGAGCTCGCCTCCGCCCGCTCCACCGTGGGCCACGAGGACATCGCCACCCACCTCGTCCGCGCCTACGGCAGCCGCTGGCGCCAGGTCTGGGCCCTCACCCGCGAGCAGCCCTTCCTCTCCGAGCCCCTCGCCCCCGGCCTCCCCTACATCCGCGCCGAGGCCGTCCACGGCGTCACCCACGAGCTCGTCCACACCCTGTCCGACCTGCTCGTGCGCCGCCTCAAAGTCTCCTTCGAGACACGGGACCTCGGCCGCGCCGCCGCCCGCATCGCCGCCTCCGACATGGCCCCCCTGCTCGGGTGGAGCCCCCAGGACGTCGAACGCCAACTGGCCGACTACTCCCGCGACGTGGAGCGGCTCTTCGGCATCGATCCCGCCGACGCCTGACGTCCACCAGCGCTCAGCCGCCAGGGGGACTACCCCCCGTCCTCCCTACCGGCCTGCAAGCAGACGACCTACCGTGCTTCAATACGGAATGGGCCCGTCCTCCAGGCGTTCTA
This sequence comes from Archangium sp. Cb G35, assembly GCF_001896145.1. Classification (NCBI taxonomy): domain Bacteria; kingdom Pseudomonadati; phylum Myxococcota; class Myxococcia; order Myxococcales; family Archangiaceae; genus Archangium; species Archangium sp. Cb G35. The sequence goes on from NZ_MPOI01000014.1 coordinate 4,783, forward strand.
CGGGCCTTTGTCCTCCGCCCGGTTCCGCCTGGCGGTGCCATCCCCCAGAGGGGGGGTAGGGAGACGTACATATGAGGCGATTGGTGCTGTTGGGCCTGCTGGGGCTGGGTGTGAATGGCTGCGTCGTCGACCCCATCGATCCGGACGCCGAGAAGCTCGAGAAGCCGCTCTGTCCCGACCTGGTCATCTCGGACCTGAGCCGCTCGCCCAGCCAGAGCCTCTCCGTGGGCACCGCGTCCTCCGCGCTGAGCTCCTCGTCCACCACCGCCCAGCCCGTGCTGGTGCGCTTCCGCTCGCAGGCCGGCATGCGCTCGGCCGCCGCGCTCCGCCAGCGCGAGGACAAGCTCCAGAAGGCCGGTGGCCGCCTCAAGTACCACTGGCCCTCGCTCGACGCCGCCGCCCTCTCCCTCACCCCCGAGGCCCAGGCCCGGCTCGCCCAGGACCCGGACGTCCTCTCCATCACCCCGGACCGCACCGTGCACGCGCTCGGCCTGCCGTCCCGCGTGCCCGTCTCCGCCCTGGCCTCCGTGCCCGAAACCCCCGCCGTCCCCTCCGAGTACACCTGGTCCGTCCGCATGACCCAGGCCAACGAGGTGTGGGACGTCGGCGGTGATGGCGTGCTCGACACCGACGCCCCCACTGGCTCCGGCATCACCGTGTGCGTCATCGACAGCGGCATCGATCGCAACCACCCCGAGCTCAAGGCCGCGTACGCCGGCGGCAAGGACTACATCGACGACGACGATGACCCCGAGGACAAGGACGCCTCGGGCGCGTGGGGCGGCGGCCATGGCACCCACGTGGCCGGCACCATCTTCGCCCAGCTCGGCTCCGGCGGGCAGGTGGACCGCAACGACGCCAGCCTCAGCCCCAACGGCATGGTGGGCGTGGCCCCCGGCGCCCGGCTCCTCGTGGCCCGCGTGCTCGATGAGCGCGGTGATGGGCGCACCTCCGACGTCATCGAGGCCCTCAAGTGGTGCGGGGAGCAGCACGCCAACATCGTCTCGCTCTCGCTCGGCTCGTCCACCCCGGACCCCGTCGAGGAGCAGACCTTCCAGGAGCTCTGGGACGCGGGCATCCTCGCCGTGGCCGCTAGCGGCAACTCCGGCGAAGCCACCCCGTACAACCCCATGTACCCGGCCGCCTACAGCACCGTCATCGCCGTGGGCGCGGTGAACGCCGACATGAAGCACGACAGATACTCGCAGGGCGGTGACCACCTGAGCCTGGTGGCCCCCGGCACCGGCGTGTACTCCACCTACCCGCGGGGCAACTCGCCCTTCGCGAGCCTGGAGGCCGGTGGCACCTTCTACAAGTCGAGCTCCTTCGACTACGTCCCCTACGAGGAGTACGAGGGCACGCTCGTGGACTGCGGCCTGGGCGCCAGCATGCGCTCGTGCCTGGGCGCCGGCGTCACCTGCGAGGGCTTCGTCGCCTACGTGGACCGCGGCGACATCCGCTTCAACGACAAGGTGAAGAACGTGCGCTCGCAGGGCGCGCGCGCCGTCATCGTCGGCAACAACGACCCCTCCGATGACGCCAACCTGGGCTTCACCCTGGGCGGCCCCGCCCAATGGCCGCCCGTGACGGCCATCCCCACCACCAGCGTGCCCGCCATCCGCGCCCAGATTGGCCAGACCGTGCGCGTGGGCATCCGCGGCGGTGACTACGCCTACAGCACCGGCACCTCCATGGCCACGCCCCACGTCGCCGGCGTGGCCGCGCTGGTGTGGAGCGCCAACAGCAACCTCAAGAACGCCGACGTGCGCCGCATCCTCGAGAGCACCGCCAAGGATCTCCATGATCCCGTCGGCTCGCCGGACTCCACCGTGGGCAAGGACCCCGTCTTCGGCCACGGCCTCGTGCAGGCCAAGGCCGCGGTGGAGCAGGCCTACAGGGAACTGCCGTAGCTCCGGGACGCTCGTGTCCCCCGGCGCTCCCGTGTCCCGCGGGAGCGCCCACGTCCGGCACGGAGCTTCGAGGCCTCAGCCCTCGAGCTCCGCGTCGATGGCCTCGGTGAACTGCTCCATCGAGCGCGCGCCCACCACCGCCGTGTCGTTGATGAAGAAGGTGGGCGTCCCCGACACGCCCCGCTGGCGCGCCTCCGTCACCTCCGCGTCCAGGTAGTTGTTGTAGGCCCCGCTGTCCAGCGCTCGGTTGAAGCGCTCCACGTCCAGCTTCAGCTTCTTCGCCAGCTTCTCCAGAGACGCCCGGTCCAGCTCCTTCTGCTGCTGGAAGAGCGCGTCGTGGTACTCCCAGAAGCGGCCCTGCTCCGCCGCCGCCATGCTCGCCGCCGCCGCCAGCCGCGCGTGCTCGTGGAAGGGCAGCGGCGAGTGCCGGAAGACGATGCGGATCTTGTTCCCGTACTTCTCGCGCAACTGCTTCAGCGTGTTGCTGCCCTTCGCACAGAAGGGACACTGGAAGTCCGACCACACCTCCACCGTCACCTTCGCGTCCGCCGGGCCCTGGCTCGGTGCCTCGCGGCGGGGCGTGGCCGCCCGCGGTGCCGCGGTGTGCGGAGTCTTGCAGTTGTTGCCATCACAGGCCTCGGCCGACGACACGGGGACGAAACCAGACACGAACGCGCCGACGAGCGCGGCGGTGAGCATGCGCTTCATGAGTGACCTCTGGAGTGGTTGGGATTGCCCTGCCCTCAGAAGTGACACTCGCGGCGCGCGGGTTTCAGCGCGCCATTTTCCGCCGCATTTCTCAGGGCAGCGGCCGCGCGGGCGACGCCAGCAGGCACGCCCCGAAGCTCGCCTCGACCAGCGCCACGGCCTCCACGCTCGGGTCCATGCACGCCGGCACCCGCGCGATGGACACCATTCCCTGGCTCCACGCGTCCTCCGAGGAGAACGAAGCGAATGAGCCGTGCGGCGTGGAAGGCGAGCGCGGCGCCATGCTCAGTGCCATGAAGGCCACCGCCGCCGCCGCTCCCATCATCGCCACCCACCCCCGGTGCTCCCGGCGGAGCTGACGCGGCGCGGGCGCCGGACGCAGCTTCGCCTCCAGCGCCTCGAAGCGCAGCGCCGGCCGCGACGGCATCCGCCGGGCCCGCTGCGCCATCCACCCTCGCTCCGTGCGCAGCCACGCCAACGCCCGCGTGCACGTGGCACACGTGGCCGCATGCGCGCTCACCCGCTCGGCGTCCTCCGCGGAGAGCTCTCCGGCGAGCAGCGCGTCCAACTCCGACTCGCGGCAGGGGGTGCTCATGAATGGCCTCCATTTCCCACGTGCCCGGCGAGCCGCTCGCGCAATTGCAGCCGTGCACGGTGGATTTCGTTCTTCACCTTGGGCAGCGACCAGCCCATCACCTGGGCGATGTCCTCGTACGCCAGCCCATGATCGATGCGCAGCAGCAGCGCCGAGCGCCGCTCCTCGCGCAACTCCCCGAGTGCCTCCGCCAACAACCCCTCCATCTCCCGGTTCAGCAGCAGATCCTCCGGCGTGGGCGAGGGCAGGGTGGCCTCCAGCAGCGGCTCGTTCTCCTCGGAGGCGATGTCCAGGTGCGTGCCCCGCGTCCGCCGCGACTCGAGGTAGATGTGGCGGGCAATCCCCAGCAGCCACGAGGCCAGGCGCGCATCGTCCCGCAGCGCCCCGAGCTTCCCGTGCGCCCGGACGAAGGTTTCCTGGGTGGCCTCGTCCGCGGAGGCATCGTCCCGGAAGAGATCTCTCAGGAAGCGCCACACGGCGGGCGAGTGCTGCTCGAAGAGCGTGCGGAAGGCGGCCGGGTCCCCCCCACGCGCGCGCGTGAGCAACCGGCGCTCGGCGTCCCCGGCCGAGGGCGCACCGCCCACCAGGGGCAATCGGACCGCGAAAAGGTGGCTCACGCGCCGTGGTGACATGAAGCCGCCGGGAGTTTCACCGCTCGTTCTCTTTCATGCCGGGCCCGTGGGTCAAACCGGACACGCCCGCTCCGAGAGCCGCCAGGGAGGCGGGGCGCGGCGCCGGGCCGGGTGTGTCCCTTCGAGAACAATTCCCACCTTTCGCCACGGGGAGGGGTCAACGAGGAGAACGGCATGCGGAGAGCCATCTGGATGGCGCTGGCCTTCATGGGGACTGCCCCTCTGGTGGCCCTGGCGCAGCAGAACACGGGAAACGCCCCGGCGGCGAGTCCCTCGGGTGCGGCGAACATCGAGCAGGGCCAGGACACGGCAGCCACCCAGGCCCCCGGGGCGCCAGGGCAGCAGCCGGCCGGGACCATCGGGACCCAGGGCCAGCCCGCCACCGGAGGCACCGCCGGGACGCAGGGCACTCCCGGGCAGACCGGTGGAGTGGGCGGGGCAGGGGGCGCGGACATGGGCACCGGTGGCTCGGCGGCTCCCACGTATCGCGGCACCGAGGAGAATTCGTCCGCGTCGCCCCCGGCGGATGGGTCTGGGAGTGGAGGCGTCAGCGGTCAGTCCGCGATGCAGCAGGCGCCCATGGGCTCCGAGTCGATGCAGCGGGAGCTGGCCTTCTTGCGCCAGCGCGTGGCCAGCCTGGAGGCCGAGGTGGATGCCCTGCGTGGCACGGGGGGTGGGGGCACCGGCGGCGCTACCCCGGGAGTCGACACCGGTACCCCGGGTCCGGACCCGGAGGACATGAAGATTCAGGGGCCCGTCGCCGTGGCCACCGCGGTGTTCGACGGCCGCGTGGTCGACGTCGCGCGCAAGCACATCGACATCGTCGACACCTCGGATGGCACCTTCTATCGCCTCACCGTCGATGACCAGACGAAGGCCTTCGTGGGGCCGGACCTCCGGCGCATCCCCGTGGGCCAGATTTCCGAGGGGACGCCGGTGCGCACCTCGTTCGCGCTCATCTCCGGCGTCGAGCATGCGCGCAACATCGTCACGAACCCCCAGCGGGCGCTGCAACGGCAGCAGCAGAAGGGGCCCGAGCAGCGGAGGGAGGCTCCGCCGCAGCGGACCCCGGAGCAGTAGGACAGGCCAGGAGGGGGCGGGCCTGTCAGGGGGGAGGGTCCGGCCGCGATGGTGAGCAACTTGTCCAACTGTTGGACAAGTTGGCGCGCCGCGCGGCCGGAAGGTGCCGCTGGCTCAGTCGACCTCCAGCAAGTTCAGCGATGGGATGAGGGGCGGCGGCATCTGCCACAGCCCCCCCTGGTGCTGGTAGCCGAGAGCAAAGGCATCCAGGATGGCGGGCCAGCGATCCGCGAAGGCGGCCCAGTTGTACTCGGTCGGCTTCGAGGTGAGGAAGTTGTGGTCCCGGTCCGGCTGCCGCTCGCTGTAGTCGCTGAATTCCCAGGCGATGGGGCCCAGGGGCAGGCGCAGTGTCGGCGTCATCGCGTGCATGAGTGCGTCGCGGGGCACCTCGCCCGCGCGCGGGGAGGACGGGGTGAAGGCCGGCTGCACGGCGTTGTGCTGCTCGTGCCATGCCAGGTAGTTGTTGGCGAAGCCGACGAGTGCATTCCGTCCCGAGGCATCCGCCGTCCGCCGCGCCTCCTCGAAGAGGGCGAAGGCGGCTACCAGGAAGCTCCGCCCGCGCACCTCGGGCAGCACGGTTCCGAAGTGTATGGGCTGGGGTGAGTCCTTCACGTGCTCGAGCGCGTACTCGCGGGCCCGCCGCGCCTCGCTGGCGGAGGCTCCGTCCAGCGCGAAGGTCTCCACGACCTGGAGCGGCTTCACCTCGTTCCCGCCCGATTCCCCGCGCCAATCGAGGTACGCGCGTGCCGAGGTCGCGATGTCCCCGTAGATGGCCACGTTCCCATCGAGCAGCAGTTGCTCCAGCGTGCGAGCCACTGCCTCGGCCTTGTCGAGCGGCGTGGCTCCCGGGGCGTCGTACAGCACGCGCGCGACACGCCAGGTGGTGATCCACAAGGTGCGCGGGTCCGCGAGCACGTCCAGGTTGGCCGCGCTCAGCAGCGTGCCCAGGGAGGCGGCCACGTCGTGCGACAGGCCGAAGAACCGCAACGTGCCCGCCACCTTCTCCGCCACGAGCCGGTCCGGACCGGCGAGGCCTCCCCGATCGAGCGCCTGCTTGATGGAGGGAGCGGGCTCGCCCTGGGCGGTGTCGATGATGGCGCGGGCGAGGTACGCACCGAGCATGCCCTTGCCCGCCTCCAGGGAGGCGTGGGGGGCGAAGGCGAACCAGTTGTTGAGGACGCGGGGGCTTCCGCCGGGCCGGTACTCCGGGTCGATCAACGTCTGGAGTTCATGGGCGAGCTGGATGTAGCCCTGGGTGATGCGGTGGTTGATGTCCAGTGCACGGGACGAGTCGGCCACCAGCCAGGGAGCGGGCGCGCGGAGGACGTTGCGAGGACGGGCGGCCTCGATGCGGACCGTGGGCTCGGGAGCAGGCGAGGGCAGGGGACCGGACGTGCCGGTGCCGGCCGGAGCGGTACCACCCGGGTTGCTGGACGATGGATCCTGATTCGACAAGCGCTGCACCCCCATGTGCCACGCGAGACCGGCCCGACACCCAGAGGTGGCATCCGTGTGTCGGGAGCCTCCTCGGAGGCTCGGAGAGCGGCCGATGCTCCGCTCGATTCGTCCCGTGCCGCCAGCCCCAAGCCGGTTGCTCGCGGGCTTCCTCCGCCCAACGTTTTACCGGAAGAAGGGAGCGCTGCGTAGATGCGGAAGCCGACCTGGTGGGATTTGGGAATCGCGGTGCTCGGCCTGGTGCTCGTGTGCAGCGCCACGCAGGGTGTGTCCCTTGCTCAATATCCCGGGGCTCAGTCCCCCGAGGGTCCCGACCCCGAGGGCTCGGTGGGTGAGGTCACCCAGGACACACGCATCACGGGGACATCGGACGGGATGGGCTCGGACCAGGGGCTGCCGGCCAGTACTACGACGGCCCAGACGGGCACGGGCGGCTCCGGAGTGGACGCGGGGCAGGGCGGCACGGGCGGCTCGGGGATGGGCTACACGGGGCAGGACACGGGGACGGGGACGCAACAACTGTCGGCACTGGAGACCCAGCAGCGGGTGGAGATCGCCCGGTTGCGCGCGCAGGTGGTTGGGCTCGAGAAGCAACTCGCGCAGATGCGGGTCAACCTCGCGCGCGTCCAGGCCGGCCAGGGCACGGGGGGTCAGGGCGCGGGCACAGGTGGTAGCGGCCAGGAGACGAGCACGGGCGGCAGCGCGACCGGGAGCCCGGCCGTTGGCGATCCGAACGCGGAGGCCCCCACGGGCGCCACCGGAGTCGGTTCCTCCACGGCCGAGGGCGTGGGCGGTGGCGGCACTACCGGCACTCCCACTACTGGCACTCCCACTACCGGCACTTCTACGGGCACGGCGACGAACCCCAGCAACGAGGGCTACGCCGTGGCCAACGTCATCCACAGGGGCCGTGTGCGCTCGGTCACCCAGCAGCAGCTCGTGCTCGATGAGGAGGACGGAGGTACCACCACGCTGTCGCTCGCCAAGGACGTGCGCGTCATCCAGGGCCGCCAGCAGGTGTCCCTGAAGAACCTCGGCGAGGGGACCCTGGTGCGCACCTCCGCGGACCTCTACGCCCGGGGCAACCCGGTGACGAGCATCGAGGTCCTGTCCGCGCCCAAGAAGGCCACCTCGAAATGACAACGCCCCCTCCCGGTGAGCGAGAGGGGGCGGCGTCCTTCATTCACTGACGAAGGGCCCGGGTCCTACGGGCAGAGGAAGCGCACCCGGTAGTCCTGGCAGATGCCATCGGGCTGCTGCGAGTTGGTGCAGGTGCCACCGGCGAGCGTGCAGCTGTAGACCTCGCCCGTGCTGGTGTAGGGGGCGCCGCTGGCCGTCTGGCACTCCACGCCGATGGGGTTGGAGCACACCTGATAGCCGCCGGCGATGAGGTCGCTCAGCGTCTCGTAGTCGCCGTTGCCACCAGGGAGGTCACGGTTGAACCAGCCCGTCCACGTGCCGGTGGAGCCATTGACCTGGACGGAGCGCGAGGTGGTGGCGTTGAGCTGCCGGCCCCACGAGTCGCTCATCGCGGTGAGCTGCACCGTCTTCGCGCCGGAGGAGGACCAGGCCTTGCCCGCGGCCGTGGCGGTCTGCGGCGCGCCGCTGACGTTGGAGAGGGTGCTGTCACCCCAGTTGAAGCGGTAGTTCACGTTGTCGCCGTACGGCCAGCAGGGGCGCATCTTCGCGGTGTAGCCCGTGGAGGTGTTCACGTTGGTGCTCGCGGGGCCGCCGAGGATGGGGCGGATGGCGCTCGAGCCGCCGTTGATGAGGTCCCAGAACCTGATGTGGCGGCGCGGAGTGCTCCACAAGTTGTTCCACTGCCGGGGGTTGCCGCCGAAGGCCGAGGCCTGCGCGGTGACGAAGAGGCGCCAGTCGAGGTTGAACGTGAGCGCGCTCACCGTCTCGTTGATGCCATTGCCATCCGCGTCACCACAGGCGTTGCCGTAGTAGCCCCACAGGTCGCCGTACAGGTAGGGACGCACGCCCACCTGCGCATAGGCGAGCCACTCGGAGTACAGGTAGGCGCGCACGGCGACCTGCACCCAGACGGTGGGCTGGATGCGGCCCGACACGCTGCCCGTCAGCGGCTGGAGCGAGTTGGTGCCCAGGTTGTAGTTGGCCCAGCCACCGCACGAGCTCAGCGTGCAGGTGTAGTCGAAGGCGCCCGTGGCCGTCTGGTTGCCATTGTAATTCACCGTGCCGGTGACGCTCGCCGCCACCTCGAGGCCCAGGTTGATGGGCAGGTTGAAGCCGATGTGCACCGGCACCGGGCCGATGAAGAAGTTCAGCGAGCCCAGCGACGGCTTGGCGATCTGCCCACTCCAGCTCCAGTTGTAGCTGAGCGTGCCGTTCACCTGTGAGCCATTGCCCACGCTCACGTTGCCCCAGGCCCGCGCGTGCTGGAAGTTGACGCCGTAGGGCACGCACACCCAGAAGATCTTGTGGCGCTTGACCTTCAGCACCACTTCACCCGTGGCGCTGCCGTTGATGTTGCCCGTCGCGCTCAGGGTGCCGGAGAAGCCCGAGCCAAAGTTATGGCTCGTGGAGATGGGCGTGTTGAGGTTGAAGCTCTTGCTCCGGCTGAACGTCTGGTCCGAGCACGAGCCGAACGGCCCCATCTTGTGCACGCCCGTGGGGGACGTCTCGTCGGCCGGCTCGGCGATGGCCTTGAGCGCCTCGGTGAGCTCTCCCTTCTCGTAGGACAGGGCGATCTCATCGACGATCTTCTTGTCGAGCACGAAGATCGTCTCGTCCTGGGACTCGGCGGCCGACGCGGACAGCTCCTCCTGGAGGTAGGGGTGCAGCGGCAGCTGGTAGAAGGCCTCGCGGGCCGTGCTCTTGATGTTGTAGATGTCCTGCGAGTAGTAGCGGCCGTCGTCATCCACGGCATAGCCGCTGATGTTCTTGAGCTGCCAGCCCTCGCCCTCGGCGAGCACCTTCTCCGCGTAGTACTTGTCCTCCGGAACCTGCTGCGCGGACGCGGCGCCTCCGGTGACGAGCACCAAGCCCGCGCCGAGGCGCAGGGCGAGATTCTTCCAGGTCATGGTTTTCCCCTCTTTGAATGGACGCCCGCCGGTCTACGGCTTCCCGGGTGAACGGAGCGGACCGCGCGAAACACCGCGTCCGGCTGACGTAGGGGAAACCTCTCACGTCTGACTTTGGATTGCAAGTCTTACGGGTTGGTCCTGGATTGTTGCCTTGACGGCTACAGAGAGGGAGTGAGAGGCGTTGCCCGGAGTGCAACACCAGTCACGTTGCTTCTCGGGCAACAGCCGGATGTCTGGGATTGAGAAGGGAAGAGGGGTTACCCGGGCAGCTTGATGCCGGAGAGCCGCCGGTAGAGCTCCACGGCGAAGCCATCCGTCATGGCGGACACGTAGTCCGTCACGCACAGCAGCCGCTGGTAGGGCGTGAGCCGCTCGATGGCCTCGTCCCGGTTCTCCAGGTAGGGCCCCGGGCGCTGGAAGAACTCGATGGGGAGCAGCTGCCGCAGCTTCTTCTCCTGGAGGTCCGGCGAGTCCGCCAGCACCGCGGGCACGAACATCTCCAGCAGGCCACCCAGCGTCTTGAAGCCCGCCGCCTCGATTTGCAGCACCCGCTCGCTCTCGTAGCCCTTCTTCCGGGTGATGGCGGTGATGGCCTCGAGGCGGGCCTTCACCTCGGGCCGGGCGGCCACCAGGGGCTGCTCGAAGCGCCCTACCTCCATGGCCTCCACGTGCTCCTCGAAGGCCGCCACGCACTCCTGGATGAGCGCGGAGATGGCGCCCGCTCGCGCCACGCCCATGCGCGACTCCCAGTCCACCTTGTCCTTGAGGGCCCGGAAGTGGCCGCCGAGCTCCGCCACGCTCTCCAGCAGCGAGCTCGCCTCCTCCATGGAGATGAGGCCCAGCTTCGCCGAGTCCTCCAGGTCGATGAGCACGTAGCAGATGTCATCCGCCGCCTCGACGAGGAAGGCCAGCGGGTGGCGGCTGAACACGTCCGGCTCGCGCTCGGTCAGCCCCAGCGTGCGGAACACCTCGCGCGCCAGCTGCGCGTCCTCCTGGAAGAATCCGAACTTCTTCTCCGAGACGCGGGCCTTGTCCCGCGGGCGCCGTCCCGGCAGCACCGAGGGCCTCGGGTACTTGCTCATGGCGCCCAGCGTCGCCACGGTGTAGCGCAGCCCGCCGTCCCGGTTGCGCGCCTGCAGCCGCGTGAGGATGCGGAAGCCCTGCGCGTTGCCCTCGAAGCGCATCACGTCCTGCTCCTCGCTCCAGGTGGCGAAGGGCCAGACCGGCTCCGGGCGCTCCTCGGGCTTGCCGGGCCGGTAGCGCTTCTCCACCCAATGCTGGATGGCCGCCTCTCCCGAGTGCCCGAAGGGCGGGTTGCCGAGGTCGTGCGCCAGGCACGCCGCGGCCACGATGGTGCCCAGGTGCGACGGCTCCACCTTCACGTCCCGCTGCTTCAGGGCCCGCCCCGCCAACTGCCCCAGCGAGCGCCCCACGCTCGAGGCCTCGATGCTGTGCGTCAGCCGCGTGCGCGTGTAGTCGCTCGAGGACAGCGGGAACACCTGCGTCTTGTCGTGCAGGCTCCGGAAGGCGCTGGAGAAGACGATGCGGTCGTAGTCGACGTCGTACGCCGTCCGCTCGTCCCGCGGGTCCTGCGACAGGGGCCGGTCCCTCTTGTCCCCCACGCGGTGCGGGGAGAGGAGCTGCTGCCACCGTTCGGTTCGTTGATTGCTCACGGGTGCCTCGTGCTGGGCGGTGGGTGGGGTCCTTCGAGAGGCCAGCATGCCCCATGGGTCCCACGTCACCCCCCTGGGGGGGCGGGTGGGTTTATTGAGTTTTGAGAAAATAGGTGCTTGCCTGCCGCCTCCCCCCCAGCCGAGGAGGCGTCGTATGAGGAAGCTGCTCCGGTCACTGTGTTTCGCCCTGCCCGTCATCGGGCTGATGGAGCCCGCCAGCGCGTGGGCCCAGACGAAGGTGCTGTTCGAGGCGATGCACGCGCAGACAGCGGGCAACGCGGACTGGGTGCTGGACGAGGACTCGTGCGGCACGGCCCAGCGCTACCCCACGCCGGCGCAGAGCGGCATCACCGCCACCACCCCCGAGACGTACTGGGGCGGCGCCTACTCGTCCTTCGGCGTGGCCCTGGTGAAGAAGGGCTTCTCCGTGGAGAGCCTGCCCACCGGCGGCCGCATCACCTACGGCGACACCTCCAACGCGCAGGACCTCAAGAACTACAAGGTCCTCATCCTGCCCGAGCCCAACCTCCGCTACACCACCGCGGAGCGCACGGCCATCCAGGCCTTCGTGAAGAACGGGGGCGGCGTGTTCCTCATCGCGGACCACGGGAACTCGGACCGCAACAACGACGGCTGGGACTCGCCGGAGATCCTCAACGAGCTGATGACGGGCGTTTCCTGGGGCCTGCACTTCCAGGTGATGGGTGAGTCGGACAACTGGTTCAACGACAACCCGGACTCGAAGTACACCACGGACACCACCTCGCCCATCGTCCACGCGGGAGCCTATGGCAGGGCCACGGTGGGCAAGGGCCTGGGCCTCTTCGGCTCCACGTCCATCACCCTCAACCCCTCGGCCAACCCCAATGCGAAGGGGCACGTGTGGATGACCACCGGGACCGCGGGCTCCAATTCGCGGGTGACGTTCGCCACCTCCACGGATGGAACGGGGCGCATCGCGGCCATCGGTGACTCCTCGCCCTCCGAGGACGCTACCAACGGCTGCGGCCACACCACCCACAACGGTTGGAACGAGTCGCTGTACGACAACGCGCTCATCCACTTGAATGCCGTGGCGTGGCTGGCGGGCGCGGGGGGCGGCGGCGGAACCTCGGATACCACTCCGCCCACCGCTCCGAGCGGCCTGAGCGCCTCGGCGGTCTCCTCCAGCCAGGTGAACCTGAGCTGGACGGGCTCCACCGACAACGTGGGCGTGGCCAGCTACAACGTCTACCGCAGCACCGACAACGCCAGCTTCTCGGCCGTGGCGAGTGTTGCTGGCACCAGCCACTCGGACACCGGCCGCACCGCGAGCACCACCTACTACTACCGCGTGACGGCCGACGACGCGGCCAACAACGAGTCCGCCGTGAGCAATACCGCCTCGGCCACCACTCCGGCGGCCACCAGCGCCGCCCGGGTCATCCTCAATGAGATGCTCGTCAACGAGCCCGGCTCGGATGTCACCAAGGAGTTCGTCGAGCTGGTGAACGTGGGTGGCACCTCTATTGATATCGGAGGCTGGAGCATCTGGGACTCCACGGCGAAGCGGCACACGTTCGCCACGGGGACGGTGCTCGGGGCGGGCAAGGCGATCGTGGTGTTCGGGTCCACGAGCGGCATTCCGGCGGGGACGCCCAACGCCGTGGGGGCCTCCACCGGCACGCTGGGCCTGGGCAATAGCGGGGACACCGTCACGGTGAAGAACGCGGGCAGCACCAACGTGGACTCGTTCGCGGTGCCGAGCACGCTGGCGGGTACTGACGGGGTGTCGGCCAATCGGAGTCCGGATGCCAGCGCGACGGGGAGCTTCGTGCTGCACACCTCGGTGTCGACGGTGGGCTCGTCACCGGGAACGCGCGCCAACGGCTCCGCGTTCTGAGCACCATCCGCTAGCACCATCCCCTAGCACCATCCCCTCTCCCCTCGGGAGAGGGTCGGGGTGAGGGTGCCTGTCCCTGTTCTCCAACCCATGGACCCCAAGTGGAGACACGGGGTTCAACCCAGGATTCGAGGCACCCTCACCCCGTCCCTCTCCCGGAGGGCGAGGGGAAATGGCCGCGCTTGTTCCCAGGGGCCTCCCAGGGGCCTCCCAGGGGTCTCCCGAGGGGCCTCGTTGACGGAGATACTCAGCCCGGCTCCCGGTACGCCCAGCGCAGGATGGCCACGGGCAGGGCGAGCAGGCAGGTAGCGGCGAACACGGCTCCGGCCCAGCGAGGCTCATAGGCGTCCACGCAAGCCCCCGCGATCGCGATGGCGGAGAAGGCCACCATCGTCCGATCCAGCACGAGCGCCGTGACGCCGAAGATGGCCGCGAGCAGCAGTTGGTCCACCGCGAGGATGTGGAGGGGCGGGATGCCGAACCGCAATCCGAGCAACCGGTGCGCGAGCAGCGTGGGGCCGATGACCAGGAAGAGCTGGGCGAACTGTCTGCCATTCACGAGCCGGGTGATCTGCTCGCGGAGCACCACGCGGACGATGTTCGAGACGGCGATCATCACCACGGGGAGGACGAGGAGATCCGCGTGGCTCGGATGGAAGCGTCTGTCGACGCGGGCGATGACGGCGGTGCCGACGCCCAGGATGACCAGGATGCCGACCCCTGTAATGCGCAGCCGGTCCCTCCGCGCCGTTTCCGGATCCATCGAGGGAAGCCGTGCGAGGTGCTCCTCGAGCGCGGTGATGAGCGCGGCCATGGAAGGGAAGCGCTCGGACGGCTCCCGCGAGAGGCCACGGCGGAGGAGGGGCGCGAGCCACTCGGGCGTGCCAGGGCGCACGGGGGGAGTCCGGAGCTGGCCGGCGAGCACGTTCCGGGACAGCGCGGCGAGGTCCTCCCCGGCGAAGGGCGGCTCCCCATACACCGCGGTGTACAGCGTGACGCAGAACGCGAATTGATCGCTCGCCGGGGTGGCGCGCTCGCCCAGGAACTGCTCCGGCGCCATGTACGTGGGCGTGCCCATCAACGCGCTCCGGTGGGTCAACTGGCGGGCGAACGCACTCGGAACCGTGCCGGGCGGAGGCTCCTCGGGGCGCGGGGCGAGCGCGGCGATGCCGAAGTCGACGACCCGCGCGCGTCCATCCCTCCCGACGAGCACGTTGTCGGGCTTGAAGTCGCGGTGCACGAGCCCAGCCTCATGCGCGGCGGCGAGCCCCTTGCCGGCCTGCACCAGGATGGCCAGCACCTGCGGGACGGTGTGCGTGCCGGCGGCGAGCCACTCGCGCAGGGACTGGCCCTCCACGAGCTCCATGGCGACGAAGACGCGGCCCTCGTGCTCGGACACCTCGTGGACGGCGACGACGTTGGGGTGCGAGAGCCGCGCCAGGGCCTGGGCCTCGCGCAGGAGCCACTCCCGCGCGTCCGTGTCCCGGTGGAGCAGCTTGAGCGCCACGCGCCGGTCCAGCAGTGCGTCGTGGCCCATGTAGACGGCACCCATGCCGCCCTCGCCCAGCTTGCGCATGACGGCGAAGCGCCCCAGCCGGCCGGGCAGCCCGGACGGGGGGCTCGCGGAGGGCTCCCGCGCACGCATCGCCTCGGCCACCAGGGTGGGGGGACTCGCGAGGAAGTCCGTTCCCGCCGCGCGGTCGTGGGCGAGCAGCTTCGCCACCGCTTCCCGCAACGCCGCATCGTCCGCGCAGTCCGCGTCGAGCCGCCGTGCCGCGTCCTCCGGCGGCAGATCGGCCAGCGCGTCGAACAGCTCCTCGACCCTTCGTGCATCCAGCGCCACGTCCTCACCCCGCCGGAGCCGAGAGCCGTTCATGCAACCAGGCGCGGGCGAAGCGCCACTCGCGCTCGATGGTGCGGGTGGTGACACCGAGCGCCTGGGCGATCTCCTCCTCGGACAGGCCGCCGAAGTAGCGCATGAGCACGACCCGGGCCTTGCGCGGGTGCTCGGCCTCGAGCTGCTTCAGGGCCGCATCCACGGCGAGCACGTCCTCGGTGGGGAGCCCGTCCGCGGCGATCTCGAAGGCCGCCTCCAGCGCCTCGCCCGGCTGCCCGCCGCCCCGCTTGTGCGCGGCCTTGCGGCGCACGTGGTCGATGATGAGCTCGCGCATGGCCTGGGCCGCGGCACCGAAGAAGTGGGCGCGGCCGCTCCAGCCCGGGTCGTTGTTGCGCACCAGCTTCATCCAGGCGTCGTGCACGAGCGCGGTGGGCTGGAGTGTCTGTCCGGGCCGCAGGTGGGCCATCTGTGCCGCGGCCACCCGGCGCAGCTCGTCATAGACGATGGGGAGCAGCTCCTCGGCGGCCCGGGCCTCACCTCGGCTGGCGTCCTCCAGGAGTTGCGTCACGTCACGTGCCATGAGCGGGGAATTTCGCAGAAGTCCGAAACGGCGGGTAGGTCTTGACCCGGGCCCCGGACCCTGGGTGGGGAGCCCGGGCGAAAAAAATGAACGGGGCCGTGTCGGGTCTTTTTCGCCGCTTTCGGATGAAGGGACAGGAAGCGGGACGAACCCGCTCCGTACCCACATGAGGGGGACCCGATGACGACTTTCAATCCTGACCATTCCAAGCGCCGTTACCTGTCCATGAGCCTGCTGGCGGGAGGCCTGCTGCTCGGCGCCTGCGGACCTGCTTCCGTGGCCCAGACGCAGCAGCAGGATTACGAGGTGGTGGACGAGGTGGGCATCCAGGCGATGGCGATGACGGCCAACTCCTGCGCGAACCTGATGGCGGCGGGGCAGCCGATGGGCCGCTACTACACGCTGTACGTGGGCGGGGACCTCCGCAAGCCCTTCGCTGCCTGGTGCGACACCGACGGTGACACCTGGCTGAACCTGCAGACCGGGCCTGGCCGCAACTTCTCGCAGTACCTGAGCGTGGAGGGGACATCGGTCACCACCACGTGGAGCAGGGTCCGGCTGGATCCGGTGGCCATGACGCTGGACATGAATGACATCCAGTTCGCCACGAACACCGGGGGCATCCCGAGCTGGAACAAGTACTACGCGGCCTATGGCGAGGCGGGAGACTGCGACACGTTGAGCTCCTCGATGGGCAAGTCCAACGTGGACCTGAGCGGGACGCCGTTCGCCGTGACGGCGACGTGGGCGACGACCGGCTACCAGGCGACCGGTGGGTCCACGATTTCCGCCAATGGCCAGGTCGTCAATGCGACGGGCGGCGGTCGCTGTGGCGTCACCGCTGTCAGCGGCGCCCTGACGGTGCGCTACACGGGCTACTCCGCCTGCTTGGATGTGATCAGGGGGGGCGGTACGCCGAACCAGGACTACACGCTGTACTTCGGCCTGAACCCGGCGAAGCCCTTCACCGCGTACTGCCACGGCAACGGCAACACCTACCTGACCTTGTCGAACGCGGCCGGCAGCAACTTCTCGCAGTACCTGAAGGTGGAGGGGGCCTCGGTCACCACCACGTGGAGCAAGGTCCGCTTGGATACGGTGGCCGAGAAGCTGGACATCTACGACGTCCGCTTCGCCACGTCCGTCGGAGCCATCCCGGCGTGGAACAAGTACTACGCGTCCTTTGGCGAGGCGGGAGACTGCGTCGGGCCGAATTCCTCGACGGGCCGGGCCAACGTGGACCTGCGCGGGACTCCGTTCGCCGTGACGGCGACGTGGGCGACGACCGGCTACGCGGCGAAGGGTGGGTACACGCTCTCCTCCAATGACCAGGTCGTCAATGTGACGGGCGGCGGCTCCTGCGGTGTCACCGCTGTCGTCGGCGACATGATGTCGGTGCGCTACCCGTAACGAGGCAGCGCTCCGGGTAGGACGGGCGGTGGGAGCTGGCTCCCACCGTCAACGCAGTGCGGGGTAGTCGATGAAGCCCTTCTCCTCGCCGGTGAAGAAGGTGGCGGCGTCCGGGGTGTTGAGCGCGGCCCCATTCCGGTAGCGCTCCACCAGGTCCGGATTGGCGAGGAAGGGCACGCCGTAGGAGACGAGATCCGCCTCGCCCCGGGAGAGCGCCGCCTCTCCCGTCTGTGCGTCGTAGCCGCCGTTGACCATGAACGCGCCCGGGAAGGCCTTGCGCAGCAGCGGGGAGATGCGCTGCTCCGGGCTCGGGACGTTGTTGCCCGACACGGCCTCGGTCACGTGCAGGTAGCCGAGCCCCAACCGGCCCAGCTCGCGGGCCATATAGGTGAACGTCTCGGCCGGGGTGGAGTCCGTCATGCCCGCGTAGGGGAACGGCTGCGGCGCGAGCCGGTAGCCCACCCGCTCGGCGCCCCAGACGCCCACCACGGCGCGGGCCACCTCCAGCGGGAAGCGCGCCCGGTTCTCGATGCTGCCGCCGTACGCGTCCGTGCGCTGGTTGGAGCCATCCCGCAGGAACTGGTCCAGCAGGTAGCCGTTGCTGCCGTGGATCTCCACGCCGTCGAAGCCCGCCTCCTTCGCGTTCACGGCCGCGAGGCGGAACTGCTCGACGATGCCGGGCAGCTCGTGGGTCTCCAGGGCCCGGGGCGTCACCATGGGCGTCCGGCCCTTGAAGGTGAAGACCTGGCCGCCCTCCACGGGAATGGCCGAGGGCGCCACGGGCAACTGGCCATCATGGAAGTCCGGGTGCGACACGCGCCCCACGTGCCACAGCTGGGCGTAGATGACGCCGCCCGCCGCGTGGACGGCGTCCGTCACCTTCTTCCAGCCCGCCACCTGGGAGGACGAGTGGATGCCGGGCGTGCGGATGTACCCCACGCCCTGGGTGCTGACCTGGGTGGCCTCGGTGATGAGGAGCCCCGCGGAGGCGCGCTGCACGTAATAGGTCACCGCCAGCGGGTTGGGCACGTTGCCGTCGACCAGGGCCCGGCTGCGGGTCATGGGCGCCATCACCATGCGGTTCTTCAGGTCGAGGCGGCCCAGACGGAAGGAGGAGAAGAGATGGGAGTGGTTTGCCATGGCCAGAAAATGCCCGGGCCGCTATGGACGTGCCATGACCTCCAGTCCGAAAGAATTGACCGATCGTCCAGACCCGGGAGACGGGCGGGGAATCGACGTCCTCGCGGAGGTCTTGGACTCGATGCGGTTGACGACGCTCGTCTACGGCCGCCTGGAGCTGTTCGCGCCCTGGGGAATCCAGTTCCCGGAGCTGCCGGGCGCGCACATCATCGTCGTGGCGCGGGGAAGCGCCCGCCTGGAGGTCGAGGGAGTCGAGGGAGCCATCGCCCTGTCGGCGGGGGACCTGGCGTTGCTTCCGCACGGGGGCGGGCATGCGCTCCGGGATGCGGAAGGAAGCCCGCTGCACGTTCTCGGGAAGGAGTCCTGTATGCGGGGGCATGGGGGACCCGGGACGCACCGGCTGGGCGGCGAGGGGGCGCGGACGGTGCTGGTGGTGGGTTCCTTCCGGCTCGGCGCCGCGTCCCGCATCCCGCTGTTCGAGGGGCTTCCACGCGTCATCCACATCACCGCGGACCACTCCGAGGCGTCCCCCTCGCTGCCGGCGCTGGTGCAACTGCTCATCACGGAGAGCGCCTCGTCCAGCCCGGGGGCCACGGTCGTCATGAGCCGGCTCGCGGACATCCTGCTGGTGCAGGCCCTGCGGACGCACATCGCGGCGGGGCAGTGCCAGGAGCGGGGGTTGTGCGCGCTCGCGGATCCACAGATTCGCAAGGCGCTCTCGCTCATCCACGAGCGGCACGCGGAGCCGTGGACGGTGGAGAGCCTCGCGACGGCCGTGGCGCTCTCGCGCTCCAGTTTCGCCGCGCGCTTCAGCGAGATGGTGGGAGAGCCGCCGTTGGAGTACCTCGCGCGGTGGAGGATGACGAAGGCCGCCCAGTTCCTGCGCGAGAGCGAGTTGCCGCTGCTCGAGGTGGCGGAGTCCATCGGCTACCAGAGCGAGGCCTCCTTCAACCGGGCCTTCAAGCGCTGGGGCGGAGTGGCTCCCGGCGCGTACCGGCGGGAGCACCGCCGGGCTCCGCCAACGTAATGACAATCCGCCAATATATTGGCAGGGCCGCTGACATATGAGCGGGAAGCCGGTAGAGCGGAGACATGGCGCAGGGTACTCCAGAGGGCGTGAGCGCTCCCGGCTTCCGGGAGGTGTTGTGCCGATGGGCGAGCGGTGTGTCGGTCGTCTCGGTCCGTGACGCGCAGGGGCTCGCGGCGACGACGGTGAGCGCCTTCAGCTCGCTTTCCCTGGAGCCGCCGCTCGTGTTAGTGGCCCTCTCGGAGAGTTCGAGGACCCTGAAGCGGGTCCAGGACGCCGGACGCTTCACCGTGAGTATTCTCTCCTCCGCCCAGCGAGACATCTCGGTGCGGTGCGCGAAGGGCGAGGCCGAGGACGCCGCGTTCGACGAGGACGCCTTCGTTCGAGACTGTCTGGCGGGCCTCTCCTGCACACTCCTCGACACGCCCCGTTATGGAGACCACTTCCTGCTGATCGGGCGGGTGGTGGGAATCCGACGCGGAGAGGAGGGGGAACCTCTTCTGTACTGGAACCGCGCGTATCGAACCATTACGTAGGCACATCATCATCAGCACCCCTCAACCCGAAAGGACGACCCCATGCCGTTCTCGCTGCCCGAGCTGCCCTACAAGAAGGACGCCCTCGCTCCCCACCTCAGCGCGGAGACGCTGGAGTACCACCACGACAAGCACCACGCCGCGTACGTGAACAACCTGAACAAGCTGCTGGACGGCAAGCCCGAGCTGAACCAGTCGCTCGAGCAGGTCATCCTCAACAGTGACGGAGGCGTCTTCAACAACGCCGCCCAGGTGTGGAACCACACGTTCTACTGGAACTGCATGAAGCCGAACGGCGGCGGGAAGCCGACGGGGGACCTCGCGGATGCCATCACCCGCGACTTCGGCTCGTTCGAGCGCTTCTCCGAGGAGTTCTCCAACGCCGCCGCGACGCAGTTCGGCTCCGGCTGGGCGTGGCTCGTGCTCGAGGGTGGCAAGCTCAAGGTGACCAAGACGGGCAACGCGGACCTGCCGATGAAGCACGGCCAGAAGGCCCTGCTCACCATCGACGTGTGGGAGCACGCGTACTACATCGACTACCGCAACCTGCGTCCCAAGTACATCAGCACGTTCCTCGAGAGTCTCGTGAACTGGGACTTCGCGCTCCAGAACCTCAAGGGCGGCTGAGCCGATTCAACGCATGGCGGGCGGCTCTGCCCGCCATGTCCCGCGGCCTGAGCCACCGGTGCTCCGAGGCCCGCGCGGGAGGCCCGCGGACGGCCTCGAGGAATCAGCGGCCGATTTGGCGGGACTTACTTGTGCCTGCGCGCATTGCGTTCCAGTGCCCCACGGTGAGGGCTTCACCGCCAGGGCACCGGACACGAGGCCCAGACGTCAGGTGGACACCCGGCCCACACGGACCTCGGTCACCAGGGATGACACCTCCTTCACGTCGAAGCGCACGTCGAGGAAGTGCGCGAACGTCTTGAGCTGGGTGTGGGCATGGCCCTCGAAGGGCACCGTCCGGAACGAGCCCTCGCGTGCCAGGGCCAGCAGGAGCAGGAGCTGATCACACAGGTGCGGGCCCACGGGCACCCCGGCGTGCAGGTAGACCTGGACCTCCTTCGCCACCTCCACGGCGATGCTCTCCGCGGGCACGCCCCGCTCCCCAAAGCCGGTGAACACCTCGGTGACGTGTTCGCTCTCCACCTCCAGGCTCAGCACATTGCCCGGCCCGGACGAGTGCTTGAACTCCTCCACCCGCCGCTCCTCCTCGCCCCAGTCGAGCACGCGTCCCACCATCTCCAGTTCCCGTTTCGCCACGTTGAAAGGCACCTGGGAGATCATCGCCGTGGCCTGACGCCGCACCACCGCGCCGCGCTCCATCAGGTGCAGGGGCTGAAGCGGCGCCGGCCGCACGTTCACGCGGAACCGGCCGCCCCCGGCGGGAAAGAAGCCGGGCCGCTCCAGGGTGGCCTCCACCCCCGGGCCCATGCGCCGCACCAGCGGCAGGTAGGACTTCACGAGGAAGTCGAACGGGGGCGCCGCCGGGTTGTGCGTCCCGCCCTCGAGCTTCAGGGTGGACGGAGCGCTCGCGTCCAGTAGCGCCGGGAGCACCGTCTGCAACACCAGCGTGGCGCTGCCCGCCGTGCCCACCGCGAAGTGGTAGTCCCCGGGCGTCACCCTCCCGGGCCGGAACGTCAGCTCCTGGGAGTTCAGGTGCGAGCCTTCCAGCTCGGCGCCGCTCACCGCCGCCGCCGCCTTCACCGCGGTGAGGTGCTGGCGCAAAAGCCCCGGCTTGGAGCGCCCCGCGCGGATCTTCACCATCTGGAAGGGCGTCCCCGTCACCAGCGCCAGCGCCAGCGCCGTGCGCAGCACCTGTCCCCCGCCCTCACCGCTCGAACCGTCAATGCGAATCATCTGTGCTTCCTCCCGGCCTCAACGGCCTCCCTGCCCGCCCGTAGTGACGCCCGCTCCCCCATCCTACTGGGCGCGGCGTGTGGACGATGTCGACGAGGCCCTGTAGGCCCCCGGCGTCTCGTCGATGACGTCGAGTGGCGTACCGTTCAAGGCGATCCAGGCGCTGATGGGGCACACTGAGCGGACTCTCGTCGAGCTGCTGCGGCAGTCTCGGGAGGGGGCGCGATCGATTGCCTGGGAGCATGGCCCGCGAGGACGCTCGGTCCCTTGTTGCACTGAGCCAGCAGGCGAACGCCCCGTGGGGTGCGGAGCCGCGTTCTGGAGGCTCTCGTCACACGAGGGCTCAGGGGTCTCCCTCCGGGAGAAAGCGAGGCCTCGAAGACGGGGCTCGCTCAACCCAGGAGCCACCCCATGAAGAAGCAGACGAAGGCGCGCACGCACCTGTCGATGGACACCCTCACGGAGGTCCCGAGCCGGCTGGGTGCGCGCGAGTTGAGCGAGGTGGAGCTCAAGCTCATCTCGGGCGGCCGCATGGCCGAGTCCCAGGGCGGTTGCACCTCCGACACCGGCGACACGGATCAGTAGGCGCCCCCTGCCTCCCTCTCCGCGGAGCGCCTTGCCCAGAGCCAGCGGGCCGTGCCTGCTACGCTTCGAGCAAGGCCCTCCGCGGTCTTCTTCACCCTTCGCGGAGCAGACCTTGATCCTCATCTTGACCGAGGCCGAAGACATCCACTCGGATGTCGTGGAGGCCGAACTGCGCCGTCGAGGCGCCAGCGTGTGCCGTTTCGACTGGGCCGAGTTCCCCCGAGAAGCGGCGCTCTCCATCGCCTATCGCGATGGCCACAAGCGCGTCCAACTGAAGCGCGGGCGCCAGGCGCTGGAGCTCACGGCCTGCACGTCCGCATGGCTGCGCCGCCCGAGCAGGCCAAAGGTGTCTCCCCAGATCCCGGATCCCCTGCTCCAGACCTACGCCGGAGACGAGTGCTACCAGGTCATCCAGGACACGTGGAACGCACTGGAGATCCCCTGGCTGCCGGGGCCCATTCAGACCATCCGCCGCGCCGACAACAAGCAACTCCAACTCCAGTTGGCGACGGCGCTCGGGCTGGAGATTCCGCCCACTCTGATGACGAATGACCCGGACGAGTTCCTGGAGTTCTACCGCCAGCACAAGGGGCGGCTCATCGACAAGCTGCCGAGCATCGTCTTCCCCGCGAGCCAACGAAAGGAGCGCGAGCTGATGCGCTACACGCAGCACCTCACCACGCGGGACGTGGGCTACGCGCGACGCCTGCGCCACAGCCCCGTGCTGTTCCAGGCGCAGGTGCCCAAACGGTTCGAGCTGCGCATCACCGTGGTGGGCCAGGAGGTGTTCGCCGCGGAGATCCACTCGCAGGTCACCCGGCGTACCCAGCTCGACTGGCGCCGCTATGACCTGGGCCATACACCGCACCGGGTGCACCGCCTGCCGGACGAAATCCGCCGGGCCTGCGTGGAGCTGGTGGCCCGGCTGGGACTGCGGTTCGGCGCCATCGACATCATCGTCACTCCGGATGACCGCTACGTCTTCCTGGAGATCAACCCCAACGGCCAGTGGCTGTGGATAGAACAGAAGACCGGACTGCCGATTCGCGATGCGATCTGCACGGAGCTCATGAATCCCAGCCGCAGTCACGCTTCCCTGGAGGCCTGCTCATGAACGAGTCCATTCTTGCCGCCGCGCGCGACGCGATGGCGTTGCTGCTCGAGCTGCGCGAGGAGCGCACCGGGCCCGAGGAGGCTCAGGCGCGGTTCCAGGCCCTGAGGGCCCGCCACCCGGAGCCGTGGATGAACATCGTCTGGGAGCAGGAGAGCTACCAGGAGACGTTTCATTACGACATCCTGGTGGGCGGCGAGGCGGGCACGTTCTCGCTGAGCTACTGCGCGGACGAGGAGCTGCCCTGGCCGGTGCGGGGAATCCAGCGCTTCAACGAGTCCGTGGTGGTGCGCGTCAACGACGCTCCGATACGCATCAGTGAAGCCATCACCAGCCTGGACTATGCGTGGCACACCCTGCACATCGGCCGGCACCTGCTCCACATGAGCCTGATCGATCAGGAGATCCGCGCCCGGGGCATTGAGACCTCGGATGAAGAGCTCGCCGAGGCGCTGGTCCGTTTCAGGGGAAAGCGGCGGCTGTTCACGCCCGCGCAGGTGGAGCGCTGGATGGCCGAGCATGGCACCACGCAGGCGGAGCTCGAGAGGCACCTGCGAGATGAGCAGGGCCGCGAGAAGTTGAAGGCGCAGGTGATCGCCGGACAGGAGGAGGCGTACTTCAAGGACCATCGCTCCGGCTTCGATCGGGTCCGGGCCGCCCGGCTGTATGTGCCCGAGCGGGACGAAGCCCTGCGGCTGTACGGCAAGCTCCGGGGAAATCCGAGCCAGCTGCTGGCCGTGGCCCAGGCGCGCTTCGTGGAGACGGGAGAGGAGGACGCCCTCTTCACCACGTTGGAGCGGAGCGAGCTGGACGCGGAGCAGGCGGCTCTGGTCTTCGGCACGCAGCCGGGCGAGCTGACCGGGCCCGTTCCCAGCGGAGAGGGCTACGAGCTGCTGTGGGTCATGCAAGTGCTGCCAGGGCAGTTCGACGAGACGACGCGCCAGCGGATCTCCAGCCTGCTGTTCGACGCCTGGCTCGAGGAGAAGCGCCGGAGCGCTCGGGTGGAGTGGTTCTGGGGCGCCGACGAGGCCGCTCCCATTCCCGCCATGTCCCTGTAGCGCTCCGGAGCCGATTCACCGCGTGGCGGGCTTCCCGCCCACCGCGTCCCGGTGTGGAAGCGCGAGGGCCGCGAAGGCCGAGACCGCCAGCGCTCCCCCGAAGACGGCCATCGCGGCGCGATGCTGCTCGAGCGTCGCCGCCGCGCCTCCCTTGGCCAGCACCCCTCCGAGCACCGCGATGCCCGCCACGCCTCCGAGGTAGCGGAGGGTGGACATCGCCCCGGCGGCCATTCCGCTCCGCGCTTTGTCCACGGCCCCCATCGCCGCGGCCTGGGAGGGCGCGGTCGCCAGGGCCAGGCCGAAACCCAGCAGCATGAGCGGCAGGATGGCTTCATCCGGCGCGTCCAGCGTGCGCATTCCCAGCAGCCCCACTCCTGCGAGCGCCAGGAGCGCACCCGTCACCGATGTCACCCGCGCTCCGAGCTTCTCGGAGATCCTCCCGCCCAGGGGCGTACCAATCACCATCATGGACATCATCGCGAGCATCGTGCGGCCCGTGCGTCCCGTGTCCTCTCCAAACCGCTGCGCGAAGAGGTAGGGGAGCTGGAAGAGCAGCCCATACATGGCCAGGTTCTGGAGCGCGAGGATGCTGCTGCCCGCGGTGAAGGCACGCGAGCCGAAGAGCTGGAAGTCGATGACCGGGTGGCGCTGGCGCCGCTCCCAGCGGTACATCAGCACGAGCACTCCGGCTCCCGCGGCGAGCAATCCCGCCATCCACGCCCCCTGGCTCTTGCCTCCCACGACGAGCAACGCCAGCCCCATGCCGAGCAACACGCTGCCGAGGACATCGAACGCGGGGCGCTGGGTGGGAACGGGCTCGGCGGGCGCCTCCCCATGCCCCATGAGGAGCGCGAGGCAGATGACGGGGACGTTCACCATGAAGATGAAGGACCAGCCCATGCGGGCCACCAGCTCTCCGCCGAGCATCGGGCCCGCCGCCGCGGCCAGGGACATGATCGCCCCGAAGAGCCCGAAGGCCCGAGCCCGGCGGTGGGCCGGCAGCCCGTTGCGCAGCAGGGCCATGGCGCTGGGCCCGATGACCGCACCCGCTGTCGCCATGAGCACCCGCGCCAGCGCGAGCAGGGCCACCTGCCGGGCGAGGAAGCCCGTCACCGCCCCCAGGGCGAACAGCGCCTGCCCCACGCGCAGCACGCGGTGATGACCCCAGAGATCTCCCAGCTTTCCGCCGGGGCTCTGCAGGACGATCCCCACCAGCAGATAGCTGGTCACCAACCATTGGCTCAGCGTGTCGGGCCCCGCGCCCAGGTCGCGGCCGATCGTCGGGAGCGCCACGGCGATCATCGTCGAGTTGAGGGGCACCAGCGCCATCGTCAGTGCGAGCGACACCAGCGTCCGGGAGGACAGCGCCTGCGGCTCGGTGTGGGCGGCCACCTCGGTGAGCTCAGCCGCCACGGGTCACCGCCCGTTGCTGAAGGAGGAAGAGTCGCGGGCCGGCGAAGGCCCACTCCAGGTCCTGCCTTCTTCCGAAGTGGTTCTCACACCGGGTGGCGAGCGCATGCAGCTCCCGCAGACGATTCTCGTCGAGGCACAGGGTATTCACCCGCTCGGGCGCTACCGCCACCTCGTGCGTGCCCCCGCCCGGGAGCGGTTGGAGCTCCAGGTCCTTCTCTCCCGCGGCCCGCTCGAGGATGCGTCCCTCCCGGCTGATGCGGTAGCGATCCGGCGTGACGAGTCCCGCCACGACGGCCTCGCCCAGGCCCCAGCTCGCCTCGATGACCCGCTCGTCGGCCCCGGAGAGGGGATCGCACGTGAACAACACGCCGGCGCACTCGGACGCGACGAGATGCTGGACGACCACGGCCACGCGCGGCGTGCCCTCCTTTCCGAGCTTGCGGCGGTACGCGAGCGCCGCCTCGGAGCGGCCCGAGGCCCATACCTGCTTCACGGCCTCGAGCAATCCTTCCTGGGTGCGCACGCCGAGCACGGTGAGGTGCTGGCCCGCGAAGCTCGCATTGGCCGAGTCCTCGCCCACGGCGGACGAGCGCACCGCCACGGAGGGGCCTACCCGGTCGAGCAGGCCGTGGAGCTGGGCCACGGCGCCGGGCTCTCCGGCGGCGACCCGGTCCACCAGCCCGACCGAGAGCGCGAACCCGGGGGGAACGGGCAGCTGGGCGCGCAGCGCGGCTCCGAGATGGACCGCCTTGCCGCCGAACTCCTCCTCGGACAGCGCTTCATTCAAGGGGACCAGACTCATGACAGCACCTGGAGCTCTCCGGTCGTTCCATTGACGCGCACGCGCGCGCCGTCGCGCACCACCTTCGTGGCCTCCCGGGTCCCGACGATGCCCGGAATCCCATACTCGCGCGTCACGATGGCGGCGTGGCACAACTGCCCGCCCCGGTCTGTCACGATGGCCCCGAGCAGGGGCAGCACGACGTTGAAGTAGGGCGACGTGGTGCTCGCCACCAGCACGTCGCCCTTCTCGATGCGGCCGAGGTCGGTCTGCTCCTTCACGATTCGCGCGATGCCTTCGTAGATGCCCGGACTCACCGGCAGGCCGCGAACCGACGTCTCCGTCGTCTGGGCCGGGGGCGACTCGAAGACGCCCTGCATGTAGAACATGAGCGCGTCGTTCACGCGCCGCGCCGCCGGGGGAAGGAAGTCCATGGGAGGAGGGGGCGAGGGAGGCTCGCCCAGCCAGGCGGGTGCATCCGCGTGGGTCTTCGTCTTCCTCCACTGCGCGCGCCGCTGGAGCTCCTCGCTCGCCGGGTGGTGGGCGGCGCGCAGCAGGCCGAGCAGCTCGTCATGGCTCGCGTCGATGGCCAGCTCCGCGTCGGTGAGCCGCCCCAGCTCCTTCAGGCGAGCCCCCGCGGCGAGCACCGCCCGGCGGGCCAGACCCAGGGCCCAGCCATCGCTGTAGGTATTGCGCTCGTCCCGGAGCCGGTAGACGAGCCTCGCCTCGGCGAACAGCTCATCGAACTCCCGCCGGTGCGCCTCTGGCACGGCCTCGCGCACCCGCTCCAGCAGCCGCGGGTCCGAGGCGTCTTCCGTCCGCGTGCGTCCCGTCACCGCGCCCCGGATGCCATTCACCAGCGCTTCGGGAACCTCCAGGGCATATTGATCCGAGAGGTCGTAGCCCAGGCTGCGGTAGCCGACCCACTCCAGGTACGTCCGCATCTGCTCGCCCACGGCGCCGGGCAGGGCCACCAACTGCTCGAGGAGCTGCTTCGCGGGGGTGTTGGAGAACAGCAGCTCGCGTGCCGCCGCATCCGCGCGCAGGGCCTGGATGAGGGCGGGAGTCTCCTCGGTGGCGAGTTGCGCGGACAGGGGCGAATCGCCCTTGAAGAGCCGCGCGAGCTCACCGGCGCTCTTGCCCGTCCACCGTTGCGCGTGGACGAGGAAATCCCCCACGGGGAGGATGTGCGTGACGTTGTAGAGGTGGTGCAGGCGGGCCATGGCGACCAGGTGGTCTCGGCACGCCACCAGGTGCTTCTCCAACTCCGCGGTGGGAAGCGTGGAGGGCTCCACGGCCTGCAGGGCGAGGTGCGCGCGGATGGCGGCCGGTTTCTCCACCGTGTCCCAGTACCGCAGGTCCTCGCGCCAGCGCTTGCTCTCCAAGGCCTGCTTCGAGACGTTCAGCCGGCGGCGGATGCCCGGGTGCAGGCGCATCATCAGCTTCATCAAGAACAGGGGAGGCGGTGAGCCCGAGGCGCCCGCGGGGGCCCCGAAGGGGACGATCTGGGAATACATGAACCCGTGGATGCTCACCCCGCGCAGGGTTTCGATCATCAGGCCATACCGGGCGGCTCCCTCGGAGAATCCCGCGCTGAGCCCGGAGATGAACAGCTCAGCGGAATACCGGGAGCTGGGGCGGTGGGTATGCGTTGTCTCCAGCTCCCAGCTTCCCGGGCCGGGGGCCTCGAACTTCACGTCTGAAGATGTATGGCTTTGCATTCGTGATTCCTCTGGCATGGAGCCGCCGCGCGGCGGGCGGCCGGGTGCCGCGGGGGCTCTTCATCATTTCGTGACAATAATGTTTCACGGATTTTGCTGAAAGAGCGTGGATTGGGGCGGAAATCGGCCTGGATTGGGGTCGAGGCCTCCGGGATGGCGGGCCATACTCACCGTCCATGACTCGCACGCCGCAGCGCTCGCCTCCCCATGTCGTCACCCTGGATGCGATGGGCGCTGGGGGCCTGCCCTTGCGTGTCATTCGCATTCCAGGAGGGCAGGTGCCCGTGATTCCGCCCGGGCCACTCGTCTCGACCTTCTTCATGATCTTCGTGATGACGGCGGGAAGGGGGCGGGCCCGTCTCATGGAGCCGCTCGAGGTCCGTGGGGGGGACATCCACCTCGTCCCCCCGGGCATGGAGCACCAGCCCCTCGATATGGGCAACCTCGAGGGGTGGATCGTGGGGTTCGATCCGTTGCTGCTCCGCTCGCTCGGACCGGAGTGGTTGCCGGAGCCGCCTCGAAGCCGTGGAGCGGCGAAGCCCACTCCCGTGCGAAGCCTCTTCGTCCGGGGACTGCTCCGGTTGCGGCCCGGGCAGGCACGGTGGCAGCGAATCGTGCACCGGTTGGCCGAGCTGGAGACGGAGTTGCGAGAAGCCCGGTGGGGCGCGGAGAACGCGACGTATGCGTGGTTCGTCCTGCTGGTCACGGAGCTCCTGCGCGAGTTGCAGGAGCACGCGCCTCTCGCGCCGGCCATGAGTGGCAGGCTCGTGCACGATTCGCTCGCCTTCATCGAGGCGCACTGCTTGCGGCCCCTTTCGCTCCAGGACGTCGCGGTGGCGGTGGGGTGCACGCCCTCGCACCTGGCCAACGTCATCCGCGAGGAGACGGGGCTGACGGTGGGGGACTGGCTGCGCGAGCATCGCATGGCCGAGTCCCGGCGGCGCCTGCGGGAAACGGGAGCCAGTATCGAGAGCATCGCCAGCCAGGTGGGTTACACCGACGTCACCCATTTCATCCGCACCTTCCGGCGCGCCCACGGAGTGACGCCCCGGGCCTGGCGCGAGCAGCACCGCCGCTAACCCCAATCCAAGCCGGTTTCCAACCCAGACCACGCTCTGCCCGCACTCCGGTGGACCCGCTCACAACCCGCCGCGTAAGCTGATTCACATGCCCATCCGTCGCGCTCTCACCTGTGTCTCGCGCGGGCTCGCCGTGGCCGGCGCGCTGCTCTCGCTGCCCTCCCTGGCCGACAGCCCCCAACCTGAGCTGTACAAGGTGACCGCGCGCAAGGGGAACAAGACGTTCAAGACCGATGCGCTCGTCGTCTACTACGAGAACCTGCTCTCCGGCCGCGAGGTCCGCTCGGGCAAGCAGGTGCGGCTGACGATGCCCGCATTCACCCGGCTCGAGATCCGCGACGGCCGCTACACCTTCCAATTTCCTCCCGCGTGCAAGGACGGCAAGCCGCGCACGCTCGTCCTCGACAACGCGCGCTTCGCTCCCGGCATCTCCCTCCGGGATCCGTCGCTCTGCGCGCTCGCGCCCACCGAGGTGGTGCTCGAACCCGGGAGCGGCAAATCACCCGACTGCTCCATGTCCAAGGCGCTGCGCGCGAAGGTCGCGAAGATAAAGAAGGAATGCGAACAGGAAGGAGGCTGCGGTGACTTCGAGCCGTGCAGCTTCGCCTACTCGAAGAACTACCGGTCTTGCGAGCAGCTCTTCTCCTCGGAGCCGATCGAAGGCGAGTCGACGTCGCTCGAGCGTCTGGAGGGACCGGACTACGACCCGGCGAATCCCGCCCAGACCGCCGCGGCCTGCCGGGCGGGAAGCCACGTGGCCTGCGCGGACCTCATCCCCAACCGCCCCCAGAAGCTCAAGATCCGCTGCAACGGCCGGTTCTCCAATGGCACCGGGTTCGGCACCTGGGTGGAGAGCGAGGCCGAGTGCATGCTCCGGGGTTATCTCGAGGTCCTCCGTTTGCAATGCGAGGACGGAAAGCGCATCGACGGGCAGGTCTTCTTCGCTCCGCAAGGCGCGGCGGAGAAGTGGCAGCCGGTCCTGACGCCTCCGCCCCAGGAGCTGCTGGAGTCCATCCAGGCAGCTCCTGCCAGGCCTTGAGCCGTTTCTAAGCCCCCGGACATAGATACTGTCCACCCCCAGCATGGGACCGCTGCGGGTGGACGAGGGGCATTAGCGCGCTACCGCCAGCGCCAACTCCGACGTGGACAGAAACCATGTCCGGGGGCTTAGGACCCGGGGCGGATGGGTTGAAGACGACCCCTGCCCCTCCGGAAGTGACTGAAACGCGGACAGGGGGCGCCAGCACTGAATCTCCCGTCATTTCGCGCTCTTGGTCACGGTGCTGTCATGACTCGATACAGAACGCACCGGGCCCGTGGGAGAACCACGCTCCACTCCGCACGCCCAGGAGATAGGGCCTGGGTGGAGTGACGAGCCCTGCTGGAATGGCACGCTTCCTGCTGAATGCAGGACCGGCTGCGGTCACCCCACCGCGCGCTGAATCAGCCGTGAAGTCCGGACGCCCGGGAGCCGCATGCATGGCCCCGGGCGTCTTCGTTCGAGTCGAGCTTTCACGAGGAAGTACCCGCGTCGAGGAGAAGCGTATGGGAATGAGGACATCTGGTTCGGTTGCGGTATGGCTCGCGTTGGCCGCGCCCGCGTTCGCCGAGGCCCCCCCGAAGGAGAAGGAGGTGTGGATTACCATTGGAACGGACGCGCTGGGGCCCGCGCGGGCCTCGTTCAAGGAGAAGGGCCTGGCGCTGCCTGCTCCGGCGCTCGAGAAGGGCGGCGTGGCGGTGCTGCGCGTGCCCGAGTCGCACCTGGTGAAGCTGTCCGAGGCGATGCACGCCAAACTCAACCGGTGCGCGGGCTTCCTCGCCCATGACACGGAGGCGCAGGCGCGCGCGGCCGTGGAGGCCAGCAGCGCCCCGCAGTCCCTGGCGTCGCTGACGGCCTACACGCTCAACAACGCCCCGTCGGTGAACGCGATGCTGGGCGGGGTGCAGGAGCTCAACATCCGCAACACCATCAATACGCTGTCCACCAACTGGACGTCGCGCCGCTACAACTTGCAGTCGGGCACCGACGCGGCCACGTGGCTGAAGAACGAGTGGACCACCCTCGCCAATGGGCGCACCGACGTCTCGGTGGCGTTCTTCACGCACTCCAGCACCGTCTCGCCGCAGCCGTCCGTCGTCGCCACCATCACTGGCACCACGCACCCCAACGAGGTGGTGGTGCTCGGCGGCCACCTGGACTCCATCAACACGGGTGGCTCCTCCCTCGCGGCGCCGGGCGCGGATGACGATGCCTCGGGCGTGGCCTCCATCACCGAGGCCTTCCGGGTGGCCATGGCCACGGGCTACCAGCCGGCGCGCACGGTGAAGTTCATGGCCTATGCCGCCGAGGAGGTGGGCCTGAAGGGCTCGGGGGACATCGCCAACTGGCACAAGAACAACCAGGTGAACGTGGTGGGCGTGCTGCAGCTGGACATGACGAACTACAAGGGCTCCAGCTACGACTTCGCGATGGTGACGGACAACACCAACGCGGCGCAGAACACCTTCGTCACCAACCTCATCTCCACGTACCAGCCGGGGATGACGTACACCAACATCACGTGCGGCTATGGCTGCTCGGACCACGCCTCGTGGACCAGCGCGGGCTTCCCGGCCTCGATGCCCTTCGAGGCAACGATGAACACGTCCAACCCGCAGATCCACTCCACGGGCGACACGCTGACCGCCATGGGCGGCACGGCGAGCAACTCGGTGAAGTTCTCCAAGCTGGCGGTGTCCTTCATGGCCGAGCGGGCCAAGGGCGCCACCACCGGCAACACCCCGCCGCCGGTGGACGATAGCGGTCCCCCGCCGCCCCCGCCCTGCACGCCGGTGACGCTCGCCAACGGCGTGACGGTGTCCAACATCTCCGTGGCCGCGGGCACGTGGAGCTGCGCCTTCACCCTGGTGGTGCCCTCGGGCGCCAGCAACCTGACGTTCGACCTGAGCGGCGGCACGGGTGACGCCGACATGTTCGTGAAGTTCGGCTCCGAGCCGACCAGCTCCCTCTATGACTGCCGTCCGTACAAGTCCGGCAATGTGGAGACCTGCACCTTCGCCACCCCGAGCGCCGGCACGTACTACGTGAAGCTCAACGGCTACTCGGCGGCCTCGGGCATGTCGCTCAAGGGCGCGTACAGCACCGGTGGTGGCGGCGGCGGTGGTGGCACGCTGAGCAACGGGGTGGAGTCGGCACCGTACTCGGGCGCCAAGGGCGCGTGGACCTGCAATACGCTGTCCGTGCCGGCGGGGAGGACGAGCCTCGTTTTCAACCAGACGGGCAAGAGCGGCACCACGGGCGACGCGGACCTGTACGTGAAGTTCGGCTCCGCTCCGACGACCAGCTCCTACAACTGCCGTCCGTACCTCGGCGGCAGCACCGAGAGCTGCACCCTCAGCAACCCGAGCGCTGGGACGTGGTACGCGTGCTCGTACGGCTACAGCGCGTACACCAACGTGACGATGAAGGGCACCTACTGAGCCACCCCGGGTAGGTTCTGTCAGGGGCGGTCTCGAGCCGAGCGCTCGAGGCCGCCGCCGGTTTGCCGCCGCCAACCCCAATCCAAGCCGATTTCCGCCCCAGACCGCGCTCTGGTGACAGACACCACCGCTCTTTACCGTCTGGGCATCATGACGAACTCAACGGCACTTCGTCGCCGCGTTCTGGTGGTGGGACTCGGCATCAGCGGTATCGCCACGGCCATCCGGCTTCACAAGCTCGGCTGGGAGCCCGTGCTCATCGAACGGGCACCCGAGCGCCGCAAGGGCGGTTACTTCATCGCGCTGTTCGGTACCGGCAAGGCCTCCGCCGAGCGGTTCGGCGTGATGGAGACCCTGGTCGATCGAAGTTCCCCGAGGATGGAGACCTACGAAATCGACCGGGCCGGCCGCCGGCACAAGGGCATGAACTTCGTGGACGCTCCCGGCGCGCCTCGCCCGATGCTGCGCGGCGACATGGAGCATTGCTTGTTCTCCGCGTTGCCGCGGGATGTGGAGGTCCGCTTCGCGACGGTCCCCACCCGGATAGAGCAGGACGAGCGTGGGGTCGACGTCACGATGACCCACACGAAGAGCGGCATGGCCACGACCGAACGCTTCGACCTCGTGGTGGGCGCGGATGGCATGCGCTCGACGGTCCGCCGGCTCGTCTTTGGTCCGCACGAGGACTTCCTGCACCCGCTGAACTACATGATTGCCGCCTGCGTCCTGCGCGACCCCGTGCCGGGCTACGCCACGCACGAAGGCCTGGTCCTGGCCGAGGCGGGAAGGTCGGCGTGGGTCTTTCCCTTCGCGAATCACAACCCCACCTTGCTCCTCTCCTACCGCGTCGAGGACGTGGCCGCGCAGTTCCGCGGCCGTCCCATCGAATCACTGCGCGAGGCGTACGGACCGGAAGAGGCGGGGCCGGTGCTGAGCCATCTGCTCGATGAGTTCGAGACCGCGGACGAATACCTGTTCGACTCGACCAACCATGTCCGCATGCCGAGCTGGCACAAGGGGCGGGTGGTGCTGGTGGGCGATTCCGCGTGGTGCTTGACCCTGTATTCAGGGATGGGGGCGTCGACCGGTCTGGCCGGAGGTGAGCTCCTGGGCAACATGCTGGAGACGTATCCAGACGACATGGAACGTGCGCTGACCCGGTGGGAGGAGAAGCTGCGCCCCTTCATCGAGGACACGCAGCGCGACTCGCTGAAAGCGAGAGCGCTCTTCACTCCGGCCAACGAGGCGCAGCGAATCATTCGTGGGGCGACCATCCGCCTCATGGGCAATCGCCTGACAGGCCCTATCGTGAAGAAGGTGATGCGCGACAGGGACCTCAAAGCGAAGATGGTCGATATCGTCGCGCAGTCGTGACGCGCGCGCGGCTGGAGCCGCAGGGGACAGGCCTGATGGGTGAATTGGATCGAGGCGGCGATGGACCTCTTGTGCGCCACCAGGAGAGGTCCACGGCCCTCATCGATGTGTCAGCCCCTCATGGTTGCCTCCCTGGCCTCACTCCGCACTGGGAGGAGCATGTCGGCAATGAAAAGCAGCGGAAGCAGGACGAGGAGCACCTGGGGGCTGGCGGGTTTTCTCCTGGTGCTCGTGGCGGCCCTTGGTGCCCAGGCGCAGCCGCCCTCCTCCAAGCTCCCTGGCCGTAAGCCGGACTCCAAGGAACCCTGGGACGCTTTCCTTGGCAAGGCCGCACATTACGCCATTGGCAGGGAATACAGCGTGCAGCACCCCTCCAGCGTCGTCTTCCTCGACAACGTCAACCTCTACAGCATTGTGAAGAGGGGCAAATTGGGGGACCCGGAGCGCCTTTCGGAGTTCGTGAGGCTCTTGCGTCCGGACATCACCGATACCCGTCTCCTCGTGCTGTTCGAGCTCAAGCCGGACGATGAGGAGTCGCGCAGCGAAGGGAGAGAGCAGGTGGGGCGCTACCTGGCGGCCCTGAATGAGGCTGTCGACCCTGGCAAGCAACTCGTGGGAGGCACCGGCTTCGAGGGGACACTCTTCCTCGAATTCGAGAACGGGGGAGCACTCTGGAAGTTGTCCTGGCGCACGCCAGAGCCGGGCGTGACGCTGTACCGCTGGAGCTACCGGCGCAAGAAGCCCGGTGCCTCCTGGAAGGAGCGGGCGGCGCAGAGGGAAGAGGAGTTGCCCAGGGAAGAGGCAGAGCAGCGCGGTGAATTGGCCGAGCAGGCACTCCGGGCTGCCTATGAAGGAGGCGAACGCCCCAAGGGCTTCCAGGGCCAGGTCTACCTGCCCGTGGACTGCCACTGAGCGGGCGGGAGGCCTCTGCGCTCCTGGCGCGCGCGAAGTGCCTGTCGCTTGTGGCGCAT
The DNA here is from genome assembly GCF_001896145.1 of Archangium sp. Cb G35. Taxonomy (NCBI): domain Bacteria; kingdom Pseudomonadati; phylum Myxococcota; class Myxococcia; order Myxococcales; family Archangiaceae; genus Archangium; species Archangium sp. Cb G35. The sequence continues at coordinate 39,731 of NZ_MPOI01000014.1, forward strand.
CTGACCGCTGTGGTAGGGCCGCAAGGCCATGAACACTGAACACTCCCAGGTGCTTGAGTTTCCGGCGTGGCTCTACGGCACCAAAGCCGCCATCCTCCGCAAGGTGAGGGCAGAGGGCCACTGGTGGGCTCGGGAGTATCTCGAGACCGGCGCCTTTCCCCAGCCCCGGCAGATGCGCCAGGTGTCACCCGGCGAAGTACTGGTGATGCACTCGGTGGCCGACTTCGACACGGGCGACCCCCGCTGGCGGATGCACATGTTCATCGAGGTCTTCATGGGCTTGGATGAGTGCGTCCCGAAGGAGGAGCGCCCGCGCATGAGTGACGCCTTTGAGTCCTTCTGCCTGAGCACCCCTTGGGGGGCTCTCGATCATGCAGTGTCTCCGCCCTCGCCGCAGAGCGCTGAACGCATGGCGAACCGGCTCGCCGCCTTGCTCCGCTTCTGGGAGGTTCTCCAGGGCCTTCGCTACGCGTTCTGGTCGTTCGATCAGAAGTACACGCTGGAAGAGCTCATGGATGACATCTACCGCAGGACCCTGGAGGCCTGGTGCCCCGGAGGCCCTGCCCCTGTGCGCGAGCACCTGGCCCTGACGGTGGAGCGCATGTCTCGCGCCACCCGGGAGGATTGCCTGGAGGCCGTGCTCCGGGTGATTCCTGGAATGGTCGAGGTGGACACCGATCTCAAACACCGCGAGGTGCTCGGCGACCCGGGCTTCTTGCGTGAGCGCCTCTCCGTGCTTCCCCTGAAGAAGTTCGAGGAGATCTCCAGCGCCTACAAATATGCGGTGTCTACGCAGTTGTCGGACTGGGACAGGGAGTTGGGGCGGCATTAGACAGGAGAGGGCGCGGCTCGGAGCGGCGCCGCTCAAGGCCCATGAGGGGGACATCCACCTCGTCCCCCGGGTATGGAGCACCAGCCTCTCGAGATGGAATACCTGCGGGCCAACCTCTCCAAGAAGGTGGGACGGCTGGTGGACTGGAGAGGGGCTTCTGGGAGCGACGCTACTCAGCGGAGCCGGAGCTGGACGACACGGCGCTGGTGGGGTGGTTGCGCTACGTGCTGGCCCATGGAGTGAAGGAGGGCCTGGTGGAGAGGAGTGCCGCCGCTGCGTTCCTGGAGCCCTCCAGGACCCTTGACTCGCGCCGTGGCTGCCGCTCCGCTGGTGCTGCTCACCCGGCCCGAGTTGTTGGCGCATGCGGCAGTGCCGGTGCATCCGCCGTCGCGCCTATCCGCACTTCAAGCACTTGCATGTCAAGTGGAGCCCATAAAGGCTTGAGCGGAGGACCGAACTTCGCCATTGCCGTCCTGCTCCAACCGAAGCAGCACGTGCCTTAGGGTAGCTCGCCCGTTGGCCAGCCAATCACCAATCGCGTGGGCGCGCCGGTCCTCGACACTGCTTGGAGCCATCCTCACCTGCCAAGTCTTCATGCCCAAAAAGGCAGGAAGGAATCCGCTCATCTGGCAATAGGCGCCTGCGACGAGGTCTGGCACTGCTGCGACATCCTCTGACCAGTAAGGTGCCATCGGTGATTCCGTCGTACCAAACCAATGGTCGGCAGGCTTTCTCCAACCTGTCAGGCCAAATGTAAGATACGTCGCCAAGCGCGCGAACTGCTCCCGCTTGTCGTGGGTGTCCAGTGCTTCGTCGTGATCACTTATCCAGTTCGACACCTGATCCTCTCGGCGCAATCCGGACAAGATCAGAGCAACGAAGCTTGCGAGCCGAAACATCTTCTCCACCGTGCCACGATTAGCATGAGCGGAGAAGCAATCCGGAAAGGCGTCGACCGTTGCGTCCGGGCCACCGGCCATAAAACTTCCCACCCGCCGGTCAATTAGGATGGTGATGAGATTTCCGCTTAGGTTGCCTACCGTTTCGAGAAAGGCTGGCAATGCCCGCCAGCGGACGGGTTCGTTGAGCTTTTTAAATGAAATGCGGCGGCTATCGGGGAGCCAGCGTTGGCGGAAGGCTCGCAGCGAGGGCAGCCACGCATCCAAGGCCTGATCGGTCGTGACCAGAAACGAATAGGCTTCGTGGCTCGCCTCTTTATGTTGGCCGGAGTAATCACTGGCGACGATCATGGCCCCGTCTGTGACAGGGACCAGCAAGTTCCCATATTTTTCTTCCACGATATGAAGCGAGTCACTCAGGTTAAACAAATAGCCCGCTCGCGTGTCTGTCAAGGGATGCCAAACGCTCATTTCGAAGACTTGTGGGATGGATGGGCCCTGTTAAGAGCCGGTTTCGGTATGAGGGTCACTGCGCTTTCCCGCTCGCTGAGACTGGGTCAGGACTCCTTCTCTTCCTCGGGGAACAACTCACGTAGCGGCACCTTGTAGGCCAGGGACACGGCTACCAGGGGGGCCACTCGAATTCTCTGACACCCTTTCTGGACACCCTTTCTGGGAATGGCTGTTACTTCTTCTTCCGGGGCTCGGGACGCGAAGGGGGAGGCATGTCCTCCCAGGGTGCCATCTCTTGCGCGAGCATCCCGAGCACCGGAAGCTCCGTGGATCCTTGCGTATCGAGGGCCCGGGCGAGCAACGCCACGAGGGAGTAGCCCACCACGGGAATCTCTTCCACCCGCTCGCGGGAACGGAGTGGAGGGAGGGAGGGCAGGAAGGCGTCGGGCCCGCCGTAGTCCTCGAGCTCCTTGTCCGTGAGCGGCGGCCGCGGCTCCAGTTGGTCGGCGTGCAATCTCACGATCACCTGTGGGTTGCGTCCCGAACTCGTGCGCAGCGCGAGCACCGTCCCATCGGGCAGATCCACCAGCCGACGCACGTCGGTGGTGCTCCACGTCAGGAGGATTTCGATCTCCTCTTGCTGCTGGAGTGGCAGGAGGCGCCACGGACGCGTCTTCGGGAACAGGGTGGCCTGGTGGAGCCTATCCTGGAGGGCGAGCAGCTCCGCGAACCCCTGCGCATCCCCTCTGCTGGTCGCGCGAGTGGCCTCGTGCTCCGCGAGGATGCGCTCGACGAGCTGCTCCACCGAGACGCCGCCACACCGCACGAGGACTCCCGCCCGTGGCACGAGCGCACCGCCACCATCGACTTCCACCGCCATCACTCCGGCTTCGAGGGACCAGAGCTCGCGCGTTCCCTCTCGTTCCATGACGGCCTCGAGGGGGACCCGCGAGAGCAGCGCGGGCACGTCTTTCAGCTTCAAGCCGGAGCTATGATGGAAGCGTGCGTAGCCCTCCCGCTTCGCCTCGGCCGCCAGGAGCTCGGCGTGGGGTACGGCGAGCATGGGGTTGCGCCGCTCGAAGCGGCCCTCGCTCCCGACATAGGGAAAGAGCCGGGCGATCCACCCCAGGAACCGATCCCACCCATAGGCCTGCTGGGGCTTGTAGATCTCCCGCCAGAAGCCGACGTCCGGCCGTCCCTCCGAGGCCCGGACCAGCTCATCGGCGATGGGGACGAGCGACGCCGTCCACCACGAAAGGTCAAGCTCCGCGATGACATCGATCCGGCGGCGGATGGAGCGCCAGTCCTCGGGCGACCCGAGCAGCGTGACGCGTGGAATGCCGCAGATGCAGGACACGAAGTAGTCGAAGTAGGGGGAGAACGTGTCCATCAGCACCACGTCTCCGGCCATGCGCTCGATGTCGGTGCTGGTGGAGAAGTCGCATGAGAGCAGCCGGGGGAGACCAGGGCCGACCTCCTCGCGCAGTTGCTCCCGAAAGGCGGAGAGGACGTCCTGGATGCTCATCCCGTCGTCCATCCGGACGCTCAGCCGGCGCTGTCCTTCGTGCCGGACAAGCCGGGAGCGGAGTGCTTCCGCGTTCAACCGGACGTGCTGCGCGACCCCTTGCATCAGGGTGAGCCAGATGATGTCCGGCGAGAGCACCAACGGGCGGTGCTCGGCGAATGCGCGGTGCACCGCCGCGAGCAAGGGATGGGCCCCTTCGGGGTCCAGCACGCGAGTCCCCGCGTCCGGAGCCATCCATGACGAATCCGGCACCAGCTCACCCAAGAGCTTCATCGGCGGCGGCTCACGGGCTTCCTCGACCTCATCCACCTCGAAGGTCACCATTGGCGTATTCCCCCCACGGAGCCGGGGAATGTACTTCCACCAGAGCGCGTCGAGTACCGCGTATGCGGAGAGTGTCGAGCACCTCGCAGCGGGCTGCTGGGCGCCGCCACGGCGATGCCGACGTTGCCGTTCATCATTGGCACCGGCCCGCTGAGATCGGTGCCCGGGTTGAGGCAGATGCACGCGAATGAGATCGCGCACGAGTCGCGGCCCATGTTGGGGGGGTCTTCACCCACCATCCCGAGAGTCTGGAGGCTGGCGCAGCGGACGCCTGACGCCGGCCCCAGAGGTTCAACAGCCTACCGGTGGCAGTCGTTGTGCTCCTTGGGCGTGGCCCACAGCTCCTCGCCCCCGCGGCCGTCATCGGCGGCGAAGAAGACGTCCTCGTCGGAGCGGATGAAGCCACGAGGCGAGGACGACGCCATTCCAGGCGCGATGTCCATCAGGAGCTCCGGAGTCCCGCCGCGGTGCATCTTCCAGGGCTCCCGGCCATGCACTCCGTCATCCGCGGCGAAGAACAGCTTGCTGTTGTGCACGTTGCGCAGGTCTGTTGGCGAGGAGCTGGCGGGACCCGGGTTGAGGTCCGCGAACAGCCGCGTGCCGCTCTCGGTGCCGTTGCTGATCCACAGCTCGCGTCCGGCCACGCCATCATCCGCGCTGAAGTAGAGCCGGTTGCTCAACACCGTGAGGAACAGCAGTACCTTGTCCACCCCGGAGCCGGGCAGGACGTCCTTGACGAGCCGCGTGCCCGCTTCGGTGCCATCGGTCACCCAGAGCGCCGAGCCCACCTGGAAGTACACCTTGCCCTCGAGGGCCACCAGATCGCGGACACCGGTGACGCCGAAGCGGCGGGTGCTGAAGAGCTCCCGGAACGTCCCCGGCCTTCCCGTGGTCACGGCAATGGCCGGATCTCCCTCGTCCGAGTAGTAGATGAACAGCCGGTGCCCGACCACGAGCGTCCTCCGGATGCTGGATTCGTCTCCCAGGTCCGCCAGCTCGACCACGCGCCTCCAGTCCTCGAGCTTCACCAGCTTGACCGTCAGAGCGGCTTCGTCGAACACCTCGAAGACGAGGTCTCCATCCAGCTCGGCGAAGTCGCTGGGACCGCTGCCCTCGGGGCCGGGGTTGAAGTCGAGCAGGAGCCGGGTCCCACGAGACGTCCCATCGCTGACCCACAGCTCAGTGCCGTGCTCTTCATCGAATCCCTCGAAGACGAGCTTGCCCCGGTACTCGAACAGGTTCCGCGGGAAGAAGTCAGCGAACTCGTCCGCGAAGGTGGCCAGGCGCACCGTGCCACGCTCCGTGCCGTCGCTCTTCCACAGCTCGGAGCCCACGGCGAAGAGGACCTTGCCATTCACCTCGGTGAGCTCGCGGATGGCCGAGCTCGCGGCGCCGGGCGTGATGTCCTTGACCAGCCGCGTCCCTCCTCGCGTGCCGTCACTCTTCCACAGCTCCACGCCGTGCTCGCCATCGTCGGCCGTGAAGAAGAGTTTCCCGTTCACGTCCGTGAGGTTCGCGATGCTCGAGGGCTCCAGTCCCTCGTTGATGTCCTCGACGAGCCTCGCGCGTGGGCAGGAGCTTCGCATCCCGGCTTCGCTGGATGCTGTCTCGGGCGCGGGTGGTTGCGAATCCGGATCCGTGCCTCCGCAGTGCGTGAGGCCCAGTGCCAACACGAGTGGTACGAGTCTTCGAGACCAGACTGACACCATGATTTTCCCCCTCCTGATGCGCCGGGGCGCATGGCCCACGGCGTCTCCAAGTAGGGGAGTGCCGGACCGCTACGGCATCCTCTGCCGGGGCGCGAACAGTACGGCGCGGGAAGCACACTGGGCGGCCCTCGAAGTCAGTCTGGAGGAGGGCGGGTGTGGACGGTGCGACAAGACCCCTCCCGTCCATGCCACCGACCTGACTGGCGGAGGCTCGGCTGCCAATCCTGAACCTGGGGAGATGCGACAGGTGTCACCCGGCGAAGTGCTGGTGATGCACTCGGCTCCGGGGCTCGCTGTCTACGGAGTGACCAGGCCCCAGCGCTGCATCAGCCGGTACACTTGCGTCCGGTGCAGCCCCAGCGCGCGCGCCGCCGCGCTGACGTTGCCGCCGTGCGCGGCCAGCGTGGCCTCCAGCGTGGCGCGGTCCGGAGCCGCCGCGGTAGGGGAGGCGGCCCCAGCCTCGGTGGGGCCTTCCAGCGGCAGGCCCGCCTCCGCGTCCAGGTGCTCCGCGCGCAGGGAGCGGGTGCCGGAGGCGGTGGCCTCGCGTGCCGCGCGCCGGGCCTCGCCGAGCAGCTCGCGCACGTTGCCGGGCCAGGGGCGGAACAGGCAGGCCTCGACGAAGGTGGCGTGGAGGGCGGGTGCGGAGACGTCCCGGAGCGCATGCGCGAGCAGCCACGGCACCTCCTCCAGCCGCTCGCGCAGGGGCGGCAGGCGCACGCGGGCCTGGGCCAGCCGGTGGTAGAGGTCCGCGCGGAACTGGCCGGCGGCCACGGCAGCGCGCAAGTCCCGGTGCGTGGCCGAGCACACCCGAACGTCCACCGGCTGCGCCCGCGAAGCCCCCAGCGCCAGCACCTCGCGCGTCTCCAGCACGCGCAGCAGCTTGGCCTGGACCTCGGCTGACAGCTCCGCCACCTCGTCGAGGAAGAGGACGCCCCGGTCCGCGGCCTGCACGTAGCCCTCCGCGTCCGCCTCCGCGCCCGAGTACGCGCCGCGCCGCGAGCCGAAGAGCAGCCGCTCGGCGACGCTGGCGGGGACGGCGGCGCAGTTGATGGCGACGAAGCGCCCCCGCGCGTTGGGGCCGGACTGGTGGTAGGCGCGCGCGGCCAGCTCCTTGCCCGTGCCGCTCTCTCCGGTGATGAGCAGTGTCTCTCCGGCCAGGGCGGCCGGGGCCACCTGCTCCAGCACCGCGTGGAACGTGGGGCCCCGCACCACGTCCGGACCGCGGAAGACGTCCGCGCCGGCCAGGGGGCGCACGTCGTCCCGGAAGAGGGCCAGCGTGTTGCCCAGCCGCAGCACGCGGGGATGGGTGAAGGTGCGGCGGCCCGTCACCTGCTCGCCGTCCACGAACGTCCCGTTGCGGCTGCCCAGGTCCTCGACGTGCCAGTGCGCGCCCTCGCGGCTCACCTCCGCGTGCTGGCGGGACAGGCGCTCGTCCGGCAGCGGCAGCTCGCCCGCGCCCTCGCGCCCCAGCACCAGGCGGCCGCGGGTGAGGGGGACGGGGCGGAACAGTGGCGCGCCGCCGGAGAAGACGAAGACGAGCCCGGGCCGGGGAGGCTCCGGCGCGGCCGGCTCCCGCTGGCTGTCCTCCTGCGTCTCCAGACCCGTTCGCATCATGTGGAGGCTGGCACAGGCGGCTCGGGCCCCGCCAGTCACATGGAGGCCACCCGACCGGCCACACTCCCGGAGCGGGTGCCGGGCGGGCTGTCGCGGGACGAGACTTCCGTGTCAGCCTCCAGGGGAGGGAACTCCCTGAGGAGGGGACGCATGGACTGCCCGGACCTGGAGACATGGCGGGCCTGGAGCCTTGGCACGCTGCCGGCCCGGACGCTGCGCGAGCTCGCGTCGCATCGCGAGGGCTGCGCGCGGTGCCGGCACCTCGGCCCGGGCCCGGGCGCCGCGACGGCGGATGACGTCTCGGTGGCCACGGGGGAGGGACTCCGGCCCGTGTCGCGCCCGCTGATGCGGGGCACGAGCCTGGGGCGCTACGTCGTGCTGGAGCCGGTGGGCTCCGGCGGTATGGGCGTGGTGTACGCGGCGTATGACCCGAAGCTCGACCGCAAGGTGGCTCTCAAGCTCGTGCGCATGGACGCGGACGTGCCCGGGGCGGCCCGGCAGCAGCGGCTGCTCCAGGAGGCGCAGGCGCTCGCGCGACTCTCCCACCCGAATGTCGTCTCCGTGCACGACGCCGGCAGCTACCTCCGGGACCAGGTGTTCCTGGCCATGGAGTTCGTCGACGGCGGCACGCTGCGCGACTGGCTGAGGGACGGCCCCCGCGCCTGGCGCGACACGGTGCAGGTCTTCCTCCAGGCGGGGAGGGGGCTGGCGGCCGCGCACGCCGCGGGGATCGTCCACCGCGACTTCAAGCCCGACAACGTCCTGCTCGGCGGGGACGGCCGCGCGCGCGTCACCGACTTCGGGCTCGCGCTCCTCCCCTCCGAGGTGGAGCGCGAAGGCGCGGGCGGCACACCCGTGGTGGGCACGCGTGGCTACCAGGCGCCGGAGGTGCTGGCGGGCCGCCCCGCGGACGCTCGCGCCGACCAGTTCTCCTTCTGCGTCGCGCTGTACGAGGCGCTCCACGGGCGCAGGCCCTTCGATGACGGCTTCGACGCACCGCCGCCCGCCCCCTCCAGCGCGCGCCGCATCCCCGCCCGCGTGCGGCGGGTGCTGCGGCGCGGCCTGTCCCTGGAGCCGCGCGAGCGCTACCCCTCCCTGGACGCGCTGCTGCAGGAGTTGACGCGGGACGCGAGCGCCACGCACGCGCGCCGGCTGGGCCTCGGGGCCCTCGCGCTGGCGGTGCTCACCGGCGTGGGCCTCTTCTCCTACAAGCGCTGGCGCGAGGAGCGCCTGTGCGCCGAGTCCGCGAGCCTCGCGGGCCTGTGGGACGACGCGCGCAGGGACGCGGCGGCCCGGGCCTTCACGGCCCTCGGGCGCCCCTTCGCGCTGGAGGCCTGGAAGCGCGCCGGGCCCCTGCTGGACACCTATGCCCGGGACTGGGCCGCGCAGACCCGGGACAACTGCGAGGCCACGCGCGTGCGCGCCACGCAGCCGGAGGAGGACTACCACCTGCGCGACACCTGCCTGCAGCGGCGGCGTGACGAGTTGCGCGCGCTGGGGGAGCTGCTCGCCCAGGCGGACGATGAGGTGGCGGGCAAGGTGATGCAGGCCGTGCAGTCGCTGAGCCCCGTCACGCAGTGCGGCCCCGGCGCTGCGGGGGCCCCCGCAGCGGTGCAGGAGCCCGGGGAGTCCGCTCACACGTTGTGGGCCCAGGTGGCGCGGGCGCGGGTGCTGCGCGCCGCGGGCCGCTACACCCAGGGCATCGCCCTGGCGAAGGACGCCGCGGAGCGGGCCGCGCCGGGCTCCCCGCTCCAGGCGGAGGCCCTGCTGTGGCTCGGCGTGCTGTGGAGCGCGGGAGGCGATGCCCGGGCGGCGGAGAAGAGCCTCGACGAGGCCCTGCTCGCGGCCGCGCGCTCGCGGCAGCGGGAGCTCGAGGCGTGGGCGTGGATCCACCTCATCAACGCGGTGGGCGTGCAGCAGGGGCGCGTCGAGGACGGACAGCGCTACGCGCGCCACGCGGACGCGGTGCTCGAGTCGCTCGGAAGGCCGGCCCGGCTGGAGATGGCGCTGTCCATGTTCCTGGGCCAGCTCTCCTGGCGCGCGGGAAAGCCCGTGGAGGCGCTGCGGTTCCTGGAGCACACGCTGGCCCTGCAGGAGAAGGAGCTCGGCTCCGAGCATGTGGACCTGGCCCTCACGATGAACACGATGGCCGTTGTCCAACTCGGACAGACGCGGCTGGCCGAGGCGCGCAAGACGTCCGAGCGCGCCCTGGCGCTGCGCGAGCGGCTGCTCGGCCCGGAGCACCCGGACGTGGGGGCCTCGCTGCACGTGCTGGGCGCCACCGTCCGGCAGATGGACGAGCTGCCCACGGCGCTCGACCTCACCCAGCGGGCCCTCGGCCTGCGCGAGCGGGCCCTGGGGCCGGACCACCCGGAGGTCGCCGCCTCCGCCAACAACGCCGCCATCATCCTCACGGAGCTGGGCCGCCTGGAGGAGTCCCGTCCGCTGCTCTTGCGTACCGTCTCCATCCGCGAGCGCGTCCAGGGGCCGGAGCACCCGGAGACGGGCACCGCGCTCAACGGCCTGGGCGTGCTCGCCTTTCTCCAGCACGACAACCAGGAGGCGCTCCGCTACTTCCAGCGCTCCCTGGCCATCAAGGAGAAGTCGCTGGGCAAGGAGCACCTGAGCGTCGCCCTGGCCGTCTGCAACATCGCCATCGTGCTGCACCGCCTCGGCCGCGAACAGGAGGCCCTGGCCTGGCACCAGCGTGCGCTGGACTCGCGCCTGAAGGCCTTTGGCGAGCGGCACGACGACGTCGCGTACTCGCTCGCGGAGCGGGGGGAGGTGTACCGCGCGCTGGGCCGGCTCCCGGAGGCGTGGGACGACTATGCGCGCGCCCTGCGCATCTACCGGGCACTGGGGCGGGAGAAGGTCTCCACCATGGCCGCGCCCCTGCGAGGCATGGCCGAGGTGCACCTGGCGCGCGGGCACGGCGCCGAGGCCGTGGCCCTCTTCGAGGAGGCCCTGAAGCTGCTGGAGTCCATTCCCGCCACGGCCCAGGACATCGCCGAGGCTCGCTTCGCCCTGGCCCGGGGGAGGTATGCCACGGGCCGCCGCGCGGAGGCGCTCGCCGGAGCCCACCAGGCCCGCGCGGAGCTCGAGTCCGTGGGCGAGTCTGGCCAGCACTCGCTCGCCCAGGTGCGCGCGTGGCTGGCCCGGCACGATCGGCGGTGAGCTGACACAGGCGTGTCGTCACGTGTCAGCCGTCGGGAATGCTCCATCCCCGCAAGTAGGCGGAATTCCATGCCTTCGGGCTTTCCTGGAATGTAGGGGCCGCTGGCACGGCGGTTGCCAGTGCGTGGGGCGAAGTCCCCCTTTCCCCCTGCAACGGATTGCCCGTGAAAGAAATCCTGAAATCGCTCCAGAAACTGTCTGAGTTCTCGTACGGCGTCCTGCTCGCGATCCTGCTCCTCGCGCTGAGCCCGGAGGCGTGGGCCCAGGGCACCACGGTGCAACGGCTGGGCACACCGGGTCTGACGGCCGCGCCGGGCCAGTCCGTGACGCTGGCCATGCGCTTCAACGCCGTGCCCATGGCCGAGGACTACGGCGTCTTCGTGCACTTCGTCGACGCCAGCGGTGTCAACCACGCCCCGGCTGGCGCGGACCACTCGCCGCCCGTCGCCACTTCCCGGTGGAGCGGCACCGTCGCCTACAACCACACGGTGGCGCTGCCGTCCACGCTGCCGCGCGGCACCTACTCCATCCGCGTCGGCCTCTACCAGCAGCGCTCGCCCTGGGGCCGCGTCTCGCTGGGCATGGGCACGGGCGTCACCGTCGACGACCAGTTCCGCTACACCGTCGGCACGCTCACCGTGGGGGCGGCCACCTCCGAAATCCTCCAGCTCGCCACCCCGAGCCTCTCCGCGCAGCCCGGGCAGAGCGTGACGCTGGGGATGCGGTGGAACGCCGTGCCGCAGGGCCAGGACTATTACGTCTTCGTCCACTTCGTGAATGCCAGCGGCACGCAGATGCCGCTCAGTGGGGACCACCTGCCGCCGGTGAGCACGGCGACGTGGAATGGGGCCGTCTCCTACAACCGCACGGTGATGGTGCCGTCCAGCTTCCCCGCCGGCCAGTACACCATCCGCGTGGGGCTCTACTCCATGGCCGCGCCGGACACCCGCATCGCCCTGCGGGCCGGGCCCGGTGTCACGGTGGACGGTGAGACGCGCTACACCGCCGGCACGCTCACCGTGGGCCAGACGCAGCCCACCACCACCCAGGTCCTGCAGCTGTCCAACCCGGCCCTGTCCGCGCAGGCGGGCCAGACGGTGACGCTGGGCATGAGGTGGAACGCGGTGCCCATGTCCCAGAACTACTCCGCCTTCGTCCACTTCGTGAACGCGAGCGGCGTGCAGATGCCCCTCAGTGGTGACCACCTGCCGCCGGTGGACACCTCCGTCTGGAGCGGGGCCATCTCCTACAACCGCACGGTGACGGTGCCCACGAACTTCCCGGCGGGGAAGTACACGATTCGCGTGGGTCTCTACCCCCTGTCCGCCCCCAACAACCGCGTCACGCTGGCGGCGGGGCCGGGCGTCACCGCGGACAGCGAGACGCGCTACATCGCCGGCACGCTCGACGTCACCGGCGGCACGACGAGCTCGGGCGGTCCGGTGGGCCAGGACGCGAGCCAGTACGTGCTGACGTTCTCCGAGGAGTTCAACAGCGGCTTCGACACCGGCAAGTGGAACGACCACATCTGGTACGAGACCCCGAACCCCACCATCAACTACGCGGTGAGGAACGGCGTGCTGAAGATCTGGCCGCAGCGCGACGCGAGCGGGAGCTTCTTCAACCGCACCATCGACACGGACGGGAAGTACTACCAGACGTATGGCTACTTCGAGATGGAAGCGAAGCTGCCCATCGGCCGTGGAGTGTGGCCGGCGTTCTGGCTGTTCAATCACCCGGGAGACCGCCGCCCCGAAATCGACATCATGGAAGCCTACCCGGGTGGGGGCCCCAACTCCGGCTGGGGTGACGCCAACCTGCACCCGGTCGCCTTCGCCGCGACGGTGTGGCCCAACGGAGCGAGCAATCCCAACGCCGGGCACAAGACGCTGCAGACGGTGGACCTGTCGGCGGGCTTCCACACGTACGCGGTGAAGTGGGAGCCGGGGAGGCAGACGTTCTACTTCGACGGCCAGCCGTTCTGGACGGTGAACGTGAGCATGGGTGACCCGATGTACATCATGCTGGACCTGTGGTTCGGCAGCGCGAGCGGCACGCCGGACAGCACCACTCCCACCGGTGAGGGCAACTCCTTCGAGGTCAACTACGTCCGCGCCTGGCAGTTCAGGTAACAGGACTCGAGGGGGGCGCGGCCATCGACTGCCCCGGCCGGTCCGGCACCTCGGATGCTGCGGAGCCGCATGTCCAGCGCGGCCGTGGAGGCAGGCGAGGGGTGCTGGAGTACGTGAAGCCGCGCGTGAGGGGTGAGAGCGAGCTGCCTATACGCCGGTCGGGGTGGCTGTATCGCGGAGCAGCTGTTCGACCCCACGCGCGGAAGCGTCGTCCGCCGGTGAAAAGACAAACATGCTGAGACCGTCGCTGCCGTCGACGGAAAACACCGACGTCTCGAACACGAGCTCGCCGACATTCGGCCGGACGAGCCGCCTGTACCTCACACCATGCGTGTGCAGCTCGTTCTCGGCCCACAGCCGGCGAAAGTCCTCACTCGTCTCCATCAACTCGTCGACGAGCGCGGCGGCTTCTTCCGAGGCTCCCGCACGCGCGACGTCGACACGGAACGCGGCGAGGCACGTGCGGCGCATGTCCTCGCCATGCGGCAGGAACGCGGCGGCGTCGGGATGGAAGACCCGGCGCAGCATGTTGCGGTCGCGCTCGGGAAGCGCGGCGTAATCGCCGATCACCGCCACGGCGGCGCGATTCCACGCGACGATCTGAAACGTCGGCGTCTTCACGAACGCGGGCACGTGCAGATTGTCGAGCACGCGTTGCAGCGCCGGGGTGACCTCGGCGGGCGGCGTGTGGCGGCGCGGGGGCGGACGCGCGTGAGCGAGCAGGAACAGCATCTCGCGGTTCGTGTCGTCGAGCTCGAGTGCGCGAGCGAGGCGTTCGAGCACGTCGTCTGACGGCACGCCGCCGCGGCCTTGTTCGAGCCACGTGTACCAGGTGACGCTCACGCCGGCGCGTGCCGCGACCTCCTCGCGACGCAGTCCGGGAGTGCGACGCCGCTCGGTCGATTCGGGGTGAAGCCGCTCGCGGCGAGCGCGGAGGAATTCAGGGAGGGTGGTAGTCGCCATACCGGTATGCGGGCACGCCTTTTCTCGCTGACTCGCGCGGCTTACGGTTCGCGCCTGGCCCGGGCGCTGCTTCGGGCAAGGGAGTTCACATGCTGACGCTACATCATCTCGGACGCTCGCAATCGGAGCGGATCGTCTGGCTCTTCGAGGAGCTCGGGCTCGACTATGAGCTGAAGCGCTATTCGCGCCGGGCCGACAACCGGATGGCCTCGCCGGAGTACAAGGCGCTTCATCCGATGGGCACGGCGCCGATCCTCACCGACGGCGACCTCGTCCTCGGGGAATCCGCGGCGATCTGCGAGTATCTCATCCAGACCCATGGCGGTGGCCGGCTCGCCGTGAAGCGCGGCGAACCCGGCTTCGCCGACTACCTCTACTGGTTCCACTTCGCCAACGGGACGCTGCAACCGGCCGTCCTGCAGGTGTGGAGCCTGGAGCGTGTCGATCCTTCGGACCAGAACGCGCCGCTGCGGATGGCCAGGGGCCGGTTCAACATGGTCTTCTCGACCTTGGACCAGCGGCTGGGGGAGGTGCCCTACCTGGCCGGCCAGGAGTTGACGGCGGCGGACATCATGACCGTGTTCTCGTTGACCACGATGCGGCTGTTCAATCCGTACGACCTCTCGCCCTGGCCGAACATCCTGGCCTATCTGCAACGCATCGGCGCGCGGCCGGCGTACCGCCGGGCGATGCAGAAGGCCGAGCCGGATTTGACGCCGGTCCTGGGGGCCGTTCCGGCATGACACGGAGCGCATCAGGCCGTCAGCAGGCCATCCTGTCTCGCCGCTCCGCATCAGGGCGAGGAGGAACAATGACTCACGCACAACCGGGAAGCCCGGCCCGTTGTCCTCCACCAGCAGCGTCTCGCCGTCAGAAGTACTCCGGGTGCTCGGCAGCCAGCATTTCTTCCATGGCGCGGACGTCCTCCAGCAGCTTGTGGGCTGGAGCAATCCTCCGCGCCGCCTCCCAACACAGCCACGCCTCCCGCGGCTTGTAGTCACGCACGTAGAGGTCCCCCAGGTCCTTGTAGGCTCCGGTGAGGAACGGGTTGACCTCGAGCGCCTGGAGCAGCAGCTCGCGCGCCTGCTCTGGCTCGCCGAGCGCGCGATGGTGCGCCGCCTCGAAAGTCATGAGGACATGAGCCCGCTGTCCCGCTGCCTTCCGCAACCCCAGGAGCGAGGCGAGCACGATACGGGCCTCCTCCTTGCTGCCGGGCCGGCGCCCCAACGCGTCCCGCAGCTGGCGCACGTGCGGATCGGTTTCGCGCTGCAGGCTCTCGCCCATCCCTGGGAGCGACACTCCGGCTTCCAAATGCAGCTCCAGGAGCGTGAGCACGCTCTCGAGGATGCGGCCGTCGTCCACGGAGTGCCCCGCCTCCTTTATCCGCCGAGCCATCACCTCCTGGCTGTCAGGCACGGCTCCAGACATCACGCGTTCGATGAAACCGCTCGGCAGGGTCTCACCGGAGTCCACCACTCGGCGATAGCCATCGAGTGCAATCCCGTTATCGGGCACGTCGGCGACAGCCCCGAGCCGCAGCGTGACATCGCTCCGGGGGAGTCCGAACGGCTCCCGAACCTGGTATCGGAGCTCGCGCGGGATGAGGCAGGCCGAGGCGAGCCGCTCGAGGATGAGCGGGTGGCCCATGTAGAGGTACCGCAAGAACTGCGTGAACCGCCGGCTCATCTCGGGCGCTGATTCAGGTCCATCGTCCGCGTGCGAGAACAGGCGGCGCCCGGAGGCGGTGGCGTACACGGTGTGTCCCTGCTCGGATTCGACGGAGATATCGCTGGGCTTCGACGCGAAGACGGACCGCAGGAATCCGCTGAGCTTGTTGCTCCGAGAGGCCTTCGGCTCGGCGATGGTCCTTCCCCGCGCCTTGTCGAGCACCGCGAGCTGGTGCTCCACCAGGATGGGCTCGAACTGCGAGGTGTCGCCGCCTCCCGCCGCGACCACGGACCGGATGTATTCGCGGTTGGGCAACTCGAAGTGACGGAAGCACGCCTCCGAGTACAGTGACTCGTCCACGTAGGTCCGCGCGCCCTCGTCGATGGTGAGACGGCGGCGACGCGCGAAATCCAGGACGGTCTCGGACCCCGTTGCTTCACGAAAACCAACCCAGTCACGCCGCAACCGCACCTGCAGCCCGTAGGTCCGTTCAGGGACCGGCTGCGCGCCGTCGGGTCCGGTCTTTCCGCCGGACTCCGTGATGTCCATCTTCAGATCGAGACCCATGATTCCCCCTCTCCAACAGTTTAAGGGGAACAGCGTTCCGCTGGAGAAAAGACCTGTTGGCCAGCACGCCACGCCAACCCGGAGCACGACCCGGATGGGACTCACAGTGCGTACAGGGGGGCTCCTGAGATGGCTCCAGAGCGCTACTCGACGAGGAAGGAGGTGCGGTCCACCCGTGCGATCGGCCGGGTGCAAAACGACAATGCTGTCGGTGCCTGCTATTCATACGTCTCGTGACATCCCACGTCGGCAAATACCAGCTCATCCGCCAGCTCGCCGGAGGCATCGTCGAGGACTATCTGGCCAAGGCCGCCGGCCCGCGGGGCTTCGAGAAGACGCTGGTGCTCGAGTGCCTCCGGCCGGACATGGCCGAGGACGTGGCGTTCGTGGAGATGTTCCTCGACGAGGTGAGGAGCGCCGCCCGGCTCACGCACCCGCACATCGCACAGGTCTTCGACTTCGGTGAGGCGGACGGCACGTACTTCCTCGCCAGGGAGTACATCGATGGGCCCAGCCTGAGCAGGTTGATCAAGCGCGCGGCGGCCCAGCGGATGCTCCTGCCAGTGACACTGTGCGCGCGCATCATCTCGCAGGCCTGCGAGGGGCTCGCCTTCGCCCACGGCCTGACCCATCCCAAGACGAACCAGCCGCTGGAGCTCATCCACCGCTGCATCAGGCCGTACAACATCCTCCTGTCGCGCCAGGGGACAGCCAAGGTGGTGGACTTCGGCATCGACAAGCTCCGGTCCCAGTGGAGCCCCCGCTACCATCTCCCCATCGAGGGCCAGTTCGCGTACATGCCGCTGGAGGAGCTGAGGGGCTGGAAGGTGGACCGGCGGGTGGACGTATACGCGCTCGGGGTGGTGCTCTACGAGCTGCTCACCGCGCGCAAGCCCTTCGAGTCCACGTCCGACTCTGGCGTGGCGCAGGCCATCCTCTCCGAGCCCATGGTGCCCGCCGAGCGGCACCGGCCGGACCTGCCCGGCGCCCTGCGCGCCATCCTCGTCCGGGCGCTCGCCAAGGAGCGGGAACAGCGCTACCCGGACTGCCACGCGTTCCAGGCCGATCTGGAGGCGTTCATCCTCTCGGAGGGTGAGCCGGTGACCCCGCGGCAGGTGGCCTGGCTCATCCAGCAAGTCACCGCGAGCGATGACCCGGCCGTCATCGCCCCGGCGGCGCCCAACTCTGGAAGATGAGCGCTCCGCCCGAGAAGGGCCATGGAGGACGGGGAGGGGGCGCGGTTCGCGCTACTCCACCGTGAGCAGGAACTGGGCGGATGCCGGATGGCCCTCCACGGCGAGGAAGCGAGGCTCCCCGTCGCCCAGGTACCGCCAGGAGCGCGGCTCGACGGTGATGTCCAGCTGTCCCGAGCCCTCGCTCCGGGGCTTGAAGGTGACCTCCAGCTCCGCGGTGGCCCCGGCCTCCAGTCCGGCGGTATCCCCCACGACGTTCACGCGGTTTTCACTCACCATCGGGAGCGGCTGGCCGCGATACCGCACGCTCACGTCCACCACGCGAGCGCCGACGAGCGGCCCGGATACCCGCACCCGCACGGCATCACACGCGGTCCCGTCATTGCGCACCACCGCCCGCCACGTCTCGGCCACGGGCGCGGACACGGTCACCGGCGCCGAGGTGTGCTCGGTCCAGTGGATTGCGGGCGTCTTGTAGCCCATGTGCATGAGCGGCGCGCCCGGGCTCACCGGACGCTTCTCGGCGTGGAGGCGCAAGGGGTGTCCGGGCCTGGCGGTGAGCAGGAAGAGCGCGTCACTGTCCTCGGGGCCCACCCACCACCGGTCAGGCCCCGCGGGCGTCACGGACACGGAGGTGTTCCACTCCCCTACGAGCGTCTCGAGCACCTGGAGCCCGGGCAGGGACACCAGGAGGGTCTTGTCCTGCAAGAAGAGGAGCGCCCGGGCCGCGTCGAGGACGCACACCCCGGTGCCGCCCCAGAGCGGTTCATCCTCATCCTCTTCGCTCCCGTCGATGGCGCCGAGCAGGGTGCCGTCGAGCGAGAAGTGGACGAGCGCCGTCTCCCGGTGGTTGGAGACGAGCAGGAGGAGCACGCCGTGGGGAGTGGCCTGGGCCCGCCACGTGTCCTGCTCATGGCCCGGCTCCACCTCGAGCGCTCCCTCCGGCTGAGCCGCCCCCGGGCGGAGCACGTAGACGCGGCCCCGGCCCTTCTCCAGGACGGTGATGCCAAAGGGGCTCGTATCGAAGAACGCCCCATCGGGGGACTGAGGGAGGGGGAGCCCCTCGCAATACCCGTGCCCGTGCATGGCGCGCACGGGCTTGGGCAAGGTCATGGGCTCCCACCGCTGCCCGGACCCATCGGTCACGAAGAGGGTGGTCAGCTTTAGGGCGTCGTCCACCAACGTCCCGATGAGCCGGTTCCCATCGGTGGTGAGATCGAAGCACTCCCTCGGAAAGGCCTGGACGGGAGCGCTCGCGCCGGCCCCCACGGAGAAGACACGCCGATCTCCGCCTCCCACCCAAGCGTTCTTTGCCTCGTCGAGCGCGGCGAGCACCACGGGCGCCGGCGGATGGTCCGGCGCGTCTCCTCGTCCCTGACGGCGCACGCCCCCGGCTCCGTGGAAGACGATGAGCCGCTGGGGCCTGAGATCGAACAACCACTGTCCACGGGCCAGAAGACGGCGTGTCGGGTACATGGGCCCCGCACGATACCCACCGAGGCCCGTTCCCCGGCATCAAAAGCAGGTGTCGCCGCGCCGTATCCGTTCGCCGTGCCCTTGCTGGCCGAGCGGCTCGAGGATGAGGGCGAGCGTCTCCTGGGCGCGGGTGAGGGCCGAGGTGTAGGCCACGTCGAGCCTGAGGCTCTTGAGGTGCCGGGTGTCGGGCCCGGGCCGCGCGAGCCCTGGTCTGGTTTAGTGGCTGCTGCTCGGCGCGGGGATGCTGTGGGGCCGGCGGCGGGTGCGTCACCACCCGTGAGCCCCGTGACGACACCCTGACTGCTCTCCGGCCGGCGGGACAGGGGCCGAACCCGCCTGGCGGGGGGGGCGCGCACACGGGTGCTGAGGAGAACCCTCCCCACGCTCGGCCCGGATGAAGGCTGCCGAGCAGGTGTGTCCCGGGGGCGCCTGGTCAGGCGGGTGCTGGTCCGCAGCCTCGGGTATCCCCACTCTGAGTCCATGCGGACCGATCTCCCAGAGATGGAGCGTGCCGTGGCCGTGGGCCGCGTGAGCCCTCGGGGCGTACGACTATGGATGCGCTCGCCTGGAGGGGGAGCGCACCGGCTCGAGCTCTGGCTGGACGCGGTGCGCTCGGAGCGCCTCACCTACGCCTTCGACATGGGCGAGCGCGCGCACAGCGACCACACCTACGCCTTCGCCTACCCGGAGGATATCCCCGGCGCCCGGCCCCTCGAGCCCGTCACGCGCTACGGCTACCGCATCAGCCGGGCGGATGGCGTGCTCGTGGGGGAGGGCTGCTTCGAGACACTCCCCTCCAGGCCCTCACAGATGCCCCGGCGTTTCTGCCTCGGCGTGGCGAGTTGCCACCAGCCCTTCGACGACCAGGGCGAGATGCACGAGATGGGGCTGCGGATGCTGCGCGTCGCGCGCGCCGCCTGGGAGCGCTGCGACGTCAAGCAGGTGCTGTGGGTGGGAGACCAGCTCTATGCGGACTACCCCGAGAGCCAATCACTCTTCGAGCCGAAGTACTTCAAGACGGTGGCCCCCCCGGGCCGCGAGAGCCTGCTCGAATGCACCCACGACGAGGTGCTCGCGGTGTACCACAAGCGCTACCGGCGCAACTGGGGCCACCCGGCCTGGCTGGAGCTCCAGGCGCGCTTTCCAGGCTACCCCATCCTCGATGACCACGAGGTCGCGGACAACTACGGCACCCTGCCCAAGCACCACCGCAAGAAGTGGCGCCATCTGCGCGACGCGGCCGAGGAGGCCTACCGCCATTACCAGCACGCGCGGGTGGAGCCCCCGCGCCCTGGCTTCGAGGGCCCCTACGACTACACCTTCGAGTATGGCGCCGCGGCGGGCTACGTGCTCGACGTGCGTTCGGAGCGGCGCTCCGCCGACGGGGAGCATGCGCGCGTCTTCTCGCCGCACCAGCTGGAGCGCTTCGCGACCTGGCTGAACGTGAATGACTCCGCGCCGGTGCTCTTCATCGTCGTGAGCGTGCCCCCGTTCTTCATGCCCGGCTGGCTCTCCCGCATTGCCCGCTACGTGCCGGGCAGCTTCCGCGAGGACGCGCACGACCGCTGGACGCACCCGCAGTACCGCGCCGACCGCTGCCGCATGCTGGAGCTCATCCGCGACCACCAGCAGCGCCACCCCCGGCAGCGGGTGGTGATGGTGAGTGGAGACGTCCACGTGGGCTATGCGGCCCGGTGTGACTGGCGCACGGACCCGCCGACCTCGCTCTACCAGTTCGTGTCGAGCTCCATCACCCACAAGCTGTCCTCGCTCGACTGGCACCTGGCGCGTCACATGCCGCGCACGCACTTCGCGATGGCGGACCTCGAGGGGAAGTGGGCGCGCATCCACCTGCTGGGCGGCAGCATGGCGCGCGTGCTCGAGCAGCCGGTGGGCGGCCTCAATGTGGGCGCCATCGAGGTGGAGCTCGACGGCGGCCTCGCACGGCTCAACTTCAAGCTCTTCGGCGAGGACGAGGACACCCCCGGCGAGCCGAAGCTGCTGTTCGAGTCGGGCTTCCAGTAAGCCCCCACCCCGAGGAGCCCGCTGTGATTCCGCCCGGGCGCTTCGCCGCCAGCTCAGGACCGCTTCTTCATGTTCGCGTCGACCTCGACGACGGAGAAGTCGATCCCCACCTTCCTCAGCTTCTCCTCGAAGGCCAGCAAGCCCGGCTGACACTGGGGGACGCAGATGGGCAGCTCCGTGAAGTAATACATGTTCACGCTCTTCACGCTGACGTCCTTCCCGTCATTCTTCGCGGTCACCGGCTCGAGGCAGTTCGAGTACCCGCTGAAGCGCTCGGAGAACCTGACGCGGAACACCCGCCGGAGGATGGACTCGAGCTGGATCAGACAATACATCTCGGTGTGGATCCCCGTCCCCTTGTTGTTCTTGCCCTGTGCGTCCAGCGCGATGGCGCCCGATTGCAGCATGTTCGCGGCGGCGCAGATGTACGCGAACACCTTGGGCTCCTTTTGTCCGGGCACGGAGGCGGTGATCACCGCGAGCCCCACCCCGAAGTGCGTGGCGTTGGCGCCCACGAGCTCGTCACGGATAGCGGTGTAGGCGACGTGGTCACCGGCGGACAGCAGGATGTGGCTGTATTCCTCCTCCGGCTTCTTGGCGCTCTTCGACCCGGGATTGTTGAGGTTGTCGATCTGCTTCTTCGACGAGAGGACTCCGATGAAACCCTTGGCCGTGCCGAGATGCAGCGCCTCCACAATGCCATCCAGGTGTTCCTGGGTGACGCCATTGCCATTGCAGCCCATCCACCGGATACGGGTGTCATAATCGCCGCCCTGGACCACCGTGGTGTCGGCCTCGCCGGCCGTCTTGAGGCTCAGCTCGGCGATGTCCACCGTCGCGTCGATGGCCGTCTCCTTCGGATCCGATGGCAGCGAGAGCACCCCCCGGGCCGAGTCCCGGAGTGGCAGGAGACCTCCTCCCAGGCTGCGGATGGCCTTGTCGATCTCCGCGTTGGTCATGGCCGCGGCGAGCCAGCCCCGGAAGTTCTCCATGAATCGGATATAGTTCGCACTGCTGTCGTCCGTCACGGCGACCTGGTTCGCGGGCTTCAATCGCAACCAGCCATCGCAAATCTGGGCGATGGTGGCCCCGCGATAGAGGTTGTCCTCGCGTGAGAGCTCTGCGGTGGGCTCGTTCTTGTAGGCATTCCAGAGCACGTTCCACGGCTGGTTGGCCCGGAGATGGGGTTCGTTGGTCACCGCGGTCAGGAACGCCTCCAGCCCACAGTTGCCGTTCTTGTTGGTCAGCAGGATGGGAGTGTGGGGAGGCGCCAGTCTGGCGCACTCGTAATGCAGCCCCGAGTGGCGCAGACAGGTGACCGCCAGGGGCGTCGCCGCGTTGCCCGCGAAGAGCACCCGGGTGGCGGGGGTGGGCGCGGCGTTGATGTCGATGAACCCCAGCCCGACGATGTGGACCTGGAGGTTGACGTGGAAGAGCCGCGCCAGGGCCTCCAGCTCGGGGGTGCCAATCCACGAGCCGTCCTTGCGCAGGAAGCGGCGGTAAGCCGTCCGATGAGTGTGCTCGATGGGCTCGTTGTAGCCGGGCACGGCGATCCATGCCGCGTCCTCCCCGGCCTCCTTCTTCTTGACGAGTTTGAGCAGATCCTTGTCGAACCCCGAGGCCCCCTCGAAGACGCTGGCATCCACCACGTTCTTGCGTTTGCTCAGGCTCCCGGCAATGGCATAATTGATGTCTTGCACCAGCCGGAGCGTGACCTCCTCGTTGCTCTTGTCCTTGATCTTCGAATAGGAGGTGCTCAATTTCACATGCCGGGTGCGCATGTCCTTGGCGGATACATTCCCGTTCTTGAGGGCACTGAGATAGGCGAGCAATTCCCCGTTGAAACATCCCGCGCAAGTCGAATCGGTCTCGGCGTGAGCTGAGCAGGCCATGATGAATCCTCCATGGGCGGGGCGAGTTCACCGCGCATGGTGCACACGGTAACAAATGGGGCTGGAGTGCGCTAGATTGTGCTGAATGCCAACAAGACTGACCTGGCTCATCGTCGTGATCGCTTCAATCGCGTGGCCAGCGGCGTCCCATGCCTGCAGTTGTGCCGAGGACCCCGCTGACCTCCCCACCGAGTTGCGAAGGGCACGCGCCAGCGCGGTGGCCATCTACCGGGCACGCCTCCTGTCCGTGGACCCGGCCGCTTTCGGTGGCAAGGCCTCCGTCGAGGTCCTGGAGGTCTTCAAGGGCAAGGTCAAGCCAGGAGACAGGCTCGAATTGCCTTCCGGAGGTGGCGGCGATTGCAGCATCGCCTTCAAGGCCGGAATGGAGTACCTCATGTATGCCCAGGGCGAGAGTCCGGACTCTGTCTGGCATTGCTCACGCACACGGCCGGTGAGCGAGGGGGACGCCGAGCTGAGCTGGCTCCGCACGGGGCGGCTTCCGCCCGTTCCCGTGGCGCTCCAACGCGAGTCCGTATCGTGTGAGCCTTGCGACATCGACAAGATCGGAGGCCGCCTGATGGCCGCTCCTGGAGCGGCACCGGGTGTCTGGGAATGGCAGCCTCAAGCGGAAGCTTCGATGAAGGCTGGCCGCCCCTTCTTGACGCGCTCGGACCCCGACTCGAGCACCGAGCGCTTCGTCATGGTGGGCAGAGCGTTCGACGGCAGGCCATTCGAGTTGACCCAGACGCCGCACTACTCCGTCCACACGGCGTGCGAGCAGAAGGTTCATCTCCGTTGGTGCAAGCGCATCGAGGTATCGACTCCGGCCCCAGGCATGTACCCGCTCTTCCAGTGCGTCGAACCGGGAGAGGCGTCGCTGCAGTGCGACGAATCCACGAGCCGCAAGGCCTCATGGCAACCCCTGGAGGCGCTCCCCTCGGAGCCGTGCAACTGGTACTCGCCCAGCGAACCCTCCTGCATTCTGAAGAGCAAGCCACGGGCTCTCGCCAAGGGAGCCCCCGTAGCGCCGTTGCTGGTGTGCCGCCCCCTATCCGATGCCGGCAACAAGCGCCACTCGTGCCGCGTCGAAGTGACGCCCATGCCGCTGGCGGCACCGCCCCCGCCTCTTCCGAAGTGACGCCGGCGATCGTCTCCAGCCCCAGCTTCGAGTGCAAGCCGCTGTACTGGTGACGATCCTCCCTCCCCCTCAGCGCCCCTGGAAGCTACTCGACCTTGCCCTTCGCCTCCTGCTCCAGCCTCGCGGTGAACCTCTGGTCCGCCCGGTCCGCGTATGCGCGGCACGCGCCGGAGTCGATGAAGGCCTGTCGCCCCTCGCTCTCGCTCCGGGCCCGCAGCTCGAAGACGCGGCCAGCCTCCGGGTGGGTGGGGATCATCACGTCACACGGCAGGGTGCGGACCTTCTCGATGCTGCCGCGGAACTGTTTCACGCGGGCGGCGTCGGCGCCGTAGCGGAAGCGCGGTGCGGCCACGGCCGTGAGGCTCTCGGCGTACACCACGTTCACACAACGCTCCCCCTCGCAGCTGCGCCACGTCCATGTCGTCGCTCCGGGGGTGTGCCCCGGCGTGTGGTGCGCGGTGACGACGGCCTTGCCGAGCGTCACCGTCCCGCCGTCGGCCACCGTCACCACGTCCCGCACGGCCGGGTAGCGCATGGCGGCTCCGAAGCCCGCCAGGGGGTCATCCGGGGTGGTCGATCCGAGGCGCAGCGCCTTGGCCCCGGCGGGGCTCGCCGCCACCTTGGCACCGCTCATCCGCCGTAGCGCCGCGATGCCCCCGGCATGGTCGAAGTGCGCGTGCGAGTTGAGGATCCACTTCACGTCGCGCAGGTCGAAGCCCAGGGCGCGCACGCCCTCCGCGATGCGCTCCACGGACTGGGGCAGCGCGCCGTCCACGAGGATGAGGCCCTCCCCGCTGTCGATGAGGACCGACGACAGTCCGGCGACGCCGACGTAGTACGTGTTCCCGTACACGCGGAACGGCGCCTGCGGCCGGTTCCACTCCGCGCAGTCTTGGCAGTCGATGGGCGCGGTGTCGGGCGGGACGGAGGGGGCCGCGGCGGTGATGAGCGGGACGAGCAAGGCGAGCAGTCGCATCGGGGTTGGCTCCGAAAGTGGAGAGAGAGAGGCCGCCCCTGTGTGCAAGGAGCTTGCCGCGAGCTCCAGGCCGTCCGCCCGGAGGTCTTCGGCCCGAGATCGCGGCGGGCCCGCGTGCCGGACACCACACAGCGCCTCCACTCGACCGCACCCGGCGCGGCTTCGTGGACGCGGCGGTGGTTTCGTTGTTCACCCCGCCTGCCTGGTGAGAGGACGAGGGTCGCAGCGCAACGGATATTGGACGCTCGTGGAAGGTCCGATGCCGGCCGGTGAATCGCGGTATGCAGGGTGGGCCGACATCCTCCCACGGGAAACGAGCCCGCGTGTTGCCCCCCCGCTCCGTTCCGCTCACCGCTGTCCTCTCGCTCGTGCTGCCCGCGCTGGCCACGGCCGTGCTCCGCCAGCTCGTGGGCGCGGTCACCTGGGTACACGCGCCCCTCCACTCCTCCCTGGAGACAGCCGGGGGCCTCATCGCCCTCGCGGTCGCCGCGGTGCTGCTCTGGCGGCGTGCCTATGGGGAACCGGGCTCACACCTGCCGTGGGTGGTCACCTCGCTGGTGTGCATGGGGCTGCTGGACCTGACACACGCGGGGCTGCACACCAGCCCCGGCTTCTTCTGGTCCCGCGCCCTGCCCACGCTGTTGGGGGGCCTGCTCATGGCCCTCGTCTGGCTGCCCGCCGGCTGGACGCGGAGCCGCGCGGCGCGGCACCTCCGGCTCGCCGCCGGCCTGCTCAGCGTCGCCCTGTGCGCGGGCCTCATCGCTTCACCCCAGAGCTGGCCGCGCGCCTTCTCCGAGGATGGCACCTATGTCCTCTGGGCCCGGTTCATCAACATGGTGGGCGGCATGGGCTTCCTCACCTCGGCCACCTTCTTCCTGCGGCGCTACCGGCGCGAGGGGGCCGCCGAGGACCTCACCTTCGCCAACCACTGTCTCCTCTTTGGCGTCGCGGGCCTGCTCTTCGGGATGAGCCACCTGTGGGGGGCCATCTGGTGGCTCTTCCATGGGCTGCGCCTGGTGGCCTACCTCGTGGTGCTCGGCCACGTCGTCCGGGTGTACCGCGGACTGCAGGCGGCCGAGGAGGAGGAGCTGGTGCGGCGGCTCGAGCGGAGCGAGGCACAGATGCGCCTCGTCACCGACGCCCTGCCCGTGCTCGTCTCCTTCATCCAGCGCGACGACCGCTACACCTACGTCAACCGCGGCTACACGGAGTGGTTCAACCTCACGCGCGAGGAGGTGCTCAACCGCACCATCGCCGAGGTCCTCGGCCAGGCAGCCTATGAGGGCGTGCGTCCCTACCTGGAGCGGGCGCTCTCGGGCGAGAGCGTCATCTTCGAGCGCGTCATGCCCTACCAGCGCGGCAGGACCCGCCACATCCGCGCCTCGTACATCCCTCAGCGCACCTCACGGGGGGAGGTGGAGGGCGTCGTCGCGCTGGTGGTGGACATCACGGCGGAGAAGCGCGCCCAGGAGCGGGCGAAGCGGTTGCAGGCCGTGACGTCGGCCCTCTCGCGCGCGCTGACGCCCGAGGAGATGGCGCGCGCCGTGCTCGCCGAGGCCATCGATGGGATTGGAGCGGGCTCTGGCACCTTCTTCGTGCTGGAGTCGGAAGGCGGCCCCTTGCGCCGGCTGCATGTCCAGGGACTGCCCGCGGAGGTGGCGGCGGTCCACGCGAACATTCCCCTCGAGGCCCCGCTGCCCATCACGCACGTCGTGCGCTCGGGCACTCCGCTCTGGGTGGAGTCGGCCGAGCAGATGCTCCAGGACTTCCCGGACCTGGGCCCGGTGCTGAAGAGCGGCAACCAGTCCTGGGCGGTGCTGCCGCTGCTGGGAAGCTCGAGGGTGCTCGGCGTCCTGATGATCGGCTTCCCCGTCCCGCACCGGCTGGAGGAGGAGGAGCGCGCCTTCCTGCTGGCGCTCAGCCAGCAGGTGGCCCAGGCCTTCGAGCGCGCGAACCTCTACCTCGCGGCGCGGGCGGCGGTGCGCGTGCGCGAGGAGTTCCTGTCCGTGGCCGGGCACGAGCTGCGCACGCCGCTGACCTCGCTCAAGCTGCAACTGCAGTTGCTGGAGCGCACCCGCCCGCCCGTGGTGGGCGCGCCGCGCCTGCGGGCCATGGAGCGGCAGGTGGGGCGGCTCGAGTCACTCGTGGAGAGCCTGCTGGACGTGGGGCGGCTGTCGGAAGGCCGGTTGTCATTGGAGCTCGGCGAGGTGGAGCTGCGAGCCCTGACGCGCGAGGTGCTCGAGCGCCTCGCGGAGGTGCTGGAGCGGGCCGGCTGCGAGGTGCACCTGGATGCGCCAGCGCCGGTGCACGGCCACTGGGACGCACACCGGCTGGATCAGGTGCTGGTGAACCTGCTCACCAACGCGGCCAAGTACGGAGCGGGCCATCCCGTGCACGTGAGGGTGGAGGAGGCGGGGGGCGTCGCGCGGCTCACCGTCCGGGACGAGGGCATCGGCATCGCGCCCGAGGCGCTGCCGCGGCTCTTCGGCCGGTTCGAGCGCGCGGTGTCGGAGCGCCAGTACGGAGGCATCGGCCTGGGCCTCTACATTTCGCGCCAACTGGTCGAGGCGATGGGCGGCCGGGTGCACGTGGACAGCCGGCTGGGCGAAGGCGCTACCTTCGCCGTCGAGCTGCCGCTGCGGGCCGCCCCGGCCGCGGAGGAGCGGACACGCGTGACGGCCGACTGAGTGGGTGGTGCCCTTTTTTGAAGCGTCGAGATGTGTGCCTTCAGAGGCGCGCGAGAATCTCCGCCTTCTTCTGTGCGTACTCGTCCGGCGTGATGAGCCCGTTGTCCAGCATCGACTGAAGGTCCTTCAGGGACTTGACCGGGTCCGAGGGGCGCTCCAGGCCCGCGAGGAGCTTGTGGATGCTCTCAGGTCTCTGCTGCGGCGTGACGGGCTCCAGGACGACGAGCTGTTGAGGGTCTCCCGGGTCGACCTTCACCTTGAACCGCACGCCGGGCTCCACGATGAAGGCATTCCAGTCAATCGCCCGGCTCTTGTGCTTCACCTGGTAGGCGGGGCGGCCCGGCAGCTTCACTTCCAGCAGGAAGTCGTAGACGTGGGCCCTGTTGACTTGCATCGCCGTGCGCTCCATCTGGAGGATGGTGGCCTCGGCGGGTATTCCCTGCTGGCGGAGGCGACGCGCCGTCCAGCCCGAAGCGAAGTAACGCCCCCATTCCGAACGGCTGAATAACGCGACGCCGAGACCGAGGGGCAGGACCCACCCAGTCACGAACGCCACAATGAGGAACATACTCACGAATCACCTCGATGCGAGTCCTTCAGAGGCGGGCGGGAATCTGGGCACAAGTCGTTCATGCCGCGGCGACGCTACCACTGCCCCGTGACGCGCTGGGCGGTCCGGTGCGTCAACCCAATAGAATTCACCGCCCATTCTCCTTCGGGCGGCTCCCAGCCCATGTCAGCGGGAGCGCTTGCGGCCCTGGGCCGGGTGCGTTGCCGCCTTGACGACGGTGGCGAGCGCTTCGAACGCTTCGTCCACGACGGTGCCGATGTCCCTGTCGCCGCTCTCGGCCCACGCCATCATCGCCGCGTCGACCGCGGCCATCGACACGGTGGCGGTCAGGCGCGCGAGCATCGGGGTCCGTGGTCCTCCAGGCAGCCGTTCGGCGATCGCCGAGGTGAACTGCTCCCTCCAATGGTCCTGGGTGACGAGGAAGCGCCCGCGGAGCGCGGGGGTCCGGTGGATGAGCCGCATCAAGGCCCGGGCGCGTTCCGGGTCGCTGGAGAGGCGGTCGATGATCAAGTCCATGGCGAAGCGCAGCGACACCAGCGGCTGCTCATCCCGGGGACGAAGACGGAACGCCGCCAGCAGCGCCGTGCCTGTTTCATCGAACTCCCACGTGACCACTTCTTCCTTCGTCGCGAAGTAGCGGAAGAACGTCCTCTTGGAGATGCCCGCTGCCTTCGCCAGGTCGTCGATCGTCACGGCATCGAAGCCGTGCTCGATGAGCGGTACCACGGCGAGCTCCGCGATGTTCGCCCGGACCAGCCTTTGCTTGCGCTCCTGCAGAGAGCCAGGGGCAGGGGAGGGTTCCTTCTCCTTCATCCGCGTAGCTGAACCTACTTTCCGGACCCCGGCAATCCTGGCGCTGCATGTTGCCGATGGCACCGAGTGCCATTATTGTCGTTTGGAGGCAAAGGAGAGGCCCCCCCCCATGCTCAACCCCCGCTTCCTGTCCGCGGTCTCGCTCTCCGGGTCGAAGCTGTCGGCACGTGTCGTCGCCAGGGGGTCCTCGGGCATCCGGTGTTTCGGGGTGGCCAACGGGTACATCGTCTCCTCCGAGTCGACGGTCCCATCGGAAGGGCTGCTGGACCTGCTCGCCTCGGAGGGCCAGCTCGACCCCGGACTCGTCGAGCCCCTGGGCGCGGCGGCCGCGAAACGAGGCCTTCCGCCAGAGCACCTGCTGCTCGAGGAGAAGTTGATCCAACCCGCGGAGGTCGTCGGCGCCCTGGAGCGGCTGGCGACGGTGCGGTTCCGTGCGGCGATGCTCGGTGAAGGGCAGGCCGCGGCGGCGGCCGGGGGTGTTGGCCGTGGCACCATCCGGCTGCACCTCGGCGCGTTGCTGCTCGAACAGTTCCGCGCGCTGCCCGCCGACGCCGTCCGGCAATACCTCGGCGTCACCTCTGGAGCGCTGAAACTCCACGCCGGCGAGGATGCCCTGGGGGCACTCCGCCTGCAGCCCGCCGAGCTTCGAGCCGCGCGTCAGGCGGAGGTTCCCCTCGGGGGAGCGCAGAACGAGCGGGCCGTGCGGCTCGGCGGGGCCCTCCTCGCGCTCGGGCTCGCGACGTGGCATCCGTAGAGGCTAGCCTCTCTGCATGCCCGCTCGTCCCTACCGCATCGATGTCCACGAGAGTGTTCTCGCCGATCTCCACCGCCGACTCGACGCCACGCGCTTCGCGGAGCCGCTCCCCGGCGGTGGCTGGGCGCGCGGCGCCGATGTCTCCTACGTGCGCGAGCTGTGCGCGTACTGGCGCAATCAGTACGACTGGCGCAAGCACGAGGCCCTGCTGAACCGCCCTCCGCAGTTCCTCTGCGAGGTGGACGGAGTGGACA
Source organism: Archangium sp. Cb G35 (assembly GCF_001896145.1). Taxonomy (NCBI): domain Bacteria; kingdom Pseudomonadati; phylum Myxococcota; class Myxococcia; order Myxococcales; family Archangiaceae; genus Archangium; species Archangium sp. Cb G35. The sequence goes on from NZ_MPOI01000014.1 coordinate 69,370, forward strand.
TCCATTTCTGGCATGTCCGGGGCAAGGGCCCCGCTCCCATGCCGCTGTTGCTGACGCACGGCTGGCCCGGGTCCATGTATGAGTTCCACCACCTCATCGGACCGCTGACGGATCCCTCCGCGCATGGGGGCGATGCGGCGGACGCGTTCGACGTCGTCATTCCCTCCCTCCCCGGCTATGGCTTCAGCGGCAAACCTCGCGAGGCCGGGTGGGACACCGCGCGCATCGCCGCGGCCTTCGATCGGCTCATGGTCGAGGAGCTTGGCTACCCCCGCTACGGTGCGCAGGGAGGGGATTGGGGCAGCCTCGTCACCACGGCGCTCGGGATGAACCACGCCGCGCACGTGCTGGGCATCCACCTCAACATGGCCGTGGCGGCGCCTCCCCCGGGTGAGGAACAGAGCGAAGAGGCGAGGGCCGCCGGTCAGAAGGCCGCGGCCTGGCAGGCGGCCGAGGCGGGTTACAGCCACGTGCAGGGCACGAAGCCCATGTCGCTCGCCATCGCGCAGGCCGACTCCCCCGCGGGGCTCGCCGCGTGGATCGTCGAGAAGTTCCGCACCTGGAGCGACTGTGGAGGGGACGTGGAGCGCTGCTTCTCCAAGGACTGGCTGCTGACGAACCTGATGTTCTACTGGGCGCCCAACAGCATCGCGAGCGCGGCCAACCTGTACTACGAGACCTTCTCGCGGCGGTTGGACATGAGCGCGCCCGTGCGGGTGCCCACGGCGGTGGCGGCGTTTCCCAAGGAACTCTACGCGTCGCCCCGGCGCTGGCTGGAGGCGCGGTTCGACCTGCGGCGGTACACGGAAATGCCGCGCGGCGGCCACTTCGCCGCCGTCGAGACACCCGGGCTGCTCCTGGAGGATGTGCGCGCCTTCTTCCGCACGCTGCGCCAGTGACGTGCCCCGCGAGCGGTGGGTTCCCGTGAAGGGAAGGCTTGCTAGGCTTCGCGCTGCCGGCCGGTGGCTGGAGCACCCGCCGGCCTCGACAGGGGGCACATCATGAAGCGGTTGCAGAACAAGGTGGCGGTCATCACTGGCGGCGGCAGTGGCATCGGAGCGGCGACGGCCGCGCTCTTCGTCCAGGAGGGCGCCCGGGTCGTGGTGGTCGGCCGGAACGAGGAGAAGCTGCGCAAGACGATGCAGGAGATCAACCACGAGAACGTCAGTTACAGCGTGGCGGATGTCTCCCAGGTCGAGGACACCCAGCGCTACCTCCGTGAGGCGGTGGAGCGCCATGGCGGGCTCGACCTCCTGGTGAGCAACGCGGGCATCCAGGGGGAGTTCCACCCCATCTCCGACATCTCCGTGGAGTCCTTCGACTCGGTGATGGCCATCAACGTGCGCGGTACGTGGCTGGCCATCAAGTACGCGTTCCCCGAACTTCAGAAGCGCGGCGGCGGGAGCATCATCCTCACCTCCTCGGCGGGAGGACTCGGTGGGATGGGCGTCTCCTCGCCGTACGTGGCCAGCAAGCATGCCGTCGTGGGGATCGCGCGCGCGGCCGCGATCGACGGCGCGCCCCACCGCATCCGGGTCAACGCGGTGTGCCCTGGCCCCGTCGACAACGACATGATGGCCAACGTGGAGCGGACCATGGGGGCCGGCAACGAGGCCGCGATCCGGGCCTGGGTCGCTGGGCGTGTGCCCCTCAAGCGCTTCGCCTCCAACGAGGAGGTCGCCCGGATGAACCTCTTCCTCGCCAGCGATGACAGCAGTTACTGCACCGGCGGCGCCTACACCGTGGACGGTGGCTGGTCCTCCAGCCTGCCCTGAGCAGCGCGGCCTGGGCAGGCGTGTACCCCGAGGGAGGAGCACATCGAGCGTGGGCTGACACGTCGGCCGCATGACGTGTCGTGACAACCGCCGGTACTGACACGTCAGCTCGATGCCGCCGAGGGCTCGAAAACGGTCTTTCGGGGCAGTGGCAACGGCCATTGCCCTGGCATCCAGCCTGCAATGCCATTGATGCAGCGGAACGGGGACTTCGATTTCGGGACCCGTGACCAGGCGTCAACATCACCAGGGAGACAGGCGATGCAGCAGGCATTTGGGCACATCAGGGCGAGCAACAGCACGGTGAAGAGCGGTTCGGGCAACTTCTCGGTGACCAAGGACGGTACCGGCTCTTTTCAGCTTTATTTCCAGAACAGCGGTGGCACCGAGCCGACCGTACTCCTCAGTCCGATGAGTGCATACACCACCGCCAACGTCGTCCTTCAAAATTGGTGGACGGATGGAACGAACGCGAGGCTCCACATCCTGACCGGATTTACCGATCAGCGCAGTGCCATGGATTGCGACTTCAGCTTCCAAGTCATCTGGCCGTGACCACACGCTAGCGGGCGAGTTGCTCAGGAGGACGTTCGACTTCGACGTGTTCGCCTGCGTGAGGTGTGGAGGATGGTGGCGGATCTGGTGGGCCGAGCGCTTCGCCTTCATCCGCTGGTATGACGAGGCGAGCGCGCGGGAACCGTTTCAACTCGGCTCCCGCGCGGATTCACTCAGTTCGTGGGAGCGGGCGCCTCGGCGCACACCGACTCGTAGAGGACGTCCTTGTAGCGCGACATGCTGCCGGAGAGCCACATGGTGCTGTCACCGCAGTCGCACCAACCCGAACCCGTATACTGGGTGAGCGCGGCGTCCTTGTAATAGTCATAGAAGAAGGCGCTGCCGTTACACGCCGGGAGTGCATCCTCGCGGGTGCCGAGCGCGCCGATCTCCGTCGATTCGTCCTGTGGAACGCTGCCGCACCCGGCCGACAGCAGTCCCACTGCGAGCAGCACTCCACCCATGACGGTCTTCACCTGCATGGTACGTCTCCTTTGGGATGAGTCACTTCATTCCAGACAGCCAAAGGGAGAGATTACAGCGCTGCTCGGGACGAAGCTACAGCCAGGAGCGGTCCAACGAGCAGTCCCTCCGCGATCTGGGGTTTCCCGAGACTCCAGTTCTGGGACTGGAGGCCCTCCGCTAGAGTCGGGGGGACATGAGACGTCTCCTGTGGTTCTGGCCGCTTGTCCTCGCCATCCCCGTGGCCATACGCTCTACTACTTCGCGCTCACCTGGCCGGTGTGATTGATGCGCATGTCCCAGGCACGCAGGATGGTCATCAGCGCGCTCGTGCCCCGAAGAGCCCCCTTCCTGGACGTCACGGTGTACGTGGCGTCCTCCGACGTGTGGTTCAGGCCCGGGGAGGCCCTCTACGGCAAGCTGATGGGGTTCGCGTTCACCTCGCCCTGCGAGGTTCCCCTGGCGGAAGCCGCCGAGAATGGGCTCAGCACGGAAGTCCTGGGTGTCACGTACCAGCCTGACGGCAAGCTCCTCATCCAAGGCTTCATCTCCAAGGAAGGAACGTTGAAGAACGGCGTGAAGCTCTCCCGGCTCCTGCCGGATGGGAGCGTCGATCCCTCCTTCAAGGGACAGGACCGCTGCTCGAGCCTCACGCCCTCGACTCCAGGCCGCGTCTGGCTTCAGCCGGATGGCAGAATCCTCCTGGGCTCGAAGTCGATCTTCAGCTCTCCGAATCACGAGGACAAGCTGGCCCTGATCATCACCTTTGAAGCCAACCACCTGAGCGCTCTCGCGGACGGAGGCTTCATCGTCGCCCGGGTGGGTCTCTTGAACGCGTTCGAGGAACAGGCTCGCGTGGTGCTGGCACGCCTGGACTCGAACGGACGGATCGACAGGGCGGCCGCCGAGCGTTTCCGTTCGGCGTTCGCCGCGGAAGAGATCTCGAGCATTTTCTGCCAGACGGCAGCCTGGACACCGGCTTTCATCCGCCGCTTCAGGGCTGACCCCTCGGCCGGTACGACATCGCCACGTCGCATCGCTCGTAGCGCGCTCCGAACAGCCGCATGATCTCGGCGTCGTGCACGAAGCCCAGCTTCTCGTAGAGATGGATGGCCGCCGCGCACTTCTTGTTGGTCAGCAGATAGACCTTGCCGAAACCCAGGCTGGCGGCCCGCTCCAGCGTCTTGGCGAGCAGGAACTCGCCGGCCTTCAGGCCCCGGGCGCTCTTCAGGACGCCCATCTTGGTCAGCTCGACCCAGCCGTCCTTGGACACCATCAGGGCGCAGGTCCCGACCACGCCCAGCTCCGGCGTCTCGGCGAACAGCACCACCCCGCCCTTGTCGAGGATCAGCTCGCGCGGCTTCGACAGGAGGGCGATGTCGTTCTCCTCGAGGGCGAACATGTCCTCGATCCATTCGGCGTTGATCCGATAGAAGGCGCCGGCCAGGCCGTCGGAGAAGTCGCGCGCCCACATCCTGGGCGGACCGGCGGCCTTGATCCGGCTCAGCAGAGAGGCCTCGGCCAGCCGCGCCTCCACCTGGGCCAGGCCCTGCATGAAGTCGCCCGACAGCCCCTCGACCAGCGAGGCGGCGGCGGGCTCGATACGCGGCAACAGCTGCGTCTGGATGCGGACCATCAGGGCCTCGCCCTTCTCCGTCAGCGCCAGGCGCTTCGTGCGCTGGTCGTCCGGCGAGCGCCGTGCTTCGACGAAGTCTTCCAGTGTCCCCAGGGCGCGGGTCACCGTGGGTTGGGCCAGTTGCAGGCGCTCGGCCAGTTCTCCCACCGTGATCGGGCCGTGCAGGTGGATCGTCATCAGCAGCGATATCTGGGCCGGCTGGACCGGCAGGTCCAGTGAGCGGGCCACCTCGGCGGCGTCGGCCTGCATCCGCTCGGCCAGGCGCTTGAGCCGGCTGCCCAGAAAGCCCACGCCAAACCCCGCCAGAAGATCGACTTCCATGCCGTACCTCCGTTTCATAGCGCGCTATATAGATAGCTATGAATCGGGATGGAGCGCAAGGGGGGTGAACGTCAGCGATCCAATTCGCCTGGATTTCTTCAATACCTCAGGAAACGGCTTTTCAGCCCCAGAGGGGGGAGTCATGCGGATCCTGGTATCGCTGCTCGCGGCAGCACTCGTGCTCACGGCCTGTGAGCCCTCGGTCTTGGACCGGAGCTTCGCCACGACGACGCTGGAGGCGGCCGCGCTGGAGCCGGCCAGCGGCCCCCGGAGCGACACCCCGCATATAGAGGAGGAGGTCACGGCCCTCGAGGCCGCCGTCACCGGGCCGCCGAACGTCACCCTCTCCCTGCCCTATAGCCCCACGCCGCTCACCGGGACGATCACGGTCCGGGTGTTCGCCAACAACCTCTCGGGGGTGCGCGATTACGACGTCCTCCTGGACGGCACAACCCAGATAGCGCGCGGCTGGCTCAGCTATCCCTACGACTCCGACGAGACCTCCTGGAACACGAGGTCCGTGGCGAATGGCGCCCACACGCTGATCGCGCGGCTCAAGGACAGCTCCGGCAACGTCATCGCCACCACGCCGGTGATGAACGTGACGATCGACCAGGACCTCATCCCGCCCACGGTCTCCATCCTCTCTCCGGCGGACGGCACGACGGTCCACGAGACCGTGCGCGTCGAGGGCACCGCGTCGGATGACCGGGGCATCTACATGGTGCGGGTCTTCGTGGATGGAGTCCTGTTCAACGCCGACACCAGTGCGCCGTATGCCTTCGACTCGCTGTACGTCAAATACCTCTCCAATGGTCCGCACACGCTGACGTTGGAGGCGTGGGACTTCTCGCAGAACGTGACCACGTCGGCGCCCATCACCCTCATCATGGACAACGACAACACCGCGCCGAGCGTGGTCCTCACCGCGCCCTCCAGCGGGACGGTCGTGCCGGGAGGACTCGTCACCCTCACGGCGGACGCCTCGGATGAACGGGGGCTCGCCAAGGTCGTCTTCCTGCTGAACGGCTCGCATATTGGGGAAGACACGACGGCTCCCTACTCCGTGCAGTGGAACTTCGACTACGCGATCAGCGCGGACTACACCCTGACCGCCAAGGCCTATGACCTGGCGGGCAACACGGCCACGAGCGCCCCGGTGCCCATCACCCTGTTCAAGCCCGGCACCGCCGTGTTCGACCCCGTGCTCGGCGCCCCCGTGTGCGACACGGTGAATAACTTGTGCGACACCGCGAAGCTGGTCGAGGACCGGAACACCTCGGAGCCGCACGCGCCCAACACGCTCGACGGCTGTGCCGACGGGCCGGGGCTCGACCAGGTCTATTCCGAGCGGATCCAGCGCATCATCGTGAAGCGCGTCGGTGGGGAGCTCCTGGCCGAGAACCGGCGGGCCCGGGTCGACGTCCTCGTCTCCGGAGACCCGGTCGGTGAGGATGTGCTCGACCTGTTCTCCGCGAGCGATGCCACGAACCCCTCGTGGACCTGGCTGACCTCGGTCACGGGGACCATCTATGGGACTCACTGGCTCTCGGCGGAGGTGGTGCTGCCCTCGGGCAACCTGCAGGCGATCCGCGCCCAGTTCCAGGCGGTGCGCACCAGCCCGGTGTCATCGTGCAGCACGGGCTCGCGCGACGACCATGACGACCTCGTCTTCGCGGTGGGCCCGCCGACGGATGCCTTCCCGCCGGCGGTGAAGATCACCAGTCCCTACAGCACTACCATCTACGACCGGCCGGTCCGTGGCGTGGTGCCGGTGGCCGTGGCGGCCGAGGACGATATGGCGGTGACGCGGGTCGAGGTCTACGTGGACGGGACGCTGCTCGGTACCGACACCAGCGCGCCCTACGAGGTGAGCTGGAACAGCGGCGCCGTGGCGGATGGCACCTACTCGCTCACGGCGAAGGCCCATGATCCCGCGGGCCGCGTCACCACCTCCACGGCGGTCGTGATCAAGACCGACAACACCGGGCCGAGCACGGTGCTCGTCTCCCCGGTGCCGGGGGCGCTCGTGCGGGGCAGTGTCGTGCTCGACGCCACGGCGAGCGACCCCACCGGCGTCATGGACATCGAGTACTTCTCCGGAGAGACGGAGCTCAGCGCGTTCCCCATCTCGCCCCGGACGTCCCACGCGGCGACCTGGAACACCAGCTGGCCGAGGCAGGATGGGGTCCATCGGCTCACGGCGAGGGCCGTGGACTACCTGGGCAACGTCGGCATCTCCACCGAGGTGGTGGTGACGGTCGACAACACCCCTCCGTCCACGGAGTTCACCGCTCCGCAGGCGTACACCTGGCTTCGGGGAATCGTCCCGGTCAGTGTCAACGCCAGCGATCTCCATGGCGTGACGAAGGTCGAGTTCTTCGCGGGCGAGACGCTGATCGGCACGGACACCACGGCGCCCTACGAGGTGAACTGGGACTCGAGCACCGGACCCGATGGCAACGTCTCGCTCGAGGTGCTGGCCTACGACCTGGCGGGGAATGACACGCGGAACGTCGTGACGGGCGGCCGCCCCGTCTACGTGGACAACACCGGACCCACGGTGGCCCTCACGTCTCCCGCCAACGGGGCCTCGCTGTTCCTGCTCACCACGCTGCAGGCGAGCGCGAGTGACGCCCAGGGTGTCACCCAGGTGGTGTTCTACGACGGCACCAAGGTCATCGGCACGGACACCACGTCGCCCTACAGCGTGAGCTGGAACCTGCTGTCGGTGACCAAGGGCTTTCACACGCTGACGGCCAAGGCCTACGACGCGGTGGGCAACGTCACGGCGTCGGCGCCCATCACCGTGAAGGTCAACTGACTCTCCCTTTCCTTCCTCCCCTGCTGGGGGAGGGGACGGTGGTGCGGCTGCGCGGAGACAAATGACGTCCGCCCATCCCTCCAGGGTGAGGCGAGGGGCCCTCCGCCGTTGACCTGGAGCCCCGGGGATGAACGCAGACGCGCTCCCCGCACGGATGAGCGCAGGATGCCAAGCGCCCGCCTCCATGCTGCCACGTCACTCCTTGACCCACACCGGCCACACCCCCACGTTCCCGGTATGAAACCAGCGGCGGTCGCGATTCCGAGACATGATGACGCGTGGGAAGTCGGAAAATACGGCCCCGTCTGGCCAAGGACTCCGGCGTGCTACGGATTCACCATCATCGCGAACATCAAACCAGGCACGGCGGAAAACATCCGTGCCTATGGGAAGAAGCTCGCGAAGTCGCTGGAGGGTGACCCCGAGCTGCTCGCACCCCTCAAGCTCCACTACCTGCGCTGGGTGCTCTTCGACAACGACACGCGGTTCATGTACCAGGGCATCTTCGACACCGACTTCGACAAGTACACCGAGGACGCGATCGAGCTCTTCAAGAAGGCTGGCGTCGACACGGTCTTCGAGAGCCTCGAAGGCTTCCCCATGGACTGGAAGACGAACCCCGAGGCGTTCATCAAGTTCGTCCGGGCGCACCAGTGCCCGAGCTTCCTGGAGTACGGAGAGTATCCGTATGTCACCGCCGATGAGATCAAGAAGGCCTTGAAGGTCAAGGCCGCCCTCTCCGACATGCTCGAACAGATGCAATGAGGCGGAGGGAACCGCAGGGAGGACACGGTGATGAGCGAACCCGCGCGGACCTACAACCAGGAGCACGTGCCGCGGAAGTACGTCCAGGGCCGGCGCCGCGTCAGCGTCTACATCTCCTGGAGCTACCCGGGCGAAGCCAACCGGGATGTGACCGGGATGGACAACCGCTACTCGACCATGACCGAGGTCCGCCGGGTGCTCTGGCCCGATTATGAGTCACCGAGGTTCGCGGACCCCTTGATGTTCCAGCAGGGGATCGCGGGCTCGCTGGAGTTGTTCTTCTGGGCCTGGGTGCGGTTCCAGCAGGTCATCCGGGAGACCACTGGGCACGAGGTCCCCGTGTTCCAGCGCGTCGATCAGGCCGGCTTCAGGCTGCCGCTCGACGAGCGGGTTCTCGCCGACGCCGACACGCTGCTGGTCTTCGGGCTGGACCACATGGTCACCGAGCAGGAGGCCTCCCCGGAGGAGATAGAGGCCGTCAGGAACTTCCTCGAGCGCGAGGGTACCTGCCTCATCATCGGCCCCCACCACGACGTCGGGGCCTCGCCGGAGATGCAGGAGCGCGCCATGGAGTATGCCCACCATGGCGACGCGCTGGTGCCCCGCCAGCAGCGGTTCGGACGGTACACCCGCTCGCTGATGCAGGGGCTCGGAATCCCCGTCGAGAATCGGCACGGTCTCCGCCCCGCGGTGATGAAGGAAAGCCGTCGGATCGCTCCACTGACGGTGATGAGAGAACTGGATACGCGCGGCTGGCTCGCGGGAGTCACGAACTTCAACTTCCACCAGCACCTGCCGCACTACGCCTTGACGGACGAGGCGACGAAGGCCGTCCATGTCCTGGCCAGGCAGCCCATCGACACGTCCAGGCCCCATCCGTTCACGCTGGCTGGGAACCAGGAGTTCAATGCGCTCGTCTGGATGCCGCCGGGCGGCGACCGGGGCGGGGATGTGCTGGTGGCCGACTCCACGGTCTTCAGCACCCTGTTTGGCCACGACGAGAGCCTGGAGCGCTTCTGGAGGAACATCGCCACGGCGCACTGAATCGAGGAGGGTCCATGAGCGAGGTCGCATATACACCTCTCGAGTTGGATGACATCCAGAGCGGGACCCTCCGCCCCCGGCCCACTCCGTATGCGGCGGCCTACATCCTGCTCCGGATCGACGACCGCGGGGCGGGGCGCGAGCTGATGCGCCGGCTGAGCACCGCGGTGGCCTCGGCGAGCAACCCGCGCAGCCCGGCAAGCGATACGTGGCTGAGCGTCGCGCTCACGTTCCACGGATTGAAGGCGCTGGGTGTCCCCCAGGCTTCGCTCGACAGCTTCGCGTGGGAGTTCAGGCAGGGGATGGCCGCACGCGCCAGGGCGCTGGGAGACACGGGCGAGAGCAGCCCCGAGAACTGGGAGAAGCCACTTGGGACGCCGGACGTCCACGTCGTGCTCGTGGCCGTCGCGCCGGACACACCCCATCTGGAAACGGCGATCGCTCGCGCGCGCCAGGTGCTCGAGGCGCTGGACGGGGTCGAGGCGATCTGGCGCCAGGACTGCCATGCGCTGCCCACCCAGCGGGAGCCCTTCGGGTTCCGGGATGGCATCAGCCACCCGGCCATCGAGGGGAGCGGCATTCCCGGGACCAATTCCCGGGAGGAGCCCTTGAAGGCCGGGGAGTTCGTCCTTGGCTACCGCGACGAGATGGGGGGCTTCCCCCCGCTGCCCCAGCCCGAGGTCCTGGGGCGCAACGGGACGTACGTCGCCTTCCGCAAGTTGCATCAGCGCGTGGCGGCTTTCCGTCAGTACCTGAAGGCCCACTCCTCCAGCCCCGAGGATGAGGAGCTCCTCGCGGCCAAGCTGATGGGGCGCTGGCGCAGCGGTGCCCCCCTGGCGCTCTGCCCGTTTCATGACGCTCCCGAGCTGGGTGCCGACCCTCGCCGCAACAATGACTTCCTCTACCGGGGGGAGGACCCGACGGGATATGTGACTCCTCCCGGCTCGCACATCCGGCGGGCGAATCCGCGAGACGCTTCCGTGGCCGGCGTCGTCCGTTTGCACCGGATGATCCGCCGCGGAACCGCTTACGGCCCCCTGCTTCCGGAAGGCGTCACCGAGGACGACGGCGCCGACCGGGGGTTGATGTTCGCCTTCCTCGGGACGCACCTGGGCCGGCAGTTCGAGTTCGTCCAGTCGGAGTGGGTCGACAGTGGTGACTTCCTCGGCCTGGGGAGCGTGAAGGATCCCATTGCCGGAGCCAACGACGGGGCTGGCACCTTCTCCATCCCACGCCGGCCGATTCCGAGACGCCTCCAGGGATTGCCGCGGTTCGTTGTCACCCGGGGCGGTGAGTACGGCTTCATGCCCGGCCTGCGCGCCCTGCGCTGGCTCGCGGACCTTCGGACCTGAAGGGGCCGACGACGAGTCACGGGTGTGGCCACCGAGCACCAGCACCTTGCATGGCTCCGCTCGTGCCCGGCCGCCGGGATGCCCGCATGAAGAAAGGGCCGGCCTCCTGATCTTGGAGGACCGGCCCGAGGCACCTGGGCTATGCGGCACGGGCGCGGCGCACGGCGAGGCCGAGGAGCACGAGCAGGGCGAGGGCCATGAACCCTCCCAGCGCCTGGACCAGTGGAGGCAGCGAGCGCGGCGTGTAACCCACCGCCAGGTCCGGTGCGACGCCCGCCGGCAGGTAGTGCACCCAGTACGTCGCCGGCTCTCCGTGGGTCGGGAGGTTGAAGCGCACCGGAAGCAGGCCTCCTCCCACGCCGGCGACTTCCGCGCCGCGACCCTGTGGGCCCCGGGCCACCGACAGCTCCGCACGCGACGCCGTGGCCCACTGCATCGAGTCCGTCGCCTTCTCCGTCCCTGGCGCTTGCTCCACCTCCATGCCCGGCGGGACGTACAGCGACCAGCTCACCTTGCTGGCCCGGAGGTCAATGGCTGGCAGCAACTGAGGGAGCACCGCGCGCGCCGCGACCTCCGGGGCCTGCGTGAGGTACACCACCTCGACGTCGAATTGCTGCATCCCCTGGTCACTCGACGCCGAGCGCGGCAGCGGCAACAGCAGGGTGCCCTTCCCGTCCCGCACGGGCCGGGCCGGCGCCCCTCCAATCAACACGCTCTGCACCTCGGAGGCGGGCGGCAGACTCACCCCCAGGAAGGCCCGGCGCGCGTTGCGCACCTTGAACACGCCCTGGCTGATGGCCCGCCCGTCCCCCGCGATGACCGTCGTGTACTCGGCCCGGTCCACCGTCGCCGTCTCCAGCTCCACCTCCGGATGCTGCACCAGCGACAGCTTCACCCCGTACGGCTGGCGCAGGTAGCGGATGGCATGGAGGATGGGCTTGTCGGTTTGAGAGAACAGCTCGGGCGCGCTGCGCACGTCCACCTGCGTGGCCGCACCCGTCACCTCGGCCACTCGCACCTCCCTGCTTCCGGCGGCCTCGATCCCCAGCGTGCCCGTCTCCGAGCGCACGCCAGGAACGGAGAAGACCGGGAGTGCCCCGCCCTCCTGGCTCCAGCGCCAGTCGCACGCGAAGGACAGCTCCATCTCATCGCGGACGCTCGAGTCCGTGGTGACCACCAGCAGCCGCTTGCCCCCCTCGGACACCACCTGATGGTCCGCCATCCCCGGCGCCTGGACATCCAGCAGCTCCACCGTGGGCGGGAGCTCGACGCTGAAGCGGTTGGTGCTCCCGCGCTGCAGGTGGTAGCGGACCAGCACGTAGATGCGCGCGCGCCGCTCATCCACCGAGACGAGCTGAAGGGTCCGCGCCGTCATCCGCACCTCCTCGGCGGGGGGCGCGCCTCCCTCCGGCTTGCGCGGCTGGCTGGACCACAAGAGCTCCACGTTGGCGTCCGCGGGCACCCGCGAGGTGACGGTCGCGCCCTGGACCTTCACCTCGGTGCCACCGGCGACGTCGGGGGCGAGCTCCGCCGCGGGCAGCCGCACCCCGAGTGTGCCCGGCACTCCCGGCACCAGACTCAGTGGCACCCGGCCTGGCTCGAGCACCGGCGCGACGAAGGTGAGCCGGACCTGATGCCGCCCCAACCCCCGCAGCGTGAGCATGTAGTGGCCCTCACCCACCGAGGCGCCGGCGGGTCTGCCATCCACCGTCAGCGAGACGAGTGATTGGGTGATGGGAACGAGCGGCACGCTCACCCAGCCCTCCGTGAGCAGCTCCACTTCCAGCTCCCCCTCGACCTCCAGGCTGTCGGTACCGAGCGTCCCGCGGTAGGCCGCCGACACCAGGACATGGTGCCGCGGCGGTGTGGGCACGGACTCCTTCTCGAGCAGTCCCTTGAGCTTGCCGAACGGCAGGGTCACCTCCGCGCCCGGCAGCTCCTGCGCGCGCGCGGACAGGGGTGCGAGCAGCAGCAGCGCCGAGGCCGCGCTCGCCGCCAGCACCGCGTGTGTGCGTGCCAGGAACAGCATTCCCCCGGCCCCACATAGGATGGCCAGCGTCCCCGTGCGGGGGCCCAGGCCGTCGACGACCACCAGGAACAAGGCCAGGCCGTTGAGCCCCAGCACCGTCCCTCCCACCCACCGGCGCAAGCCCTTCGCGGATCGGACGCGGGACAGGAGGGCCTGCAAGAGATGGCACCAACCCCCCAGGGTCAGCCCCAGGAGCACCCGCACGTGGGTCCCCAGCACGAAGTGACCCACCAGCAACCCCACCCCGAGGTACGCGACCAGCGCCAGCCCCAACGTCCACACCCGCCGGGGCTCGCCCCCCCGCGCGGCTCTTCCCAGCAGCAGGGCCAGCACGAAGCCCACCAGCAGCATCAGCGTGCGCACCGGCTGCTCGAGCGCGCGGTCCAGGTACACCGCCTGGAGCTGGGGCCGCTCGCCCTCGAGCAGGTAGCGCTTGAACACGAAGGGCCTGCCCACCAACGGCAAGCTGTCTCGAGGGCGGCCGGCCAACGCCTCGTCATCCTCCTGCAGCTCGTACTTCGAGAAGCGCTTGCGCAGCGAGTAGGGCTCGTACTCGCCCGCGAGCGCCACCCCACTCACCAGACTGGGGGTGAGCACCGCCATCGTCCCCTGGCTCAAGTACCTCAGCCGGCGCAGCAGGCCGTAGCGGATGTGGGAGGCCTGCGAGAGGTTTCCCTCGAAGGACAGCGGCTCCAGCCGCGAGGGCAGGTACACCGTCCACACCGCCCGCATCACGCCCAGGTCCGCCACCGCCAGCTCCAGGTTCAGGCTCCCCATCCGGCCCAGGCGGGGCGCTTCGCGCGAGTAGACGAGCTCCACCGGGAACGCCGTCTCCAGGTCACTGCCCGGCCCGGAGAGCCGCGGAATGCGCAGCAGCTGCCCCCGCTGCGTGTTCATGCCATCGCCCAGTTGCTCCACGTTGGCCTGCTGGATGACCCGCCACTTGGACGCATCGTGGTAGTAGTGCATCGCCACGTCCGAGAGAGACCAGCCCTCCTCGACCTCGTGGGTCGCCAGCGTGTCGCCCTCTCCCACCTCGCGGCTCTTCACCAGCGGCAGCAGCAGTTGCTCCCCCTCGGTCGCGGGCGTCACCGGCGTTCCCGACACAAACGCCGCCCACAGGGTGGCGTTCGCCGGAAGCGCCACCGCGAGGTAGGGCCGCAGGTTGTTCTTCACCAGGAAGGTGGCCTTCACCACCTCGCGCCCCTCGTCCGTCACCACGGTGGTGTAGTACGCGGCATCAATCGTCGCCTGCGCCAGGGCCACGCTGGCATTGCGCTCGAGCCGGACCCGGGCCGCGAAGTCACTGCCACCGGCGCGGTAGGCGAGCGTGAATGGCACCTTCACTCCCCGCAGCAGCCGCGCCGGCAGGTGTTTGGCGTCCATCAGCTCGCCCCCCGCGACCTGCTGGTGCGTCAGCGACAAGGGCGACTCCGCATAGGCCGCGAGGTAGCCCTGCTGTTCCTCGACCTCCTCGGCGTAGAGCGACGGCAGGCCGGCATCCTCGCCCGGGCCCGGCAGCTCGAAGCTGAGGTCCACCGTCACCTTCCCCGTCTGGGGCCGCCGCAGGGTGAGCACCAGCCGCTGCGCCCCGGCCGCCGGCTCCACGCTCCAGCCCGCCAGCTCCTTGCCCTCGACTGAAAGCAGCTCCAGGCCTGGCGGCAGCCGCACCCCGAGCCGGTCCCTGCGGGTGCCCGAGATGTCGAACGCGAAGTGGGCCCGGCCACTGGTGGTGCCCTCCTGGAAGCTCACGAAGGTGAGGAACTCGGCGGAGGCGCGGGCCGAGACCTGTGACTGCCTGGCCCCGGACCAGTCGAGCTGCACCCGAGCGGCGGGCAGGGAGTGGGCCTCCAGGAGCACCTTGCCCTCCTCCACCCGGGTGAGCGACTGACGGGCCGCGGGCTCGAGGTACGCGGTGGTGCCGGGCAATCGCAGCCGCCAGTGAAGGGGAACCTGCGTCTCGAAAGACAGCGCCGCGCTGTCCGGGCTGCTCAGGGCCAGCATCACCTCCAGCGACAGCCGGTGCTCTCCCGGCCCCTTCACCAGGAGCGCGCTGTGTCCCGCCTCCTGGATGAGGGCCACCGCCCGCCCGTCGAGGCGTGCCGCCCGCACGGACCCGGAGGCCAGCAGCGGCACCACCACCCACTGGTTCGAGTACACCGAGAGCGGCAGCTCGAGCGTGGCGGACAACACCCTCTCGCGCACCTCGCCCTCCACCTTCCCCGGGCCCAGCGCGTACTCGAAGGAGGCAGAGGCCTCGGGGGGGTAGGCACGCTCGAGGAGCTGGCGCACCTCCGTCCAGGGCAGGTGCACGGGGGTGCTGTCCTCCAGCCCCTGCAGGAATCGCGGGGGTTGTTGGGCGGGTGACGCGCTCGAGGTGCAGAGCACGAGTGCGAGGGCGAGGACCGGGAGGTTCTTCATGGGTGCTACGTCTTACCCGCGCTCCCCCGATTCACCAATCCGCCGGGCCCCCTCGTCCGCATGTCCGCGGTGCCACCAGGACTATTCCTTCGTGGAGGCCGCGCCGAGTTTCTCCAGCATCTTCGCGGCGTTGGCGTTCTTCGGGTCGAGCTCGAGCGACTTCCTGTAGCGGCTGATGGCCTCGTCCTTCCGGCCAGCCTCGGCATAGGCCTCGCCAAGGCTGTCGTGGGTGTTGGCGTCGTTGGGATGGAGTTCGGTGTTGGCCTCGAAGATCTTCACGGCGTCAGCGACCTTCTTCTCGCGCAGGAGCGAGTATCCGAGCTCGTTGAGAATGCCGGAGGAGGACTTTGCCT
Source organism: Archangium sp. Cb G35 (assembly GCF_001896145.1). NCBI lineage: Bacteria > Pseudomonadati > Myxococcota > Myxococcia > Myxococcales > Archangiaceae > Archangium > Archangium sp. Cb G35. Next base: position 84,907 of record NZ_MPOI01000014.1, read on the forward strand.
CCGGGCCCGCGTTCTTCTCGTGGTCCTTGAACCAGGAGAGGGCGGCGTCGGTGCCCTGGAAGCGCAGGACCAGGTCCACCGTCGTGGCCGGGCCGTCGGGCCTGGCGGTGAAGCCCTTCCAGCCGTACTCGGTGGCCACGCTGGCGATGAGCCGCTCGAAGAGGCGCGAGCCGTCATCCGAGTTGGTCATGATGGCGACGCCGCTGCCCGAGTCGGCGAAGGCCATGAGGAAGGCGCGGTAGCCCTCGTTCGCGCCGCCGTGGCCGAACCAGTCCTCGCCGGGGTGGCGCATGAATCCGATGCCGAAGGCCTCGGACTGGCGGGTGAGCATCTGCTTCGCCATGGCCGGGGAGATGATGCGCCGGGACTTGCCGTTCCAGGCATTGGAGACCTCGAGGGCGACGCGAGCCAGGTCGGACGGCGTGGTCCACAGGCCGGCGGGGGCCATCTCCGGGTAGGTGTGCCAGCGGCCCTCGAGACTCGTGCCGCCGGGGCGCGTGCCGATGGCGGCCTGGGACTCCAGGGCCTTGGGGAGGGGCTGCTCGAAGGTGCTGTGCTTCAGTCCGAGCGGCGCGAGGACGGTCTCCTGCATGATTCGCGGGAAGGGCTTCTGGAGCCGGTCGACGAGCATCTGCTGGACGATGACGGTGCCGCCGCCGCTGTAGCGCGTCACGGTGCCGGGCACGGTGTCGACGCGCACGGGGCCGGAGTTCGCGGGTGTCTCGCCGTCGAGAATCCGCTGGGGGGTGGGAACGGGCTCACCCGCCGCGTAGCCGCGGAAGCCGTGGACCGTCGTGCCGGCGTTGTGGGCGAGCAGCCGGCGGAGGGTGACCTTCTGCTCCTTCGTGAAGTCGTTGTCCGGCACCTTCCACGAGGTGAGGAGCTCGTTGACGTTCGCGTCGAGCGGCCAGTTCCGCTTCTCGGCGTGGTGCATGGCCGCGAGGGCAGCGACGGGTTTGCTGATGGAGGCGGCCTGGAAGAGGGTGTCGACGGTGACGGGCTCGGAGCCGCCGGCCTGCTTGACGCCGTAGGCCTTGGCCCAGACGAGGGCGCCTTGGTCGAAGACGGCGATGCTGACGCCGGGAATCTTGTACAGCTCCATCCACTGCTGGAGCGACAGGCCGCGGGGGGCCTCGCCGGGGAGGGTGATGGGCGAAAGGCCCGCTTCCACTCGGGCGATGCGTGCGGCCTCGGTGGGGCGCGCGAGCCACTGGGTGGCGGGCCTGCGCGTGTCCGCGGCCGTGAGAAGGCCGATGGCAGTGAGGCCCGCGAGGGCGATGGAGGCGAATCGGAACGGAGTCTGTTTCATGGGTGGCTTCCGGGGAGGGCTCGTGATGAGCCCCCGTGGCGAAATACCTACGAAAGGCTTCGGAGTTGATTGCATGCACCGTCCCGCCGCCTGGCGCTTCCTGTCTCCCAGGGCTCAGCGCGGATGGAACTGCTCGATGGTGATTTCCTCGGCCAGCGCATGAAGCGGGGCGCCGAAGGTGGTGATGGTGGTGAACCAGCGAGTGGTGACGCCACCAACGGTGAAGGTCAACGGCACCAGTACGGCCCCCGCGCCGCCAGGCAGGGCTGGCAATTGACGCGCTTCGGGGAAGGCGAGCACGCGCTCCAGCACGCGCGCGACCTCGGAGCGGGGGCCTCGCAGCCGGGCGTTCTCCCGCAGCCGGTGAAGCAGGAAGCCAGCCACCTCATGCCAGTTCCCGATGGCCGAGCGGACCCGGCCGGGCGAGAAGACCAGGTCCATCAGGTTGATACGCCCGAGTGCTTCGCGCCGCTCTCCCATCATCTCGAGCGCACCGGTATTCGCGTCGAGCACCGTCGATGCCGCGTCGAGCACGAGGGCGGGGTATGGCTCGTGCGCTTCGAGCATCATCGCCGCCGCCTGACGGAGCTCCTTCAGCTCCTCGCTGTCCCAGGTGCCTTCACCGAACTGGGGTGCGTGGCCGGCCGCCACGAGCAGGACGTTGCGCTCCCTCAGTCCGAGCAGCAGCGCATCCGCCAGCCGAAGCACCATCTCCTGGCTGGGCGTCGTCCTGCCCGACTCGATGAACGCCAGGTGGCGGGGAGAGACCTCGGCCTCGAGCGCCAAATGGAGCTGGCTCTTGCCACGCAGCGCGCGCCAGTCCTTCAACAGCGCGCCCAGCTCGCTGCCACCAGTGCCCGCCGCGGTCTTCCGTCGCGCCGTGCGGCGCGTGGCTTCCAGCGGTCTCCTGTCATCGACGTCACGCACCACGGACCCCTCCTGGCTGGTACCCGATGACGGACGGCGACGCACTTCCCTCTGAGGTCATTGCGGGGCGCCCCGGGAACGTTGAGTCTCTGAGGCTCACCCTCACCGGATGAGCCCTCATGTCGGACCGCTTTGTCTATCGTTTTGATTCCCTTGTCGCCATCACCATGGGCGTCGTGCTGCTCATCTGGGCCGCCCCCCTCACCACACTCGCCGGCTGGCCACTCCCCCAGGCCTTCCTGGCCGGTGTGGGGCTGTTCCTGGTTCCCTGGGCCGGGTTCAATGCATGGGTGGCCGCCCAGCCGTCCGTCCCCCTGCGCGCCGCGCGGGTGCACCTCGCGGTCGATGGCTCGTGGGTGCTCGGCAGCGGCGCGCTCCTCGTGGCATACGGCCCCCGGATGTCTGGCATTGGCATTGCGATCGTCGCTGCTCAGGCCGTGTCCGTGCTCGGAGTCTTCTCGCTCAAGCTCCTGGGCGTCGTCCGCCCCCGCTGAGCCCGCCCCCGCTCTCTCGAGGCGCTCCTCGGTGTCTTTCCGGCCAGCGCAACTCCGCCCGGGTGCCGTGCGGAGAGAGGGGCGTGAGCAGTACGTGCCAGCCGAAGTGCTGCGCCAGCCGCTCCACCAGCGACAGCCCGACGCCGAAGCCGCTGCGCTCGGGCGCGACCGCGCCAAGGCCCTCGCCGCTGTCGCTGACGCTCCAGCATCCCGCCTCCACCCGCACGCGCACCTGCCCGGCACGCGTGTAGCTGAAGGCGTTCTTCACCAGGTTGCCGAGCAGCACGCGCGCCACCGAAGCCGGCACCGGCGCGTACACCGCGCCTTCCGCCTCCACCACCACCACCACCTCCGGGCCGCGCAGCCCGTCGTACAGCGCCACCACTTCGCGCGAGACGGAGGTGAGCTCACAGGCCTCGCCCGTGCGCCGCTCGCGTGCCAGCCACAGAATGCCCTCGGTGAGCAGGCCCATCTGGTGCACGGCATCGCGCAGCCGTGCGAAGGTCTCACCGTCCCGCGGCGGGTGACGCTCGAGAATCTCCACTGCCCCCTGCGCCACGGCGAGCGGCGTACGCAATTCGTGGCTCGCGTCGCGGTTGAATTGCCGCTCACGCTCGAGCAAGGCCTGGATGCGCGCGTCTCGCGCACGCAGCGCCTCGAGCAGCGCGTGCACCTCGGCCACTCCCCCGTCCTCTCTGGGGAGCGCCGCGCCATCGGACCGCAGCGAGTGGGTGAGTCCTTCCAACGGCCCGCTGAGGCGGCGGGCGGCCCGGCTGGCAATCACCGCCGCCGCCAGCAGCGCGAGCGCCGCGCTCGAGGCGATCATGCCTCCTCTGCGCAGCAGACGCGACGTCGTGCGGGTGAAGTCATTGGCGCGGAAGGCCACGTACAGCGTGTCGCCCGAGGCAAGCCGGGGGCGCACCGCCACGTGGAAGTGCCCAGCCTTGCCCGCCGCCACCTCGTACTCCCCATGCCCGAGGAGGGGAGACAGCTCCCGTGCGAGCGCGGCCGGCAGGGCCGCGTGTCCCCGATGCACGCTCATGCCCACCGCGGGTTGCACGGGAGTCTGGCCGGACGCGAGCGCCTGCCCCTGCCGGTCGGCCTCGGCCGCCACCATGCGGTTGAAGAGGACGTCCTCCAGGTCGTAGCTGAAGAGCATGAAGAAGCCGCCCATCACCGCGAGCGCCAGCGCGGACGAGAGCAACTGGGCGCGCCGGAGCACCGCACGCAGCGGGCGAAGCTCCTCACGCAAGGCGGACCTCCAATGCGTACCCCTCGTGGCGCCGGGTGACCACGAACTGCTCGAGGCCCAACTCCCCGAGTGCCTTGCGCAGGCCGTACACGTGGGTGCGCAGTGCGCTGCCCTCCCGGGGTTCCTCTCCCCACAGCCGGTCGGCGAGCGTCGCCGCCGGCACGCTCTCCGGGGCCGCCTCCATCAATAGTTGGAGCACTCTCGCCTCGGTGCGGCTGAGCCGGACCCTCCGCTCGCCCCGGCTTGCCCACCCACTCTCGGGCTCCAGCAGCAGCGAGCCCAGGGACAACGTGCGTCCACTGGGCGGCACGGGCCGGCGTGCCAACGCCTCCAGGCGCCAGCGCAGCTCGCGCAGGGAGAAGGGCTTGACGAGGTAGTCGTCGGCGCCAGCGGCGAAGCCCTCCTCCTTGTCCTCGAGCGTGTCGCGCGCGGTGAGCATCAGCACCGGCACCAGCCGCGGCGCTGTTTGCCGCAAGTGCCGGCACACCCGCAGGCCGTCCATGCCCGGCAGCATGAGGTCGAGCACGATCACGTCGTAGGGGTGGGCGAGCGCGAGGGCCAGTCCCTCGGGGCCCGTGGAGGCGAAGTCGAGGGTGACATCCGGCTCGAGGAACCGGGCGATGTTCGCCTGCAGGTCCCGGTTGTCCTCCACCACCAATACGCGCATCGCGAGAAGGCCCTCCTGGGGAGGAGGTTACTTCGGGCACGTCAATTCCGCGTCAACGCGCGGCTGACCCGTGGCCGACCCGCTCCCGTGCAGGGTGAGCGCCTCTCTGCACAGGAGGAACCCCGAGATGAAGCACCTGCTACTGTCCACGCTCGTCCTGCTCACCCCGTGCCTGGCGCCCGCGGCGGAGGTCTCGCCCGCGCCCGCTGTCACCGGCGCCGTGACGCGCGAGGTGCGCGCCGCCGATGGCGAGCGCATCCCCCTGCTCGTCCTCGAGCCGCACCGGCCGCCCAAAGGCCCGGCGCCGGTGGCGGTGCTCGTGCACGGCCTGACGCGCAACAAGGAGGACTGGCTCGTGGACGCGAAGCCCACCTTCGGCGGCGCCTTCACCGAGGCGCTGCGCGAGGCGGGCTACCGCGTCTTCCTGTTCGATGCGCGGCTGCACGGCGCGCGTGCGGTCGAGGGGGACAAGCCCCAGGAGCGGGTGAAGCGCTCGCACGCGGGCGACACCGGCCCGTACCGCTCGATGGTGGCGGGCACCCTGGAGGATGCGCACGCCGTGCTCGCCCACGCGCTCGAGGGGGTTCGTCCCCCGCGCGTCCTCCTCGGCGGCTACAGCATGGGAGCCCAGGTGGCGCTTCTGCTGGCCGCGCGTGAGCCGCGCGTCACGCACCTGGTCACGATGGTGCCGCCGCACGTGGACCCGGTCCTCGAGGACGTGGCGCCCGTGAACGCCGTCGGCCGCGTCCGGCAGCGCTGGCTGCTCTTGACCGCCAATCGCGATGGGTTCGCCACACCCGCGCAGAACGAGGCCCTCTTCGCCGCGGCCCCCTCACGGCACAAGGCGCACCACACCTTCGACAGTGGCCACGCGCTCCCGCGCGACTACCTCACCGAGGTGCGGCGCTGGCTGTCCGCCCAGCCCTGAGGCTCTCCCTCCCGCAACCGCAGCCAGGCTCAGGCCAGCCCGCGGCGCTGGCGGGCCCAGGTCTCGAAGCTCATGAGCGAAAGGCCGAGGGAACGCGCGAGCTCGGGCCGTGCCAGCACCGGGGCGACGTTCATGTACGTCATGCCTCGCGCCACGACGGGATGCAGGCCGGCCGCGACGGCCTCCTCGACCGTGCCGGACTGGACGACATACTCCTTGCCGTCGAGGCGCGAGAGGACCTCGGCGATCTGCGGAAGCGTGAGCAGGTCACCCGCGAAAGTGGAGGGCAGGAGGAGGGTCCAGTGCTCGGAGCCCGCGGTGCGTACGAGGTTTCCCTGCCGGCCCCGACGCCGTGGCGCTGGCTCGCTCGGCGTGATGCGTCTTGGCGTTTCCGCGGGGATGGCGCACCCCGTCCCGCGAGCGGCCATTCGCTCCATAAACGCCGTGTCCATCGCGGCCACAACGCATAGCGGGTGGAGGGGGAGGAAGCAGAGGCTCGCGCACAGGAGGCGCCTGTGTTGGAGGCGAGAGCTGTGCGGGCACAGCACCCGGATACTCGAGACGGCGGTGGCTTCCTTCATCGATCCGCCCGGGCGCGAGGCGCGCAACAGCCTTCAGGAGCTTCGAGCCCAAGGTTCCACGGCGCTGGATGCCGAGACACTGTTGGCCTATGTCCCGATGGCCTTCGCGAGGGTCGTCCTCGAGTGTTGCCCGTACAGGAGGTAGTGCTGACCCTGGAGTGCCGAGGGCCGCCAATGCCTTCAAGCCCACCACGTTGGAGAAGAGCAACTCTCGCGTGCTGCTTGTCAGCGAGGCGCCGGAGCATAAGGTCAATCATTTCGAGCTCAATGAGCGCTTCGGAGGAAGACTCCTTGCGTTCGCAGTCCTTTGACAAGCGCCGATGCCGTTTCAGCCATCCAAAGAGCATCTCTCCAATTCATCGTTTGGGAAGTAGGACAAATCTTTTCGCCTGGTCCGAGCGCTCCACCACCTCGGCGTCAATGCCACTCTCGCCTCGCTCTGCTCCTCCTCATCCAAGCCTCGCATGACGCACTTCATGCTCCGTCCAGATGGGCCAATACAGCGAACTCGATGGAGACTCATTTTCTTGGAATCCAGTGGAGTCGATATTTTGCAGCGTTCGAAGCCAGGGAATGCTTCAGGCGCGTATGAACATCTGGGTTTGCCGAAAATGGGTCTATTACTCCCATCCTTTTGAGGTGATGGATTCTTGGGTGGACTCATTGCTCTGGAGTATCCTCTTGATGAGGAGGTGTTTGTATGAGGACAAAAAAGATGCGTGTCTCTGCTTTGTGGGAAGCCTCTTGTGCTGTTCTTTTTTTGTTCGCCATGGCGAGCTGTGGAGGAGTCGCAGAGAAAGGATTTTCCGGCGGTAGCGAAAGCCTCGACAAGGTCGAGCAGAACATTGATGCCCGCGGCTCTTCCGTCAGGCTCGAAGGAGGAGCGACTCACACGCTCGCCATTCGTCACGATGGCACCGTATGGGCTTGGGGGTATAATGCGTATGGGGAGATTGGCGACGGAACCTCGCTCACTCGCACTTCGCCTGTCCAGGTCCTCGGTCTGAATGGCGTCATCTCGGTCGCTGCGGGGGCCAACTACTCGCTGGCCCTCAAGTCCGATGGCACCGTATGGGCTTGGGGCCGTAATGTGTATGGCAACCTCGGAGACAACACCACGACCACCCGCATGACACCGGTGCAGGTGGTCTCCCTGTCCGGTGTCATCGCCATTGCGGCCAATACACACCAGTCGTTCGCTTTGAAATCGGATGGAACGGTGTGGGCGTGGGGGTATAATGCCAACAGCGAGCTCGGAGACAATTCGGCAGTGAACCGACTCACCCGAGTACAGGTGAATCAGTCGGTTGGCGGCACCATTTCCGCTCTCACCGATGTCGTCGCGATTGCCGCGGGCGGAAGTCATACACTTGCCCTCAAGTCGAACGGGACGGTCTGGGCCTGGGGCCTCAATACCGTTGGCCAGATCGGAAATGGAACACTGGCCAAGCAGTCCGTCGCAGTGCAGGTCGTGGGCTTGCTCGGGGTCGTGAGCATCTCCGCGGGAACAAGTCATTCCCTTGCCTTGAAAGCGGACGGAAGCGTGGCTTCCTGGGGCTCCAATGCGTTCGGTCAACTCGGGAATGCAACCACCACCACGAGTGCAGTTCCCGTGAGCGTTCTCGGCCTGACCAACATCAAGAGCCTGGCCGCGGGAGCCACCCACTCGATTGCGCTCAAATCCGATGGAACGGTCGTCGCATGGGGGCAAAACACTTCCGGGCAGCTCGGCATTGGTACCACGACCAATCAACTGGCGCCTGTGTCCGTCTTGGGGGTCGCGGGTGTGACGGCTGTTGCGGCGGGCACCAACCGCTCCCATGCGATTGGCAGCTCGAGCGGTGTCATCTGGGGCTGGGGGCTCAACACCTACGGGGAACTGGGCAACAATACGGCGGCGAATTCCTCCGTACCTGTCATCACGGTGCTCACCTCTGGGATCCGCGGTATGGCGGGCGGCGAGCAACATGCCCTCCACGTCAAATATGACGGCAGCGTGTGGGCGTGGGGCTCCAATGTCTACGGTCAAATCGGTGATGGGACCCCCTTGCGGCGATTGATACCGGTCCAGGTCAAACAGTCGTCGGGGTCGGGTTACCTGGGGGGCATCGTCGCGGTGGCAGCCGGGACGAACTATTCGCTGGCCCTGGCATCAAATGGAATCGTCTTTGCCTGGGGACAGAACAATTATGGTCAGCTTGGGGATGGAACCACCACGAACCGGAATCTGCCGACGCAGATTCCGGCGCTGAATGGCATCGTGGCCATCGCCGCGGGAGCAACGCATGCGCTCGCCTTGAGATTCGACGGGAAGGTTTATGCCTGGGGGCGGAATTATCTGGGTCAGCTCGGAGACGAGACCCAGACGGATCGCCTCACCCCCGTGCCGGTCCATTACCTCGAGAACGTTGTCTCGATCGCGGCGGGCGCCAACCATTCCCTGGCGCTCCTGCAGGATGGCTCCGCCTTTGCCTGGGGAGACAATCAGGACGGACAACTCTGCGACGCCAATTCGAGTTCCTGGGTCTTCAGTTCGATCATCACCCAGATTCCCGGTATCGTGAGGAGTATCGCCGTCGCCGCTGGCGCCAAACACACGCTGTTGCTGGAGGCAAACGGAACGGCATGGGCTTGTGGCGACAACATGTACGGCCAGCTGGGTGATGGCACGACGACAGACAGGTCTTCGCCCGTCGTCATTTCCAACCTGACCAATGCCGTGTACATCGCCGCTGGCGGAAATACTTCCGCGGCGCTGACCACGAGTGGCACTGTGTACGCTTGGGGTCACAACGGTTCTGGACAGCTCGGCGATGGGACCACCACCAACAGGACAGCCATCACCCAGGTCCCGACCTTCTCCGGCGTGACTCACCTCACGGTGGGCACCTCACACATCGCGACGGTGAAGACCGATGGTTCCGTCTACTCGTGGGGGCTCAACGGCTCCGGCCAGTTGGGGGACGGCACCCTGTCGAATCGCCTGATTCCCACAGTGGCCCTGCTTCCCTGAGCCCCGTCTCGTCTGCCGGGACGAATGGGTCCCGGCACCACCTCTGAAATCCTGAGCACGAAAAGAAAGGGCCGGGTTTCGTCGGGAACCCGGCCCTTTCTCGCTGACGCAAACCGAAGCCAGGCTCAGGTCAGCCCGCGACGCTGGCGGGCCCAGGTCTCGAAGCTCATGAGCGAAAGGCCGAGGGAACGCGCGAGCTCGGGCCGTGCCAGCACCGGGGCGACGTTCATGTACGTCATGCCTCGCGCCACGACGGGATGCAGGCCGGCCGCGACGGCCTCCTCGACCGTGCCGGACTGGACGACATACTCCTTGCCGTCGAGGCGCGAGAGGACCTCGGCGATCTGCGGAAGCGTGAGCAGGTCACCCGCGAGCTGCAGCGTCACACCGTTGAACGTCGCGGGAGCATTGATTGCCGCCGCGGCCGACTTGCCGATGTCCTCCGGGGCGATCAGCGGGATGAGCCGATCGGTCCTGATCACCGTGAGCAACCGGTGCCCGTCGACGAAGCCGGCGGGATCCAACATCGGATGGTCCATGAACGTGGAGGGCAGGAGGAGGGTCCAGTGCTCGAAGCCCGCGTTGCGTACGAGGTCGCAGGTGGCGAGCTTGTTCTCCCAGTACTCCTCGTGTGCCTTCCAGCGCCCCTCCGCCCAGCCCTCGATGTTGCGGTGGTCGCCGACGCCGGACGTCGCGGTGTGCACGAACGTCTCGACGCCCTCGGCCAGCGCGGCCTCGACGAGGTTCCTCCCTTGCTGCCGCTCCTTGCTGTGGTCGACACCCGTCGCGGAGACGATGGGTGACTGCATCGAGAAGACCGCCCGCACCCCGGCGCAGGCGGCGCGCAACGACGCCGGCTCGTCGAGGTCCCCGACGACCACCTCGGCGCCAGCCACCGCGAGGGCCCTGGCCTCTGGCGCCTTCGGATTGCGCACCATCACCCGCACGGAGGTCCTGCCGTCGGCCAGCAGCGCCCGGGCGGTGGCGCCGCCCTGACGCCCCGTGGCGGCGGTGACGAGAACGGGAAGGTTGCTGCTCATCGGCGGCTCCTTTGTAAGTGGGGGACCCCACCGCTTATCTTCATGGTTGAATACGGAGGGGCCCCCCGTTTGTCAAGGAAGGCCATCGTGAGAAGAAGAGGGCCATGGAGAGAGTGAAGCCGTTGAGAGCGGACGGGCGACGCAATCGGGAGCGGATTCTCGAGGCCGCGGTGGAGCTGGTGGGCAGGGATGGAGCACAGGCGTCGCTCGAGGAGATCGCGCGGCGAGCGGGGGTGGGCTCGGCGACCCTGCACCGGCACTTCCCGACACGGCAGGCGCTGCTGGAGGCGGTGTTCCGCGAGGGCGTCGCGCAGCTCTGTGCGCGGGCAACCGCGAAACCGGGCAAGGAGCCCGCGGCCGAGTTGGCGGATTGGCTCGAGGAGTTGACGGTCTACACCGCGACGCACCGCGGGCTTGCCGCCGCGCTGATGGCCGGCCCGGATGGTCTTTCGGCTGAGGAGGTCTGCTGCACCGGCATGGTGCTCGACGTGTTGGACGTGCTGGTGGCACGGGCGTCATCGGCGGGCGCGCTCCACGCGGGCGCCACGACGGAGGACCTGATGCAGCTGGCGAACGCGATTGCCGTCGCCAACGAAGACGATCCGCTCACCGCGAGCCGGGTGTTGCGCCTCGCGCTCACCGGCATACGGCCGTGAAGGCCGCGAGAGCGGCTCCCATGACTATGCCGCACTGACTGCTTGTCGCCGCGGATGCGGAGACCGCGGCACTTCGAGAGCCAGGCCAGAGTGCGCTCTACGACCTAGCTCGCCCGCGCATAGCGGCCCGGAGCCTGGCCCACGTGCCGGCTGAACGCGGTGCTGAAGGTGCTCGCGGAGCTGTAGCCGACGCGTTCGGCGACCTCGGCGATACCGAGCTCTCGGCGGCGAAGCAGTCCCTTCGCAACGGCCATCCGCCAGGCCAGCAGGTACTCCATCGGGGGGAGACCCACGGTGCGCGTGAAGCGCTCGAAGAACGCCGAGCGCGAAAGCGCCGCGCTCTTCGCGAGCTGCTCCACCGTCCACGAACGCGCCACGTGGCCGTGCATCTGCCGTATCGCGGGTGCGAGCCGCGCATCGGCCAGGCCACGCAGCAGTCCCGGAGGTGCGTTGTCGCCGGATGTCGACCGCAGCGCCTCGATGAGCAGGAGCTCCGTGAGGCGCGTGAGCACGAGGTCGCGCCCCGCGCGCTGCCCGCTCGTTTCTTCGCCGACGAGCCGCACCAGCACCGAGAGCCTCTCCACGCCGCGTACGTGCACCAGGGCCGGGAGCAGCGGCACCATCAGGTCCGCGTCGGGCGAGTCGAAGACGAAGTACCCCCCGAGCAGGCGCACGTCGGGCCGGCCGCCACGCGTGCCGTGACGGACCTCGCCTCTGGGAGAGGACATCACCTTGGGGTCGATGTACACGGGTTTCACTGGCTCGAAGCCGGACATGGTGAAGCCCGGCGTCGCTGGCAGGAGCAGGAAATCGCCCGCCTCGAGCGTGAGGGGCGGCTGGCCGTCGACAGCGAGCCGGCAGCGCCCCTCGAGCACGGCACAGAAGCTTGGCTGGCCAAAGTCCGAGTAGCGGATGGCCCAGCGTCCCGCTCCGCTGATGCCCTTCGAGAACACGGCTCGCGGCTGAAGCAGTGCGATGACTTCCGAGAGGGGATCACCCATGTCTGGACTCTAGCCAATAAAATGCGGACTGCACGTGGTGGATGGTCCAGCTCCCCGAAACTACCTTGCATCCATCGACGCCGCGATTCGCGGCAAGCAAGGAGTCGACATGAAGGTGACATACGGATTTCGGGCAACGATGACTGCTCACCTCGGGAAGGGAGACGAACTGGCCGGCCTGCTGCTCTCCGCGACGCGCGGCACGGGCCCGGCCACCCACCCGGACGGAGGAGGTGCGCGATGAAGACGGTGCTCATCACGGGGTGCTCCTCCGGGTACGGGCTCGAGACCGCGCGCCACTTCCACGCGCAGGGCTGGAATGTGGTCGCCACCATGCGGACACCGCGCGAGGACGTCGTACCCGGGTCGGACCGGCTGCACGTGGTGTCGCTCGACGTGACGCGGCCCGATTCCATCGCGGCGGCGCTCGAAGCGAGTGGCCCCATCGACGTGCTCGTCAACAACGCGGGCATCGGGCTCATGGGGGCCTTCGAGGCCACGCCGATGACCACGGTGCGTGACGTGTTCGAGACCAACACCTTCGGCGTGATGGCGATGACGCAGGCGGTGTTGCCCCGGTTTCGCGCACGCGGGTCGGGCGTGATTGTGAACGTGACGTCCAGCGCGACGCTGGCGCCGATGCCGCTGGTGGCCGTGTACACGGCGAGCAAGACGGCCATCGAGGGGTTCACGGCGTCGCTCGCATTCGAACTCGAGGAGTTCGGCGTGCGCGTGAAGCTCGTCGAGCCGGGCTATTGCCCGAACACCCGTTTCACGAGCAACGGCGGCGCCCGCATGGAAGGGCTTTTCCCCGAGGCCTATGCCCCGTTCGCACAGCGCATCTTCGCCTCGTTCGGACAGCTGGCCGCGGTGACGAGCGAGTCCGATGTGGCCGAAGCCATCTGGCGGGCCGCGAACGACACGTCGCGGACGCTCCGTTTCCCCGCCGGCCCCGACGCCGTGGCGCTGGCTCGCTCGGCGTGAGCTGGCACTCAACCCTGGAGAACGCCTAAGCCACCCCAACTAATTCCGTTCAGGGGGTAGCGGCTCGGGTAGGCAGTTTGCCGCGTCTGCGGACGCGGCGCAGCAGGTGGACTGCCGCTCCATAGAAGGAGTCGCGGTCGGCCGTCAGCATGCGGCTGAAGTAGGTGGACTTCAACTCCCCCCAGAAGCCTTCAATCCAGTTGAGGGTTTCGGAGGTGTAGCGCGGCAGCCAGAAGACACGCACGTGGGGCTTCGCGGCCTCAATAGCGGCCTTCGAAGCGCGGCTGGTGAAGCAGCCGCCGTTGTCGAGCACCAGCACGATGCGCCGGCCCGTCCGCTTCGCGTGCGCCACCAGCCCGGGCAGTAGGGCGAAAAATAGAGCGCTGGTGACGCTCCTGGGCTGGTGTGCGAAGCGGAAGTCCCCCGTCGGGTAGCGCACCGCGCCCACCACTCTTCCAGCGCGGCTGGCGTTAGCCGGGGCGGTCGGCCCGGGTGCTCACCGGCCTTCAGCGCCCGAGCACCTTCCTGGCGCCAGCGCCGCCGCCGGGCGTGCACCGCCCGTGGGGTAACTCCCAATGCCTTCCCCACTTGGACGGCACTCTGCCCTTGATGGTGCCCAGGCTGTTGCTCCACCACTCACTCCTTCTCGACGTCAATCATTGTCATCATGCCGGCCTCGGCATGTTCGAGGATGTGGCAGTGCATCATCCAACTGCCGGCATCCGTGGACGAGGACGGTGTCCCGGAAGAACGGCTCCTCCACCGGCACGCCATCGCGCGCGAGCAGCCGGAAGAACATCCCGTGCAGGTGGATGGGGTGCAGGCGCGCCGACTCGTTCACGTACCGCAGCCGGTAGAACTGGCCCTGCTTCAGGGTCAGCCCCGGCTCGTGGCGGTGCCCGTGTCCGGCGAACGCCTTGCCGTCGATGGTCCACTCGATGCCGAGCGGGCCTCCCCCGCGCGCGTTCAACCGGAACGTGTGGTGCTCCGGCACCTCGAGCCCTTCCTTCCAGGCGGGCACGTGCGCGCGGGCCGGCGAGTCGAAGACCGGGGTGTCCACCGGCTCCCCCTCGAGCACGATGTCCGCCAGGGGGTTGGGCCGGCGGCTGGAGAACCGGTCGAGGACGCGCAGGGGCGCGCCCGAGAGCTGGTTGAAGGTGAGGTCGATGTCGGCGCTCGAGCTCGCCCATCATCCCCATGCCGGGGAAGCCGTCCAACCGGAGGGACCGCTTCGCAACCCACCGCGGGCTGTGTCCAGCCCGCTCGGGTCCGCCTGTCCTCAGCCCACGCTCAGTACGGATAGAGCTCCGCGATCGCCTGCGCGTCGCAGGACGTGATGGCGGCCGTGCACTGGGTGGGGTCGATGTACATGATCGAGTTGCAGTTCGGGTGGTGATAGATGCCGAGGGAGTGCCCGACCTCGTGGATGGCGACGGTCTTCGCGTAGTGCGCGCCCGTGTAGTACGTGTTGTTCAGCTGGATGGTGCTCCGGGTCATGCAGGTGCCCGACCAGTTGTTGCCCGCGTACCCGTACCAGCCGGTGTAGCCGTAGTAGCTCTCGTAAACGTAGACGTCGGAGGTGCCGCTGGAACGCCAGTAGAGGTACAGGCTGTTCGAGATGCCCGTGTACATCCACGCGTTCATGGCGTCACCGATGGGCCAACGCGTGCCCGTGTAGTCCGTGAAGGTGACGTTGGTCGGCCTCCGGCACCACTTGTAGCCAAAGGTCTGGAGCCCGCACCAGCTCTGGGCGGTGACTCCCTGGGCGGTCATTCCCAGGGCGGCCGGCTCCTGGGGGCCCGCCTTCAACAGCGTCTCCTCGCGCTCGTCGGGGCCCTGGTACTGGACGGCCCGTGCGCGGGCCTCGACCCGGTCGAGCAGTGCGTTGACCGGCTTGCCCTGGGCGAGGCCGTCCTGCACCAGCACCCGGCCCAGCGGTCCACCGGTCACGGAGTAGACGCCCGTCATGGAGCTCGCGGCCATGGGCTTGGCACCCCCCTGCGGCGTGAGGAAGAAGACCGCCTGCTCGCCCACCTTCGGCAGCGGGTTGTCCTGCGGCTCGAGCGTGCAGCCGTCGGAGAGCAGGCCGCCGGGGAACATGATCTCCACGGTGGCGCCCTGCGCGACCACGCCGCCCGAGGCGGTCTTGATCGCCGCCGAGGAGCGCGCCAGGTCGTCGATCCTCACGGTCGCGATGGTCACCGGAAGATCCGTGTAGATGCCGCTCGCCTCTCCGGAGGGCTGTCCCTCCTGCTTGGACTGCGCATAGGTGCGGATGACGTCGAAGCGCGTGGACTCCACCCGGCCGCCGATGACCAACGCAGAGTGGTCGGTCAGGTCCTCGATCGAGCCCTCATGGCGGATCCAGTCCATCTCGAGCGTGTGCTTGGTTCCCTCGGCGTGCGCCTGGGCGGGCGCCGGCGTCCCGGGCACCCACGCCGTCACCTCGGTGTCCTGCGCAACGGGCTCGCTCGGCTTCGACTCATCGGCCCCGCTGCTGGCACAGCCCACCACGCCCATCAGCGCCAGTGGCGCGAGCCAGGAACGCGTCTGCTTCTTCATCATGGTCATCTCCGTGGATGAACGCCGGAATTCAGCGCCAGCGTCGGTTGCCCTGTAAGGACGGAGAAACGCGGCGCGCGTCCCACTCGGAGATTAAAAAAAAGAGACGGCGCAGTCCTGGCGGAAAAAGGTGCTCGCGGCGGAACCGTCAGAGGGCCCGTCCGTCCGCGATGAGCAGACGCAGGGTGACCCTGGGGCGGCCCTCGCGCCTTTGGTGCTTACATGCAGGGTCCATGGCCCCCATCGCTCCGCTAGGTAAGCCTCGCGTGCTCGCGCTCCTGCGCGCCGGGAAGCTGCCGTTCACCTTTGGCTCACCTCATCCAACCGTCGCCGTCGTCGAGCAGGACGGTGTCTTCCGGGTGCGAGAACTGGTCGTGGCTCCCGCCGAAGCCGAAGTGGCCGCCAGGGAGTCGATGAATGAACGCGGTCTCTGGACGCCGGAGCAGCACTACGCGCTCGGCAAGCCTGCCGGGCGTGTGTTCATCGAAGCGCCGACGCGCGAAGCGCTCGCCGAGAAGCTCGAGGCGTACCCGTGGCCGCGGGAGTGGTGACATTGATTCATGACACCCTTTCGTTGACACCCTTTCGCTGGGCGGATGGATTCGCCTGCCGGTGGAGGTCCGTCCCACATGGCGAAACAGTTTCCCCGGCTCGAGCCCGCCCATCGTGAGTTCATCCAGCGCCAGCGGGTGTTCTTCACCGCGTCCGCCGCGCCCACCGGACACGTGAATCTCTCACCCAAGGGGCTCGACGCACTCCGGGTGCTCGGAGACAGGGCAGYCGCGTACCTCGACCTCACCGGCAGCGGCAACGAGACGGCCGCGCACCTGYTCGCGGACGGGCGGCTGACCCTCATGTTCTGCGCCTTCGAGGGGCCGCCCATGATTCTGCGCCTCTACGGCCGYGGCCGGGCCCTGCGCCGCGGCGGTGAGGAATACACGCGGCTGCTCGCCTCCGMCTTCGGCGGCGTGGAGCCACYCGGTGCGCGGCAGMTCATCCTGCTCGACATCGAGCTCGTGCAGACCTCGTGCGGCTAYGGCGTGCCGCTCTACGAATACGAAGGCGAGCGCCCCACGCTCACGAAGTGGGCCGAGGCCAAGGGCCCGGAGGGGCTCGACGCCTACCAGCGCCAGAAGAACACGCGCAGCCTCGACGGGCTGCCGACCGGCCTCTTCGACGAAGGGACCTGACTTCGGGAATGGGCACGCTGCCCTGTGTTGGGGGCGCGAGCTGTGCGGGATGGGTGTCTGTGTGGGCTGACGCGTCAACGGCCGGGACTGACACGTCAATGGGGTGGTGCCGCCGCGGCTCCAAAGCGAGCTCCAGAGGCATCACGGACTGCCGCACCCCTGGCATGTAGCTTGCTGAGAGCCAGGCCGGGCGGGACGAACTCCTCGCCGTGAACCCGGCCTCAGGGTTCAACGACAACGCGCATCAACAGCAAGAGATGACCTGCCCGGGCCATGGTGGCCGCGGGCAAACCGAAGCCAGTGAATGGATGGTGATACGCATGGCCTCTCCGACCGACAACCAGAAGAAGATCTTCGCCGTTGCAGCCCTCGCGAACATCGGGAATACCCAGTCGGGGCTCTTTGCGCCGGCCGATACCCTGAATGGCATCAAGACGGCCCTGAGCACGATGCAAGGACAGATCGGCACCTGGGACGTGGTCTGGGGCCCCTCGCTGTCGCTCGGCCTCGACTCGAAGGGCAATCTCGTCTCGAACAACACCATGTACGTGGCCCAAAAGGCGAACACCCATGACTATGTCATTGGGATCGCCGGGACGAGCGGGAACTCACCGGTCGACTTCCTCGTCGAGGATAACTGGGTCACGAGCACCGTGCTCTGGTCCACGGTCATCGGATCCGTCGCCCCTTCCGCCGCTCGTGACGCCGGTAACGCCGCGATTTCCCAGGGCACCGCGATCGGCCTGAACAACCTGCTCAGCACCATGCCGTGGATTGGTATCCCCGGCGCCTTGTCCACGATCGAGAGCTTCCTCGCCGCGGAGTCGAGCAAGGGTCCGATGAACCTCACCGTCTGCGGCCACAGCCTCGGCGGCGCGCTCGCCCCGGCCCTGGCGCTCTACCTGCAGAACACGAAGTCGACGTGGGATGAGAATGGCTCGTCTACGGTCATCACCATGCCCGTCGCCGGACCCACGCCGGGCAACGGTGACTTCGCGAGCTACTTGAGCAAGACGGTGACCGTCCAGGGCTTCTACAATCCCTTCGATGTGGTCCCCCACGCCTGGGCACCTACCGATCTCGGCCAGATCCCCAAGCTCTACGTCCCCCAGATCCCCGAGTGCTGGGAGGTCGACGCCCTGGGTTTGGTGGCCGTGGGACTGAGCGTCGTGGGAACGGGGACGGGCTCCCCCTACACGCCCACGGCTCGGGCCACGCTGGACGGGGCGAAGATCTGCACGGATATCATCACGGGGGGCGACGCCTTCAAGGACTTCCTGGCGCAGCTCGGCTACCAGCACCTCAATGCCTATGCCACGCTCCTCGGCCCCGCCGGCACCGAGACGTTGTTGGCCCAGGTGTTGCGCGGCACCTACACCGACCAGATCTCCGCAAACGTGGCTGCCGCCATCGAAAAGCAGGCCGGCAGGACCATTCCCTCGAGCATTCAGGTCGCGCCGCGGTCGCAGGTCAAGCGGGTCGCGAGCGCCAAGTAACCCTTCCCGTACCTGAATTCGTGGCCCCGTGGCGCAGCCACACCACGGGGCCGGCCGTGCTCCCCGGCGAGCTCGTTCGCCGCGACGGCGGGAAGAGACTCCAACGCTGTCGAGGAGCACCGCTCCAGGGTGGAAACGGGGCTAGGCGGCCTCGCGCACGGCGGCCTGGGCTCCGGACGGCGACAGGATGAGCGGCAGGGCCTTGAGTCCCCGCAGCCCGATGGAGCCACGCCAGCGCAGCTTTTCCTCGGGCACGGCGAGCTTCATGTCCGGGAAGCGCCGCACCAGGTGCTGGAGCGCGATGGTGCCCTCCAGCCGCGCCAGCGGCGCCCCCAGGCAGTAGTGCACACCCATGCCAAAGGCCACGTGGCGGTTGGGCTTGCGGGTGATGTCGAGCGTGTCCGGGTTCTCGAACACCGACTCATCCCGGTTCGCCGAGGCCAGCAGGGGCAGCACCGTGGCTCCCCGGGGAATCACGTGCCCGTCCAGGTGGATGTCCTCCCGGGCGTAGCGCGGAGAGGGCTGGTCCACGGGGTTGCCGTAGCGCAGCAGTTCCTCGACCGCGGAGCCGATCAGCTCGGGATTGTCGCGCAGCTTCTGGAGCTGCTCCGGGTGCTGCAGGAGCGCCAGCGTCCCATTGCCGATCAGGTTGACCGTGGTTTCATGCCCCGCCAGCAGCAGCAGGAAGATCATGGAGATGAGCTCGTCCTCGTTGAGACGGTCTCCTTGCTCCTCCGCCTGCACGAGCGCGGTGAGCAGATCATCCCGGGGCTGCGTCTGACGCAGGCGGATGAGCTTGCGGAAGAAGCGCATCATGTTGATGGCGTTGGGGGTCTGGAGCAGGAACCCCGAGGGGGTGGCGAGATTGTCCAGCAGGCCGCCCATCTGCCGGTGGAACGTCTGCCGATCCTCTTCGGGAACGCCCATCATCTCCGAGATGACCGTCAGGGGCAGGGGGAGCGCGAAGTCGGCGAGCAGGTCGACGGTCTGCTTCTTCTGGGCCGCGTCGAGCAGCTCGCCGACAATCTTCTCCACCGCCTGCTTCATCTCCTCGACCCGCCGGGGGGTGAAGCCCTTGTGCACCAGATCTCGCAGGCGGCGGTGATCCGGCGCGTCTTTGGAGAGCATGTTGTTCTGGAGGATCCGGAACAGCTTGGGCACCCACCAGCGGTCCATGGGATCCTTGCCCTCCACGGCGTTGCGGCGGTCGTTGGCGAGCCGTGGGTCCGTGAAGGAGCTCAGGATGTCGTTGTAGCGCGTGAGGTAGTAGGTCTTGCCGAAGATGGGGTGCTTGTAGAGAACGACCGGTGACTCCTTCCTCAAGCGGGCATAGGTGGGGTACGGGTTGGCCCGGATCTCCGGGGTCTTGAGGTTGATTTCAGGGGTCATCGGTCGTCTCCCGGGAGTGGGTTCCTCAGTTCTTGCGCAGCCAGAGCGAGCGGGGGCCGCGCAGGAAGAACGAGCCACCGTAGTCGATGCGCTCGGGCTGGCGCGAGGCGAAGCCCAGCCGCGGGGCGCGCTCCATCAGCTCCTTGAGCGCCACGGGGGCCTCCAGCCGCGTCAGCGGAGCACCCAGGCAGAAGTGGATGCCGTGGCCGAACGACATCAGGCCGTTCGTCTCTCGCTCGGGGTCGAAGCGCTCCGGGTTGGAGAACTTGCGCGGGTCGCGGTTGGCGGACGCCAGCATCGCCATCACCGTGGAGCCCGCGGGCACCTTCCCGCCGCTCAGCTCCACGTCCTGCGTGGTGCGGCGCATCAGCCCCAGCACGGGCGAGTCGTAGCGCAGCGTCTCCTCGGCCACCCGGGCGCAGGCCTCGCGCGTGGGGTTGCGCCGCAGCCAGTCGTACTGCTCCGGGTGGCGGATGAGCGCGAGCAGGCTGTTGCCGAGCAGGTTCGTGGTCGTCTCGTTGCCGGCGATGAGCAGGATGATGGCGAAGGAGTTCACCTCCTGGGGCGTCAGGGGCTCGGCGCCCTCGCCGCCCTGGACGAGCAGGGAGATGAGGTCCCCCGTGGGCTCGCGGCGGCGCTTCTCGGCGATCTCCGCCATGTAGTCGCGCATCTCAGTGGCGTTGCGGATGACCTCCTCCGAGGGCTTGCCGTCGCGCAGGGTCTGCGGGCCGGAGCTGATGAGCGAGTCGCTCCAGCGCTTGAAGTCGCGGCGCCGGGAGACCTCGATGCCGAGCATCTCCGAGATGACGGTGACGGGCAGGGGCGAGGCCAGCCCGTCCATGAAGTCGAACTCCTCGCGGGCGGTCATCTCCGCGATGAACCCCTTGGACAACTCGAACACGCGGGGCTCCATTTCGGAGATGCGCCTGGGGATGAAGGCGCGGCTGACCACGCCCCTCAACCGCGTATGGATGGGCGGATCCGAGTTGACCAGGTTGGACACCGAGCCATCCAGGGGGGAGGTGTCCTTGGCCAGCTTGCCGTTGACACGGATGTCCACGGAGGAGAACAGGGCGGGGTTCTTCAGGACGTACGTCACGTCCTCGTAGCGGCTGACGACGTGGGCCTGGAGGCTCTGGAGCCAGAAGAGGGGCGCCTTCTCACGCAGCTCGACGAAGTAGGGGTACGGGTTGTTGATGACCTCGGGGTTGAGGACGTCGAACTTGTCCAACAGGCTCATGGTGTGGCTCCTTGGTGGGAACGACGGGGTCGACAGGGGGGCTCAGCGCGGGGCGGCGCCTTCGAGGAAGCACCGCAGCAGCGGAGCGAGCAGCTCGTCGGCGGGCACGGGCTGCTTCGCGAGGAGCTGGCGCACGACGAGGCCGTGCAACATGTCCAGCAACAGCGCGGGGTAGTGGGGGGCATCCTCGGGCCGCAGGGCGCCTTCCTGGATGCCTTGTTCGCCGAGGTGCTCGAGACGGAGGGCGACCTCGCGCCACCTCGTCAGATGGCGATCCAGCTCCTCCTCGCGGGAGGCGTCGCGCCGCACCGAGTCCTCCAGCAGCAGGGAGAACAGCCGGAAGTGTGTCTGGGAGTACTCGAGGATGCAGCGCAGGAAACCGTGCAGCCGCGCGCGGTAGGGGCTCTGAAGGCCGCGCTCCAGCTCCGCGTCGAGCAGGGCCAGCAGCTCGCGCCCGCGCATCTCCCGCAGGGCCGCCAGGAGCTGCTGCCGATCCTCGAAGTAGTTGTAGAGCGTCCCCACGGAGACGCCCACGCGCGCGGCGATGTCGTCCATGCGCGCGGCCTGTCCCTTCTCGTCCAGCACCTGCTCGGCGGCGTCGAGGATGGCGGCCCGCGCCTCCTCCTTCATCCGCATCCGCATGGACTGGGGTTTGGTGCGTGGGGTGGCTGAGCGCGGGTTCATGAAGTTGAACCAATATATAAAATCCGGAAAATCACGTTCAAGCAGAACAGGCAGGAGAGCAGGCAAGGCCCCCTCCGGACGTCCGGGAGGCAACAGTCCTTCCCTCCGTGGCGGGGGGATGTTGGCTACCGGAGGCTCGGCTCGGCCCCGAGGCGCGGCGGGGTCAGGGCAGGGGCGATAATCCTGGGTATGGCCACGTCGAATGCCTCCGCTCTGGGCGCTTCTGGCAGCGCCTCTTCCTCCTCACCGCTCCCCGAGGGCCCGCTGTCCGAGGGCAGCAAGGGCCCGGACGTGCAGCGGCTCCAGGCCGTGTTGATCCAGCTCGGGTACCTGAGCGGCAAGGCGGACGGGGACTTCGGGCCGAAGACGAAGCAGGCCCTCACGCGCTTCCAGCGGGACTGGCGGCTCACCCAGGACGGCGGGTACGGGCCCCGGACGCGCGCCGCGCTCCTCAAGGCGCTGGTGCCCGTGAAGAAGCCGCCCGTGGTGTCCAAGCCCTCGCGGAACCAGGCGTCCCGCGGGGGCGTGGCCATCGACGCCATCGTCCTGCACCACACCGGCACCAACAGCGCGCGGGTGGATCTGGCCACGCTGCGCTGGGTGCGCGGCAACAACCGGGTGAGCTCGCACTACCTGGTGGGCCCCGATGGCACCGTCTACCAGCTCGTGCCGGACAGCATGACGGCGTGGCACGCGGGCCGTTCCTCGCTGCACGGCGACACCGAGCCCAGCGTCAACGCGCGTTCCATCGGCATTGAAATCACCAACGACGGCACCGGCCAGACGCCCTTCACCGAGGCGCAGTACCGGGCGCTGGAGCAGCTCGTGCCGTACCTGGCCCGGCGGTATTGGGTGCCGAAGGAGAACATCCTCGGGCACCGGGACGTGGCCCCGGGCCGCAAGACGGACCCGGCCGACAACTTCGACTGGGCCCGCGTCCGCCGCGCCGTCGACGCGGCTGTTTGACGCGGGGCGTCAGGGTCCCGGAGCCGTATTCGGGGTGTGGGAGACCGCACGAGGGGTGGGGACGCAACTTCCGCGTCCTGATCGCGATAATCCCTCAACGGATTTCCCCGAGCCCTACCGCTGGAGCCCCCCATGAGCATCATCGACCGCGGCCGTAACCTCATCAACACCGTGCGCACTGGCGCGCAGAACGCCGTCGAGAAGACGCAGCAGGTGGCGAACACGGTGACCAACAAGGTGGCCGATGGCGCTCAGCGCGTGGGCCAGTTCGTCGACGGCTTCGAGGACAAGGCCACGAGCAAGGCCCGTGAGCTGAACAACCAGTTCTTCGGCGGCTCGAAGCCGGACCGCGCGTTCGACGGGCACCTGGTGGGCGCGGGCGGCCAGACGTTCCCGCCCGGCACCGCGCTGAGCGACGTCCCGGGCGTCACCCCGCGCAACAACCCGAACCCCACCGAGACGTTCATCTACGTCAACGGCATCGCCAACACGAAGGACCAGCAGTTCAACAGCATGCAGGCGATCGCCGACCGGACCGGAGCCAAGGTCGTCGGCATCCACAACTCCACCGAGGGCATGGTGGCGGACCTCGCCCAGTGCGTGAAGGACAAGCTGGACAAGGGCCACAACCCGGCCGTGGACTCCATGGCGGACACCGTCTACTCGGAGCTGAAGGCGGGGCGGGATGTGCACCTGTTCGCCCACAGCCAGGGAGCCCTGGTGACGAGCCGCGCCCTCAATGACGTGGCCAACCGGCTGCGCATCGAAGATGGGATGTCCAAGGCGGACGTGGAGAAGCTGCTGAGCAAGGTGAATGTGGAGACCTTCGGCGGCGCCGCGGCGAACTTCCCGGATGGCCCCCAGTACGTGCACTACGTCAACAACAAGGACCTCGTCCCCACGTGGTTCGGCCAGGGCAACGGCTCGGGCGTGGACGAGTGGGCGCGCAACGGCGGCAAGGGCGCGGTCATCCACCGCTTCGAGCACGGCTCGGGCCTCAATGGCGCGCACGGGCTGGGTGATGCGTACCTGCCGCAGCGTGTGCCGTTCGACCAGGCTCGCGCCGGCCAGTTCAACTGACGGAGCCGCGCGCCATGCTGCAGTGGATTCTGTCCGCGGTGGGAATGGCCCCGCCTCCGCCTCCGAGCGGGGGCGTGATGACGCGCGAGCTGGCGCGGGAGCTGTTGCGCTGGTACGCGCGCTCGCAGGGGGCGGTGCTGAGCGAGGGCCTCAACGCGCAGGGCTTCGGTGGCATCACCGTGGGCCCGGCGCAGGTGTACTTCGAGTACCACGAGGACACGAAGACGCTGGAGTGCAGTGCGCTCGTCTACCGCTTCAAGGAGCCGCCCAAGCCGGGCGTGCTGGAGGGCTTCCAGGCGGAGGCCCGTGAGGGCACGGACACCGGTGGCGGTACCGTGGACTACGAGCGGGAGAACCGGGGCCTCTTCCTGAGCCGCGACTACACGCAGGTGCCGGACGGCAACGCCTTCGCCAAGGACATGAAGCGGCTGGCGAAGGCGAGCGTCGTCTGGGGTGACGAGGTGCTGGACCGGGTGGCCTCGCGCGTCTTCCACCCCGAGGAGCTGGAGAAGCGCTGAGTCACGCCGCGGTGCGGCTGTCGTCTCTCGAGGTGCGGGCCAGGGCCAGGGCCTGCACCCAGCGCTCCAGCGCGTCCAGCAACACGCTGCGATCCTCCCCCTCCATGGGGAGGAGCAGCCGGGCCAGACGCTCCTGCACCACGGCGTCGGCCTCGTCGGCCACCGCGCCACCCCTGGCGGTGAGCCGCACCGCCACCTGCCGCTTGTCCGCGCGCATGCCCCGATGCCGCGTGATGAGCTCCAGCTCCTCCAGCCGGTCCAGCAGGCGCGTCATGGGCGGCATCGCCATGCCCATGCGCTCGGCCAGTCCGTTGACGGAGAGGAGGCTCTCGGCCCGCAGCCACCAGAGCGCCTGCATCTGCCGGGGCTCGAGCTCCGCGTGGGGAAGCTCGTCCAGCGGGTTGGCGAAGGCCCCCTGCCGGGCCATGTCGACGAAGAGATTCCTCAACCGCGCGACCACCACGCGCACCTCGGACGTCAGCTCCGGCATGGACATGTCTCCTGTCCCCCTCCGGCCCATAGGGGGTTGCGGCGGTAACGCGCGGGAAGCCAGGGCATATCGGTGCTTGGGGCGGCTAGGCTGCTGGCCCCTATGAATACCTTCTCTCTCGTCGTTCTCGTGGTGGTGGCGCTCGCGGATGGGAGCCAGGCTCCGGAGTCTCGGGCGCAGGCCCCGGCGGCGGCCCAGGGCGCCAAGGCCCCGGCCTCCTTGCCGGAGCCGCGTTGGCAGGGGCTGCCCGGGTGGCTGGGCTTCGCCACGGTGAAGCCCGAGGTGGAGGAGAGCCGGGCGTACTGGACGCCCAGGCACCCGAAGGCCCAGGTGGTGCTCTTCACGGATATGTGGAAGTCCGTACCCGAGGGCACGAAGGTGCGGCTCGTCTCCTCGGCCGGGCCGAGCGAGGGCACCTACGTGGGCACCTCGGATGAATCCTACGGGTGTGACGGGAACACGGCCACCTTCGCCGGCTTCTCCTCCTCGAAGCCGCTGCCCGAGGGCCCCGTGTGGGTGCTCCCGCCCGGAGACACCGAGGGGCTCGAGTCCCTGCCGGTGAAGGAGGTCCCGGCGAATTCACTGGGCGCCCCGCTGCCGAAGGGCAAGAAGGCGGCGAGCAAGGATCTCCGGGCCTACGAGGCCGGGGGGCTCGGCTTCCTGCTGACGAAGACGGCTAAGCTGCGCGGGCAGCTCACCGTGCTGCTCGGGGGCAAGAAGGTGGGGACGGACCCCATGTCCAAGGGGGAGATGGAGGGCAGTGAGCGGTCGCCGCTGAACCTCTACGACAAGGACGAGGTGGGCGTGCCTCGCCCGGAAGCGGCCCTCCAGCTGGGCAAGGAGGGGCCGGTGGTGGTGGTGCTCGGCACCCGGCGCTACGAGGGGCACATCTTCACGGTGGCCGTGCGGCGCGGCGACAAGGCGGAGCTGCTCAACCAGGACTCCGAGGCCCCGTACTTCTGCGCCTTCTGAGAGGGCGGGGGCATGTGAGGCGGGGCCGCGGGGTGTGACTCCGGAGGGTCTGACTAGGGGCCGGGCTTCCGGGCGGCCTCGAGCCCCGGGAAGTCGGGCGCCGCGCGCTGGAGGGCCTCCTCGAAGGGCCGCGGTTCGAGGTAGACGCGGATGAGCTCGCCGGTGCGGGAGAAGAACTTCACCACCTCGGCGGTGAAGTGCATGAACTTGCTGCGGGTGAGGATGCTCACGCTCTTGAGGGCCGGACGGTGCGTGTTGAACCACGCGGTCCACGCCTCCTGGACGGGCAGGTTGGCGCCGGTGATCTCATCCATCTCGATGAACAGCTCGATGGGGCTGTAGCGGCTGAGGTCCTCGCGCAGCTCGTCCATGGGGGCGGTGCCGAACTCGCCCTTGTCGGTCCCCACGATGCGCATGAACACCACGCCCGGGCGCGGCCTCAGGTAGGTGAAGCTGCACCGCTCGCTCGACAGCCGCACCGTGCCGCACGCCAACGTCTCTCGCCGGATTGCGCTCATACAGCCTCCTGCTCCACCGGTGGGGATGCTCACTTGTTTCGCTCGAGCCGCGCATGGGGCGCCGCGCGTTGGATCGCCTCGTGGAAGGGCTCCGGGTCGAGGTAGACGCGGATGAGCTCGCCGGTGCGGGAGAAGAGTTTCGCGATCTCGACGCTGACGTGCATGTATTTGCTGCGCGTGAGAATGCTGACGCTCTTGAGTGCCGGGCGCCAGGTGCTGAACCACTCGGTCCACGCCTCCTGTACGGGCAGGTTGGCCCCTGTGCTTTCATCCATCTCGAAGAACAGCTCGACGGGCGCGTAGCGGCTGAGGTCCTCGCGCAGTTCGTCCCGGGGCGCGTCGCCGAACTCGCCCTTGTCGTCCCCGACGAGGCGGATGAACACCACGCCCGGGCGCAGCCGCCGGTAGGTATAGCTGCACCGCTCGCTCGACAGCCGGACCGAGCCCTCCTCCAGCGTCTCCCGTTTGAATGACATCGCGTCCTCCTGGCGTCAGGGGAACACAGCAAACCCCGGGCCATTGCAGGGGGCCAGGAGTTCCGCTGGGTTGGAAGAGATGGGGCTGGACGTACCGGTCGGAACGAATGACCCTTCTTCCAAAATGAAAGGGCCGCCCATGCGAGCCAGGGACCTGCGCATCGAGACGTTGTTGGAGGTGGACCCACGGGAGGGCGTGCGCTTCGCGGGCGAGCGGGCGCTCATTCTGGACGCGGTGGCGATGGGGATGCTGCGCAAGCAGCTGGTGGAGATGCTGGGGCTCGCGGGAGCGAGGGCGGTGCTGACGCGCTTCGGCTTCGCCCACGGCTGGCGCATGGCGGAGGCGCTGCGCACCGGCTACCGGTGGAGCAGCGAGGCCGAGTGGCAGATGGCGGGGGGACTCCTCCACACGCTGCAGGGGCTCATTCGTATCCGGCCGGGGGAAGACAATCCGCTGGCGCCCCGGGGAGCCACGGTCGAGTACTCGTACGAAGCGGAGCAGCACCTGCTGCACCTGGGAAGGGCGGAGGCGCCCTCGTGCTGGACGCAGTGTGGCTTCGCCAGTGGATACATGAGCCGGGCGGCGGGCCGGCCCATCTACGTGCTGGAGGACCGGTGCGTGGCGAGGGGGGATGCGGCCTGCCACTTCGCGGGCCGGACGCTGGAGGAGTGGGGGAGCCAGCTGGAGGAGCACCTGCCGTACTTCCAGGGCGAGGTGCTGGACGCGTCGCTGCACCAGGTGGCGAGCGCGCTCAAACGCACGGAGCGCAAGCTGCGCGAGCGGGCGAGGGCGCTGGAGCAGGTGGTGGGCGAGCCGGAGGGGCCGGGAGGGCTGGTGGCGCGCAGCCCGGGGATGAGGCGGGTGGTGGACCTGGCCCAGCGGGTGGCGAGGAGCGAGGCGACGGTGCTCATCATCGGGGAGAGCGGCACGGGGAAGGAGCGCGTGGCGAGGCTGGTGCACGAGGAGTCGGCGCGAGCGGGAGGGCCGCTGGTGGCCATCAGTTGCGCGGCGCTCACCGAGTCGCTGTTGGAGGCGGAGCTGTTCGGCCATGCGCGAGGGGCCTTCACGGGGGCGACGCACGAGCGGGTGGGGCTGCTGGAGGCGGCGGCGGGCGGGACGCTCTTCCTGGATGAGATGGGGGAGATGCCGCCAGGCATGCAGGCGAAGCTGCTGCGGGCGTTGCAGGAGCGCGAGGTGAGGCGGGTGGGAGAGAACACGAACCGGCCCATCGACGTGCGGGTGGTGGCGGCGACGAACCGGCCGCTGGCCGAGGAGGTGGCGGCGGGCCGCTTCCGCAAGGATTTGTACTACCGGTTGCGCGTGGTGGAACTGACGGTGCCGCCACTGCGGGAGCGGCGTGAGGACATCCTGCCGCTGGCGCGGGTGTTCCTGGTGGACGCGGCGAGACAGCTGGGGCGAGCGGCACCGGGGTTGGAGGCGGAAGTGGCGGATCAACTCCAGCGCTACGACTGGCCGGGAAACGTGCGCGAGCTGCGCAACGCGATGGAGCGGGTGGTGGCGCTCTCGCGGGGGACGCGGGTGGAACTGGAGGACCTGCCGGAGGACGTGCGTGCGGCATTGCCGGTACCGGCGCTGACGGGAGAGGTGCGCACGCTGGAGGCGGTGGAGCGCGAGTACATCCTCGCGGTGCTGGCGCACAACGGAGGCAACCGGACGCGCACCGCGCAGGAACTGGGCATCGGCGCGACCACGCTGTACCGCAAGCTCAAGAGCTACGAGCGGGAGATGCGCCGCCGGAAACGGTGAGGCTCAGGGACAGAAGCGGCGGATCCACCGGCGCATGTCCTCCAGTCCTTCCTTGTCGTCGTGGAAGAACCAGCCGGAGACCTCCTGCTCGTACATGAACGGCTCGAGCAGTCGGGCGAGGGCGGGGTACTGGGGTGGAACGGGCTCCTGCTCGGTGTCGATGGCGTCGGGCCATTCGCTGAGGGAGAGCAGTGCACGCGCGCCATCCAGGAACTGGAAGGACATCTCTGGGAAGGGAAGCCGCTGCCGCAGACTCTCGAGCCCGCCGAACTGGCCGAGCAGGGGTTGACCGAGGAAGGTGAGCCAATAGACGCCGCGGGCTCGGGTGCCGAGGCGCCGGCTGGTCTCCTCAAGGTCGTAGACATCCAATCCCGGGTAGCGGTCTCGTAGTGCTCGAACCGCGCCGCGAGCTGCGTACCACCAATAGTTGGGCGCGACGAGAACGGGGCTGGCGTAGCCGAAGCTGAAGGGCAGCTCGCGAGCGAGCTCGAGAGCGAGGGCGCGAATGCGGGCGGGGCCGTGCTCCATCAGGTACCCCGTGGGAAGGGTAAAGCTCACGGCGCTGGTGGAGTACTCGTCGCGGGCGAATATGGGCGCATCGAGCCGGCGGCCGTAATACTCGAAGTTGTAGCTGCCCACCTGATCGATGTGCTCCCGCAGATAGACGCTGCGAGAGACTGGACAGGGGCGTTCGAGCATGTCCTGACGGATGTCTTCCCAGCCCTCATCATCGAGAGGCAGGAGTCCCCCTTCGCAAGCGACGTACCCGCTCAAAGCCCCAGGAGGAATGGCATCGAGATACGTCTGCAGGGCCCTCCAAACAAGGGGGGCAACCTCCTGGTGGGAGCGGCGCATGAAGAAGCTGAGAATGAGGCCGTCACGAGCCACCAGGAACCCATTGTTCGCTCGCACCCGGATATGGGGAATGTGCTCCTTCATCAAAAGAACCCTCTAGGTGTGAGCATGAAGGCCTTGCCATCTAGCGCCTGTTGATAGACCTGCCCTTGGGTCAATCCGTCATAAGCACTATTCCTGCCATACGAGCGCCACGTCGGATCATTGGAAGAAGGGCAAGGAAACTTGAGGTCGATGATGAGCGCGGCCCCGAGGAGATTGTAGTCCGAATGGAGGACGATATCGGGCTTGATGGTGCCCCGAAGCTTGTGGGTACAACCCTCCTCGATGAATTGCTGCTCCTGCTTGCGGCTGATGGTTTCGAGAATGTGGCTGTGCCGATAGTAGCGGTAGCGCTGCTCGATGCTGAAGGGGGGCGGGCCAGAGCCGGGTGAGGACGTCACGAGCGCAGGCGAGGGCGAGGTCGTGCTTCTTCCTGCCCAGGAGCATGGCGCGGGTGATGGGTTCTCCGCAGCCATCCACCTCCAACTCCTCGCCACACTCTTCCTTCGTGGGAGGCCGGTTGCCGAAGTGATCGGAGTTGACCCGATGCTCGGCCATCCGGGCGCACTCCGCGAGGCTCTCCTGTAGTTCGTCCACCTTGTCCCGGTTGTGGTGGTACACAGCCAGGACCACCGGTGTGGCCAGTGCGAGCGTGGAGCCGACGGCCAGGGTGGTGGTGGAGACCGCAGTGCCAGTGCCTCGCGCAAGGCCCGCGTAGCGCGCGCGGGCGACGGTCTCCGTGTCGAGCCGCAAGTCCCCGCGAGTTGCAGGGCCAGGATGCCCGGGGCTGGTGGCGCAGGCGCCGAGCAGGACGCTGGTCAGCAGCAGACGCGCGAGCCGCCAACGGGCGTTCTGGTGAGGCGCTACCGGGTTCGGATTCAGTGCCATGGGCACGGGCACTTCAGTCCGAACCCCCATCGCGCTCAAGAATCCGGAGTGCTCGCTACATCCCGTCCAGCAGGCCCATCCGGTCCTTGATGCGCAGCACCCGCCGCACCGCCGCGTCCAGCTGCTCGGTGACTTTCGGGTCCGACCCGGCCAGCTTCGTCAGGATGCCGAAGTAGTCCAGCCCGCCCGACCAGTCCGGCGGCTCGGTGGTGAGGATGAGATCATTGCCCGCGAGGAAGGCCCGGCGCACCACCTCTTCACGCTCGGCGCCGATGCGCTCGGCGAGCGCGCGGATGGCCACGTCGTCGGTGACGGAAATCCACCCGTTCTCGTGCGCCATGGACACGAGCGCGGGCTCGAGGATTGCGGGCCCCGAGCCGAGCTTCGCGTACACGACGTTCGACAGCATCACTCCGCCCAGGTACTTGTCCGCGGCACGGAACGCCGCGGCCTCCAGGCGCACGCGGTCCTCGTCCCAGTCAGCGACGGCCTGTTCGTGATCCGAGTCCGCGTCGATGTCCCCATACCCCGGGAAGTGCTTGCCGATGGAGACGACGCCGGCCTTCGCCAGGCCGCGCGCGAAGGCAGTGGCCTTCTGCTTCACCACCTCGGGGTCACCAGAGAACGCGCGGCCGTTGCGGAACATGTGGCCCTTGGGCGCCACGTCGAACACGGGCGCGAGGTTCATGTTGAGCCCCACCTCGCGCATCGCCTTGCCGACGCGCACGCCCCACGCCTCGACCTCGGCGTCCGCCATCGTGGCCATGTCCCGGGCCAGCGGGAGCTCCTTGAGCGCCGGGTGCGCCTTGAGCCGGTTGAAGCCACCGCCCTCGATGTCCACCGCGAAGAAGGGAGGAACCTTCGCGCGCGCGCCGGACGAGCGGATGCGCTCCTTGGCCGCGTCGAGCTTGCGGAGCGTACCGCCCACGAAGAGCACTCCGCCCACCTCCACGGGGTTCTCCTTGCCGATCTGCGGGTAGGCGAGGAGCAGCTGCCCCACCTTCTCGCGCGGGGACAGGGATTGGAGGATGCGCTCCACTCGCGCCTCATCGGGGACGCGGGCGTGGAAGGCCTTGGGCTTGCTGGCCGGAGGGGCCGCACCGGCGGCGGTGGACAGCACGAGCGTCAGGACGATGAACGATGAACGAAGCACGGCTCGCATGGCGGCACAGTCTTCCACGGAGAGGGCTCTCTGGCCCGAAAGGATTCAATGGCACCCGACGGCACGTCAGTCCGCGAGCAGAGCGGGCGGGCGGGCGTGGCTCAGGCGCCGACGATTTCGTCGTAGCCGCGGCCCCGGAACTCGAGCAGGCAGAAGCCATTGCCGAAGGGGTCGGCCATGTTGGCCATGCGTCCCCACTTCTGCTCCTGGATGTCGCGCTCGAGCGTGGCGCCGGCGGCCCGGGCGCGCTGGACGACGGCATCGAGGTCAGTGACGGTGAAGTCGAGGTGGACGGGGGTCCAGTGCCGGCGGTAGTCGCGCACGGTGGAGGCCCCGGGACTGGACGGGCTCCCCGCCGGCCGGGCGAGCAGGTCGATGGGGGAGGTGGCCCCGAGCAGCTCGGCCCAATCGGAGCCCAGCCGGCGCCCGGGCTTCAACCCGAGCGTCTGGGTGTAGAACGCGATGGCCTTGTCCAGGTCCTCGACATCGATACAGGCGCGCAGCTCGAGCATGGTCGTCGGTGGCTCCAGGTTTGGGGCGGGGTAGCCTGCCAGGACACTCCATCCGTTGGCACGGGCAATCGGGAGCAGGTATGCGCGGAGAGTTGACTGAACGCATCGAGCGGGAGGGATTCGCCGTCCTCCCCGCGGCCGTTCCCCTTGCTGCACTCGACACACTGCTCTCTGCGCTCGCCGCTCTTCCCCAGGGCACGGAGCCCCGGCGGCGCGGCGGCACGCGCGACCTCTTCGAGTCCGTGCCCGAGGTGCGCGAGCTCGCCCGCGCGGGAGCGATGCGCGAGGCGGCCGAGGCCGTGCTGGGTCCCGGCTGCTTCGCCGTCCGTGCCCTGCTCTTCGACAAGACACCGGATGCCAATTGGAAGGTCATCTGGCACCAGGACCTCACCATCGCCGTGCGCGAGCGCCGTGCTGTCGAGGGCTTCGGCCCCTGGTCCGAGAAGGCCGGCATTCTCCACGTGCAGCCGCCCGTTGCACTCCTGGAGCGGATGGTGGCGGTGCGCCTGCACCTCGACGACTGTGGCGCGGAGAACGGCCCGGTGCGCGTGCTGCCGGGCTCTCATCGCGTGGGACGGCTCGGCCCCGAGGACATCGCCTCGTGGCGGGAGCGCACACCGGCCGTCGAATGCCTCGTGCCTCGTGGCGGGTTGCTGGTGATGCGGCCGTTGCTCCTGCATGCCTCCTCTCCGGCCATCGTTCCGGCGCATCGCCGGGTGCTGCACATGGAATATGCGGTGGATTCACTGCCGGACGGGCTGGAGTGGCACGAGCGCTGGTGACCTTGGCGGCCACGCCCAGGCCTTGCCGTGGACCGAGGCCTCATCGACGCCACGCTGATCGCCCGCTCCCCGGGCACCGTGGGCGCCGAGAGCGCGAAGTTCTCCGCGTCCCCTTGAAGGGTCCTCGGGCCGCGCCGTTTCACGCTCACAACGCGCCGCCGCGGCGCAGCTCGCGCACCACGGCAATCACATACAGTGTGAGGGACACCGTGAGCAGCAGGCTCCCGAGCATGTAGAAGCCCACGAAGCTCGCACGGATGCCGAAGAGGATGGGCAGCATCATCAGCAGGCCCACCAGCGTGAGGAGGACGGCGGCTCGAATCAGCGTGTCGGACGAGGGCGCGTTCATGGGACTCCTCAGTGGACGGCTGCGCGGGTGGGCGCGCGGCTCGGGCGCGAGGGGTGCGGCAGTCCGTGGCAGGTGAAGCAGTTCATCTCGTCATTCGCGAGCTGCTTGCCCAGCGCCCGGTGGCTGTCCACGTGCGTGAAGGCCGGTGCCGTGCCGTGGCAGGCCAGGCAGTTGGAGTTGGGATAGGAACCCTTGTACGTGATGGGCTCCTTCCACGTGTCCGTCACGTACAGCAGCCAGTGGCGGAAGCCGTCGCGCTTGGACTCCACCGTGCCGAAGATGCCGTAGCCCGTGTGGCACGCGTAGCACTGCTTCGCCGGAATGGCTCCCGACCGGTAGTGCCGGGCCGCCAGCGTGGCGCTCTCTGGATTGTGCATGTCCACCACGAACGGGTCCATCACGTGGCAGGACTGGCAGGCCTCCACTTCCTTCATGGACTCGAACATGTGCCCCGTGGTGCCCAGCAGCGCCACGCCTGGCAGCACGAAGAGCCCCAGCAGCAGCGTCCACCGGTACGTCGAGCGCGCCATCCTCGACTTGAAGACGAACTCCACCAGCACCAGCCCCACCAATGCCACCACGATGCACACCAGGGCCACCACTTCCAGTGTGCCGCCCAACGTGGCGCCATGGGGAGGCTCGGGCGCGGCCATCGCCAGCAGATGCCAGGGATGCATCACGTGCCCTCCTTCACGCGCTCCACCCGCACCGCGGCCACCTTGTATTCGGGTTGCCCGGAGGTGGGGTCCACGTAGTCACTCGTCGCCGCGTTCACCAGGTGCTTCATCGAGTGCATCAGCGCGAACACCACGCCCGGCCTCACCCGCATGCTCGGCTTCGCCTGCAGCCGCACCGAGCCGCGTGCACTCGTCACCTGCACCAGGTCTCCCTCCTTCACGCCCATCACCGCCGCGTCCCCGGGATGGATCTCCAGGTAGTCCATGTCGATGCCCTGCAACTGCGGAATCCGCCCCGTCAGCGTGGCGGTGTGCCAGTGCTCCAACCGGCGCCCGGTGGTGAGGGTCATCGGGTAGTCGCTCGTGAGCGCCTCCCGGAAGGGGCCCTGCTCGGAGAGGTAGACGATGGCCCGTCCGTCCGGCCGGGCGTAGAAGTCGATGCGTCCCTCCTTCTTCGCCAGTGGATCCTTCCCCGGCACGTAGCGGTGGCAGGTGCCCGGGTGGTCCTCGCTCGGGCACGGCCACACCAGCCCCGGCAGTTCCTTCAGCCGCGCGTAGGTGATGCCGGTGAAGTCGTAGGTGCTGCCGGCGGAAATCCTCCGCCACTCGTCCCAGACGTCCTCGGGCGTGCGGGCCTTCAGCAGCTCCCCGTGGCCGAGCCGCTCGCCGAAGGCCACCAGTATCTCCAGGTCCGAGCGTGCCTCGCCCGGCGGCTCCACCAGCTTCTGGACCAGGTGGTAACGGCGCTCGGACTGCGAGAAGACGCCCTCCTTCTCCGCCCACATGGCGGCCGGGAGGAAGACGTCGGCGAGCTGCGCGGTGTCGGTGGGGAAGATGGAATCACAGACGACGAGGAAGGCCTTCTCCATGCCCTCGCGGTAGCGGTCCGCGTTGGGCAGCGAGCGCGCCGGGTTGGTGGCCATCACCAGCGCC
Organism: Archangium sp. Cb G35; assembly: GCF_001896145.1. Taxonomy (NCBI): domain Bacteria; kingdom Pseudomonadati; phylum Myxococcota; class Myxococcia; order Myxococcales; family Archangiaceae; genus Archangium; species Archangium sp. Cb G35. Next base: position 119,308 of record NZ_MPOI01000014.1, read on the forward strand.
GCGCGCACCTTGCCCTCGCGCATGGCCTCGAAGAGCGGCACGGCGGAGAGGCCCGGGTTGGGCGAGATGCGGCCCTCGGGCAGGCCCCACGACTTCTCCATCTCGTGTCTGTCCTTCTCCTTCGACACGAGCCGTCCGGCCGGCAGCGCGTGGGCCAGCGCCCCCGTGTCCCGCACGCCGCCGCCCGCGTTGGGCTGGCCCGTCAGGGAGAAGGGCGAGGCCCCGGGGCGCCCTATCTGCCCGGTGAGCAGGTGCAGCGCCATCATCATCCGGTTGGCCGACACCCCGTGCGTCTGCTGGTTGAGCCCCATCGTCCAGAAGCTCATCACCGCCTGGGAGATGCCCCACAGCCGTGCGGCCTCGCGGATCTCCGCCGAGGACAGGCCGCACAGGTCCGCCACCTTCTCCGGTGCGTAGTCCTCGAGGAACTTCTGGAAGTCCTCCAGCGTGAGCGGCGGCGTGTCGGCCGCTCCCTTGCGGAAGGTGACGAAGTTGTCGATGAACGCGCGGTCCACCAGCCTGGTGCGCAGCAGCTCGTAGGCCATGGCGTTGAGCAGCGCCACGTCCGTGCCGGGCCGTATTTGGAGATGCAGCGTGGCGTCGCGGGCGGTGGGTGTGCGCCTCGGGTCCACCACGATGACGCGCGTCTGTGGAGCGGTGCGGATGCGGTCGCGCACGCGCTCCCAGACGACGGGGTGGCACTCGGCCATGTTGGAGCCGATGACGAAGAAGGTCGTGGCGTGCTCGATGTCGTCGTAGCAGCCCGAGGGCTCGTCCGCGCCGAACACGGACTTGTATCCGAACGCCGCCGACGCCATGCACAGACGCGGGTTGCCATCCACGTTGTTCGTCCCGATGCCACCCTTGAACAACTTGTTGGCGGTGTAGCTCTCCTGGGTGAAGAGCTGCCCCGAGCCGTAGAACGCCACCGCGTCCGGTCCGCCCTGGGCGATGGCCTCGCGGAAGCCAGCGGCCGCGGCGTCGAGCGCCTCGTCCCAGGACACGCGCACGAGCTGCCCGTTCTTGCGCACCATGGGGTACTGCGCTCGGTCCGAGACGTAGAGGATTTCGCGGTTGAGCAGGCCCTTGATGCACAGCCGGCCGCGATTCCAGCCTTCCTGGAGGCCCTCGACCTTCACCACCTTGCCGCCGCGCACGCCCACGCGCGTCTCGCAGCCCGAGCCGCAGAAGCGGCACACGCTCTTGTGCCAGGAGTCCACCGGGATGGCCTCCTCGCGCGTCCAGCCGATGCACCCGGGGCCCGCGAGGCCCGCCGCCGTCACGCCGAAGTAGTGGAGGAGCTCCCGCCGCGTCATGCTCATGCCGTCCCTCCAGAAGGGCCCGGCATCACAGCCCAGGCTCGGGCGGCATCGCGCGTGTGTGTGTTTCAAAAGTCGTGGAGCTGTCCGCTCATCGACGGCCCGGGCCCTGACTCACGGCTGGGATGCCAGACGGTGAACGGTGCCGCCTCGTGCCGGGAGAGGAGTACAGGCTCGGATACCCTCACCCCGGGGGGCTTGCCCCCCCTTTGAACGACGGGGGGCTCCTCTCCCGGAGGGCGAGGGGTGTTTGACGCAGTGGAGGCGCGCTCCGCGGGTCAGCCCCCCTGGTCCGCGGCGCGTTCCTGTGATGGCTGCGGAGTGGGGCGTGAGGCGGGCAGGAGTCCGGCGTCATCGGGCACGGGGCTGCTGCCATCGGTGGTGCGGAGGGGCGCGGTGGCGGCGGGGACCGTCTGCGTTCCAGGGGCCTGCACCTTGGCGAGCGCCTCGCGTGCCGGCGCCGACTGTGGATGCAGGGCCACGGTGCGCTCCAGCCAGCGTAGTTGCTCCTCCTTCCGGCCCCGCTTGCCGAGCAGTCCCGCGACGCGGAGCATTTCATCCACGTAGTCCGGGTGCAGGGTGGTGTTCGCGGTGGCCAGCTCCAGCGCGGGCCAGAGCGCCTCGGGGTCCTTCACCTCGTCCAGCCGGACGCGCCGCAGCTCGGCCACCTGCGCGCGTTGCCACACCTCGTCGAAGTGCCGCGCGTCCTTCTGGACGGCCTCGCTGAAGCGCAGCGGGGCGGGGCAGGGCACCTGCGCGCAGGCGGCGAGGTAGTCGGTGAAGAAGGCGAGCGCGCCACGTTTGGGGTACTCGCGGAGCTTCTCGGGCCCCAGCGTCTTCTCCAGCGTCACGGCCATGTGCGCGCCCACGCGGATGAGCAGCGAGCCCTCGCGGGGATGGTGGGCGTCGCGCACGCGCCGCAGCGCCGCCTCGGGGTCCTGCGCGATGGTGGCGCGGTCGAGCAGCGCGGACATGCGGGTGAATGCCTCGGAGAGGTCACCCGGCTCGGGGAGCGCGCCGGGGCCGCGGGTGGCCCACTGGTGGTAGGCGAGCCCGTAGGTGAAGAGCCGGGCGAGCCCCTCGTGCACCACGGCGTCCACCGGGTCCACCAGGTGCGCGTCGCGGCGGACGAGCCTCTCCTCCAGCAGCGTCTCGATGATGCGGGTGGAGATGCGCCGCTGCCGCTTCGCCTCGCCCTCCAGGTTGCTGGCGATCGCGATGACGACGTCCTCGGCGGGCAGCATCACCAGCAGCGAGGTGGTCTCCGGCTGGCCTCCGGCGTGGGCCACCATGTAGTGGCCGCGCAGCGGGTAGGTGGCGAAGCCCAGGCCGTAGTCGGTGAGCTGGCCCTCGCGGGTGCTCAGGGAGGCCTGCATCATCCGTGCTGTTTCCGCGGGCACCAGCTTGTGCTGGAGGATGGCCTGGCCGAAGGCGAGCAGGTCCTCCACGGAGGCGCGGGTGCCACCGCCGGCGAAACGGCTGGAGACATCGAGGAAGTGCGAGGGGACGAGCTGTCCCCGGAAGTGGCGGTAGCCCACGGCGTGCTGCTTGTCGCGGGTGCGCTGGTCATCCAGCGCGGCGTGGCGCATGCCGGCGGGGCCGAAGACGTGGGACTTCAGGTAGCGGCCGTAGCCCTGGCCCGAGGCCTTCTCCACGGCGGCGCCGAGCAGGTTGTATCCCCAGGTGGTGTAGACGAATTTCGTGCCGGGCTCGGCGGCGAGCGGCTTGTCTGCGAAGAGGGCGAGGGCGCCCGCGGTGTCGAGCGGCTGGGTGTTCTCCGCGGCCTCGGGCCCGTCGTAGTGGGGCACGCCGCCGAGGTGGCCGAGCAGCTGGCGGACGGTGAACTTCCAGGACTTCTCTGGGTACTGGGGCACCCAGGTCCGCGCGTCCGTGTCGAGCTCGAGCTTGCCCTCCCGCACCAGCTGCATCACCGCCACGGCGGTGAAGGACTTGGTGATGGAGGCCATCCGGTACGTCGTCCGGGGCGTGGCGGGTAGCTGTTGGGTGATGTCCCGCATGCCATAGCCCTGCACCCAGCGCATGCCGCCGTGGAGCACGCCCACCGAGAGTCCGGCGTAGGAGCCCTTGGCGAGCTCGGCACGCACGAGCGCATTCAGCGCGCGTTGCACCTCGGGAGGGAAGGGCGCGTCCTTCTTCCGGGCCGCGGCGGCGGTGCGGGCGCGGGCCGGGGCCGGGAGCGGTGCGGTGAGGCAGAGGAGGAGGAGGGCGGCGAGGAGCGCTCTCACCGTGCCTCCTCGGAGGCCTGGAGCGGCGGGGCGAGGGCGGCCTGGCGGTTCGGGTCCGCCGCGTCCACCCACGAGCGCAGCAACGCATCGGTGATGAGCTGGCCGAGGATGTCGAGCCCATGGCCGCGCGGGTGGACGAGGTCGTCGTGGACGAGCCTGGCCTCGACGAAGCGGGCCAGCGAGCCGGAGCCGCCCATGGCGGAGAAGATGTCGAAGAAGGCGCAGCCCTCGGAGAGGGCGATCTGCCGCTCGATGGAGATGACCTCGTCGAGGTAGGGCCGCTGGGCGAGTCTCTTGGCGCCGCTGCCCCCGCGCACGGCGTCGATGGGGCCCACCACGAGGCAGGCACTGCCAGGAGCGGCGGCGCGCGAGCGGCGGACGAAGGTGCGCAGACCTTCCTCGACCTCGGCGAGGTTGGAGCGGCCCCACTCGAGGCGCTTGGCCTCGTTGCCGCCGAGGATGAAGAGGAGCAGGCGCGGGGAGCGCTCGGCGAGCTGGGCGCGGAAGACGTCCTCGCGGGCGCGCAGGAAGAGATTGGCGTCGGCGGAGGGCACCCCGAGCGTGTCGAGCACGATGCCGGGACGCTGGTGCTGCAGGACGACGCCGAGCACCACGGCGTCACGGCCCTCGGCGACGACCTCCAGGTTGCGGGCGCCCTCGGGGATGTCGAAGGAGAGGGCCTGGGCCTGACCGGAGCCCTGGGGCTCGGCGCGGGCGAGCTCCTTTCCATCGGCGTGGACGGAGAGCTGGCCGGCGCGGGGCACGTCGAGCCACCACAGGGTGCCCCGTGGCTCACGGTCGAGCGCGAAGCGGCTGCTGGCCTTCGTGGTGGTGGAGCGGTGGTAGACGCCGCTGATGCCGAAGGGGAGCTCGGCGAGTTTGACCTCGCCCAGGGTACGAGGCTCCCAGCCGCCGCGAGCGAAGCCGGCGCGGACGCGGGGCCCATAGTTGGCGAGGCGATCCACGGCGAGCACACCGCGCCCACCGTCGCCAAAGGTGGCGCCGAGCTCCTCGCGGATGACGTCCACGATGCGATCTCCGGCGATCAGCGAGTTGCCGAAGGCGGAGATGACGATGGGGGAGGAGGACTCGCGGGAGGAGAGGGCGTCGAGGGACTCGAAGAAGGGGGCGAGCGCGGTGCGGGCGCAGGTGGTGCCGGAGGGCGCGACACAGGGGTCCTCGAGATGGGGCTCGTGGACGCCGAGCTTCTTGCCGAGCTGATACAGCTTGAGGGCCCGTGGAGAGGGCGGAGGCAGCGCGCGGCTGACGGCGGGAGCCGGGGCGGCGGGAGCCGGAGCTGCCTGGGCGGGAGCGGAGGCCTGGGCGAGCCGGAGCGGCTTGTCGGCCGAGGCTGCGGCACGCGGGGCGCGCGGAGCACGGGCCAGCCGGGGCGCCGGTGGTTTCGCGGGAACTGGCCAGAACGCCCAGAGGAGGGCACCGAGGAGGAAGGGAACGAGGAGGACGACCGCCCACCGCCTGCCACGAGAAGCTTGGAACATGCGGCGGGAACTCTAGACGAAAGACCCGGACCGAGACAGGAACCGGCCGAGAAGCCGGGGCACGTAGCAGCCTGTCGCTTGCCTGCTCACTCGCTTCAGGGAAGTGCCTTGTCGGCCCTGCGGATCACCTCGCCCTCGACCACCGTGGTGCCATCTGGAGAGACGGGATGACCCAGCGTCGCGACGAGCTTGCGGTGGGCCTCCTCCAGACGGCGGTGCAGCGTATTGAAGGTCTGCTGCGCCGTACTGGGCATGTCCTCGGTATAGGTGAAGTACCAACGCAGCGTGTCGAGGCACTCGTAGAAGTGGTCCACGACGGACTGCTCGAGGACGGGGAGGTGGATGAGCTCCTGGAAGGTGGCCGAGGTGTAGCGGGTGGAGATGGTGCTGAGCATGGGCTCGCGGCTGCGCAGGCGGGAGAAGAGGGCGAACATCTCTCCGCGGCGGGCGTCGAGCCGGCGCATGATGTTGGCTGCGTCGAGGGCGATCAGGTTGCGGACACGGGTGGTGGCCTCATCGGTCTGTTTGCGGCGAGCCATGGCGGGAGAAGCCTACCGCCAACACGGTCCCGGGCGTAGCCAGGCACCTGTTCCACATCCGCCAGTGGCATACGGTTGCGGTTGAACCCGGGCGTTCCGGGAGCAAGAAACGGACCCCATGGCCCAGCCGACCCGTACGCCACCGAATGACCCTTCGTACGACCTGCTGCACCAGCAGGGCCGGCATCCGCTGGATGCCCTCTTCAGTCCACACAGCGTGGCGGTGATAGGGGCGAGCGAGCGGCAGGGGAGCGTGGGGCGCACCATCCTCTGGAACCTCATCAGCAGCCCGTTCGGGGGCACCGTCTACCCCATCAATCCCAACCGGAAGAACGTGCTGGGAATCCGCGCGTGGCCCTCGCTGGAGGCGCTGCCCGAGCCGGTGGAGCTGGCCGTCATCGTGACACCGGCCGACACGGTGCCCGGGGTGATGCGCGAGTGCGCGAAGACGGGGGTGAAGGGCGTCATCATCATCTCGGCGGGCTTCAAGGAGGTGGGCCCCGAGGGCGTGAAGCTGGAGCAGGAGGTGCTCCAGATCGCCCGGGAGGCTCGCATCCGCATCATCGGCCCCAACTGCCTGGGGGTGATGCGGCCGAGCACGGGGCTCAACGCCACCATCGCGCGGGACATGGCGCGGCCGGGCAACGTGGCCTTCGTCAGCCAGAGTGGCGCGCTGCTCACGGCCATCCTCGATTGGAGCAAAGGCGAGGGGGTGGGTTTCAGCGCCTGTGTGTCCATCGGCTCGATGCTGGACGTGGGGTGGGGCGACGTCATCGACTACCTCGGGGATGACCCACGCACGCGCAGCATCCTGCTGTACATGGAGTCCATTGGCGACGCGCGGGCCTTCCTGTCGGCGGCGCGCGAGGTGGCGCTGCACAAGCCCATCATCGTCATCAAGGCGGGGCGGACGGCGCAGGCGGCGGCGGCGGCGGCCTCGCATACGGGCTCGCTGACGGGCAGCGACGAGGTGCTGAGCGCGGCCTTCCGGCGCACGGGCGTGCTGCGCGTGGACTCCATCGCGGACCTCTTCTACATGGCCGAGGTGCTGGCCCGGCAGCCGCGTCCCGAGGGCCGGCGGCTCACCATCCTCACCAACGCGGGCGGCCCGGGTGTACTGGCCACGGACGCGTTGGTGGCGGGCGGGGGCGAGCTGGCGAAGCTCTCGGAGAAGACGGTCACGGAGCTGAATGGCTTCCTGCCCCCGGCGTGGAGCCACGGCAACCCGGTGGACATCCTGGGCGACGCGGATCCCGAGCGCTACGCGAAGGCACTCGAGGTCACGGGCGCGGACAAGAACAGTGACGGCCTGCTCGTCATTCTCGCGCCGCAGGACATGACCGAGCCCACGCAGACGGCGGAGCGGCTGCGGCCCTACGCGAAGCTGGGCAAGCCCGTCATCGCGAGCTGGATGGGAGGCTCGGACGTGGCGGCGGGCGAGCGCATCCTCAACGACGTGGGGATTCCGACGTTCGGCTATCCGGACACGGCGGCGCGCATCTTCAATTACATGTGGCGCTACACGTACAACCTGGCGGGCCTGTACGAGACGCCGGTGTTGGCGGAGGAGCCGCAGGGTCGCGAGGAGGCGGAGCGGCTCATCCGCGAGGCGCGCGAGGCGGGGCGCACGCTGCTGACGGAGTACGAGTCCAAGCGGTTGCTGGCGGCGTATGGCATTCCGGCGGTGGAGACGCGGCTGGCCACGACGGTGGACGAGGCGGTGCGCGAGGCCGAGTCACTGGGCTATCCGGTGGTGCTCAAGCTGCACTCGCATCGAATCACCCACAAGTCGGAGGTGGGCGGGGTGAAGCTGAACCTGGGGACGGCGCGGGAAGTGCGCGAGGCCTTCGAGGCCATCCGGGGGAAGCTGGAGGCGCTGGGGAAGGGAGACGGCTTCGACGGGGTGACGGTGCAGCCCATGGTGAAGCTGGAGGGCTATGAGCTCATCGTGGGGAGCACACTGGATGCGCAGTTCGGGCCGGTGCTGCTGTTCGGCGCGGGCGGTACGCTGGTGGAGGTGTTCAAGGACCGGGCGCTGGGGCTGCCGCCGCTGAACACGACGCTGGCGGGCCGGCTGATGGAGCAGACGCGTATCCACGAGGCGTTGAAGGGCGTGCGCGGCCGCGAGCCGGTGGACCTGGGGGCACTGCGCAAGCTGTTGGTGCGTTTCAGCAACCTGGTGGTGGAGCAGCGCTTCATCAAGGAGGTGGACATCAACCCGCTGCTGGCGTCGGCGGAGCGGCTGGTGGCGCTGGACGCGCGCGTGGTGTTGCACGGCCCGGAGGTGAGGGAGGAGGACCTGCCGCGGCTGGCCATCCACCCGTACCCGGTGAAGTACGTGGAGCGGTGGAGGACGAAGGAGGGGGGATGGGTGGTCATCCGCCCCATCCGTCCCGAGGACGAGCCGAGGATGGTGGAGTTCCACAAGACGCTGTCGGAGCAGACGGTGTTCCTGCGGTACGCGGGGATGATGAAGCTGGGCCAGCGCGTGGCGCACGAGCGGCTGGCGCGCATCTGCTTCAATGACTACGCGCGGGAGATGGCGTTGGTGGTGGAGCGGGCGGAGGCGCCGAACATGGGAGAGCTGCTCGCGGTGGGGCGGCTGACGCGGCTGCCGGGGACGGAGGACGCCGAGTTCGCGATGCTCATCAGTGACGCGGTGCAGCGACAGGGGCTGGGGTCGGAGCTGTTGCGCCGGCTGGTGGACGTGGGCCGCGACTGGGGGCTGAGACGGATTGTCGCGGACATCCTCTCGGGCAACGGGGCGATGCAGCGCGTCTGCCGCAACCTTGGGTTTCAAATCATTCACCCGGGGAGTGTGGGTGACAACGTGGTGAAGGCGGTGAAGGAGCTCTGAGCCGGAGACGCACCCGGGGGGTCTGGAGTCGAGGGGAGCAGTGGGGCTACAAACTCCGGATGCGCACCCCCCACCCGGCCCTGCGTCTGCTCACCCTGTTGCTCGTGAGCATGATGACGATCATGGCGAGCGCCGCCATCTCACCCTCCCTGCCGCGGCTGCGGATGGCCTTCGAGTGGGTGCCAGGGATTGACCTATGGGTGCGGCTGGTGGTGTCGCTGCCGGCGCTGTTCACCGCGATGGGGGCGCCGCTGGCGGGGGTGTTGATCGACCGCTTTGGCCGCAAGCGCCTGTTGGTGGCGTCGGTGGCGCTGTACGGCGTGGCGGGCTCGCTGCCGGGAGTGCTGACGTCGCTGCCGCTGATCCTGGTGTGCCGGGGGCTGTTGGGGCTGGCGGTGGGAGGGCTGATGACGACGGCGGCGGCGCTCATCGCGGACTACTACGCGGGCCCCGAGCGGGGTGTGGTGCTGGGGCGCCAGGCGGCGTTCATGGGCGTGGGAGGCTTCGTCTTCATGCTGGGCGGAGGCCTGCTGGCCGACATTCATTGGAGGGCTCCGTTCGCCGTCTACCTATATGCCCTCCTGGTCCTTCCGCTCATCCTGCTGTTCCTGCCCGAGCCGGAGGTGAAGCGGGGAGCGGCGGCGGGCGGAGCGGCGCGGGTGGCGCTGCCGTGGAGCACGCTGTGGCAGGTCTACGCGCTGGCGATGGTGGGGATGATGATCTTCTACCTGATTCCGGTGCAGCTGCCGTTCCTGCTGAGGAGGCTGGGGGTGCAGTCCTCGGCGATGGCGGGGTTGGCGGTGGGCGTGTCGACGGTGGTGGGGTCGGTGGTGTCGCTGCGTTATGCGCGGGTGAGGCAGGTGCTCGGGTACCGGAGCATCATGGCGGTGCTCTTCGCGTGCATGGCGCTGGGCTACGTGCTGGTGGGCATGTCGCAGTCGTACGCGGCGGTGGTGGGAGGGCTGGCGGTGTCGGGACTGGGGCAGGGATTGCTGACGCCGAACATGGCCAACTGGGCGGGCGAGGTGGCACCGGAAGCCGCGCGAGGCCGGGTGATGGGCCTGCTGACGACGAGCCTCTTCCTGGGGCAGTTCGTGTCACCGCTGCTCGCGCAGCCGCTGATTGGCGCGGTGGGGCTGGGAGGTGCGTTCCTGGCGGCGGGAGGCCTGCTGAGCGCGCTGGCGGGGACGTTCGGCGCGCTGGCGTGGCACGCGGCGCGGGAGCGGAGCGGGGCGGTCCAGGGAGCGGAGTGACAGGATGCACTGAGCACTCGCCGTGCGGTGAGCGCTGAGGTTTCAAACCTCGATGAATTTGATGCCGGTGATGCCCGCGGCCTCCATGGCGGACTTGACGTGCTCGGAGACGATGAGGACGACCTTCCAGCCCCAGGGCCGGAAGATGTGGGCGTCGCCAATCTTCTCCGGGTCCACCTTCAGCCCCGCGACGTTGCGGTACTGCCCCTCCTTGTCCGGGCGGTTGTCCTCGGGCAGCCAGTAGAGCACCTCCTCACACCGGGCGTCGTCGATGCACCGGATGAGTTGCAAGACATTGAGGATGAACCAGGGTTCCGTCTGTCCCTCGACCTCCACGGGGATGAACTGGACCTTCTTGTGAAGCCCCAGACGCTCGAAGAGTGAGACGACCCGCCGGTTGACGATGGGAATACCTTGGGCCTGACTGAAATCGAGTGCGACGCCTACCGGCTTCACCACCAGGCGGATCGGCCCTTCGATTTCGAGGACCCGCCCCTCGAGGAACCGATAGGTGTCGAACAGCTCGCGCTTCTCGGGATCTCCCGAGTCCTCGTCCTCGCCATCTGCGAAGAGCGGCATCCCCAAGTGCCAACGCCCCGGGATGTATTTGTCATCATATAGTTTGAAGTACCTTGTACGCACGGTCATGGCGTCCTCGTCGCCAGCTTGTTGAGCCTGGATCCCTGCTTGCAGACATCCCCTGCGATCCTATCGAGTTCGTCCACGAGTTTCGCTCGACACTCCGCCAGGGGCTTACAGGTTCCAAGCGCATCGCTCAGCCGCTCGAAAATCTCGGCGTGGTACGCCTCCGGATGAGGCCCCTTGTGGCCTCGCAGATAGACGATGTTCGCCGGATCATCCAGGCTCATCCCCGCTCGTTTGAAGAGTCTCTCGAAATCAGGTGTCCACGGGCCGCCGCGGCTCTCGGAGATGTCGTTCTTGTTGGTGCACAGGTGGTGGCGCTGGTGGCCGCCCTCCCCCGACTCCGCACAGTCCCCCGTCGTCCGCGCCGCGCTCACCGCCGACGTCACCGCCGCCGCCGCCGTGCTCCCCGTCATTCCTATCAGCACCACCGTCCCGTTCGCCACGCTCACCTGCGCCCGTGTCCCCGCCACCACCCTCACGCTTCCCCGCGCGCCCCCTCCTGCCAGGGCGAAGCGCGGCGGTGACAGACTCGCCCACAGCCCTCCCTTCGGAACCTCCGGCAGTCCGCACGCCAGCTTCGCCCCCGCCACCGTCACCAGCACCCGCAGCCCCACACCGCCCAGCGCCTTGCCGAATCGCTCGGCCGCCGCTTCCAGCGCTTCCCTCGTCCTCGCCGCTTCCGCCTCCCGGTACAGCGTCAGGCACGCCAGCCCCACGTTGTAGAGTTCCGCCGCGCTGTACGTCAGCAGCAGGGCCAGTGTTACCGCTCCCGCCAACGCCTTGGAGAACACGGGCTCAGGTGCCGCCCACGCCAGCGCATATAGCGCCAGGGACGTGCCCACCGAGAGCAGGACGGCGGGCGAACTGAACAGCTCCACCGCGGCCTGGCGCACCCCCTCGCCCATGTAGCGCGGCGAGAGCTTCAGTGCCTGAAACCACCGGGCACTCTCCAGAGAGCCGGGTAGCTCCACCAGGGAAGCACCCAACAGCGCTTCGTACTCCTCACGCACCCCCCTCTCCAGGGCCGAGGGCCGTAGGTCCGCTGGTGGCGGAAGGCCCGTCATCGCCCGCGTGTGGGCCTCCGGCAGCAGCTTCAGTCCAGGCCGCGACGCCGCCTGCTGGAATTCCTCCTCCAATGCCGCCACCACCTCCCTGGCCTGGCCCACCGTCCAGAGTGCCAGTGCCGGGTTCGGCCTCACCCTCTTGAAGGTCAGCCGCAGCCCTTGTCCCTCTTCCCCCTGGTAGCTGCTCACCTCCACCGGTTCGAGCACCGGCAGCGCTTGCTTGGCTCCCGCCGGTGCGGCCCGGAGCGTCAGGATCACCAGCATCAACAGGGACAGGGCGTGAGTGCTTCTCGGCTTCATGTCTGGCTCCTTCCGCCCTTGGGAGTCGAGGGGATGGATGGGGGGCTTCTACCGTACTGGAACGCCGCCAGGCGGGAGGGGTCCGCAGTGAGCTGTGCTCACATGCTGAGCCCGGGATACGCACCAGCCCTGGTCCTTGCACCGGTAGCGGTTCGCGGTGGCCAGGCTGCAGGAAGTGGAGCAGCTGGCGCTTCAGACTTCGAGGAATTTGATGCCGGTGATGCCCTCGGCCTCCATGGCGGACTTGACGTGCTCGGAGACGATGAGGACGACCTTCCAGCCCCAGGGACGGAAGATGTGGGCGTCGCCAATCTTCTCCGAGTCCACCTTCAGCCCCGCCACGTTGCGGTACTGCCCCAGCTTGTCCGGGCGGTTGTCCTCGGGCAGCCAGTAGAGCACCTCCTCACACCGGGCGTCGTCGATGCACCGGATGACGCGCAATGCATTGAGGATGAACCAGGGCTCCGTCTGCCCCTCTATCTTCACGGGGATGAACTGCACGTCCTTCTGGAGCCCCAGGCGCTCGAACAGCGAGACGACCCTCCGGTGGACGACGGGAACACCGATGGCATGACTGAATTCGAGTGCGAGGCCCGCCGGCTTCATGGTCAAGCGAATGGGCTCGTCGATTTCCAGGACGCGGCCCTGCTTGAACCGCCAGATGTCGAACAACTCGCGCTGGTCGTCTTCCTCGCGCCCTCTCTCGGGCTCGCCATCCGCGAAGAGAGGAAAATCCAGCTCCCAGCGCCCTGGAATGTATACGTTGTCGTACAGCTTGTAATATCTTGTCAGAGCAGTCATGGCTTCCCCGTGGCCAGCTTGTTGAGCCTGGAGCCTTGCTTGCATACATCACCTGCAATCTTGTCGAGTTCGTCCACGAGCTTCGTTCGACAATCGGCCTGGGGCCAACAACCCGACAACACCTGCTCCAATCGTTCGAAAATCTCGCTGTGGTACGACTCGGGGTGGGGCCCCTTGTGGTCTCGCAGGTAGACGACGTTTGCTGGGTCATCCAGGCTCATCCCCGCTCGTTTGAAGAGCCTCTCGAACCGGGGCGTCCAGGGGCCGCCGCTGCTCTCGGAGATGTCGTTCTTGTTGGTGTACAGGTGGTGGCGCTGGTGGCCGCCCTCCCCCGACTCCGCACACGCTCCCGTCGTTCTCGTTGCGCTCACCGCCGATGTCATCGCCGCCGCCGCCGTGCTCCCCGTTACGCCCATCAGCACCACCGTCCCGTTCGCCACGCTCACCTGGGCCGACGTTCCCGCCACTACCCTCACGCTTCCTCGCGCGCTCCCTCCCGCCAGGGCGAAGCGCGGAGGTGACAGACTCGCCCACAGCCCTCCCTTCGGCACCTCCGGCAGTCCTCGCGCCAGCTTCGCCCCCGCCACCGTCACCAGCACGCGCAGCCCCACTCCGCCCAGCGCCTTGCCGAATCGCTCGGCCGCCGCTTCCAGCGCTTCCCTCGTCGTTGCCGCTTCCGCCTCGCGGTACAGCGTCAGGCAGGCCAGCCCCACGTTGTAGAGTTCCGCCGCGCTGTACGTCAGCAGCAGGGCCAGTGTTACCGCTCCCGCCAACGCCTTGGAGAACACGGGCTCCGGTGCCGCCCACGCCAGCGCATACAGCGCCATGGACGTGCCCACCGAGAGCAGGACGGCGGGCGAGCTGAACAGCTCCACCGCGGCCTCGTGTACTCCCTCGCCCATGTAGCGCGGAGAGAGCTTCAGTGCCTGAAACCACCGGGCACTCTCCAGAGAGCCGGGGAGCTCCACCAAGGACGCACCCAACAGCGCCTCGTACTCCTCGCGCACCCGCCTCTCCAATGCCGAGGGGCGCAGGTCCGCTGGTGGCGGAAGGCCCGCCATCGTCCGTGTGTGTGCCTCCGGCAACAGCTTCAGTCCAGGCCTCGACGTCGCCTGCTGGAATTCCTCCTCCAATGCCGCCACCACCTCCCTGGCCTGGCCCACCGTCCACAGTGCCAGTGCCGGGTTTGGCCTCACCCTCTTGAAGGCCAGCCGCAGTCCTTGTCCCTCTTCCCCCTGGTAGCTGCTCACCTCCACCGGTTCGAGCACTGCCAGTGCTTCCTGGGCTCCCGCCGGAGCGGCCTGGAGTGACAAAGCCACCAGTATCAACAGGTACAGGGCGTGAGTGCTTCTCGGCTTCATGTCCGGTTCCTTCTGCCCTCGCGAGTCCAGCAGATGACTCGGGTTGCTCTTACCCTGGCCGTGGAACAGGCACTTCCCTAAAAGGGCTCCATGGCGAGCAGGACCATCGAAGAGGGCCGCATCAAGCGGCTCAACACGCACGAGCCGAAGCGCGGCGACTACATCCTCTACTGGATGCAGCAGAGCCAGCGGGCCGAATTCAACCCGGCGTTGGAGTACGCCATCCAGCGCGCCAACGAGGCGAAGCTGCCGCTGCTGGTGGGCTTCGGCCTCATGGACGGTTACCCCGAGGCCAATGTCCGCCACTACCGTTTCATGCTGGAGGGGCTCCAGGACGCGCAGCGCACGCTGGCGCGCCGGAAGATTCCCCTCGTGCTCCAGCGCGGTGCTCCGGACGTGGTGGCGCTGAAGCTCGCGAAGAAGGCCTCGCTCGTGGTGTGTGACCGGGGCTACCTGCGCCACCAGAAGCAGTGGCGCGAGACCGTGGCGGAGAAGGCTTCCTGCCCGGTGATTCAAGTCGAGGGCGACGTGGTGGTGCCGGTGGAAGCCGCTTCGGGCAAGGCCGAGTACGCCGCGCGCACCCTCCGCCCCAGAATCCACCGCCTCTGGAGCACGTACCTGGTGGAACTCTCGCCCACGCCGTTGAAGACAGACTCACTGGGGCTGGGCGTCAAGGGACTTGACCTGGAGAGCCTCGACGCGGTGCTGGCGAAGCTGGACCTGGATCGCACCGTGCCGCCGGTGAGCCACCGCTTCCGGGGCGGCACGAGCGAGGCGAAGCGCCTGCTGCGCAAATTCCTCACCGAGCACCTCCCCAATTACGAGGAGAGCCGGCCGCACCCGGAGACGACGCACGTTTCGCACATGAGCAAGTACCTCCACTTCGGGCAGGTGAGCCCGGTGCAGGTGGCGCTCGCGGCGCGCGAGTCGAAGGCGGCGGACAATCAGCGCGAGAGCTTCCTCGAGGAGCTCATCGTCCGGCGCGAGCTGGCGCAGAACTTCGCCGAGTACTCGCCCCACTACGACACCTTCGCGTGCGTGCCCGAGTGGGCGCGCAAGACATTGGACAAGCACCGGAGCGACGAGCGGCACCACCAGTACTCGCGGGAGCAGCTCGAGCAGGCGCGCACGCACGACCCGTACTGGAATGCCGCCATGCGGGAGATGCGCTACACGGGCTACATGCACAACGCCATGCGCATGTACTGGGGGAAGAAGATCCTCGAGTGGAGCAGCACCCCCGAGCACGCGCACGCCACGACGCTGGCGCTCAACAACCGGTACTTCCTGGACGGGCGCGACGCCAACTCCTACGCGAACGTGGGCTGGTTGTTCGGCTTGCACGACAGGCCCTGGGGCGAGCGCGAAATCTTCGGCACCGTGCGCTACATGTCCTCGGGCGGCCTGGAGCGCAAGGCGGACATGGATGCCTATCTCGAGAAGGTGGACATGCTCGTGGCCGAGGCCAGGAAGGCCGGCGTGCGTTTCGAGGGCGACTGAGCCCCCCTCGTCACCCGCGCGCGATGCTCGCGGCGGTACGCACGCCTCCGAGCGCGGTGGCCAGCGTGCTCTGTCCCGGGAACACCGAGTCCCCCACGAGCCACAATCCATTCATCACCGGCCTCGGCCCCAGGGAACGGTAGTGGTACAGCCCGGCCCGCCTCGGCACTCCGCCCACCGCGCCCGCCTCGCGCTGCGTGAAGCGCTCGAAGGTTCGCGGTGAGGCCGTCATCTCGTGCTGCAGGTTCTCCATCCACTCGGGCGCCAGGCGCCGCAATCCCTGCCGCATCCGCTCTTGAATCGTGGACACGATGCGCGCCTGCTCCTCCTCGGGCCGCTCCGTCAGTGCGCGCAGCGGCACGTGCGTGGACACCGTGAGCGTCCTGTGTCCCGGCGGCGCCCTGCCCGTGTCCGCCTCTCCGCTGAGCGAGGCGAACAGGTGATTGCCCTCGACGAAGGCGGCCTGCTCGTTCTGTACCAGCTCCAGGTGGTGCGCACCGGGTGGTGCGTCCCCAGGCGCTCGCACCACGAGGTACAGCATCACCGCGCCCCATCCGTCCGCCACCCGTCCGGCCAGCTCCCGCAGGCGCGCGGGCAGTTGCTCGGGCGGGAGGCCCAGCAGCCGCATCAACCCCTGGGGCAGCACGTTGGCCACCACGTGGCGCGCGAGCAGCTCGCCCCGGCGCGCCGACACCTTCCACCCTCCCGGCACGGCCTCGAGTGACTTCACCCGGTTGGCGTACAGCACCTCGCCGCCCCCCGCGGTGACGGCCCCCGCGAGCGCACTGGCCAGTCTTCCAATCCCTCCGCGCACGTGCCCGGTGCCCCGCCAGTAGTAGTCCATGGCCGCGAGCGCGAAAGGGGCCTCGGCCTCGGCGGCCGCGCACTGCACGGTAATCTGGCAGAGCGCGTCCAGGTACGTGCGCAGCGGGGTGAAGCGCAGCAGCCCGAGCCGCTCCAGGATGGAGCCCAGGGGCCGTCCCATCCAGCGCACCAGCGGCGTGTACCGCAGGGCACGCGAGGCATGCCGCAGCAGCGCGCGCACGTCGAGCGGCGGCAGCAGTGAAGGATCATCGAAGAGCGGCCATAGCGCCTGGGCCACCTGCCGCTGCAGCGTGAAGAAGTCGCGCAGGGCGTCCGCGGGAGCCTCTGGGAAGGCGCACAGCTGCTCCACGAGGCGCTGGCGGTCGCGGTACACCTCCAGCCGCATGCCCGGGGTGCGCAGCTCCACCATCGGATCCAACCAGTCCACCGTCACGTCCAGCCCGAGCTGCCGCACCCACCGGCCGAAGAGCTGCCCCTCGTCGAGCCCGGAGAAGAGGGTGGCGCCCGCCTCGAAGGAATAGCCGTGCCGGCGGAAGGTGCTGGCGCAGCCTCCCGGGTAGTTGAGGGTCTCGCAGAGGGCCACCCGCGCGCCCCTCCGGGTGAGCTCCAGCGCCGTGGCCAGTCCGCCAAAGCCCGAGCCCACCACCACCGCGTCGTACCAGGTGTTCGTCATGGTGCCGTGCCGGAGGACAGGTCCGGCACCTGGAGACATAACCGTCCGCCGTCCTCCTGGCGAGCCGTTCGGCACCCCCGGACGCCCCGCTCAGGGCTCCCCTTCGGCGGGCAGCAGCACGCCCGGGCCGGGTTGCACGCCTGCTTCGCGCAGCACACGCGCCGCCTCGGTGGCCATGACGCGGTGTCCCTCGGCGCTCGGGTGGATGCCGTCCACCTCCAGCCCGTCCAGGAAGAGGTGCACGTTGTCGGGCCGGCGCGTCACCGCCTCGAAGTCGATGACATCCGGGAATGTGGCGCGAAGCCACGCGTTCATCTCCAGCCGCTGCTGCTTCACCACCTCGTAGCTGCCGTGGTTGCTCTTCTCCTTGGGCAGCAGCGTCCCCACCCAGAGGCGGCAGAAGGGCTGCAATCGCGAGACGAGCGTGTTCATCCGCGACTTCAGGCCGCCCATGTCCAGTGCGGCCAGATCATTGGTGCCCAGCAGGACGATGCAGTCGGTGATGCCCTGGAGCGAGAGCACCTCCGTGTCCAGGTTCTGCAGCGCGTCGTAGAATCCCTGGCCCGAGACACCCGCGTTGACGATGGGCACGCCCAGTTGCGCCTCGGCCACGGAGGGCCAGGCCAGGCGCGTGTCGTCCAGCTCGTCGATGTAGCCCTCGGTGATGCTGTCACCCAGGGCCACGAAGGCACGGGCGGGCGGGCCCTCGACGTCCACCGTGGCCAGTCCCACGGCGCGATCCCACGGCGTCCCGCCCAATGGGCCCGAGACGCTCGCGTAGGCGCCCGAGCGCACGTAGCTGCCCGGCAGCGCATGGATGGCGCTCACTCCCAGCGCGCCCTGCACCTCGAAGGACACGGCCAGCTCGTCGCGGAACTGCACGGGCAGCGACACGGGATCGGACACCACGCGCGTCCTCGCGGCCACGGAGAAGCCCGGCGTGCCGGAGAACGTCACCGCCACCGGCGCCGAGGCCAGCGAGCCATCCGGGCCCGCCAGCGCCACGGTGGCCTTGCGCAACACGAGGCTCCCCTCTCCCGCGCGGAACGCGAGCCGCACCCGCTCTCCGCCCCGGCCCACCGGCACGCGCAGGCGGAACGTCACGCTGCCCGTGCTGTAGGACCAGCGCAGCGCCTGATGGAAGCCGGGCTGGAACATGGGCGGCGGCGGCCGGGGCTCTTCCGGGGGCGTTGGCTCGACGGGTGTCACCACCACCGGATCCTCGGGTTGAGGCCGTGGCTCCTCGTCGCCCGGCACGGGCGGCTCGGAGGTGGGCTCCTCGGACACGGGCGGCTCGACGGACTCTTCCACCTCCCTGGTGGTGGAATCGCATCCCGCCACGACGAGGACCGCGCATGCACACACCAGGACCCGAGTCCATTCCCGCCAGCCCATTCGAACCCCCCTCGCTCCAGAGGGTGTGCACCGCGTGGGTCCCTGGGGAGCGGGGCTTGCATCCCACTCCGGCCAGCGCCCTGGTGCTGCCCACGCCGGAGGGCAGGCGGGCGAGCGGCCCGTGTCCGGCAGCGGGTTGCACGGCGCGGGGCGTGGAAACACGACGGCCCCCGCTCGCAGGACGCGCGGAGGCCGTGGACACGACTGTCTGCCTTTGTACTTACGGCAGGGCGCGGGCGATGAACTTCCACTTGCTGCTGGCCTGGGCGGTGTTGTCCAGCCACGTGGACACGCCGATGAGGCCAGCCATGGTGGCGAGGCTGAAGACACCCAGCCAGTTGACGAGTTTGGTGGTGTTCTTCACGTCATCCGGCGCGTCATCGGCGGCCTTGCTGCCGGACTCCATGGGGATGCCGTCCTGGAGGGCGCGCTTGGCGAGGAAGCCGCCGCCAATGAGGTTGATGACACCGCTGACGAGCGTGGCGCCCATCAGGAAGTCCTTCACGAGGACCAGCTTGCGCGCGCTGGCGGAGATGGAGCGGCCGGAAATCCTGGAGCGGCCGACGAGCCAGGTGAGGGCGGTGGCGCCCAGGCCCACGGCGTTGATGATGTTGTAGCCGTTCCAGGCGGCGTTGACGATCCTCGCCCGGTCCAGCTTGTCATTGATGAGCCGGGCCGACGGGTTCAGGGCGATACGGCCGAAGAGCGAACCGCCGAAGCCCGCCGCGAGGCCGAGGTTGTGAAGCACATAGGCGCTGGTCGTGAGAGTCGGTGTCATGGAGACCCCTCCGTGCTGCGTTGTGGTGCGGGGGTGAAGCTACGCACGCGCCGCGTAACGGCTGGGTGACCTTGGCTCCCTGCTCGGTGGGAAGAAAGGCGGGCCTGTAGCTCCTTCCCGGAGTTTCGGGGTTGAACGAAGGATCGGCCGGGAACCGGACACCGGCTTGTACCCGGGACCCATATGAGGGGAGATCCGCCCATGACCCTGGACGAGGATGACCTCTGGCTCCTGGAGGCCGTGGTGGAGCTGGCAACGCCGCTGCACATGCTCCTGGGCCCGAAGGTGGCACTGGCATTGAACATGCCACGGGGGCACGGCCTCTCTCCCGAGGCCCTGTGCGAGAAGCTGGCCTCGCTGAGCGAGCGCGAGCTCATCCGAGTCCATCAGGCCGGGGATGAAGCGGTGGTGGCCCGTACCCGAGCGGAGCTCGAGCGCGCCCTGTCTCAGGGCGAACGGTTCTCCCCGGACCGCTTCGTCTACCGGCTCACCCCCCGGGGTGGTGAGGCCTGGGAGCACTACGCCCAGCCGGACTGGAGCCGCTACATCGACGCGGGCTGGGACCGCGAGCCGGAGATCTGTGTCATCGAAGCGGCCAGCCGTGAAGCCGCAGAGGAGGAGTACCAGCGCCACGAGCGGAGCGGCAACGAGTACCGGCCCCTTCCCGAATCGAAGCACGGTGAGGTGTTGCGCCCCTGGTGGGCCACGTATTGGAAGGTGCTCCCCGCTGGCTACCGGCTTCGCTATGCGTGGGTGTCCCGGCAACTCGATGTCCACAGGATCATGTCCTCGCCGCCTCCGGCCCCGTGGTATTCGAGCCTGGCGCACGACAGGTAGACCCGGAGGGTTCCAAGGTGCGCACCTGGGACGGCCCGTGCCTTCCCGGAAACGCGTTGTCCCGGATACACGAGCACCCCGGCTTCCTGGCTCGCTTCTCGCCAGGAGACCAGGGCGCGGGGTGCTCGCCTGCTCGTCAGCTCAGCCCTCACGCACGGGCACGGATACCAGCCGCGGAGCCACCGGCCGGGCCGCGGGCCGCCACAGCAGGTACATCATGCCGGCCAGCAGGCCCAGCTCCAGCGGCAGCCGCCAGAACTGGTTCATGATGGCGTGTCCGTCGATGACCACCGGGTTGCCCTGCACCTGGCGGATGCCCACCAGCAGCGCCACCAGCATGTCCCCCGCGAGCGGCAGGGCGCACAGGCGGGTGATGAGCCGCGTCGCCGGCGTCCACGCGCCGAGGATGAGCCCCAGGCCCAGTACCACCTCCATGGCGATGACCATGGCCGCGCTGAAGAACGGGAAGGGCATGCCGATGCCGGAGATCAACTGCGCGAAGCCCTCCACACCGGTGTTCACCTGCAGCCCTGGCGCACCGACGAGGATGGGCAGCGTGAAGTCGAAGGCCTTCATCAGTCCGAAGAGGATGAAGATGACACCCGTCACGCCGCGCACCTGGTAGCGGCCGGCAGTCTCGGGGACGCGCTCCAGCCAGTAGTCGCGCTTGGGATGCGCCGCCAGCGTGCGCACGAGACGCGGGCGCCAGCCCTGGCGGCTCTCATCGGCGCGGGAGGAGGAGAACGGGGCAAGGGGATTCGTCTGACGCATGAGCGAGTTCATTGGGTGTTTGTCTTTTGTGGTTGGGGTTGGCTTGTTCGCAGCAGGTGCCGGTTTCATGACGCGCGGCGTTGATTTTCTTGTGCGGGCTTTTTGTCTGTCTTTCCGGCGGATTTTTGTCTGGCTTTGTCCGCTCAGGCCGCGAGCTCTTCCGCGCGCTCCGTGGCGAGCGGCCGCAAGAGGCTCCTCAGCTCGAGCCGGGCCTGGTGCAGCCAGAAGCCCACCGTCCCCGGCGTGGTGCCGAGCCGCCGCGCGATGTCCTTGTAGCGCACGCCCGCCGTGTGTAGCTCGAAGGCTTCCCTCAGCGGAGCGCGCAGACATGCGATGGCCTCGTGCAATTCCTCGTCGGAAACGCGCTCCCAGGTGTGCCACTGACGCGGCTCGCGCACGAGCACGGGCGCGTGCACCAGCTCCAGGGCGGGCCCCTCGTTGCTCTCGGTGCGCTGGCGCCGGCAGTGGTCCAGGAAGCGCCGCTGGAGCGTGGTACACAACCACGCGCGGCGGGTGCCATCGCTCCAGCCCCGCAACGACTCGAAGTGCAACAACGCGCGTTCCAGGGTGTCCTGCATCAGGTCCTCGGGCTCCACTCCGCCGTTGCGGCAGAGCTTGTGCGCGAGCCCCATCAGCAGCGCTCCATGCGGGGCGATGAGCTCCGCGAACTCCCGGCTGTTTCCAGAGAACGTGCGTGGCATGTGGCCTCCTGCATGGATAGAGGGGCCCTCATCCCGAAAAGCACGCGGGCCAGAAGATTTTCTTCCGGCCCGCTCGGTCACCCGCTCTGTCCGGGCCTCACTGGCCCATGGAGCACACCTGCTCGTGCTCCCAATCCAGGTACAGCCTGCGCGGAGTGGGCGGACCCTGCGGGGAGACGCCCGAATCCGTGAGCGCCCGGTTGACCACCTCTTCAAACTCGCTCAGCTCCGAGCATTTGGAGAGGAACGCCGTCACGCCGGGCGCGTGCGGGTCCGTCGCGGCGCTGTGCATGATGACGGGGACGTCGTGCAACTCCTCGTCCTGGACGAGCCACTGGCACAACTCCACCCCGCTCATCCGGGGCATCTGCCAGTCCGTCACCACGAGGTCCGGCCGCCGCGCGTGGGCGATTTCCAGGGCCTCCCTTCCATCATGTGCACGCAGCACGCGATGGTCCATCAGCTCCAGGACTTCCGTGTAGAGGTCGAGGAGCTCGGGTTCGTCATCAACGAGAAGAATGGTGCTCATGACTCGGCCTGTCCTTTCCTCAGGTAGGGGATAGAGCGTGATCCGGGCTTCTCCAGGGAGGGAGCTCCGGTTCCCGCCTCTACCGGGTGGAGTCCACGTCTCCCTGGTGTGATGTGTGTGATTTGATGCGCGTTGCTCGAGATGGCCACATCCCCGTGAGAAGGGCCCGCCTGCTCCGTCGCTGGACGCCGGGGGGGCCGCGGCGGGGCCAGCCAGCCGGGCGGGAATGACGGTGGAAAGGCAACGTCTACCCCGCCCCGCCGGGCCGGCTCGTTGCCCGTCCTTCCTGGCGCCCCTACTTTTCATCGAGAGGGGCGGGGGGAAGCGCCATGGGACGCAGTGGCGATCAGGACGGCCAGGAGCCAGGGGCTCCCCCTGGGGAGGAGGCCGAGGCCGGGCAGGAAGACGGGCTGGAGGCCGATGACGCGCTCGACTTCGACGGCGGGCTCGACTTCGACGACGAGCTGGATTTGGAAGACGAGCTCGGCTTCGGCGATTCATTCCTGAACGAGGTGCTGAGCTCCGACGTGCCCATGCCGTTCCGCCGGCTCACGCCCGGAGACAGGCTGGGCGGCGTGGACGGGCGCCGGTTCGAGATTCTCGAGTCGCTGGGCGAGGGGGCCATGGGCCAGGTCTTCCGGGCCCAGGACGAGGAGCTGCAGCGCGTGGTGGCCCTCAAGTTCCTCTTCCCGCGCGACGAGCTGGCCGGCATGGGGCTGCGGGAGGCCCGGGCCATCGCGCGGCTGGACCACGAGAACATCGTCCGCATCTTCGACGTGTCCGAGTGGAGCGGCGGACCGGGCGAGCCCACCGTCCCCTTCCTCGTCATGGAATGTCTGGGGGGCGAGTCGCTCCTGGACCTGCTGCGCCGGGAGCGGAAGCTGCCGCTGGCGCGCGCGCTGGACATCATGCGCGACGTGGCCGCGGGCCTGGCGCACGCGCACGAGCATCAAATCGTCCACCGGGACCTCAAGCCCAGCAACGTCTTCATCACCCGCCAGGGCACGGTGAAGCTGCTGGACTTCGGGCTTGCGTGGCTGGCACCCGCGCCGGGCCTCGCTTCCGAGCAGCCGGAGCTGCCCACGGCGGGCACGCCACCCTACATGGCCCCGGAGCAGTGGCGCGGGGATAAGGTGGACGCGCGCACGGACATCTGGGCCACGGGCGTCATGCTGTATGAGCTGCTCACCGGAGAGCTGCCCTATCCGCACCTCATGGTGGGCGAGCTGCGCGCGAAGGTGCTTTCCCCGGAGCCGGTGCCCTCGCCGCGCGAGCGCAACCCGGAGCTGCCCTGGGAGCTGGAGTCGCTGCTGTCGGTGCTGCTGGAGAAGGACCCCGAGAAGCGCCTGCTGTCGGCCGAGGAGCTGCGCGAGGAATTGCGCGAGCTGGAGGAGAACCTGCGGCCGGGCCGGGCGCCGCAGCGCTCGACGGCGCCCCAGCGCCGGCAGGTGACGTTGCTGCACTGCCGGGTGACGGGGCTCAGCGCGCTGGCGGAGGAGTGGGACCCCGAGGACTTCGGCGAGCTGGAAGCGGCCTTCCACCGCGCGGCCTCGGAGGGCATCCAAGGCCATGGGGGCTTCATCACCCTGTGTCTGGGAGATGAGGTGCTGGCGTGTTTCGGCTACCCGGTGGCGAAGGAGGGGGACGCGGAGTGCGCGGTGCGCGCGGGGCTGGAATTGCCCCCGGTGGTGCTCGCGGCGCTCCAGGCCCGGTTGCCGCCGGGGACGGCCGCGGAGCTGGCGGTGCGGGTGGGCATCGACACGGACCAGGTGGTGCTGGACGACATCCTCCCGGAGCTGCGAGGGCACACCCCCACCATTCAAGGGGAGGCCCCTCGCATCGCCGCGTGGCTGGCCCAGCAGGCCGGGCCGAGCGAGGTGGTGGTGGGCCCCAGCACGTACAGCCTGGTGCGGCGCGCCTTCGACACGCAGCCGCTCGGGGCCCGCGTCTTCGACGGGCGGCGCACCTTCGACGTGCACCACGTGCTGGGCCGCTCGCGCACGGCCGGCACCCGTCTGCCCATGGGCGAGTTGAGCCCGTTGGTGGGCCGGGAGGAGGAGCTGGGGAAGTTGCTCGCCGCCTGGGAGCGGGCCCGTGAGGGGCATGGCGGCTACGTGCTGCTGTGCGGCGAGGCCGGCATCGGCAAGTCCCGCCTCATCCAGGAGCTGCGCGAGCGGGTGCTGCCGGAGAAGCCCCTCCTCCTGCGGCTCCAGTGCTGGCACCAGTACAGCACCAGCGCCCTGCACCCCGTCATCGAGATGCTGCAGCGCGCGTGGTTGAGCCCGGAGCGCTCGCCCCAGGAGAACCTGCGCGCCGTGGAGCGGCACCTGGAGAAGCGCGGCCTGACGCCCATGCAGGTGCGTCTGCTGGCCTCGCTGGTGTCGCTGCCGGTGAGGGAGGACTCGCCGCACCTGCGCTTCACTCCCCAGCGTCAGAAGGACGAGACGCTCGCGGCCCTGGCCACCCTGCTCATGGAGAATTCGGGTGAGCGCCCGGTGCTGGTGGTGGTGGAGGATCTGCACTGGGCGGACCCCTCCACGCTGCAACTGCTGAGCTTCCTGATTGGCTTCGTGGAGCGGGCGAGCCTGCTCTTCGTCCTCAGTGCCCGCCCCGAGTTCCGCCCGCCCTGGGCCCAGCACTCCGGCTTCCAGAGCATCCCGCTGGAGCGGCTGCCCGCGGCCTGCACGGAGCAGTTGGTGAAGGAGGTGACGCGGGGCCAGGAGCTGCCCGCGGAGGTGGTGACGCAGTTGGTGGAGCGGACGGACGGCATTCCGCTCTTCGTGGAGGAGATGACGCGGGTGATGCTGGAGGGCGGGGCCGCGGCCTCCATTCCCGTCACCCTGCAGGAGCTGTTGCTGGCCCGGCTGGACTCGCTGCCGCGCCGGCAGAAGCAACTGGCGCAGTTGTGCGCGGTGGTGGGGCGCAGCTTCTCCTTCGCGCTGCTCGCGCAATTGACGGGGCTCCGGGGCACCGTGCTGCGCAGGGACGTGGCGGGGCTGGTGGCCGCGGGGTTGCTCCAGGCGCGGGACGAGGACGAGCCCGGCTACCAGTTCCGCCACGCCCTCATCCACGAGGCTGCCTATCAGTCGCTGCCCCGGAGCGCGCGGCGGCAGTACCACCAGCGGATCGCCCAGGCCTTGGGGACGCACTTCCCGGCGGTGGCCGAGACGCGGCCGGAGCTGTTGGCCCGTCACTACACCGAGGCCGGGGAACTGAAGCTGGCCATCCACTACTGGAAGCTGGCGGGCATGCGGGCGAGCCAGCGCTCCGCCAACGAGGAGGCGGTGAGCCACCTCTCGCAGTCGTTGAAGCTGCTGCGCAGCCTGCCGGACGCTCCGGTGCTCACGCGGGACGAGCTGCAACTGCTCATCGCCCTGGGCATGCCCCTGGTGCAGGTGCAGGGCTACCGCTCGCCCGAGGTGGAGCGCACGTACACGCGGGTGCAGGCCCTCTTCCGCGAGGTGGGTGAGGAGCTGCCGCGCCTGGAGCTGAGCTTCTGGGGCTCCTTCGCGTACTACTTCGCGCGGGGCAAATCGCACGACTCGCACGAGGTGGCCGAGCTGCTGGTGAGCCTGGGCGAGCGCCAGCACAAGCCGGAGCTGCTCTCCATGGGGCACCGGATGATGGCCACGGACCTGTTCACCTGGGGGCAGGTGGACAATGCGCTGCGGCACCTGGAGCTGGCGCTGTCGGTACCAGAGATGGACCTGGAGCAGCACCGGGCGCTCGCCATCCGGCAGTGGGTGAATCCGCGAGTGGGCGCGCTGGCGTATGCGACGCTGCCGCTCTCGGTGTCCGGACAGTGGGAGCGGGCCGAGCGCTTCACCCGCGAGGCGCTGGAGCTGGCGGGCCGTATCGGCCATCCGCACACGACGTCGCTCGCGCTCACCTATTGCGCCATCGCCAGCCAGCTGCGGTGGGACGCGCGCACGGCGCTGGGACTGGCCGAGCAGTGCATTCCGCTCGCGCGTGAGCACCGCTTCCTCCTGTGGGTCCTGTGGCCCTCGGCGGTGCGGGGGTGGGCCCTGGCCGAGCTGGGGCGTCCGCAGGAGGGGCTGGTGCAGATGCGCCAGGTGCTGGAGGGGTGGAAGCGCTCGGGAATCATCGCGGGCATGCACCACAACCTGGGCATGCTGGCCCACATCCACTTGCGGCTGGGACAGGCGCAGGAGGGGCTGGCCGCGGTGGACGAGGCGCTGACGTGGCCGGCGGTGACGGAGGAGTATTCCTACCTGCCCGAGCTGCACCGGGTCCGTGGCGAGCTGCTGAGGCTGGCCGGCCGGGAGGACGAGGCGCGTGCGGCGTTCCTCGAGGCCATCCGCTTCGCACGGGAGCACGGGATGGGGGCCTACGAGCAGAGGGCCCAGGCGAGTCTGCGCCGGCTGGGGCTCGCGGAGGAGCCGCCCGCGCGGCATCCGTGAGGAAGGCGGTCCGGGCTGGCCGGCGGGGCGCGCCTGTGCTCCGCTCGGGGACATGAGTGCTTCCCATCGACGTGCCCTGGATGCCCCCGCGGGGGAACTGGTGGTTCTCTCCCGCTCGCTGGTGGAGGAGGTGACGGAGGCCTCGCGGACGAGCCCCCGCCGGCGCATCATCCAGCCCTTCCACAAGAGTGACGCGGATCCGCTGCATCGGATGTTCAACGTCGTCCAGCCGGACAGCTACGTGCGGCCGCACCGGCACCTGGAGCCGCCGAAGACGGAGGCGTGGATTCTGCTGCGCGGGGCGGTCGCCTTCTTCACCTTCGAGGACGATGGGCGCGTGCGCGACTGTCTGTCATTGGAGGCGGGGGGAGAGCACTTCGGGGTGGACCTGGCTCCGGGCATCTTCCACGGGCTGGTGGCCCTGACGCCGGACACCGTCATCTACGAGGTGAAGAACGGGCCGTACGCACCGGCGAATGACAAGGCCTTCGCGCCCTGGGCGCCCGCGGAGGGCACGCCGGAGGCCCCGGCCTACCTCGAGTCCCTGCGCGAGGAGTTCCGGCGGAGGTATCCGGAGCACCGTTGAGCGGGGTGGAGTTCCGCCAGTCAGACTTCCTCGTCGGGCAGGAGCGTGAGGAGCAACTCGTCGTCGGGGCCGAGCGGGCGCCACCCGGGAGGAGGTGGCGCCGCGAGGAGCGCTGTCCTGACCTGCCTGGCTCGAGCCTTGTGGGTTTCTGGAGTGTAGGCAATCCACGAGCCGAGCGCCTCGGCAACCTTGAAGCGGTTTGCGTCGTCCAGCACAGCCGGCCAGCCGTCGGGGACGCTCTGGGACCACAGGCGTGTGAATACATCGCGTACGAAACGCGTGAGCTGCTTGCGCCGTTCCGCCTCGGCGAGCAACCCGTTCAACACCTGCACTCCGGCGACGTCGTCTTTGCCGAGTTCCGCAGCCAGCAGGTGCAGCGGGACAGCAGGGCGCGCATCAGCGAATGCGGTGAGCGAATCGTATCCACGAGCGCGGACCCGCTCGTGCAGGCGCACCTTCCAGTTTCCCTGCCAGGATTTCCCGTCACTCATCGCCTCCTCCACGGGAGGAAATTCATCGGGATGTCGTAGTCCTCCATTCGCTTCGCAACTGTTCCCAGGATCTCATTTCGCGTCAACATCCGGCCGGCCGTTGTCTCGGCTTCGAGCAGTGTCTCCATGATCATCCGGTTCCACTCACCCGGCCATACGCGCCCCAGCTTCCAGCTCCCACCGCCGTGGATGGCCTGATGGTGTGCCTGCTCCAGTTTGACGCAGAACTGGTCGATGTCCATCTCGCCCGTGAAACCACGCTTCTCGAACCACTCTCGGAACTCCTTGGGCAGGACGTGGTGTCGCGGTGGCTCGGCCATGCCTGCCCCTGTTCTACCCGTCACGTGCATGCCCCGCACCTCAGGTCCATCGCCCAGTGCCGCACGCACGCCGCGCGGCAGTTCGTCGTGCGCCTCGGCCATCAACACCTGTCCGGCCTGAATCCGCACCGCCGCGCTCACAACAGGCAGTGAGAGGACGCCCGCCCGCACCAACCGTCGCATCATCTCCACCCACTCGGCGGAGACGACAAGGCGCGTGCCCATCATCACCCCATCGCCTCCCATCACCATTCCCATCCCCAGTGTCGCGGGGGCTGATGGTCCCAGCCGAGGCAGCGAGAACTTCATCGCGGACACCATCGTTACCATCTCCACGAGCTGCGCCAGTGCCATCAGCTTCTGGGTCTTCCTCAGCCCCGAGTGGAGTCTCTGCGCCGTCGCCTTGAACTCGCTGGACAGGTGTCCCATCAGCATGGGCATGTCCTGGGCCGCTGCCTCCAACTGCCCTGGCTCCTGCGAGGCCAGGGCCGTCATGGCCGGCTCCAACCTCTTCTGCCAGCGGTCCATCTCCACGAACAGCGTCTCCAACGAGGTGTAGCCGTGCTTGAATGCCACATCGAGCAGGTGGAGGACGTCCACCCATGTGGCTAACAGCAGCGAGCCCAGCATGGCTGCCTCGATCCGGGGGCCCGCCAGGCGCAACAGGGCCAGTTGCATGTCGTCGTCTTCCACCTCCGAGGCCGTGTGGGCCAGCCGGGTTGCGGTGGCGAACTCGGTTTCCATCCACCGCAGCTGGCGCTGGCCATACTCCACATGGGGCAGGAATAAGCCAGTGCCCTCGCCTGCGATGCCCCAGTGGCTCTTCTCCAACCTGGAGAGCTCGCCAGAAAGGTGGTGGAGGGTGCCAGTCACCTCGCCCAGTGCGCCGCGAAACGCCAGGTGGACCGCCAGGACGCTTGCTCCCGCAGTCTCCTCCGCACGTCCAGGACCCACCGTCGCGCTCGCGCCCTTGCGCTGGTCCCCGGCCCAGGCGGGCGTGCCGGCATCGCCATGCGTGTAGCGTAGATTCATCCCTCTGTCGGGCAGTGGCATCAGCGAGGCGCAACCAGCGGATAGCAGGGCCGGCACGAGCAGCAGCGCCAGCACCGTCACTTTCTGGGGCGTCCGGGTACTCCACCGTTCCATCGGTGCATCCACAGGGGGTGGGTTGGCGGGCTGGTTCGTCATCAGTGCCTCCTATGGAGGCTTTCCACTCTAGCCAGGTCAGCCCGCGTCGAACTCCACCATCAGCCGGTCCGGGAAGGGGCCCTCGAATCGCATCCGTCCCTCGCCGCCGGGCGCGCGCCGCAGGTTGCGCAGCCGCAGCAGGCACCCGAGCACCTCGGGCAGGACGAGGTGGTTGATGCGCTCTCCGTAACAGGTGTGCAGCCCTCGGCCGAAGTGCATGTAGCCCTGGGGCGGACGGTCCACCCGGTACTCGTCCGGGTGCTGCATCACCGCTGGATCGAACATCGCCGAGAGCGTAGAGGCGATGACGAGCGTGCCCTTCGGAATCCTCATCTCCCGGTCCGTGCCCCTCGCGAGCACGTAGTCCTCGTGGCACGTGCGCATCAGGAGCGGATTGTGCGGGTCGAAGCGCAACGCCTCGAAGGCATGGGCCGCCACGCGCGCCGTGTCTCCCGCCCGGGCCGCGTTCTGTGCCTCCCCCAGTGCCTCGGGCCGCTCCAGCAATTCATTGACGAGCTGTGCCAGCGCCTTGGAGGTGGTGTCCACCGCGCCGACGATGATGCCACCCACGTTGCGTCTCACCGCATCGTCGTCCAGGCGCGTGGTCTCGTCCTCCTGCATCCTCAGCAGCCGGGTGACGAAGTCGTCCCGGCTCTCGGTGGCCAGCCCGGCCTTGCGCTGGGTGATGAGCCCTTCCATGTAGCGCTTCAGCTCCGCGCTGGCCTCCTTCGCCCGCGCGGTGACGTCCGCGCCGTTGCCCGGGTTGAGGAAGATGTCCCAGAAGATGACGCGCATCCACCGCTTCATCGTCTCCGGATCCGGTCCTGGCACACCGAAGAAGCGGTCCACCATCCCCACCGCCACCGGCCGCGCGAGCCCGTTCACCACGTCCAGCCGCCCCGTGGGGCGCGCCAGGGCGATGAGTTGCTCGGCATGCTCGCGCGCCATGCTCCGGATCTGCTCCATGTCCCCCGGGTGCACCGCCTTCCGGGAGATGGCCGCCTCCCGCTGGTACTGCGGCGTGTTCTCCATTCCCAGGAAGAAGGCCCCCGTGGTGCGCTCCATGCGCTCGGCGTAGATCTCCGTCACCCCGAAGACCGCGTCTGTCTTCAATACCTCGTTCACGTCCTCGGCCCGGGTCACCAGGACCCGCTTGCCCAGCCTCATGTTGGGGTGGTGTTGGCGCATGAATCCGAACACCGCCCGCTGCATGTCCGCGCCGGTGAGCCATCGGACGAATCGGGAGCTCATCGCGCGCGCTCCGAGCCCAGGTACCGTAGCGCCTTGATGCCAGGCATGAAGAAGTAGTCTCCGCCCCGCATGTGCACGAAGCGCGGCAGACCGGAGATGCGCTGGCGCACCGGGAAGCCGGGAACCACGGCGGTGTAGTCCTTCGGGTCGTCTTCCGGATACTGGGGGTCGTAGTTGTCTCCGGCGATGGGATCCTTGCTGTCGTACAGGTCGTTGAACTTGGGGTTGTTCATCCACGTCTGCTGGATGAACTCGAACTGGCGCCCGATGTTGGTGTTGAGCGCCACGAACATCAGCCCCTGCTCCTCTTCTCCCCCAGCCAGTTTGTCGTGATAGGGCCGGCCCCGGCGGATGATGAGGTGGCGGGAGACCAGTTTGGTGGACTCCTCGGGGTCCTCGACGAGCGTGTCCCGGGGATTCGCGCGGCGCACGTGCGAGCTGAGGGGACACTTCGTTCCGTACGGGTCATCTCCGAACTCGAAGTGGTTGTTGCTCGTGGCGTCCTCGCCCAGCTTCGGGTCGTCCTTCATCGGGCACAGCACCAGGGGTGCGCCACTCTTCCACCGGCCCATCAGCTTCGCGGCCAGCAATTCCTTGTTCGCCTCGTTCTCCTCCGCGCTCCTGTCCGGGTCGCGGCTGCTCTCCTCGATGAACTTCCAGAAGCCCTTCACGTCCTGGCTCAGCTTGCGGATGACCAGGTAGGTGCCGTTGCGTCCCAGGTCCTTGGGCCGGGGCTCTCCGGGCACCGTCTGCCCCCGAGGCACCTCGGGCAACAGGTCGCGCGGATCCTCGCCGCGCGGCACCCGGGGCGAGAAGGGGTACTGGCCATACGCGTTGTGGTAGCCGAGGATGAACTCGCCCGCGTCGATGGGCAGGCCGAGCGCATCCGGCGTGCGCGTGGTGGGCACGCCCTTGATGTAGGGGAACGAGATGCCATCCCGGAAGCCGAACGGCTCCGTGTCTCCCTGGCGCATGTCCGCGTCCTGGATGAACACCTCCTCCAATACGTCCTGGTAGCGCTCGCGGTGCGAGGCGTGGAAGACATCCAGGTCCGCGTCGTCCCGGCCGAAGAGCACCAGCGCGATGTGGGGCACCGTCTCGTCCGTGCCGCCGAACTGCCACTTCTCCGGCGCGCTCCCGCCCGTGTCGCCCAGGATGCGCGCGCGGCGCCGGTCCCTCATCCCCTCGCGGAACTCCTGCAGGAAGGTGGTCATCACCTCCGGCGGCACTCCCAGGTGCTCCAGTCCCGACGCCGTGAAGGCCACCTGGACCGCGTGGTCGCCCTTGGTGTCCTCGCGCCCGGGATGCTGCTTGCCGCCCGCGGTGGTGATCTCCTTGCGCTCCACCAGTGTGCGCAGCCACGCCCGTGCCCGAGCTCCGTCCTTCACCCGGAGGAAGACATACCGCGAGTACTTCAGGTGCCCGTGCCCGAAGAAGACGAGCCCCTGGATGTCCTCGAACTCGAGTGCCTCGCCCGGTACCACCGCCGCCGTCTGAGAGCCGGACGTTACAATTTGAGCAGCCATTGCGCCGCCTCCTGGGATTTGAGCTGAGCCTTCAACTGCGCGCACACCGCCACGTTCTGCAGGATGTTGCGGACGCTCTCGTCGGGGTGGGCGCTGTACCAGACCTGGGTGTAGAGCTGGTGGTCGCGCGTCCACTGCTTGAAGTCTTCCTCGTTGGTCGCTCCCTCGCCGAAGAGCATCCGTGTCTTCGGATAACCGCGCGTGTTGCTCCACACGCCGGTGAGCCCCACGGCCGCCTGGTCGATGAAGTCACCCAGGTAGCGCTCCCAGCTCCCGTCGTAGTTGCTGAAGAAGAGCAGGCGCCGGCCCTTGTCGATGAGGACCCAGCGCGCGAAGTGGATGCTGGGGATGCCTCCCAGGTTGCCGCGGTTGTAGTAGTGGCGTGCCAGGAAATTGATTCCGCCCAGCACCGTGCGCAGCGTGATCTGGCGGAACAAGCCCGGGCGCACCTCCACCAGGTGGGTGAGCTGGTTCTGGACCTTGTAGTCCTCCTGCCCCTCCACGCGCGGATCCACCATGTCCTTCGTCTTGGGTTCCACCTCGTCGCGGGATTCCTTCCACCGCAGCACCAGGGCCGTCGGCACGAGCACGGGCAGCAGCAGCAGGACCATGGGAATGCCCACGGCCAGCTGCACGGGGCGCGAGTCCATGAGGCGCCCGACGAACCGATCCAACAGGCTCGGTTTGGGGTTGGGGCCGCGCTCCAGCTTCAGCCCGGGCACGGTGGCCAGGTACTTCTGTATCTCCTGGCAGAGCTGCTCCGGCGGCAAGCCGCGCAGGGTGGCCCCGCGCTCGGGGTCGTCCAGGAAGTCCTGGATGGCCCGCCGCGCCCGGGTGTTCTCCATCACGTCCTGGACGCTGTAGTTCGGGTAGCCCCGGTAGAAGGCGGCGCTGCGGAGCTGATAGCGCTTCAGGAAGCGTTTGAAGGAAGCGGCACTGCCCGCCACGTCCGAGGGACAGCCCGCGCAGTAGCTGTAGATGCGCGCCAGCACCGGCCCCCCCACGCGGATGAGCTCCTCCAGGTGCGCGTCGAGCGGACCGTCGTAATTGCTCTCGAAGGCGAGCTGCGGGAGGTAGTGGCGCCCTCCATCATTGTCCCCGGGAAGGATGACCCAGCGCAGGAAGTGCACCGTGGTGAGCCGGGCGAAGGAGATGTGCCGCCCCGTCTTGTTGTTGATGTCCTCGCCGATCTCACTCAGCAGTTCATCGAGTTGCTTCACCTTGTCGGGCCGGATGGGGGTGACGACGGTCAGGGCATTGCTGGACATGGAAACACTCCTCGGAAAAGGGAGGTTCACGCCGCGGAATGTGATGCGGCGTAGCGCTCCAGGAAGGCCCGCGTGGACTGCTCGCCCTGTCGCATGAGGGCCAGCTTCTGCTCGCGGGTGATTCCGAACTCCGTGGGCTTGAGGCCCAGGTCGTCGATGCGGATGCTCCGCGCCAGGTTGGCGGGACTGTTCATCAGATCGATTTCCTGCGAGCTGAGCAGCGAGGCGAAGAAGGACCCGGTGAAGTCGTGCAGGTTGTGGATGGGGTCCGGTTTCGGCTGGTTGAACGTGTCCAGGAAGAAGCCGAGCGTCCGGGCGTTGTAGCTCTCGGGTCCGTCGAAGAGGTCGATGGGGTAGTTCCACATCACTCCGCCATCGACGTAGATCTCTCCCTGGAACTCGCGGCTGGCGAAGAAGAAGGGAATGGACATGGAGATGCGGACCGCGTCCGCGACGGCCATGTCCTGGCTGTGCTCGTCGGGGAAGACGCGCACGTTGCGCACCGACAGGTTGGTGCCCACCACGTACAGCGGTTTGAAGCCGCGCGCGCGGAGCTGGGCGAAGGTGATGCGTCCATCCCCCGTCTTGCGGGCGATGACGTCCTCCATGCTCGCGAGGAAGTAGTCGCCCGGGTTCCATCCATGGTGGTTGAGCATGCGCACGGGCCCGGTGAGCCAGTTGCCATCCTGGATGCGCGCGAAGTCCAGGTTCAGCATCTCCTGGCGGATCTCCGCCGGCGTGTAGCCCAGGCTCACCAGCGTGGCGGCGATGGAGCCCGAGGACGTGCCCGCCACCTGCTCCACCTGCCCGAAGACTCCATGGTCCTCCAGGGCGAGCATCGCCCCGGCGTAGGCACAATTGCGGACCCCGGCCCCCTCGAAGACGAGATTCTTGAAAGGAAATGTCACGCCCATGGCCCCCGTGCCACATCGGATTCCCGCGGGTAGACTGGCCTCGCTCGTGGTGTGACGCACCGGAGGTGTGGCCCTTGGGGGCTCCTTGCGGTGCCTCGCCTGGATGCTCAGGGAGCGGAGAGGGGAGCGGCGTCACTCCGTCGCGTCACGAACGCGGCACCGTGGCTCCGCCTCCACAGGTACTTCGACGGAACGATGCGGTTGCCAGCCCTGGACAGAGCTCCTGCCCTCCTGGCCCGTTGCATTGCCCGGTGACCATGAGACCCGTAACTTCATCCAGCAAGGCCTTGCATCGCGAGGGCCCGTCGACCGGGGAGCAGGGAATGCGTGAAGAGACCGGTCACAATCCCAGGGACGGCCAGCCTCGCCCGGCGGGGGGGCACTCCTCCGGTGGCTCGGACTTCGGCGATTCCTTCCTCAAGGAGGTGGCGCAGGAGCCCCTCCCGTTCCGCAAGCCGGCTCCCGGAGAGCGGCTGGGGGGCTCGGATGGCCGCCGCTTCGACATCATCTCGGAGCTGGGCGGGGGCGCCATGGGACAGGTGTTCCGCGCCCGTGACGAGGAATTGCAGCGCGAGGTGGCCCTCAAGTTCATCCTCCCGCGCGCGGGCCATGACGGGAAGTGGCTCACCTCCATGCTACGCCAGGAGGCGCGGGCCATCGCGCACCTCGACCACGAGAACATCGTCCGCATCTTCGACGTGGCCGAGTGGGTGGGCGCCTCCTGGGAGCCGCGCATTCCCTTCCTCGTCATGGAGTGTCTGGAAGGGGAGTCGCTCGCCGAGCTGCTCCATCGCGAGCGCCGGCTGGGTGTGCGGCGGACGGTGGAGATCATGTCCGGGGTGGCCACGGGCCTGGCGCACGCGCACGACCGCCACATCGTCCACCGCGACCTCAAGCCCAGCAATGTCTTCCTCACCCGGCAGGGGCCGGTGAAGCTGCTCGACTTCGGGCTCGCGTGGCTGACGTCCACCAGCAGCTCGCCCGTGCCCTACCTGCCCACCGCGGGCACGCCTCCTTATATGTCCCCGGAGCAGTGGCGCGGCGGGGCGCAGGATGAGCGCACGGACCTCTGGT
This sequence comes from Archangium sp. Cb G35, assembly GCF_001896145.1. NCBI lineage: Bacteria > Pseudomonadati > Myxococcota > Myxococcia > Myxococcales > Archangiaceae > Archangium > Archangium sp. Cb G35. Next base: position 154,240 of record NZ_MPOI01000014.1, read on the forward strand.
CCGCGGGCGTCATGCTGTACGAAATGCTCACCGGTGAGCTGCCCTACCCGAGCGCCACGCTCGAGGAGCTTCGCGACCAGGTGGTGTCCGCCGAGCCCGCGCCCCGCATCCGCGCCCACCGTCCGGAGGTGCCGGAGGAGGTGGATGGGCTGGTGGCCGCCATCCTGGCCAAGGAGCCCCACGAGCGCCCGCGCTCCGCGGCCGAGCTGCGAGACAGCCTGCGCCGGGTGGAGGAGCGGCTGGGGCCCTGGCGCGAGGAGCCGCGCTCGCTGGTGCCCCAACGCCGTCAGGTGACCCTGGTGTCCTGCCGGCTCGCGGACTCCGGGGCCTCGGCTGGTGAGCTGGACCCGGAGGACTTCAGCGAGCTGGAGGCCAGCTTCCAGAAGAGCTGCTCGGAGGTCATCCAGCGCTACGGCGGCTCCATCACCACCTGCGTGGGAGACGAGGTGCTGGCCTGCTTCGGCTACCCGGTGGCGCGCGAGGAGGACTCGGTGCGGGCGGTGGACGCGGGGCTGCGCCTGGCCGCGTCGCTGCCGGTGCGGGTGGGCATCCATACCGAGACGGTGGTGTTCGACGACAACCTCCCGGAGTTGCGCGGCCGCACGCCCACCATCCAGGGCGAGGCCCCCCGCATCGCCTCGTGGCTGGCGCGTCAGGCCAACTCCGGCACCGTGATGCTCAGCCACGCCACGCACACCCTGGTGCGCCCGGCCTTCGAGGCCGATGCACTCGGCACGCGCACCTTCGAGGGCGTGTCCGGTGCGCGCAACGTGGCGGCCTGGCGCGTGACGCGCGTGCGCAAGGCGGTGTTCCGCTTCGACCGGGCGCTGGCCACCGGTCCGCTCTCCGCCTTCGTGGGCCGCGAGGACGAGTTGCGCCTGCTCCTCGATGTCTGGGAGCGGGCCCGGGAGGGCCGGGGCTCCTTCGTGCTCGTCTCGGGCGAGGCCGGCATCGGCAAGTCGCGCCTCCTCCAGGAGCTGCGCCTCCGGGTGCCCGCGTCCACGCCCAGCCGCCTGCGCTGCCAGTGCTGGAGCCAGTTCGCCAACAGCGCCTTCCACCCCCTCGTCGAGATGTTGCAGCACCTCTTCCGCCTGGACGCGGAGGGCTCGCCCGGCGCCAACCTGGCCCGGCTGGAATCGCACCTGGGGGCGGTCGGCCTGGCGCCGGAGCACATGGCCCTCATCGCCGCGCTCCTCTCGCTGCCAGTGAAGGAGAACCTGCCCATCCTCCAGCTCTCGCCGGAGCGCCAGAAGGAGCGCACCTTCGAGGCCCTGGCGGAGCTGCTGCTGCGCATGGCGCGGACGCGCCCGGTGCTCGCCGTGGTGGAGGATCTGCACTGGGCGGATCCTTCCACGTTGGAGCTGTTGGACTTCTTGCTGGGCCGGGTGGAGAAGGCGCGCGTCCTGGTGCTGCTGAGCGCCCGCCCGGGCTTCCAGCACACCTGGCCCGCCACGGGCCCGCTGCTCCGGGTGGGGTTGGAGCGGCTGCCGGCCCGCCTCACCGCCACGCTGGTACGGGAATCCGCCGGGGAGCGGGAGCTGCCGCCCGAGACGGTGCTGAGGCTCGTGGAGAAGACGGACGGCATCCCCCTCTTCGTGGAGGAGATGACGCGCATGGTGGCCGGAGGCGGCGTCATGCCCTCCATCCCCATCACCCTGCACGAGCTGTTGCTGGCGCGGCTGGACAGGCTCCCGCCAGGACAGAAGGCGCTGGCGCAACTGTGCGCGGTGGTGGGGCGTGGCTTCTCGCACGCGTTGATGGCCACGCTGACGCGGCGCGGTGCCGCCTCGCTGCGCGCGGACCTGGAGGAGCTGGTGGCCTCTGGCCTGCTCCAACACGACGTCGAGGAGGGCGGGCCCGGCTACCAGTTCCGCCATGCCCTGCTCCAGGACGCGGCCTACCAGTCGATGCTGCGGGGGACCCGGCGCCAGCACCACCGCCGCATCGCCCAGGCGCTGGTGGAGCAATTCCCCGAGGTGGTGGAGACGCAGCCCGAGGTGCTGGCCCACCACTACACCGAGGCGGGGGACTTCGTGCCGGCCATCCACCACTGGATGAGGGCCGGCATCCGCGCCAGCCTGCACTCGGCCAACCAGGAGGCGGTGAGCCACCTGCGCTATGCGCTGAAGCTGCTGCGCTCCCTGCCCGACGCCGGCCAGCGCATCCACCAGGAGCTGCAATTGCTCATCGCCCTGGGCATTCCGCTGTCCCAGGTGCAGGGCTACCGCTCGCCCGAGGTGAAGCACACGTACGCCCGGGCCCGGGAGCTCTTCCAGTCCGTGGGGGATGCGCTGCCGGACCTGGAGCTGCCCTACTGGGGGCCCTTCGCCTACTACTTCGCCCGCGCCGAGTACCGCCTGTCGCACGAGCTGGCTGAGCAACTGGTGGAGCTCGGCTCGCGCAGGCACGACCAGGAATTGCTCTCCCTGGGCTACCGGATGATGGCCGCCGACTTCTTCGCCTGGGGCCAGCAGCACGCGGCGCGCGAGTACGTGGAGCGGGCGTTGGCGTGCTCGGATTTCTCCCCGGAGCGGCACCGGTTGCTGGCCGAGAAGCACTGGGTGGACCCCACGGCGGTGGCCCTCATCCATGCCGCCCTCATCCACGCGGTGCTCGGCCAGCCGGAGCGCTCGCTCCAGTACCGCCGCGAGGCGCTGGAGCTGGCCGCCCGCATCGGCCATGCGAACACCCGGGCCTATACGCTGCTCTACGCCGCCCTGTCCTGCCAGGTGAGAGGGGACGCGCGCGGCACGCTCGAGCTGGCCGAGGAATGCCATGCCCTCGCGAGCGAGCACTGGTTGCGGTTGTTCATCGAGTGGTCCGGCCTGCTGCGCGGCTGGGCGCTGGCCCTGCTGGGACAGCCCGGCAAGGGGCTGGAGCAGATGCGCGAGTTCCTCGGCCGGTGGCGGATGACGGGCCTGCGCGCGGGCATGCCGCACACCCTCGGGCTGTTGGCGGAAGTGCACCTGCGCCTGAATGAGCCCCGCGAGGCGCTGCTCTCGGTGCAAGAGGGACTGCGGTGGGTGGAGGCGGTGGGGGAGCGTTCCTACGAGGCGGAGTTGCACCGGATTGGCGCCGGAGCACACCGGGCGCTGGGCCACGCGCAGGAGGCCCACGCGAGCCTGCTCGAGGCGGTGCGCATCGCCCGTGAGCAGGGCGCCGGAGAATTCGAGCGGCATGCGTTGCTGGCGCTCGAGCGGCCAGCGGGACCAGGCGCGGGGGTCCCGGGGCTTGTCTGAGGGGGCAGGAGAGTGAAGGACAACGAGAGGCAGCGAGGGAGAGCCACCATGCAGTTGGAAGAGCGCGAGAAGCTGGAGCAGGACATCCAGGTGCTGTGCAAGCGGGGCGACCTGGCCGGGGCCGTGGAGCGGGCGCTGGAGGGGTATGGGCAGGAGATCATGCGGTTGATGGCCTCCGTGCTGCACGACTATGAGCGGAGCCGGGACGCCTTCAGCCTCTTCAGCGAGAACCTCCTGCGGGGGCTCCCGGGATTTCGCTGGGAGAGCTCCTTCCGGACGTGGGCCTACCGCCTGGCGCGCAACGCATGTTACCAGGTGATGCACGCGCCGGCCGGGCGGGAGCAGCCGGTGACCATGTCCAAGCTGCCGGACGCCGCGGAAAGGCCTCGCTCGGAGACACGGCCCTGGCAACGCACCTCGGTGAAGGAGCGTTTCCGAGCGCTGCGCGAGAGCCTGGAACCCCAGGAGCGCATGTTGTTGCTGCTCCGGGTGGATCAGCGCCTGTCCTGGGAGGAGGTGGCGCGCGTCATGTCCGAGGGCGAGGAGCCGTTGTCGGACTCGGCGCTCAAGCGCAAGGCGGCGGCGTTGCGCCAGCAATTCCAGCGCATCAAGACGCACCTGCGCTCGCTCGCCCAGGAGGAGGGGCTCATCGCGGACGAGGACTCCCCGACGCCCGCGTAGGGGAGGGCTCCCCCGGTTGATTCCGCGTCAATCCCGGGGGAGCATCCGCCTCCCAGCGCGGGCACGAGGCCCGCGAGGCCCGGAGGCCACCCAGGTGCAGAGGAAGCTCTTCCGCGAGGACCATGAGCAGTTCCGCCAGTCGTTCCGCCAGTTCCTCGAGCGCGAGGTGAAGCCGCACCAGGAGCGGTGGAACGAGGCGGGTATCGTCGACCGGGAGGTGTGGCGCAAGGCGGGCGAGGCGGGCTTCCTCTGTCCCTGGTTGGAGCCCGAGTACGGCGGCGCGGGCGGCGACTTCCTGCACTCGGTGGTGGTGATGGAGGAGCTGGCCCGCATCTACGAGTCCGGGCTCGCCATGCCGCTGCACTCGGACGTGGTGGTGCCCTACATCCACGAGTTCGGCAACGACGCGCAGAAGAAGCGCTGGTTGCCGAAGCTGGCCTCGGGCGAGGCGGTGTCCGCCGTGGCGATGACGGAGCCCGGCGCGGGCTCGGACCTGGCGGCCCTGGGCACCACGGCGGTGCGTGACGGCGACTTCTACGTCCTCAATGGCGCCAAGACGTTCATCTCCAACGGCATCCTCTGCGACGTGTGCGTGGTGGCCGCCAAGACGGACCCGGATCCGAAGAACGCGCACCAGGGTATTTCGCTCTTCGTGGTGGAGGCGGGGACGCCCGGGTTCCTCAAGGGCAAGAAGCTCAAGAAGATGGGCATGGCGGCGCAGGACACCTCGGAGCTCGTCTTCGAGGACTGCCGCGTGCCGGTGGCGAACCGTCTGGGCGAGGAGGGCGCGGGCTTCCTGCAGTTGATGAAGAAGCTTCAGCAGGAGCGGCTGGTGGTGGCGGCCATGGCGCAGGCCTCGGCCGAGCAGGTGCTGGCGGACACGCTGGTCTACGTGCAGGAGCGCAAGGCGTTCGGCAAGCCCATCTCCAAGTTCCAGAACACGCAGTTCAAGCTGGTGGACTGCGCGACGCAAATCGAAGTGGGCCGCGCGTTCCTGGACCGGCTGCTCACCGAGCACATGGCGGGCGAGTACCTGGTGAAGGAGTGCTCGATGGCCAAGCTGTGGCAGACGGAGATGCTGAGCAAGGTCGTGGACGAGTGCCTGCAGTTCTTCGGCGGCTACGGCTACATGCTGGAGTACCCCATCAGCCGCGCCTTCATGGATGCCCGCGTGCAGCGCATCTACGCGGGCACGAACGAAATCATGAAGGTCATCATCGCGAAGCAGCTGGGGCTGTAGCCGCGGGACCCTTCCGGTGGCGAGCGGCTCCAACTTGTCCGACTGTTGGACAAGTTGACCGGCTGCGCGCCCGGACCGGCGGCCGCCCGCTTCCGTGGGGTGTGGGCCAGACGGCAATCGCTGGCCTCCGGGGGTGATGGACGGCGGGGAGTGGGGAGCACACGTGTTCCCGAAAAGGATGTCCTTCCCACACGCCGTGGCCGGTCCCCGCCACCATGAAGCTGCCTTTCAAGTCCCTGGTGTCCCTCCTCCTGCTCCTCGGGGCCGTCTTCACCGCGGGGCTGGTGGCCTTCTACTCGATGACCCGCCAGCGCCTGGAGGACGAGGCCCTGCTGCGGCAAATGCTCCGCGCCAAGGAGATCGCCTCCCAGCTCAAGCCCGGCATCTCCTACACCCACCATGTCGCGGAATCGGCGGCCGCCGTCGTGGCCCCCGTGAGGGACGTGGCCGAGCTGGAGCGGTTGCTCCAAGCGCTGCTCATCGCGGCTCCCACGGAGGCCATTCACGGACTCGGGGTCTGGTTCGAGCCCTCGGTTGGCACGGGTGGTGGGCCCGCCGTGGCCCCCTATGCCCACCGTGCCGGCTCTGGAGAGGGGCTCGTCGCCGTCACCAACGCGCGCACCTCTCAGCCCGATGAGCCCCATGGGCAGCCCTGGTACCGGCGGGCCCTGGAGGCCCGGGGAGCGCCTGTCTTTCCGGAGCCCCACCCCGTCGAGGACTCCATCTACCGCGTCCATGCGCGCGCCCTGCTCGATGCCTCCGGGAAGCCGGTGGGCGTCATCGCCGTGGACGTCTCCATCCCCCTCCTGCACGGCATCCTCCAGGGGGCGAATGCTCCCGGCGGGTCGGAATGGTTCTACGTCACCACTCCCGGAGGCTGGCTCTTCGCCCACCCCGCCCAGGAGCCACTCCTCGCGTGGGCGCGCGAGCGGGGCCGGCCGGTGGCGGCGTTGGGGGAGCTCACGCTCGCGGACGCGCGTGGGTACGAGGCGGGGCGGACTCCCGGCCCCCGGCGCACCGCCCAGGTGGAGATTGGTGAGTCGGGGTGGACCGTGCATGTCTCCAGCGCGGAGTCCTCGCTCTTCGCCAGCCTCGAGCGCTTCCGGCTGGCCATCCTCCTGCTCGGCGTGGCGGTGTGGGGCGTGCTGCTGGCCGTTCCCTTCCTCGTCCATCGCACCGTGCGCATCCGCGAGCTGTCCTTCGCGCTCGAGGAGCGACGGAGGTTGCACGAGGTCCTGGCGCGCAGCGAGCGCCGGCTGCGTGAAGTGCTGGAGACCTCGCTCGACGCGGTGGTCGCGGTGGACTGCCACCAGTTCATCTGCGAGTGGAACACGCAGGCCGAGCGGCTCCTCGGTTGGACGAAGGAGGAGGCGGTGGGCCGTCCGGCCTTCGAGTTGCTGTTCTGCCCGGCGCTGCGGCCGCTGCTGGAGGGCGACGACGGTGCGGTAATGCGCCGCCAGCGCATCTGCACGCAGGTACGGCGTCAGGACGGCGGGGAGCTTCCGGTGGAGATCTCCACCACCGTCGTCCAGAGCGGAGGCAGGCTCATGCGCTACCTCTTCCTGGCGGACATCACCGAGCGACAGCGCGCCGAGGAGGAGCGGAACCGGCTGCTCGCGCAACTGCAACAGCGCGGCATGGAGTTGCAGGCCACCATCGACAACATGGTGGACAGCGTGGTGGTGAGCGACCGGACGGGCCGCATCACCTTCGTGAACAAGGCGGGCCGCCAGTTCTTCGGTGAGGTGGGCTCCGAGGGCCTCCAGCTCACCGAGGGCCACCTGGAGCTGCATGGCATGCGGCTGGGCGGAGAGCGGGTGGCGCGGCTGGATGAGATGCCCCTGTACCAGGCCCTGCGCGGCAACGTCGTCGTGGACGCGGACCTGAGCTTCCCCTCGCCCGAGCGGCGCCGCACCCTGCACCTGCGCGCCAACGCCGCCCCCATCCGCGACGAGCTCGGCCACATCACCGGCGCCGTGTCCGTGGCCCGCGACGTCACCGAGATGGTGGAGTTGGATCATCTCAAGGACGAGTTCGTCCGCGTGGCCGCCCACGAGCTGAAGACACCCGTGGCCATCATGAAGTCCTATGCCCAGCTCGCGCTCAAGTCCGAGCCCACGCCGGCCACGTACCGGAAGATGCTCGATGCCATCAACCGGGGCGCGGACCGCATCGACCGCATCGTGCGAGAGCTGCTGGACGTCTCGCAGCTGCACCTGGGCCAGTTGAAGCTGACGGAGGAGCCGTTGGACCTGCGCGAGCTGGCCGAGGAGACGGTGGCGAACATGGCCGCGCAGGGCACCCAGCACCGCTTCAGCGTGCGGCCGGGGGAGGCCGTCATCGTCCAGGGAGACCGGGGCCGGTTGCGGCAGGTGCTCGTGGTGCTGCTGGACAACGCCGTGCGCTACTCCCCCTCCGGCGGGCGCGTGGAGGTCCGGCTGGAGCCGCACGAGCACGGCGTGGAGGTGTGCGTGAGTGACGAGGGCATCGGCATCCCCGTGGAGCGCCAGGCCCGGCTCTTCGAGCGCTTCTACCGCGCGCACTCGGGCACGCCGCACGACCGGGGGGGCATGGGCGTGGGCCTCTACATCTCGCGGGAGATCATCTTCCACCACGGCGGCACCATGCGGGTGTCGAGCGAAGAGGGCAGGGGAAGCACCTTCTGCTTCTCCGTCCCCTACGCACCCCGGCGGGAGAGGAATGGGCTTCATTCCTAGTTTGCGGAGAGGAGGTGAGCGGGATGACCGGAGCACGCATCCTCGTCGTGGACGATGACCCGGACATGCAGGACGTGATGGCCCTGGCCCTGGAGGCCGGGGACTACCAGGTGTGCAGGGCCTCGAATGGCCAGGAGGCGTTGGAACAGGTGGAGGCGTGCGCGCCGGACCTCATCCTGCTCGACATGCGGATGCCGGTGATGGACGGCTGGACCTTCGCGGCGGAGCTGCGCCGGCGTCATGGCCACCGCGTCCCCATCGTGGTGTGCACGGCGGCCGAGGACGCTCGGCGGCGTGGGCTCGAGGTGGGGGCCGTGGGCTGCCTGAGCAAACCCTTCGAGCTGGAGGAGATGCTCCACCTCGTGCAGTCCGTGCTGCCTCCCCAGTGGGGGCGGGCGAGCCAGCATCCCTGACGGCGGACGGCCGGACGGGCGCGTGCCGGGCCGCTGCAGCACTGCCCGGCACGCCAAAGCCTTGGGGGAAGCCAGAGAAAAGGCTCCCAGCAAGGAGACCCGGATGAGGAACGGATTCAAGCGTGTGGTGGTGCTCGGCCTGGCCGCATCGGCCCTGTGGGTGACGGGTTGCCGCGATCAGGCGAACCGGCAGCAGGGAGCGCAGGACGTCCAGAACCAGCAGCAGCAGCCAGCGCCGGGCACGGGTGGCGCGGGCCAGCAGGAGGACACCGGGCCGGGCCAGGAGCCCCGGGATTTGAACCGGCTGCCCGAGGAGGAAGGCTTCCAGAGCGTGCCCTCGGAGCAGGAGGCCCCCAGTGGCATCGGCCTGGATGGCCGGCAGGGGGAGACCGAGGATCAGCAGCCGGACGATCAGCGCTAGAGAGAAGACCCTCACCGAGGCCCTCTCCCAGAGGGAGAGGGGACATCCACGGGGCGCCTACGGTTGTTCCGGCAGGGGCAGGGAGTGCAGCTCCGCGGGCCAGTCCTCCTCCCGGGAGGGCCGCGCGGGCTCGGCGCGCTGGGACTCGGGGGACTCGTTCAGGAAGTCCTCTTCCAGAATCTCCTCCAACAGCGCATCGGTGGTCTCCCGGGCCTGCTGGAGCGTCTCGGGACGGGCCTCGGAGGCTTGTGCCCGCTCCTCGCCGGGCAGGGGGATGACGGCCACGCCCGCGGGGGATTGGACCTGGGGAACACGCGGCGCCGCGGGCTCCCGGACGGTGGCGGGCTTGTCGAAGACGTGGCTCGCCGGCTCCCGCTCCGCTGCTTGGGCCTCGTGCGCCCCGGCCTTCCCCGTCGAATGAGCCTCATCCTTCGCCATGCGCGCCTCCGTCTGTTTCCTTCCGGAAGGTAGGCATGACACCGGGCCCTGAACGCACGAAGGGCCCGGAATCCCTGGGGATCCGAGCCCTGGACGCCGGTCGGGCGCCTGTCTGCCTGCCTCACGGTTGGACTGCCTCACATCTCGAGGGGCGGCTGGGGGCCGGGCACGATGCCGGCGATATCCGGATCCTCATCGCCGGGCTGGCGGGGCGGCCGCGTTTCCTTCTCACGCTGGCGCTCGGCCTTCTTGGCGTCCTTGTCCCGCTGCTTCTGCTGGCGGGCCATCTCCTTCTGTCTCTTCGTTGACCTTCCCTGCATGGATGCTCCTGGGAAAGAGGAAAAAAGAAGCCCGACCTCATGAGAGGCCGGGCCTCGTGGACTCAAAGGTAAGTAGCCGCGTTCGCGTGATCAGCCGATCGGACGAACGTTCTCGGCCTGAAGACCCTTGGGGCCCTTCTTGACGTCGAACTCCACCTTCTGGCCCTCGGCCAGGGTCCGGAATCCATCAGTCTGAATCGCGGTGTGGTGGCAGAACACGTCCGGGCCCCCGCTGTCCTGGGTGATGAAGCCAAAGCCCTTCGCGTCGTTGAACCACTTCACGGTGCCACTTGCCATTGCTCTGATTCTTTCTCCTACACAGCCGGGCGACCATCGCCGGTCTGTGCGCTCACTGGAGCGCATGCCGGGCGTACACCCGGTTGCTCGTGAAGTCGAGCCGGGAACCCTCCGGCTTTCGTTTTCACAACGCCGGGCACACGGCGGCGATCCACCACATAACACTCCTTTGAGGCCGTGTTCTTCCGGAATCACCGTCCGCCAGAAGCTTTCCGGTAGGACGGTGACGGACTCCGGGAATACGGGCTGTTCAGGGATGGGCACCATTTGCCGGCGGCAGGGCGCGCGTGGGGGGGCGACGGGCGAGCAGCAGGTCCGTGCCAGCGGCGAGCCCCGCGCCCACCGTGTAGCAGACGAGGTCCGAGGCGAGGAAGCCCCGGCCCAGCACGAGTGCGCCCAGGCGGTGGGCCCGCAGGGCGTCCAGCCAGGGGGTGTGGACGAGCTGGCTGAGCTCGACGAGCACGGAGAGGCCCAGGGCGCTCGCGGCGGCGCGCCGGACGGAGAGGCGGGGCAGGACGAAGACGAGGCACAGGTAGACCATGACGGTCCACAGCGCATCGCCCGCGTAGTCGGTGACGAAGCGGGGCAGGTGGAGCCTCGCCGCCTGGGAGCGCGAGCCCAGGCCCAGCGCGACGACGAGCACCATCAGGGGCAGCAGCAGCGCGCGGGAGCGGGGGCCGGGACGCATCCCGGGCAGTGTACGCTACGCGCCGGTTTCCGGAGACAGGGCGACATTTCGCGAGGGGGTGGTGCGAACGTGCTTGCCCCTGGCGTGGGGAGATGTGGACCATCGGGCCCTATGCGCCGCCCGCTCATCTCCGTGCTCGTGCTCGTGCTGGGGCTCGTCCTCGGGACGCTCCCGGGTTGCCGCCGCAAGAAGGAAGAGGCCTCCGTGGCCGGGGGGAAGACGCCGCTCGTCTTCAAGTACCAGCCGCTGGGAGACCCGGTGGCCTTCCGCGAGCTGCTCGCGGACTTCGAGCGGAAGAACCCGGACGTGGCGCTGAGCACCGAGGCGCTGCCGAACTCCTCGGACGTGGCGCACCAGTTCTTCCTCACCTCGCTGGAGGGTGGGGCGGACGACTTCGACGTGCTGGTGGTGGACGTCGTCTGGGTGCCCGAGTTCGCGAAGGCCGGATGGATCGCCGACATCTCCAAGGCCTTCCCGCCCGAGGTGTTGCGCCGGGATTTCCTCTCCGGCCCGGTGGAGGCGGTGGTGGTGGACGGCAAGACGTACGCGGTGCCGTGGTACGTGGACGTGGGGGTGCTCTTCTACCGCAAGGACCTGGTGCCCCAGGCGCCGCGCACCTACGCGGAGCTGGAGCAGTTCGCACGCGAGGCGAAGGCGAAGGACCCGCGGTTGCAGGGCTACGTGTGGCAGGGCCGGCAGTACGAGGGGCTCAACTGCAACGCATTCGAGGCCATCTGGGGCCACGGGGGCCAGGTGCTGGACGAGAAGGGGCGGCTGGCACTGGACACGGAGCAGGCCCGCGCGGGGCTGGAGTACCTGCGCAGGCTCATCGCCAGTGGCATCTCCCCGCCGGGCGTCACCTCGGCGGGCGAGGAGGAGGCGCGGCGCGTCTTCCAGTCCGGCCAGGCGGTCTTCATGCGCAACTGGCCCTATGCGTGGGAGGAGGCGCAGAAGCCGGACTCGCCCATCCGGGGCAAGGTGGGCATCACCACGCTGCCCACGGTGAGCGGCGAGCCGGGCTGGGGAACGCTGGGCGGGTGGCAGCTGGCGGTGAACGCGCACGTGTCGCCCAAGCGCAAGGACGCGGCCGAGCGGCTCATCGCGCACCTCACCTCGCCGGAGGCCAACGTGATGATGGCGTTGAGCTATGGCCGCAATCCGCCGAGGCCCTCGGTGTACAAGGACCCGAGGCTGGTGGAGCGGGTGCCCTTCATCGCGAGCCTGCTGGGCATGGTGGAGAACGCGCGGCCGAGGCCGGTGACGCCGTACTACAACCTGCTCTCGGACGTGCTGCAGAGCGAGTTCTCCGCGGCCATCGCGGGCATCCGCACGCCGGAGACGGCGCTGAAGCAGGCGCAGCGGCAGGTGGACCATCTCACCGGGCAGTTCGAGTAGGAGAGCGCGCGAGATGAATGGCACGGTGAAGGCCACGGGCTCCATGAGCCGCGAGCGGCGGCAGGCGTACCTGCTGGTGGCGCCCGCGGTGCTGGTGCTGGTGGGCGTGGCGGTGTACCCGATTCTCGCGGCGATCTGGCTGAGCCTGCACCGGCTCATCCTCGTCTTCGGCGAGCAGCGGTGGCTGGGGCTGGAGAACTACGGCTTCATGCTGGGCGACGCGCGCTTCTGGAACGCGCTGGGGAACACGGGCTACTTCACGCTGGTGGCGGTGTCGGTGGAGCTGCTGCTGGCGCTGCCGCTGGCCCTGCTGCTCAACACCGCGTTCCCGGGACGGGGCCTCCTGCGCGCCTCGGTGCTGGTGCCGTGGGCCATCCCCACGGTGGTGAGCGCGAAGCTGTGGGCGTGGCTCTTCAACCCGGACTACGGCCTCATCAACCGGCTGCTGCCGGGGCAGGACATCAACTGGCTGGGTGTGCCGGGGTACGCGCTGCACGCGGCCATCCTCGTGGACGTGTGGAAGACGACGCCCTTCATGGCGCTGCTCATCCTCGCGGGCCTGCAGGGCATCTCCGAGGACATCTACAAGGCGGCGCGTGTGGACGGCGCGTCGCGCTGGCGCTCGTTCGTGTCGATTACCCTGCCGCTGCTCAAGCCCGCCATCCTGCTGGCGTTGCTGTTCCGCACGCTGGATGCCTTCCGCGTCTTCGACGCCATCTTCGTGCTGACGGAGGGCGGCCCCGCCAACACCACGGAGACGTTGAGCATCTACGCCTACAAGACGCTGATGCGGGCGGGCAACTTCGGCTACGGCTCCATGCTGTCGGTGATGACGTTCCTGTGCGTGGTGGGGTTGAGCCTCGTCTACATCCGGTTGCTCGGGAAGGAGGGGCGGTGATGAAGCGGCCCGGACTGTGGCTGGCGACGGTGGCCTTCCTCACCTTCTTCCTGGGGCCCTTCTTCTGGCAGGTGCTGACGTCGCTGTGGCCGGACGGACAGCTCACCCAGCCCCTGCCCAGCTCGCTCACCCTCGACAACTACGTGAGCGTGCTGTGGGGCCGTCCCTTCCTCCAGGTGTTGATGAACTCGCTGCTGGCGGCCTCGCTCACCACCCTCTTCTGCATGGCGGTGGGCGCGTCGGCGGCGTTCGCGCTGGCGAAGCTGGAGTTCCGCGGGCGCGGCCTGCTGCTGGCCGCGGCGCTCGCCGTGTCCATGTTCCCGCCCATCGCCACGGTGAGCCCGCTCTACCTCATCCTGCGCACAGTGGGCCTGCGCGACACGCTGGTGGGCCTGGTGCCTCCCTACGCCACCTTCGCGCTGCCGCTCACGCTCTGGATTCTCACGTCCTTCTTCCGGCAGCTCCCGGACGAGCTGTACCGCGCCGCGCGGGTGGACGGATGCACTCCGCTCGGTGCCTTCTGGCGGGTGCTGCTTCCCCTGGCCGCTCCGGGCCTGGCCACCACCGCCATCCTCGTCTTCATCTTCGCGTGGAACGAGTTCCTCTACGCGCTCACCTTCCTGTCCTCGCCGGAGAAGCGCACGGTGCCCGTGGCCATCAGCCTCTTCGCCAGCGAGCACAAGGAGCCGTGGGGGGAGATCGCCGCCGCCTCGGTCATCGCCACGCTGCCCCTGGTGGTGATGACCGTCCTCTTCCAGCGGCGCATCGTCAGCGGGCTCACCGCCGGGGCCGTGAAGGAGTAGCTCGCCCTCCGGCGGTCCCCGTCACGCGTCGAGCACGGGCACCGGGGCGTCCTCACCCCGGAGGAAGGCGGCGAGCTCGGGCCACTCGCACGCGAGGTACTCGTACTCCGAGCCCCGCGCGGGCCGTTGGGGCAGGACGCATCCCGGTTTGAGGGGCACCAGCTGCCCGCCCAGCCGGCTGCGCGCGAAGGCGTGGATGACCGCCACCGCTCCCACGTCCGTCTCGGGCACGTCCTCGTGCACGGTGCGCTGGATGCGTTTCACCGCCTCCACGTACCTGCCCTCGCGGCAGAGCATCACCGCCTGCGCCAGCAGCGCGTGGTCCGTCTCGTCGAACATGGGGCGGCGGATGCGCCCCACCCACTCCCTGGCGTCGTCCAGCTCACCGTAGAGGGCCAGGATGACGGCCATCAGCGCGGGGACCTGGGCATCGCAGACCCTGGTGTCCCTTTTCCTCCCGATCCAGGTGGTCTTCTCTCCAAGGGCGAGGGCGCGCTCGTAGTCGCCCTGGCGGAACCAGGCGAGGGCGAGCGCGTAATAGCCCCGGCCGCGCGAGATATCGTTTCCGGCGGACACCGCGGCTTCCAGCGAATGGATGGCCGCATCGGGTCTGCCCGCCTGGAGCTGCTCCCAACCCCGCCGCTCCAGCTGGCGCACCCGCCAGCCCAGCCAGTGGCGGAGTGCCAGGCCCGCGCAGAAGAGGCCCGCGAGGACGATGGGCAGGGGGATTTGGGTCACCCCGAGGTCCACCTCCGAGAAGTCCGCCAGGGCGCTCGGGTCGAGCAGCATGACGATGCCGCCAAAGCCCGCGAACGTCATCACGCCGGATAGGAGGCTCAGCTGTTTGAGCCGGGCCCCGAGGAGCGGGTCATGCTTGAACGACGGGCGGAGGGAGGGAGTCGTGAGTGTCATCATGCCCGGCCCCCGTGCAATGCCCGGCCCAGGGTGGACCCACGTCTTTTCCGGCACCTGGCTCATCAGTGCGTCCATGCGCGGGATGCTCCGTCCGCAGGGGACGACGGCAGGGCCCCTGCTGCGCGTGTGATGACCTGGGCCGCCCCCTCCGGGCGCACCCGGTACGAACTTGTCCAACTGTTGGACAAGTTCAGGAAGACCGCGCCCGGACCCCGCTCCGCTGGCGGGCTCGTTGCTGGACCAACGAGCACGACCCACGAGGGTGGGGGGCCTGGGCGGGAATGGAGTGGATCCGTTTGAATGCGGACGCTCGCGGCCCGTCAGAGTGGGCAGATGCAGCAAGGACACAGTCCAGAAAGATGACTCCCATGAAGGCCCTCTTCGTCGCCATCACGCTCCTGACCTCGGTTGCCGCCTCCGCCCAGACAGCCCCTTCCTTCGCTCCTCCCCCCGGCCAGCCCACCGGCAACGCGCCTCCGACCTCGTCCAACGAGTTCCGCGGCGGCCGTGACGACGGCGACGAGTTCCGCGAGTACCGCCGCGGCCGCCGTGGCACCCTGGTGGTGCTCGAGCGCGAGGATGTGGAGCAGCGCCTCGCCGACCTGGAGAAGTTGCTGGGTCAGGCCTTCGAGAGCGGCAATCGCGGCAACGGCGGCAAGGCGAAGATCCGCGCTGCCTACGAGGAGCTGAAGGATCTCCGCGAGCTGGTCGCCGATGCTCCCGAGCTGCGGAGCCAGGGCCGCGGTGGTGGCTACGGCAACCCGGGCCCCACCCCGCCCCCGCCCCCGGCCTATCAGCCCATCGCCGACGGCAAGCTGCAGATGATCATGGGCTCCATGTCCCGTGAGCCCTTCGCCGAGAACAAGATGAACGTCCTGGAGGGTGCCGCCGGTACCCACTACTTCCTCGTCGGCCAGGTGCAGCAGGTGCTCAACCAGTTCCAGTTCTCGCAGGACAAGCTCAAGGCGGTGCGGATGCTGTGGTCGCGCGTGCTCGACCGGGACAACGCCTTCCAGCTCTACAACTCCTTCCAGTTCTCCAACGACAAGGCCGAGCTGAAGCGCATCATCTCCAACTGAGGCTCGGGTCTCAGGGGCCTTCCAGGGGCCGGGCTCGCGGGGCGGCAGTGCCCCTCGGGTCCGGCCCTTTGTGTTTGAATGGCCCGCGATGCGCTCCCGTACCCGCAGAGCGACGCTCCTGGCCCTCCTCGGCGGACTGCTGCTCGTGGGGGTGCTCGCCGTTCCGTACTACCTCCGGGGCCTGTCCCTGGTGGCTCGCGCCGGAGGCATGCGGGACGGTCTGGCCGGGAGCGTCTCCCGCTGGGGCACCACCCCCGTCACCGAGGAGGAGGTGCGGATTCCCTCCCGCCATGGCTCCCTGCGCGCCCGCCTCTTCCGGCCCGAGCGTCCCCGGGGCCGCACGGTGCTCCTCTCCACCGGTGTGCACGCGGATGGCATCGACGAGCCCCGGCTGGTGAAGCTCGCCAGGGATCTCTCCGCCGGAGGGCTCACCGTCCTCACCCCCGAGCTGCCCGATCTCCTGAGCTACCGCATCACCCCGCGCGAGCCGGACATGCTCGAGGACGCCGCGCTCTGGGCCTCCGGGCGGCCGGAGCTCGCGCCCGATGGCCGCGTGGGCCTCATGGGCATCAGTTTTTCCGGTGGGCTCTCGCTCGTCGCCGCCGGACGGCCCTCGCTCGCCGGCAAGGTCGCCTTCGTCTTCTCGTTGGGCGGGCATGGCGAGCTCTCGCGCGTGCTCGCCTTCCTGTGCACCGGCATCGAGCCCGGTGGCCAGCACCGCAGGCCCCATGACTACGGCGTGGCCATCATCCTGCTCAACGTGGCCGGCCTGATGGTTCCCCCCGAGCAGGTGGAGACGCTGCGCGCGGGCATCCTCACCTTCCTGCGCGCCTCGCACCTCGCCCTGCGGGACACGCGCCAGGCCGAGGAGACCTTCGCCGCGGCCCGGCGCATGCAGTCGGAGATGCCCGAGCCCGCAGCCACGCTCATGAAGTACGTGAACGAGCGGGATGTCGCCGCGCTCGGGCCGCTGCTGCTGCCGCATGCGAAGGTCTATGCCGGAGATCCATCGCTCTCGCCCGAGCTCTCCCCGGCCCCGTCCGCGCCCGTGTATCTGCTGCACGGCACGGAGGACTCCGTCATCCCCTCCATCGAGTCCGTGCTCCTCGCGCGCTGGCTGGAGCCCCGGACCGGGGTGCGGCTGTTGCTCTCACCCCTCATCTCCCACGCCGAGCTCGAAGGGCTGAAGGACCTGGACGATGTCGGGCGGCTCGCCGCCTTCTGGGCACGGCTGCTCGATGCGTAGGCCGACGTTCCCTCTCCCTCTGGGAGAGGGTCAGGGTGAGGGTCTACGCACTGGGGGGAGCATGCGGAACCCGCTCACAGGCCCAGCAACTCGCGAATCTGGCCGAGCATCTCCTCCTCGGAGAAGTGCACCTCGGCGTCGCTGCCGATGAGCGTGCGCGCCGTTGCGATCACCTCCTCCGGGTGCTGACGCAGCAGGCCCAGGTTCGGCGCCGGCAGGGGCTCGCCCAGCTCCAGGCACCGCTCCAGCCGTTGCAGCTCCGCCAGGGGGACCTTCCACCGCTGCGCCGCGCCAATGAGCGCATGCGCCTCGCTCGGCTTGAGCTCGTCGTCACTCCAGGCCACGTGCAGCAACAGCTTGAGCAGCTCGATGTAGAAGCGGTCGTCGGTCGGTGTCGTCATCCCGGTGTCGTCTCCGCTCCCGAGCGTCGCCCGTTCCCGCGTCTTCGTCCACGAACAAGGCGCCCGCTCCGGTAGCGGGTAGACAGGCGAGCCGCGTTGGCTACGCGCCCTGCCAGGTGAGGCGGAACGGTGTGCCGCACGCTTTCCTCCGGCACCGGAACAGGTAGCCCCGGCCGTTGTCACCGAACGCCAGTCCGAAGGGCATCGCCGCGAGCTGGGCCACGAAGCGCATGGGCTCGCCACAACACTCCGGTGTGGCATCCCCGTTCACCCAGCCGGCCACTCCGCCCACCTTGCTCTCCGGTGCTTCCTCCAACGCCCGGTCCAGCGCGGCGAGCTGCTCGTCCGTGGCCTCGTTGACGTCCACCGAGAGCGCCTCGGTGTCCTCCTCGGCCGGGGCCAGGCCCAGGTTCCATTCCGCGTACGGCAGGCCCTTGGGCCTCGCTCCCTCCACAGAGGCCGTGCCCGCCTCCACCGCCACCACCGCGTTGGCCCCACTGTGCGGATCCCACCGCTCACAGGCGGTGTCCGGGTTCTCGCACTGGAAGACGTACACCGCGGCGTAGGGTGACAGGTCCAGACGCCCGGGCACGTGCGGCAGCTGGAAGAGGAAGCGCATCGGCGTGCCGCACGCGGTACATGCGGGCCAGGGCAGGGGGCCCACGGGCTCCGGTGCTCCGCCCACCTTCGCGAGCGGTACGTCCGAGGCTCCAGGTACCAGCGCCCACAATGAGGAGAAGGTGGCCATCACGTGCGCAGCCTAGGTCTCTTCAGGAATGAGACCAATTCTCCCTCTCCCCTCGGGAGAGGGTTGGGGTGAGGGTATCCGGGCCCGTTCTTCAACCCGTGGCCCTCCAGTGTGGACAGGGGGTTCAACCCGGGATGCGTGGCACCCTCACCCCGTCCCTCTCCCGGAGGGCGAGGGGAAATGTCCGCGGGAAATGGCTTATGCCTGAGGCTGATTGGCTTGTGCCTGAGGCTGATTGGCTTGTGCCTGAGGCTGATTGGCTTGTGCCTGAGGCTGATTGGCTTGTGCCTGAGGCTGATCAGAAGTCCGCGATGCGCTGGGCCAGCGTGGCGTCGTCCACGAAGGGGTTGCGGTTGCCCTGGTACTTCTCGATGGCCCCGTTGCGCGTCAGTTCCGCGGCGTCCACCTGATCCTGCACGTTCCACTTCTTCAGCACCGCCTCCTCGGCCGCCGGAATCGCCTTCCCGTACACCGTGGAGAAGTAGAACAGCGCCCGCGCCACGTTGCCCTTGTGCTCGGGCGGCGGCTCGAACACCGTGCGGCCCTCGGCGTCCGTGCCCAGCTTCGCCCCGCTCGGGCTGCTCCACTTCACCTTCTGCACCTCGCCGAACGGGTAGCTGCTGCGCTGGCTGTTGGCCTTGCTGTCCGTGGGGAACAGGTGGTGCAAATCGCTCTTCGCCGCCCCCGTCGCCCCCTTCGACTGCGGCCAGGTGTGCTCCGTGTTCATGTCCGAGGCGTTCGGAATCTTGTCCGTGCGCAGCTCCCGGCCCGTGTACACGCACTTCACCTTCCCCTCGTGGTTGTCCAGCTCGGTGAAGATGATCTTCCGGGCCTGGTTGTAGCCGAGGTCCTTGTGCTTCGCGGCCGCGTCATGCAGCGCCTTGATGAGCGCCTTGTCGCTCAGCCCCTCGAAAGGCGGCGGCTTGCCCGGCACCGGCGTCTCGAAGACGTCTCCTCCCCCCTGGGCGGGGCGCGGCGCCGGAGCCGCCGGAGCCGACGCGCGGCGGGGCTCGGCGGGGGCGGCCGGGGCGAGGGCCGGGGGGCGGACGGTGGCGGCGGTCGAGCGGACGTGCATGGGTCGGTTCCCCGAAATTGGACCTACATGGGCCCAGGTACGCCCATATTGTCGTCGATGTGCGCCAGGAGTTGCGTGCGGGGGCGCGATGGGCTGCTAACCTCCGTCCATGGCCTCCTTTGATCGCCCTGAGAACCCCCCCGGAGCCGAGGATGTGAGCGTGACGCGGCCCTACGCGCACGCCCCCGGGGCTCCGGAAGTGACCGCCGTCCGGCGCTTCCTGCTCACCGTGGTGGAGGGACCCGGAGTGGGGACCGTCTGGGACTCTGTGTCCGATGCGTGCTCCATCGGCTCGCACCCGAGCAACGACTTCAACCTCGATGATCCCACGGTGTCGCGCTTCCACTGTGAAATCCGCGTGAGCCCCAAGGGCGCGCGGGTGAAGGATCTGGACAGCACCAACGGCGTCATCCTCGATGGCGTGCAGGTGGCCGAGGGGTACCTGCGCGGCGGCAGTCTCTTGCGGCTGGGCCGCGTGGTGGTGCGCTTCGACTACAGCACCGACAGCAACCGGCTGCCGGTGTCCGAGCGCACGCGCTTCGGCTCGCTGGTGGGTACCTCGGTGCCGATGCGCATGTGCTTCGCGCTGCTGGAGCGCGCGGCCGCCCGCGACGTGACGGTGCTGCTCGAGGGCGAGACGGGCACGGGCAAGAGCCAGGCGGCCCAGGCCATCCACCAGGAGAGCGCCCGCCGCGACAAGCCCTTCCTCACCGTGGACTGTGGTGCCATCCCCGCGGACCTGCTGGAGAGCGAGCTGTTCGGCCACGAGAAGGGCGCCTTCACCGGCGCGGCCCAGCGGCGCATCGGCGCCTTCGAGGAAGCGCATGGGGGCACCGTCTTCCTCGACGAGATTGGCGAGCTGCCCGCGGAGCTCCAGCCCAAGCTGCTGCGCGTGCTGGAGGCGCGGGAGTTCCGCCGCGTGGGTACCAACGCCTACGTGCCGGTGGACGTGCGCATCATCGCCGCCACGAATCGCGATTTGCGCGCCGAGGTGAACGCGGGCCGGTTCCGCTCGGACCTCTTCTTCCGGCTGGCGGTGCTGCGCATTCCGCTGCCGCCGGTGCGCCAGAGGCCCGAGGACCTGCGGTTCCTCGTGGAGCAGATTCTGGAGTCGCTGGGGGCGGACCCGGAGCGGACGAAGGCGCTGCGAGAGCCCGGCTTCATCGCGAAGCTGGAGCAGGCCGCGTGGCCGGGCAACGTGCGCGAGCTGCGCAACTACCTGGAGCGGTGCCTCGTGTTCGAGGACACCCTGGCGTTGTCGGACATGGTGCCGCCGGGCAGCCGCTTCGAGGTGGACCCGAAGGTGCCCTACGCCGAGGCGAGGCGGCTCGCCCTGGACGACTTCGAGCGGCGCTACCTGCGCGCGCTGCTGGAGCTGCACCAGGGCAAGGTGTCCCAGGCGGCCAGCGGCGCGGACATGGACCGCGTGTACCTCTACCGCCTGCTGCGGCGGCACGGCATCAAGTGAGCTTCTCCTGGGGCTCGCCGCTCAGTCTGGCGGCTCCAGGTAGTTGCCGTCGCCGTCGTTGATGGCATCCAGCGCGCGTCCCTCGCACTCCTCCGGGCTCGCGTGGGCCTTGCCTCCCGCGGTGGGGGCATCCTCCGTCCCCCGCGCTTCTCCGGCCTGCTCCATTGCCCGCAGGACGGCGAGCGAGCTCGCCTCGTCGGGTGTGGGACCCGTGAGGGCCCTGCGGGCCTTCACCTCTTCGGAGGTCGGTCCAACCAGGGCCCCCGTGGCGTCCCACCCAGCCTCCAGATCGTCCCACTCGTTGTCCGGGTCCGTCATGGCCGTACTCCTCTCCCGCCAGCTCAACCCTTGTAGGCTGCGCACGGCGGGCGGGGCTCACAGGACAATGGAGGCGGTGGGTCCCTGATACGGAGGGCGGGCCAGTGCTGGCCTGCTCCCTTGCTCTTCCGAAGGGCTCGACGGTGGCGTCAGGCCGCGTGCCGGGTGACGTGGCACAGGCCCTCGCGGCCCGGGAGCTCCTTCACCTGGAAGGTGTCCCGCAGCCCCTCGAGTGCCGCCTCCGTCACCACCACGCCTTTCCCCGGGTGCCCCCCCGTCCACGCCGACAGCCGCAGCAGCCGGCCTCCCCCCAGGGCCGGTCTCCCACTCGCGTCCGGGCGCAACGTCGCCGTGTCCAGGTGCAGCGTGGGCGTCAGTTTCACCCGTGCCCTCCCCACCCCCGGAATCGCTTCCTCCGCCAACGCCAGCGCCAGCTCCAACACCCGCTTCCGCGCCTCCTGCTCGGCCTCCGCCTCGTCCGGCAGCGCCGCCACCCCCAGCAGGAAGCTGCTCCCCTCCACCATCACCTTCAGCCCCAGCGCGTCCGCCCGCTCGCGCGCGTGCTCCATCAGCGCGTCCACCGCGTCCAGCGTGGCGTCGTCCACCATCACCCCCGTCCTCGCCTCCACGTACAACCCCAGCGCCCTCACCTGCGTCGCCCGGCTCTGTCCCTCCCCCCTCACCGCGCGCCGCAGCTCCACCAGCACCGCCTCCACGTCCGCGTAACGGTCCTCCCGCCGCTTCTCCAGGCAGCGCCCCACCACCGCGTCCAGCGCCGCTGGCACCGGCGCCCGCTCGCTCACCCGCGGCACCGGCGCGTGCAGGTGCTGCTCCTCCAACTCCACCTGCGTCGTCCCCTGGAAGGGCGGCTGCCCCGTGACGAGCTGGTACAGCAGCACTCCCAGCCCATACAGGTCCGTCCGCGCGTCCAGCGTCTCCCCCCGAATCTGCTCCGGCGCCATGCTCAGCGGCGTGCCCAGCACCATCCCCGTGCTCGTCATCACCGAGCCCCCGTGCTCCTCCGGCGCCAGCAGCTTCGCCACCCCGAAGTCCACCAGCTTCACCCTCGGGCCCCCTTCCCCCGCCAGCACCACCACGTTCTGCGCCTTCAAATCCCGGTGCACCACCCCCGCCCCGTGCGCCGCCTTCAACGCCGAGCCCACCTGCTCCAGAAGCTCCAGCGCCTCCCGCGCCGAGAAGGGCCCTCGCGCCGCCAGCTCCGCCGCCAGATCCCTCCCCTCCAGCCACTCCATCGCGATGAAGGGCCGGCCGTCCGCCAGCGTCCCGTGCTCCAGCACGTCGACAATGTGCCGGTGCCTCAGCCGCTTCAGCGTCTCCGCCTCCTGCTGGAAGCGGCGCAGCGCACTGCGCGCGGCGGCGAACTGCGGGTGCATCACCTTGAGCGCCACCGGCGTTCCGCTCCGCGCTTCCTTCGCCCGGTAGAGCGTCGACACGCTCCCCCGGTAGCGCGTCCCCTCGACGATGTAGCCGCCCACCTGCGCCCCCGGCGACAGCTCCTCGCCATACAGCGACCAGGCCCGGGCCTCGGGGGCTCGGGGTGCACCGCGCGAGTCGTCCTGCCTGTCCGTCATGGGGCGGCGGCTCCTACTTCTTCGTGCTGCGCCAGCTGCAGAGATCCGGCGAGGTGCCCGGCGTCAGCCCACACGCCTCGTAGAGGAACACGGTGATGGGCTCCATCCACGTCCTGCCCTCCGAATCGGAGCACTCCTCGAAGTCTCCATCTCCCACCACCACCGTGCCGTCCTCCTTCCCGCACTTCGAGGCCAGGGGGTTGTTGTAGTTGACGCAGTCCCCCACCGCCTTGGCCGCGCAGTTGGCTCCCGATTCCGGCAGCGCGCAGACGCGGTGCGAGGCATACGCCGCGTCGTTGCTCCACTCCGGCGCCTGGCAGGAGAACATCTTCTTGTACACCGAGCCCTGGATGGTCTGCTCCTTGCCCACGATGCGGCCGCTCTCCTCGACGGACACCTTCGTCGCCAGCGCCTTGGAGTCGAAGATGTTGCCGTAGTAGGCGCCCTCGCGCAGCCGGTACACCGCCTTCTCCGAGAGCCGGTAGAGGGTGCCCGCCGACGTGCCCGTCTCCACCGCCACCGCGACGTTCCCCGTCAGCGTGCTGTCATAGGGCGCGCTCATCACGTTGAAGAATCCCGAGGCCGGGCAGGTGAACGTCACCGCCGCGTTCGTCGTGGCGCACGTCCCCTGGCTCTGGCCGAGGTAGCGCGTGCCGGCCGAGTCACAGCCGATGTTGCCCTCGCACACGCGCAGCACCATGCGCGCGCCGCTCCACGTCCCCAGCGACGGGCCCGTCATGCACTGGTCCGGCGCCCGGCCTCCCGCCCCCAGCCGCACCGTCTGCCCCGGGATGCACCGGCCGATGAAGTCCCCCTTCCATCCGCAGTCTCGGCCCACCCCGCTCTGCGCCGTCGTGCAGGCGTCGTAGCTCGGCACCCGGCCGTAGTCCGGGTCGTACTCCACCGGCCGCGTCTGGCTCTCCAGCGAGAAGAGCGCCGGCTGCAGCGGATCCTCCCCGCGCATGGACAGCTCCACCCGGCGGCCCAGGGCGTTGTTGCGCGCCAGCAGACACGCCGATACCCGGTTCTTGCACACGTCGGACGGGACTCCGAACTCCCACTGGGGGCACAGGCCCGCCTTGCCCTCCCAGGTGCGAGTCGTCAGCGTGAGCGGATCCTTCCAGGCGACGGTGTGGCCCGCGGGCAACGCGCAGCTCACCAGGTACGACATGAAACTCTGCGCGTCCACGTCCCGGAGCTGGAGCTGGAGGTAGCTGTTACCCGTGATGGGGTGGAACAGCGACGCCAGGCCCCCGCCGGCCACCAGATCGTTCGCCGGGGGGTTGGTGGAGATGGCGTTGAGCACCAGCGCCTTCGTGGTGAGCGAGTTGGCCACCCGCAGCTCCCGCTCCACCGTGCCAGACGCCGGCTCCCACGCCTCTTCCGGCGGCTCGGACTGGCAGCCCGGCGCCCCGAGCAACATCACCCCCAGTGCCAGGGGATGGAACAGGAAGTGCAGGGAAGCAGTCTTGTTCGCGGGTCGCGGGAAATTCATGGTGCGGTGTGAGTGCATGGGGCGGGCCATGGGAGAGCGGGGGACAGGTCCACCTCGGAGGTGGGGAGGTCGTTGGAGCTGCTGTTGCCCGGGGAGCTACGGATCCCGTGCCCCGGGCGTGGACTCCCAGGCAACACGGAGCCCCTCCAGGCGCGAGTGCCACAGGGGCGAGGCGGCCGCGGTGCTCTCGGCCCGGGCGAGCCACTCGCGGGCCTCGTCGCGGCCTCCGGCCCGGAGCGCGGAGAGGGTGGCCTGGTAGAGCACCTCCGTGAGCTCGTCGCCCGAGGTGTTCGGCTGGGACTCCTCGGTGAGCACCTTCCAGGCCGTGGCGTCCCGGGTGCCGGCCTCGGCCTCGCGCACCCGGAGCTCCACCAGCCGCCACAGGGCCAGGGTGTTGGGCGGGGTGGACTCGGGCCGGCAGTGGGTGGAGAGCCAGTCCAGCATCCCGCGCGCCTCCTTCATGTCCTCGAGCGCCGCGTACACGCGCGCCAGCAGCACCGCGTCCACCGCCACCGGGTGCTCGCCGAAGAAGCGCACCCCCAGCTCGTGCGCCCGCCGCGCCAGCCCCAGCGCCTCTTGCGAGCGGCCCATCCAGTGCAGGCACTCGGCGAGCTGCCCCACCGACCAGCGCTCCACCTGCGCGTGGCCCAGCTCGCGCGCCACGGCGATGGCCTCGCGCAGGTCTCGCTCGTTGCCCGCCAGGTCTCCGCGCAGCCGCCAGAGGAAGGTGCGGTTGATGAGGGTGGCGGCCAGGTGCAGCGCGTCCCCCTCCTTGCGGCACAGCGCCAGCCCCTCGTCGAAGGCCCGCGCCGAGGCGTCCACCTCGCCGGCCAGCGCCAGCCCCGTGCCCTGCATCATCAGGGCGATGACGCGTGTCTCCGTGTCCCGCGCGAGCATGGCCGACTCCACCGTGGCGGTGAGCAGCCGCGTCGCCCGCGCCCAGTCCCCCTGCCGCCACGCCTGCCGCGCCCGGGCCAGCGAGCAGCGCACGGACAGGCGGGGATCATCGAGGGACTCGGCCTTCTCCAGCGCCTCCTGCGTGCGCGCCGCCGTGCCCTCCGCGTCCTCCAGCCAGTCCATGACGGTGGCCTCCTCCAGCAGCAGGTCCACCTCCAGCGCGGTGTGGCCCAGGGGCCCGGCCAGCGCCCGCGCCGCGCTCAGGTCCGCCAGCGCCTCGCGGAAGCGGTGCGTGCGGTAGCGCACCCGGCCCCGCCCCGCCAGCACCCGCGCGCGCCGGGCCGCGTCTCCCTCGGGGAGCTGGGACAGGGCGTGGGTGTAGTCCTGCTCGGCCTCCACGTGGCGGTGGGCCTGCCGCGCGGCCTCGCCCAGGGAGAACCAGGCGGCGAAGGACTCCTCGTGCGCGCCACAGGCCGCGGCATGGCGGGCCCTCCGGCGCTGCTCCGCGACACCCTGGCCCGAGAGGCCCCGCAGGGCCGCCGCGTGCAGCGCTCGCCGCCACGGTGCCGGCAGGGCGCGCTCGAGGGCCTCGCGCAGTTGGGGCTGACGGAAGGCGTAGCGCGCCGGGCCCATCGCCCGCAGCAGCCCCGCGCGCTCCAGCCGGGCGAGCCCCGTGCCCGCGTCCAGTCCCGCCACGCGCGCCGTGTCTTCCTTCGGGTCGAGGTGCCGCTGCGCCGCGTCCACCTGGGCCACCGTCAGCTCCTGGCCGAGCACCGCGCACAGTTGCGCCAGCCCCTGGTGCGCCGCGGGCAGCACGGAGAGGGCCCGGGTGGCGAGCCGCTCGAAGAGGGGCGTCACCGAGACGTGCAGCAGCTCGTCCGCGGCCACGTACCACTCGCCGCCCGGCGTGGCGCGCAGGGCGCCCGAGGTGCGCAGCGCCCCGGCGACTTCCACCAGGGAGAGGGGCACGCCCTGCGTCAGCTGCTCCAGGCGGGCGAGCACCGGCTCGGGGATGAACTCGGCGGGGCGCAGCAGGTGCAACAGCAGGGCGCGGCTGGCCTCGGGGGCGAGCGGCGGGAGGACGTGCTGGGCGGGGAGTCCGGCGCGCTCGCCGAGCAGGGGACGCAGACCGAGCAGCTCGGGCCGGCCGGCGGCGCACACGAAGAGGGGCACCTCGGGCGCGGCGAGTGTGGCCACCTCGAGGGCGTCCAGGGTGGTGGGGTCCGCCTGGTGCGCGTCGTCCAGGAGGAGGGCCAGGGGTTTCCGGGCGACGAGCCGGCGCAGGGCCTCGGCCACGGCGCGGGCGAGTGCGTGCCGCCGGGCGCCGGAGGGGGCCGTGGGGAGGGGGGTGTTCGGCGCGCAGTGCGCCCACAGCGCATGCAGGAGGGCATCGGCGCTGGCGGCATCCGGGTGGGGCGCGGCGAGGCGGATCACCCGGGCTCCGGCCTCCGACTCCAGCCGCGTGGCGAGCGCGTCGAGCAGGCGCGTCTTGCCATGGCCGGGCTCGCCGGTGAGGACGGAGAGGCCGGGGCCGTGGCCGGAGAAGGAGCGGACGGCGCTGGCCAGGAGCGTGTCGAGCAGCGCGTCGCGGCCGAGCAGGGGCGGAGGCTCGGCGGAGGCGGGGGCGCGGGTGATGGAGGAGTCGCCGGAGAGCAGCAGGGCGCCCGAGGGGCCGGGCTGGGTCGCGCCCTCGCCGAGCCGGGCCGCCGCTTCGGGCGTGGCGAGCAGGGAGGTGTCCGCACCGGGGCCCTGCGTGGGCCACCAGGACTCGGGCTGTTCGAGGGCGGGGCCGGCCATGCGCGTGAGGGTGGCACCGGGGCGCACGCGCAGCTCGGCGAGGTGGAGGACGGTGGTGGCGTGGGGTTCGGCGGAGAGCAGCCGGGCGGCGCGGGCGGCGGCGCGCAGGCCCGCCTCGGCCGAGGGGTGCTCGGGAAAGGCGGCGAGGTAGAGGCCCGGGTGGACGCGCGCGAGCAGGCCGCCCTCGGGCGCGAGGGTGGCGGTGAGGTGCTCCACGTCCAGCTCGCCACGGACGCCGAGGAGGGCCACCTGGCGCACGCCCTGGGGACGGGCGGGGGCGAGGGCCTCCTCGGCGGGGGCGGGCGCGGAGGGGCTGGAGCGGCAGGCGGCGTCGAAGGCGGCGAGGAGGGCGTTGGCGGAGTCGAAGCGCGCGGCCCGGTCCTTGGCGAGGCAGCGCAGGAGGACATCGTCGAGGGCCGGCGGGACGGGGCCGCGCTCGGAGGCGCGAGGGGGCCGGAGGGTGACGTGGCCGTGCAGCACCTCGTCGGGCCCGCCGGTGAAGGGGGGCGAGCCGGTGAGCAGCTCGAAGAGGAGGACGCCGAGCGCGTAGAGGTCGGTGCGCGCGTCCACGTCGCGGGATTCGAGGCACTGCTCGGGGGCCATGTAGACGGCGGTGCCGAGCCGTTGGCCGGTGCGGGTGATGCTGACGGCCGCCTCGGGCTCGTCGGGGTCCGAGGCGTCGAGGAAGCGCGCGAGGCCGAAGTCGAGGAGGCTGAGGGCACCGCCCTCGCGGAGGAAGACGTTCTCCGGTTTGAGATCGCGGTGGACGAGCCCCGCGGCGTGGACGCGCTCGAGGGCGCCGCACAAGCCGGCGAGCAGGTCGCGCACGTGCGAGAGGGGAGCGGCGCCGGAGCCGGGGAGCGCGGCCATCCAGGAGGAGAGCGCCTGGCCGCGCAGACGTTCGAGGACGAGGAAGGAGCGGCCCTCGGCGGAGCCCTCGGAGAAGAGCTCGGGGACGGTGGGAGGGCCGATGCGACGCAGCGCGGCGGCCTCGCGGGCGAAGCGGTCGGAGAAGGGGCCGAGGGCGGCCTTGAGGGCGACTTCACGTCCGTCCTCCTCGCGCCGGGCGGAGAAGACGCGGGAGAAGCCCCCGGCGCCGATGAGGGCCTGGAGCTGGAAGCCGGGCACCTGGGGCAGGGGGAGGGGCTCGGCCTCGGGCGAGGGCCGGGGCCGCTCCGCGTGCAGGGGACAGGCGGCACCGGGGATGAGACGGCGGTGGCAGACCGGGCAGCGCATGGAGGGAGGCGGGAGAGCGCCGTCCCAGGAGGTTAGCAGAGGCGCAATCCCGTTGCTGGGGGCTGCCTCGGTCCTGGTCGTCCATCAAGGGGGGAGCTTTTCTCAGTCCTCCATGTCGCCAGGTGTTTCGACCTTGGGGAAATGCACCAGCGAGCGCTGGTCGCTCTCGCGCCAGAAACCGACGGTCAGTTCCCGTTCCCCCACCAGCACGGAGGCGCCATGGGGAGGACTCGGGTGGTTCCTCAGCCAGGCTTCCGCGTCTTCTCGTGTAGCGAAGGAGTGGAGAGGAGGACGGGGCTCGTCGAAGTGTGCCAGGAATCTGGCGAACTCCCGCGTGCAGCCTGTCTCATGAACGAAGTGAAGTGCCAGCGCGGCGCATCGAAGGGCATCGAGGTCCTCCGGTGAGGAGTCGAGTACCTCATGTGCATTGTCGAGCGCGCGCCAGAGCCGGTCCTCCCCCTCTGCTCCGCCCGGCCGCATCAAGGTTTCGGCGGAGGGGAGCCTCAGTAGCCGGGGCTGTCCACTCACACGGGAGTAGCAGAGTGTGTAGTGCTCACCGGCCATCTGTACGGTGCCTCGTGGGGGCGGCAGGGAGTGGGTCTTCAACCAGGTATTGAACTCCTCCTGACTGGAAAAGACCCCCAGCGGGGGAATGTCAGAACCCCTGAAGCCAGCGAGGTAGTCCTCGAAGTTGTGGGCATGGCCCGACCCGAGGATGAAATGGGAGACGTTCACGGCGGGATGCAGAGCGCCGGAGACCTCGGGTGAGGCGCTGAGACGCTCCTGGGCCTTGCGTAGGGGTCCTACAATCCTGGCCACCATATCGGCATTCATGGTCAGTCTCCCAGACAGTGCGGCGCATCCACGCCTTCCGCACTGGCCATCAGGGTGAGCGGCGCGAGGACGAGCAACCCCGCGCCCGAGGCGACGGCAACAAAGGTCATTCCGGTGATGACGACCACCGTGCCGACGAGGAGCTCTGTCCGATGTTCCTTCAACCACTCGACCGCGCGGTCCACGGCTGTGAACTCGAGGGCTCTCGCCTTTTCCGCGGCCAGACAATCCATGTAGGCACGGAGGCAGCGATCACGGCAGATTTCGTTGTGTGTGGGGTGGCCACGCGGAATGTGATTGAGGGGAGGCAACAGCTTGCGCCGCATGCAGTCCCGGTGGCAGTCGATCTGTTCCTGGGAACAGTCCCGGCGGCAACCATCGACCAACGCGATTCCCTCTGGGGATGCACTCCACCTGGCTGGGTACGAGGGTAGATCGCTCAGTGCCCGCTGGAACTCGACCGCTGGCCGCCACGAGTGCCGCACCTGGCCGTGAGCTCCTTCCTCGATGACCAGGGCCAGCTTGGGGAGTTCCTCGGGTTGCGGGTGAAGCACTGCATGGACGCTGCTTGCGCAGGAAGACAGGAGGCAGGCTTGAGCCAGGAGAACGAGGCTGCGCAACCAAGGAGGTGAACCCATGAAGGGGGGGTAGCACATCGGAGATGCGCGGCGAACAGTGATGCGGGCCTGACCTTCACAGCCGGGCGAGCCCCGCGCCCGCGTCCAGGCTGGCCACACGCGCCGCGACTTCACGTCCGTCCTCCTCGCGCCGGGCGGAGAAGACGCGGGAGAAGCCCCCGGCGCCGATGAGGGCCTGAAGTTGTTGGCAGACGCGGAGCCGCGACGCTGTGGCCGCGTCAATCGAGGAAGCGGCGCCACCAGCGGCGCAGTTCCTCCTCCACTTCGGGACTCTTACGAGCCAGGTATCCCCAGGGGAAGGGCTCCAGGTGGGGTTCGAGCAACCGGGCGAGCTCGCGGTAGGCGGGGAGTGTCTGGCCCTGTGTCGTGTCGCCCGCCTCGGGCGCGTCACCCAACGTGATGACGGCGCGCTCGCCCTCCAATTCCTGCACGGAGGTGGTGGGGGAGTGGAGACGGGCGCGAAGGCCCGCGGCGCCTCCCAGCTCGGAGAGGACGGGCGGTCCGAGGAAGTTCATCCAGTGGATGCCATCCACTCGAGTGCCCATGCCGTCGAAGTGGGAGGCCCCACGGACATCGAAGCCCGGGTGGCGGAAGATCTCGGTACGCAGGTGGTCGAGCTGGTCGTAGATGGGATGCCAGAGGGCGAGGGCGAGTCCGGCATGCCCGGTGGCGAAGGGCAGGCGGGAAGCCATGGTCATCGCCAACTCCCGCACGTGCTGGACGCCGTGCTCCTCGAGGTACTCGGTCGGCAAGGTGGCGGAGAGGACGCTCACGCTGGGGGGAGGTGGCTCTCGCCAGGGAAGCCGAGCGTGGTACCTGAAGGAGTAACCATTTCCCTGCTCGCCGAAGAGGGTGAAGTACGGATCAGCGCCGTCCTTCTCGGCGAAGCGAGCATCGTGGGGCTCATAGTCTTCGAAGAACCTGGGCTCTTTCGGTTTCAGGGTTCCGCGGATGAGATCCCAGTCAGATGGCTCCGTCAGATCGAAGGGCTCCCACCAGCAACAGGTGAATTTCGAGAGCGCGCCGGAGCAGCCCTCGATGGCGCGCAGGTAGCTGTCGAGAGCGTGAGTCACCCCGGTGATGAGGTGGTGGTGATCGTGGGGAAGGAAGAAGATGATGCGGAACACATCCCTCGCGAGAACCCGGTCGTAGACGTGCTCTCGTACCTTCTTGACGAGCTTCCCCTCGATTTCCTCGAAGCCGTACGACTCGTTGCGAAGGGTTCCTTGGATTCGGACTCGTGGGTAGTTGGGTGGCATGGGCTCACGGCTGCCGGCTGATCTCGAGCTGCGGGGTGACAATGACGGGTTCGCATTCACCCCCGAGGGCTTTGTAGAGAGCCAGTTGTTGTTGCACCTCTCCGCTCCAGGGATTGCTCTGTTCATTGCCGCAGGGGAACTTGAGCTCGTAGATGCACTGAATCCGAGTGGCGTTCCGGGTGAAATGGAGAACGACGTCTGGCTGCTTCGAGCCCACCCACCTGTCGGTCAGCATGAGATCGTTCGTGAACTCTTCTCTTCGATATCTCGGCTCGATGGAAAAGTTGTTGGGAAACTTCTCAGCAAGGCGCTGTTGGATGCATTCAAAAGCCATTGCGTGCTTGAGCTTGCCCAGGTGCTGGGCCCAGGTAGGTGCGAGCTTCTTCTCGACCGAGGGTGGCTTCTTGCAGTCTGTGGCGGGGAGGGTTTTCCCCTTCCCGAAGAGATCCTCTTCGACCTTGAAGTGTGCCTCCTTGACGCACTCGACAATGATGTCCTCCGCGTGTTTCTTCTGTGCTTCGTCGAGGAACTTGGAGACATAGAGGAAGCCCTGGATGACCTCGGCGACCTGTCCTGCCTTCTGGAGCACCTGTCCAGCCCGGGTCGCCGCCGGCACGAGAATCTCGCCCGTGCTCGGGGCGACGGGGGCAGCGCAGGCTGGACCACAAGACTGCGCGAAGCAGGGCCGCACGGTGACGCAAGAGAGGCCGAGGACAGCGGCCACCGAGAGGGAGAGCACGAATCGCACGAGAGGTCCTCGCATGGGGCATGGAGGCAGGGGGCCGTCCCGGCAGACTACCAGGGCCACGGAGACGCCGGTCTCGTACCGGACACCCCCGTGAGAATAGAAGCCCCCGATGCGCCTCCATGCCGATAGTCTGCCGGGTGGACCTCAACAACGAGGAGGCACTCGGCGTGGCAACGGTCTCACTGGAAGGCGTTCGCAAGGAGTACCGGGGCGGGGTGGTGGCGGCCAAGGACGTGACGCTGGACATCGCCGATGGTGAGTTCGTCTCACTCGTGGGCCCGTCTGGTTGCGGCAAGTCGACGACGCTCAACCTCATCGCCGGGCTGGAGGAGATCTCCGCGGGCGTGCTGCGCATCGACGGCGTGGCGGTCAACGACCTGTCTCCGCGCGAGCGGGACATCGCCATGGTCTTCCAGAGCTACGCGCTGTACCCGCACATGGACGTGCGCGGAAACATGGCCTTCCCGCTGAAGGTCTCGGGCGCGGACAAGGCGACCATCGATCAGCGCGTGGAGGAGACCGCGGCGCTGCTCGGGCTCGAGAAGTTGCTGACGCGGCGGCCGAAGGAACT
The DNA here is from genome assembly GCF_001896145.1 of Archangium sp. Cb G35. Classification (NCBI taxonomy): domain Bacteria; kingdom Pseudomonadati; phylum Myxococcota; class Myxococcia; order Myxococcales; family Archangiaceae; genus Archangium; species Archangium sp. Cb G35. The sequence goes on from NZ_MPOI01000014.1 coordinate 186,107, forward strand.
CAGTGGTGGCCAGCGGCAGCGCGTGGCGCTCGGACGCGCGCTGGTGCGGCGGCCCAAGGTGTTCCTGTTCGACGAGCCCCTGTCCAACCTGGACGCCGCGCTGCGCACGCAGATGCGCGGGGAAATCAAGAAGCTGCACGAGCGCCTCAAGGCCACCTTCATCTACGTCACGCATGACCAGGCCGAGGCGATGACGCTCTCGGACCGGGTGGTGGTGATGAACCAGGGCGCGGTGCAGCAGGTGGCGCCCCCTCGCGAGCTCTACGATGCCCCGGCGAACCTGTTCGTGGCGGCGTTCTTCGGCTCGCCGCGCATCAACCTGGTGAAGCCGGAGACGCTGGGGCTGCGCGAGGACGGTGTGACGCTGGGGCTGCGGCCCGAGCACCTCGAGGTGGGCACGGGCTCGGCGCTCCAGGGCGCGCTGAGCGGCACGGTGTACCTGGTGGAGCCGATGGGCTCGGAGAGCTGGGTGACGGTGGACGTGGCTGGCGAGCGTCTCATCGCCAGGGCCCGCGAGGACTTCTCGGCCCCCACGGGCTCACCGGTGTGGCTGCGCTACGACGCGCAGCGGCTGCACCGCTTCGACACGGCGAGCGGGCTCAGGCGGTGACGGCTACGCCTCGGCCCTGACGCGGAGCACGTCACGCTCCGAGGAGCTGGACGTCCGCAGCCAGTGGATGAAACACGCGCTGCACACCAGCATCGCCGCGGCGGTCCAACCCCAGGTGGGCTCGAGGACCCGGTGTCTCACGAGCTGGGGGAACTCCTCGGCCTGGAAGAGCATCGCGGCGTTGATCATCGCCGTCACTCCGGCGGGCCAGAGCAGCGCGAACCCCGCCAGGAGCAACCAGACCGGGAAGCCGAGCAGGCGTTGGAAGCGGCTGGCCGGGGCAACGAGCGCGGAGCCCAGCACATCCTGGGCGTCGCGAGGGCCTCGTTTCAGCCACAGGAGCAGGGCAATCCCGACGAGCGGCCCCACGACGGGCACCAGGGAGAGGAAACCATCCTCGACCGGGGCCGGGCACATCATGGTGAAGTTCTGGGACTGCATGTCCTCGCACCTCCGAGCGGGCAGTATACCCGCGTTCCGCGCCGCTCGGAGGGAGGGAGGGCTGGCCTAGAAGCGCACCCGGGCGGTCAGGTTGGCCGAGCGGGCCTCACCGGGGACCGCCTGCCCGGCGTAGTACTGCTCGTAGTACAGCTCGTCGCTGATGTTGTTCAGGTTGAGCTGGAGATCGACCCGGTTGAACAGCTGGTAGCTGGCGAAGGCATCGAAGCGCCAGAAGTTGGGCACCTTGAGGAAGGCCACGCTCTCCGACGCCGGGTTGTTCGCCGTCGTCACGTCCTGGTACACGGCGCCCGCGCCAATCGTCAGGTGCTGCAGCGGGGTGACGGTCGTCCACAGCGACATGCTGCGCGGGGGCGTGCTCGGCAGCGGCTGGCCCACGAGGTACGCGCTGCTGTGCTTGAGGATCTCCGAGTCCAGCTGCGTGTAGTTGGCGATCACCCGCCAGTTGCTCGTGATGGTGCCCGTCACGCCGACGCTGAAGCCCTGCACGCGCTGGGCGCCATCGAGGATGGTGGGGGGACCCGAGGGGTCGGTGTTCGGCACGCGCGCGTTCGTCTTGTCCACGCGGAAGACCGCCGCGGTCAGGCCCAGCCGGTCCTCGAACAGGTCCGCCTTGGCGCCGAGCTCGATGGTGTTGTTGCGCTCCGGCGCCAGGTCCACCGTGCCGGTGGTGAGCGTACCCACCTCGGCCGACGGGTTGGCGGACGTGCCGTACGTCGCGTAGATGCTCATCTTCTCCAGCGGGTGCACGAGCAGGCCCACGCGCCAGTTGAAGATGTTGTCCTGGCGGTTCAGCTCGGTGCGCGTGCGCGTGGCGTCCTCCGCCACGTAGTTCGTGTCGAAGACGTCGAAGCGCGCGGAGCCGAGCACCTCGACGTAACGGCTGATGGCGATCTGATCCGCCGCGTAGACGCCCACCGTCCACTGCCGGCTCTGGTTGGCGCTGGCGAAGACGCGATTGACGGTCGACAGGTCGGGCGAGGGATTCGGCTCGAACAGGTCGGCGGTGATGTTGGGCCCGGGCACCGCGTTGAAGTTGTTGCGGCTCAGCTCACGCGTCTCCCACGTCAGCTCGAGCCCGGCGTTCGCCTGGTGCTTGAGGAAGCCCGTCTGGAGATCGCCGCGCACGTTGAGCTGGTTGGCGACGTAGACGTTGTCCGTGTTGGTCTCGAAGCGCTGCCGGCCGATCGTCGTCGGGCTGCCGGCGGTGAGCGTGAGGCCGCGGGGCGCCGTGGGCAGGGAGTAGCGGTCCACCCCGCCGAGGCGCAGCGAGTTGGTGAGCTGGAGGCTGTCGCTGAACCGGTGCTGGAGTTGCGCGGTACCGATATGGGCATTCACCCGCTCGGTGTCCACGCCCTTCACGCCGTAGAAGGCCCCGCGCGGGACGCCGATGCTCGTCGAGACGGGATACCCGTTGTAGTAGGGCTGGCCGTAGTCGGGGGTGCTGTCCTCGCGCTGGTAGAGGTAGTCGAGCTCGAGCGCGGTGCTCTCGCCCAGCGAGATGCGCGCCGAGGGAGCGATGCCCGCGCGGTTCTCCGTGACGTTGTCACGGCCCGCGATGCCGGAGAGCTGGCCCAGCGCGTTGAGGCGCACCTGGATTTTATCGTTGATGGCCTCGTTGATGTCGGCCTCGACACGGCCCATGGGCGCGGTGCCGCCCGACAGGCTCACGTTGCGGAAGGAGCGCCGGCCCGGCTTCTTCGTGACGAGGTTGAGCGCGCCGCCCGTCGAGCCGCGGCCGAACAGCACGGAGGACGGACCGAAGTAGACCTCGACACCCTGGAGGTTGAAGGTGTCGCGCGTGAACCAGCCCAGGTCGCGCACGCCGTCGCGGAACGTGTCCGTCTGCGCCGAGAAGCCCCGCAGGTTGAAGGAGTCACCCTGACGGCCGCCCTCGCCCGCGGCCACCGTGATGCCGGACACGTTGCGCAGCGCATCGCGCACCGACGTGGCCTGCTGCTCCTGGAGGACCTCACGGGAGACCACGGTGACGGACTGCGGCGTGTTCACCAGCGGCGCCGGCACCCGCGCCAGGCTGCTCTCCGGGGCGTGGTAGCTCTCCTGCTCCGCCGCCTCCTGCACCTGCACGGTGGGCAGCACGAACGTGTCCTGGGCGCCCTCCTGCTTCTTCTCGGGGGCCGGGGCCGGCTGCTCCGTGCGCGGCGCGTCCGCGGGAGGCGTCGTCTCCTGCGCGAGCGCTCCGCCTGCGGCCAGCGCCGACGCGAGTCCCACCGCCGCATGTCCCAGCGGCCACAGCGCGCCGCGCACGCCTCCGGCAGTACCCTTCGTCGAGCGGATGCCCGTCTTGTTGTTCTTCGTGGATGACATGCGTTGTCTCAATCCTTCTGGCGCGTCGTGTGGGGTCCGGCCGGCGGGAGTGCAGCTCGGCCAAAGCCTGAATTTGAGAATCATTCTCATATTCAGGAATTCGGTTGATGGTCAATGATTTTCGTATGGCTTTAACGCGCACGCGGAGAGGAATTGCGCGCACTGCAAGCCATTGACGCGGACCGTCAGGCCGCCGTCTCGGGCTCCGCCGAAGCCGTCTCGGGCTCCGGGGTGGCGCTGGGGCGGCGGCTCGGGAAGAAGCGCCGCCAGGACAGGGCGAAGCCGGTCCACACGAGCAGCACTCCACCCAGCGAGGCGATGGCGGCCACGAGCTGGCCGAGCCACCCGAGGGCCTCGCCCGTGTGCAGGAAGCGCAGCCACGTGCGGGCCTTCCGGCCGGAGTTGTAGTCCGCGAAGGTCTCGCGGCGCAGCACCTGTCCGGTGAAGGGATCGAACGACACCTGCGCGGCGGCGAAGAGTGGCCAGCCGCCCTGCTCGCGGATGGCGAGCGTGATGGCCTGCGGACCCTGCGGACCCGGACCCTGTCCCTGCGGACCCTGCGCCCGCGGGCCAGGACCCTGACCCTGAGCACCCTGAGCCTGGGGACCCTGAGCACCCTGCGCCTGCGGACCCTGGCCCTGCGCGCCCTGAGCCTGCGGGCCACCCTGGGGCGCGTTCGGGCGCTGGCCACCGCCCAGGCGCACCGTGATGGTTTCCCAGGCGGGCACCTGCTTGCGCGCCTCGGCGAAGAGCGGCTCGAGGCCGATCGGCTTCGCGCCCTCCGGCGGGGTGGGGACCTTCACCGGGGCCGAGGCGATGGGACCCTGGGCGGGGGGCGGCTCGTTGCCCGTGAGCGTGAAGACGAGGTTCGAGGCCCACCGGTAGGAGATGACCATGCCCGACGCCGTCAGGACGATGAGCACGGGCAGGGCCCAGAAGCCGATGGTGTTGTGCCAGTTGAAGTCCCGCGCCTTGCCCTTCAGCCCGCCCCTGAACCAGAGGACGGGCCGCACCGTCTTCATCGTCCACTTGCGAGGCCACCACAGGTACAGGCCGGAGATGGCGAGGAACAGGAAGGCCGCGTTGCTGACGCCGGTGATGGCCTTGCCCACGGGGCGGTTGTCCCCGTGCGCGCCCAGCCACCGGTGCCACTCCTCCATGACGTGGAAGAACGAGCGCCAGCCCTTCGCGCCCTGCTCGCGCACCTCGCCCGTGTATGGATTCACATACACGCCTTCCGAGCGGCCGGTGAGCACCAGCACGGCCGAGTCCGGCTCGGGGTACACCGTCACGCCCGAGGGCTGCGCCTTCGGGTTGGCGGCCTTCACGCGGGCCAGCAGCTCGTCCACGGACAGGCGCGGCGCGTCCGGCGAGGGCACCTGCACCCGCCGGTTGTCACGGTCGGCCCAGTCGACGATCTCGGTCTCGAAGGCGATCGCCGCTCCGGTGAGCGACATGATGCCAATGACGATTCCAGTGATGACTCCGGACACCAGATGGGGCCAGAAGATGATCTTGCGAAAGGTGATGCTCATCGGGTGCCTCGGGTGCGGAGCCCCTGTCCGCGCTTCACTTCAGGGAGAACTGGACGGGAATCTCGACGATGACGCGCACGGGCCGGCCGTGGTGGCCGAACGCCGGTGAGAAGCGCCACTGGGTGACGGCGGAGATGGCCGCCTCGTCGAGCTCGGGCACCGAGCGGACGATGCGCGCGCTCCCGGCCTCCACGTGCCCATCCGTGCCGATGATGATGCGCACCAGCACGAGCCCCTGGATGCCATCGGCCTTGGCCCGCCGGGGGTAGCGCGGCTTGACCTGCGCGAGCACTTCCGGAGCGCGCGCCACCTGCTTCAGCTCGAGCGCCGAGCCGCCCGTGGCGCCCAGCAGCCCGCCCTCGCGTCCACCGAGCGCGCCGCCCACGATTCCCGCCACGACGCCTTCCACGCCCGGGCTGCCCACCGCCTCGATCGCGGGCGTCTCCTCGGGCTCCGGCGGGGTGTCCTGCACCGTCTCGGGGTTCGCCGTCTCGACCGGCGTCTCCACGGGCTCGGGGACCGGCTTCTTCATCGCGAGCGCCGGGACGACTCGCGGGGCGCGCGTCCGCGCCTGGCGCTTCACCTGCTCGGGAGCCGCGGAGTGGGCCGCGCTGGAGGCCGCGGGCGGCGGAGGCGGGAAGGAGAAGAACACCACCTCCGGCTCCTCGGGGAGCGTGGCGGCCTTCGGCTCGCCGTGGGGCAGGGTGAGCCCCAGGATGATCACCCCGGCGTGCACGAGCGCCGCGGCGAGCACGGCCCAGGCCCAGCGCTCCCGCTCACCCGACGCGGCCTCGCCCATGCGGAACAGCCCCATGGAGGGCTTCGTGTCCTGTGGCGTCGTGGGGGCCACGTCCTGCATCCCAATATGGAAATTGAGAATCATTCTCAGTTACACCCCGGGCAGGGATATCCCACGTGGGTTGGAACGTCAATGTGGGGACCCGGCAGTGTGGGATGGGTGGCACGGAGAGTGTATTTCAGGGCTCGGCCCATTGGCGGAGGAGGTTGTTGTAGACGCCCGTCAACATGACGAGGGAGGGGCTTTTGGGCACTTCCTTGTTGAGCTGCATGATGGCCATGTCGAGGTCGAAGAGCAGCGAGCGCTGAGAGACATCGCGGAGCATGCTCTGGACCCAGAAGAAGGACGCGAGCCGGACGCCGCGGGTGACCGGGGTGACGTGATGCAGGCTGGAGGCGGGGTAGATGATGAGGTCCCCCGCGGGCAGCTTCACCGAGTGGCTGCCATAGGTGTCCTCCACGACGAGCTCGCCGCCGTCATAGGAGTCCGGGTCGGAGAGGAAGAGGGTGGCGGAGACGTCGGTGCGCAGGCGCATGGGCGTGCCGGTGATGGGGCGGATGGCGTTGTCCACGTGCGAGCCGAAGGTCATGCCCGCCTCGTAGCGGTTGAAGAGGGGCGGGAAGACGCGCTGGGGCAGCACGGCCGAGATGAAGAGCGGGCTGCGCTCGAGTCCCCGCAGGACGAGGTCTCCGAGCTCGCGGGCCTCGGGGCTGTTCTCCGGGAGCTGGAGGTTCTTCTTCGCCTGGGCGGACTGGTGGCCGGCGGTGCTGCGGCCATCCTCCCAGGAAGCCTGGGCGAAGACCTCGCGGCAGCGGGCCACCTGCTCGGCGGTGAGGACGTTGGGGATGTGAAGCATCATGGGAAGAGGTCCTTATCACCAGAAGACACGTTCAACGGCAGAGCGACTCGTGGGACCGGTAGGCGCCCCGGATGTCCGCGCCCTCGCGCCAGAAGAAGGCGGCTTCGAGATACTCCGGCCAGTCCCGCCGGGAGAGCGTGCAGCGGAGCGCGCGGGCGGCGGTCGGTGCCAGCAGCGAGTCATGCGTCACGAAGACATGGAGTCCCTGGATGGAGCCCGTGCGGTCGAGCATGTGTCCGACGAGCCTGGTGGCCGCGGAGGCAGGGTCCGCGAGGCCTGGGAGTACGCCCTCTCCGTTGATGAGGTGCTCCATGAATGACTCCAGACCCAGCCGTTGCAACGTCTGCCCTCCGAGGAGCGCGTCCACGATGAACGCACCCGGAGCACCGAGCAGCCGATCAGGGAAGATGCCGAGGTTCGCCCCGGCTCCCTCGCGCAGTGCCTCCGCTGTCTGCACGCAGCGGAGGACGGGACTGGTGTGCAGGGCCGCGAGCCGGCCGCGCATCAGTCCGCCCAGGTGCTTCGCCAGGGTCATTCCCTCCTCCGTGAGCGCGAGCTCATCACCTGTCTGCCCGGGAGGGATGGGAGGCCGGGCCGCGTGGCGCAAGAGCAGGGCCACGGGCCGCTCGGGAGGTAATCGTGCGAGCCAATGGAGGACGGACGTGGGGAGCATGGCGCATCTGGCTCTCAATGCGGCTCCAGCGTGAAGAGCCAGTTTCCTCCCGCGAGCCTCTGGCTTTCGAGGTAACGCAAGCCCACGCGTTCGAACAGCACGCGGAATTGTGTCCCGGTGCGTTCGCGTCCACCGGTGGAGACGAGCATGTGCAGATCAAGCAGCCCACCCCCCGGTTCCTCCTCATCGAGCAGGAATTCGATGACATGGATCCGGCCACCGGGAAGCAGGGCTTGTCTCGCCTGCTCCAGGATGAGCGCGGCCCGGGCCTCGTCCCAATCGTGGAGGATGCGAGACAGGATGACCGCATGGGCCCGAACCTCCCAGGGCGTGAAGATGTCCGCGGGCAGGAGGGTGACGCGCCCGGCGAGCTCCGGGGGGATCTCGGCCTGCCGCGTGACTTCCGGACGTTCCAGCAGGACTCCTCGAAGCCCAGGACGCCGTGTCAGCAACTCGAACAGGAGCGTTCCCGTGCCTCCTCCCGCGTCGACGACGATTCCCTGTGTCAACGCTCGTAGATGCTCCGCGAGGCTCGCATAGTCCTGACGTGCATAGCTCGCCATGGCCCGGTGGTAGCTCGCCACGCGCCGCGGATCTTCCGAGAGCTCGTCGAAGAAGCGCGGAGGCTCCCACGTTCCTTCAGCGCGGAGGGCTTCTGGGAGCGTTTCCCACAGGCGGTAGCAGTCTCGTCCCCAGTGCAGTGCCGCATCCACCATCTGAAGGGGGTGCTCCCGGTGGAGCAGGGCGCCTCGGGAGGTTGCCCGCCATGTGTCTCCCTGGCGTGTCACGAGCCCCAGCTCGTCCATGGCTCGCAGCAGCCGCTCGCATCGGTCCGGTGCAAGGGCCCGCAGCTCCGCGACCTGGGATGTGGAGGCGGGCAGCGCCTCGATGATTCGCAGCTCCGCGGCGGCACGGAGGGCTTGTGTCCTCCAGAAGCCCACCATGTCTCCCGACAGCGATTGGAGCTCGCTGCGCCTGGGCTGCCTCGGCTCGTGCACGGACGCGCCCTCCTCGTCGATGACGAGCAGGGAACCGTCCTCACTCTCCACCCGGGCCTGCCCGTTGTAGAAGGGCTCCACCATCGCGAAACGCCGCGCATACAGAGGCTCGCCCTGGGTGTTCACGTGGTGCCAGCCACGCTCGTCCCGGGCCCGGGCGTAGCCCTTGTGGAACACGTCCAGATCCAGGAAGCGCCGTCCGTTCAGCGGCAGGCCATCCTTGTGGATGTGCAGGTGCAGACCGGAGGCGTCTTGCACCACCGCGAGTCCATCCCGGAAGTCTCCCGCATACGCATACCGTTCCGCGTACGCCGGGTTCCCCTTCCGATCGACATGGAAGTAGCGGCCGTCTTTCGTGCGCACCGTGCAGCGATCGTCCTGGAAGTTCCCGCACCACGCATACCGCTCGGGTGAGAGCTCCGAGCCGTCGGGGCGGATGTGGAAGGCTCCGCTTCCGTCCACCACCGTGGCCAGCTCCTCGTAGAAGCCGAAGGTGCGGGTGAAGCGCCGCGCGTAGACGGCCCGGCCCAGGACGTCGATGTGGAAGGCGCCTGTGCCGTCCTTCGCCGCGGCCAGTCCCGGGGCGTGAAAGGACAGCACCTCGATGAACCGGACCGGGTAGAGCGGGGCCCCTTCGCGGGTGTGATGGGTCCGATCCGCCGACACACGCGTTCCCGCCCACGGGCTCATCGCGCGGCCTCCACCGGCTGGCGCATGTTGCAGCTCCGGCACAGCGGGTGCTCCTGATACGTCTCCCGCAGCCGCTGGTAGGCCTCGCCATTCCACACGTCCTGGATGCCTGTCTGGTGCAAGTCGCCGAACTCACCGAGGGTGCGCCGCTGCTCGTCCGGCGCGCAGCACGGATCGAAGCGTCCCTCGGCGCTCACCCAGGCCTCCTTGCCCAGGAACGGGCACCGCGCTCCCGGTGCCAGGTCCTCCACCGCGCCCGCGTCCAACTCGTGGATGTTCTCCAGCAGCACCCGGCGGCCCTCCGGCAGGGGATTCTCCTCCACGGCCCGGCGTGCCTCGAGCACCGCCGCGTTCCAGCGCGAGATGGCCTCCGGGTCGCGTCGCATCGACAGGGATTTGATCTGCTCGAAGTGGGCCCACAGATGGTGTCCCTTCACCCGGTCCACCCCCAGGCTCGCGGCCAGCCGGACGATGTCCGCCAGCTCGGCCACGTTGGTGTCCAGGAAGGTGAGCTGCAACGTCACCCGGCACCGGTGACCGCCGGCCCGGGCATGCGCGTCCCGCTCGGCGATGAAGGTGCGCAGGTTCTCCAGCACCCGCTCCCACCGCGTGCCGAGCATGATGGCTTCCTGTGTCTTCTTCGTCGCCCCGTTCCAGGAGATCTTCACGTCCGACAGGATGGGCACCAGCCGCCGGGCCCACTCGCGTGCTCCCCTGCGGGGAAAGGTGCCGTTCGTGGTCAGGTTCATCAGCAGCCCGTGCGACATGCACAGGTCGATGATGTCGTCGAAGTGGTCGTAGATGAGCGGCTCACCCATCGTGGAGGGGATGAGTTCCCGCAGGGGCGTGTCCCTCGAGTCCTCCATGATCCGGCGCAGCAGCTCGATGGGCATGCGCCGTTTCGGCTTCCCCGCGGCCTTGCGTGCGCTCTGCTTGCCGCTGTAGGGCGAGTGCTCCTCGCACATGATGCAGCGCAGGTTGCAGTCATCCGGGTTGGTGTCGAACGTGATGCGCCAGGGTCCTGGCTTCGAGGGCTGCCGCGAGGCGCGTTTGTCCCGGATGACCCGGGCGTAGAGCGCCTCCACCTCGTGGACATGGTCCTTCATGTCCACCACGTCGCCGCTCTCCGACTGGAGATAGCCGCGTGCGCCGAGCCGTGAGGCCAGCGCGGGCTCGTCCACCAGCTTCTGCAAGGCGTGCGCGAGCGCCTCGGGATCGCGATGCTCGAAGAGCAATCCGTTCACCCCGTCCTGGACGTACTCTCGCATCCCGCCCGCGTTCGCGGTGATGACGGGGACGCGCGCCTGCAAGGCCTCGTGGATGACGAGCGGCGAGTTCTCCGCCCAGATGGAGGGCACCACGATGGCGTCCACGTGGTTGAACACGTCCCGGACGATCTCCGGGTTGCGGTACTCGTGCTTCCACTCGACCCGCTGGGCCGCATCGCCTGGCAGTGCGCGAGCCAGGGCCTGGAGTGCGTCCGTGTTCGCGCCCCGGGGCCGGCCGTAGATGCGCAGCCGTGCCGGGCCTCGCACCCGGCCGAAGGCTTCCAGCAGGTGGTGGATGCCCTTGGCCGGGATGTGCGTGCCGATGTACCCGAAGACGAAGTCCTGTTCCGGCTGCCGCACCCGGCCGGCGAGCCGCCCGAGGTCGAAGCCGTAGTCCAGGTAGCGCAGCTTGGAGGCGGGCAGGCCAAAGCCGTCCCGGAACCTCTCGAGCAGGTAGCGCGAAGGCGCGAGGAACACGTCCACGAGCCCGGCCATGCGCCGCACGTGGTCCATCCTCCGGTGCACCCAGTCCGACCATTGGGTCACGTCCCGTTCGCGCTCCTCGGGAGCGCCCGAGAAGTAGCGGGCGTAGCAGCGCTCGGCGCACTTGCGGTCCTCCTGACCCTCGCATGCGGCCCAGAGGTTGTCCGGGTCCTCCGGGTGCATCTGCATGAACTGGCCGCGTGGGCACATCAACCAGTAGTCGTGCAGGGTGAAGACGATGGGGATGTTTCGTGAGGCGGCCTGTTCGAGGAGGGAGGTCGACAGGTGATTGAGGTGGCCCACGTGAACGACGTGGGGCCGGAGCGTGTCGAGCAGCCCGGCGAAGCGCTGGTCGACGCCCTCGTGCCGGTAGCGGTCGCGGCTGTTGGGCATGTTGACGAGGTGCAGTTCGACGCGCGAGTCGTCCGGGTCTCGCTCCTGCCGCAGCGAGTAGTCCGGAGCGAAGGGATCTTCGTAGCGCGTGAAGACATGGACCGCGTGCCGCTCGGCGAGGCCCTGGGCCAGGGCCTGGGTGTAGACCTCCGAGCCGGCGTTGAACCGCATGGGATAACCGTGGATGACTTGCAGGATGCGCATACGCATCTCCTGGGCGTCGCGGTGGGGGGCCGCGGCGGGAGCAGAGACAGTGTGAAGTGGGGGCCCTGCCCGAGCGTCCGGCAGGGACCCCTCGCCATTCAGTGGGCCGGCCTACTCGTCCTGGTCCTGCGGATGCTTCGATTCAGGCACCGCAGTCTCCCAGTCCGTGGGCCGCTCCGGGTAGCCTCGCGACTTCCAGAATTGGTCGTTGTTGCGATTCAGGTTGTTCGCGTGGTTGTCCTGCTCGGCCTGCGGCTGTTGCCCGCTGGACGGCTGCTGCTTGCTCTTGCTCATCTTCGTTCCCTCGTGCGAGGGCCAGTCCCGACGTGTCCCAACCCCCATTGGCCGCCTGGAGAAGGCGTGGTGCTTGTGCACCCGGGCACGTTGAACCGGAGTCCACCGGCTGATCCCCAACGGTTACCGACCGCGCCAGTCTGACGACTGTCCACCGGACCCTGAGTGGTGAGGCGGAGTAGCTCACAACCACGATAGAGAGTGGGCATCCCCCATGCCACCCCATCCGCGGGGCAGATGTTCTGCTCGTTGCTCTCCTGGAACAGCCACCAGCCGGGCCAGCCCGTGCCGCCCCCGCCCCGCCCGTGATGGCCCTCCCGAGCGTCCGGAGTCATGCACTCGAGGCGAGCCTCGCCGCTTCCCGCCGTCAGCAGCCAGGCGAGCAGCGGGGCATACTCCTCCCATGCTCGCGACCCTGCTCGTCCTCTCCGTTCTCCAGCTCTCTCCGGCGGATGCGCCCCGGCTCGACGTGGAGCCGCCTCGTGCGGTGAGCCTGCTCTCGCCCTCCATCGCCGCGCCCCATGGCTACGGGCTCCTCTCGCACGAGCACCAGCCCGGCAGGCCCGCGCGCTCCTCGTCCTTTTCGTTCCTGCGCGCTTTCGGGGAGTTCGTCACCGGCTTTGGCTCGCAGCTCCTCGTGGGCTCGGGCCTGTGGGCCGTGGAGGTCGTCACCCTCTTCGGTGCCACCGTCCTCACCTCCGCCTTCACCGGCGGCGATGGCGCTGACTTCGTCCTCGGCGCCGGGACGCACGCGATGATCGTCTTCAACGGCGCCGTCCTCCCGCTGCTGAGCACCTTGCCCATCTGGCTCATCGCCAGCACGGACCTGGGCTACTCCCACAGCTTCATCTGGACGTGGCTCTCCGGCATCGCCACCTACGCGGCCTACTGGTCCCTCCAGTACAGCCTGCCCTCGCGCTACGGCGGCCTCGAGCTCATCCTCTGGCCCTCGCACGTCACCAGCTGGCTCCTCGTGGCCCTGGTGCAGACCGTGGTCATCAACCTCACCAAGGAGCGTTCCTCCTCCATCTTCAGGGCTCCCTCGGGCGCGCTGCTCAACGTGGATGGCGCTCGCGTCTCCGTGGGCGCGCCGCTTCCCGTGCTCGCCCCGGATGTGTCGCGGCCCGGCCGCGTGGTGCCCGTGTTCTCGCTCGCCCAGGGCCGCTTCTGAGCTCGGAGACCGCACCCCCCGTGTGACCCCGGCCTTCGGGGAGTTGCCGTTCTCCCTGGAATTCTCATATGACGAGAGGTGGACACCGGAGGTGGACCGTGTCGCCCTTTGTCTCGCGCCGTTTCGTCCCGGGCCTGGTGATGGGCTTCCCGCTCGGGTTGCTGGCCATGGTGTTGGGGCTGCTGCCGCTGGCCGTCCGCGCCGAGCCGGACACCTTTGGCCTGGGCAATGGGCAGCATGGCCGCTTGCAGGTGACGGCGGCGGGGACCGTCATCAATGCCTCCACGCCGCTCCTCGCCGAGGCCGCCGCGGGGGCCACCGAGCTGAGCGTGGTGGAGGCCTCGGTGTTCGCCGCGGGAGAGCTGGTGCTGGTGCTGCAAGTGGGGGATGAGCAGCCCTTCGAGTCGCTCCGCGGGGCGGTGGACGAGCTCGAGGCGCGGGACTCGGGGGCGGGCCGGTGGGAGCTGGCACGCGTGGCGGAGGCGGGGACGAGGGTGCTGCGCCTGAGCGCGCCGCTGGTGAATCGCTTCGCCTCCGTCTCCCAGGTGGTGCGCGTGCCCGAGTACACGGACGTGCACGTCTTGAACGAGGCCTCGCTGCGGGCCCTGTCGTGGAATGGGCGTAGCGGCGGAGTGCTGGCGTTCCTGGCCACCGGCACCGTCATCAACCAGGGCTCGCTGGACGTGGGTGGGCTGGGCTTCCGGGGCGGCTCGGCCGAGACGGATGTGGCCACGGCTCTCTTCGACTGCGCGGCGGAGGATGGGACGGCGCCGGTTGGAGGTGGCGCGCGCAAGGGCGAGGGGCTCGCCGGCCGGGGCGAGGGAATTCCCCGGAGCGGGTATGGCCGGCTCGCCAATGGAGGTGGAGGCGGCAATTGCCACGACGCGGGCGGTGGAGGCGGAGGCCATGTGGGCCCGGGAGGGCAGGGCGGCCGCTCCTCGCAGGAGAGGACGGAGCGCGACGTGGGCGGCCGGGGTGGCTCGGCGCTGCGCTACACGCGGGCCCAGGAGCGCCTGCTGTTCGGGGGTGGTGGTGGCGCGGGCATCGAGGGCACGGCGGGAGGCGCGGGCGCCGGCATCATCTTCGTGCGCGCCCAGGACATCTCGGGCCCCGGTTCTCGTGGCGTCATCACCGCCAACGGCCTGGACGCGCCCTCGGCCAGTGGTCTGCACGGAGGTGGCGGAGGTGGCGGCGCGGGCGGCACGGTGCATGTGCGGGTCGCGCAGAGGTTTGGCTGCACGGTGCTCTCGGCCAACGGTGGGGCGGGCGCGTTCAGTGACACCTCTCCCGGCGGAGGCGGTGGAGGCGGGCTGCTGTTCATCCAGGCCGAGGGTGGTGTGCCGGCGGACTGTGCCGCCACCTCGAGCGCGGGGGCCGCGGGGTACTCGCCCGAGGGCACCCGGGGCGCCGAGCCCAGCACCGCGGGCGATCCTTCATATGGAGGCCGTCAAGAGGTCATCCCCCGGGCCTTCGCCGCGCCCGCCGTGCCGGGCTGGGTGTCTCCCGGGGCGGGAGAGACAGGGGTCGCCGCGATGCCGCGTTTCGAGGGGAGGACGGCGCCTGGTGCCACCGTGCAGGTGTTTCTCGAGGGCGAGCCACTGGGGGCGCCCGTGGTGGCGGATGACTCCGGCACCTTCGTCGTGGTGGCCTCCACGGAGCTCGCGGTGGGGCCGCATGAGGCGTCCGCCTGGGCCGAGCAGTACGGCTTCCGGAGCGCCCCATCGGCGCCGCTCGGTTTCTACGTGGGCAGCCTCGCGCTGGATGTGGGTTGTGGTTGTGGCGTGGCCTCGGGGAGCGGCGCGTGGGGGCTCGGGCTCGCAGTGCTCGCGCTGCGGGGCGCTCGCCGGAGGCGGGGCGGTTCGTAACCCCTGGCGCTGTCCGCCCGGTGCGCGGGCGGTCCTACTCCTCGTCCCTGTACCCGTCGGCGAGTGAGAGGGGGTACAGGGCGCGGTGGTTGACGTTGGGGTGGTACGCGGCCAGGTAGAGTTCAGAGCCAATCAGCACCCACTCCCGTCTGGCGGGGGCGGGTTGTGCCTTCAGCCAGGCTTCTGCTTCCTCGTGCGTGGTGAAGGATGCCGTGGCGACAGGGGGGGCCTGCTCCTCCAGGTCAACGAGGTAGTAGTTGATGCTGCGGGCGGGTGGCAGCCGGCGGAAGTTCGTTTCGCGGTCATACATCACGGCGTGGTAGTCATTGCCGATCAGAACGCTGGCGAAACGCGGTGGGGCAGGGTGTTTGTCGAGCCAGGATTGCGCCTCCTGCATCGTGTCGAAGGCGGCCACGACATGCGGGGGGCCACCCGCTTCGAGATGCTCCAGGTACTGGCTGAAGGACTCGTACTGGCCGGTCGCTGAGATGAACCGGAGCGTATCCAGGATGACCTGGATCAGCCTTTCCTCTCCAACAGCGTCGGGTTCATCCAGGAGCTGTGTGAAGAACGTCTCCGTTTTGCGCAGGCGCTCCGCGAGCTCCGGGAAGTCATCGTCTCGAGATTGAACGAGAGGGGCGGAGTGAGGGTCCTTGCAGAAATCCTCGAAGGGGTAGTGCTGACCGGTGGCGAGAACGAAGCGGAGAGCGTCTCGTGCGAGACCAAGAATGCGAGCCTGCTCGGGCGGCTGATCTGCTCTCCACCGCTTGCCGATGACCTCCTGAGGATGCCGGAGAATGGTGAGAACCTTCATGGTTGCGAGACAGCGAAGTGGGGATTGGAGGGGGCATCGTGTGACGCGAAGAGCAGGGCCGGTGCGAGGATCAGTCCCCCGCCTCCCGTGGCAACAGCGACGAACGCCACCCCGGCGATGACAACGACAGCCCCCACCAGGATCTTCTCACGATTCTGCTTCAACCAGTCCACAGCGCTGTTGAGCGCCGTGAATTCGACGGCCCCGCCTGTGGCCCGGTCACGAAGATCACAGCAGTCACGATAGGCCGGATAGCACCGGGTGCGACATATTTCATCCTTCGAATCCTTGGTTGCGTGCGTCCAGTTTTTGCCCCTGAGCGAGCCCGCACACATTTTCACGCACTGGTCGCGCTCTTCGTCACAGTCGCGTGTCCAGGCCGCATGGACGATGTGCCCTCCAGAGAGGCCGTTATCCGCTCGGTAGGGGGAGTATCCCGACAGGTCGAAGTCGCTGATGGGCTTCCACGCGTGGTTCACCTGCCCGTCGGTCGTCTCCTCGATGACGAGCACGTAGCGGGAGAGGTCCTTCGCGCCCGTGGGACCGGGGATGGCCGGACTGCGGGCCACACTGCAGGAGAGGATCAGGAGGCCAAGGCTCGCGGCCATCAGCCGTTGCGAGGTCGAAGACGGTTTCATGTGGGGCCCGGCCATGTACCACGGTCCCCCGAGTGCGCATTCCCTCTCTGACGCGGCGTTCCAGAGGTGCCCCTGACTCCGGAGCGGCGCACCGGTTTTATTGGGATTCCTGTTTTCTCATAGACAGGGATGAGGCCTTCCCCCTACCATTTCGTCCCCTTCCTGTGCGCCCCCGCGCGGAATCGAGACTGAGATGAAGAAGCTCTTCCTGGCCGTAATGACGATGGTGATGGCGATCGGCTGTTCGGACGGTCCGTCGCAGGTGGTGGACGAGGCGGAGGGCTTCGCGCTGCTCCAGCGTGATGCGACCACCCTCGAGGCCACCTACCGCTCGGGCGGCGCTTCCGTTCGCATGCTGGTGGTCGAGACCTCCGCCAACGTCGTCGAGGTGACCTACGACTTCGGCAATCCCGTCATCGGTTTCCACATCGACTACTCCCAGGGCGTCGGCAAGTTCATGCCCGAGGGCAACGCGCTCGACGCCGCGCAGGCCCAGTTGATCTCCCCGCTGCTCGAGGGCATCTCCAAGGCCATCCCCGAGGAAGGTCAGCGCACCCGCTCCGAGGACGCGGCGATGCGCCAGACCAGCTTCATGCAGATCGTCCCCACGGGTGAGCTGCTCTCGTCGTACCAGTACGTCTCGGCGCGCGGCTGGACCCACCTCTCCTGCACCTGCGGCAGTCAGAACATCGGCGGCTACACCCGTCAGGCTGGCCGGGGATGTGGCTGCACCGGTGGCTCGGGCCAGGGCTGCAAGGGCCGCTGTGGTCAGGGTTGCGGCATCACCAGCACCCCCGCCTGCGTGGGCACCACGGTGTACACCCAGGACTGCGCCAAGCACGACTACGGCCTCGGCAGCTTCTCGGCCGCTTCCGACGACTACACGTTCGCCAGCAACAACTGCAGCTGCAGCGGAGTCGGCACCTGCTACTAGTCTCCTCTCGTAAGGCGCTCGCCGCGCTGGCCGTCGTCGTGGGCACGGCCCTCGGATGCAGCAAGGCGTCCAATCCCTGTCCCGATGGTGCGCGGCTTCATGGCCGCGCCCCACCCGAGGGGACCCTCCAGTGGTGCGCGAAGTCCGACGGCAAGAAGCATGGCCGCTGGGTGGAGTGGCACCCCAACGGGAAGATCAAGACCGAAGGGCCCTACGTCGACGGGAAGATGGAGGGCCACTGGGTGAGCTACTTCGACACCGGTGTGAAGCAGTTCGAGGGCGAGTACCGCGGCGGCCTCAAGCAGGGCGTGTGGACCCTCTACTACGAAGAGGGACAGAAGAACCGCGAGGAGGTCCACTCCGCCGGCTCGCAGGAGGTGAAGTGGACCGCGTGGCGCTCCGACGGTCAGAAGTGGGCCGAGGGGACACTGCTCGCGCAACGCGCGCAGGGCCTCTACTCGGAATGGCACTCGAATGGAGTGCTGGCCGCGCAGGGCCACTACGCCAATGGCGAGAAGGCCGGTGATTGGAAGTATTGGGACCTCGACGGCAAATCCTCGGTCGAGGCGCAGGGTGACTTCTCGCGCGACTGAGCCGAGGTTCCTGGCCATGGTCCGGAGCCCCGTGGATGTCCCCTCTCCCTCTGGGAGAGGGTCAGGGTGAGGGTCTTCCCCTTGCCGAGGCCCGTCACCGTGCTGCTCCTCCTGATGGCGGGGGCGTGCGGCGTGTCTCCCGCGCCCTCGCCCGAAGTGCATCGGCAGGCCATCACCGGGGGAGTGCCCGAGCCAGGCTCTCCCGCCGTGGTGGCGATCGTCCCCGTGTCGCCGCTCTGTGGTGAGCCGGACGAGGCCTCTCCGGTCCTGTGCACGGGCACACTGGTGGCCCCTCGGGTCGTCCTGACCGCGGCGCACTGCGTGGAGAGCCCCGATGTCTCCCAGGTGCTCTCGGTGGTGTTCTCGCCCGAGCCAGCGCGGGCGCTTCCCTCCGAGCGCGTGCGTGTCCTCGAGGGCCGGCTGCACCCCGCCTTCAACGCCGTGGAGAACGACATCGGTGTGTTGATCCTCGCGGAGGACGCGCCCGTCGCGCCGGTGCCGTTGGCGGAGGTGTCGTTGCCGGCGGACGTGGTGGGGCGGACCCTGCGGGTGGTGGGATTCGGCCGCGATGACGAGGGCCAGACGGGCCGCAGGCTCAGCGGCACGGTCCAGGTGGCGGCGGTCGAGGCGGGAACCTTCTCCATCCTGGCCTCGCCTGGAATGTCATGCGGCGGCGACAGCGGTGGCCCGTTGTTCCTGGAGGCCGAGGGGACCGAGCGCCTCGTCGGCGTCACCTCGTATGGAGACCCCGCCTGCACACGGGGCACCAACATGCGTGTCGACGTGCATACGGCCTTCCTCCAGGCCATTCTCGACGAGGCGGCCCGGACACCGCCCACGCGGCCGTCCGCCGAGCCCACCGTGGATGCGTGCTCGGCGCGGTGTCAGGGCCATGCCGGCTGTCCGCTCGGGATGGCCTGTGTCACCCGGCCCGATGGGGAGAAGAGCTGCGCGGTGGCGGGGCTCGAGGCTGGCCGCTTCGGCGCGGACTGCACCGGAGCCGATGGGGACCCACTGTGCGTGAAGGCGGGTGGAGCGTGCCGGTCATGGCTGCCCTGTGATGCGGCCGCTCCCGAGGACGAGGAGAGCGGGGGCGGCTGTGCGGCCTCGGGAAGCCGGGGTGGCTCGGGAATGGCGTTCGCCGCGCTCCTCGTCCTGGCAGTCGCGGCGGTCCGCTCCCGGGGCGCTCATGCCACCAGCGGGCGTGCGGAGTAGACTGACGCTCGTGGCGAATGTCTTCCGAGTCCAGGTGGAGTCCTCCAACTCGCGAGCGGCCGCGCTGGTGTTGGCGCGGGCGCTCCAGCTTCCCCTGGAGGAGGCTCGCCAGTTGATGGCCGAGCCTCGTGTCCTGCCCAGGGATCTGGAGGAGTCCGAGGCGCTGCGGCTGGTGGCGTCCCTCCAGCAGCACGGCGTGGCTTGCGAGCCGGTGCCGGTGGCCGGGCGCGGTGGCACCCAATGCGGCAGCCACCCAGCCCTGTCCTCGGAATCGCCCTGCGAGGACTGCCGCGCGCTGGTGTGCGTGCTGTGCAGGGGCCCGGAGGGTCAGCCGCTCTGCGCCCGGTGCCGTGCTCAACGTGCCCGCCGCACCCGGGCGAAGTGGTTGCGCGTCTCCGTGCTGCTCGCCGTGCTGGTGCTCATCGTGCAGTGGGGCACCTCGCGCCAGCGCACCCGGGAGCGGCGCCTGACGTGGGCCCGGTCGTTGGACGTGGCGGTGGTGCTGCTCGCCCACGGTGAGGTGAAGCCCGAGGTGCGCGAGGCCTGGCGCGAGGGCCTCGGGCGATTGGAGGACTGGCTCGAGCGCGAGGCCGGCCGCTATCGCTCGGACCTGGGGCGTCCCGTGCGGTTCGTCCTGGCCGGTCCCCAGTCCGCGGCCGGGTTGGAGCTGTCACCTCCCGAGGACTCGCTGGTGGCACGTGCCCGCCATGCGTGGACGCTGTCCCGGACCCTGTCCGCCGTGGACGAGGCCGCCGGCCTGTCCGCTCGCCCGTTGGATGCCCGCATCTACGTGATGCTGGAGCCGCCGGGCGAGGACGGCGCGCGCTTCGTGGAGGGCATGGCCGAGGCGGGAGGCTCGGTGGGCCTGGTGCGGGGGCTGTTGGAGGAGACGGGGCTCACGCTGGAGCTGACGGCGGTGGCGCACGAGCTCTTCCACTGTCTGGGCGCCGCGGATGCCTATGACGAGCGGGGCCATGCACGCGTGCCGGAGGGGCTGGCCGAGCCCGGGCTCCAACCCCTCTATCCCCAGCCCGCCGCCGAGGTCATGGTGGGCGAGGTTCCGTTGGGTGAGGCCCAGGGGCGTCTGCCCGAGTCGCTGGACGAGGTCCGCGTGGGGCCCGCCACGGCGGCGGCGCTGCGCTGGAGCCCGTGAGCCGGACGCGCGCCGGGCTCCCGCTCAGCGGTACTCCTCGTTCATGGACGCGAGCTCGCGGCGGCAGAACTGCGCGAGGACGACCCGGCGGCGGCGCCCGGACTCGTTGCACGCGCCGGCATGCCAGAGGTGCGAGCTGAAGACGATGACGTCTCCCGCACGGGCCTCGAGCACGCGCTCCTCGGGGTGGTGCCCCTGGGGCTGGGCGTACGGGCCGCGCGGCATGCGGGCCCAGCGGTGACTGCCGGGCACGATGCGCGTGGCGCCGTTGTCCCGGTCCATGTCATCGAGCACCCAGAAGGCATTGGCGAGGATCTGCCGCTCGGCGGGGGTGGGCTTGCTCCAGTCGACATGGAGCCCCTGGCGTCCGTGGCCTCGGGGCGGCGAGCGTCCGTGCAACCAGCGCACGTGGAGGTCGTCGTCGAGCAGCACGCCCAACGCGGCGAGGACGCGGGGATGCGTCCGGCAGAGGGCGAAGGCCGGGTCCGGCGTGAGGTCCGGTCCCCAGTTGGTGTTCGCGCCCTCATTGGGCAACGAGGCGGCGAGCCGCTCCCAGGCCGCGTGCATCGCCGCGAGCTCCTTCGCCGGCAGCACGCCCGGGAGCAACAGCCAGCCCTGGAGCTCGAGCTGCCGCCGTTCGGTGGGAGGGAGGGAATTCATGCCGCGCAGGATGCACCCTCTCGCCACGTGAGGGTCAAGCGGGCGTGAGTCCCGGTGGCGGAGGGCGCTATGCTTTCCCGAGGCGCACCGCTTCCCCGGAGGCGCGTGGGAGGATCTTCATGAAACGACACGGGTGGATGTGGGGCGCCATACTGGGGGTGTTGGCCCTGGTGCTGTGGTTCGCCTCGAGCGGTTCACCCGGGGAGTCCTCTTCCGGCGGCCAGGAAGGCTCCCGTGACTCCCACGTGGGCGCGGGCTCGACGCTCCGGGCCTTCTTCTCCTCCGAGCCTCCCGCCACCGGAGACGCGGCCCTGCGCATCCGCGGCACCGTGAGGAACGCTCGGGGACCCGTGGCGGGCGCGCGGGTGTTCGCCTCGGGAGTGGTGGCGGGGGAGTCGCTCTCGGCGATGCCCTGCCGGCTGGGGGAGTTGGAGGACCCCGAGCGCTCCATTCTCGACTGCGCCTCGTCGTTCCGCTTGTCCGGACTGGTCAACGAGCGCACCGGCGATGCCTCCGTGCTCGCCCGGGCCACCTCCGAGGACGATGGCTCCTTCTCGCTGGAGGGACTGAAGGCGGGCCACTACGCGCTCTGGGTGGAGAGCCCCGAGGGCGTGGGCATGCGGCAGGACGTGCCGGCCGGAGCGGAAGGGGTGGAGCTGATGCTCGGGGAGGGCGTGCGGATGTCGGGCCTCGTCAGCACCGAGGAGCGCGTGCCCGTGGCGGGGGTGCTCGTCACCGCCATCTTCACGGCCCACAGCCGCTTCTTCGAGACCGTCACCGATGCCACGGGCCACTACCGCCTGGGCCCCCTGCCCCGGGGCGAGTACGTGCTGCTCGTCTCCAAGGCCGGTCTGCTGCCCATGCACACGACGTTCACGGCCTATGGCCGGGAGCTGGCGCGGAAGTTCGTCATGTACCATCCACGCCGGATTTCCGGGCAGGTGTTGGCCGCGGGAGCGCCGGCGGCGGGAGTGAACGTCAGTACCTGGGTGCACGAAGAGCAGACCGCGCGCGCGGTCCTCACGGATGCGGCGGGGCGGTTCTCCCTGGAGGGGCTGGCTCTCAGCACTCACGAGGTCGTCGCCATGCGAGAGGAGCTGTGGGCCAGCAGCCGTGTGGACTTCAACACGGCGGAGCCGGCCCGGTTCCTGGTGGAGCGCAAGGACGTCACCCTGGAACTGGAGCCCGTCGTCAACGTGACGGGCATCGTGCGGGACGAGGCGGGGCGGCCCATCGAGGGCGCGCAGGTCGAGCTGACGGAGGTGGACGAGAAGGAAGAGGAGGAAGAGCAGGACGAGGACTCGTACTCCATCCCCGTGTCCGCGGTGGGGACGGACGAGGAGGGGCGCTATCAGGTGGGGCCGGCGAGGCCTGGACGGCTGCGGCTCGAGGTCATGCACCCGCGCTACGAGGAAGCCAGCCACGAGGCCGTCTTCCAGCCCGGGACGCGCACCGTGGACTTCGTCCTCGAGCGCGCCGAAGGGGACGGGGCGGAGGGGGAGGAGGAGGAGGAGGACGAGCCCAAGGCTCCGCGCGAACCCCGGCCCATGTTGGTGGGGGAGGTGGTGGATGAGCTGGGCGCGCCCGTGTCCCAGGCCGAGGTGAGCGTCTGGCCCGAGGCCGGCACGTGGCGGGGGGGGCAGCTCGATCGCACGCTCACGGATGCGAAGGGGCACTTCTCGTTCAGCGCACCGTCCGAGGGCCGCTACCGGATCGTCGCGGAGTTCGCGCAGGACGACGTGACGCATGCCGCCGTGCGGGTGGTGGAGGTGGTGGGCAAGGGGGACACGCACGTGCGGCTGCGCTTCGAGCCGGGGCAGGTGGTCTCCGGCGTCGTGGTGGATACTCGCGGCCAGCCCGTCGAGGGAGCCCAGGTCCAGCTTCGCAGCGCCCTGCGCACGCAGTTCTACCACCATGGCAGGCCGGTGCGCTCATGGAGGGGGAACCAGCAGACCGGGCCCGATGGCCGCTTCACCTTCCAGAGCGTCTCGGGAGAGCAGCTGGAGCTGGTGGTGGCGAAGGAAGACTACGTGCTCGCCTGTGCGGAGCAGGAGGACGGACGCATCGCGCTGCCGGTGAAGGCAGGGGAGCGGGAGCTGCGGGTCGTCCTCCTGCGCGCGGCCACCGCCACCGGGCGGTTCGTCCAGAAGGATGGGTCCCCCGTCACGGCCTTCGTCCTGAAGGACAACCTGTGGAGGGAGGAGGACGGGCACTTCACCGTGCCCATCCGGTGCAACGGCACGCTCCAGTTGGAGTTCATCATCCCGGACGAGGTCCAGGTGCCCGGGCCTCGCCGGATACGGCGCTCCGTGTCCGTCCGGGAAGAGGTGGACACGGACCTGGGGGTGATCGTCCTCGACGGGACGTGAGCTCAGGTCTTCTCGGCCTCGTCGGCCATCGCCTGGAGCACCAGGAGCGTGGCACGTCCGCGCTGGGTGCTCTCGAGCTGGGCCTCCGGATCCAGCCTCAGCGCCGCCTCGAGATCCTGGAGCGCCTCGGCCACCTTCCCCTCGCGCAGCAACAGCTCGCTGCGCCCGACGAGCGCATCCACGTTGGCGACGTTGAGCTGGAGCGCCTGCGTGAACTCCTCCATCGCCTCGGGGAAGCGCTGGAGCTGGGCGTACGTGGACGCCAGGTTGCAATGGAAGACGCTGTCATACGGCGACGCGACCACCAGCCCCTTGAAGATATCCAGCGCGGCCTGCAGCCGGCCCTCGGTCAACAGATTGTGGCCGAGCGTGGCGATCTCATAGAGCCGCTTCTGCGAGAGGCCCAGGTACTGGGCGGGAGTGATCTGCCCGCGGATGAGGCGTTCTCCCCACTCGGCGGCGTTCGGAGTGGGAGCGGCGTTCGGCGTCTGGGAATTCGGGTTCATGGGAGCTCTCTTCCTGGATGGCTCAGACGTGGAAGTTGCCGCGGTGGGAATGGATGCTCTGGCGGAGGTCGTTCATGCGCGTGAACGCATCCATCATCTGGCCCATGTCATGGAAGCTCTTGCGCAGGTGCTTCTCGCGCCGGTCGAGCCAGGGGCCCTCCTGGCCCGGAGCGCTCAGGTGGTTGCTGCCGAAGTGGCAGCCCCCCATGTTCCCGGACATCTGCGCCAGCTGGGAGAACAGCTGCGACAGGTTCTGGAAGAGCTGCTGGAACTGATTGGCGTACGGCTGCTGGGAACCTCCGGCAGCCGGGTTGTGTTCACCCGGGAGGATCGAGCCCCCGGACGCCGGCTGGGAGCCGTGAGGCCCGTTCGTGGGCGGCGTGTTTCCGGCCGCGAGGGTTCCGCCCAGCTGGAAGGACTCGCCACCGTTATTGCTGCCGATGACCTCCTGGCCCTTGAAGGACCAGTCATCCGTCTCCCGGCCCATGACGAAGACGTCCTTGCCACCGAAGCTGTTGGCATGGGCGTAGCCATCCTGGGTGACGGTGCCCGTCTTGCCCTTGCCCTTGTCGATGTCGGTGATCTGCACGCGGTCGTTGCCGGAGATGATGTCCAGCTTGGCGCTGACCGTCGCGCCGTTGCCGTAGGGAGCGGTGGAGCAGTTGATGCGGGTGCCGTCGCCGAGCACGAAGGTGCTGTCGCGCTTGAAGTCCCACTTGCCGCCGTCGCCCTCGGCCACGTGCGGGTCGCCCCAGACCTTGGTGGTCTTGCCGTCCGGACCGGTGATCTGCCAGTCGAACTGGCCGGTGGCCTCGATCTTGTAGCCGCCCGGCGTGGTGACGACGCCTTTGTCGTCCGTCTTCAGGGTGCCCTGCGGGTGGCACGAGTCATGGGGCCGCGGAGGCGACGTGTGGCAGGGCCTGGGGGGCTGCTGGTACACGTTCGGCGGGGCACGCTGCGGGCGGAAGCAGTCGCCACGCCCGGACCGGGGGCTCGAGCCCAGCGCCTTCAATGCGGCGGCCATGGTGCGCACCAACTGCGCCTCCGCCCTGTTCAGACATCTCTGGCTGGCGAACGGGCTCGGCCCGATACCCCTACTCGAACCCATACCCATGGGCTTGGTGGTGTCGAATTTCACGGCGCTGTCCTTTCCGAGGCGGACGGGGTGGATTGTCCGATTCGCGGAGAGGCCCGAGGCTGGGGTGCATCTGGCTCTTCGCGTCCGGTCAGGGTAGGCACGTGACCCGGACGGACCATCCACACTGCGGTCGTAGATGGCCGTCGCTTGGCGGACAGCGGATGTGTTTGGGGTTCAGTTACTCATAGAGATACCCGAGCTCCCGGGTGCCGAGCATGTCGAGAGCGCTCAGGCCGTGAGCGGTCATCCGTTCATTGTCATACTCGCCAAAGGGATGCATGTCCTGGTGATGGGAGTTGTGTCCGTCCCCATCCTCGTAGACGCCCGGGTGCAATTCCTCCCACTGTGCCCAGACGCGGTCCACGTTGGCGTGGTGGAGGTAGAACACCGGATCATTGGGCGAGACATCCGGAGCTCCCATCGTCCCCCAGCGCTCCGAGCCATCCTCGAGGCGGAAGTGGCCCGCCACCCACGTGTGCACCATGTTGTGCATGTGGAAGTAACCCGGGCGCTCCGGGTCGAAGCCCTCCAGGTAGTTGCGGAAGCTCCGCTCCCTCGGGGACTTGTCGTTCCAGGGAGCCACGTCGAAGGTGGGAATGCTCAGGCCGAACGCCACTTCCTCGGCCGTGGGCAGGTGGATGTTGTCGTTGACGTCCGCCTCGTAGCGGCCCGTGGCGCGCACCAGGTGGGGATGCGGCGTCTGGGCCAGGCCCTCGGGCCTGTCCGAGAAGACGTGGATGGTCCACTGGCCCTTGCGGAACGGGCCGTTCGTCACCGCGTACTCCTGGCTGGCATCACCCTGGGTGCCCATGAAGGACTCGGAGAAGATGGCCCGGGTGCTTTCGGGGTCCGTCCAATCCCAGTAGGGAACGGTGATGTCCTTGCCGCTCACCTCGCGCAGGGCGTCCTCGAAGAGCAGCAGCATCTTCCGGTGCCAGGGGAGGATGGTCGGGTGAGCATGGGCCACGTGGTGCTCCGGGCTCATGCTGTAGTTGAAGGCCTCTTTGTGAAAGAGGACGAACTGGTCGTAGTAGGAGACGCCGGGCGTGTAGGGGGACGGCGTGGCCTTGAGCTTCAGGATGGCTTCCACGAGGTCCTTCTTCTCGGTGGCCGTCAGCTCCTTGGCGTTCTTGCGGATGCGGGGGGCGGGCGTGCCCCCGCCGCAGGCGGCGAGGAGGCAGGCCACGAGGGTCACGACGAGCGCGAGGGGTGTGGGGTGTCTGGACATGGTGAGGGCTCTTTCCAAGAGCGATGCCACTCCCCGGGTGCTCACAAGCCCTTGGAATGATTGGGTGGATGGGGTTGTGACTTGCCGGGACACTCCCAGAATGGCATTCCAGGACTGCCATTCTGGGATTCGCGGGAGGGTGCATCCATGCGGCTGGAAGACCTGGACCTGAGGGAGCTCCTTCAATTCGAGCCCACGGGCGGCATCCTTCGCTTCGCGGGCCAGCGGGCCGTGTTGCTGGACGCGGTGGCGCTGGGGCTGCTGCGCCAGCAGCTCATCGAGACGCTCGGACTGGCGGGAGCGCGCGCGGTGCTCACCCGCTTCGGCTATGCACTCGGCCGGCGCACCGCCGAGACGTTGAGGGATGCCTTCCCGTGGGACTCCGAGGACGACTGGCGGCGCGCGGGAGGACGCTTCCACCGGCTGCAGGGCCTGGTCCTCTTCGAGCCGGTGAGGCACGAGCGGCCCGTGGCGGACGCGCCTTTCGCCGAGGCCCTCTGGCACGAGTCATTCGAGGCCGAGCAGCACCTGCTGCACGTGGGGCGCTCCGAGGAGCCGGTGTGCTGGACGCTGTGTGGCTTCGCGAGCGGCTACCTGAGCTACGGCCATGGCCGCGCCATCTACTGCCTCGAGGAGCGGTGCCGCGGGAAGGGAGACGCCACCTGCGTCATGGTGGGCCGGCCCCAGGAGGAGTGGGGCGCGGAGGCCGCCAGTCAGCTGAGCTACTACGAGAAGGACTGCCTCGACGAGGCGCTCAGCCGCGTCACCCAGGCGCTGAAGTCCACCGAGCGGACGCTCCGGGCGAAGCGGCGGGAGCTGGCCCAGGCGGAGGGGGAGGACGACGCGAAGGCCATCCTCGGCAGGAGCCCGGCCATGCAGCGGGTCCGCGACCTCGCCGAGCGCGTGGCCCAGGTGGACTCGACCATCCTCATCACCGGTGAGAGTGGCGTGGGCAAGGAGGTGCTGGCCCGTTTCATCCACGAGCACTCGGCGCGCGCGGCGGGCCCGTTCGTGGCCATCAACTGCGGCGCCGTGCCCGAGAGCCTGCTGGAGAGCGAGCTCTTCGGCCATGCGCGAGGCTCCTTCACGGGGGCGATCCAGGACAGGATCGGGCTCTTCGAGGCGGCCCAGGGGGGCACGCTCTTCCTGGACGAGCTGGGGGAGGTGCCCCTGTCGATGCAGGTGAAGATCCTCCGCGCGCTCCAGGAGCGGGAGATCCGCCGCGTGGGGGAGAGCAGGAACCGGCCCGTGGACGTGCGGGTGCTGGCGGCCACGAACCGGGACCTGGCCGCGGACATCCAGACGGGCCGCTTCCGGCAGGACCTCTACTACCGGCTGCGCGTGGTGGAGATCCGCATTCCTCCGCTGCGGGAGCGCCGGGACGACATCCTCGTGCTCGCGCGCCAGTTCCTCGCGCGCTCCGCCTCGCGGCTGCGGAGGAAGGTGTCCGGGCTCACTCCCGAGGCCGCGAACCTGCTGTTGCGCTACCACTGGCCGGGCAACGTGCGGGAGTTGGAGAACACCCTCGAGCGCGCCGTCGTGCTGACACGGGGGAGCAGCATCGAGCCGCAGGACCTGCCCGATGAGCTCCGGGGCGCGGCGGTCTCGCCGGTGTACACGCCGGGCACCCTGCGCTCGCTCGAGGAGGTCGAGCGGGAGTACATCCTCGCGGTGCTCGAGGCGGTGGGAGGCAACAAGCTGAAGGCCGCCGAGACGTTGAAGATCGGCACCTCCACCCTCTTCCGGAAGCTCAAGCAGTACCAGGGTGCTTCCGGAGCGTGAGCGGGAGGGGCCTCACGCGACGAGGCCGGCCCCCTCGCGAAGGCCGGCCCCGTGAAACGAACGGACGCGTGATTACGGGGTGGTCGCGGTCAGCGACACGCCCGAGTACGACGAGTAGGCGCGCACGGAGACGTACCAGGTGCCGGCGACCGGGTTGCTGAGCGAGCAGGACTCGGTGTTGCCGCTCAGGTACGGGCGGCAGTTGTACGCCGTCGTCGTCGGCTGCGAGCCGGAGCGCACGTAGAGGTCCGCGTCACCCGTGCCGCCGCTCTGGTTCACCGTGAGGCGGGTGGAGCCGGCCGGGACGGTGATGGCGAAGTGCTGCCAGGTGCCGCTCGCGCCCGAGAGGCTCGTCTTCGAGAGCAGCGTCGTGGTGGGCGGGGTGACGCCGCTGATCTTCGAGGAGATCCAGCTCTCGAAGGAGGACACGCGGGCGTACATGCCCGGGTAGCGCGAGTCGGCGCAGCCGTAGCCCCAGCTGACGACGCCGGCCAGCACGCGGGTGCTGCCCTTGAGCACGGTGAGGGGACCGCCGCTGTCACCCTGGCACGAGTCCTTGCCAGGCGCCGCCGCGGCGAGCTGGTCCGAGGTGATGGTCTCGCTCGGGTAGGAGGACTGCGCCGAGCTGTTGCTGATGATGTTCACGTCCACCGTCTGGAGCGTGTCGGGGCTCGAGCCGTTGCTGGAGAGCGTGCCCCAGCCGGTGACGCGGGAGACGACGCCCGTGTTGGTGTAGCCCGCGGAGACGTCGGCCGCCGTGACGAGGGGGATGGCCTTCGCGTTCGCACCGCTCAGGTCCAGCGGCGTGGACAGGCGCAGCAGCGCGATGTCCTTGCCCTTCGAGGCATCCACGTAGCCGGGGTACACGACGACCTCGGCCACCGAGCGGACCTGGCCGGAGCCGCTGATGGTGGTGCTACCCGCCTCCACCCGGGCCGGCTTGCTGATGTACCCGCCGTCGTTCACGCAGTGCTGCGCGGTGAGGATCCAGTTCGCGTTGAGGATGGAGCCGCCGCAGAAGTGGAAGCCCGAGCTGCTCTGCAGCGACACCTGCCAGGGATTGGCGCCGATCGTCGTGTTGGTGCCGCCGACGATCTCCTGGGTGTTGCTCTGGACCGGCTCGGCCGGGAGCTTCTCCTCGGCCATCTCGGAACCGCAGCCCACCAGCAGGGACATCGTACCGGCGACAGCCCAGCGGCGCGCGAACAAACGTGAAGACATGCTGACCTCGACAAACAGGGGGGTGATGAAGCCCCTGCACTGTGCGGTCAGGTGGTATTCCCCGTCAACTTGATGCATCAACTTTTTTCAATTCTCGGGAAAGTGAGAGTGCGTGCCTCGCGGAACGCGGACGCCCAGAATCGTCCGCATGGGAGACCTCGCCATGACTCGTCGCATCATCGTGCTCGCAGGATGCTTCGCCGCCTTCACCCTCGCCGCGTGCGCCACGACGCAGGGGCCCACCGTGGAGACGACACCCCCCGTGGACAAGCAGGAGCCCGCAGCGCGTCCGCCTGAGTCAGGAGAGACCCAGGTCACGGGGAGCGTCTTCTATGTGGAGCGCATCGCCCTCTCCCCGGAGGCGGTGGTCCAGGTGGAGGTGGTGGAGGTGGCACCGGAAGGTGGACAGGGCGCGGTCCTCGGGTCGTGGAGCCAGAGCGGTCCGGGCCAGGTGCCCATCCGCTTCTCGGTGGGCGTCCCCTCGGAGCGAATCCGCCCCGAGGGCTCCTACATCGTGCGGGCGAGCATCACGGACGGTGGGCGGACGTTCTCCACGCTCGAGCCGGTACCGGTCCTCACCCAGGGGCACCCGAGCCAGGACGTGAGGGTGCGGGTGCGCATCGGCGGTTGAGCTCATTCGGGGAGGTCCGCGAATGAGAGCCCCTGGACCCATGCACTGAACCCGTGCCCCCATCCCCTCGCCCTCCGGGAGAGGGACGGGGTGAGGGTATTGGATGTACCTGGGTTGAGCCCTTGTTCACACAGAGCGGGCCACGGATTGAAGAACGGGACCGGGAACCCTCACCCCTGCCCTCTCCCGAGGGGAGAGGGGGAGTACCTTCGGTCACGTTCCCGAAGAGGATGGGAAGAGCGCGGGAATCGAGTAGGGCGGCCAGCGGTCCTTCCACGGGCGGGCCTGCTCGAGCTGGTACGCGAGGCCGAGGAGCAGCGCGTCGGCACCCGGGGCCGCGGCGAAGTGGGTGCCGATGGGGACGCCGTCCTCCGGGAAGTGAAGGGGGACGGACATGGCCGGGCAGCCCGCGATGTTGTGGAGGGGCGTGTACCCGATGGCCCGTGCCGTGCGGCGGGCCAGCTCCTCGCGCCCGAGCACTGGCGAGAGGTGCCCGAGAGGCCACGGCGCGGTGGCCATCGTCGGAGTGAGCACCACGTCGTACCCTCGGGTCGCCTCATTATAGGCGTGGACGGCCCGCGCGAAGGTGGCGCGCGCTCGGGGCAGTGCATCGGCACCGCGTGCGAGGAAGGCATCGGCCAGGGCCCACGAGTATGGCTCCAACTCGTCGCGCTGCACGGGCAGATCCCTCCGCTGGTCCACGCTCTCGACGATGCCCGCGACGGCCGCTCCCGCGACGAGCAGGAATGCCTCACCGAGCTCGGGACTGTCGAACGCGGGTGGCACGATGGGCTCCACGTGGTGGCCGAGCCCGGTGAGCAGTGCCACTGCTTCATCGTAGGCGCGGCGCACCGGGGGCTCCGGCTCCATTCCCATCACCGTGCGTGTCCATGTCGCGATGCGCAGTGGACGGGAGAGCGGCTCGCGCACGAAGCCCACGGGTGTACCGCTCGAGCGGTCCTCGGTGATGGACAGGAACAGCGCGCTGTCACGCACCGAGCGGCTGATGCAGTGGTCGCTCGACATGTCACCGAAGTCCGAGCCGCCGAGGCCCGCGGGCACGGTGCGGCCCCGGCTCGGCTTGAAGCCGAAGAGGCCACAGGCCGACGCGGGGACGCGGAGCGAACCGCCACCATCATTGGCATGCGCGAGGGGCACGAGTCCCGCGGCCACGGCCACCGCGCTGCCGCCGGACGAGCCCGTGGCCGAGCGGGAGAGGTCCCACGGGTTGTGGGTCACGCCCTCGAGCAACGTCTCGGTGCTGAAGAGCAGGCCGAACTCCGCCGTCGCGCTCTTTCCGGCGCACACGAGGCCCGACTCGGTGAGCCGCCTTCCGTACGGCGTTTGTTGCTGGGCGGTGTTGGCGGAGAACAGCCGGGAGCCCATGGACCAACGCAGCCCCGGCCACGGCGTGGAGTCCTTCACCAGGAAGGGGACTCCGGAGAACGGACCGGGCTTCGCGGGACCGGGCTGCTCCTGCGCCACCGTGACGATGGCGCGCAACAGCGGATTCAACGCGTCGATGCGTGCCATGCACGCGTCGAGCAACTCCTCCGGCGAGACTTCACCCCGGGCACATAGCTCCGCTTGGGCCACGCCATCGAGGCGGGCGAGAGACGCCAGGTCCGTCATCGGACACCTCCCCTTCGCCACGGGATGATATCCACCTGGAGCCTCCTGGCCGGGGAGGTTCATGAGAGAGGACGACAGGATGAGCAGGATCCGGGTGAGCGCGTTCAGCTGGGTACCTCCCTTCGCCCAGGGGTTGGTGCGCGAGTTCCGTGTGCGCTGGGCGCTCGAGGAGGCGGGCCTTCCCTATGAGGAGCTGTTGATCGGCCCGGAGGATCAGCCGTCCGAGTCCTATCGCCGCCTCCAGCCTTTCGGGCAGGTGCCCGCCTACGAGGAGGACGGACTGGTGATGTTCGAGTCCGGAGCCATCGTGCTGCACATCGCCGAGCGCTCCGAGGTGTTGATGCCGGCCGAGCCGGATGCCCGGGCGCGGACGAAGACGTGGGTGTTCGCGGCGCTGAACACGATGGAGCCACCGATCCAGAACCTCGCCGAGGTGGACTTGTTCCACGCGGGAGAGGAGTGGGTGAAGCAGCGTCGGCCGCAGGTGGTCGAGGAGGTGCGGACCCGCCTCGGGGAACTGGGGAGGTGCATGGAGGGCCGGGAGTACCTCGAGGAGCGCTTCACCGCGGGGGATCTGCTCATGACGACGGTGCTGCGCATCCTGCGGCACACGGAGTTGCTCGCGGAGTTTCCGGTGCTCGATGCCTACCGGCTGCGGTGTGAAGCGCGGCCTGCGTTCAAGAAGGCGATGGCCGACCACATGGCGCCCTTCGCCCGGAACGCGCCGCCCTCCCGCTAATCCCTTTCAGGCAGGTCCGCGAACATTTCCCCTCTCCCCTCGGGAGAGGGACGGGGTGAGGGTGCCAGGGCCCCGGGTTGAACCCTCTGTCCACACTGTGGGGCACGGGTTGTAAGAACAGGCTCGGATACCCTCACCCCAACCCTCTCCCGAGGGGAGAGGGAATGGCGGCCGGGAGGACGATGGTGAGCGTGGTGCCCACGCCCTCGCGGCTCTCGGCGCGCAGCGTGCCACCCAGGCTCGTCACGATGGCGTGGCTCACCGACAGTCCCAGGCCCGCGTTCGCCAGCCGCGTGGTGAAGAAGGGCTCGAAGAGGCGCGCCAGCACCTCCGGCGGCATGCCCACGCCCGTGTCCTGCACCTCCACCACCGCCTCTCCCGCCGGGCCCGTGTACGTGGACACCCGCAGCACGTTGCGGGACGCGTCCAGCTCGTTCATCGCCTGCACCGCGTTGTGCAGCACGCTCACGAACACCTGCACCAGCCGCGTCTCGTCGCCCTCCACCCGCGGCACCGGCCGGAAGTCCTTCTCGAGCCTCGCCCGGTGGCGCAGCTCGCCGCGCACCAGGCTCAGCGCGTGCTCCAGCACCGGGACCACCTCCACCGTCTCGCGGTGCTCCGGCGGCGCGCGCGACAGCAGCCTCAGGTCATGCACGATTCCCTTCAGCCGGTCCGCGCCCTCCGTCGCCTCGTTCAGCGCCTCCAGCATGTCGTCCACGTCGCCGGCCAGCGTGTGGCCCTCCTCGCCCAGCGCCGCCCTCAGCCGCGCCAGCTCCTCGCGCGCGAAGCCGAGGTTGGCCATCATGAAGGCCAGCGGGTTGTTCATCTCGTGGCCCACCGCCGCCGCGAGCGAGCCCAGCGCCGCCATCCGGTCCGCCTTGAAGAGCTGCGCCTCCATCTGCTTGCGCGCCGTCACGTTCTTGGCGAAGACGCGCAGCCCCGATGGATCCACCAGCGGCGACACCGTCAGCTCCCAGTGCCGGCCGCCCAGTTGCACGACGGGCGGGGACTCGCCCACCTCCGCGCCGCGCTTCGCCCACGCCTGGGCCGCCTCCACCAGCGGATGCCTCGCCCCACGCACCAGCAGGTCCGGAAACGCCGTGTGCGCCGCCGGGTTGGCGTAATGCAGCTCGCCGCCCGGGCCCAGCTCCATCATCGGCTCCGGGTGCAGCAGCGGGAAGGAGGCCAGCCGGTACAGCTCCTCCTCCAGCGCGCGCAGCTCCGTCACGTCCCGCACCAGCAGCGACGTGGTGGGGCTCGCCGTCTCCGGGACCGGCACGCGCACCGTGGCCTCGGCCGAGTACCAGCGCGTCTCGCCCTCCACCTCCAGGCGGTACTCCACCCGGCCCCCCACGCCGTTGTGCCGCGCGGCCCGCGCGAGCGCCACCAGCGCCGCTCCCGCCTCGGGCCCCAGTACCTCCTCGAGCGGCTGTCCCTCCGCCTGGCGCACGTCCCGCCCGAAGGCCACTCCCGTGGGCGCCCACAGCCGCATGCACCGCTCTTGCGCGTCCAGGTCCACCGCGAGGTATTCCGCCCGCCGGGCCGTCCGGGGAGGGGGCGGCCGGGGCGTGGACGAGAGGACGAAACCCTCGCTGTCGAAGAGGCCCAGCAGCGGCTCCAACCCCGCCCCGTGGCCCGCCAGCGAGGTGAGCACGGAAACCAGCGCCGTCACGTCCGCCTCGGGCATCCGCTGGGTGAAGATGAGCCCATCCGCGGGCGTGGGTCCGGTGAACTCGAAGGGGATGAGCCCTCGCTCGCCGGAGCCCAGGTGCTCGGCCAGGTAGGCGCGGACCGTGTTCTCCTCCGGGTGGCTCGAGTAGATGGAGGCCATGTCCGCCTCGCCCGCCAGCACCGCCAGCAGGGCCTTGCGGTAGGTGCCGTGGAAACGCTGCTCGGAGAAGGTGTCCGCCACGGACAGCCCCCGGGCCGTCAGGTGGCGCACGGGCATGAGGTAGCCGCCGGTGGAGCGCGGGGCCACCCACGCGGCGCGCGTGCCCTTCAACGTCTTCAACGTGAGCGGCGCATCCGCCCGGCACACCAGGGCCGCGTGGTAGTACCAGAGCCCCGCCCGTACGGCGCGCAGCACCGCGCGCGCTTGCGGCTCGAAGGCGGTGCACTGCTCGCCCGTGGCCCACGCCAGGTCCACCCGGCCCTCCGCCAGCTCCCGCTCCAGTGCCTCGTACGAGGGAGCGAGCTCCACCACCACCGGCCGGCCCAGCCGCTGGGTGAGGGCCCGGCTGAAGAGCTCGGCACGCACGTGCTCCTTCACCTCGCCCAGTGACGGCGACAGCAGGAAGCGGATGGGGGCGGCCGGAATCGTCACGTGCGTCCAAGCATGCCGGACGTCCAGAGGGTGCGCACGTTTCGAGCGGAGCGGCGCACGGGCCGCGGCTCAGGCGTAGACCTGGTCGCTTTCGACGGACGTGCCCAGCCGGTGGTTGAGTTGTTCGAGCCGGGCGTAGCGCGCTTGCAACATCTCGCGGTAGGCGCGGTGGTCGGCGTGGGCGATCTCATCGAGCAGCTTGCGCAGGGACGAGTCGAGGACTTCCTTAAGCTCTCGGGCCTCGACGGCGCTCAGTTCCAGGAGCATGGCGGCCTCCTCCTCTCATTTCCTTCCGAGGAACGTTAGGCACCGCGCGGGACGCGAGCCCCGGCGGCTTAGCCACCCCCTGGCTCCAGGGCCGCTCTTCCTGCCAGCCGCCAGGGGTTGCCGGTGGGCCGGGTGTTCCCCACTCAGAAGGCATGTGCTCCGGGGCGGGAGGGCTCGGGGGCTCGCCGAGGAGGATGCCATGGTGATTCAGGACGAGGTTCGCGAGGGCATGGTGGTGCGGGACATGGAGGGGCGCCGGGTGGGCCGCGTGGCCGCGGTGGGCGAGACGCACTTCGAGCTCGAGCCCCGCCTGTTGTCGCGCGAGGAGTTCCTCGTGGAGTTCTCGGACGTGCGCTACGCGCGCGACGGCGAACTGTACCTGGAGCGCACCCCGCACCTGTTGAAGCTGGAGGACGACGACGGCGGGGCGCTGCCGCCCCGGCACCACAACGGCATGGATGCCGAGCCGGTGAACGTGGTGGAGGACGCGGAGGCCTCCCACTCCGGCGCATGACGCGGCCATGACGGACTCATGACGGGGTGCGGCATGTGCCGCGTCCCACCTGACAGGTCTGTCATACACAGGACGATAACCCCTGGGAATCATGGAGGAATCCGACGCCGGGAATGTCAGACCCGGCGTGTAGACCCGTCCTTCTCGGAACGGAGTGGGAAGGGTCATGAAAAGGGTTTCGACGTCCTGCGCCATGCTGGCGCTCTTCACGATGGTGTTCTCCTGCAGCTCGGCGCCGCCGCCGGACGGGCTGGATCAGGGGCTGGTGTCCCGGGAGCTGAGCACGCCGCGCAAGCTGCTGCCGTGGGTGGCGCTGGGGGACGGGCGGGTGCTGGCCTCGGGTGGACATGATGGCAGCCGCACGCTGACGAGCTGCGAGGTGTACGAGCCGGAGACGGGCGAGTGGTACGCCACGGGAGCGATGCGCACGGCGCGGCGCAACCACGCGGCGGTGCGGCTGGCGGACGGGCGCGTGCTGGTGGTGGGTGGCACGTTCTCGGCGTCCTTTGGATCGCTGGCGAGCGCGGAGGTGTACGAGCCGGGCACGGGCCGGTGGACGGCGGTGCGGGACATGGGCGAGGCGCGCAACGATCCCGCGGCGGTGCTGCTGGCGGACGGGCGTGTGCTGGTGGCGGGTGGCTTCGACGTGGACAGGCACCCGGTGCGTTCGGCGGAGCTGTTCGATCCGGCGACGGGCGAGTGGACGCGCACGGGAGCGCCGACGTCGGCGCGCGCCGGGGCGCAGACGGGCGTGGTGCTGGGCAACGGGCAGGTGCTCTTCGTGAGCGGGCTGCAGGCGGAGCTGTATGACCCCGTGAGCGGCCAGTGGACGAAGACGGGTCCGGTGGGCGGCGCGGCGGGCACGCACCGCTCGGGGCACACGGTGACGCCGCTGCCGGACGGACGGGTGCTGGTGGTGGGCGGCACGACGTCGCGCGCGGCGGCCACGGCGGAGCTGTATGACCCGGCGCGGGGCGAGTGGAAGCTGGCGGCCTCACCGGCCCTGCCGCGCGAGGCGCACGGAGCGCTGGTGACGCCCGAGGGGCGGGTGCTGGTGATGGGGGGCTTCCACGTGATGTCGGGCTCGCTGGCGTCGGTGGAGAGCTATGACCCGGTGGCGGACACGTGGAGCGTGGAGCCGTCGCTGTGGGAGGCGAGGCGGGGGGCGGGGCTGGTGCCGCTGGTGGATGGAGCGGTGCTGGTGGTGGGTGGCTCCAACGACCTGGAGGGCACGCTGTCCACGAGCGAGCGGTATGATCCGGGCGTGTGCACGCCGCTGACGTGTGAGGCGGCGTGCGGCACGGTGCCGGACGGGTGTGGTGGGACGCTGGAGTGCGGCCCGTGCACGGTGATGCCGCCGTGCGTCGCCGATGGCTGCGGCGTGTTCGACGAGGAGGAGGACCTCGCCTCCATCTGGCGTTGAGGCGCGGAAGCGGGGCCGGTGCTCCGCTTCCGCCTTCGTGGAATGGCCGGGTTCGGACCGCGAGGCGGGAACCGGCTACGATGGGGGATGGTGCCCCCCCACGATGCGCCACCCCTGAAGCTTCCGGAGCAGGCCGGGCCGTTGCCCGCGACGCCTGGGGTGTCGGCGTCTGGCGGCAAGTGGGGCCCCCGCCGGAAGATGCTGCTCTGGCTGAGCCCGGCGATCCTGTCCCAATACGCGTTGGACGTCCTCGCCATGGGACCTGGGCTCGAGGCGCTCGTCATCCGCGTCGTCTGGGCCGTGTCCGTGGCCCTCTCCGCGCTGCGCATGGACGAGCACTCGGCGTCGTCCCAGCGCCTGCACACGGCCTTCCAGTGCACGATGGGGAGCCTCTGCTTCATTGCCCTGGTGCTCGTGTCGGGGAGCTGTGACGGGGTGTACTTCCAATTCTTTCCCTGCCTCCCGCTCCTGCTGTGCCTCGTCTATCCGCAGGACTCGCTCTCGGCGACGATCTCCGGTGCCCTGTGCAGTGCGAGCGCCGCGGGCATGCTGTGGATGGCGGGACGCCCGGTGTCCCAGCTCCTGCTGTGGGGGGGCATCATCGTGACGGTGACCATCGTGGGAGCGTACGGGGCCAGTGAGTTCCGCAAGGTCCAGCGGGCGGAGAACGAGGGCCGGTTGGAGCGTGCGCGCCGCGAGGCCCTCGAGACGCTCGCCATCAGTGAGCGTCGCCGGGCCCACTCGGAGAAGCTGGCCACCATCGGCCAGCTCGCGGCGAGCGTGATGCATGAAATCAACAACCCGGTGGCCTTCATCGGCGCCAACCTCGACTACCTGGAGCGGGAGGTGTTGGCGGAGCAGCGGGAGGTCTCCCGGGAGGAGCTGGCGGAGGTGTTCCGCGAGACGCGCGCCGGCGTGGAGCGGGTGAGGCAGATCATCGGGGACCTGAGGGGCTTCTCGCGCATGGACGCGGAGGAGCCCACCGAGTGCGCGGTGGCGGACGTGGTGAGCGACGCGGTCCGGATTGCCCGGCTGCGGCTCCGGCACGTGGCTCGGCTGGAGGTGGACATCCCGGAGGAGTTGCCGCCGGTGCTCGCCGTCCGCAGGAGGCTGGCGCAGGTGCTGCTCAACCTGCTGGTGAACGCGGGGGATGCGCTGGAGGCGCGGGGCCACGAGGGCTCCGAGGTGCGCATCATTGGCCGGTGGGAGGGCGCACGCGTCGTCCTGCGGGTGGAGGACAACGGTCCGGGCTTCCCCCCGCACGTGTTGCCCCGGCTCTTCGAGACCTTCTTCACGACGAAGGGCCCGGAGAAGGGGACGGGGCTGGGGCTGGCCCTGTCGCGAGAGCTGGTGGAGCAGTGTGGAGGCACCCTGGTGGCGGAGAACCGGGAGGAGGGAGGCGCGCGCCTGCGCCTGGAGTTCCCGGTGGGGAGCACCGTCAAGGCGGCGTCCTGAGTCCCGGCCGGGTCCGTCCGTGCGATGCTGCGCGGCCATGAAGAACACCCGGAGCCGTCTCCTCGTCCCCCTGTTCCTCCTCACGTCCGCTTGTGCCACCACCGCTCCGGCCTCTCGTGCGCCGGAGGCCGCCGCGCCCGAGCGCCCCTTCGGCACGCTGCGCGAGCAGGCCACCCGGCAGCAGCAGTGGCTGCGCGAGCGCATGGACAAGGCGCTGCCCGCGTTGATGCGCCAGTACGGCATCGAGATGTGGGTGGTGCCGATGCGTGAGTACAACGAGGACCCCGTCTTCCCGGCGTTGGTGGCTCCCACCACGTTCGCGGCGCGGCGGCGCACCATCTACGTCTTCCACGACCGGGGCCCGGAGAAGGGCGTGGAGCGGCTCGCGCTGGGCGGGGGCACGCAGGGCGGCGTGTACGAGGCGAGGCGTGCGCAGATGCAGGTGGACGGAGGCGGCGTCACCCGGCAGGCCGAGATGTGGGGCCCGGACCAGTGGAAGGTGCTGAAGGCGGTGCTGGAGGAGCGCCAGCCGAAGGCCATCGCCATCAACGTGTCGCGCACGTTCGCCTTCGCGGACGGGCTGACGCACGGCGAGTACGAGGGCATGACGGAGGCGCTCGGGCCCGAGTGGACCGCGAAGCTGAAGCCGTCCGGGGGCCTGCCGGTGGACCTCATCGCCTGGCGGAGCGCGGACGAGGAGCGCTTCTACGAGGACCTGACGAAGCTGGCGTGGAACATCATCGAGACGGGCTTCTCCAGCCAGGTGATTACCCCCGGGAAGACGCGCACCAGTGACGTGGTGTGGTGGATGCGCCAGCGGGTGAACGACCTGGGGCTGGGGACGTGGTTCCAGCCGTCGGTGAGCGTGCAGCGGCAGGGGAAGACGGAGTCGGAGGTGGGGGATGACCCCATCATCGAGCGGGGAGACGTGCTGCACTGCGACTTCGGGGTGACGGCGCTGCGGCTGAACACGGACACGCAGCACATGGGCTACGTGCTGCGCGAGGGCGAGACGGAGGCGCCCGCGGGGCTGAAGGAGGCGCTGACGCGCTCCAACCGGCTGCAGGACATCGTCTTCGAGGAGCTGCGTCCGGGGCGCTCGGGCAATGAGATCCTCAAGGCCTCGCGGGAGCGGATGAAGGCCGAGGGGATTGATGGGACGGTGTACTCGCACCCCATTGGCCTGAACGGGCACGGGGCGGGGCCGATGATCGGCCTGTGGGACCGGCAGGAGGGCGTGCCGGGCAACGGCGACCACAAGGTGATTGCGAACCAGTGGTTCTCCATCGAGTTGCAGGCGACGAGCCCGGTGGCGGAGTGGGGCGGGCAGAAGGTGCGCTCGGCACAGGAGGAGGACGTCGTCATCGACGCGAGCGGCAAGGTGCGCTGGGCCTTCCAGCGGCAGACCGCCTTCCACCTGGTGCGGTAGCTCCGCCGCGAGCCGTTATCCGCCCGGGCCGAGAAGCAGGGAGGAGAGGCTCGCGAGCAGGGGCGTCAAGATGGAGAGCCCCTGCTGGAAGTCCTGGAGGGGGGAGCGTTGCAAGCCGAGCCAGGTGCGAGCGGCCTCCCGCTCCTCGTTGCGTTGCTTCCAGGTGACGGAGTCCGAGAGGGATTGCCGGGCGAGCCGCTCCGCGAGGGTCTTGCCCACGTTCATCAGGGCCCGGTGGGCCGGCAGGTATGCGCTGGCGAGGAGTCCCGTGTAATAGATGCCGTAGCCCAGGATGGGCGACGTCGGGACCACCGCGGTGGGGGGGAGGATCTCGTTGATCAGGTGGCGCAGGGAGCTCAAGCCCAGGATCGAGCTCCCCATGATGACGCAGCAGAGGGTGAGGAAGATGCCCAACTGCTCCCGGCACCGGTAATACCACCGCACGTCTTCCTCGAGCCCCTCTGACCCGGGTTGCTCCGCACGGCACTGGAGCTCCGGCAGACGGTCGATGAGTTGGAAGTGGAGGCCGAGGATGACCGAAGCGAGGAGGACCCCGCTCGCCAGCCCGATGAGGTTGATGAGGACGCTCTTCGTGGAGGAGTGAGCGATGGGGATGGCTGTCAGCATGGCCGCGTGTACGCGAGGATCCTCCATCCAGACGAAGTACTGGGCCATGAGCGGCAGGACGATGAAGGGCATGCCAAGGAGGACGGAGAATGTGATCACCATCCACCCCTTGCGCGTGGAGGGCCAGGCTGAACGGGTCCTCTCCCAATCGCTGAGCAGGAAGATGCAGATGAGCATCCATGCAGTGGGTGGGAGCGCGGAGAGCACACGCCAGAGATAGACCTTGCGCGAGTTCAGGGAGGCCACTGCCTGGAGATTGGCACCGTGCATGGCGGCGAAGGAAACCGTGAAGGCCAGCCCATAGAGGACGAAACCGGCGATGGGCGTGCGGAAGACGAGAGCGAAGGCCGCACGGGCATCCCGCCAGAAGGACGCGGAACCTTCTCGTGGTTTCGGCATGAGAGCCCCCCTGGCCGCAGGATGCCGTGAGAGCAGGCTCGTATGCACGGGCCTGGCTCCTGGCCCTGTTGGCGAGCGAGCAGGCGGCGATTTCCCGGCAGGCGGGTGTGTCTCCGGGGACGGTGGCCGGATTCCCCCGGGCTCCGCACCTTTTCCGCCATGGAAAACAAGCCGGGAAGGCATCAGGTGGTCATCGTGGGCGGTGGCTTCGGCGGGCTCCAGGCCGCGCTGAAACTCAAGCGCGCCCCCGTGGAGGTGACGGTGCTCGACCGTTACAACCACCACCT
This sequence comes from Archangium sp. Cb G35, assembly GCF_001896145.1. Taxonomy (NCBI): domain Bacteria; kingdom Pseudomonadati; phylum Myxococcota; class Myxococcia; order Myxococcales; family Archangiaceae; genus Archangium; species Archangium sp. Cb G35. The sequence goes on from NZ_MPOI01000014.1 coordinate 226,713, forward strand.
GTTCCAGCCGCTGCTGTACCAGGTGGCCACCGCTGTGCTCAGCCCGGGCGACATCTCCGCGCCCATCCGTCAGATTCTGCGCGGCAGGAACACCACCGTGCTGCTCGCCGAGGTCCAATCCGTCGACCTCGCGCGCAAGGTGGTCGTCTCCGATGGCGGGGAGATTCCCTATGACACGCTGGTGCTCGCCATGGGCGCCACGCACTCGTACTTCGGCCACCCGGAGTGGGCCCGGTTCGCTCCAGGGCTCAAGACGATCGACGACGCCCGGGAGATCCGCGAGCGCGTGCTGCTGGCCCTCGAGGCCGCCGAGCGCGAGACCGACCCCGAGCGCCAGCGCGACTGGCTCACCTTCGTCATCATCGGTGCCGGGCCCACCGGGGTGGAGCTGGCGGGTGCGCTCGCGTACATGACCCGGCACTCGCTGCCCCGCGACTACCGCCGCGTCGACACCTCGAAGGCCCGCGTCCTCCTGCTCGAGGGGCTCCCCCGGGTGCTCAATTCCTTTCCCGAGGAGCTCTCGGCCAGGGCTCGCGAGGACCTGGAGAAGCTCGGCGTGGAGGTGCGCACCGGCACCATGGTGACGGGGGTGGACGAGGAAGGCGTCACCGTGGGCGACACCCGCATCCCAACGCGCACGGTACTCTGGGGCGCCGGAGTGGCCGCGTCCCCGGTGGCCCGGACGCTGGGCGTGCCGCTCGACAAGGCGGGCCGGGTGAAGGTGGAGCCCACGCTGAACATCCCCGGCCATGAGGACGTCTTCGTGATTGGAGACCTCGCCTCGTTGGTGCAGGACGGCAAGCCGGTGCCGGGCATCGCCCCGGCGGCCATGCAGATGGGCCGGCACGTGGCGAAGAACATCCTCCACCGGATCGCCGGCCGTCCGCTGGAGCCGTTCCGCTACCACGACAAGGGCTCCTTCGCCGTCATCGGCCGCGGCTCGGCGATCGGCGTGCTCTACGACAAGGTCCGCTTGAGCGGGAAACCCGCCTGGGCGATGTGGCTCGGCATCCACATCACCTTCCTCGTGGGCTTCCGCAACAAGGTGGCGGTGATGCTCGAATGGGCCTACACCTACCTCACCAAGCGGAGGGACGTGCGCCTCATCACGGGCCTGCACGCCAACAAGCTCCCGCCCATCCATACGGCCAGCCTGCCGGCCACCACCGGCGAGCATGCCCCGGAGCCTCGTGCCGGTCTGACGCAACACGAGCCCGAGCCCTCCCACCTGCACTGAAGCTCCCCGCCGCTCCCTCTCCCTCTGGGAGAGGGCTGGGGTGAGGGTCTACAGGGTGGCCCGGGTCTCTCTGCGTGTGACGGGGTTGCACGGAGAGGCCGAGGGGGAGAGGGGACGTGCACGGAGCCAGAAAGGCGCTACATTCGCCCGCCCGCAGCGGTCGCGAATGATTCGACTCCAAGCCGTCAGCCACCACTTCGGTGAGCGCCCCGTCCTCGAGGGGCTCGACCTCACCCTCTCCGAGCGCCGCATCGCCGTGGTGGGCGGCAATGGTTCCGGAAAGAGCACCTTCGCGCGTCTGCTCAATGGTCTCCTCGTCCCCGAGCGGGGCCAGGTGCTCGTGGAGGGGCTCGACACCCGGAAGGACGCCCGCGCCATCCGCCGCAAGGTGGGCTTCGTCTTCCAGAACCCCGACCATCAGATCGTCCTCCCCACCGTCGAGGAGGATCTCGCCTTCGGGCTGAAGAACCTCAAGCTGCCGCCGGCCGACATCTCCACGCGTGTCACCGCCGTCCTGCGCCGCTATGGCCTGGAGGACTTCCGTCACCACCCGGCCCATCTGCTCAGCGGCGGCCAGAAGCAATTGCTCGCGCTCTCCTCCGTGCTCGTCATGGAGCCGCGCTACATCGTCTTCGACGAGCCCACCACGCTGTTGGATCTCCGCAACAAGCGCCGCCTCGCCCAGGCCATCCACGAGCTGCCCCAGACGGCCATCGTCGTCTCCCACGACCTGGACCTGCTGCGCGACTTCGACCGTGTGCTCGTCTTCGACGCGGGCCGCGTGGTCGTCGATGACGTCCCTTCCGTCGCTCTCGACGCCTACGTCCGGATGATGGCGTGAGCCTCGGCCTCTATCTCCACCGCGTCTCGCCCGTCCATGCTGTCCCCGCGGGCGCCAAGATGCTGGCCCTGCTCGCCGCCGGCACCGGGCTGCTGCTCTTCCCCTCGCTGCCCGTGCTCTCCGGTGCGCTCGTGGCCACGCTCGGCCTCTACGTGCTCGCACGGCTGCGTCCGCGAGAGGTGGCGCCCGTCCTCCGCCTCTCCGCCTTCGTGCTCGTCCCGCTCTTCGCCCTGCATGCCCTGGTGTCTGGCTGGGAGTCCGCGCTGGGGGCCGTGTTGCGGCTCGCCGTCCTGGTGCTGCTCGCCACGCTCGTGTCCCTGACGACGCGGGCCTCGGACATGCTCGATGCGCTGGAGCGGGCGCTGCGTCCCCTGGCCCGCTTCGGGCTCAACCCCGCGCGGCTGGGCCTGCTGCTCTCCCTCACCCTGCGCTTCATCCCCCTGCTCGCCACGTGGCTGCGGGAGATTCAAGAGGCCCAGCGCGTGCGTGGCCTCGACGGGAATCCCGTCGCGGTGCTCGTCCCGCTGCTCGTGAAGACCCTCCGCACCGCCGATACGCTCGCCGACGCCATCGACGCGCGCTGCTTCGACCCCGAGGAACCCTCGTGAAGACCCGAGATCTCGTCCACGTCGCCCTGTTCGCCGCCCTCATGGCCGCGCTCGGGTTGCTGCCTCCGCTGACGCTGCCCTTCATCCCCGTGCCCATCACCGCGCAGACGCTCGGGGTGATGCTCGCCGGCTCCATCCTCGGGGCGCGCAAGGGCTTCCTGTCCCTGCTCCTCTTCCACCTGCTCGTGGCCGCGGGGCTGCCCCTGCTCGCCGGAGGGAACGGCGGGCTCGGCGTGTACGTGGGGCCCACCGGAGGCTTCTTCGTGGGCTTCCTGCCCGCCGCCTTCCTCATCGGCTGGCTCACCGAGCGCGCCTGGTCGCGGCTGTCCGTGCCGCTCGCCTTCGCCATCAACGTGCTCGGCGGCATCTGCGTCCTCTATGCCGTGGGCATCCCCTGGCTCGCCGTGGCCGCGAAGCTGCCGCTGGCCAAGGCCGCGTGGGGCTCGCTCGTTTTCGTCCCCGGGGACTGCGTGAAGGCCGCGCTCGCCGCCTCCGCCGCCGTTACCCTCAAGCGCGCCTGGCCGCTCATCCAGCCGCCCCGGTCCGCCAGCCCCGCCGTGCCGCCTCCGTCCTCGGCGTGAGGGGCTCGTGTTCTCAGGGGATGGGAATGTCTCGTACGCGCGAGGGGCACTGCTAACGTGCCCCGCCTCATTTCATCCCAGGGGAGCCCCGTATGAACACCTTCGCGCGAAGCTCGGCCGTCATGGCCGTGGTCCTGTCGTTCTGTCTCGCCTCTTCCGTCCAGGCCCAGCAGGGCCGGGGCCAGTCCCGCGACGAGGCGAGCCTGCGCAAGCTCGTGGCCGAGCAGAACGAGGCCTGGAACCGTCACGACGCGGCCGCGTGGAGCAAGGACTTCGCTCCGGACGCCGAGTTCATCAACATCGTGGGCACGGCCTTCAGCGGCCGTGAGGAGATCGAGAAGCGGCACGCCCACGTTTTCGCGACCCTCTTCAAGGACAGCCATTCGGAGGTGACGGTGAAGAAGCTCGTCTTCGTCACCCCCGCGGTGGCGATGGTGGACGCCGAGCACGTGGTGACGAAGTACACGGGGCTGCCCCCGGGAGTGCAGGCCACCGAGCCGGGCGTGCTGCGCACCCGTATGCGCTACGTGCTGAAGCTGTCTGGCGGCAAGTGGTTCATCGTCGCGGGTCAGAACACGGACGTGAAGCCGGCCCCGGCCCCCGCCGCGCAGCCGGCTCCGCCCGCGCAGCCCGCCCCCGCGCCCACCGGCCGCTGAGCCAAGACGGCCCTCCGCCCGGGTGCCAATCCCTTTCAGGGAAGTGGGCGAAGCCATCCCCTCTCCCCTCGGGAGAGGGTCAGGGTGAGGGTTGCCGAGCCCGTCCTTCAACCCGTGGCCCTCACTGTGCGCAGGGGGTTCAACCCGGGTTCACTTCGACCTTACCCATTTTTTTGAGCCGCGCCCCCTCGGCCGGGCGCGCCCTGGGGACGTTTCCTTCCTCGCCGGGGCGCCTTGGGCTGCCTCTTCAACCTTGTAGCATGACTGTTAGCACCGAAATGTAAGTGATTGACTTGATGTTCGAGTGTCATTTCTTGCGGCAAGGGCGAGGCATTCTCAGGCAAGCTCTCCAGCAACCGTGGTGAGCTTGCTCCTCCTTCCGTTTCTCTCCAGCTTCGTGCGCCCCCGGCACTCTGCGTGCCGCTGCGAGGCCCGAACGCTTCTCCTGCTGCGCCCGCGCCCCTACGCGCAAAGAGCCTCAATGCTCGCGTTTCGAGCGTCAATGCGCAGCGTCGTGCAGTTGCTCGAGGAAACCGCGTGCGTGGTGTCGGCCACACGGCTTCAGCATCGCGCGCTGATCACTACCCGCCATTGACGTTGAGCACGGCGACCCCATCTTTTGGGACAGCTCGCGCGGCATTACCGAATGAGTGGGGTTGGGACGAAGCGCGCTGAGCTGCAAGCCACGAGAGTTTGCCGCACGGCAAACATGGGCCCGCGGGCCCAACACCCGAGGAGGTGAAGCCGAAGGAGACGGGAAAAGAGAAAGGGCTGAGCCCGCCAAGGCCCAGCCCTCAATCCGGGAGGTGGAGCTGCGCCAACAGCCCTGCCGCCCTCAACTGCTGGAACGGGCTGTGGGCCACGCTCCTGTCCTTGTCAGGGGACACAGGAAACGTAGGCACCTCCGGCGCGTGAGTCCAGCGTCGGGAGAGGTGTGCCTCGCGAGAAGTCGCTCAGAGAGCGTTTCGACGCTTACGTGGAGAAGGTGGGCGGGCGGCTGCACAAGCCGAACCGCCGCTTTCTGCGCGAGGCCCTCTTCGGGCTGGTGGAGAAGAGGAGCGTCCTCCTCTCCCAAATCGGCAGGGCCTTGAAGGAGCCGAGCCGCCTCATCCACACGGAGAAGCGCCTCTCGCGCAACCTCGGCAACGGGCGCTATGACGACGCGACGGTGGAGCAGGACTACCTGCGGCTCGTCGCCCCCATCCTCCGGGACGAGCGCTACCCGCGGCCCACCATCGCCGTGGACATCACCGACATCACCAAGCCACGCGCGAGGAAAATGCCGTACCTGGCCCGAGTCCTTGATGGCTCCACGAAGGAGGTGGGGGAGGGTTACGACATCATCTCCCTCGAGGCCGTGGGTGTGCGTGGGCGGCGTCTGCCGCTGCTGGCCCGGCTCTTCTCGAAGGAGTCGCCCGAGTTCAAGAGTCAGAATGCCACGGTGTTCGACGCCATCGCGACGGTGCGGAAGCACGTACCGGACGACGCTTTCTGGGCCTTCGACAGCGGCTTCGATGGTGGCACCTTCTTCAGGAAGATGGAGGAAATGGGCGTGGACTTCGCCGTGCGGCTGCGCGTTGAGGGCAACAGCCGCACCCTCTTCACTCCCGAGGGGAAGACGAATGTGAAGGGCTTGGTGGAGGGCACGCCGCGCCTGTACTTCCACCGGCCTCGTGGCACGAAGAAGAAGCGGAACTGGCTCCTCCAGGTGGGGTGGGTGAGCAACGTGCACCTTCAGCAGGAGCACCCTTCCTCCTGCAAACAAACGGGCAAACCAGGCGCAAAGCCCTACTCCCTCGTCACCGTCAGCGGTGGCGCGTTGGGGCAGGAGCCGCTCGCCATCCTCACCACGTTGGAGGTGAAGACGAGCGACGACGCACGGCGCGTGGCGGACATCTACCTGGACAGGTGGGGGATTGAGGAGGCCAACCGCTTCACCAAGCAGGGCTTCGACTTGGAGGATGTGCGGGCCCTCACGTGGACGGGGCTCAAGCGCATGGTGCAGCTCGTCCACCTCGCCTACGGCTTTCTCGCGCTGCTGGTACACGGGCCGCGAGCGCAGGTGGAGCGCATCGCCTCCAACTTCAAGGCGTTCGGGCCGGTGCCGGTATACCTCTACTACCGGCTGCTCGAGGGCATCGGGGCTCTGCTCCGGGCCACCATGGACGGCGGCCCATAGGGCCTCACTTGCGCGACTGGAAGAGCTGCGCCACGTCCACGCCGAGGCCCTCGCAGAGGCGTGCGAGCGTGGTCAGGGTCAGATTCACGTCCTCGCCCTCCACTCTCTGGAGGAGGCGCGTAGTCATCTGACACCGGTGCGCGGCTTCCTCCTGCGTCCAGCCTTTCTCCTCACGCAAACGCCGTACGGCCGCCGCCAGCCGCGCCTGTAGGTCGCGGTAGGAGGGGCTCTCGTACTGCTCCGCCCGCTCGGGTCGGCGTGTGCGGGTGCCCACCATCTTGCGGCAGACCGTAGGAGCGCCTACAACGGGCGGGCCACGTCGCTAGCGTCGTGTCTCTAGCGACGTGCGAGTGACGACAACACCCATCCCAGGAGAGCGCGAATGGCGCTGGTGAAGTGCAAGCAGTGCGGTAACGAGGTGGCATCCAACGCGGCGGCGTGCCCGAAATGCGGAGCTCCGCCTCCTCGAGTCGCCTCCACGGGGAGGAAGCTGGCGCTCATCCTCGGGGGCCTCTTCGGACTCTGCGTCATTGGTAACTGCGTGGGCGCGGTGTCGAAGAGAAGGGGTGACAGCAGCTCGTCACCTACCCAGGCGAGCACCAAGTCGGCGGAGCCCGTGAAAATGCTGCACCTCCGCGATCTCCTCGCGGAGTACAAGGACAACGAGATCCGGGCGGACTCAAACTTCAAAGGCCGCATCATCCAGACGGCTGGCTATGTCCGGGATGTGAAGCGGGACATCCTCGGCAAGATTTTTGTGACCGTCGGCACCGGCCAACAACTCGAGATTCCCGTTGTGCAGTGCTCCTTCAGCGAAGCCCACGCCCAGAAGGCGGCGTCCCTCTCCCAAGGCACTCCTGTCGGTATCCGCGGCCGCGTCGAGGGTCTAATGATGAATGTCGTGGTGAAGGACTGCGTGTTCGTGGACTTGTAGTCGGCTTGCTCAAGCGAACTCCAGAAGGCGAGGAGCCGCCTCGGCGCTCAATTCAGGCGGCTACGGAGGGCCAAGACGCTCACGGCCAGCGCCAGACGGCGCTCACCGGCAACTCCCGGTTCAGCACGGCGGCCCCTTCCTTGGAGCCTTCATGCTTGGGCACGCGCCCGTACTTGTCGCCCAGCGCGATGCACACGGGGTACTTCCGTCCATCCGGCAACTCGGCCAACGTGTAGCGGCCCATGACGGCCGGGCGCTTCACATCCGCGGCGACATCGTAGATGCCGGGGCCTGTCCAGAGACGGCCATGTAGCAACGTCCCCTCGGGCAGGTTTCCATCGCCCTCCACGAGGCGGCCGATGACAGGTCCATCCTGGTAGACGCCTACCTCGCTCATGTCGCCGGGTTGGTTGACGTCCACGACGGCCTGAAGAGGGCTGCCCGTCCGAACTTTCAACTCCTCGAACATGGCCTTGGCCGCCTCCCTGGGGCAGTCGGTGGACTCCGGAGGCTTCACCTGGGCGGCGGGGCAGCCAATGCCGGCGGCGGCGCACAGGTAAGCAGCGAGGAAACTCGAGGGGGCGGAGCGAGTGGACACGGCGGGGGTTCCTTTCTCAGGGCTAGACCCAGGCGGCAGCGCCTCGGGTGGGGGCCCGAGTGTGGAGTGCAACAGCCACAAGGCAAGACCCAGCACGGCCAAGCCTGCGACGACCTGGGGCCACCTTGCTGGCCGCGAACCGCCAGGTGCAGTAGGCACCCCCTGAGCCGCCTCAACCTGGTGCTCTTCCTCCTCGGGTGGCGGTGCCTCCTCAACGGCCTCGCGCGCCGGTTCCTGCTGAGGAACTGGCGGTACCTCTACTTCACCGGGCGCTGGTTCCGACAAGCCCTCCTCGAAGACGAAGAGAGGCATCTTCCAGGCGGGGGACGTCCTCACCTTCTCGACGGCCGTCTCCAGAGCATGAAGTACAGCGTCGGTATCCGGGTACCGGTCCTCAGGCCGTTTCTCCAGCAGCTTCAGGGTGATGTCGCTGAGGGCGCGCGGTGCCAAGGGATTGAGGACGTGGGGGGCGGCTGGAGGGACGCTGGCGATGGCGGCCAGCAATTCCTTGTCTGGCAGCTCGGGGTTGAACGGGTGGAGGTCCGTCAGGCCCTGGTAGAGCAGCACCCCCAGTGCGTACAGATCCGCGGCCACCCCGCCCTGGAAGGGCTCGCCCCGCTTCCACGCCTCGGTGCGCGTGTAGGCCAGGAGCTCGGGTGGAACCAAGTGCAGGACACCCTCGGGTAGTCCCAGTGTCTGGGTGAGGGCCCCGGGGAGGCGCGCGGTGCCGAAGTCGATGAGGAAGGGTCTGCCGTCCTTGCGGCGGATGATAATGTTCTCCGCCTTCAAGTCCCGGTGGTACACGCCGCGTGCGTGCAGCACTCCCACGGTGCGCACCACGCTGGAGAAGGTGTCCGTCAGCCCAACGGCGTGAAGCGGCTTCCGCCACCGCCACCGGTGCCAGTCGTCCCCATCCACGAAGTCGGTGACGAGGAAGGGGTAGCCCCGGGTGGGGTTGGGCCAGAAGTCCACCGCGTACACCCTCAGTAAATTGGGGTGGGATGAATAGGTGAAGAGCGCGGAGGCCTCTCGCGCCAGGCGCCGGTAGGCGCTCGTTTCCTCCACGTACTGCGCTTCGGTGAGCTCCTCCGTGGATTGGTTGAGGGGGAGCAGCCCCATTTTCATGGAAAACGGCTGACCATCGCGCTCCACCTTGAAGACGCGGGAGGAGCCACCACGGCCCAGCACCGCGACGATGAGCCAAGGCCCCACCATGTCGCCGGGTTTGAGGTGGTCCGGGTGCAGGGCTTCCGTCGTCATGGGGCCTGCCTCCTAAAGAGCCACTTCGAGGATGGGGAGACGCCGGACGCCGCCCTTGTCCAACAACTCGAGGCGGAAGACCTCGCCCGCCTTCCAGAACGGCGTCTCCGTTTCCACCGTGACGAGACCCTCTTCGCCCGGCGCGAGTTGCGCCTTGTCCATGTCCACGGAGAGCACCTTCACGGCGGTACCGTCTGCGCGGGTGAGCCGCGCCACACCTGGCATCCAGGGGCTTTGTTTTGGGAGGTTGCGCACACGGACGACGGCGAGAGCCCAGCAGCAGGCGCGATACCCCGCTCCGCCCGCCACTCTCAGTCCACTCTGCGCGCCCGCGGGTGCCATGGCGATGCGCCGGGCCTGCACCCCGTCCGGGTCGAGCCGACCGGAAAACACGAGCCCAGCGGGCCCACTCAAGGCTCGGAGCGCCGCGAGTTCCGCTTCCTTCTCCGCCAGCGCTGACTCCAACGCCTCGACGGTGCGCGGGCGGCGCACCACCGTCACCTCCTTGTCTACCAACGTGGGGTGGGAGACGAGGGCGAAGGTGGCATACGCCGGGGAACCAACGTCCTTGTAGCGCACCCGTACGATGAGGCGTTCTTCGGGGGCCATCTCGACGGAGGGCTCAAGCGCAAGAGTATACTCCCCCGGGTCTACCAGCTTGAAGCGCGTCGTACGCCCCTCCACCTCCACAGAGGCCCTTTCGATGGAGGTCCCGAAGCGGACGATGGTGAGGATGTTGGCCGCCACCCGCACCTCTGGCACGGGCTCACCGGGGCCAGGGACGACCACTTGCCGCTCCTGGCGCTCGCGGGCCGGGGGTTGGGTCTGGGCTGCAGGGGGCGTTCCGAGGGACAGAGCGACAAGGACGAGGAGCGGAAGGGGCGGTGGTAGTGCCAGGGTGGTGAACCTCTCCGGTTCACCGTAGCAGATGCTCCACTCCGGCGACTAAGCGACCAAGGACTTGGTGGGCTGCGTGCTTACGGCTCACGTTCCAGAACTGATCCGAACCTCCAGTCCTTCTCGAACCCCTACATGGCGCTGGGTGTACGGACGTTACAGGCAACACTCCCCTCGTCTGGCCCCTCAGGAGAACCCGTGGGCATGTGGCAGGACAGTCCCCACTCCGCCGCACCACCACATTGACACCAGATGTGCGCATTGGCACACATCAACGCACCTTTAACGCCAAATAGCTACTGAACGTCTACTGACGAAAAAAGGGCGACTGTCCTACCAGAGCAAGCGAGCATTTTCAACGTCTCTTTGTGCCGAGCGCGCATTCCGCCCTTATCTTCTGTTAGAGTCAGCTGTAGAGATCTCGACAGGAGATGGCATGCTGGCATCAAATAAAAACATGAAACTCAGGAAATACAGGCTGAGAATCAAAAACCTCAAGAAAGCGCGCATTTGCATGCCAGCTCGCGCCCTGGCGACCATGACTTTAGAGGTTCCGATGTGGACCAACCCTGCATGGGAACGCATCGAGCGTAAAGCGCTTAACGAGCAGGCGGACGTTCGGGTAGACTCCACTAGGCGTGCGCCTACCTCCGCAAGATGAGCTTGCTCGCCTTTTCATCCCGCTAATTGTCGGCGTAGGGCTAAGCGTCCTAGGGTTGCACGACGCAAATACGCCTGAAAAATGGATTTTTTCCGGAGGCGTAGCTCTCTACGTCGCCTTCGTTTTTTGGGAAATTCGTGCAATCGCCTACCTTGAGTCGAGAAAGGTTCGGAAACGATGCCACTTTCTCCTCAAGCGCATCGCAGAGGGTGAAGGCCCTCTGAGTTCGATCCCCTGCCTTCGGATCACCGTTTTCATGCCCGACCGGCAAGACGGTGAGCCTGACCTCGTGCCACTGGTCCGTTACCAGCGCGAAGCGCCTCACGATTATTCTGTGAAGACGCGAGTCCGGTGGCGCACCGACAGTTCGAAGAACATCAAGGAGGCTTGGCATAACCCCAAGCAGTTGCAGTCCTTCACGATCGACCGCTCTAAGGTCAAGCACAAGGACGGATTTCGAGGCATCTTTCAGGCCGAGTTCGGGCTGACTGAGCGAGATGCGAAGCGCCTCAGCGACCACACCTTGATGGAGGTTCAAACCATCGCCGATATCGCCATCAAGGTCCCCTACAGCCCCAATCCCGTCGCGCTTGTGTCCTTCTCATCCACCGCACCACAAGCCTTCGCGGGGCTTTCGAAGGATGCTGTTGGGGAACTCGCCGCCTACCTTGAGATGCTGGCGGCGATGCTGGCGCCGGCCGACTGAGGCTTTGTTACTCCACGCCTGACTCAACCTGCCGCCCTCTGCGGCGCTCTCCTTCATCGATGGGCGAGCGCCGTTTTCTTTGCAGGCTGCAGTTCCGGGGTCTCCGGCGACCATCCTGGTAGGTGCGCCATCGCCAAACCCAACTGGTGCGGAGATTGACGGAGCCCGAGTCCATCTGCGCACTTGCGGTGTTGAGGACTGCTCTCGCCGTGAACGCTCGCCCTTCTCACTCACCGCCCGGGCCTGCGCCCTCGGGCCTCAGAAAAATGGGTAAGGTCGAAGGGTTCACCCGGCACCCTCACCCCGTCCCTCTCCCGAGGGGAGAGGGGAAATTCCACCAGGGAGAAAGGCTACTTCGCCGCGCCCGTCATCGACTCGAGCAGCTTCAGCAGGGCCTTCTTCTCCTCGGCGGTGAGGTCCAGCTTCTTGATGGTGATGGAGACCGTGCCCGCGTAGTTGCCCACCGTCTCGCCGCCCTTGTCGTACAGGTCGATGACGTCCTCGAGCGTCTTCACCTCGCCGGTGTGCATGTACGGCGCCGTGAGCGTCACGTTGCGCAGCGTGGGGGTCTTGTAGGCGCCCTCCAGCTCGGAGGCCTTCTCGCGCAGGTCATTGCGCAGCCTCAGCAGGCGCGAGGACTCCATGCCGCCAGGTGCGTCGCTGTACGGCCCCGCCGAGTTGAAGGTCCACTCGAGCATCGCGCTGGCCGCCACCGCCACGCCGCGCTGGCCGTCGCTCAGGTCCTTCACACCGATGTTGTGGAACTGGTCGTCGCTCAGCATGGGGCCCTTGTGGCACGCGCTGCACTGGGCCTTGCGCACGAAGGTCTTCAGTCCCAGGTATGCCGGGTCCTCCTCCGCCCTGCCGGCCTCCACCGCCTCCAGGAAGCGGCGGACGTCCTGGTCGAACGGGGCGTCGTGGCGGTTGAGGGTGCGCTCGTACGCGGCGATGGCCTTGCCGAAGTGCGCCAGCAACTGGTTGTCGTCGGTCTCCTCCGAGGGCAGCTTGCCGAAGAGGGCGCGGTACTCCTCCGCGTACTCCGCGGACAGCCGGGCGCGCAGGAGGCTGGCGTTGGAGTTCATCTCCACGGGGTTGAGCAGCGGCAGCAGGGCCTGGTTCCACAGCCGGTCCGCGCGCCCGTCCCACATGAACCAGGTGTTGTAGCCCGCGTTCAACACCGTGGGGGGGTTGCGTCCGGTGAGCTTGCCGTCACAGCCCTCGGCCACGGCCGTTTCCACCGAGCGGCCCTCGCCGTCGTGGCAGCTCTTGCAGGAGACGGTGCCGCAGCTGGACAGGCCCGGGTCGTTGAAGAGCCGGTGGCCCAGCGCGGCCGCCGCCGGGTTGTCCCCGTACTTGTTGGTGGGGTCCCTCGGCGGCAGGGGCGAGGGGGTGTGCAGGCTCTGGAGCACCTCGAGCTCGTCCTGGTTGGGGAAGGGCTCTTCCGGAGGCGTGCAGGACAGGCCCAGCGAGCCCACGAGGGCGCTCGCGAGCATCCAGGTGCGCGGGGAGTGACGGCTCATCGGCGGGTCTTCCTTCTCCAGGGGCGGTGCATCCGGCGAGCACTGTAACCCCGGAATATTCCGTAGAGCCATCCTCCTCGGGTGAGGGCGCGGCGCTCCCGAGGTGCGGGGTCAGTCCGCCTCGCCGGTGGCGAAGGAGGCGCCCGCCACCAGCCGGACGGCGGGCACGTCCACGGCGAAGCCCACGCCCGGGCCCCCCAGGAAGTACAGGTCCAACCCCGTCATGGTGTGCTTGCGCACGCCCACCAGCACCTCGGCGCTGGGTTTGCCGCCCTGCACCGGCAGGTTGAGCAGCAGGCTCACCTCGGGCCGGGTGGCGGTGCTGTTCATCCCGCGCGAGGTGATGGTGGCGCCCACGCGCAGCTCGCTGCCCACCACGTCCTGCTCGCGCCCTGACAGGGGCGACAGGTCATACCGGGGACGCAGCAGCGCGCCCAGCTCGAGGCCGAACTGGGCGCCGTCGGACTGCACGCCCATCTGCAGCTTGGGGTTCACCGCGTACACGTCCCTGCCGAGAATCTCCGGCTGGCCCACGGGCAGCGCGGCCGCGAGCTCCACGGCGAGGTTCAGCGGGGCCCCGTGCTTCATCTGCAGGGGCGCCACGCGCACGGACACCCAGGGCTCGTCCAGGCCCTGGCCATTGGGGGCGGGCGTCCGCAGGAAGGGCTGCCCACTCTGGGCGATGATGTAGGGCAGCTGCGCTCCGAGCTGGAGCCAGGGCAACACGCCGACGGCGGCGGTGACGTGCCCGGAGAACTTGCTCTCCACCAGGCCCACCACGTTGAGGCCCGGGGCCCAATCGCGCGAGAAGTTGAGCGGCAGGTGCTCGTAGTGCGCCTGCACCGAGAGGCGGACGACGCCCGGGTCCAGCGTCCGGCCCGTGCCCACCACCAGCGAGCCCAGCCCGGACGTCTCGAATTGCAGGCGTTGCAGGTCGAAGCCCGGCAGCGGGTTGGACGGTTGTGCCACGGCCAGGCCGGGCACGAGCACCGCACAGAGGAGGACGGCGAGTCGGTGGACCATGGAGGCACGCTCCCGCGCGAGAAGGAGAGGACACACCTCACCCGGTCCGATGATTGTGGCCCCCCCCTGGGGCTCATCTTGGAGGAGTCCGCGCGGCCCGCAAGCTTCATCTCCGGCGTTGTGGCCGGAGTGGGGGATTTCCACCAGGGCGAGCCTACCCGTACGCGGGGTGTCTGCGCATTGAGGCGGCGGAAGGCGCCTGTTAGCGTGTGGGGCTCCGAATGAGTGTGCCCCTTCGAAGAGCCGCCCAGGCCACCTGGGTGCTGGCCGTGCTGGTGCTCCTGGGGAGCATCGGCATGTGGCTGTACCAGAATCCCGTCCAGGACGCGGGGGCCGCGCAGCGGCTCGGTGTCCGCTTCCTGGGCCTCGCCGTCACGCCCGCCGTGCTGGGGTGCGTGGGGTTGTGCCTCGCGCTGGGGGCGGTGGGCTCCGCCGTGGATGCGCGCGTCCGCCGCTCGCGCCAGGTGCTCGGGCGCCGGCCGTCGCTCTCGCCGCTGGCGGTGGTGGACGCGGACACGGCGTTCGCCGTGCGCGAGATGCTCGTGGAGCTGCAGGGCGTGCTGCGCGGCTACGTCTCCCGTCCCGAGCCGGACATGATCGCCTTCGTGGACGTGCTGCTGGATGGGGCCGTGCGCGTGGGCGCCAGCGACGTGCACATGCACCCGCTGGAGACGGGCACGCGCCTGGCCTTCCGCGTCCACGGCGTGCTCGAGGAGGTGATGATGATGCCGCGCGAGCACCACCCGCGCCTCATCAACCGCCTCAAGGTGCTGGCCAAGGTGGTGCTCTTCCGCTCGGACCGGCCGCAGGACGGCCACTTCTCCTTCGGCACGCCCGAGGGCCCCGCGGACATCCGCCTGTCGCTGCTGCCCACCAACCACGGCGAGTCCGTGGCGCTGCGCATCGCCCGCAGCACCGTGCGGCTGCCGGAGCTGCCCCGGCTGGGCTTCGCGCCGGAGGTCCTCTCCGCCTACCAGCGCCTGCTGGACGCGCCCCAGGGCATCATCTTCGTGGCGGGTGCCACCGGCGCCGGCAAGACGACGACGCTGTATGCCTCGCTCGGCCACATCAAGCAGACGCGGGGAGACCTGACGCGCATCGCCACCATCGAGGATCCGGTGGAGTACGACGTGCCGCTCTTCTCCCAGACGCAGGTGAACGCCGAGCAGGGCTTCACCTTCGCGCAGGGCCTGCGGTCCGTGCTGCGCCAGGATCCCAACGTCATCATGGTGGGAGAGATTCGCGACGCGGAGACGGCGCGCACCGCCATCCAGGCCGGCCTCAGCGGCCACCTGCTGCTCACCACGGTGCACGCGAGCTCGTCCGCGGGCGCCTTCAACCGGCTCATCGAGATGGGGGTGGAGCCCTTCCTGCTCGCGTCCGCGACGGTGGCCATCATCTCGCAGCGCCTGGTGCGCGCGCTGTGCCCGCACTGCCGCATGGCCGCTCCGGCGGAGATCGACGAGCTGGCGCGGCTGGAGGCGGCGGGCCTGCCCACCACGGGCCCCTTCTACGTGCCGGTGGGCTGCGAGCGGTGTGGCGGCTCGGGCTACCTGGGGCGCGCCGCGCTCTACGAGGTGCTGAAGTTGACGCCGGCCATCCGCGAGTGCGTCAACACCAAGGTGCCCACCTCGCGCATCCAGGACATGGCGGTGTCCGAGGGCATGGTGCCGCTGCTCGCCGCCGGCCTGGCGAAGGTGAATGCCGGAACCACGACGTTGCGTGAGGTCATCCGTGTGGTCGGTTGAGTGCGCTGATACGTGCGAGGTGGCGTCGTGAGTGGCAATACATCCCCCACGCCCGGAAGCGGAGGTGCCGGTGCGGCCCCGGTGCGGCCCGTGCGTCCGGTGGCGCCCGCGGCTCCCCCGGCGCCCCCGGCGGGTCAGGTCTCCCGGCTGGAGGGACTGGCCGCGGGGCTGAAGCTGGCCTCGGCCCTGTGCGCGCTGGTGGCGGTGGGGCTGTTCGTGCGCCCCCTGCTCCAGGGTGAGATGACCACCGGGCCGCGGATGATCACCCTCCAGCCCACCTTCAGCTCGAAGCCGGTGGAGGAGCGCCCCGCGGAGCGCCCCCCGGCGGGGGTCACGGCCCCCAAGGAGTTGCCGCCGGATGCGGCGGTGCGCGAGGAACGCGCCGACTTCGATGGGGCCATCCTGATGGTCGAGTCGGAGCCCTCCGGAGCCACCATCCTGGTGGACGGGAAGGATCAGGGCGAGACGCCCGTGTCGGTGGGGCTCGAGTGCCTGCCGGGGACGCCGGTGCTGGTGGAGTTCTCCCTGCGGGGCCACGAGAAGGCGACGCACCGCACCGTGTGCCCGCATGACGCGCTGGTGAAGGTGACGGCCCGGTTGCGCAAGAGCGCGGGGAAGGCTTCCGGGAAGAAGTGAGGGCGGCGGGGGGCCCCGGACGCCCGGCATCCTGGTAACCTCTCCCGTCATGTCCTCGGGGTGGCGGCGGGAGTGGGGTGGAGTGGACGCGTGCGTGTTCAAGGTGGAGCTGCCCCGGGAGCGGACGGGCAGGGGAGGCCTCTGTTGAAGCTGTTGCTGGTGGAGGACTCGCGTTCGGTGGTGGCCTTCCTCGAGCAGATTTTGCGCCGGGAGCCAGACATCGAGCTGCTGCCGCACGTGGCCAATGGCCGCGACGCGGTGGTGGCGGTGCAGCGCTGGAGTCCGCAGTTGGTGCTGATGGACCTGGTGCTGCCCGGAGGGATGGACGGGGTGGAGGCCATCACGGAGATCATGGCCACGGCGCCGTGTCCCATCGTGGTGCTCAGCGGGCAACTGGAGACGCCGGGGAGGGACAGGACGTTCGAGTCCCTGAGGGCGGGAGCGGTGGATGTGCTGGCCAAGCCCACGGTGGGAGGGCTGGATGCGGTGAAGGAGTTCCGGGAGCGGCTGCTGCGCACGGTGCGGGTGATGGCGCATGCGCGGGTGGTGGGCCGGAGGAGGATGTCGCTGCGGACGCCGGCGGTGGTCACGCCCCCGCCGTCGCAGGGGGTAGCGGCGCCCGAGCCGAGGCCGTGCTCGCTGCTGGCGATTGGAGGCTCCACGGGAGCGCCGCCGCTGGTGTTCGAGTTGTTGAAGGCGCTGCCGTCACCGGCGCCGTTCCCGGTGGTGGTGGCGCAGCACATCGTCCGGGGTTTCGAGCCGGGTTTCGCGAAGTGGCTGGGAGGGACGGGGCACCGGACGATGGTGGCGCAGGGAGGGGAGTGGCTGGAGCCGGGAGTGGTGTACGTGTCACCGGCGGACAGGGACCTGGTGGTGCGAGGGGGCAAGCTGCAGACGCAGACGTCGAGGGGCGTGGCGGTGCCGTCGGTGGACGCGCTGTTCGAGAGCGTGGCGGGTTTCTACGGCTCGAGGGCGGTGGGGCTGTTGCTGACGGGGATGGGGGAGGACGGGGCGAGGGGGCTGCTGACGATGCGCCAGACGGGAGCGTTGACGGTGGCGCAGGAGGGGACGAGTTGCGTGGTGGACGGGATGCCGGGGGCGGCGAGGGCGCTGGGGGCGGCGAGCCAGACGCTCACACCGGGAGAGATGTCCGCGCTCATGGCGGCACTCGGTAGAACCACTCCCTCGCCCTCCGGGAGAGGGCCGGGGTGAGGGTGCCGGAGTCCTCGGGTTGAGCCCGTGCGACCGCTCGTCCCTACTCCGAGTCCGGGGGATATTTCTTCATCAGTTCTTCAGGCAGGGGAGTCCGAAGGAACCTGAACCCCGTGCCTTTTCGCTCGGGGATGACCTGGAATCCCTCGCCAGCGATCCGGACGAGCTCCCCGTCACGGGCGGCGCCACTGATGAGCCAGGTGTCTGCCTCTTCCCGCGTCGCGAACGTGTGGGCGATGACGATGTAGTCGATGGCAGGGGTGTAGAACGCGCGAAAGAACTCGCGGTAATCCTCCAGCTTCTGGGTTTCACGGACGTAGAACAGAGCCACCGAGGCGATGCGGAGGGCTTCATCCTCAGGAGAGCCTTCCGGGTACTTCTCGTCCACGGTGCGCAGGACGTCGAGCACGGAGTCGACATCGAAATTCGGATTGTATTTCATCGTTGCACCCGGATTAGAGGGCAAGAGGAGCGAGAACCAGAGCGCCAGAACCGCCCGTCGTCAGGACGAAGGCAACGCCCGCGACGATGACGACCGTGCCAAGCGCGACCTCGGCCTTGTGGTTCCTGAGCCAGTCAATCGCGTCATCCATGCGAGGGAACTTCAGCTTCTTTTCTCTTTCTTCTCGCTCGCGAGCCGCTTGCTCCTGTTCCTCGGTGCACTCGTTGAATTCTTCGCGGCAGGTCGTGAGGCAGCGTTCGTAATACCAGCCCCCTTGCTCTTTGCTGTGTGGCCACGGATAGCGGTTCTTCCAGCACCTGTCGATGCACTCTTCATGCTCCTTCTGGCAGTCATGGCCACCCGCACCGCCACTTCCGGATGAGGTACCGACACCCTCGGCAGTTTCGGAAATGACGTGGATGCGGGGCTCGGGCCGTTGTGCGTGGGCGCATCCAATGCCAGTCAGGGTAAGCGCCATCAGGACGAGCACTCGCGTCCAGTGGCCTTGAAACGCGAACTCCGCTTGTTGGGTGACGCGCGCTTCCGCTGAGCGCTTCTCGTGGAGTTCCGTCTCGGGCATGAGACGGGTGATTGTGGCCCTGGCTGTTCACGAACGCGAGATGCGCCGGGAGTCCTTGACCATCCACGATGCGGGATGCCAGGTCGTACGCTTGCCCGCATCTGACATTCGAGGTCAGATTCCCGTGCCAACTTTTCCGGTCATGTCTACACTGGCCGGGTATGGGGAACGAACGGCCTGAAGACGAGGCGTGGCAGGAGGGGCTGCCGCTCACCTTCTACGAGCGCCTGCATGAGGCCTCCGTGGACGAGAAGCTGCCACTGGCGCGCGAGGCGGCGGGCCATCCGGGCTTCGACGAGGAGGACGCCTTCGAGGTGGGCAGTCACGTCGAGGAGGCCCTGAATCAGGCGGGCCGGTACGCGGAGTTCGAGGCACTCCTGGACGCCTGGAAGGAGCGGGCCCCTCGCGTGTACGAAGCCGAGTCGGCGGTGCGCACCTGGCGCGTGGAGCTGGCGCTGCGGTTGCCCGGGCGGGACGTGAAGGAGGCACTCGTGTCGCTGGCGAGGCAGACGGGGGATGCCGCCCTGGTCGCGCGTCTGGCCGAGTGGTGTCTCTACCGGGGCCGGCTCCACGAGGCGCGCGCGGGCCTGTTGGAGGCGTGGCCCCGGGTGCGTGAGGACGAGACGCTCGCCGAGTGGACACGCGTGGACTACGTGACGCGCGCGGTGCTCACCTGCATGGACGCGGGGCTGCGCGAGGAGCCCGGTCTGTCCCTGGAGCGGTTGAACGAGCAGCTCTCCCTCTTCGACCGGGCGGTTCCGCACTGGGCGGCCCAGGCGCTGGAGCTGCGCACCGGCCGGAAGCCCTGGGCGCGCCGCGAGGGGCACACGCTGCTCGGCCTGTCACCGGAGGCGTTCTTCGACGAGCAGCGCGCGCTGGTGATGACCTTCGAGACGGAGCTCCGGGTGCGGCAGGGCTGGCCGTGGGGCCGCACCCAGTTGCTCTACCCGGAGCTCTTCCACCTGCTGCCCGGGCCCCTGGGACATGGCGGCGTGGTGCGGCGCCCCATGCACCTGCTCCTGCCCGTGCTCACCGACCTGGAGCACTGGGTGCGCGGCCTGGGCGAGGAGCGCGCCCTTCACCCGCACGTGCACGCCGCCACGGCGCTCGCGCTGCGTCCGTGGGGCGAGTACCTGCACCGGCTCGGGCTGGTGGAGGACGGGGAACTGGCCGAGTGGTGGGAGCATGCGTGGCAGTTGCTCTCCGCCCTGCCCGAGCAGCTCGCCGCGGCGAATGATCCCCTGCTCGTGGAGGAGGCCCACCGCTTCCTTCGCGGAGGTTGGCCCCATGGGTGACGGCGATACCCGGGCCCTGGTGCGTCAGCTCCTGGAGCACACGGAGACGCTCCCCGAGTCCCTGCAAGCCCACATCCTCGCGCGTGGCGCCGAGGCGGTGGAGCCCCTGGTGGAGCTGCTGCTCGACGAGCCCCTGTCCTACGTCACGGCACCGGGAGAGGGCCATGCGCCCATCCACGCGCTGCGGCTGCTGGCACGGCTGAAGACCTCCGAGGCCATCTCGGCCATGGTGCGGCGGCTCGTGCACTGCGAGCCGGGCGATGTGCTCTACGACGCGCTCCTCTACGCCCTGGAGGAGCTCGGGTCCGCGGTGGCTCCCGCCGCCCTGGAGGCCCTGGCCCATGCGCGGACCGCGGACGAGCGTTTGGGACTGCTCTCCGTGCTGTCCCGCTGCGGCGTCCAGGACGAGCGCATCTACGCGGCCCTCCTCGCGCAGCTCGAGGAGGATCCCACCGGTGGGGCCATCAACCTGTCCGTCTATGGGGACCCGCGCGCCATCGAGCCCCTCTCGCGCGTTCTCTCGGCCCACGAGGTGGACGACGACACGGAGGACCTCTTCGCCAACCAGAACATCATCGAGTTGCAGCACGCCATCGAGGAGCTCGGCGGGACGCTCGACGCGGCGCAGCTCGACAAGGTGGACCGGGCCCGGAATTCGCGCCGGCGGCTGAGCGAGCTGTTCCGGAGCATGGTCCTCGACACGTTGCCGCTGTCTCCGCTCCCCGCCCGGCACGTTCCCCGTCCCGGGCGCAACGAGCCCTGCTGGTGCGGCAGTGGCGTGAAGTACAAGAAGTGCCACCTGGGCGAGGACTCCCGCCTGTAGCGAGCGGGCCCCGGCCCGCCGCGCGAACCGGGGCCCGGTAGGACGGTGGTTACCTCACGGAGTGGCCGTGGACGTCCCGGCCGACGGCGCCGTGCAGCTCACGCGGAAGTCGCGCGTCTCCGTCTGGTAGTCCCGCAGCTGCAGCGTCTGGGGCTCCGGGGTGACGGTGGGCGTGCCGCCGTTGCCGCACTGCCAGGCCGCCGGCAGCTTCACGGAGAACGCCAGCGACTCGCCCCCGCTGGGCAGGTTGGAGACCTGGTAGCTGCAGCGATTGCGGCTCGTGCGCACCGAGCCGTTGCCCAGCACGTCCTCGGGCGCGCCCGTGGGCGTCACCCGCACGTTCAGGCCCGAGCAGAAGTCTCCCGTCTTCGGGCTCACCTCGTCGGCCAGCGTGATGATGCCCGTGACGGTGCCACTGCCCTCGCGCGCGCCCCCGGTCGCGCTACGGCTCGTGCCACACGCGGTGGCGGCGGCGGACAGCACCAGGACGGCGATGGTGATGCGATTCATGGAAGTTGGACTCCTCTGGGGAAGACGGGTGAACGCCCGGCATGCAGGCGGCCTGGGAGGCGCCACTCGGACAAATGCGCAGTGCATTCATTCCGGACACCTGCTCGTGTGGATTCCCCTGCGTCTTCCTGGCTATTCCGGGTATGGACGGAGGAAATCCATACCTTCCGTGCGGGTCATCAGACGGGATTAATGAAAGGAAAATGCGAGCGCACCAGGGGCTGGCTGGCCGCGGGTGGGCATCCGGGCGGGCCGCGGAGCGGTTGCCGTGGAGGCCCCGGGTGGAGGAGGGTGGAGCCCGAGTGCGGGAGGCACGTGAGGCGATGAGCGACGAGCAGAGCTGGAGGCCGGTGGAGGAGGGGCGCACGCGGGGGCTGGGCGGGGCGGAAGGGGGCACCATCGTCCGGGACGAGGAGCACCCTGCGGGGTTGCGCCTCACGCTGGAGGAGGAGCCCTCGCGCTCCTTCTACGCGGTGACGTGTGGGGTGGCGGGCTGGCTGGTGCACAGCCGCTTCTTCGGGAGCGAGGCCGAGGCCCACGCCGCCTGGGACGAGATGAAGCCGGCGCTGTTGGAGCTGGTGGTGCAGTTGCCCGCGGCCGGAGCGAAGCCATTGGATCCGGCGACGCGGGAGGCGGGGGCGAAGCTGGGCGCTTTCGTGGCGCGCTACCCCTGAGCCGGGAGACACGCACGGGAAGACTCGAGGGCCTGGGAGCCCCCGGAGTCTTCCCGGCCCAGGGATGTTCACCTAGTAGGTACCACCGAGCTGCAGCAGCGCCTGGTAGCGCCCGTTCCAGACGTCGTTGCTGGCCGGGGCGAAGTCCTGGTCGAACGGGATGTTGTAGCTCACGCGGGCGTCAGCGGTGAGCAGCGAGCCGATGTTGTAGCGCAGGCCCAGGCCGGCGGGCACGTACCCGCTGGTGTCGTCCTGGTAGCCGGCGAGCGGGGAGATGCCACGCACGTTGTGGTTCTCGATGCCGATGCCGCCCATGAGGTAGGGCTGGAGCTTCGTCGGGACGAGGCCGACGGTGATGGCCGCCTGGCCGCCGTTGCGGATGATGTCCGCGCCGTCCGCCGCGCCGCCCGGCCCGAACGTGTCGATGTCGGTCAGACCGCCGTTGTAGCCCAGCTCGATACCCAGACCCCGGGTGGGCTTGAAGCCGACGGTGGCGCCGTACGCGAAGCCCGCGTTCAGATCCGGGGCGAGATCACCGGTGTAGCCCTCGGTGCCGCCACCCAGGAGCACATAGAGGCCCTTGTCGGAGCCGGTCTCCTGGACCGGCACGTACACCACCTGGTCGTCCACACCGGAGCCGCCGTAGGCCGGCTGATTCCACTCATCTCCTGCCAGGGCCGCGCCGCCCCACAGCGCCGCCGCGCACAACCCCAAACGGATGACGGACTTCATGACTCGGACTCCTTTCAAGTGTCCGCTGGCAAGCTGTGGTCGGGCGGAAGGGGACTGCAACGGTAGGTGAAATCCCCGCGCGCTCCCCTGGCAGGGGGGACGCCGGCCTTGGCAGGGGTGTCCCGTTTTCCCGGTGCTCATTCGAGCCTTCGCGGGGTCTCTCCCTCCACGGAGGGAGGGATTTCATGAAGGGTTTCCTGGCATTTGCCGCCGGTGTGTCGTGTCTCGTGGCCGTGGAGGCGAAGGCGCAGTGCGCCACGTCCTGCTCCACCGTCACGCCGAAGCACCCGGTCATCCTCGTCCACGGCCGCAATGACGACGCGACGCGTTGGGACACGCTGGTGTCCAGCTGGAGCGCCCGGGGCTACACGGAGGGGGTCAACCTCTTCCGCTTCGACGCGGCGCGCGATTGCGGCGCCAGGGACTACTGCGCGGTGCTGCCGGGGTACGCGGCCAGCTACGTCAACGAGAGCTACGCGAAGTGCCTGGCGGCCTTCATCGACAAGAAGGTGCCGTGCGTGAATGGCACGTGCCCGGCGGTGGACCTGGTGGCCCACTCGCAGGGGACGGTGACGGCGCGCTACTACGCGCGCTTCCTGGCCAACCGGGTGGTGGATGACCTGGTGGTGATGTCCTCGCCGCACAACGGCATCACCAACTGCGGGCTCGTCTCTGGCTGCGCGGGGGTGAACCCGGAGGACTGCGCCAACAGTGCCTTCCTGCGCAAGCTCAACGGGGTGGCGCCCGAGGGGGATGGCTCCAACGACGAGACGCCGGGGGCCACCTTCCTGGGGCCGGTGCACTACGCCTCGGTGGTGAGCGATGGGGACACGGTGGTGCCGCCCTGGTGCGGCGGGTACTTCCTGGTGGACCCGGCGACGAAGAACGGGAGCAACCTGGACTGCCGCCGGCCCAACTACACGGTGGATCCGGACTCCAGCGCCTGCTTCGTGTCCAAGGTGCAGCACCTGGTGGTTCCGCGAGACACCAACGCCCTCAACTTCGCCTACTGCGAAGTCAACCGGGATTGAGCCACGTGGGAAGTCAGCTGACCGGACATGTCAGACCCGTGGGGGATACTGCGTCAGGTGCGGCGTTCCTTCGAGGAGGGGCCCCCATGTTCCGCCAGACCGGACAGCATTCGATGATCGAGCAGGACCCGGTGGGCCTGGGACTTCCGCGAGCGGTGAGTCCGGGGCAGAAGGTCCGCTCCGAGAGCCATGGGTTGCCGGCGTTCGTGTCGGCGGCGCCTCCGCGCTCGGAGGGGGAGGCGCTGTTGCGGCGCATCTTCTCCCGGGTCGAGCAGTAATCACCCCTCTCCCCTCGGGAGAGGGACGGGGTGAGGGTATACGGGCCCCGGGTTGCCCTCGTGGAGCAGTGGCTTGCGGAAGCATCTCCGGGCCTGCGACGTTCCCCACCATGGAAAAAGCCCTCGAGCGAGTCATCGAGCACCTGTCCCGGGCCCGGAGCGTGCTGTTCGTCACGGGAGCGGGAATCTCCGCGGAGTCGGGCGTCCCCACGTACCGGGGGATTGGGGGGCTCTACGACGGGAAGACGACGGAGGGGGGAGTGCCCATCGAGGTGGCGCTCTCGGGGAGCATGTTCCGGCGCCGGCCCGAGCTGACGTGGAAGCACCTGCACGAAATCGAGCGTGCCTGCCGCGGGGCGAAGTTCAACCGGGCCCACGAGGTGCTGGCGCTGATGGAGGGCCGCTTCGATCGCTGCTGGGTGCTCACGCAGAACGTGGATGGCTTCCACAAGGCGGCGGGCTCGAGGAATGTCATCGACATCCACGGGGACGTGCACGACTTGCGCTGTACGCGGTGTGAGTTCACGGAGCGCGTCAGGGACTACGTGCACCTGGCGCCCTGTCCGTCGTGTCCGCAGTGCGGCTCGGTGGTGCGCCCCGAGGTGGTGCTCTTCGAGGAGTTGCTGCCGCCGGAGAAGGTGGCGGTGATGGAGCGGGAGTTCGCCCTGGGATTCGATCTGGTGTTCTCGATCGGGACGTCGAGCCTGTTCCCGTACATCACGGCGCCGGTGGTGGAGGCGGTGGCGCGCCAGCGGCCCACGGTGGAGATCAACCCGGGGCAGACGCAGTTGTCGCGCGTGGTGGACGTCCATCTCCAGATGGGCGCTGTGGCCGCGTGC
This sequence comes from Archangium sp. Cb G35, assembly GCF_001896145.1. NCBI lineage: Bacteria > Pseudomonadati > Myxococcota > Myxococcia > Myxococcales > Archangiaceae > Archangium > Archangium sp. Cb G35. The sequence continues at coordinate 251,214 of NZ_MPOI01000014.1, forward strand.
GAGGCGCTGTGGGCCGCACGGGACCGGTGGAAGCGCGGGTGAGTTGGTATTCGAGGGACTCGATATCGGAGGGGAATCTGGATGGATGACAGTGTCTGGCGGGAACTGGTCGAGCAGCTTCGTGGCTCCCCGTATCGCTCGGGTGTGATCTCACCCGATGCTCCGGTCCATCGGATTGGGTTCGAGCCCGGGTTGACGGATGCGGAGGTGGCCGCCACCGAGGCCCGTTTCGGGTTCCGGTTTCCTCCGGATCTGCGGGCGTTTCTCCAGACGGCCCTGCCCCGGGGCAAGAACTTCCCCGACTGGCGTTCCGGCGGGGAATCCGCACTGCGTGACTGGTTGGACCGGCCGCGACAGGGTCTGCTGTTCGACGTCCAGCACAACGGCATCTGGTTGAAGGAGGAGTGGGGGCCGAAGCCCCGGACGCTCGATGACGCGCTCCGGGTGGCGAGTGAGCGGATTGCCGCCGCTCCGAAGCTCATCCCCATCTTTGGCCACCGGATGATTCCCGACGAGCCACAGCTGGCGGGCAACCCGGTGTTCTCGGTTCACCAGACGGACATCATCTTCTATGGGGTTGATCTGGCGGATTACCTCCGTCAGGAGTTCCACCTCCCGGGTGGCCCGCCGCGGCCAGAGGAAGAGCATGCCCGGCCCATCCGGTTCTGGTCCTGGTTCGTTTCGTGAGGCCCGTGCGGTTGTGCAGCAGCGCGCACTTCCCTTCGCTGTGCCAGCGGAACAAAGTTCTTTCAGGGGTGGGTCTGTCCGCACCATCTACGCAAGTCACGACATCGAGTTCAGCCCGCCTCCCGGGCGCGCTCTTCACGAACTTGTCCAACTGTTGGACAAGTTCTGCGAGACCGTGCCCGGAGAGGTCCCTTCTGCTCTCACGCTGAGGACAGACCCCAGCACGGACTTTCTTCCGATGGCTTAGTTGAAAGGTGTTGCCGAGCCATGACGCGAGAGTGGGACGTGAAGCAATGGAGGGAGGAGTTGGTCGCCGCGTGCAGGTTCGGCGAGGAGGCACGGGCCCGCGCCCTGATCCGGCAACCCGGCCCGCGAAAGGCTCGAGCCTTGCTGGAGTCCATGTTGGAAGAAGACGAGGGGCTCGTGCGACAGGCCGCGGTCCTCGGCCTGGCGGAACTGGGTGGTGCCGCCAGTGCCAAGCGTTTGGAGCAACAGCTCGTGCGCGAAGAAGCTCGCGGAGACCGTGATGGAGACTCCGTCGCGGAGGCAATTACCCGAGCGCTGGGCGAGCTCGAGGAATCGAGCGCGCGGGCGAGCCTGATTCGCAGACTCGAGCGGCTGGCCTCTGGCAAGCCTGACCTGGGTGATGTGAACACGATCGCTCGGGCCCTCTGGCACAAACGCCACCCGGAGTTGCTCCCCGTTGTCCGGCGGAGCCTGGAGACGCTGGCTCTTTCGGAGATGAGCTCTCTCGGCGGTCTGCTCGTGCTTCTCGAGAAGTCTCCAGGTGAACTTCAGTCCTGGGCCTCGGACAGCGCGGTGCCCGTGGATCACAAGACGGAGGTTCTCACGGTGCTCGAAGAAGAGGTGCCAGATCCATTCGTCCCGGCCGTCCTCGCCTTCATCTCCACCGCTCATGCTCTGCTCGGTGAGGCGGTGAATCGAGAAGCCTCCTACTACTGCGAACGCCTGTTCATCCTGCTCCTCCGGCATCGGGAGCGCCTGTTTCCCCTGCTCCCTCCGGAAAGCCGCGCCGAGCTGCGAGAAGTCGCCCGGAGGCGGGTGGAGGCCTTCGCCCTTCACGATGGATCCCTGCGCGCCGCCGTCTTGTTGCAAGACGTGGGGCAGCCCGAGGACGCCCACCTTCTTCTGGCTCACCGCCCGGCGGAGCCGGTGCTCGCCAAGGTCTTCGACGACGCGGTATCCGCTTTGCGCAGTCGCCCATTTCGAGAGCCGTAACTACCGCCCCGGGTCCCACAGGCGCGCGAGCGCGGCCACCCGCTCGCCTCGGCCGGCCACCAGCAGCACATCCCCCACGCTGAGCATCGCCTCGGGAATCGGCTCGTTCACCACGCCCCGGTGCTGGATGGCCACCACGTTGAGCCCGTGCGTCTGCCTCAGCCTCAACTCCTGCAGGCTCTTGCCCGCCGCGTGCTCGGGCACCCGCAGCTCCGCCAGCGCATAACCGTTGGGCAGCTCCGTGCTCGACTGCATGCTCGTGTGCAGCAGCAGCCGCGCCAGCTGGTCCCCCATCTCCGCCTCCGGGTACACCACCCGCGTGGCCCCCGCGAGCGCCAGAATCTTCCCCCGCTGCCGGTTCGAGGAGCGCGCCACCACCGTCTTCACCCCCAGCCCCTTGAGCACCGATGTCCCCAGCACCGCCGCCTCGAAGTCCTCCTCGCCCAGCGCGATGACGGCCGTCTCCGCCTTCCCCACCCCGAGCGCCTTCATCGCCTCCTCCGACGTGCAGTCCGCCCTCACCGCCTGCACCACCACGTCCTTGATGGCCTCCACCCGCTCCAGCGACAGGTCCACCGCCAGCACCTCGCCCCCCGCCTCGGTGAGACGCCGGGCCACGTGCTCGCCGAACTGTCCCAGGCCCACCACCACGTACGTGCGCATCCTCGCTCCTCAGCCCACGACGATCTTCGTCGAGGGATAGCTGTAACTCGCCCGCGCCTTGGACAGACCCACCGCGAGCGCCAGGGTGAAGGGGCCCAACCGCCCCACGAACATCAGCGCGCACACCACCAGCCGGCCCACGCTCGACAATTGCGGCGTCACCCCCGTCGTCACCCCCACCGTACCGAACGCGCTCACCGCCTCGAAGAGCACGTCCCGGAAGGGCAGGTGCGGCTCGGCGGCGAACAGCAGGAAGGCCAGCACGAAGAGCAACCCGAAGGAGATGAGCGCCACCGCGCACGCCCGGTACACCGTGGCCGGAGGCACGCTGCGGCCCATGATGTCCACCTCGGAGCGGTTGTGCAGCAGGGCGCGGAAGGTGAACGCCAGCACCGCCACCGTCGTCGTCTTCACGCCGCCCGCCGTGCCGCCCGGCGAGCCGCCGATGAACATCAGCACCAGGCTCAGCAGCAGCATGGGCGTGCCCAGCTTCGCCAGGTCCACCGAGTTGAAGCCCGCCGTGCGCAGCGAGACGCTCTGGAAGAAGCTGGCCCACAGCCGCTCGCCCCAGGGCAGCCCCGCCAGCGAGTGGTTCCACTCCAGCACCAGCCACGCCATCGCCCCGCCCACCACGAGCGCCGCGCTGGTGAGCAGCACCACGCGCGTGTGCACCGGCAGGAAGCGCCAGCCCCGGCGCGGACCCCGCTCGCGCCACAGCTCCCAGTCCAGCAGCGAGGTGACGACGGGGAAGCCCAGGCCGCCCAGGGTGATGAGCGCCATGACGGTGAGGTTGACGCCGGGGTTGCCGGCGAAGCGCACGAAGTTGTCCGGGTACAGGCCGAAGCCCGCGTTGCAGAAGGCGCTCACCGAGTGGAACAGCGCGGAGAAGGCGCGCTCGGAGGTGGACAGCACCCGCCCGTCCGGGGCCAGTTCCAGGGAGGGGTAGAGGGCCAGCGCGCCCAGCACCTCCAGCGTCACGGTGATGAGCGACATGGAGTAGAGCAGCCCCTGGAAGCCCTGGACCGTCTCCTCCTCGAGAATCTCCTGCATGGCGCCACGGGTGCGCGCCGACAACTGGCTGCGGAAGGCCAGGGCCAGCGTGGTGGTGAGCGTCATGATGCCGAGGCCCCCCACCTGGATGAGGCCCAGAATCACCCAGTGTCCGAAGGAGCTGAAGTAGCTGCCCGTGTCCACCACGGACAGCCCCGTCACGCACGAGGCACTGGTGGCGGTGAAGAGGGCCACCATGAAGGGCGCTCCCAGCCCGTCGCGTGTGGCCGCGGGGAACATCAGCGCCAGCGTGCCCAGGGCGATGGTGAGCAGGAAGGACAGGCACAGCAGCGGCAGTGGGCGGCGCAGCAGGGCCTGGAGGAAGGGCCGGGCCGGGCGCCAGGCCACCAGGTCGATCAGCTCCCGGGCGAGCAGGCGCAGGGAGAGCAGGGTCGCCGCTCCCCGGGGCCCGGCCGCGCCGAGTGACAACACCGCTGGCAGGGCGAAGAGCAGCTCCGGCCACCGGTGGCGCCACAGGCGCAGGCGGAAGGCCCACGCGTCGCGCAGCAACTCTCCGCCGAAGGTGGCCACCACCGCACCGGCCAGGACCGCGGCCACGGCTTCACGCCAGGGCGCATCCGTCCCACGCACGGTGAACTCGAAGGCCACCAGTGCCACCACCGATACGAGGCTCATCCGGCGCGGCCAGTCCGCCCGGGGCCGCCGGCGGCGGGGCTCCTCGAAGGGAGGCGGGGGCGGAGGCGGCTCGGGGAGGGGGTCGGGCGGGGCCCGGAGACTCGGGGAGTTCATCGCGGTGGAGGGCCGACCCTATCGCATCTCCCTCCAGCGCGAGGACCCATCAGGGCAACCCCTCACCCGGCTCCTCGGCGCTTTCCGCACCTGTCCGGGGGGGGCGGGTTTGCCCCGGGGCTGTCTGGCATGGCACAAGTTACCGGGAATGTTGTGGCGATACGGCATGCATGGCCCGCGGATGCTGGCCCTGGCGATGGTGATGGGTCTGGGCACCTCCTCGCTCGCGCTCGACCCGGCGCGCCGTGTCACCCAATACAGCCATGACGCCTGGAAGGACGTGGAGGGGTTGCCGCAGAACTCCGTCTACGCGCTCGCCCAGACGCGCGACGGCTACCTGTGGGTGGCCACCTGGGAGGGACTGGTCCGCTTCGACGGCCTGCACTTCACCGTCTACGACCAGCGCAACACCCCCGAGCTGCATGACGAGTACATCGAAGCGCTCGCCGAGGATGTGACGGGCGCGCTGTGGGTGGGCACGGCGAGGGGGCTCGTCTCCTACCGCGAGGGCCGCTTCCACCGCGTGGAGCTGATGCCGGGGCCGGCCGAGGTGGAGGTGGGCGCGCTCACTCCCGCCACGGAGGGCGGCATGTGGGTGGGCACCCATGACGGCCTCTTCCTCCTGCGCGACGGGCAGCCGCGGCGCTACGGCACCGAGCAGGGGTTGCCCTCGGTGAAGGTGCGGGCGCTGCTGAGGGACCACGCGGGCGTCCTGTGGGTGGGCACCGAGCGGGGACTGGCGCGTCTGTCCGGGGAGCGCGCGGAGCCGGTGCGTCTGCCGGGAGCGGCGGATCGGGCCGCGGTGCGCGCGCTGCTGGAGGGCCATGACGGCTCGCTGTGGGTGGGCACCGAGGCGGGCCTGGTGCGCCTCCAGGGGGAGCGTGCCCGGCTCCACACCACGCGCGACGGGCTGCCGGACGACAAGGTGCGGGCGCTCGCCGAGGACCGGGACGGCAACTTGTGGGTGGGCACGCAGGAGGGGGGACTGACGCGCCTGTCGGAAGGCTCCTTCACGGTGCTCGGGCCGCGCGAGGGCCTGTCCGGCACGGGCGTGCTCTCGCTGCTGGAGGACCGGGAGGGCGCGCTCTGGGTGGGCACGGCGTCGGGTGGCCTCAACCGGCTGCGCGACGCGCCCTTCGTCCCCTTCGGCCAGCCCGAGGGCCTGGGGGATGACCTCGTCTCGGTGGTGCTGGAGGACAGACAGGGCGCGCTGTGGGTGGGCGCTCACGCGGGCGGGCTGACGCGCCTGAAGGATGGGGTGCTCACGCGCTTCGGCCCGGCGGAGGGCCTGCCCCCGGGCAACCTGCGCGCGCTCGCCGAGGGCCAGGATGGCCATTTGTGGGTGGGCACCTCCGCGGGCGCCTACCGCTACGACGGCCGGAGCTTCACCCGCGTGGGCCGCGAGCAGGGCCTGCGGGACGAGCTGCTCTTCTCCCTCTTCGCCGACTCGCGCGGGGACGTGTGGTTCGGCACGCTCGCGGGGCTGAGCCGGCTGCACGAGGGCACCTTCACGCACTTCGGCCCGGAGCAGGGCGGCCCGGAGGCGCCCGTCGTCTCCATCACCGAGGACGCCGAGGGCACGCTCTGGTTCGGCTCCTTCGGGGGCCTGTACCGGCTGCCGGCCGGCGGCACCTTCACCCGCTACACGACGGCCGAGGGGCTGGCCGGCAACCGGGTGGTGGACGTGTACGCGGACCCTCGCGGCGGTGTGTGGGTGGGCTCGAGCACGGGCCTCACGCTGGTGCGCGGCGGACGCTTCACCCGCTTCACCACCGCGCAGGGCCTGGTGGACGACGCCGTCTTCCGCGTCCTCGAGGACGCCCAGGGCTACCTGTGGATGAGCTGCAACCGGGGCATCTCCCGCGTGTCGCGGCGCGAGCTGGAGGAGGTGGCCGGCGGCCAGCGCACCACGGTGCGGCCGCTGCTCTTCGACCGGCGCGACGGCATGCGCAGCGCCGAGTGCAGCGGGGGCATGTTCCCCTCGGGCTGGCGCGCGCGCGATGGGAAGCTGTGGTTCCCCACGCTGCGGGGCCTGGTGTCGGTGGACCCGGCGAAGATGGTGGTGCACCGGCCCCTGGCCCAGCCACGCCTGGAGGAGGTGCGGGTGCAGGGCCGGCCGGTGCCCATCGCCGGCAAGCTGATGCTGGAGCCGGGGCAGCGGGACGTGGAGTTCCGCTTCACCGCGTTGTCGCTGGGGGACTCCACGCGGCCGCCGCTGCGCTACCGGCTGGTGGGCCATGACGAGGACTGGGTGGACGCCGAGGACCGGCGCTCCGCCTCGTACACGAACCTGCCGCCGGGTGACTACCGCTTCATGGTGACGGCGGCCAACCGGGACGCGGTGTGGACGGAGCCGGGCCCGGTGGTGGAGCTGACCGTCATTTCCCGCTTCCACGAGACGCCGTGGTTCTTCGCGCTGTGCGTGCTGGGCGTGGGGGCACTGGCCATGGGTGGGTACGCGCTGCGGGTGGGCCGGCTCAAACGGCGCGAGCGCTGGCTGGAGGCGCGCGTGGACGAGCGCACGCGCGAGCTGGCCCGGGCCAACCGCGAGCTGGACGAGAACCTGCGCGCCCTGCGCCAGGCCCAGTCACAACTGGTGCAGGCGGGGAAGATGGCGGCGGTGGGCACGCTGGCCGCGGGCGTGGGCCACGAAATCAACAACCCGCTGGCCTATATCGTCTCCAACCTGGACCACGTCAGCTCGGAGACGGCGGCGCTCAAGAAGGACGTGCCGTTGAACGCCCCGGGCCGCCGGCGCCTGGAGGACATGGAGCGGGCGCTGAACGAGGCCCGGCATGGCGCGGACCGGGTGCGGCGCATCGTCCAGGATCTCAAGACGTTCTCCCGGGGCGACGAGGAGCTGCGCGGGCCGGTGGACCTGCACGCGGTGCTGGACTCGGCGGCGAAGCTGGCCGGCAACGAGCTGACGCCCCGGGCCCGGCTGGTGAAGGAGTACGGGGACTCCGCGTGGGTGGACGGCAACGAGTCCCGCCTGGCCCAGGTCTTCCTCAACCTCATCATCAACTCCGCCCAGGCGCTGCCCGAGGGGCAGGCGGCTTCCCACGAGGTGCGCCTGGCGACGCGGGTGCAGGGCGAGCGGGTGATCGCCGAGGTGCGCGACACCGGGTGTGGGATTCCCCCGGAGGTGATAGGTCGCATCTTCGACCCCTTTTTCACCACAAAGCCCGTGGGTGTAGGTACGGGATTGGGGCTGGCCCTGTGTCATCGGTTCATCACGGCCATGGGGGGGGAGATCGCCGTGGAGAGCGAGGCGGGCAAGGGGACAGTGGTTCGTGTGACACTACGGGCCGCGGCGGCGCCCGTGGGGCAGTTCCAGGGAGTGCGTCCGATGCAACAAGAGCAGGAGGGTGCGCGAGTGCGCGGCCGGGTAATGATTGTCGATGACGATGTGATGGTGAGCTCGGCACTGCGCCGGACGCTGGCGCGTGAGCATGACGTCGAGGTGGTGACGAGCTCGCGTCAGGCGCTGGAACTGCTCAAGGGGCCGAAGGGCACGGAGGTAGACGTGGTGCTCTGCGACCTGATGATGCCGGACCTGACGGGCATGGAGCTGCACGCGGACCTGGTGACGTCCGCGCCGGCGGTGGCGCGGCGGATGGTGTTCGTCACCGGCGGTGCCTTCACGCCCGCGGCGCGCGCCTTCATGGAGACGGTGCAGAACGCGCGGGTGGACAAGCCCTTCGACCCGCAGCAGCTGCGCGAGCAGGTGCGGGACTGGGTGGTGAAGGCACGCACTGGAGGGCCGGGCCAGGCGGCGTGAGGCGCCCCGGGCCTACAGGTCCAGCACGAGCTTGCGCGAGCGGGCGCGCGACACGCAGACGAGCATGTTGCAGCGCGTGGCGCGTTGGGTCTCGGGCAGAAAGGTGTCGCGGTGATCCGGGTCACCGTCGAGCACACGGGTGAGGCAGGAGCCACAGGAGCCGGCCTCGCAGTCGCTTTGGACGCGCAGTCCATTCTTGCGCAGCACGTTGAGCACCGTCTGCCCGGGAGGAACGGGGTAGGTGGCGCCGGTGCTGCGGATGACGACCTGGAACTCGGTGTCGGCGGTTTCGCTGATGGCGCCGGTGGCCTCGGCGGAGAAGGCCTCGAAGTGGACCTTCTCGCGGGGCCAGTCGTGGAGCACGGTGGCCTCGCGCACGGCGCGCATGAGGGGCGCGGGGCCGCAGCAGTAGATGCGGGTGCCTCCGGTGCGCGTGGTGAGCAGGGCCTGCACGTCGAGTCCCCGGGCCGGGTCTCCCCCATCATGGTGGAAGGTGACGTGGCTGGCGAAGGCCGGTGAGGCGAGCAGCGCGCGGAAGGCGGTGCGCTCGGGCGAGCGCGTGCAGTAGTGCAGGTGCCAGGGCGCGCCCTGGCGCTGGAGCTGGTGCGCCATGGAGAGCATCGGGGTGATGCCGATGCCACCGGCCACGAGCACGTAGCCGCGGGCGTGGAGCAGGGGGAAGTCGCAGCGGGGGAGGCTGGTGGTGAGCACGTCGCCCTCGTGGACGCGCTCGTGCATGGCCCGGGAGCCGCCGCGTCCGTTGGCATCGCGCTGCACGGCGATGAGGTAGCGGTGCGTTTCGGCGGGGTCGCCGCAGAGCGAGTACTGGCGCAGGAAGCCGCCCGGGACGTGGACATCCAGGTGGGAGCCGGCCTCGAAGGGAGGCAGCGGGCCCCCATTCACGGGGACGAGCTCGTAGGAGCAGATGCCTTCGGCTTCGGGCGTGATGCGCTGGACGCGCAGGCTGAGGCTGTCTTGGGCCACGGTGTGGTTCCCCCCTCGAACATCAGGGCCTCACCGGGTGGTTGAAAGAATCCGGCGGGGCCGTCGGGAGGATGGACAGCGCGTCCCCCCGGAGCAACGGACCGGGGGGCACATGGTTCGATGGAAGCTGGACAGCTGCGACCGCCGGGAGGGGCTCAGCCCTGGGTCCCGTCGGGGTCGAAGGCGAGCTCGCGTCGGCCCAACAACACATTGGCGGCCGCCTGGAGCTCCTCGCGCTGCTGGTGGATTTTCTGACGGAGGCTGGGGTCGTGCCCGCCGAGCTGCGAGGGATCCTTCTCTGCGAGCTGGGCCTGGAGGGCGGCCTCGATGACGGCGCGGGGCGCATCGGGGCGGACGCCGAGGATGGCCGCGGCCCGGTTGCGATCCATCTGCCGGGAGCCGCCGGACTCGGCCGGAGACCCGTATGGATCCTCCTCCTGCCCCGAGTTCTTGCCGCGCTTGCCCACGAGCGTGAGGACGAGCGCGGAGAGGAGGGAGAGCGCCGCGGCGCCGCCGGCCAACTGGATGTGGAAGAGGCGGGTGCGCTCGTCGCGGATGATGGAGAGGGAGATGAGGTGGTTGTCGCGCTCGTCGCCCGAGGTCCTGTCGAGCTGGCGGGTCTGCTCGGCCTCGATTTGATCGAGCTGGGCGGGCGAGAACGACGAATAGGACGTCTTGGCGACGGTGGAGAGGTAACCGGCGTAGCCACCCGAGAGCAGCGCGACCAGGAACAGCAGTATCCGCATGGAGCTCCTCAGCGCCGGGGCCGCGAACCACGCGAGCCAGGGCAAGCGGGCACGAGAATAGCGCTCCTGGTGCCCGTGTCTCAAAGTCTCGCAAACGGGTTGAAACGTGTCCCCTGGATCAGCGCCACGCCGGCGATCCCGAGGAGCGCCTGCTTCACGGCCCGTTTCCCACGCATTCGCACTGCCCTCCCCGCTACTCTCCATGCAGCCAGTCCATGTCGGCTGCACCGGGGTGATGCCACCCCCTTGCCACGAACACACCTTGAGGCGGAGCCCGCCTCACGAGGAGGCCATGATGTCGGTTGTGCGCACTGCCCCGCTTGTCGTCCTGCTGATGAGCGGCGCCCTGACCTTCGGAGCGCAAGCGCAGCCCCGCGTCGTTCCACAACCCGCGCCCCAGCCCGCCGTGAGTCCTTTGGATCGGACCATCCGGGTGGAGGGGATGGGCGAGGTGAAGGTGGCACCGGACGAGGCCTTCATCGACCTGGCGATGGAGACGCTGGCGCCCACGGCGAAGGCGGCGGCGGAGGAGAACGCGCGGAAGATGGACAAGGTCATCGCCGCGCTGGTGCAGGCGGGGATTCCGCGCAAGCAGATCGAGACGCGCAACTACTCGGTGTTCCCCGAGTACCACCCGCAGCCGAGGCCGGAGGAGGCGCCGAAGCTGAGGGGCTACCGGGTGAGCAACCAGGTGGAAGTGCACGTGCGCGAGCTGTCGCGGGTGGGGACGCTGCTGGACACGGCGCTGGGGGCGGGGGCCAACCGGGTGGACTCGGTGCGCTTCGGCCTGAGCAAGCCGGAGGTGGTGCAGGGCGATGCGCTGCGCAACGCGGTGGAGCGGGCGAGGCAATCCGCGCAGGTGCTGGCCGCGGCGCTGGGCGTGAAGCTGGGGCCGGTGCTGGACGCGAGCACGGTGTCCGAGCCTCCGCGTCCACTCCCCATGGTGGCGCGCTTCGAGATGGCGCGAGCGGGAAGCGCGGCGGACGTGACGACGCCCATCCAGCCGGAGGAGCAGACGGTGACGGCGCGGGTGACGCTCATCTTCGCCATCGAGGGCAGGTAGGAGGAAACCCCGGAGGGCCTGGGCCTTCCGGGGCTTCCGTTTCAACGCCTAGCGCGGCAGGTCCGCGTCGCGGCGGGCGGCGTCGAAGGTGCCGGCGATGTTGGGCGGCATCTCGGCGCGGATCTTCTGCGCCAGCTTCTCGGTGATTTGAGAATGCAGGGAGCCGAAGAAGACATGGAGCACGAGGCGGACGTTCTCGGGCTCGACCTGCAACCGCTCGGCGATGTCCAGGTAGAAGTCGTCCTTCTCGAACTTCTGCGCGGGAGCAGTCCGGTCCTTCCAACTGCGCTCGAAGAGCTTGCGCAAGCCCTCGGGGAACTGCTCGCGGAGCTCCTGCACCAGCCCACCGGGGAGCCGCTCGCACAGCGCGCTCATCACCGCGTCCGCCACTTCCGTTGGGGAGTACTCGGGAACCTCGCGGTTGATGTGCGCGAGGAACGACTCCACGCTCGTCCCTACGCCCTCACCAGACCAGGACTCCGTCGTATCCATGTTTTGCATCATGGCCATGGGTGTGTCCGCCTCCTTTCCCTGTCAGGTTGGAGACGTACAACCCGGACGGCAGCAGGCAGGGGACGGAGGCCCTGCCCGCCGGGGTCTCGGCTCGCGGACCTGGGCGGCCAGGCTCAGGGCGCCGTCTTCGGGGCCTTGCCACTTCGAGGGCCCGCATACAGGTCGATGACCTCGGTGAGGGCGTGCTGGCAGACGGAGCAGAAGGGCACGCGGTCGCGGGTGAACATCACGCAATCCGCCTGGGGCCGGTAGTAGCCGCGAGCCTCGTACATGGCGCCCTCGAAGGCCCCCACCTTGCCGGCGTACTGCTGCTGGCCGAGGAACTTCTCCTCCCAGTCACGCTGGGAGGTGAAGAGCGCGTCCATCTCCGACTCGGGGCGGCGCTCGGCGCGGATGCGGCGGCGCTGCTGCTGCACCTCGCGCGCGTGCTTCTCGTACTCGTCCTTCTGCCAGGGCGTGGGCAGCGGCGTGCCGGGCGTCATCAGGTGCTTCCACTTGAGCCGGGCAGAGTCGTTGAGCGCGGTGACGTTCTTCTCCCACGGCTCCACGCGCTCCTCGGCGGGGGCGTAGGCCGACTCCGAGGTGTAGTACTCGTCCGCGAGCCCGGCGAAGTGGTGGCCGAACTCGTGGACGAAGACATAGGGGGCCCAGAGGCTGTCGGCGGCCACGGTGCTGTAGAGGCCGAAGATGCCTCCGCCGCCGTAGGTGTTGCCGTTGACGAGGATTTCCACGAACTCGTAGGGCGCGAAGGCGGCGATGTCGCGGAAGCGGCGGTTCTCGAAGGTGAGGACGTAGCGCTCGCTGCCGAAGGCGTCATAGGTGGAGCCCACGGGCGAGTCGCGGTGGATGCCGGTGGAGGGCCGGGAGATGCCGGACTCGCGGGAGGCGGGCATGAGGCCCCACACGTTGAAGTCCTGCTTGCGCTCCTTGAAGGGCGAGAAGCCGAAGAGGATGTCCACCAGGCGCCGCGCGTCCTTCTCGAACTTGGCGCGCTCCTTCTCGGTGTAGCCATCGCCGAGGATGAGGAAGTCCACCTTGTCCGCGGACGGGCCGTTGTCCACCAGCTTCAACAGCGGGCCGGGCGAGGCGGGCGTGGACGGGTCGACGAACATGTCCTGGGGGTCGACGGTGAAGCTCCACAGCTCGCGGAAGGAGTTGTCCTTCGCGCGCTTCTTGAGCATCACCTGCACGGGCTTCTCCGGGGAGGGGAAGCGCAGGGACTCGTGGAAGGTGCGGTTCATCTCGCGGGCCTCGGGAGTCGTCTCCCACTCGCCGTAGATGGAGGCGAAGCCGCGCGAGTACAGCAGCCGGTTGGTGGCGCGGTCGCGCACCTCGAAGAGGTACTTGCCGAGGTTGGTCTCATCCACGCCGCGAGCGGGGTGGCCGGGCCAGGGCAGGGGCTCCACCACGAGCCGATCGAGGCTGAAACGCTCCTCGGTGGCGTTGCCGGTGTGGAAGTAGTCGACGCGGAAGGTGCGGGGGGCCGGAGCGCTCGAGGCGCTCGCGGCCAACAGCAGGGCCAGGAGGACGTTCATGCGCGGGAACGTACCAGAGGCGCTGTGCCTCCCAAGCCCGTGGAACGGGAGTGCCCGTGGCGCTCAGCAGGTCCAGTTGCAGGTGGTGCCGCCGTTGACCGCGTTGCAGCGGTCGGCGGACATCGTGAACGAGTTGCAGTAGTTCCAGGACACGGTGCTGCCGCTCTTGGGCTGGCAGCACGTCACGGGGCAGTTGGTGTTGTTCCACTGGCACGCCGAGCCGCCCCACACCTGGTTGCAGCGCCCCGGCGAGTACGCCACCGAGTCACAGAACGCCTCCGTGTACCCGGAGTTCGGGATGGCGGCGCAACACTCCGGGTACATGGTCAGCGCGGCGGTGTCCGTGCCCGTGGGCTCCGCGCCCAGGTCCGCCGTCTCGCTCTCGACCGGGCCACAGCCCACCAGCACCAGCGTCAGCACTCCGGCGATCAGCGTCAGCTTCTTCATCCCGACTCTCCTCGTTGGGGGTTCAACCCGGGAAACTGGAATAGCCGGGAGAGCAGGTCAAGGAAATGGTTTCACTTGGAGTGTGGGTGCCTGTGTCACTAGAACGTCCCCGACAGCGTGGCGCCCGCCCCATCCGGGCCCGCCGTCACCCCCACCGACACGGGCGGAGGCGCCTCGTTGGGCGACAGGAAGAAGAGCACGGTGCCCGTCACCACCGCCGCGCCCGAGCCGACGAGCAGTCCCACCATGGTGTTGTGCTTCCGCGCCACGTCGCGCAGCAACTGCACGCCCCGGGTGTCCTCGGCGTTGATCTTCCCGTCCACCATGTGCCCGTTCGCCGGATTCGTCAGCTCCTGCCACTCGGGCTCCAGGGAGAGCCGCATGTAGCCCGCGCCCGCCAGCGCCGCCACGCCCACGCCGAGCGTCACGTACGACAGCACGCGCAGCGGCTTCACGGAGCCACCAGACTTCTCCGTCACCGCCGGGGTGAGCATCGCCGGGGGCTGCTCCCAGGGCGGCTGGTGGTTGGGCGTCGCGACCACGAGGCTCGGCTGATCCTTTCCCGTGGTGACGAAGTCCACCAGCGCGGAGATCGACTCGGACGGCGCATCGAGCCCCTGCGTCTTGACGCCTCCCTCGCGCAGCTTCTGGCCCCCCTCCACGTTGAGCACCGTGGCGGCGAGCCACTTCGGCCCGTTGTGCGCCCCCTCGAGCCTCACCACGATGACCTCCTCCACGCCCAGCGTGCCTCCCAGGCGCACGGCGTGGGACAGCTCCGTCTCCCCATCCCCATCCGACGCGAGGCACGGGAAGGGACTGGCCGAGATGGACCCCTCATACGCCAGGTCCACCAGCACCGGCGTCTCCGCGCCTTGCACCGGCAACTGGCGCGGGAAGCTGAGCGCCTCGCCCTTCTTCACGCTCAGGTCGTACGTGCCCGCGGGCACCTCCAGCACCAGCGGCGTCTGCCCCACGCTCCGCCCATCCAGGAATACCTCGGAGGGAGACAGGTTGGACTTCACCGAGAGCTTCACCTTCCTGCCCCGCGCCAGCTCGCGACGCAGCTTGTCGAAGGCCTGCCGCGTGGACGGCGTGTAGTAGTCCGGATCCAACGCGTACTCCGGCTCCAGCCGCAGCACGTTGCGGAACGCGTCGTCGCTCTCCTTCACCTTGCCCAGCGCACGCTGGTTCATCGCCAGCAGCAACTGCGTGTCCACGTACAGCTTCCAGCGGGCCTCGCCCGGCGGCAGGCGCGTCACCTGCCGGAGCACCTCGTCGATGCCCTGCGCCGCCCGGGCATGACGCGCCTCGTAGAACTGGCCCTGCGCGGCCTCGAGCTGCCGCTTGATGTCCTCGAAGCTGCCGGAGGGTGGGGGGAACAGCCGCTCGGCGAAGTCCGCCGCTCCCAGGACGTTCTCTCCCGGGCGGGACACCAGCCGGTCGTAGAGCGCCCTGGCCTGGCCGCTGAGCTCCGCGTCCTTGCAGTCGCCACTGGAGACCACCACGCGGCGCGGGGCCGCTCCCGCCGCGCTACCCAGTACGAGCGCGAGCACCACCATCGAGTACGAGTTCTTGAGGAAGGTCATGATGTCCGAGCGCGATTGCAGGGCCCGTTCCGCCGGCCGCCAGTCCTCGCGCCGCCGAGATACCAGCCGTCACGCCACGCCCACAACCCATCCCCCGTGCGCCAGAACGCAGTCATTCCGCGCCCTTGGGCGGGCCTCCGGCTCCCTACCCACCACGGTGTCCCGAGGCGGGGTCCCGGGGCTCGCGACTCCCTGCTTCCCCTGTCCCGTCTCGATCATGGACGGTCCATCCTCCGGTCTGGAGCCACCTCGGCCGCTCTCCCGGGGGCCGGGCCGGGGCTTCTGCGTGCCGCTCCGCGTCATCCCATCTTGGCAGCGAGGAGGGCCCAACAATGGACCCCACCCCTTTTGCTGGCGGTTGGACGGCGGGCGGCGTCCGACTTGCCCCTGTCACGGGCAGGCCACAGCCTGGGAGCATGTGGTGCTCGCCGGCTGGGAGATGAGGAGAACCCCTCATGTGTCCGTCACTGGAAGATGATCGCCAGGTCGAGACGCCATGACAAAACCATGACATGGCTTGGGGAGAGTGACGCCGCCATGAACATCGCCGTGATGGTCAATCTGCGCGCACGCCGGGGCTCCGAGAGGGTCGGCGGCATGGTGCAGCGCTTCTTCCCCCGGGCCCGCCTGGCCCTCACCCGCTCGCTGGAGGAGGCCCGGACGTGGATCTCCGAGCAGCTGCGCCCCAACCCGCCCCAGCTGCTGCTGGCCGGAGGCGGTGACGGCACCATCACCGGGCTGCTCAACGAGCTGCGCCTGCAGGGCCTGGCGCTGCCGGCCATTGGGGTGCTGCCGCTGGGCACGGGCAATGCGTGGGCCCGCGTCACCGGGGCGCCCAAGCCCGCGGTGGCCCTGCGCCAGCTGGCCGCGTGTGGCGAGCGCCTGCCTCCCTTGCGCCCCTTCTCCCTGGTGCGGCTGGAGAACCGGGTGGCGCCCTTCGCCGGGACGGGCTGGGACTCGGAGACGCTGCAGGACTTCAAGGACCACCTGTCCAAGTTCCCGGCCGGGCCCCTGCGCGAGGCGAACGCCGGCCTGCGCGGGTACATGAGCGCCCTGTTCACCCGCACCATTCCCCGGCACCTGTTCGGCAAGGGCCAGCTGCAGGTGAAGGTGTACAACCTGGGGGCGCCGGCGCTCACCGTGGACGCGCGTGGCAACGTGGTGCCGCTGCCCAATGGGGAGACGGGCGCGCTGCTCTACGAGGGCCCCGCGGGCGTCGCCGGAGCGGCCACCACCACCGAGTGGGGCTTCGGTTTCAAGGCCTTCCCCTTCGCCCAGGCGGTGCCGCACCGGTTGTCCGTGCGCGTCTATGGTGCCGGCGTGAGCGAGGCCACCCTCAACATGCGCCGGCTGTGGCGCGGCCATCACCCGATGCCTCACATGCACGACTTCTTCGTCGAGCGCTTGCGCATGGATTTCGATCGCGACGTGCCCTTGCAGATGGGCGGCGACATCATGGGCCTGCGCCGCTCGCTGGAGTTCGACCTGGCCGAGGAGTCCGTGCAGTTGGTGGACTGGCGGCAACTCCAGCGCCTCGTGGCCTGACACGGAAGGCCAGGGAGGACGGGCTACCGCTCCGAGCGCGAGCCGGCGGGCAGACCGAGCACATAGGTGACGGTGGGCTTGCCGGGCCGCTTCAACTCGCCCACCTCCCAGGTGTAGCCCTCGCGGGCGATGGAGGCCGTCATGGCGCGCAGCTCCTCGGGGCGGTGCGCCCGGAAGGCGGACACCAGACCGTCCCAGAGGCTGGCGAGTGGCGCCACTGGCAGCACGTACGTCAGCAGCAGGCGCAGCGGCGTCAGCGGGCGGATGAGCGGGGTGAAGAGCCACACCATCAGCGGCACCGGCAGCATGCCGAGGATTCCGGCCGGCGTGCGCTGCATGATTTCGAAGGCGGCGAAGGGGACGTTGCGTTCCTGCGCGTCCGCGAGCACCTGACGGGCCTGCTCGGGCCGGAAGTGGTGCAGGGCGTTGAAGAGGGTGCGCATGCCACGCAGCTCCGGAGGCACCCGCGTGGCGTCCACGGGCCGCTCCAGGTAGTCGACGCCATGGGCGCGTGCCCGCTCGGCCGCGTTGGCGGTGGGGTACAGGTCGCTGAGCACCACGCGCGGCTTCAGTCCCTGCTCCTTCTCCAACATGCGGCACAGCCGGGGCAGGGGACCGCTGCCTCCCGAGCCGAGGTCCAGCAACTCCTGGCTCTCCGAGGCGCGCAGGCCCCGGGCGAGCACGTCCGTGGCGGCATCGAAGACGCCCGTCTTCTCGCTGACGGTGTGGAGATAGTCCGTGCCCAGGTCTCTCAAGGTGTGCGGGTACCAGTCCTGATCGAGCAGCTCGAAGAGGTGCAGGCGCGGGATGAGGGCGGTGGAAGTGGGCTCGTTCATGGGCTGAAGGTGCCACCCGGATGGCCGTCCTGCACTGACCGCTGGCGCCAGAACGGCTTGCACCGGGCGCCAACCGCTCGCTAGCGTCCCCGCTGTCGATGGCGTCCTCCTCTCCTCCTGCGGCCCTTTCTTCCCGGCTGGTCCGGCAGGCGCTGGACATCGCGGCCGAGCACAAGGTGCCCATCGAGGCGCTCTGCCGTGAGGTGGGCCTGCGCCTGGAGGACCTGGACGACCCCGAGCTGCGCATCCCCTACACCGTGCTCGATACGCTCCTGGAGCGGGCGGTGGAGGTGACGGGGGACGACAACCTGGGCCTGCACATGGCGCGCATGAGCGAGGTGGACCCGGATGACGCGGCCGGGCTCGTCATCCTCACGAGCGCGACGCTGAAGGAGTCCATGGTGCGCGGGTGCCGCTACCAGCGCGTCTGGGGGGACGGGGATCGCTTCGGGGTGGAGGACACCGAGCGCGGAGTGCGCATGCGCTTCACCCCCGTGGGGCCGTGGCGGCCGGCGCACCGGCAGATGGCCGAGGTCGCGCTCGTGCAGGTGGCCCTGGGGATGCGCTACTTCACGGGGGTGGACGTGCGGCCGCTCCAGGTGCGTTTCGTCCACGCCGCGCCCGCGGACATCCGCGAGCACGAGGCCCTCTTCGCCTGTCCGCTCGTCTTCGGCGCGCCGCAAAGCGACATCGAGTACTCCCGCGCGGACGCGGAGCTGCCCTTCGTCCACGCGGATGCGCTGCTCAACACCATGTTCGAGAAACAGGCGCAGCGGCAGCTCTCGCGGCTGCCGGTGACGGCGAGCCTCACCGAGCGGGTGCGCGAGCAGGTGAGGCGCACGCTGTCGGGAGGGGACTTCACCTTCGAGGCGGTGGCGAGGACGCTGCACCTGCCGCCGCGCACGCTGCAGCGCAAGCTGGCCGAGGAGGGGCAGAGCTACGCGGGCATCCTGGAGGCGGTGAGGCGCGAGCTGTCGGAGAACTACCTGCGGCGGAGGATGTCCATCGCGGAAGTGTCCTTCCTGCTCGGCTATGGCGAGCCGGCCACGTTCCACCGGGCCTTCAAGCGTTGGTGGGGGATGAGCCCCGAGGCCTTCCGCCGTGCCCACACGCCCCAGACTCCCTCTCCCCCCGGGAGAGGGCCGGGGTGAGGGTGCCCGGCCCCGTCCTCCTGCCCCGTGCATCCACTCGGATTTCCACCGCTTGACGTGGTGTTCACTCAACACTATGCGGTGGGCACGAACGGAACGAAAGGAACCCCGTGAGCTACACCTACGACTACCCGCGCCCGTCGTTGACGGTGGACTGCGTGGTGTTCGGCCTGGACGACGAGGACCTGAAGGTGTTGCTCATCAAGCGCGGCGTGGAGCCCTTCCAGGGCCGGTGGGCGCTGCCGGGTGGCTTCGTCCGCATGGAGGAGTCGCTCGAGGACGCCGCGCGCCGCGAACTCCAGGAAGAGGCCGGTATCCGCCCCAACCTGATGGAGCAGCTCTACACCTTCGGGGCCCCGGAGCGGGACCCACGGGGCCGGGTGGTGAGCGTGACCTACTTCGCGCTGGTGAAGCTGTCGGACCACCGCGTGCATGCCGCCACCGACGCCCGGGAGGCCGCCTGGTTCTCGGTCTATGACGTGCCCAAGCTGGCGTTCGACCACGCGGACATCCTCGCCACGGCCCACCAGCGGTTGAAGGGCAAGGTCCGCTACCAGCCCATCGGCTTCGAGCTGCTGCCGCCCAAGTTCACCCTCACCCAGTTGCAGCGCATGTACGAGAAGATCCTCGAGCGCGAGCTCGACAAGCGCAACTTCCGCAAGAAGCTGCTTGCCATGGATCTGCTCGAGGAGCTCGACGAGGTGGAGCAGGACGTCTCCCACCGCGCCGCGCGCCTCTACCGCTTCGACCACAAGAAGTACAAGCAACTGGAGAAGGCCGGCTTCAACTTCGAGCTGTAGTCCTCCTCCCCACCCGGGCCATCGGGTTGACTTCGTGTTCTTTAGACACTAACTTGGTGTCGGTAGAACACGACGTCTGCCCAGGCCACCTGGGAGAGGAGAGTCATGTCCGCGCTGCCCTTCGAGCTCGCCGCCGCCACCGTGCAGGGCCGGGAGCACGCCCGAGCCGGACGCAACAACCAGGACTCCTTCTGGGCCCGGGCGAGCGAGCACGGTCTGGCGGCCGTCGTCACGGATGGGTGCGGCAGTGGCGCGCAGAGCGAGCTGGGGGCGCAACTGGGCGCCCGGCGGGTCGTGGAGGGAGCGCTCTCGCTGCTGGGCAGGCAGGTGCCCGTCGAGTCCCCCGAGTTCCTCCAGCGCCTGGGCGCGGACGTGCTGTGCTTCCTCCAGGCCATCTCCGGGGAACTGGGCGAGCGGGCCATCGGTGAGGCGCTCCTCTTCACCGTCGTGGGCGCCGTCGTCACCCCCGAGCACACGCTCGTCTTCTCCGCGGGCGATGGGCTCTGGGCCCTCAATGGGGATGTGCACCGGCTCGGGCCCTTTCCCAACAATGCGCCGCCGTACCTGGCCTATGGGCTGCTGAAGCCGGGCGCCGTGTCCTTGAAGGCCCACACCCTGCGGCCCACCGCCGAGGTGGACTCGCTGCTGCTCGGCACGGATGGGGTGTCGGACCTCGCGGGCCTCGCCGAGGCCCGGGTGCCCGAGCGCGAGGAGCCCGTGGGTCCACTCTCCCAGTTCTGGAGTGAGGGCCGGTACTTCTCGAACCCGGACGCACTGCGCCGGCGCCTCGCGCTGCTCAACCGCGAGTCCGTCCGCGCCGACTTTCCCGCCCGCAGACTCGAGCGCGTGCCCGGACTGCTCTCCGATGACACCACGCTCGTCGTCCTGCGCCGCCGGCAGGGGAGGGCCTGACACCATGGACGTCTATCTCGAGGGCAAGAGGCTCCGGTTGGACCCGAGGAAGGCGCTCGGCAAGGGCGGCGAGGCGGATGTCTTCGACCTCGGGGACGGGCGCGTCCTCAAGCTCTTCAAGCCTCCCGAGCACCCCGACTACGACAACCTCCCCCAGGAGCAGGCCGCCGCACGGGCCCGCATCGCCGAGCACCAGCGCAAGCTGCCCGCCTTCCCGAAGCCGCTGCCCGCGCGGGTGGTGTCTCCCGAGACGCTCGCCACCGACAAGAAGGGCACGACGCTGCTCGGCTACGCCATGCGCAAGCTCGAGGGCTCCGAGCCCCTGCGCCGCTTCGGTGACCCGGCCTTCCGCCGCGCCGGTGTGCCGTCCTCCCGCGTCGCCGAGCTCTTCCGCGGCCTGCACCGCACGCTCTCCGCGCTCCATGGCAGCGGCGTGGTGGTGGGGGACTTCAACGACCTCAACATCCTCGTCACCGGCAACGATGCCTGGCTCATCGACGCGGACAGTTTCCAGTTCGGGTCCTATCTCTCCCCCGTCTTCACCGAGAAGTTCCTGGACCCGCTGCGCCTGGGCGGCTCGACGCAGGGGCTGATGCCCTCGCGCCCGGCGTCTCCGGACAGTGACTGGTATGCCTTCACCGTCGCGCTGATGCAGAGCCTGCTGTGCGTGGGGCCCCATGGCGGCATCCACCGCCCGAAGCCTCCCACGCCCAAGGCCACGCCCACCGCTCGCGTCCTCCAGCGAATCACCGTCTTCCACCCGGACGTCCAGTACCCCAAGCCGGCCACGCCCTTCGGTGTGCTTCCGGATGACCTGCTGCACTGCCTGCACCGGGTGTTCGTCGAGGATCTCCGCGGGCCGTTCCCGCTGCCGCTGCTGGATTCACTGCGCTTCACGGTCTGTGCCTCGTGTGGTGTGGAGCATGCGCGGGCCTCGTGCCCCACGTGCCGCCCGAGCGCGGCCTTGTCGACCACGCCCGTCACCACCGTGCGCGGCCAGGTGGTGGCCACCCGCCTCTTCACCACCGAGGGCGTCATCCTCCACGCCAGCGTCGAGGATGGGGCATTGCGCTGGCTCTTCTACGCGAATGGGGCATACCGGCGCGAGGATGGCTCGGCGGTGCTCCAGGGTGGGTTGGATCCTTCGCTGCTCTGGGCGTTGCAGGGCGCCGTCACGCTGGTGGGGAAGGGCGGGGAGTTCGCGGTGCTCGCCCCGGGCCAGCGCCCCGAGCGGCTCGGCGTGGATGCGCCCGAGCAGCGCCCGGCCTTCGCTGCGAATGCGCGCCACCGTTACTGGGCGCACGCGGGAGCGTTGTGGCGCGATGGGGCGTTCGCTCCCGAGCGGCTGGGCGAGGTGCTCGATGGGCAGACACGCCTCTTCGTGGGGCCGCGCTTCGGGCTCGGCTTCCACCGTGCGGGCTCGCTGCGCGGCGCGTTCGTCTTCGACGCCGAGCGCCCGGGACTCCGGGATGGACTGGCGCTGCCGTGGCCCTCGGGCCGGTTGGTGGACGCGGAGGCCGTGTTCGATGGTGCGAACTGCTGGCTCTTCCTCGCCGAGGAGACCGGCGGCCGGACGGTGAACCACTGTGTCGTGGTGGGCGCGGATGGCACCGTGAAGGCCAGCGCGAAGGGCGAGGCGGGCGATGGCTCGTGGCTCGGCTCGGTAAGGGGCAGGTGCGCCTCGGGCGAGGCCTTGTTCGCTCCCACCGACTCGGGACTCGTCCGCGTGGAGTTGCGGCAGGGCCGTCTCGAGGTGGTTCGCGAATTCCCCGACACCGAGCCCTTCGTCGATGCCGACAGCCGCCTGTTCCTCACGCGGAACGGGCTCACCGTCGTCCGCCGCCAGGACATCACCGCCCTGCGGATGACCTGATTCCCAGGCCCCATGTGGCCGAGTGCTCCAGCCTCGGCTCCTGAGACCCGCCCTCCGGGCTCGCTCTTCACGAACTTGTCCAACTGTTGGACAAGTTCGTGAACGTCGCGCCCGGCGGGCTCCTCCTGCCTGCCATGGCCGGCGCTCTCCCTTCTCTTCGTTCAGCGCCCAGGTTCGCGCAGGGCCTGACACCTCGCCTTACCCGTAGGCCAGCCTCGATTCGGTCCACCCTGGCTTGACTACGTGTAATTCGGACACTATGTTGGTGTTGTCGATACACGAAGGGTGGCGCGGTAAGCCGCTCCACCCAGGAGGGTTGCACCATGAAGACCCAGTCGAAGCTGAAGGAGCTGCCGCTTCCGTCGTTCTACAAGTCCGCCAACGCCGCCTCCTACGCCTACGGCCCCAACGCCATGGCCCTCCAGGCCGAGGCCCAGACCTGGCGCGGCGCTCACGGCCTCTCCGCTTCCGCCACGGACTCGTTCAACCTCCACCTGCTCCTCATCGACGTCCAGAAGGACTTCTGCTTCCCCGAGGGCTCCCTCTACGTCGCCGGCCGCTCCGGCCGCGGCGCCATCGACGACAGCCGCCGCATCGCCGAGTTCGTCTACAAGAACCTCGGCGCCCTCACCCACGTCACCACCACGCTCGATACCCACTTCGCCTACCAGATCTTCTTCCCGTCCTTCTGGGTCGACCAGAATGACCAGCCACTCACCGCCTACCGCGAAATCACCCGCGAGCAGATCGAACGCGGCCAGGTCCGCCCCAATCCCGCCATGGCCAAATGGCTCTGCGGCGGCAACTACCCCTGGCTCCTCAAGCAGGTGAAGTACTACTGCGAGGAGCTCGAGCGCGCCGGGAAGTATACCCTCTACCTCTGGCCTCCTCACTGCCTCCTCGGCGGCGATGGTCATGCCCTCGCCGGGGTCGTCCAGGAGGCCCGCTTGTTCCACTCCTTCGCCCGCGGCGCCCAGTCCTGGGCCGAGGTCAAGGGCGGTAACCCCCTCACCGAGAACTACTCCGTCCTCCGCCCCGAGGTCCTCTCCCGCCACGACGGCCAGCCCCTCGCCCAGCGCAATACCCAGTTCCTCAAGACCCTCCTCACCGCAGATGCCGTCGTCATCGCCGGCCAGGCCGCCAGCCACTGCGTCAAGAGCTCCATCGATGACCTGCTCGGGGAGATCCTCGCCCAGGACGCGGCGCTCGCTCGCAAGGTGTATCTGCTCACGGATTGTATGTCCGCTGTGACCGTCCCCGATGGCAAGGGCGGGTTCGCCGCTGACTTCACTCCGCAGGCCGATGCCGCTCTCCAGCGCTTCGCCAATGCCGGCATGCACCTCGTGAAGTCCACGGATCCGCTCGCCTCGTGGCCGGATCTCCGGATCTCGTAGGCCGCACACGGTTGCTCGGCACCCTCACCCCGACCCTCTCCCGATGGGAGAGGGAGTGGGACTCCTATTTCCTCACTGTCTTCACGGAGGCTCAGATGAGTTCCTCGTCCAACAATGGCAACAGCTCCAGCGCCAATGTCTCTCAGCTCTTCCAGGCCGCTCACGCCGAAGGCGTTCTCAGCCCCCAGGCGCTTCAGGCCCTCACCGTCGTGGACCTCGGCGCTCAGATACAGGCCGGCCTCGGCATCAGCGTCGATGACGTCCAGGCCTCCGAGGTCGTCCTCGTCACCGTCATGCCCGATGACTCCGGCTCCATCCAGCACGCCGGCCACGCCCGCACCGTCTGCGACGGCCACAACCTCGTCCTCGATGCCCTCCTCTCCTCCCAACAGAAGGACGGCATCCTCTTCCACACCCGCTACCTCAATGGCTTCGTCCTCAACCCCTTCCGGCCCCTCGAGGACGTCGTCCGCATGCACTCCAAGAACTACGACCCCGACAAGGGCACGCCCCTCTATGACCAGGCCGTCGTCCTGCTCGGCACCGTGCTCGCCAAGGCCCAGGAGTTCACCCGCAACGGCGTCTCCGCCCGCACCGTCACCCTCCTCATCACCGATGGTGCCGACTGCCACTCGCAGAGCTCCCGTCCCCGGGATGTCGCCGCGCTCGTGAACGACCTGCGCCGCGCCGAGAACCACATCGTCGCCGGCATGGGCATCGACGACGGCAGCACCGACTTCCGCAAGGTCTTCCGCGAGATGGGCATCGAGGACAAGTGGATCCTCACTCCCGGCCAGAGCGCCCAGGACATCCGCAAGGCCTTCCAGGTCTTCAGCCAGTCCGCCGTCCGCGTCAGCCAGGGCGCCGCCAGCTTCAGCCGCACCGCCCTCGGCGGCTTCGGCGCCTGATTCCCGGCTCACGCAGGAGGGGTCCGCCCGCTCCCTCGGCTTCCCTCCTGCCGGGCATGGGGCTCCCGCTTCTTCCGGACACATCTTCGTGTTGCAGAGAGGGGAGGGCGCGGGCCCTCCGTCTCTCCGGGAGGAATCGCGTGGACCCTCGCAGCCCCCGCTACGTCCCGCATCGCGGCCGCTTCCTCCGCCTGGAGGCGTCATGAGTCTCAGGCGCATCATGACCGCGGCCATCGCCATGCTCGCGGCCCTCGCCCTGGCAGGCGCGGCCTCCCTCATCGTCCTGACCACCTACCTCCATCGCACCACCGCGAGCATGGGCAGTGCCGTGGAGGGCGTCCGCCTGGCCGAGGCCCTCCAGGTGGATCTGCTCTCCCTCTACCGTCTGTCCGATTCGCTCCTGCACATCCCCGCTGACTCGCCCCGCTCCTTCGCCGCCATCGAGTCCAATCTCCGGGTCCACCTCACCGAGGCCCGCGCCAACGCCTGGTCGCCCCAGGAACTGGTGCTCCTCGACGAGGCCGAGCGCACCATCTCCAACTACCTGCTCGCCCGGGAGCGCGTCGCGAACCTCCCCACCGAGCAGGCCGCTCGCGAGCTCGTTCCTCCCCTGGAGGCCGCGCTCGCCGCGTTGGATCAGCTCGTCACCTTCAACGTCAACGAGGCCCGGACCGTCCAGCTCCAGGCCGACCGGTGGGACCAGCTCGCCAACATCGGCGGCATCTGCGTGGCCGCGCTCCTGGTGCTCGGCGGCGGCGTGCTGCTGTGGTGGTTGCGCCGCTTCGTCTTCCGCCCCCTGCTCGACATGAGCCGCGCCATGCGCCGCTTCGGCGCCGGCCGCAAGCGCACCCGCGCCCCCGTGGCCGGCCCCGTCGAGCTGCGCGACATGGCCCGTACCTTCAACGAGATGGCCAACTCCCTCGCCCGTCAGCAGGAGGAGCAGCTCACCTTCCTCGCCGGTGTGGCGCATGACCTGCGCAACCCCCTCTCCGCGCTGAAGATGTCCGCCGCCCTCGTCACCTCCGGCCGGCCCATCCCCGAGGAGCGCATGCAGAAGACCATGGCCCTCGTGCGCCGCCAGGTGGCCCGCCTGGACCGGATGGTGGGAGACCTGCTCGACGCCACCCGCATCGAGGCCGGCAGATTCGAGCTGAGCCTCGAGGAGCGTGATGCGCGCGAGCTCGCCAGCTCCGTGGTGGAGCTGTATCAGGCCGGCGGCTCCTCGCATGACTTGAGGCTCCATCTCCCCGAGGAGCCTGTTCTCCTGTGTTGTGACGCCACGCGTGTGGAGCAGGTGCTGCACAACCTGGTGAGCAACGCGCTGAAGTACTCGCAGGGTGGCAGCCGCGTGGACGTCATCGTCGGCCGCGAGAGCGACGAGGCCGTGCTGAGCGTGGTGGACCGGGGCATCGGCATCTCCAGCGAGGAGCTGCGCATGCTCTTCACTCCGTTCCGGCGCACGGGGCGGGCCCGGGAGAAGGCACCGGGCGTGGGGCTTGGACTGTCGGTGGCCCGGCGCATCGTGGAGGCCCATGGGGGCCGCATCGAGGTGGAGAGCCGCCCCGGCGTGGGCTCCACCTTCCGCGTCCGGCTGCCCCATGCCCGCTCCGCAGCGCAACCGGCCAGGCCCGAGGACGTCACCCCGAGCCCGGCCGATACCGTGCACTAGCTACGGCCGTTGGTGGAAGGCCGCCTGCTTCACGCTCCACAGCTCCCGGCCGTGCTCGCCCTCGTCGGCGACGAAGAAGAGCCGCGGGCCGGAGACGGTGAGCCTCGCCGGCGAGGAGCCATGCGCTCCGGGGGCGAGGTCATGCAGCGGCCTCGTGCCCGCCGAGGTCCCATCCGACCGCCACAGCTCCAGGCCTCCCGCGGCGTCCGGTGCCGGGAAGGCGAAGGTGCCGTGCGGCCCGATGGCGACCAGCGGCGCGTCCCACAGGAAGCTGCCCGCCGCACCGGGGGTGATGTCGCGCAGCAGGTGCGTGCCCGCCGCCGTGCCGTCGCTCTTCCACAGCTCGGCCCCGTGAATCCCGTCATCCGCCGTGAAGTAGAGCGCCCCATGGATGACATGCAGCGGACCCGCCTCCTCGGTGAAGCTGTAGTGCGGAGGAAACGCCGTGCCGGGGCCCGGGACGATGTCGGCCACGAGCCGCGTGCCCGCCGCCGTGCCGTCGCTCTTCCACAGCTCCTGGCCGTGCACGCCGTCATCGGCGAGGAAGAACACCGTCCCGTCCCGCGCCACCAGTCCCCTCGGGTAATGGGTGGTGCCGGGGTGGATGTCCGCCACGAGCACGGTGCCCTCGGCGGTGCCGTCGCTCTTCCACAGCTCCTGGCCGTGCACGCCGTCGTTCGCGAAGAAGTACAGCGTGCTTCCCACGCTCACGAATCCGCCCAACGCACTGCCCTGAGGGCCCGGCCGGATGTCCTTGACGAGCACCGTCCCCCCGGGCGTGCCATCCGTCTTCCACAGCTCGGTGCCATGCACTCCATCCTCGGCGGAGAAGAAGAGCGTGCTGCCCAGCCGCGTCAGATTCCCGGGGTTGGCGCTCCTCGAGCCGGGGTAGATGTCCTTCAGGAGCAGGGTGCCCTCGGTGGTGCCATCGCTCGTCCACAGCTCCCAGCCCCGGGTGGAGCTGAAGACGTTGAAGAAGAGGGCCGTCCCCTGGGTGCCGGCGGTGTACACGGTGCCCAGGCCGCTGTGGACCCGCTGCGTGCCAGCGGCGGTGCCATCCGTCTTCCAGAGCTGGCCCCCCCAGAAGAAGAACACCCGCTCTCCCACTCGCGTCAGCGCGAGGGGCTCCGGGGAGGTCCCCACCCCAGCGATGGAGAACTCCGTGAGGCGGACGGTGCCCTCGGCGGTGCCGTCGCTCTTCCACAGCTCGCGGTCATGCTCGGCGTCCTGGGCGGTGAAGAGGAGCGTGCCTCCCAGGTCCACGAGCTCCCGGGGGTTGGAGGAGTCGGCGCGGTGGATGTCACGCAGCAGCCGCGTGCCCGCGGGCGTCCCATCCGTCACCCAGGGCTCCATGCCATGGCGCCCGTCCTCGGCCCAGAACTGCACGAAGTCTCCGTGCCGCTTCAGGCCTCGAATCCGCAGGAAGCCCTGCTCCTGGGCGGGCAGGAGCGGCGTGGTGCCGGCACTCGTCCCATCCGTCACCCAGAGCGAGGGCGCGCCCGTGTCGTTCGATGTGGAGATGAGCCACCGGCCATCCGGCAACCGGGCGCTCTCCCGCCAGGCCAGATGCAGGGAGAGGCCGTCGAGGCGCGCGGTGCTCTCGGGCGTGCCGTTGCTCCGGTAGACCTCGGTTCCCACCGAGGCGAGCAGCGTGTCTCCCAGGCTCACGAGTCCTGGCGGAGGGCCCCAGAAGATGGGCAGGAGCATCCGGGTGCCCGCATCGGTGCCGTCGCTCGTCCACAACCCGTGCTGGAACGTGGCGTCGAAGGCGGTGAAGTAGAGCCGCCCTCCCACGGTGGTGAACTGGCCGGCGTAGTACAGGGGCTCCGCCGAGCCCTCACCGTGCAGAAGCGTGGTGCCCTCGGGGGTGCCGTCGCTCGTCCAGATTCCAGTTGCGGCGGCGAGGAACACGCGCGAGCCGGCGGCGGACAGGAAGGGGTCGTCGCCTAGGGGAATCATCAGGGGCGTGAGCGTCGCGAGGCGCATCGTGCCCTCGGGAGTCCCATCGCTCTTCCACAGCTCATTGTCCCAGGATGGACCGAAGGTCACGAAGAACAGCGTTCCGCCCGCACACGTGAAGGAACTCGACGTGTGGAGCGACGGGAAGACCCACTCCTGCGAGGAGAGCTTCACGGTGCCCTCGAGTGTCCCATCGCTCTTCCAAAGACCCGAGAAGCTGGGCCCCCCCACATGGTCCTGGAAGAACAGCTGTCCATTGCAGCTGATGAGGTGACCGGGATTCGTCCAATCCTCCCGAGAGCCGAAGCGGACGGTGCCCGCGGCGGTGCCGTCGCTCTTCCAGAGGGCTCCATCGGAGCTGGAGGCCTCCGTACTGATGAACAGCGAGCCTCCCGCGGTGGCCAGGCCGGTGATGTCGCCCTGGTTGTAGCCGGGGATGAGCTCCCGGACGAGCCGTGTCCCCTCGGCCGTTCCATCCGTCCGCCACGGCTCCTGGCCCGTGCTCTCGTCGATGGCCGTGAAATAGAGCACCGGGCCGAGGCTGACGGGCTCGGGGACTCCGTCCATCTCCAGCCAGGAGCCCTTGTCCCAGGGGGGCGTCTGGGTATTGGTGCCCACCTGGATGTCTTTCACGAGGGAAGGGACGAGCCCGGGAGGCAGTGCGCGCGAGGCCTGCGAGGCGAGGCTCGGCGAGACGTCCTGCTCTGGCGCGGAGCTGGTGCATCCGATGGCCGCCGAGAGCAGCAGGAACGGCAGACGGCGGGAGCGGTGTCGGGATGGAAGTGGCATGCGCGCGGCCCAGTGCAACGGCCATGCTCGCCTGCCCGCCCCACGGCCGGGCGCCTCGTCTTCAGAGGAGAGCGCCCCTCGACGTGTGGGGAACCCCCAACGCATTTGGGCACCGGACTGACGTTTTTCGTCGCGCCCGGTGCCGTTCTTCGTCAACCGCGCTCAGCGCGCCTGCGTCACCTTGTTGTTGTGCCCGGTGCGCGTCACCTTGGGCTTCTTGCCCCCCACTTCCCGCTTCCAGGTGACCTGGTTGTCCGAGCCCATCACCTCGATGGCCCCCGCCGCCTCCACCTTCACCTTGTTCGTGGAGCCGCTCACGCTCACCTTCTTGCACTCCCCGGTCAGCGTGACCTCGTTATCGCTCCCCTGGATGTTCACCTCCGTCTTCGGCGAGCAGCGGTGCGACTCCTGGCTGCCCGAGCCGGAAATCTCCAGCTCCGCGCCAGCCTGCTGCTTCATGGTGGCGCCCTCGTCATTCACCTCCACGTCGGCACCGCCCAGCTCCTCGGCCCCCTCCGCCTGCGTGTTCACCGAGGTGTTGCCACCCCTCACCTGCACGCTGCCGTCCTTCTGCGTGTTCACCGAGGCGTTGCCCCCCCTCACCTGCACGCTGCCGTCCTTGCCCACCTTCACGGACCCGCCGCCCTGCGCCACCCCCACCGCCGGCGCCAGCAGCAGTCCCGCGACCACGCCAGACAGCATCGTTCCACGAATGAAGCTCGACATTGTGTTGTCTCCTCACGGACGCCAAAGGGCCCCCGTTGGGCGGCGCAATCAACACGCCTCGCACTGGGAGTGCAATGCCTTCCTGCGCCTCACCCGCTTCGACATCTCCAGCACTGTCACCGGCAGGAATCCCAGCGCGAACGTCAGCCCCCATTCCCAGGGGCGCATCCCCCCCAGTCCGAACAGCTCCCGCGCCGGTGGCAGCAGGTAGAGCACCCCCTGTAGCACCACCGAGAAGACCACGATGCCCAGCAGCGGCTTGTTGGTGAGCGGCCCCACCTCCCAGTAGAGCCGCGTGGTGCTGCGCGCCGCGAAGGCTCGCAGCAACTCGGCGAACACGAGCGTGCAGAAGGCCAGCGCCCTCGCCCGCTCCAGGTCCCTCGCCGGGTCCGCCCAGATGAACACGCCCAATACCAGCAGCGCCTCCAACGTCCCCACCATCAGGATGTAGCGCCACTGCGCCCGGCCCAACATCGGCTCGTCTGGTTTTCTCGGCGGCCGTGCCAGCAGCTCCGCTCGCGCCGGGTCCATCACCAGCGCCAATGCCGGCAGGCTGTCCGTCACCAGGTTGATCCACAACAACTGCAAGGGCACCAGCGGCAGCGGCAGCCCCACCAGCGAGGCCGCGAGCATCAGCGTCAGCTCGCCCACGTTGCCCACCAGCAGGTACACCAGCGTCTTGCGGATGTTCTCGTAGATGGCACGGCCCTCGCGGATGGCCGTGACGATGGTGGCGAAGTTGTCGTCCGTGAGCACCAGGTCCGCCGCCTCGCGCGTCACCTCCGTGCCCGTGCGACCCATGGCGATGCCGATGTGCGCCTCTCTCAGCGCCGGCGCGTCGTTCACCCCATCCCCCGTCATCGCCACCACCTCGCCCCGTTCCTTCCAGCTCCGGACGATGCGCAGCTTGTCCGCCGCCGTCGCCCTCGCGTGGATGCGCTCCGCCACGTCCTCCCCCGGCTGGATGATTCCCAGCTCGCGCCCGATGGCCTGGGCCGTCTCCGCGCTGTCCCCGGTAATCATCACCGTGCGCACCCCCGCCGCGCGCGCCGCCGCCACCGCTTCCACCGCCTCGGGCCTCGGCGGGTCCGCCATGCCCACCAGCCCCAACAACTCCAGGTTCTCCTCCTCGGGCCCCTCGCCCCGCGCTATCGCCAGCACGCGCAGGCCCCGGCTCGCCAGCTCATGGGCCGCCCGGGACGCGCTCACCGTGGCCGAGCGGCAGCGCGGCAGCAACACCTCCAGCGCCCCCTTCACGTAGAGCACTCCATCCGCGCGCAGGATGGACATGCGCTTCGTCTCCGAATCGAAGGGCCGCACCGCCACGCGCGGCCGCTCCCGTTCGAGCTCCTCGCGGCGTATACCCCGCGTCAGCGCCGCGCGCAGCAGCGCCAGCTCCGTCGGGTCTCCCGTGCCCTCCTTCCCGTCCGGCCCCAGCGAGGCGTCACAGCACGCCGCCGACGCGAAGAGGATGGCGTGCGAGTTGTCGCCCCACACCTCGCGCACCTCCATGGTGCCCGTGGTGAGCGTGCCCGTCTTGTCCGTGCACACCACCGTCGTCGAGCCCAGCGTCTCCACCGCCTGCAGCCGGCGCACCAGCGCGTGTCTCGCCGCCATGCGCCGCACCCCCAGCGCCAGGGCGATCGTCACCACCGCCGGCAGGCCCTCGGGCACCGCCGCCACCGCCAGCGAGATGGAGGAGAGCAGCACCGTCATCCACCCGTTGCCGCGCCACAGGCCCAGCGCCGCCACCAGCACCACGATGGCCAGGCACGCCACCAGCAACGTCCGCGTCACCTTCGCCAGCCGCTGCTCCAGCGGCGTCTCCGTGTCGCTCGTCGAGGCCAGCAGGTGGGCGATCTTCCCCAGCTCCGTGCCCATGCCCGTGGCCGTCACCTCGGCCATCCCCGTGCCGCGCGTCACCGCCGTGCCCAGGAACACCGTGTCCGAGCGCTGCGCCAACGGCGCGTCCGCCGCCACCGCCCGCGCCGCCTTGTCCACTGGCACGCTCTCGCCCGTCAGCGCCGCCTCGTTGGTGGCCAGCGCGTGTGCCTCCAGCAGGCGCGCGTCCGCGGCCACCACGTCCCCCGCCTCCAGCAGCAGCACGTCCCCGGGCACCACCTCCGCCGAGGGCAGTTGCACCGCGTACCCGTCCCGCATCACCCGCGCCCGTGGCGCCGTCATCGAGCGCAGCGCCAGCAGCGCCTGCTCGGCCTTGTACTCCTGCAGGAAGCCGATGAGCGCGTTGAGCACCACGATGGCGCCGATGGCCACGGCGTCCGCGTACTCCGCCAGCAGCGCCGACACCGCGCCCGCCCCGAGCAGCAGGGCAATCATCGGCGAGCGGAACTGTCCCAGCAGCACCCCCCACGGCGAGCGCGTCTGTTCACGCTGGATTTCGTTGCGCCCGTGCCCGGCCAGACGCCGCGCGGCCTCGGCCCCGCTCAGGCCCGGGACGAGGGTGTTCGCCGGCTGGGGTGGGGCAGGGGGGGCTCGAAAGGACTCCTCCCGGGGCGTGGAGGCGGGGGGACCGCTCATCCCGGGACTCCATTCGGCTTCAGGGCGGCGAGCCCGGGGCTAGCCTCCGGTTCCTCGTCCTCCTGGCCGATGTGCACCTTGCGGCCCGCCTCGGGCACCACCATCACCGGCTTGGGGCAGGTGCGCAGCAGCTCGTCCGCCATGCTCCCCAGCAGCGTGCGCGCGAGCGTCCCGCGCGTCCTCGTCCCCACGATGACCAGGTCCACGTCCTCCGCCTCGGCCGCCTCGCAGATGGCCCTCGCGGGCTCTCCGTGCAGCACGGCGATTCGCGGGAGCGCTCCGCCGTGGCCGGTGTGCAGGCGCATCTCCTCCAGCAGTCCCCGCGCGTAGTCCTCGCACGCCCGCTCGAAGGCGGCGAAGTCCGCCGTCTCGCCCTCGGCCACCGACGCCGGCAGCACGTGCACCAGCATCACCTGGGCTCCCACCCGCCCGCCCAGTTCCAGCGCCACGCGCGCCGCCTCGCGTGCCACCTCGGTGCTGTCCACCGCCACCAGTATCCGACGCATCGCACTTCCTCCGGACCCGCTCATCGCACCACCACCACCGGCTTCGTGGCCGTGTGCACCACCTGCGCGGCCACGCTGCCCAACAGCAGCCGCGCCACCGCTCCCTGCCCCCGGCTCCCCATCACCACCATCTGGATGTCCGCCGCCTCCGCCCGCCCGGCGATGACGGCCGCCGCGTCCCCCACACCCAGCTCCGTCTCCACCTCCACGCCGTGCGGGTGCGCCTTGTCCGCCAGGGCCGCGAGCAACCGCTTCCCCTCGGCCTCCTGGGTGTGCAGCAGCTCGGCCAGCGATGACGGCGTCATCCCCAGCGGGAGCACCCCCCGCGGCATCGCGTGCAGCAGGAGGACTCCCACCCCCAGCTTCGCGGCCAGGGACGCGCCGTACTCCAGGGCGCGCAGGGACGGAGGTGAGCCATCGACGGCGATGAGGAGGCGAGCCATGCCCCTCTCCATTCCATGTCCCGTGCCAGCCTCCTTCCGAGGGACGGGCCCGGCGGAAGGTGGCGCGCGCGCAAGGACTGCGTGGCACGCGCGCAATCCTTGCGCGTCCGCACGCCCCTCCCTGTCGCAGGTGCAGCCGGGTTGCACACGCCATGCCCGGCCGCGGGTTCCCGGGTGCTTCTCTCTCGGAATCTGGGAACGCGGGGTAGTCCGGGACCCGTTTGCGCCGCGAGCTTCCTCTGTGAGAGTGCTCGGTTCCCCCCTTTCAGGAGCAGAGAGAGAAATGAAGCACGAAGGTATGCCGCGTTCGCGTTGGCTCGCGATGGCCCTGGTGTCGCTGGTGGCGTGTGGTCCCGAGGAGGAGCCCGAGCCCGAGCCCCAGCAGCCCGCCGCCTGCACGCAGGAGTCCTACGACGCGGCCGTCAGCGACGCCATCGAGGCCACCCCGGAAGAGGTCACCGACGGCCTGTGGGCGATCACCCCGTCCAACACGCGCCTGTCGTGGAACGCGGACCAGAGCGCGGTGCGCATGGTGGCGTGGACCACCTTCACCGGCTACGCCATCGGTGACAACACCCTGTCCCGCGAAATCTGGGTCACCGCGGTGCCGCAGCTCAAGGAGCTGTGCAAGACGGTGCCGGATGACACCGCGCGCATCGCCCGCGTCAACCAGTTCCTCGGCCTGCCCCCGGCCACCGCGGCGGACAACAGCCGGCAGTTCGTCGAGATGTGGGTGAAGCCGGGCGACATGTTCCGCCCCTGCCCGGATCCGGAGATCACCGACTCCACGTGCGGCCTGTCCTTCCCCGCCGGCGTGTCCAGCGACCACCGGACGTGGATCTCCAACAACTACGCCTCCAGCTACGGCTTCTGGCAGTCCACCCACTACCCGTGGACGGGCCTGGGCTACACCTATGACTGGTGCAGCCAGGACGACAAGCACGTGGGCGCCAGCGAGTTCGTCGTGCGGCCCGGCTCCATCGTCAGCGTGGTGGCCATCATCGACCGCAACACCTACTGCGCCCAGTAGGCGCGGGGCTCGCCGGGCCCGCCAGCTTCCCGTGCTGGCGGGTCCACGGGGCGGTCCACTCCAGAGGGGTGACCGCTCAGGTCAGGTCAGTGTTGATTACTGTAGAAGTAGGGGCGGGGCCATGCTACCTGTTGAGCAATGGAGCCCTGCCTCTCCCATGTGCATGCTTCCCCGGGCTGGGGGAGGCGTGGTCTTCTCCTGGCCGAACCCATGACGGTCACGGTCAAGAAACCCGCGACGTACCAGGACCTCTGTGCCCTGCCGGAGACGGTGGTGGGAGAGCTCGTCGCGGGAGAGCTCGTCGCCTCGCCCCGGCCCGCCAATCGGCATGCCGGAGCCACCACGGCCCTCGTCGGGGAGCTCTCGGGACCCTTCCAGTGGGGGCGGGGCGGGCCCGGCGGGTGGTGGATCTTCCACGAGCCGGAGTTGCATCTGGGCTCCGACATCCTCGTTCCCGACCTCGCGGGGTGGCGGCGTACGCGGATGCCGGTCTATCCGGACGAGCCCTTCTTCACCCAGGCTCCGGACTGGGTCTGCGAGGCGCTCTCGCCTTCAACCGCGAGCTTCGACCGGGTGAAGAAGATGCCGGTCTACATGCGCGAGCAGGTGGGCCACGTCTGGCTCATCGAGCCCGTGAACCGGACGCTGGAGGTCTTCCGGCGCGAGCATGACCGTTGGGTACTCGCGGGCAACTACGCTGGGGATCAACTCATCCGCGCGGAGCCTTTCGAGGCGATGGAGTTGTCGCTCGAAATGCTTTGGTACCCAAGCAGGCTCCCCGCCAGGTGAGGGGACCTCCCGGGTAGGAAAGAGGGGGCCGTGGGCCGGGAAGCCGGGAAATGCCCGCCCGGTGTGGTGCCGGGCCCGAGCACGGCGGGGTGGGGGCGGTGTAGACTTCTTCTGGCGTTGACGCCCCGAACTGGCCCCATGCAGAAGAAGCTCTCCGACGACCTCTCGACGACCGCCGTGCACTCACGTGGCAGGGAGGCTGCGGCCCCGCACATCGTGCCGGCCCTGACCATCGTTTCCCATCCCCAGCCCCAGCGGATTGGCGAGCGGCGGCTGCTGAGCGAAATGATCGCCGCGCCGGGCCGGACGGCCTCGCTGTCGCGCAATGCCCCCGACTTCTCCCGTCCCGGCAGTGTCCTGGCCCTGCCGCTGGGAGACCCCTTCATCAGCCGCAAGCCGGTGCAGTTCGAGCCCGGAGCGCGCGGTGGGGTGCGGGTGCTGGTGCCGGAGGATGGCACGGGAGTCCGGGTAGCGGGGCAGCCGCTGGTGGGCTGCCGCGAGTTCTCGTCCGAGGAGCTGGCCGCGGGCGTGCCGCTGGAGCTCGCCGAGCGCGTGGTGGTGTTGCTGCACCATGCCTCCTCCTCGCCGGAGACCGGCCCGGGAGAGCTGGGCATGGTGGGCCAGGGCGAGGGCGTGCGCCGGGTGCGCGAGGACGTGGTGCGCGTGGCCGACCTGGACGTGCCGGTGCTCATCCGCGGGGAGACGGGCTCGGGCAAGGAGCTGGTGGCGCGCGCCATCCACGAGAACAGCAAGCGCCGCAACGGGCCCTTCATCAGCGTCAACCTGGGGGCGCTCTCCAAGGAGCTGGTGTCCGCCGAGCTCTTCGGCGCGCGCAAGGGCGCGTACACGGGGGCCGCCGGAGACCGCGAGGGCTTCTTCCGCGCCGCCCATGGGGGCACGCTCTTCCTCGACGAGGTGGGCGAGGCCCCACCCGAGGTGCAGGTGGCGCTCCTGCGCGTGCTGGAGACGGGCGAGGTGTTCCCCGTGGGCGGCAGTACCCCGGTGCGCGTGGACGTGCGGCTCGTCACCGCCACGGACGCCAACCTGGAGGAGCGCATCCGCGAGGGTGTCTTCAAGGCGCCGCTGCTGCACCGGCTGGCGGGCTTCGAGATTCAGGTGCCGCCCCTGCGCGCGCGCCGCGAGGACATCGGCCTGCTCTTCATGCACTTCGCCCGTCAGGAGCTGGAGACCACGGGCGAGGCACAGCGGCTGTCGTCCCCGGACCCGCGCGCCGAGCCGTGGCTGCCCGCGCCGCTGGCCGTCCGCCTGGTGCGCTACGCGTGGCCCGGCAACATCCGCCAGCTGCGCAACGTGGCCCGGCAGCTCGTCATCGGCAGCCGCGGCCTGCCCTCCCTGCGCGTGGATGCACGGCTCGAGCAGGAGCTGGACTCCGCCGCCGCCGCCGTCCCCGGACAGACCGTGTCCACCCGGGCCCCCTCCGCCGCTTCCGAGGAGCCCGACTCCGCCGACGACAAGGCCGCCCGGCGCAAGCCCTCGGACGTGGGCGAGCAGGAGCTGCTGGAGGCCCTGCGCGCCAGCTCGTGGGACCTCAAGGCCACCGCGGACCGGCTGGGCATTCCCCGCTCCTCCGTCTACGTGCTCATCGACAAGAGCTCCCTCATCCGCACCGCGAGGGACCTGAGCCCGGAGGAGATCACCCGCTGCTTCCAGGAGTGCCAGGGAGACCTGGACGAGATGGTGCGGCGGCTCGAGGTCTCCAAGCGCGCCCTCCAGCGCCGCGTGCGGGAGCTGGGCCTCGGCGCGGACTGACACGTCAGCCCAGGGCCTGACGTGTCCGCGACGTGCCCGTGACGTGGGGGAGGGCCCTGGCGTGGGCCGGGGTCGCGGGCTCCCGAGGGAGCGGGCATGTCAGTTTCGCTGGTACGGTGCCTGCAACTTCCCGTGGGGAGCGTTCTTCCAACGTCCCCGCGCGGGATTCACCGCAGGAGTCCGAGTCCATGACGTCCAAGAACAAGACCTACCTACCCACCGTGCCCGTCAACATCCAGAGCGATTCCAACGGACAGCTCCAGAGCCTGCCCTCCGTGTACCCCGTCACGCACGGCCAATCCGTGAATTTCGTGGTCACGGACAACAGCCAGGTGGTGGTGAGCTTCGTCAATTCGAGCTGCCTGATCGAGAGCGGCCCCTTCCACCTCGACGGCAGAAGGTCCGATAAGGCGGCCACCGGCCCCCTCGAGGTCCTCTCCACTGCCGGGGGCCGGTACCCGTTCACCGTGGAGCCCGACACGACGAGCTCGCCCGGGTCCGGGGAGTACAAGAAGCCCGGGGACTTCGAGGCGAAGCAGGGCGAGCTGGAGGTGGCGACGGATCCCAAGGAGGAGGATGAGGAGTAGGCGAAGGGCAAGCGGGGCTAGGGCGTGGGCGGACCGGCCACGAGCCTCCTCGAGGCCGTGAGCCGGTGGTGCCACTCGGGCTCGAGGTGGGGGTTGTGGGCCAGCGCCTGCTCCAGCTCCTCCCGGGCCTCGTGGCCCCACGCCTGTTGCCGTGCGGTGACGGCGGGCCCGGCCATCGCCAGGAGCACGCTGGCGCGCACGGCCCGGGCCCGGGCCCACCGGGGCCGGCTGGCCAGGGGTTGTCCGGCCAGCTCGAGGGCCCGTTCCAGCTCCGGGGCGCCGTCGAGGCCCCGCTGCTGCTTCCACCCGGCCCGATCGCGGTAGAAGCCGCCGGCGGAGAGCTGGTACTCCGGGCGCCGTGGCTCCAGCTCCAGCGCCTGGTGCCAGGCCTTCGCCGCCTGCTCGAAGTCCTCGTCCCGGGCCTTGTCCTGACGGGCCAGCCAACGGGCCCGCACCCCGAGCGCCTCGCCGAGGTAGCGCCATGCGTTGCCCAACCGGGGGTGGAGCTCGCGCGCCTTCGTCAGCGCCTTCTCGGCCTCGCCGAGCGCCGGCCTCGGATCTTCCCCCCGCTCCAGCGCCCAGGTGGCCAGCAGCACGTGCGCGCGGGCCTGGTTGGCCCAGAGGTCCGCATCGCCCGGCAGCAGCGCGAGCGCCTGGCGATAGGACTCCAGGGCGGCGCGCAGGCCCGGGCCCGGGTCCTCCCGCCGCGCGAGCTGGAAGAGGGCCCGCGTCACCCGCACCTCGCCGAGGTTGTGGTACGCGTAGGCCTGCTGGGGCGCCACGTCCCGGGACTGCTCGAAGGCCTTCCAGGCCTCGGCGAGCAGGGGCTCGGGGTCACCCCCGTCGTCCCAGACCTGCTCGGCCTGCCACAGCAGCGCCGCGCCCAGGCCATCGTGGAGCTGGGGCAGCTTGGGGTTGATGGCCAGCCCCCGCCGGTAGAGTTCCAGTGCCTTCTCCTGGTGCGGCCCGTACTCCTCGCCGCGGTCGCGGTGGTGGCGGGCGAGCAGCGCGGAGGCATAGGCCCCCTGGTAACAGGCCACGGCATTGGCGGGGTTGATCTTCAGTGCCCGCTCCACCGCGTCCCGGGCCCGCGCCAGGTCCCCCGCCTTGTCCGGGGTGCCCTGGGTAGTGGCCCGCTTGCGGTACACGCCGCCAAGGTTGATCCACGCGTCCGCCTGCTTCTCGTCCAGGTGGATGGCCGCGAGGTACGTGTCGATGGCCTTGCCCTGAGCGACGAGCGGCTCTCCCCCGCGCTCGCTCTCGTAATCGGCCCACACCCGCCAGGTCATCCCGAGGTTGGCGAAGAAGGAGTAGTCGCGGCCCTGGGGACGGACGCGCTCGAAGGACTCGAGGGCCAGGCGGAGCTGCTCGCGCGGATCCTGTCCCTGCTGCTGCCGGTAGCGGGCCCACAGCCTGTAGGTGCCGGCCATGTTCAGGGAGGCCTGGTCCGAGGGCGCGAGCTCCTGGGCGGTGCGCGCGGCGGCGAGGGCCTTCTCCAGCAGGGGCTCCACGCCGCCGCCGCCCTTCTGGAAGCGGTGCTCGGCGAGCCGGCGGTGCAGGCGTGCCACGGCCAGGTGGGAGGGGGCGTGATCTGGCGCGGCGGTGAGCGCGCGGGAGAGCGCCTCCTGGCCGCGCTCGTAATGAGGCAGGACGTTGCCCTGGCCATACAGCTCCATGACGAGCGCGGAGGCCTCCAGCATCGCCAGGGAGGAGTGCACGGTGGGCGAGCTCTCGGCGGTGGAGATGGCGGAGGCATAGGCCTGGCGGCCGGCGTCGAGGTCCTTCTGGGCGGCCGCGGGCTCTCCCTGGCTCCAGCGTTGGTTGGCCCGGGCCAGGAAGATGTCGCCCCGGAGCAGCGGCCCCTCGTGGAACCAGGGCTGCGTGGTGCCCATGGCGTCCAGGTGGGCCAGGGCTTCCTCGTGACGGTCCTCGAAGAAGGCGAGCAGTGCCTTCACATATAAAGGAGGGGCGGGGACGCCGGGGCCCTCGGCCTGGCGGAGGTACGCGAGGGCCGGGTCCCGGTAGCGCTGTTGGACCTCGCGGCGGCGGGCCTCGCGCTGCTCGGGGCTGCGGCGCTCCACCTCTTGCAGCAACTGCTCCTGGTAGAGGTGACCGAGCACCAGCGCGAGCGCCCAGGCCACGCGGGGCTCGCGGTAGCCGTGCGCCCAGGCGGACTCGAGCCGCTCGCGCGCGCCTTCCTTGTCATCCAGGGCGAGCAGCGCGCGGCCCAGGGCGTACTGTCCCGGGCCCACGGCGTGCTCGCCGGCCTGACGCACCTCGGCCTCCAGGGCGGCCATCTCCGCGCGCAGCGCCTCGCGGTCCTTGCGCGTGTCGTGCAGCCGGGAGAGGGCGGAGTAGCGCGCCGCGGCCTCCATGCGCTCCACGCGCTCGGTGAAGCTGCGGGAGAGGCGCTCGCGCTCGGCCACCTCGCGGCGGGCGAGCACCGCCTGCCCGAGGGCCAGCATCACCACCAGCAGCGCGGCGGAGCCCAGGGACAGCAGCACCCGGTGCTTGCGCGCCTTCTTGCGCAGCCGGTAGCCGAGGCCCTGGCGCGCCAGCACGGGCTCGCCGGAGAGGAAGCGGTCCAGGTCCTCGGCGAGCGCGCGCGCCGAGTCGTAGCGGGCCGGGCGCTCCTTCTCCAGGCACTTGAGGACGATGGCCTCGAGGTCCGCGGGGATGTCCTTGTCCAGTGCGCGCGGGGGCCTGGGCTCCTCGGACTGGAGGCGGTTGATGACCTCGAGGGCATTGGCGCCGGTGAAGGGGG
The DNA here is from genome assembly GCF_001896145.1 of Archangium sp. Cb G35. NCBI lineage: Bacteria > Pseudomonadati > Myxococcota > Myxococcia > Myxococcales > Archangiaceae > Archangium > Archangium sp. Cb G35. The sequence goes on from NZ_MPOI01000014.1 coordinate 291,247, forward strand.
GCTGGCCGGTGAGGAGCGCGTAGAGCGAGGCGCCCAGGGCGTAGACGTCCACGCGGCGATCGAGCTGGGAGGCCTCGCCGCGGGCCTGCTCGGGGGCCATGTAGTGCGGCGTGCCGAGCACCTCGCCCGAGGCGGTGCCCTCCTCCTTCCAGTCGCGCGCCAGACCGAAGTCCATGACGAAGGGGGAGAGGAGCCCATCCTGCGTGCGCTCGACGACGATGTTGGCGGGCTTGATGTCGCGGTGGACGAGCCCGGCGCGGTGGGCGGCGTGCACGCCCTCGGCGGCCTGGCGCAGCAGCAGCACCTTCTGCTCCAGGGTGAGCGAGCCCGCGAGCCGGCCCAGCGGTTGTCCATCCACGTACCGCATGGCGATGAAGCCGCGGCCGTGCACCTCGCCGACCTCGTACACCTCGCACACGCGCTCGTGGCGGACGCGAGCCTGGGCGCGGGCCTCGGCGAGGAAGCGGCGGGCGAGCTCGGGATCCTCGCCGCGCACGAACTTGAGCGCCACGTTGCGGCGCAGCAGTGGGTCATACGCGAGGAAGACGAGCCCCATGCCGCCCTGGCCGAGGAAGCGCACGGGCTGGTAGCGGTCCCACCCGGGGACGGGGAATGCGGGCTCACGGGGCTCGCTGGAGGCGGGGCCGCCGGAGGGAGACGGCGTGCCCGAGGGCGCGGGGGCCGGGCTGGCGGCGCCGGGGGCGAGGGTGGCGGCCTCCTCGGGTTGGGCGCCACCGGTGTCCGGGTTCTCGCGACGGCCCGTGTCCTCGTGCCGGCCCGTGTCCTCGCTGGAGAGCTCCTCGCGGAGCATGTGCAGCGTGTCCTCGGAGAGTTTGCCCCGTTCCCTCAGCAGCTCGAGCGGGCCGCGCTCCAGGCGCAGGGCCTCCTCGCGCAGGGCCTCCGCTTCCTCGTGGGAGAGCAGTCCTTCGTCCAACGCGAGGAGCAACTCCTCCTCGTACGCCTCACGTTTCGCCCCTGTGTTCCGCACGGGGAGCAGCATACCGCTCCTTTCCCACTCGGGGCCGCGCGCAACTCGTATGCAGTCCAAGCAGGCGTGGGGTGACCGGGCTGGCGTCGAACGGCGTGGTCAAGGCCGGGAACCCATCAAGGGCTCCCTGCCGTTCTTCCGCGCTATGAGCTGCGCGCGCGCATCCGATTGTTCCTGGGCTGGTGCTCGACCTCGGCGAGCCCGAGCGCCTCGAGGACGGGCGGCACATACACGCCGAACCGTCCGCGGAGGCCCTTCTTGAGTCCGTACCAGCCACCCATGGGGTTCTTCGGTGACCGCCCCCACGCCTCGACGCTGCCCTCGGGAGCGGGCTTCTGTTCATCCGCACCACCGAGGGGCATCCAGTCACCGTGGCTGACGAGCAGGGCGTGCAGGTCGTCGATGCAGCGCAGGTGGTAGCGCAGCTCGGTCTTGCCCACGCGCACGATGAGCGCGGGCGGGTCGAGCGTGTCGTCACGGAAAGCCTCGAACTCCGACGTCCCGGGCGGAGTCTTGAGCGTCCAGGGCCGCTCCCGTGTTCCGAGGTTGCTGGAGCCCGTGGCCTGTTTCTTCGCCGGAGTCTTCTTGGCGGCGGGCTGCTTCGCCGGAGTCTTCTTCGCCGGAGTCTTCTTCGCGGCAGGCTGCTTCACGGCGACCTTCTTCGCCGGAGTCTTCTTCGCTGCAGGCTTCTTCTTGGCGGCCATGTTGTCCCCCCTCAGTTGGAGTTCCGTCGCGCCGGATGCTGACGCGAATCGGGAGTGTCGACTCTACTTCGGTGGAGCAGATGATGAGCTACCTGAAGGTGGAGACGTAAGCCGTGCTCTCGGGTTCTGTCCGCCTCCCGGGCGCGCTCTTCACGAACTTGTCCAACTGTTGGACAAGTCTGGCGAGACCGTGCCCGGAGGGTCCCTCCTGGGCCCTTATTTTCGAGGGAGCGAGCCCGGTTTCCGTGCTTGCGCCGCGTACGCGTCCGTCAGTCCCTTGTACTCGTGGAACTCGGGCAGCTTCGCGAAGCTGTGCACCGCGGGAGTGGTCGCCCAGGGGAGCTTTTCGCTCGTCCACGTCTCCATGAACGGGGTGAACCAGCTCGGGTCATCGAGCATCGTCGCGCGGAGGTTGACGAACGTGTCGATGCCGTGGGGCCGGGTGAACATCCAGCTCATGCAGTACGGGCAGAAGAAATGCTGGTGCTCGCCGTGGAGGCCACCGATGACGGGCTCGCCCTGGGTGAGCTCGAATCCCCCGGTGGGGATGGCGGCGCTCAAGGAGAATGCGCTGGCGCTCATCCGTTGGCAGCCCGTGCAGTGGCAGGCCATGGTGAGCAAGGGCGGTGCGCTGATCTTCAGCCTCACCCGTCCACAGCGGCATCCACCTTCCCACGGCAGCTTCCAGTCGTTCATGCGCGGCTCCCTTCCCGTTTCCGGTGGGGCGCTTCTTCTCACGCGTGAGGGCTCGGTGCACACGTTCTTCGCACGCCACCGTGCCGCCGGAAACACCAGCGGGCCCGAGGGGATTGCGCATGGCGCTGCGACAGGTGTCCAACAGTGGGACAAGTTGTCGAAGGACGGGTCCGGAGCGTTGAGCACGGCCTTTCCGGCACCGTACCCTCTCGTGACGAGTGGAGGGCCGCGATGGGACGACTCCTGGGCAGTTGCGTGATGGCGCTCCTGCTGATGGGCGCGGCCCAGGTCCCTGGGACGTGTGGCTCCAACCGCGTGGAGGGTGGGCTGCTGCCCGAGCACTTCCAGTTCAAGGTGCTCGTGCCGCTGACGGCGTCTTCTGGGCCGGAGGGCTGGCAGGCCGCTTGTGTCCGCGTGAGGCTCACCAACGTCAACACGGGGTTGAATGTGATGTGCCAGTTCGAGGTCGGGATGCCTTTGCGAAGCCACGAGATGGAGATCTCGACTGCATTGGCCCAGCGCGTTTCGGCCGAGCAGGCCAACCTGGCCGCCTATGCGGCGTTGTCCAAGGCGGTGTTGCCGGGAATGGCGTGTGAACGGTTCAAGGCCATCCTCAAGGGAAGCATGCCGAAGGCGATCGTGGGTTCTCGAGTCAAGGCGGACTGCGACCCGGCGCTGGTGCCGGTCGAGGTCCTGACGATGGTGGCGCCATGACTCGCTTCACGGTGCCCGAGTTGATGGAGGTCTGCCGCCAGTACTACCCGGCGGGCCGGACGCTCGATGACCACGAGCACGGAGCCAGCCCCGAGTGGCACCGGTTTCATGCGCGGTGGCACGAGGCCATGGCCGACCGGAGCCGATGGCTCACCCTGCGCGGCGCACTCGAGGAGGCCTTCCCAGGAATTTCAGTGGGGGATGCCACGGCCTACACCCACGATGGTGGCTATCGGTGCTGTGTCTACTCCATCGAGCCCCAGGACAAGGCGGATGGAGTTTCGTGGGAGGTGGTGGGCTGTGTCAGCCTGCTCGCGCCTCTGTACTTCGTCTATGGCACCCAGCACCGTTATCGCGCGGGCAGGCGCGAGAGCCCGGCGGCTGCTCTCTTCCTCGAGTCGCTGCCCGAGGCGCTCACTTCTTCCTCATCGAAGGTGACCCGGACCATCGAGTCGGTGTTCGGGTATCAGCCGCTTCCTGTCCAGTGGGTCTCGGTACCGATTCCTGGCCTGTGCCTCGACCACTTCGAGCCCGACCGCGCCACTCTGTTCAGGGCGTTGTTCACGCTGGAGCCGGCCTTACTTCCGTGAGCCTCGGAGCGAGTTGGAGTAGACCCTCACCCCAGCCCTCTCCCAGAGGGAGAGGGGGCATACACCGTCACTCCCCAGGGACTCCTCGCATGCCCGCTCCGCTCCGCCGTGCCCTCTCCGCCGCCGCGCTGGCGGCCCTGCTGCTGCCCCTCGGATGCTCCACGTCCCTCACTACCCGACGAGAAGATGAGAAGCGCATGAGCTCCTCCGGCGACGTCTCCAAACCCGCCCCGCGCTGGGGCATCGTCATCCACGGCGGCGCGGGCGTCATCAAGCGCGAGTCCCTCACCCCCGAGCGCGAGGCCGCCGTCCGCGCCGTCCTCGCCGAGTCCCTCCAGGCCGGCCACGCCATCCTCGCCAAGGGGGGCTCCAGCCTGGATGCCGTCACCGCCGCCGTGCGCGTCATGGAGGACTCGCCCCTCTTCAACGCGGGCAAGGGCGCCGTCTTCACCCATGATGGCAAGAACGAGCTCGACGCCGCCATCATGAACGGGCGCACCCGCGAGGCCGGCTCCGTGGCGGGCCTGCACCACGTGAAGAACCCCATCGTGCTCGCGCGGGCCGTGATGGAGAAGTCCCCGCACGTGATGATGATTGGCGCGGGCGCCGAGGCGTTCGCGAAGCAGCAGGGCGTGGAGCTCGTCGACCCGGGCTACTTCTACACGGAGGAGCGCTGGCAGTCCCTGCAGCGCGCGCTGGAGGCCGAGAAGAAGCAGCAGCAGACGCCGCCCGAGCAGGGCCAGCCCCAGGGCCCCCAGACCTTCTGGGAGCACCCCGCGGGCCAGGAACACAAGTTCGGCACCGTGGGCGCGGTGGCGCTCGACCAGGCGGGCAACCTCGCCGCGGGCACTTCCACGGGCGGTATGACCAACAAACGCTTCGGGCGCGTGGGAGACGTCCCCGTCATCGGCGCGGGCACCTATGCCAACGAGCGCTGCGCCGTCTCGGCCACCGGCCATGGCGAGTACTTCATCCGCTACACCGTCGCTCGCGACATCTGCTCCCGCATGGAGTACCTGGACCTACCGCTGCTCGAGTCCGCCAACCAGGTGGTGCTGGACGTGCTGGTGAAGGCCGGGGGGGAGGGCGGGGTGATCGCCATGGATGCACAGGGTAACTTCGCCATGCCGTTCAACTCGTCGGGCATGTACCGCGGCTACATGGGGCCGGAGGGGGTCGCCGCGGTCGCCATCTTCAAGGAGTGACAGATGAAGCAGCTGGAAGGAAAGGTCGCGCTGGTGACGGGCGCGAGCTCGGGAATCGGTCGCGCCACGGCCATTGCCATGGCCCGGGCTGGCGCGAAGCTCGTCATCGCGAGCCGGGGCCAGGAGGGCAACGCGGAGACGGTGGAGCTCATCCGCCAGCAGGGCGGCGAGGCCATCGCCGTCCGCACGGACGTGACGAATGCCTCGGAGGTCGAGTCGCTCGTGCGCGGCACCGTCGAGCACTATGGCCGGCTGGATGTGGCCTTCAACAACGCGGGCACCACCACCGCGCCGAAGGCCCTCCACGAGTATGACGAGGAGGAGTGGGATGTCGTCCTGAACACCAACCTCCGGGCCGTCTGGCTGTGCATGAAGTACCAGGTGCGGCAGATGCTCGCGCAGGGCGGTGGCTCCATCGTCAACATGTCCTCCATGGCCGGGCTCATCGGCACCAAGGGACTCGGCTCCTACACGGCCAGCAAGCACGGGGTGCTCGGTCTCACGAAGACGGCGGCGCTCGAGTACGCGCAGCAGAACATCCGCGTGAACGCCGTGTGCCCGGCCGTCATCCGCGGCACCGTGCTGGTGGAGAACATCTTCCGCGATCATCCCGAGCTGGGCGAGAGGCTCGCGGCCACACACCCCATCGGCCGCGTGGGCCAGCCCCAGGAGGTCGCCGAGGCCGTGGTGTGGCTGTGCTCCGACGCGGCGTCCTTCGTCACGGGCCACGCGCTCAACGTCGACGGCGGCACCTTCGCCGGACGCTGAGAGAACGGACGCTCAGGGGGACGGCGAGGCTCCGGGGTGGTGCGCCCGCATGAGCAGGGCGAGCACCTCCTCGTCGTCCACCTGGTGGAAGTCCTCGTACCAGACGCCCACGGAGCCCAACATGGGGGGCTCCTGCACCGCCACCACCTCGTCCACCTCCTCGCCGCGCAGGGCCTTCGCCGTCCTCGCCGCCGCCACGGGAACCGCCAGCACCAGCCGCCGGGGCCCCAGCACGCGCACCGCTCGCGCCGCCGCCCGCGCCGTGCCTCCCGTCGCCAGGCCGTCATCCACCAGCAGCACCGTGCGTCCCTTCACGTCCGGCAGGGGCCGCTCTCCCCGGTACAGCCGCACCCGCCGCCCCAGCTCACGCGATTCCTGTCGCGCCACCTCGAGCGCGTCCTCGTTCGTCAGGTCCGCGTAGGCCAGCACCTCGGTGTTCAGATACAGCGCGCCACCTTCCGCGATGGCTCCCATTCCCAGCTCCGGCCGCCAGGGCACGCCCAGCTTGCGCGCCACCAGCACCTCCAGCGGGGCTTCCAGCGCCGTCGCGACCTCGTAGCCCACCGGCACTCCGCCTCGTGGCAGCGCCAGCACCACCGGAGTCTCCTCCACCACCGTCCTCAACCGCTCGGCCAGTTGCCGTCCCGCCTCGTTCCTGTCCCGGAATCGCATCCGCATCATCACTCCTCTCCGGGCCCCCCAATGGGCTCGTGGAAGTCCGTGAGGAGCCAACGCCATTTTCCATCCTGCGCCCCCCATCCCTCGCCCTCCGGGAGAGGGTCGGGGTGAGGGTATCCGGACCCCGGGTTGCTCACGCCGAGGCCCACGGTCCTCCGCCCTGGGCCGACGCAAGGGCCCAGCGCTCCAGCTCGGGTTGCGGCATGAGGCCACTGCGGCGGGCCACTTCCCGGCCACCCGAGAAGACGATGAACGTGGGAATGCCCCGCACGCCGAGCTGGCTGGCGGCCTGTTGCTGCTCCTCGGTGTTCAGCTTGAGGACGAGCAGGCGGCCGGCATGGGCGCGGCCCACGGCGTCGAGGATGGGAGCGGCGGCGCGGCAAGGCCCGCACCAGGGGGCCCACAGGTCCAACAGGACGGGCACGGGCGAGGCCTCCACGGCGCGCCAGAGCTCGCCCCCCTCCACCTCCTGGGGCCTGCCCGACAGGTCGAGCGGACGCTGACACCGGCCGCAGGTGGGCTGGCCGGGGGGATGGGGCTCCCGGACACGGTTGAAGGCACCACAGGACGCGCAGCGGAACATGGGGACCTCCAGGGCCTCTCTGCTGAAGGTAGCGATGCGGGGCTCACGAGCCGGGGGGCAGGGCTGTCCGCCCGTGCGCTCCGAGGGCGGGCACGCAGGCTTTGCGGTGGATTCCACGGGGTGCGCAGCATTTACAGGTCCCGAGGACGCGAATTGTCCCGCTCCCGGGAGGCGTGGGTGGCTAGAGTGCCCGGCACGGGACGTGAATCGATTCATTGAGACCCGGGCCGAGAGGCCCGTGCGGGAGCTGCCATGACGATCCTTTGTGCCACCCACTTCTCGGATGCCGCGCAGCGAGCGGCCACGGCCGCGGCGGAGCTCGCGCGGAAGCTGGACGAGCCCCTCTTCCTGGTGCACGTGCTGCCGGGCGACCTGGCGAGGGCCTTCGGGCAGACGCTGCGGGACACGGCGGCGTCGGCGCTGCAGGACGAGGTGCGGCGGTTGGAGAAGCTGGGGGCGCGGGTGAGCCACCAGTTGCTGACGGGGGAGCCGGCCGAGGAGCTGGCGCGCTTCGCACAGGAGAAGGGGGCGGGGCTGGTGTTGACGGCGGGGCCGACGAGCGCCTCGCCCTTCCTGGGGGTGGGCGGCACGGTGGACCGGCTGGCCACGGCGCTGCCGGTGCCGCTGCTGGTGGTGCGCGAGGCGGAGCCCTTCGAGGCGTGGGTGAAGGGGACGCGTCCGCTGAAGGTGATGCTGGGGGTGGACCGCTCGCTGCCCTTCGAGGCGGCGCGGGACTGGCTGCAGGGGCTGCGGAAGTACGGTGCGGTGGAGGTGGTGGCCGGGCGCATCTACTGGCCGCACGAGGAGTACCAGCGGATGGGGTTGGCGCAGCCGCCGTCCTTCCAGGACGTGACGCCGGAGCTGCAGCGGGCGCTGGAGCAGGAGGTGCGCTCGCTGGTGTCGCCGCTGGAGACGATGGGGCAGTCGCCGGCGAAGCTGAAGCTGGCGCCGGGGGTGGGGCGCATCGCGGACCACCTGGTGGCGCTGGCGGCGGAGGAGCAGGTGGACCTGCTGGTGGTGGGCTCGCACCAGCGGCGCGCGCTGGGCAAGCTGTGGAGCGTGTCGCACCACGCGCTGCGGCTGGCGAAGATGTCGGTGGCGAGCGTGCCGGTGGAGGTGACGGCGAAGGGCTCGGCGGCTCCGATTCCGGGGCTGAGCACGGTGCTGGTGGCCACGGACTTCTCGGACGCGGCGAACCGGGCCATTCCGTACGCCTTCTCGCTGTTGCCCAACGGGGGCACGGTGCACGTGGTGACGGTGGCGGAGAACCCGCGGCAGGCCATTGAACAGGAGCGGGACTTGCGCCAGCGGCTGCATCAGTTGCTGCCCCGGGACGCGGATGCGCAGGGGCGCAAGGTGCTGGTGGAGGTGCTGTCGGGTCAGGACGTGGCGACGGTGCTGCTCAAGGCCGCCGAGCGCCTGTCCGTGGACGTGCTGTGCGTGGGCACCCACGGGCGTGGAGGGCTGATGAAGAAGTCGTTGATGGGCTCGGTGGCCAAGGAGGTCATGGCGCGCGCCGACCGGCCCGTGCTGGTGGTCCGTCCGCCCGAGGGGTGATGACAGGTGGCGCCTTCCGGGCGCGAACGGCGCCAACTTGTCCAACAGTTGGACAAGTTGCCCGGCCGCGAGCCCGGAGGCCGCTCACGGAGGCCCGTCGAGGTCCATGTACACGCGCTTCGCCTTCACCGAGTAGAAGCGGGCCTCGGGCAGCACGTAGGCGGTGAGCTCGTGGCCGTACACGCAGCCCGAGTCCAGGCCAATGGCATACGGGTGGCGCTGCACGCCTCGCAGCGCGTCGTGGCCGAAGATGACGAGCTCCGGCCCCTTCCACAGGCTCGCCCACGGGACGCCCGCGTCCATCTTCTTCGAGGGCTCTCCCTCCGGCGTGATGCTGCGCAGGTTGAGCATCAGCTCCGGCTTCTGCTCCTCCATCGGCACGCCGGGCACCAGGCCGCCGTGCACCACGCGCACGTTCAGCTCGGGGAAGTGGCGGTGCACGGGCAGCGATTCGAGGTACGCCCAGTCCTCGTCCTCCAGCGTGTCCAGCACCTGCTTGTGCTCCCGCTTGAGCTTCTTGCTCGCGGGCATCTTCCCCGCGTGCCAGCGCAGCACGTGCTCGTCATGGTTGCCGCGCACCGCGAGAAACCCGTGCTCCCTCGCCCGGCGCACCACGCCTGCCGAGTCCGGACCCTTCGCCACCAGATCTCCGACCAGCACCACCCGCTCTCCCCGGCGGTGGCCGCACGCGTGCAGCAGCGCGTCGAGCTCCTCCGAGCAGCCGTGCACGTCTCCGATGAAGAGGGTCCGCGTCATCGTCCTCGTGGATTCAACCCTGGGGGGCTGACGAGGCTTCCGCGGGCGGCTGCACCTTCCAGCGCCGGTGCAGCCACAGCCACTGGTCCGGGTAGCGCCGCACGTACTTCTCCAACACCGCCGTCACCGCCGCCGTGTGCGCCGTGATGGCGTCCTGCTCGCCCAGTCCCTCGGGCACGGTGATGGGCCCCTCCACCTCCAGCCGCAGCTTCTGCCCGCTCTCGTCGCGAATCCCCATCACCACGAACACCGGCGCGCCCGTGCGCTGGGCCACCACCGCCATGGCCGGCGTGGTGGACGCGGGCCGGCCGAAGAAGGGCACGAATACCGCCGCCTTCGCCGGCAGCGACTGGTCCAACAGCATCAGCACCGTCTCGCCCAGTTGCACCGCCTCCTGGGCCTCGGCGATGGCGCCCTTGGGGTAGATGAGCCCCGCGCCCGCGCCGATGCGGTTGTCCACGATGCGCATGTTGAGCGCGCCCTTCAGCGGGCGCACCAGGGCGTTGAGCGGAATGCCGCGCCGCAGCAGCATCTTCCCCGCGCGCTCCCAGTTGCCGAAGTGCGCCGTCACCAGCAGCGCGCCCTGCTTCCTGGCGATGTTCGCCTGGAGCGCTTCCCACGCCTCGCCCTTCACCTCGGGAATCTCCCAGTGGGTGTCCACGTGGTCCTTCTTGTCGATGGACTCGAGCACCACGCGCGCCATGGTGACGTAGGCGCCGTGCGCTATCCGGCGCCGCTCCGCGTCACTCATGCCGGGGTAGGCGTGCGTGAGGTTCTCCAGGGCCACGCGGAGGCGGATGCCGAGGGTGAACGCCAGCCAGCCCACGAAGCGGGCGAGTCCGTCCTTCCAGGAGGCGGGCAGCGCGCACACCGCGTCCATCACCCGGTTGGCGAGCCACCCCACCACGGGAGACGGGCGCTCTCCGAGCACCTGGACGAGCCGGGCGGGCGGGAGCGGAAGGGGAAGGGGCGGGGACTGGGGGGACGGAGCGGGGGAGGACACGGCGGCGCACTCCACCCGGAAGTGGGGTGGCAGGCAAGGGGGCTCCCACTGCCCGTCGCTACCCTGCCTGCCCGTCCTGGGTTAGACCCTGCGCCATGCCCAGAATGCCCCGACGCGCGTCGTTCGCCCTCCTGGCCGCCCTGACGGCTTGTGGTGCCCGCCAGCCCGTTCCCACTCCCGAGGCCAGTCCTCCTTCCGCGTCGAGTCCCGCGCCGGAAGTAGTGGCCACGACCCGGCCCACTCCCGTCTCGCCTGCCTTGCGGCTGCCCACCCACGTGCGCCCCACCGGTTACACGGTGGAGCTCACCGTGGACCCCGCGGCCCCCGTCTTCCAGGGCGTGGTGGCCATGGAGCTGGAGGTGAAGGAGGCCACGGACGCCCTCTGGCTCCACGGCCGTCACCTCACCGTGCGCGAGGCGACGCTCACCGTGGACGGTGCGTCCGAGGTCCTCACGTGGGTGAAGGGCAAGGAGGACTTCCTCGGCTTCGTCCCGTCGCGTCCGCTGAAGCCCGGCGCCGCGCACCTGCGCATCGTCTACGAGGGCCAGCTCTCCGAGCGTGAGACGTCGGGTGCCTTCCGCGCGAAGGACGATGAGGCCTGGTACACCTATACCCAGTTCGAGCCCGTGGGGGCGCGGCGTGTCTTCCCGTGCTTCGACGAGCCGAGCTTCAAGGTGCCCTGGCAGCTCACCTTCCACGTGCCCGCGGGCAACGTGGCCGTCACCAACACCCCGCTGGTGAACGAGGAGCCTCGCGCCGCGGGGGGCACCACCTTCCGCTTCGCCCGGACGCAGCCGCTGCCCAGCTACCTCATCGCCTTTGGCGTGGGCCCGTTCGACTTCCTCGAGGCGGCGCCCTCGGGGCAGAAGGCGGTGCGCACCCGCATCGTCACCCCGAAGGGCCGCAGCGTGGAGGGCACCTATGCCGCGAAGGTGACGCCCGAAATCCTGGCCCATCTCGAGGGCTACTTCGGCATGCCCTTCCCGTACGAGAAGCTGGACGTGCTGGCGGTGCCGCTGTTCGGCGGTGCCATGGAGCACCCGGGCCTGGTGACGTTCAACTCGGGGCTGATCCTCTCCAAGCCCGCCGAGGACTCCCTGAGCCGGCAGCGCGGCTTCTACGACACGCAGATGCACGAGCTGGCGCACCAGTGGTTCGGCGACCTGGTGACGATGGCGTGGTGGGACGACCTGTGGCTCAACGAGTCCTTCGCCACCTGGGCGGAGCCGCGCATGCTCGAGTCCGCCCAGCCCACGTGGGACGCTCCCATCGAGCGGGTGCGCGGCCGCTCCTTCGCGCTGAGCACGGACAGCCTGGTGACGGCGCGCCGCATCCGTCAGCCCATCCAGCGGCCGGATGACATCCTCGGCGCCTTCGATGGCATCACCTACGGCAAGGGCGCGGCGGTGCTGACCATGGTGGAGGGCTGGCTGGGCCGGGACGTCTTCCAGCGCGGGGTGCAGCGTCACCTGCGCGCCCACGCCCACGGCAACGCCACCGCGAAGGACTTCCTCGACTCGCTCTCGGCCGAGGCGGGCCAGGACGTATCCGGGGTGCTGGGCTCCTTCCTGGACCAGGGCGGCGCGCCGCTCGTCACCACGCGGCTGGATTGCACCGGCAAGGTGCCGGTGTTGAGGCTGTCGCAGAGCCGCTTCCTGCCGCTGGGCTCCGCGGGCGACGCCAAGCAGGAGTGGAAGGTGCCCCTGTGCGTGCGCTACGGCTCGGGCAAGGTGTCCGGCCGCGCCTGCACGGTGCTCCAGGGCGAGTCCGCCGAGCTTCCCCTGCCCGAGGCGAAGACGTGCCCCACCTGGGTGATGCCCAACGCGGACGGCGCGGGTTACTACCGCTCCGCCCTGGACACGCAGATGCTGGGCCGGCTGATGTCCACCGAGAGCCGCCACCTCTCGCGCGCCGAGCGCGTGGCCCTCATCGGTGACGTGCAGGCGCTGGTGAACGCCGGGGCGATGCCGGCCTCGGACGCGCTCGGCCTGTTGCCGGGGCTGGCCGGGGAGCAGGACCGTCAGGTGTTCCAGGCGTCGTTGGATCTGCTGGCCATTCTCAGGCCCTCGCTGTTGTCGGACGCGCGCCAGCCGGACCGGGCCCGCTTCCTGCGGGACACGTATGGGGCGCGGGCCCGGGCGCTCGGCTTCACCCCGCGCGCCAGGGAGGACGAGGACACGCGCCTCTTGCGGCCCGTGCTGCTGGAGCTCGCGGGCAGGCAGGGAGGAGACCCGCGGCTGGTGGCCGAGGCGAAGCAGGTGACGCAGCAGTGGCTGGCGGACGGCAAGACGGCTTCTCCGGAGCTGCTGCGCACCGCGCTGGGCATCGCCTCGGCGCATGGGGACGCCGCGCTGCATGGCCAGGTGATGACGGCCATGCGCTCGGAGAAGGATCGCCGCAAGCGCGAGCACCTGGTGAGCGCGCTGGCGGGCTTCCGGGACCCCGCGCTGGTGGGCGAGAACCTGAAGCTGCTGTTGGACCCGTCGGTGGACATGCGCGAGGTGGCGTGGCTGCTCTTCGCCGCGGGCCAGGACGTGCGCTCGCGGGACGTGGCCTCCGCCTTCGTGAAGGAGAACTACGACGCGCTCGCCGCGCGGATGCCGGAGGAGCGGCTGGGGGCGCTGGTGTGGGCGTTCTCCGCATACTGCGATCCGGTGCACCGCCAGGAGGCCGCCGCCTTCCTCACCGAGCGCATGGAGCGCGCCCCGGGTGGAACCCGCTCGCTGGCGCAGGCGTTGGAGAGGATGGACCTGTGCATCGCCTTCAAGGCGGCGCAGGGCTCTAGCGTCGAGTCCTTCCTCGCCTCGCCGAAGAAGGTGCCGGCGCGTCCCGGCCGCTGAATCCTGTCGTCCCCAGGACACTCAGGGCTTTCCGGGCTTTGGATGGAAAACAGATTCTCCAGCCAGAGCCCGGCTGCCTTGACGCTCCAAGAGGGGGTGCCTAGCCTCTTCACCCGGAGTCACGTTTCCGGAGTGGAGGTTCCCCCCCTTGGAGGCGACGATGGCGCAGGCGACGGACGACGGCCTGTCTCCCCTGGTGGTTCCCCAGTCATCCCCCTCGGAAGAGACGACGTCAGGGGAGGGTCCACAGCGACCCAGCCTGCCGAGGACTCCACCGCGAGTGTGGCCGCCGGTGTCGCCGGCGGACATGGGGCGGGTGGTGCGGAGGCTGAAGCTGACGGCCGAGCGGCTGCGGGGCGAGGCGGCGCTGCTGGAGGGGGCGGCGTAGGCCCCCCGGGCGCCGGCTACTTCTTCTTGGACAGGAAGGCGTTGAAGGCCTCGCGGGCCTCGGCGGAGCCGAGCCGTTGGACGAAGAGTGCGCCCTCGCGGGAGAGGGCGTCGTCCACGGTGGCGCGCAGGGGCTCGCGCAGCAGGCGTTTGGTGAGGCGCAGGGACTCGACGGGTTTGGCGGCGAGCGCGGCGGCGCGCTTCTGGACCGTCTCGGCGAGGCTGGCCTCGGGTACCACCTGATTGATGATGCCGGCGCGCAGGGCGGTGGGCGCGTCGAAGGGCTCGCCGAACATGAGCAGCTCGGAGGCGAGCGCCAGGCCGGCGGCGCGGGGCAGCAGCACGCTGGAGGCGCCCTCGGGGCTGAGGCCGAGGTTGACGAAGGGCATGCTGAAGACGGCGCGCTCGGAGGCGGCGACGTAGTCACAGTGGAGCAGCAGGGTGGTGCCGATGCCCACGGCGACGCCGTCCACGCCGGCCACCACGGGGCGCGAGAAGTGGGCGAGGGCGCGCAGGAAGCGGAAGACGGGGCTGTCCTCGCCGGTGGGGGGGTGCTCGAGGAAGTCCTTCAAGTCGTTGCCGGCGGTGAAGGCGCCGCCCGAGCCGGTGAGCACCACCACGCGTACGGCGTCATTGGAATCGGCCTCGACGAGGGCGCGGGCGGCGGCCTCGTACATCTCGCCGGTGAAGGCGTTCTTCTTCTGGGGCCGGTTGAAGGTGAGGGAGAGGATTCCGGCTTCGAGGTGGGTGAGCAACGTATCGGACATGGAGGGGAGATTAACCGGAGGCCGGGGGAATGGCCCGGGGCTTGCTCTGTCCGCCGGGTGGATGCCTTCCAGCCCCGCCCAAGTGACGAGCTGTCTCCGAGTGGCCACGGTTGCCGTGCCTTCGTGTCAGCCGGGGGCGCGAGGGGCTGGACCTGCCCGTGGCCTCGGGGCCACACCCTGGTGAATCCCATGACGACCTCCCGCTCCCGAGTGCTGTCCCTCCTGTGCCATCACGGATTGTTGCCGGTGCTGCTGAGCAGCGCGGTGGCGGTGGTGATGCTCCACCTGCGGTTGGAGTGGAGTGGGAGGAAGAGCTTCATCTTCCTGGTGTGGAACCTGTTCCTGGCGTGGGTGCCGTACGGGATTGCCCTGGTGGCGAGGCTGCTGCAGGCGCGAGGGTGGGCGAGGGGGTGGAACCTGCTGCCGTTGGGAGGGCGTGGCTGCTGGCGTTCCCGAACGCGCCGTACCTGCTGACGGACTTCATCCACCTGAAGCCGAGGCCGGGAGTGCCGCTGTGGTTCGACGCGGCGATGCTGGCGAGCTTCGCGGCGACGGGGTGGCTGTTGGGGCTGTTGTCGCTGGAGGTGTGGAAGCGGCTGTTGGAGGAGCGGTGGGGGCGGGTGGCGGCGTGGGGAGGGGTGCTGGCGGCGTCGGTGTTGTGCGGCTACGGCATCTACCTGGGGCGCTTCGAGCGGTGGAACAGCTGGAACGTGCTGAACCGGCCCGGCTCGCTGATGGAGGCGGTGTTGGGGCACATGAGCGAGCCGCTGGAGTACCGGTGGCTGGTGTGGACGACGGTGGTGTTCGCGGCGCTGGTGCTGCTGTCGTATCTCGTGTTCGAGACACTGGTGCAGCGGCGCCGGACGGAGCGGGCGAGCGCGTGAGCGACTCGATGTCTGGGAGAGGCATGCGGCGGGAAGGTGTTACCTTCACCCCATGCCTCGCTGGTTCAACACCGCTGGTCCTTGCCGCGCGGACCGCAACTACATGCTTCCGGCTCTGCGGCGCCTGCCCGAAGTGCTCCCCCTGATCGACCAGGAGAGCTACTTCGTTCTCCATGCTCCCCGGCAGGTGGGCAAGACGACGGCGCTGCGAGCCCTGGCTGAAGAACTCACCGCCTCTGGACGTTACGCCGCGCTTCATTTCTCCTGCGAAGAGGGTGAGGTGGCTGGCGACGATCTGGCCGAGGCTCAGCGAGCCATTCTCTCGCGCATCCGCCGCAGTGCCGAACTCCATCTGCCTACGGAGTTGTGTCCGCCTCCGTTCCCCGACGCACCTGACAGCGCGCTCCTGGGGACCGCCCTCGCTGCTTGGGCTCGTGTCTGCCCCCGGCCCCTGGTGCTGTTCTTCGACGAGATCGACGCCCTCCGAGGCCAGAGTCTCCTGAGTGTATTGCGTCAATTGCGCGCAGGTTTCCCCGACCGCCCCACCGCCTTTCCCACCTCCGTCGTCCTGTGCGGCCTGCGTGATGTGCGTGACTACAAGGTGACCTCCGGTGACCGCGGCCACCTGGGGACCTCCAGTCCCTTCAACATCAAGGTCGAGTCGCTCACCCTGCGCAACTTCACGCGCGACGAAGTCGCCGAGCTGTACCAACAGCACACGGACGACACCGGACAGGTGTTCCTTGCCGAGTCCATCGACCGGGCCTTCTATTGGACGCAAGGCCAGCCATGGCTGGTCAACGCCCTGGCCCGGCAGATGGTGGAGCAGTTGGTGCCCGACCGGAGTCAGGTGCTCACCGCCGCCCATGTGGACGCCGCCAAGGAGATCCTCCTCCGGCGTCAGGACACCCACCTGGACAGTCTCGCCGAGCGCCTGCGTGAATCGCGCGTGCGGCGCATCCTCGAGCCCATTCTCGCGGGCCTCGCCCTGGGCAACGTGCCCGAGGATGACCTGCGCTTCGCCCAGGACCTGGGACTGGTGCGCATGGCGCGGACGGGGGGCCTGGAGGTCGCCAACCCGCTCTACCGGGAGATCATCCCGAGGGTGCTGGCGAACACGGCTTTCGCGTCTCTCCCCCCACTGCCCGCCACGTGGCTGCGGGCCGATGGCCGGCTCGACATGGAGCGCCTCATGGAGGCGTTCCTGGCGTTCTGGAGACAGCACGGCCAACCCTTGCTGGGCACCGCGCCCTACCACGAGATCGCGCCTCATCTGGTGCTCATGGCCTTCCTGCACCGGGTGGCCAATGGAGGAGGCACGCTGGAGCGCGAGTACGCCATTGGCACGGGGCGCATGGACCTGTGCCTGCGCTACGGGCCGGACACCCTGGCCCTGGAGCTGAAGGTGTGGCGAGAAGGCGAGAAGGACCCGCTGGAGGACGGGCTGGCTCAGCTCGACGGTTATCTGGGGGGATTGGGACTCGACAGCGGATGGCTCGTCATCTTCGACCGGAGGAGTGGTCAGCCGCCCATCGCCGAGCGCACCCGAGCCACCCCCGCCACGACGCCGACGGGCCGCCGGGTCACGCTGCTGCGCGCCTGAGCACCCTCCGGTGACGAGCGGCGCCAACTTGTCCAACAGTTGGACAAGTTGCTGAAGAGCGCGCCCGGGAGGTCTCCCTCCGTCAGCGCGGGCGCACGTGGGCCGTGACGCGGCAGATGGCGTCGGCGAGCAGCGGAGCGAGGCTCACCACCTCGTGCTGGAAGGGCAGCCCCTTGGGCGGCACCACGCTGTCGGTGGAGATGAGGCGGTGGATGGGCACCTTGCTCAGCCGCTCCACCGCGGGGCCCACCAGCAGCGCGTGCGTGGCCACCACGGTGATGTCGTCGGCACAGCCCTCCTTGTGAAGCGTCTCCGCCGTCGCCGCGATGGTGCCCGCGGTGGAGATGAGGTCATCCACGATGATGGGCCGCAGTCCGCGCACCTCGCCCACCAGGCCCTGCACGTTCACCTCGGAGCCGCTCACCCGGCTCTTGTGGACGATGGCCATTGGCAGCCCGAGTTGCCGCGCATACCGCTCGGCCAGCTTCACCGCGCCCAGGTCCGGGGACACCACCACCGCGCCCGGGCCCGCGTAGGGGCGCGCGGCCTCGGCCAGCATCGTGCCCGCGTCGAGGTGCTCCAGCGGCACGGTGAAGCACCCCTCCAGCGAAGGCGTGTGGAGGTTCACCGCCATCAGCCGGTCGAAGCGCCCGCGCACCAGCAGGTCCGCCACCAGCTTGCCGCCGAGGGCCTCGCTGGGGCTCGCGCGCCGGTCCTGCCGCGCGTAACCGAAGTAGGGCAGCACCGCCATGAGCCGCGCGGCGCCCGCGCGCCAGCACGCGTCCGCCATCAGCAGCAACTCCAGCAGGTTCTCCCCCACGGGCGGCACGGTGGGTTGGATGATGACCACGTTGCGCCCGCGCACGTCCTCGCCGAGCTCCACGTGCAGCTCGCCATCCGGGAAGCGCTCGAGCTTGCAGTCACCGAGGGGACTTCCGAGCGCCCAGGCGAGTGCCTCGCCCAGGGGGCGGTTGGCGGTGCCGCTGAAGACGGTCAGCTCCATGGTCCCCTCCGAAGCCCGCGGGGCCGGGCTGGCCCGGGCGGGTCGTGGCCATCATCCCTCATTCCAGGTGGGCATGGTCGCGGGATTCGCGCACCCGTGCCGAGAAGGCGGCCCGGCCCTCGGAGGCGCGTCGGGAGCCAATGGCGCGCGCCGTGCTTCTCCTAGAGGGAGACCCTCGCCCCCAGGAGGACCCATGCGCTTTCGAGACAGGACGGATGCGGGCCGGCAGTTGGCGGACCTGCTGACGGAGTATGGGGCCCACTCTCCCCTGGTGCTCGGCCTGCCGCGAGGCGGACTTCCGGTGGCGTACGAGGTGGCCCGGAAGCTGGGGGCGCCGTTGGACGTGTGGGTGGTGCGCAAGGTGGGCGCGCCGGGGCAGCCGGAGCTGGGACTGGGGGCGGTGGCCGAGGGGGGAGCACTCTTCCTGGACCGGGAGATGATGCGCTCGCTGGGCTTCTCCGAGACGGAGGTGATGCAGACGGCCGAGCGGGAGTCCCAGGAGGTGATGGCCCGCATCGCCCGGTTCCGGGGACCGCATCCCGCGCCGGACATCGCGGGCCGCACGGTCATCCTGGTGGATGACGGCGTGGCCACGGGCGGGACGGTGCGGGCGGCCATCCGGGCGCTGAGGACGCGGCGGCCGCGCGCAATCGTGCTCGCGGTGCCGGTGGGGGCGGTGGAGTCGCTGGACTCGCTGCGCCCCGAGGTGGACGGCGTGGTGTGCGTGCACCCGGCCGAGTTCATGAGCTCGGTGGGCGAGTACTACGACGACTTCCGGCAGACCTCCGACGAGGAGGTGCAGGCGGTGCTGGGGCGGATGAGGAAGCAGCAGGGCCCCGAGTCGGCGATGAACGCCGGGGATGCGTGGTGGGTCTGAGCGGCAGAGGAGGAGCGACATGGCGGTGGAACGGGAAGTCGAGGTGCGGGCGGGCGGGGTGGTGCTCGGCGGGACGCTCGCGGTGCCGGAGGGGGCACAGGGACTGGTCATCTTCGCGCACGGCAGCGGGAGCAGCCGGCACAGTCCGCGCAACCGGTACGTGGCGTACACGTTGAGGACGGCGGGGCTGGGGACGCTGCTGTTCGATCTGCTGACGGAGGACGAGGAGGCGGAGGACGACGTGACGGCGGCGCTGCGCTTCGACATCGACTTCCTGGCGAGGCGGTTGGGGCAGGTGACGGACTGGGTGTTCGCGAATCCGGAGTTGAGCCGGCTGCGGGTGGGCTACTTCGGTTCGAGCACGGGGGCGGCGGCGGCGCTGGTGGCGGCGGCGGAGAAGCCGGAGGCGATCGGCGCGGTGGTGTCGAGGGGAGGGAGGGCGGACCTGGCGGGGGGCGCGCTGCAGCGGGTGATGGCGCCGACGCTGCTCATCGTGGGCGGGGCGGACGACATCGTGCTGGACCTGAACCAGCGGGCGCTGGAGCGGATGCTGGCGCCGAAGGCGCTGGAGGTGATTCCGGGGGCGACGCACCTGTTCGAGGAGCGGGGGGCACTGGAGCGGGTGGCGGCGCTGGCGGCGGGCTGGTTCACGCGCTTCCTCGGCGCGGCACTGGAGGTCGAGACGAGGCCCTGACCATCCACCCCTCGCCCGCCGGGAGAGGGACGGGGTGAGGGTATCCGTCCCCGTTCTGGAATCCGCGGGTTAGACTGCGCCTCCCATGCCCGCACCGACATATCCCTTGTGTTTCGTCTGGCTCGATCTGGAGATGACCGGACTGGACCCCGACGAATCGGCCATCATCGAGATTGGCGTCATCATCACGGGGCCGGACCTGGTGCCGAAGGCGGAGATGGAGCGGGTCATCTGGCAGCCGGACGAGGTGCTGGGGCGGATGGAGCCGGTGGTGAAGGACATGCACACGCGCAACGGGCTGCTGAAGAAGGTGCGCGAGTCGACGACGTCGCTGCGGGTGGCCGAGCGGGAAATCACGGGGCTGGTGATGCAGCACTGTGGGATGAACGAGGGCATCCTCTGTGGCAACTCCATCCACACGGACCGGCGCTTCCTGGTGAAGTACATGCCGATGCTGGACCGCTACCTGCACTACCGGCAGGTGGACGTGACGAGCATCAAGGTGCTGGGCAACGCGTGGTTCCCGGACATGGTGCCGCTGAGGAAGACGTCGTCGGGGCACACGGCGCTGGCGGACCTGCGCGCGAGCATCGCCGAGCTGACGCACTACCGCACGCACCTGTTCCGCGCGGCCACGGGGCAGGGATAGGCCAGGGGAAGAGGGGGGCGCCTCTCAGTGCCCCTTGTTCAGCTCGGCGGCCACGGTGTCCAGCAGGTCATCGAGCTCGAAGGGCTTGGCGAGGAAGCGGCTGCCCTGCAGCTCCGACTTGGAGACGCGCCCGGCGCTCATCACCACCACGGGGGTGTGGCGCAGCTCCGGGTCCTCCTTGAGCCGGCGCAGCATCTCCTGGCCGTCCATCACGGGCATCATCAAATCCAGCAGGATGAGGTCCGGGCGGTCCTTGCGCACGTGGTCGAGTCCCTCGGCCCCGTTGGCGGCGGTGGACACCTCGTACCCCTCCACGGAGAGGATGTCCGTGAGGGCCTCCAGGATGGCCACCTCGTCGTCCACGATGAGGAGCTTGCTCATGAGCGGCTCCGCTTCCGGGAGGGCAGGCGACGCACCGCCTTCTTGGGGCGGGAGCGCTTGGTCTTCACATTCAGCGGACGGGCCAATCCGGTGAGGATGGCCTCGGCGCTCTCGAAGGTCTCGGCCACGTCGATGCCCCGAGTCGAGATGGAGAATTCGCGCAGAGCGGGTTGGTAGTCACTCTCGCGCATCTTGAGGATGGACAGCATCCGGTACAGCTGGGAGCGGAACTCCACATACCGGAGGAACACGATGTTGTCGACGATGCCTTCCACGCCCTCCACCTTCGCCTCCAGCCGGGGCCCGAAGAGCACCTGGGTCTGCTGGGTCATCATCGTGGTGACCCCCCGGGAGCGCAGCACGTTGAGCAGCGCGGTGAGGAAGTCCGGGGCCCGGTTGGGCTCTAGCGGCTCCTGCAGGAGCGGCTCCAGGCCGTCGAGGACGAGCCGTTGGATGCGGTGGCGCTCCACCAGGCCCAGCAGCTCGTGCGCCAGCGCGTCCGGAAGCGACTCCACCGCCGCCCGCGTCTCCAGCACCACCCGGCCCGAGTCCACCGCCGGCCGCAGGGGCAGTCCCACGCCGTCGGCCTTCGCCAGCAGCCGGGGGGCCGTCTCCATGAAGCCGAAATAGAGGCCGGGCTCGCCCTGGCGCGCGCCGCACTCCAGGAAGTGCAGCCCCATCAGCGTCTTGCCACTGCCCGGCGAGCCCAGCAGCAGCGTGGAGCAGTGGGGACGCACCCCGCCCTGCATCATCTCGTCCAGCCGCGCCAGGCCGAAGCCCTGCCGCCGCTCCAGGTCCAGCTTCTCCTGGGGCGGGTGGCGGTGGAGGCTCTCCAGGCGAGGGTAGATGTTCAGCCCCCGCTCGGTGATGTCGAAGGTGTGCCGGCCGAGCAGCTGGGCCTCGCCGCGCAGCTTCGTCACCTCCACGGTGCGCACCGCCCGGAGTCCCCGCTGCTGCAGCTCGAGCACCACCACCCCATCCACCATGGCGAACTGCGGATCCGCCGCGTTCTCCTGCCGGTTGGTGAGCACCAGGGTGGTGCAGCCGGCCAGCGCGTTGTGCACGCCCAGGCCATGGAGGAACTCGCGGAAGGCCAGCACCGAGCCGGCGCTCTCCTGCGCCGCCAGCAGTCCGTCCACCACCAGCACCGTGGCCTCGTGCTCGCGCACCGAGCGGTAGAGCAGCTTCGCCAGCCCCTCGAGCCCCTCGGACTTCAGCGTGGCGTAGCCGCTCACGTAGTGCAGCGACTGGCCGATGACGTCCCGCTGGAAGAAGCGCATGCGGCGCAGGTGCTCCGTCATGCGCCCATGGGACTCGGACAGCATGGTGACGAACACGGCCCGCCCGCCGTTGGCCACGTGCGAGAAGCAGAGCTGGTTGCCCAGGATGGTCTTCCCCGTCCCGGGCGCCCCGGTGACCATATAGGTGCCACCGTGGAGCCACCCACCCCTGAGCAGGGTGTCCAGACCGGTGGACCCGGTCCGCACCCGGCGCGTGGTCTCCTCGGGCTGCTCTGCTTCGTTCACGCTCCCCGTCTCCTCTCTCGCCAAGTGGACACTACTGGCCCCGCATACGTCCCGAGGAGAATTCCGCTGCGAGTGTCCGCATGTGTCCGAACGCTCACGGCTCTGTTGGTTTCTGAACGCTCGAAGGGGCGGCGTGTGTCTGGAGGTGCTCGCGCAGCAGGTGCTTCTGCACCTTGCCGAGCGCATTGCGGGGCAGGGCGTCCACGAACTCGACGCGGCGGGGCTTCTTGAAGCTGGCGAGCCGGTCCTTGCAGAAGTCGGCCAGCGCCTGGGCCGAGGGCGGGGGCGAGCGCGGGACGACGACGGCCACCACCTGCTCGCCGAAGTCCGGGTCCGGCAGGCCGAGCACCGCCACCTCGGCGACGCCCGGGTGGGTGGCGAGCACCTCCTCCACCTCGCGCGGGTACACGTTGAAGCCGCCGCTGATGATGAGCTCGCGCGCGCGGCCGGTAATATGGAAGTAGCCGTCCCCGTCCCGCATGCCGAGGTCCCCGGTGCGGAACCAGCCCTCGGCGTCGAAGGACTCGGCGGTGGCGTCCGGGCGCTGCCAGTAGCCGGCGAAGACGTGGGGGCCGCGGACCTCGATTTCCCCCGTCTCGCCGTCCGGCAGCGGCTGGCGGGTGCGCACGTCCACCACGCGTGCCTCCTGGCCCGGGTAGGGCATGCCCACGGTGCCGGGACGGCGCTCGCCCTCGTAGGGGTTGGTGGTGTTCATGATGGTTTCCGTCATCCCGTAGCGCTCGAGGATGCGCTGGCCGAACGTCTCCGCCACGTCGTGGAAGAGCTGGGGGCTGAGCGGGGCCGAGCCGGAGACGAGCAGCCGGAGGGGACGGGGACGGAGCCCGGTGCGGCGGGCCTCCTCGACGAGCCGGCCGTACATGGTGGGCACGCCGAAGAACAGGGTGAGGGATGCGTCTTCCTGGAGGGCGGAGAGGACCTCGGGGGCGGCGAAGCGGCGGCGCAGGTCCACGCTGCCGCCGGAGTAGAGGGTGCCGTGCAGGCCCACCATGAGGCCGTGGGTATGGAAGAGCGGGAGGGTGAGCAGGAGCCTGTCGTTCTCCGTCCAGCGCCAGGCCTCGGTGACGGCGCGCACGTTGGCGAGCAGGTTGCGGTGCAGCAGCATGGCGCCCTTGGAGCGGCCGGTGGTGCCGGAGGTGTAGCCGAGCACGGCGAGATGCTCGCCCCGGGGCATGGGGAGGGAGGCGTGGGTGTCGCCCTCGGCGAGGAGCGCGTCGAAGCCCACGTCGGGCCATGGCAGGGGCCCGTCCGGTGTCTCCACGGTGACGAGCCACTCCAGCGCGGGCAGTTGGGCCTTCAGCGGGGCGAGCTCCTCGGCCCCGGCGGCCCCGGTGACACAGACGCGTGCGCCGGCATCGGAGAGGATGTGGCCGAGCTCCACCTGCCGGTACTGGGTGTTGACGAGGACGACGACGCCCCCGGCGTACTGCGTGCCCAGGTAGGCGATGACGAAGGCGGGGCTGTTCTCCAGGAAGAGGGCCACGCGCTCGCCGGGCTTCAGCCCGCGGCGCTGGAGGGCACTGGCGAAGGCGGTGACGTGTCCGGCGAGCTGTCCGGCGGTGAAGCGCTGCTGCTCGAAGTCCAGGACGGGCCGTCCGGGAGCCTGACGGGCGCGGGTGAGGAAGAGCTCGAGGAGGGAGGTCGCCATGGGCGCGGAAGCTACCCCCGAGGGGCCCATTCCGCACTAACCTGCGTGGCTCAACACTTTCGAGGGGAAACGCCGTGGGGATTGCCCGAATCCTGGGATTCATGCTCGTCGTCGCCGGTACCGTCTTCCTGGTGACCGCCTACCGCGCCAGCGGCTCGCTGTCGGAGCGCGCCATGGAGACGTTCACCGGTAGATATTCCGAGCGCACGCAGCGGGACCTGGTGCTCGGCGCCGCAGGCGTGGTGGGCGGCGTGCTGCTCATCGCCTTCGGAGGTGGACGCGGCAAGCGCCGCCGCTAGCGCACCTCCGTCCCAACTTCCGCTCCTTCCCTCCCGCTGGGGATCCAATCGGTCCCCTTGAATTCAATTCCCTCTGGACTCCCATCCCGAGGGGCTGGAGGGAACGGACATGCGAGCGGAGAAATACGCGTTGCTCACGCGGGCCCTGGAGGAGCTGCGGACGGGCCAGTCGGCCGCGGCCCGGCGCTCCCTGGGGGCACTCACCCGGCGGCTGGACGTGGATGGGGTGCCCGAGGACATGCAGTACTTCCTCTTCGCCGCGGCGCTCGCCCGGCGCGTGGGCGTGGGCGAGGCGCAGCAGATGAACCTCTACCTGCGGCGCTTCGAGTTGCCCCAAATCTCCCTCTTCAACCTGGTGGCCGAGCGGCTCCCCATGGTGGGCATGGCGGGACGGATCGCCAATGACCTGCTGTGTGGGCTGCTCGAGGGCCACGAGGACGCCACGCTCATCGACGTGGGCCTGGGCACGGGACGGCAGGAGGCGGCGTTGCTGCGCCGGCTGGCGGAGATGGGCACCCCGTTGCGGCGGCTCACCGTGGTGGGCGTGGAGCCGGACCCGCGGAGCCTGCGTCAGGCGGAGACGTCCCTCACGGCGCTCGCCGGGGAGATGGGGATTGCCTTGCGCTTCCTGGGCATTCCCAAGGTCATCGAGGCGCTCGACGAGGAGGACTGGGCCCTGCTGCGCGACATGCCCGGGCCGAGGCTGGTGCACGCGGCTTTCGCCATGCACCATATGGCCGCGGGGGTGGACCGGCAGGAGCTCTTCCACCGGTTGCGCACCGTGGAGCCCGCCGCCGTGGTGCTGGTCGAGCCGAACTCGGACCACGCCACCGATTCACTGTCCGAGCGCTTTCACAATGCGTGGCACCACTTCTCGCACAACTTCGAGCTGGTGGACGCGCTGGGCCTGCCCGAGCGCGAGCGCAACGGCATCAAGCTGTTCTTCGGCCGGGAGTTCGAGGACATCCTCGGCGCGGTGGACGACTCGCAGCGGTACGAGCGGCACGAGCGGGTGGAGACGTGGAGCCACCGGTTGAGGACGGCGGGCTTTCGTCCAGCACCGGCCAGCCGGCTCGAGGGAGGCTGGTCCTTCCCGCACCCGGCGGTGCACATCCGCCTGGGGCCGGGATATGTGGGCGTGGGCTACAAGGAGGAGACGTTGGTGACGGTCCTGTGTGCCACCCCGGAAGCGAGCTGCTGATCCATGGAGGAGCCCTCGTTGGAGGAGCGGGCACGACGGGTGCTGGAGGCCTGCCGGCGCGCGGGTGAGCGGCTGGCGCTGGCGGAGGCCAGTACGGGAGGACTCGTGTCGGCGAGCCTCACGGATATCTCCGGGGCGTCGGCGGTGGTGGAGCGCGGCTTCGTTCCGTACTCGAACGAGGCGAAGACGGAGCAGCTCGGCGTGCCGGTGGAGTTGATGGTGGCCCACGGCGCGGTCAGCGAGCAGGTCGCGCTGGCGCTCGCACAGGGGGCGCTGGCCCGCTCGCACGCCACGCTGGCGTTCGCGGAGACGGGCATCGCGGGTCCATCGGGTGGCTCGGAGGCGAAACCGGTGGGGCTCGTGTACCTCGCGGTGACGCGGCGGGATGGGACGCACGTGTGTGAGCGCCACGTCTTCACGGGGGATCGGAAGACGATCCGCCGGGCGGCGGCGGCGCGAGGGTTGGAGCTGTTGCTCACCCTCCTGGAGAGAAGCTGACTACCCGACATGGTGGGAGGGGGGACCTCTCCTGCCAGGGGAGGAATGTTAGGCTCGACTCCTCTTCAGCTCTCACGAAGGAGAGCGGACGTGTATCGGATCGACGTCGACAAGCAGAACTGCATCATCGAGCTCGTCCTGGATGGGTTCATCCGCCCGGAGGAGATGACGAGGTTCGTCGAGGAGTTGAGTGCCGCCACGCTGTCGCTGGCCGGGCGGGACATTGGAATCAAGGCGGACATGCGCACCTTCCGCCCCTCCGCGCCGCCGGTGGCGGAGATGCTGCGGGACGTGCAGCAGTTCGGCATCCAGAATGGCGTGAAGCGGGTGGCGGAGATGGTGGAGAGCCAGATGGCCGCGTTGCAGCTCAACCGGGTGGCGCGCGAGAGCGGGACGGACAAGATCCTCCGCCGCTTCACGGACGATCAGTCGGCACGGCGCTGGCTCATCCACGGAGACGAGGAAGCCCTCTCCGCGTAGGTCCGCTGTCCGCGCGCTCCACCCCGGAAACGAAAACGGAGCCCCGGTGCTCCGGGACTCCGTTCTCACTTCACCGTCCGCCCGAAGTGTCTACTTCGCGAGCAGCTGGGGAATGGCCTGGCGCAGATTGGGCATGGGGCCGATCTGCTTCGTGCTGGAGGCCTGCGGCGTGCCGGTGGCGCGCAGCAGCGCACGCAGGGCGCGTGGCTCCAGCGGACCCTTGCCGGTGGCGTTCGCGATGCCCTGCAGGTTGGCCACCGCGCCCACCACGATCGGCGCCGCGCTGGACGTCCCGCTGAAGGTGCCCGTGTACGACTGGTTCTCGCCCGCGCTGGACAGGTCTCCGTAACCCAGCGTCACGACCTTCTCGCCCCAGGCGTGCACATCCACGCGGCTGCCGTGGTTGGTCCAGCACATGGGCGCATGCGTGCCCGCCGTGCCCGCCGCCACCATGATGGCACCCGAGTCCCGCACCGAGCGATCGAACGCACCGCGGTACGTCGGCGAGTCCAGGTTCACGCTGCCGTTGCCAGCCGCCTCCACCACGTGCACGCCACTGGCCGTGGCCTGCGCGATGGCGTCGAAGTTGGCCCGCCAGTACTCCAGCGGCACCTCATCGCACTGGCTCGTGTTGCACGTGCAGTCCTGCGTGCTGCGCGGCCCCTTCGCCTGCAACTGCAGCAGCACCACGCCGCCCTTGCCCACCGCCAACGCCGCGCGCGTGATGGCGCTCGCGATGCTCTGCCCGGCGATGCCCTCGTGGCCCACCTGCGCCCCGTGCGCGATGCCCGTGACGCCGTAGCCGTTGTTCTGCCCCACCATCACCCCCATCGCCGCCGTGCCGTGGTTGCGCCAGCCGAGGTCGTTGTACTGCACACCCCCCACGTGGAAGAAGTTCGGGAGATCCTCGTGCGCGCCGTTCCAGGCGCCCTCCACGTCGACGATCTTCACGCCCGTGCCCGTGCCCCCCGGCACCGTCCAGGCGTAGCGCGCGTCAATGCCTCCCGGAGCCGCGTCCAGGTAGCCCTGCAGGCCCTCGTAGCCCACGCTCATGGCCCCGGCCTGGCCGGACACCTCGAGGCCGAACCACGCCGGCTCCGTCGCCGCCTCGGCGTAGGCGATCTCCACGCTATCGAGCGCGTTGAGCCGCATCACCAGCCCGTTCACGTCCGCGGCGAGCGTCCCCGGCTTCAGCGGCACCTCGAAGTACAGATCCAGGTCCGCCATCTCCTTGCCGCTGCGCTCCTCGGCCAGACGCTTGCGCTCGGCCAGCGTGAGCTCGTCCTGACGGAAGAGGCGTCCGGGCGGGCCCATGCGCGGCACGTCCACGAACACCCTCAGCGCGGCCAGCAGGTCCACGTACACCTTGAGCTCGGAGAGCCCGTGGCGCGCCATGCGCCCCCGCTCGTCCGGGTTGCGCTCACCGGACAGCACCTGCAG
The DNA here is from genome assembly GCF_001896145.1 of Archangium sp. Cb G35. NCBI lineage: Bacteria > Pseudomonadati > Myxococcota > Myxococcia > Myxococcales > Archangiaceae > Archangium > Archangium sp. Cb G35. Next base: position 318,684 of record NZ_MPOI01000014.1, read on the forward strand.
CACGCCACCGCGCACGCGCACCCGGGTGCCCTCGTGGAACTTCACCACCAGACGCTGCACCGGCGTCTCCGGCTCCAACTCGGGACTGGTGGGCTTCACGGTGGGCAACCGCGGATCCAGCACCCTGACGCTGGTGGCCTGGGCGGCGGGCGCCGCCAGCAGGCACAAGCCCATCATCCACGTGCGGGTTACGCGATTCTTGAGAAACGAGACCTTCATCTTCCGTCCTTCCAGGGGTGAAGGGGAGATACGGCCATGACGGTGCGTTACGGGTGGGGGGCCCGTAACCTCCCCGTCACCGTCACGTCGCTAGCCTGCCATGCTCGTTTGACGCACAGTGGCAGGCTACCGGGTTCCTAGAATTTTGCGTTAAATGCAGTATTAGCAGATATTCTCTGGAACGGAAACAGGACGGTGAAGTCGCGGTTTTCTTTTCTCAGCGAGTAAGCGGTTCCCTCACCCGCCGAGAAGCAGGACTTCTGTCTCGGGATCCTCGGGGACGTCCCACACGCCCGGCCTGGAGTCGTCCGGATCAAACCCGTAGATGGAGTAACCGGGGGGAACGGGTCCGTCATCGAGGCACAGGACGGCGCGAGGAGGGGCACCCACACCATCCCCATCCCTGTCCGGGTAGAGGACGCGCCAGAGGAAGAGGGCGGGGTTGGCGTCATCGCAGTCGTTGCCGGTGGCCGTGGTGGCGTAGGGAGGGGGGAGGGTGCTGCCCGTGCACACGGAGCCCTTGGAGGGGACGGTGCGGCCATCGCCGTCGGCGTCCACGTACTGGAAGGAGAGGCTCCGCCAGCGGCTCGCGTCGCTGGGAGCGCAGTCGGTGCCCTGGGCGGAGTGGCCCGTGGGCAGGGTGCTGCTCGTGCAGAAGGTGGAGGCGCTGCCGGCGCCCACACCATCCGCGTCCTCGTCCGGGTAGCCCTGGAGGAGCTGGTACACGCTCGCGCGCGTGTCGTCGCAGTCGTTCCCCTTGGCCGTGTTCGCGTAGCCCGCGGGCAGGGTGGTGCCGCCGTGGCAGAGGGAGCCGCTGGAGGCCACGGTGAAGGTGTCCCCGTCGGCATCGCGGTACTGGTAGGTGAGGGTCTGCCAGCGCGTGCCGTCGCCGGGAGCGCAGTCGGTGCTGGTGTCCGCGTAGCCGGCGGGCCGGGTGGTGCCCGCGCACAGGGTCTGGCTGGTGCCGGCGCCCACCCCATCCCCGTCCGTGTCCGGGTAGAGGGTCCACGAGACGCTCACCGAGGCCCGGGTGTCATCGCAGTCGATGGAGGAGGGCCACGAGGCGGAGTAGCCGGGCGGCAGGGTGGAGGCGATGCACAACTCTCCCGGCTCGGCCACCCAGGCGCCGTCTCCATCCGCGTCGCGCCAGGAGTAGCGCGCCTGCGTCCAGCGCGTCCTGTCCTCGGGGGCGCAGTCGCCCGAGCGCGAGGCGTAGCCGGGTTCCGTGGTGCCACCCAGGCAGCGCGTCTCCTGGGGTCCGCTGCCCACGCCGTCCCCGTCCACGTCCCGGTACAGGCCGATCCCCAGCCACAGGTCGGCGCGGGTGTCGTCACAGTCGAAGCCGGAGCCGGCGCTGGTGGAGTAGCCATCGGGGAGCAGCGAGCCGGCGCACACCTGGCCCTCGCCGAAGACGGAGGCGCCATCTCCGTCCGCGTCCCGGTAGAAGTAGGTCATCAACCGGTGGCGCGTGGGGTCCGTGGGCGCGCAATCCTGGTCGGTCTCGGAGTAGCCCGCGGGCGGCGCGTTGCCGATGCAGCGCGGCTCGGTCTCTCCACCCCCGTATCCGTCCCAATCCTTGTCCGCGTACAACTCGACGATGCGCCAGATGCTCGCGTTCGTGTCATCGCAGTCCGTGCCCGGGCGCTGCGCGGAGGCCACCGAATCCGGACCGAGACAGTTGCCGGCCGGGGTGGCGGAGAAGTGCCCGTCCCGGTCTCCGTCGAGGTAGACGGTGCCGCTCACGGTCCGCCAGCGCGCGGGGTCCTGGGGCGCGCAGTCCGCCGCGTCCGAAACTCCGTCGAAGTCGCTGTCCTGTTTCGAGGCCACGGGGGGCAACTCTTCATCACAGCCGAGCTGCGCACTCCCAAGCGCCAGCGCGAGCGCCAGCCATATCCATCGCGTCATGTCTTCCCTCCGTCTGTCCGTTCAGGGGAAGCGCGTTAGCGGCGCACGAGCTTGCAGCCGGTGACCTGGGGCGACGAGTAGTAGGTGGCGTGCCGCAGCTCGAAGTAGTACTGGCCCGGCTTGCTCATGGCCATGAGCGCCATGCGCTCACACGCGCGCAGGTACTGGCTGTAGCTTTCGGAGACGCCAGCATTGACTTCGACGGTGCGGGGCGTCGCCTCGCCGCTCACGATGCCGGTGATCTTGAGCCAGTTCAGGCTCTTGATCTCGTAGCTGTCCAGCGTCTCGAAGAGGAAGACGCTCTCGGTGGCGGACTGCGCCGAGGCGATGGTGAGCGGCGAGAGGGCAAGCAGAAGGGTGGCTGCGGAAGCGAGCGTCTTGAGCGTCATGGTGGTGTTCCCCCCGGATGGGTGTGTTCGCGCTTCCTTGCACCGGCCTGGGAGGAAGCGGGACGCTGCCTATACCGCGAATCCGAGGGCCACCGCGAGCAGTCCACCGAGTCCCGCGTACAGCGGAATGTTGCAGGCCAGGGTGATGCGGTTGATGCGGCGGAAGCGGGCCTGCGCCTCGTCGGCGAACCAGATGCCGTCCTCGCCGGTGGTGTGTCCCGCGACGGCGTGGAAGAAGAGCGTGGCGTACAGCACCTCGACGATGAGGCTCACCAGCACGAGGGCGATGAGCGACAGGGTCCACACGTCCAGGGGCGAGGGCGGGCCGTCGCGGCGGAGCTGGTACCAGGAGAGGCCGCCGAGCAGCTGGAAGATGCACAGCACGTCATGGCCGATGCCGTACGGGGGCCGCCAGTTGTGGGAGACGTAGAGCATGTAGAGCTCGGCCACGCCGCGCAGCCACATGAAGGCGCCGAAGCCGCCGAGCACCAGGCGCAGGTCCGGGTGCACGGAGGAGTCGAGCGCCACGATGGGGCAGAGGAGGAACCAGAGGAAGATGGCGTAGAAGAGCCAGGCGAGCTTGGGCGGGGAGATGCGGCCGCCGCGGGCCGCCTGGACGTTCTGCCTGCGCCAGAAGACGAAGCCGAGCAGGGCGGACAACCCCAGCAGGGCGAGGATGAGGACGCGGGTGAGGGGGGCGAGCATCAGGGACGGCGCGGGGGGGGATAGAGGTCAGGGTAGCGCAGGAGGTACCAGTCGCGAAGGCGGGGCAGGTGGTGCAGGGACACCTGGGGATGCAGGTGGTGCACCACGTGGCAGCCCACGTGGAGCGGCGCGGTGAGCAGCCGGCCCATCCAGCCGAGTCCATGATCCGAGGTGCAGGCGAGCACATCACGCAGGGTGCGCCCGTTCACGGTACGGGGTGTGTGTTCGGCGAGCAGCCGCCACGCGCACAGGCCCGAGGCCAGCAGGAAGGGCAGTCCGTAACCGGGGCCCACCACCGAGGGCCAGCGCAGGGCGGCGGCGAGCACCGCGAGGTGGAAGAGGACCTGGGCTGTCTCCGCGCGGGCGCAGTCGAGCACCTCGGCGTCGTGGGTGAGATCCTCGCCGGAGCGATCCTGGAGGAAGAGCCGCGCGTACGGGGTGCGCAGCGTGGGGATGAGCCAGGCGAGAAGCCCGAAGGGACCGCGCAGCACCCAGAAGGGGAGGATGGGGCAGATGCGCAGCCACACGACGAACTGGCGCCAGGGGCTCGCGGGAGGACGCCGGTAGGGGTCCGAGGGGAGGCCCGCGTCGCGGTGGTGACGCAGGTGGTGGTAGCGCATGGCCTCCATGGTGTTGGCGACGGGGAGGCCGGCGAGCAGCTCCAACAGCCGGAGGGCGGGGCCCTTGTGGCGCCAGGGCAGGTGGATGGCGTCATGGAGCACGACGCCGAGCGCATGCAGCCGGCCGGCGATGAGCAGCGCGAACAGGGGAGTCAGGGCGGGCGCCCGCGCCATGCACACCCAGCACAGGAAGATCCACACCCACTGGGTGAAGGCGAGGCGCAGCAGTTCCGGCACGGTGGCGCGGCCGAGAAGCTCAGGGGGGACGGGAGCACGAAGCGGGATGTGCCCGGAGTCCGCGGTGGGGGGCGCGCACGAGGAGGGGAGCATGAGAATCGACGTGATGGTGGGCAGGCTCCAGGGGGGTCATGCAAGCCCCCCGCCCGTCCTGGACAGAGGGACGGGGGCGGTGCACTCTCGGCGCGCGCTCGGAGGCGCGTCCCAATGAGAGCTGAGCAGGCAATGGCACATCCGGCGCCGGTGGGCACCGGGTTGCAAACGGCCCCGCGCGCCGAGCGCTGGGGCTGGGTGTGGCCCCGGTGGAACGACCCGCGCATTCCCTTCGCGGCCATCCTCACGCTGTACGGCGTGCTGGGCTTCTCCTTCTTCGGCTTCAACCGCAACCCGTGGCAGATGCTGGCCATCGTCACGGCCGGCAGCGCGCTGGACGCGGGCCTGGGCTGGCTGCTGCGCCGCGAGAAGGTGGTGCCCCTGAGTGGCTACATCTCGTGCTGCTCGCTGGCTCTGCTGCTCAACTACTCGCACTCGAGCTGGCTGTTGTTGCTGCCAGTGTGGCTCACCATCGGCTCCAAGTACGTGCTCACGTTCGAGGGCCGCCACGTCTTCAACCCGTCGATGTTCGGCGTGGCCACCTCGCTGCTCTTCACGCGCGAGCTCATCACCGCGGCGCCGGCCTACCAGTGGGCCAATGGCGAGGTGGCGCTCTCGGCCTTCATCGTGATGGCCGCGCTGGTGCTCTTCTTCTTCCGCGTGGGCCGCACCTGGCTGGTGCTGAGCTTCCTCTTCTTCTATGCGCTGCAGACGGCCCTGCGCGCGTACATCCTGCGTCACCACCTGCCGCCCGAGGTGCTCTTCCTCGGCACGCTGGGGGCGCCGGCCTTCTTCATCTTCACCTTCTACATGATCACCGATCCGGGCACGTCGCCGAAGACGCCCCGGGCCCAGGTGCTCCTGGCGCTCGCCCTCACGTTGGTGGACCTGGTGCTCCACCTCAAGGAGAGCGTCTTCACCTTCTTCTACGCGGCCCTCACGTGTGCCACGGCGCGCTTCCTCTTCCTGCACGGACGCGCCCTGTGGCAGCGCGGGCCTCGCGCATACTTCGCGGGAGTCTTCTCGCCGGGGCCCTTGAAGCGCCTGGCGGCGGTGGGGGGACTCGGCGCGGTGATGGCCGCGGGCTACTTCCTCGTGGTGGCGCCCTCGGTGCAATCGCGGCCGCTGCCCTTGCACATGGAGCGGCTGGAGGCCTCGCATACGGGGCTCGGCTCGACGATGGGGGACGTGCTGTTGAAGGTGGACCCGCGCGTGCTGCACGTGGCCAAGTGGGTGCTGAGCGTGGGCGACGCCGTGGCCACCGGGGACTTCGACGGGGATGGGAAGCTGGACCTCTTCCTCACGAATCCGCTCAAGTCGGACGAGCACCGTGCCGCGCTCTACCGCAACGTGGGGGACCTGCGCTTCGAGCGCGTGAAGGTGCCCGCGCTGGAGCACATCGCCGCGAGCTACACCACCGAGGGCGCGGCCGCCGGTGGAACCTTCGTGGACTACGACGGGGATGGTGACCAGGACCTGGCGGTGGCGGTGGCCTTCGGGCCCTCGAAGCTGCTGCACAACCAGCTGCGCGAGACGGGCACCGCGACTTTCGAGGACGTCACCACGCGGGCCGGAGTGGGGGACCACTCGGTGAGCATGGCCGTCACGCTGCTCGACTTCGACCGGGACGGGCACCTGGACCTCTTCGTGGCCAACGCGCTCACCACGCACCTGCCGGACTACGCCACGCCCACCCCGTTCAACTTCTTCAAGCTGCCGCCGCCCGAGTATGCGGGGGACCGGCGCATGCTGCGCTTCTTCCACAACGGCTGGCACAACGCGGACAACGGCGGCCTCAACGTGCTCTACCGCGCCCGGGGCGATGGCACCTTCGAGAAGCTCGACTCCGTGAAGCTGGGGCTGGACGAGACGCGCTGGTCGCTCGCCGTGAGCACGGTGGACCTGAACCAGGACGGGTGGACGGACCTGTACATCGCCAACGACTTCGGCCCGGATGAGCTCTACCTGAACGAGCAGGGCAAGCGTTTCCGCCGGGTGGTGGGGAAGCTGTTCGGGGAGATCGGCAAGGACACGTACAAGGGGATGAACTCCAGCGTGGCGGACTTCGACCGCAACGGGTGGCTGGATGTGTACGTGTCCAACGTGCACCACTCGCTCCAGGCCGAGGGCAGCCTGCTGTGGATGACGTACCCGGGGAAGGAGCCGTTCGTCCCCGAGCTGAAGGACGAGGCGACGTTCCGCGGAGCGCTCAACGAGCGGCGCTTCGGCTGGGGCGCGGCGGCGGGGGACCTGGACAACGACGGGTGGCCCGACATCGTGCAGGCCAACGGGCACATCGATGACCGGCTGGACCACCTCTACGACTCGGGGCGCAAGGACTACTGGTACGTCAATCACAAGCTGATGCAGTCCGGCCCCGAGGTGCACACGTACGCGGACAAGTGGGGCGACATCCGTGGGCGCACCATCTACCCGAACGAGCCTCGCCGCGCGTACCTGAACCTCGGCGACGAGAAGCCCGGCCACTTCGTGGACGTGGCGAAGGAGCTGGGCCTGGATGACCCGGACAACTCGCGCGGCGTGCTGCTCGCGGACCTGGACGACGACGGGGACCTGGATGCGGTCATCTCCAACCAGCACGGGCCCGCGTCCGTCTACCGCAACACGCTGCGCGATGGAGCGGGCGGGGACGCGGCGCACTTCGTGGGCCTGTCGCTGGTGGGTGATGGACGGCGCACGGCCCGGAGCGCGGTGGGAACGCGGGTCGTCGTGTCCTACGAGGAGGGTGGAAAGCGCGTGGAGCAGGTGCGGGAGGTGGGGCTGATGGGGGGCCTGAGTGCCTCGGCGGATCCACGCCTGCACTTCGGGCTCGGGAGGCATGCGGGCCCGGTGACGGCTTCGGTCCACTGGTATGGCGGCGAGGTGCAGACCGTGCAGCTCGAGGCCGATCGCTACCACGTCCTCTCGCAGCCCGCCGTGACCGCGGGCCTGCGCGGCAGCCCATAGGGAGTCCGATGCTCTCCGCCTTGAAGGGAGCCACCGTTTCGCGCGAGTCGCTCACCGAGCACCAGCGCGCGCAGATGCTCGCGTTGATGCAGGTGTGCTACGCGGGCGTCAGCGCCGAGCGTTTCGCGCGGGACCTGGCCGGCAAACAGTATGTGATCCTCCTGTCCGCGAGACGCTCGGGCGAGCTGGTGGGCTTCAGCACGCTGCGCGTCTCGGAGGAGCAGGTGGAGGGACGGGCGGTGGAGGTCGTCTTCTCGGGAGACACCGTCATCCACCCGGACTACTGGGGACAGAAGGAGCTGCAGGTGCGCTTCGGGCGCTTCATGCTCGCGCGCAAGCTGCGCCACCCGATGAGGCCGCTGCTGTGGCTGCTGTTGAGCGCGGGCTACAAGACCTACCTGCTGGCGGTGAACCACTTCCCGCGAACGGTGCCACGGCACGACTGGGAAGCGCCGCCGGAGCGGGTGTCTTTCCTGCGAGCACTGGCCGGGCGCTGGTTTGGCGAGCAATACGACGAGACGAAGGGGACGGTGCGTTTCGCGGGCGCGCACTACCGGGTGAGGGATGGGGTGTCGCCGATAGACAGGGAGGCCGCGGCGCATCCGCACATTGGGTTCTTCGCGAGGAAGAACCCGGCGCACGTGGAGGGGGAGGAGTTGGTGTGCCTGGCGGAGATCCGAGCGAGGGATCTGCTGTGGGCGCTGACGGAGCTGTCGATGAAGCAGGTGCGGCTGTGGACGAGGCGAGGCCTGAAGCTGATGGGAGTGAGGGCATGACCATCACCGCGAGCACCACCACCGTGAGTCCTCATCTGTGAGTCCTCATCTGTGAGTCTTCATCTGTGAGTCCTCATCCCCACTGTCACAATATCCCCTCGCCCTCCGGGAGAGGGACGGGGTGAGGGTATCTCGGGTCCCAGGTTGAACCCATGCTGACATCACGCCGTCTACTCTCGGGGCTCATGGCGGCCCAGGCGCCGGCCGCGTTCCTGTTCCACCGAGCGCTCCAGCGTCCCGAGGAAACCCAATCCGAGAACCTCGCGCGGATCCTCCGGGGCACGAGGGACACGACCCAATCCAAGAGGGTCCCCGGCTTCTCTAAAATCCGCACGGCACGCGAGTTCCAGGAGGCGGTTCCCATCTCGACGCCGGACTCGGTGCTGCCGGACATCGAGGCGCTCAAATCAGGGACACCCCACGTCCTCACCCGGGAACCCGTGATCCGCTTCGAGCCCTCGGGAGGCTCCTCGGGGGCGTCCAAGTACGTGCCCATGACGAGGGGGCTGCTCGACGAATTCCACCGGGCGCTCGCGCCGATGCTGTTCGACCTGCTGCACTCGCGCCCCGCCGTGCGCGAGGGTCCGAGCTACTGGTCCATCTCGCCGATCGGGCGCAAACAGGGGCGGACGGCCGGGGGAATTCCAGTGGGGAGCGTGGAGGACTTGGCGTACTTCCCGCGCTTCCTGCAGCCGGTGCTCTCGCGTGTGTTCGCCGTGCCCGGTGCGGTGGCCCGGCTGCCGGATGTCGAGTCGTGCCGGTATGTGACGCTGTGGTTCCTCGTGGCCTGTGAGGAGCTGGCGCTCCTGAGCGTGTGGAATCCGAGCTTCCTCACGCTGCTCATGGATGCACTGGAGCGGCATGGGGAGCGGCTGGCCGAGGATTTGGAACGCGGGGTGTGCAGACCTCTCCCAGAGGGAGAGGGAGTGATTGCCCAGATGCGGTTTTCTCCCCGGCCCGAGCGCGCTCGCGTGCTTCGCGAGGCCCTGCGCTCCGGACTCCAGGGACGCATGCTCTGGCCCCGGCTCGCGCTGCTCAGCATGTGGACCGATGCCCAGGCCGCGCACTCCGTCGCCCCCGCCCGCCGCCGTTTCCATGGTGTCGAAGTCCAGGGCAAGGGGCTGCTCGCCACCGAGGGCGTCGTCACGCTGCCCCTCTTCGACGCCCCCGCCCCCGTGCTCGCCATCCGCAGCCACTTCTTCGAGTTCCTCGACCCCGAGCACCCCGAGGCCCGTCCCCGGCTCGCGCATGAGCTCGCAGCCGGCCGCACCTACTCCGTCCTCCTCTCCACCTCCGGCGGCCTGCTGCGCTACCGCATCGGAGACCTCGTCCGCGTCGAGGGCTTCCACCACGCCACGCCCTGTCTGCGCTTCCTGGGCCGGGCTGATGCCGTGAGTGATCTCGTCGGAGAGAAGCTCGCCGCCACGCGCGTCTCCACCGTGCTCGAATCGCTGCTGCCCACGGTGCTCGGCGGAGCGCGTCCTCCGTTCGCCATGGTGGCTCCCGAGTGGGAGCCCCACGCGCCACCGGCCTACCGGCTCTTCCTCGAGACCGACGTGCCCGAGGCGCGCCTGCACGAGGCCGCCCAGGCGCTCGAGCGCGCCCTGTGCGAGGGCTACCACTACCGCTATGCCCGCGAGCTCGGCCAGCTCGGCCCCGTGAGCGCGCTCCGCGTCACCGAGGGCGCGCGCCACTACGAGGCCCGCTGCATCACGCTCGGCCAGCGCGCTGGCGACATCAAACCCACGGATCTCCATCGCCAGGCAGGCTGGACCGCTTGGTTCTCCCAGCAAGGACCGAAGCACCCATGAGGAACCCACTCGAAGCCGCGAGCCTCGCGCTCGTCACGACGCCCGCCGTGGACCTCGAGGCCGAGGCCGACCTCACCCGCTGTGGCGCCCTCAAGGACTTCTGGTACGTCGCCTGCCTGTCCACCGAGCTCCCCCAGGGCAAGCCGCTGGCGCGCACCATTCTCGGGACGAACCTCGTGCTCTTCCGCGACGAGCACGGCCGGCCCGCGGCGCTGCGCGACCGCTGCCTGCACCGCAACGCGCGCCTGTCGGCGGGCGATGTCTTCCACGGCCGCATCGGCTGCCCGTACCACGGCTGGACGTATGACGCGTCGGGCGCGGTGGTGGAGGTGCCCTCGCTCGGGCCGAGCCAGTGTGGCGAGGCGCTCGATGCGCAGGGCCATGCGCGCGCGGGCCTCCAGGTGCGCCCGTGCGACCTCGGGAAGCTCCAGCGCTTCGACACGCTGGAGCAGGACGGGCTCGTCTACGTCTTCATGGGTGGAGACGCGAAGCGTGCCCGCCGCCCGGCCTTCCGCGTGCCGTACTGGGGTCAGCCCGAGTGGACCGTGTACTTCATGGTCACGCGCTTCCCCAACGGGGTGACGAATCTGGTGGAGAACTTCATGGATGTGCCACACACGGTCTTCGTGCACCGGGGGTGGTTCCGCGACCCGGCGCGCAAGCGGGTGCCTGCCCGGGTGAAGCGCGCGGAGGGAAGCGTGCTCGTCACCTACCAGCAGGAGCAGGACACGGTGACGGGGCTGGGCCGCATCTTCAACCCGAGTGGCCTGCCCATGGTCCACACGGACCATTACTTCATCCCGAACATCACCCGTGTGGATTACATGTGGGGCGACCGCAGCGGCTTCGCCATCAACTCGCAGGTGACGCCCATCGGCCCCACGGACAGCCTCGTCTACACGGCCATCAGCTACCGGCTGCCGTATGACCTGCCGCGAGCGCTGGTGGCACGGGCCCTCATGCCGCTGGTGCGCTGGTACACCACGCAGGTCATCCGCCAGGACGTGGACATCATGAAGGTGCAGCGCGAGGGGCTGACCAACGGTCCCGGAGGCGGCGTCTTCGCCGGCACCGAGGCGGATCTGCTCCATGCGGACATCGAGGCCTACCGCCGCTGGCTGCTCGAGGGCGGACACGGCGAGGGACCCAGTGACGAGGAGCGTGGCATCGTCTTCTGGATCTGAGCCCTGATACCGTAGGCGGCATCATGAACTGCCCACGCTGTGACAAGGTGATGACCCCCGTACGCCCGGATGACGTGGAGGCGCAGCAGTGCCCCCAGTGCGAAGGGCACTGGCTCGAGGGCGAGGATCTGCGGCGGTTGGAATCCAACGTGAACGTGCGGTTCATCGAGTGGCGCAAGTTGCCGGCCGAGGAGGTCCAGACGCGCGAGCTGGCCTGTCCCCGGTGCGAGCCCCGCCAGGTCATGAAGAAGGTCCGCAGCGAGCGTGACCGTCAGGTCCTGCTCGACGTGTGCGAGCGGTGCCACGGCGTGTGGCTCGATGGCGGTGAGCTGCGGGCCATCCAGGAGATGGGCTTCGTGAGCGCGCTCGCCGACGTGTTCCGTTTCGTCACGAAGGACTGAGGGCTGAGATGTCCCTGGAATCCTCCGGCCTCGCGTCCTCGTCCGCCGAGTCCCTGTCCACCGCCGACCCGGGCGTGCGCCAGCGCCTGCTCTCCATCTTCGGCGGCTCGGTGGGCAACCTCATCGAGTGGTACGACTTCTACATCTACTCGGCGTTCTCGCTGTACTTCGCGAAGTCGTTCTTCCCCCACGACAACCCCGTGGTGGAGCAACTCAACACCGCTGGAGTCTTCGCGCTCGGCTTCCTCATCCGTCCGGTGGGCGGCTGGCTCATGGGCCTCTACGCGGACCTGCGCGGGCGCCGCGCCGCGCTGTCCCTCTCCGTCACGCTCATGTGCCTGGGCTCCTTCATCATCGCCCTGTGCCCGACCTATGAGCGCATCGGCATCCTGGCCCCAGTCATCCTGATCCTCGCACGGCTGCTCCAGGGGCTCTCGCTCGGAGGCGAGTACGGCACCAGTGCCACCTATCTCAGCGAGGTCGCCACCTCCCGCCACCGCGGCTTCTATAGCTCCTTCCAATACGTCACCCTGATCATGGGCCAGTTGCTCGCCACGGTGACACTGCTGGTGTTGCAGCGGTTGGTGCTCACCGGCCCTCAACTGGAGGCCTGGGGCTGGCGCATTCCGTTCCTCTGTGGCGCCGCGCTCGCCGTCTTCGGCTTCTACATGCGCCGCAACATGGTGGAGACCGAGGCCTTCCAGGCCGAAGCGGCGAAGAAGACGGGGCACCACCCCATGCGCGAGTTGCTGCGCCATCCCCGGGAGATCGCCCTCGTCGTCGGGCTCACCATGGGCGGCACGCTCGCCTTCTACACGTACACCGTCTACATGCAGAAGTTCCTGGTCAACTCGGTGGGCCTCACCCGGGACCAGTCCACGCTCATCTCCGTCGCCTCCCTCTTCCTCTACATGCTGGTGCAGCCGGTGTTCGGCCTCATCTCCGACAAGGTCGGCCGCAGGCCCGTGCTCCTGTGGTTCGGCGTGATGGGGACGCTCTGCACCGTGCCCTTGCTCACGGCGCTCACGCGCACGCGCGATGCCTTCACCGCCTTCCTGTTGGTGCTGGCGGCGCTCGTCATCATCTCCGGCTACACCTCCATCAACGCGGTGGTGAAGGCCGAGCTCTTCCCCGCTCGCATCCGGGCTCTGGGGGTGGGGCTGCCCTACGCGCTCACCGTCTCCATCTTCGGCGGCACCGCCGAGTACGTGGGCACCTGGCTCAAGCTGGCCGGCCATGAGACGTGGTTCTTCTGGTACGTGACCGGCTGCATCCTCTGCTCGCTGCTCGTGTACGCCTTCATGCGAGACACGCGGCAACACCACCGCTTCGACTGAAGCACGGCGGACGATGGCTACGTCCATGCGCTGCCTGCTCGATGAGATCTCGCGCGACCATTTTCCGTATCCCCCCGCCACTCCCCAGGAGATCGAAGAGTTCGAGCGGCGGGTGGGCTGGACGTTGGATCCGGACCTGCGGGCCTTCTATCTGCACTGCAATGGCGCCGAGCTGATTGAACGGCTTCCCGATTCACCCTACCAGCTCCTGCCCCTCTCGGAGATCGTCCGGGCGAGAGTCGCCATCTTCGGAAAGAGAAACGATGATGACGCGCACGGACCCGCCTCGGTGTACGCCCTCTGCGATGTACAGGACGGCAACTACGTGCTGGTGGATGTGAGCCGCCAGGAGAAGGGTCGCTACCCCCTTTTTGACGGTGACCACGAGGCATGGCCGGACCCGGCCTACTGCAAGCAGGTCGCGAGTTCTTTCGCGGAATTCCTGGAGCAGGTGCTGCGCACTCGGCGCAGCCTCTACTGGATTCCGGGTTGAGGAAGGCGGGGGAGGAACAGTGGCGTTGGCCGACTTCAATCCGGCTACTTCCTCCGTGTTGAAGGACACATCCGCCAGTGTTGTGTTTTCCACAGTGCTGATTCTGGGCACTGCCGCATCCCGGGAGGGAATGCAGATCAAGACGGCATGCTTCCTCCCGGTCTCTTGTACGAAGAGAAGCGTCTGCAGGCTCTTCGTCGGTACGACATCCTCGATACGCTCCCCGAGTCCGAATACGACGACATCGTCCAACTGGCGGCGCAACTGTGCGGTGTGCCCATCGCGCTCGTCAGCCTGGTGGACCGGGACCGGCAGTGGTTCAAGGCGAACGTGGGCCTCCCCGGTGTGCGCGAGACGGAGCGTTGTGTGTCGTTCTGCACCTTCGCCATCGAGCGCGAGCACGTGCTCGTCGTCGAGGACGCTTCCCAGGATCCGCGCTTCGCCGCCAATCCGCTGGTGGCCGGTGCCCCCTACATCCGCTTCTACGCCGGTGCCCCCATCCTGTCCGAGGATGGTTTCACCCTCGGCACCCTGTGCGTCATCGATCGCCAGCCGCGCGTGCTCGACGAGCAGCAGCGCCGTAACCTCCTCGCGCTCAAACGGCAGGTGGAGCTCCTCCTGAAGCTGCGCCTCCAGGTGAAGCAGACCGAGGCGCGCAACCGCCAGCTGTTCGAGTCCTCCGGAGATGCCGTCTTCCTGCTCGACGAGGCGGGGCGGATCATCGAGGTCAACCCGGTGGCCGAGCGGCTGCTGGGGCGCGCGGCCCCCACGCTGTTCCACACCTCCTTCGAGGCGCTCGCGCCGGAGCATGAGCGCGAGCCGCTGCGCCAGTCGCTCCAGTCCCTGCTCTCGCGCGGCACCCTGCGCCTGGAGAACCTGGGGCTGTGCTCCCCGCGCGGCGAGCGTTTCGCGCTGGACGTCGTGGCCTCGCTCCAGGAGGTCGGCTCCTCCCGGCGCCTGCTGCTCGTGGGGCATGATCTCACCGAGAAGCGGCGGCTGGAGCAGCAGAGCATCCAGAACGAGCGGCTCGCGTCGGTGGGGGCGCTGGCGGCGGGCATCGCCCATGAAATCAACAACCCCATGGCCTACGTGCTCTCCAACCTCGGCTACCTGCAGGGCTGGAGTGAGGACCTGGAGCGGCAGTTGACGGGAACGCCCGGCTTCCCGGCCCATCTGGCCGGCGTCTTCACCGAGGCGAAGGAGGTCATCGCCGAGTCGCTCGATGGCTGCAAGCGCATCCGGGACATCGTGCGCGACATGAGCTTCTTCTCGCGCGCGCCGGACAACGCGCTGGCGCCGGTGAACGTCAACGGGAGCCTCGACTTCGTGCTGCGCATGGCCCACTCCGAGCTCAAGCGCACGGCGACGCTGGTGAAGGAGTACGACGGCGAGCTGCCGCCCGTGTTCGCCTGCGAGAGCCGGCTCAGCCAGGTGTTCCTCAACCTGGTCATCAACGCCATCCAGTCCATGCAGCCCGGCGCGCCGCAGCGCCACACCCTGCGGGTGCGCACCGCGCGTGAAGGCGGCTTCGTGCGGGTGGACGTGTCGGACTCCGGCCACGGGATTCCTCCCGAGGTGCTGCCGCGCATCTTCGATCCCTTCTTCACCACCAAGCCGGCGGGCTCGGGCACCGGGCTGGGGCTGTCCATCAGCCACTCGCTGGTGCAGAAGATGGGCGGGCAGCTTCGGGTGCGCAGTGAGCAGGGCGTGGGGACGACCTTCACCCTCCTGCTGCCCCTGGGCGAGCCCGCTGCCGAGCCCCGGGGCGTGCTCGCTTCCTGAGCAGGGGAGGAGGTCTCTGTTTCCGGGGCGGGTTGCGGCATAGTCGCGGCCAGCGACCCGGAGAGAGGACGATGCCGAGCGACGACACCGGGGGGGGTGGAGACAGCAGGGGAGTGGTCCAGCGCGGGTGGACGGATCGGTTCGCCGCGTTCTGGGCCCGGTTCGTGAAACGGCTGGATGTGTTCATCCCGGCGCCCCTCCTTCATGGCGCTCCCCTGGAACTGAGCCGGGCCCGCATGGTGGTCGCGCTGGCCTTGTGCAGCTTCGGGGGCTCCATGGTGTTCACCGGGCTCCTGCAGTTCACCCCGTACGCCTGGAGCCTGGGGGGACCGAGCGCGCTGTCCGGTGTGTTCTTCCTGGGGGTGCTGGTGCTGTTGCGGTGGCGTGCCTCGCCCCGCCTCCCGGCGCTGTGGCTGTGCCTCTTCCTGTGGGCGTCGATCCTCACGACGGCCCTGTCCCTGGACATGCTGGCCATGTCCACGCATGCCGCGAGCGTGCTCGTCCCGGTCATGGCGGTCTACCTGATGGGGTGGCGGCTCGGACTGTTCATGTCCGTGCTGTGCGCCCTGACGCCGCTCGTCTTCTTCCCGCTGGCCACCGCGCAACCGGGGTTGAGCGCCATGGAGTGGTCCATGGGCATCTTCACGGCCGTCTTCATCGCGTTCGGCTGGGCGGTGACGTCCTTGTTCCTCACCTTCCGCACCGAGGCGCACGCGACGATCGAACAGACCCGCAGGACGCTGCACGAGAACGAGGGCGAGCTGTCCAGCCTCATCGAGAGCACCGATGACGTCGTGTGCTCCCTGGACCTGGAGGGGCGGCTGCTCACCGCCAACCAGTCCGCGAAGCAGTACTTCCAGCGCATCTTCGGCGGAGACATTCCCCCCGGCGCGTTCATCTTCCGCGACCTGTCCCCCGAGCGGCAGGAGCGCTGGAAGGAGCGGCTGGAGCGTGCCCGGGAAGGTCATCGGCTGAAGGAGGACGTGAGCCTGCCGGCGCTGGGGGATCGCGGGCAGATGATCGACCTGGAGCTGACCGTCAGCCCCGTGTGGGGCGAGCTTGGCGAGGTGCTGAAGCTCACCGTTTTCGGCAGGGACGTGACGGAGCGCAAGGCGGCCGAGGCGCGGCTGAGCGAGCTGCACCGGGGCCTGGTGGATGCCTCGCGCCAGGCGGGCATGGCGGAGGTGGCCACGGGCGTGCTGCACAACGTGGGCAACACGCTGAACAGCGTGAATGTGTCGGCCGGCATCGTGTCCGAGCGGATTCGAGGTCTGCGGGTGTCCAGCCTGGAGAAGGCCGTGCAGTTGCTGCGCGAGAACGAGGCGCGGTTGGGCGCGTTCCTCACCGAGGATCCTCGGGGCAGGCAGCTCCCGGCCTACCTCGAGGCGCTCACCACCCAGCTCACCCAGGACAAGGAGGCCGTGCTCGCGGAGCTGCAGGCGCTGTGCGACGGGGTGGATCACATCCGCGTCGTGGTGGGCATGCAGCAGCAGTACGCGCGCTTCTCCGGCGTGGTGGAGGAGGTGTCCCTGCCCGAGCTCATCGACGGCGCGGTACGCCTGCAGTCGGCTTCCTTCGGCAAGGCGGGAATCGAATTGCGGCGCGAGTACGCCGCCGTGCCTCCCGTCTGGGTGGACCGGCACAAGCTGCTCCAGATCCTGCTCAACCTGCTGAGCAACGCGCGCCACGCCGTGAAGGAGAGTGGACGCCCGGACGGCTGTCTGACCATCCGCGTGGTGCCGGCCAGCCCGGGCCGGATGTGCATCATCGTCTCCGACAACGGCGTGGGGATTGCCCCGGAGCACGTCCCGCTCCTCTTCACCCATGGCTTCACCACGAAGAAGGACGGGCACGGGTTCGGTCTGCACACCAGCGCGCTGGCCGCCGAGGAACTGGGCGGAGCGCTCTCCTGTGAGAGCGCCGGCCGCGGTCAGGGGGCCACGTTCACCCTCGAGGTGCCCGTGCGGAAGGAAGAGGCCCGCGAGGAGGGCTCGGTCGCACGGTGAGGTCCGCTCGGGGGGAACCCGGGGCGCGTGGCACCCTCACCCCGTCCCTCTCCCGGAGGGAGAGGGGAGTAGGCGCAACACGGGGGTTCAGGGGGTCTTTCCCGGTGCTCCGTAGCCGCCGAAGTGCGCCACCGGGCTCCACGCCGGGGTGATGGGAGGCAGCGCCGGCATCAGTCCCGTGTACTCGCCCGCTCCGTACACCGGCTTTCCGTCCACCACCGTCAACACCGACTCGAGCGCGCGGATCCGCTCCTCCGGCACGGTGAAGTAGTCCTCGGACAGCAGGGCGAAGTCCGCTACCTGGCCCGGTGCCAGACGGCCCTTCTGCTCCTCCTCACCCGAGAACCACGCGCTGCCCACCGTGTAGAGCTCCAGCGCCTCCTCGCGGCTCAGCCTCTTGTCCGGCGGCGTCAGCACGAGCCCTCCCTCCGTCCTTCCCGTCGTCATCCAGCTCAGCGCCACCCAGGGATTGTAGGTGTCCACGCGCGTGGCGTCCGTCCCCGCTCCCAGTGGAATCCCCGCCTCCTTCATGGCGCGCAACGGCGGCGCGTCCTCGGCCGCCTTCGCCCCGTAGCGATTCACGAAGTATTCGCCCTGCATCGTCATGCGGCTCTGCACCGCCACGCCCCCGCCCAGCGCCTTCACCCGCGCCATCGTCTCCGGCTTGAGCGTCTCCGCGTGATCGATGGTCCAGCGCAGGCCGTTGAACGGTGTCTCGCGATTCACCGCCTCGAACACGTCCAGGAAACGGCGGATGGACTCGTCGTACGTGCCGTGGATGCGGAAGGGCCAGCGGTTCTTCACCAGCAGCGTGATGATGGGCTTCAGCTCCGCCTCCATGCCGGGCTCCAGCTCGGGGCGCTCCTCGAGGAAGTTCTCGAAGTCGGCCGCGGCCCACGCCAGGTTCTCTCCCGCTCCGCTCATCAGATAGCCGTTGGGCTTCAGCAGGCCCACCGTGGTGCCGGGCTTCGTCATGCCCACCCAGCGCTGGTAGTCCGCCAGCTCCTGTCCCTTCTTCTGCGCGAAGAGGTAGTAGGCGATGCGCAACGTGAGCTCGCCGCGCCGGGCCAGCTCCTCGACCACGCCGTAATCGTCCGGGAAGTTCTGCCCACCTCCACCCGCGTCGATGGCGCTGGTGAGCCCGAAGCGGTTGTACTCGCGCAGGAAGTGGCGCGTGGAGTTGAGCTGCTCCTCGCGCGACAGCTTCGGCGCCCTCGCCAGCGTGGAGTAGAGGATGAGGGCATTGGGCTTCGCCAGCAGCAGGCCCGTGGGCCGGCCGTCCGCGCCGCGCTGGATTTCTCCTCCGGGCGGGTTGGGCGTGCTCGCGTCCCAGCCGAGCGCCTGGATGGCGGCGCGGTTGATGATGGCCTGGTTGTAGAGGTTGAGGATGAAGGCCGGCGTGTCACCCGTGGCCTCGTTGATCTCCTCGAGCGTGGGCATGCGCCGCTCGTCGAACTGGAACTCCGTCCAGCCGCCCACCACGCGCACCCACTGGCCCTTCGGCGTGCGCGCGGCCTGCTCGCGCAGGATGCCGAGCGCCCGGCGCAGGCTCCGGACTCCGTCCCAGCGCAGCTCCAGGTGGTAGTTGAGGCCCCCGCGGATGACGTGGTTGTGGCTGTCATTGAGGCCGGGGATGAGGCGCCGGCCTCCCGCGTCGATGACACGGGTGTCCGGCCCCGCGAGGCCTCGCACCTCCTCGTCACTTCCGGTCGCGAGGATGAGGCCGTCCTTCACGGCCAGGGCGCTCGCCTCCGGACGCCGGGGGTCCTGGGTGGTCACCTTCGCGTTGACGACGATGAGACTGGCCTGCTCGGAAGCGGGCCGCGTCCCGCGCGGTGTACAGGCGCCCAACAACACCAGCAGCGCTGTCAGGAGACGGGGAGTGGGACCGGGGAGGGTCATGATGGGTTGCTCCTCTGTGGGTTCATGCTTCATGGCTCCGAGCAACGCCCGTACCACCGCGTAACCGGTTGATGAGACGAGGGTGGGGTCGCGTGGACGTGCCAGGGCCGTTCGAATTGATAGAGAGGGACTCTCCAAGTGAGAGGGGGCGCGGGCTCCTGCCTCAGAAGCGCAGGGCCACCTCGGCCTGGAGGAAGTCGACGTTCCGCGCGGGGCCCGTGCTCCGCAGGAAGGTGCCGGTGAAGAAGCGGGACGCGGTGGCGTACAGGCGCACGTACCGGCCGATGTCCCAGGTGGCCGTGAAGTTCACCTGGTGCCCCACCCAGCGGCTGTTGCTCCCGTTGGGAGGCCGCACCAGGACGCCGCTCGGGCCGTAGAGGCCGTCCGCTACGCTCTGCCTCCAGAAGCCGGTCCACTCGGCCGTCAGCACCAGCGTGGGGGTGGGGTGCAGGCGCAGCACGGGGTGCAGGTCCATGAAGTTGTAGGGCCCCAGGATGCCGATCTCCCCGAAGTAGCTGCCGCGCGGGAACAGCGGATTGAAGGTCTGGAGCGATGGGTCCCCCGCGTCCCGGTCTCCGGAGGCGATGTCCGCCATGAGCCCGAATCTCGGGGACAGCGGCAGGCTCTGGAGGGTGAAGCCGGTGTCGCTGGCCACCGTCCAGGCGAGGAGCGGTGCACGGGCGAAGCGGCCCACCTGCAGCACGGCCTCGAGGTTGTAGTCCCAGGGGCCGCTCGTCCCCCACCACCGGGTGCCGAAGGAGTGGCGTTGCTCGCGGCCCTCGCCCTGGGCGTAGCGCGCCAGCTCGTTCGAGGTGCCGAGGTAATAGAGGTCCACGTTGGCGCCCGGGAGCACGGGCAGCGGGTGCACCGCGTACAGGCCCCAGAAGCCGCGGGTGCGTACCGGGCCATCATCGAAGACGCCGGGCTCCGTGGCCACGGGCCACGCGGCGAAGGCGGAGACGTCCCAGTGGTGGGCTCTCAACCGCGTGCGTACGCCGTCGAAGGCGAGGCGCACGTTGGGCCCCTCGCGCGCGGAGACGAGCCGGGCCGAGCCGAATTGCAGCTCCTGGCGTCCCAGCCGCACCTGGAGTCCCTCGTCCGCGTGCTCCCACGGGCGTATCTCCACGAAGGCCTGGTGCACATCCACCCGGTCCTCATCCAACGGGCCCGGGCCTCCGTAGCGCCAGAGCGTCCACCCGCTCTTGAGCTGGAGGAAGACGCGGGCCCGGTCCCACAGCCACAAGTCCCCGTGCAGCATGTAGCGCTGCAGCCAGGCGGTGTTCGCGGTGGGTGTCTCGGCCCAGTCCGGGTGGCGGTAGAACTCCACCCGCTGGCGCACGTCGCCCCCCAGCGAGAGGAACACGGTGCCTTCCCGCGTGAGCGGGAGGTACTTCATCCCATCGAGGGGCGTGCGCGGTGCGTCCGGGGCGCGGAGGTAGCGGTAGTCCTCCTCCGCGCGCAGCACCTTGAAGGGAGGCGGAGGGGGCGGATTTCGAGGGGCCTCGGCCCAGGTGTACCCGCTGGTGAGCAGCCCCGCGGCGAGCAGTGGACGAACAGTTCTTCCGCGAGGGGCCAGGCGGCGCATTCCGTGCTCCGGGTTGGACGCAGCGGGAAACTACCTGCGCACGCCATCCCCCGCCTCACTCGCATGGGGGATGAATCCGCGGTTCAGTTCACTCCTGGCTTCGTGGTGGACATGGGCTTCAGCTCGCCCTTCAGGATGGAGACGACCATCTCCCGCGTCTCGTCGTAGGACGGCTCGCCGTTGAAGAATCCATAGGTGTCGTGCCCGCCGTCCGGGTGGTAGCCGTCCAGGTGGAACAGGCGCGGGCCCTCCGGATCCTTCTCTCGCGCGAACACGTTGGCGTAGGAGTACGAGCCCAGTGAGATGACGAGCGCGGGCCGCTCCTGGTCCGGTGTGAACACCTGGAACTCGTAGCGTTTGGCCCAGTCGCCCTCCAGCTCGAAGTTCTCCACCGCCATGACGGTGCGGCCCGCTTCCTGGAACTGCTCGCGGACGAAGTAGTCCTTGTCCACCTTGCCCGCCTGCCGCAGCAGCAGCACCTCCTCGCGCTCCGCGTCCCGCTTCTCCTTGTTGCCCAGCGCCTGGTGCAGCTGCACCAGCTTGGTCCGCGTCCTCCAGTCTCCCGGCTCCAGCTCCGCCGCCTTCTGGAAGCGCTCCAGCGCCGCGGCCCATTCGCCCCGCAGCTGCATCAACTGCCCGGCGTTGTAGTGCGCCATCGCGAGATCCGGCTCGTACTCGCGCGCCTTCTCGTACGCCGCCAGCGCCTCGTCCGGCCTGCCCTCGTCCATGGCCAGCAGGCCCAGCACGAAGAGCGCCTGTGCGTTCCTCGGCTCCAGCGAGAGCGTCTTCTCGAGCGCCCCACGCGCCTCCACCGGCTTGTCGAGCTGGAGGTACAGCGTTCCCAACAGCTGCCAGTAGCGGCCCTGCTTCGGCTCCAGCTCCGTGGCCCGCGTGGCGTGGGCGAGCGCCTCCCCGGCCTTGTCCTGGCCGCCGAGCAGGAAGGCCTGGATGTAGTGGGATTCGGCCTGGTCCGGCTCGCGCGCGAGCGCCCGCCCGGCCTCCGTGAAGGCCTTCTCCTCCCGTTGCAGGTAGAAGGCCGTGCGCGCCAGCAGCCCGTGGAGCCGCGCATCCTCGGGGCGCTCCTTCAGTTGTGCCTCCAGCTCGCGCTCGAGCTTCTCCAGGTCCGTGAGCACGGCCTCGTGGTCCGGCCCTCGCAGCGCGAGCCGGGCCCGTTCCAGACGCGCCTCGGTGCCATCGCTCCCGGAAGGTGTGGAATGGACCCGGCCCGCCGTACACCCGGCGCCAGCGAGGAGCAGGGCCAGCACGCATCCCAGGAGTTGAAGTCTTGGCATCCCTCAAGCATGAGATGCCGGACGTATGTCTCGCAAGCGTGCTCGACCCTCCCGGGGGCTTGCGAGCAGACTCGCGGTGGGAGACTCCATGCCAGCTCATCCAGTGCAAGACCCTCGCATGCTCGCGCGGCGCATCGAGAACGCCCAGGCGGAGCAGATTGATCGCACCCCCATCTCCTCGCGGCAGGGCGTCCCCGCGCTGCGTGTCGCGGGAGGGCGCGCCTTGTTCCTCGGGCCCCGTTCGTCCTTCTCCGCGGCCATCGGCGTGGGGCTCGATGGGATGGTGGGGTTGTCGGACCTCGATCGCATCGAGGACTTGCTGGGGCAGGGCGGGGGCGCCGTCCGCATCGAGCTCAATCCCTTCTGTGAGCCCTCGCTCTCCGGGAAGCTGGGGGCGCGTGGCTACCGCGTGGAGCGCTTCCTCCAGGTCTGGTACCGGCAGCCCACGCCCGTGCCGCCGCCCGTGCCGGGGATCGAGGTGCGGCCGGTGCGTCCGGGCGAGGAGCTGCGCTGGGCCGAGCTCTTCTTCCTCGCCTACCTGGGCCGGCCCGCCGCGTCCGAGCTGGAGCTGTCCGGTGGGGTGGGCATCGTCCGCACGCAGGGCAATACCTGCTTCCTGGCGCTCCAGAATGGCGAGCCCCGTGGCGTGGGCGTGGTGTCCGTGACGGACGGCGTGGCGCTGCTGTCCGCGGACGGCGTGGTGCCGCTGTACCGGGGCAAGGGCCTGCAGCTCGCGCTCATCCAGGCGCGCATGGCCTGGGCCGCCGAGCACGGTGCGGATCTGGTGACCGCCTCCACCGAGCCGGCCACGGCCTCGCAACGCAACTACGAGAAGTCGGGGTTCCGCTGCGCGTACCCGAAGCTCGTCATGGTGCGGCCTCCCTTTTCGTCGTACTGAGCGGACAGCGCTTCAGGCCAGCGCCATCTCGAAGCCGGTGCGTCCCGTGGGGAAGTGCTCTCGCGCCATGCTGGCCGGCGTCACCGCGTAGAGATGGAAGTCCAGCTTGCGCTGGAAGAAGCCCGCCAGCGCGGGGGCGAGCGGATCGTCCTCGCCCAGGTACAGCGAGAAGAAGTGGTAGCCCCGGCCATGGTGGTCCGCGTACACCCGCTCCACCAGCGCGCGCAGGATGGCCGGGTCCTCTCCCAATACGCTCGTGTTGCACAGGTAGAAGTAGCGGAAGTCGTTGCCGGGCTCGGGCAGCCTCGGCGCGCGCAGCACCGTGGCCATCGCGTCGTAGCCCCACTTCACCCACCGCATCGAGCCCCGGTACGCCATCACCCGGTAGCGCTTCACCGCCTCGGGGTCCCACGCCGACGTGCACCCCACCAGCTTCCCGCTCCCGTCGAAGGCCACGTAGCTGCCTTCCACGCTCATTCCCGGCCAGCGCTCCAGCCGGTGCCGCAGTTCTCCCTGGTCGTACCGGTAGCCGAAGGGCCGCGTGCGGTGGTCCTCGTCCAGCAGTGCCTCCATCGCCGGCACGTCCTCGGGGGTGGCTCGCCGCACGTGGTAGCGGTTCTGCTTGGGTTCCCGGCGGCGGGTGAAGTGCACCGATACCGCCGAGAAGCGGCGCAGGAGTGCGTAGTGCGGCTGGGCCTCGCGGCGCTTCTTGCGCTTCACCAGTGCTTGGAGTGCGGCGGCGTTGCTCGCCATCACCGACGTGAGGAACGCCTCCACGCCCAGCCGCTTCGCCGTCTCCTCCAGCACCGGGCCGTAGAAACGCGCCAGGCCCCGGCTCCGCCTCGCCGAGAAGCGCGTGCGCAGGTCTCCCAGGTAGCCCACCCGGCACGGTCTGCCTTCCAGCCAGCCGTCCCGCACGAGGATGGCTCCCATCCCGTCCAGCCCGTCCTCGACTTCGTTGACCCAGAGCTCCGTGTCCCCCCGCTGCATGTCGTAGAGCCGGAAGAAGTCCGGCGCCCGCTGCGTCGCCAGCACCAGCTCGCCCTGCATCGGCACCGCTCCGAACAGCTCCAACAACTCGGGATTGTCTTCTCGCTTCGCTCGGCGCAGCAGGCTCATGGGCGGTGTTCAGCGTACGCGAGCCGGGCCCACGGTGGGGACATGGGCGCTCCGTGGGCCTCGGTTGCTCGGGGAGCGGGCCGGGGCCCCATGGGTGCAACCCTGGAGCCGGATACCCTCACCCCAGCCCTCTCCCGGGGGGAGAGGGAGTTCAGGGCTTCAGCAGGCCATCGTGGATGGCCGTGTTTCGCGCGTCGTGCACCACTCCCTGGATGCGGCCCGAGTCCGGGAAGACCTTCTCCGCCAGCTCGCTCAGCTCCAGCGCCTTCTTCAGTGACTCCTTCGTCCGCTCGTGCACCCAGGCGCGCAGCAGTCCCGCCCACGCGTCCTCCAGCGTCTCCAGCGCCTTCCTCGCTCCTTCCTCGTACAGCGGCGTGGCCTTCTCGGAAGAGTTTCGGATGGTGTCCAGGAAGTAGCCCAGCTCCACCACCGGCGCTGCCGCTCGTCCCGAGACCTCGACGGCCTGCTCCAGCAACCGCTGGATCTCCACGAAGGCTTTCTCGGTCTCCACTCCGGGCTCGTCCGTCAGCTGCAGCAGCCGTCCCAACTCCAACAGCGCCGGGGTGAACGTGGGGTTCTCCGCCACGAGCTCGCGATAACGCCTCACCTGCTCCAGCCGGAGCGGCTCCACACCCCGGCCCTCCCGGGCCTCGCGCAGCTTCTCGAGCAGCTCCTCGACCGTGGGATGCAAGGGCGTCTTCGTCATTGCACCTTCTCCATCAACCGCTCCTGCTGCTCGAGGAGCTTCTCGGCCAGCTTCAGTTGCGCCTGCGTCGCCAGGGTGAAGTCCTTGCTCTCCAGCATCTGTTTGATCTGGAAGAGGGAGTGGTCGCGCAACTGAGAGGGGAAGTCCTTCACCCGCTGCAACGTCGCCGGCACCTGTCCCAGCCGCGTGGTGAGCAGCGTGATGCGCTCTCCCATCCGCGCCGCCGTCTGCTGGGTGATGAGCCCCGCCGCCGCGGACTCGGCGATCAGCACCTGCGCCTCCGCGAACTGCCCCTGCGCGATGAGCGCCCAGATGCGCGCGGAGACCGTCCCTCCCTTGCTCCGCGTCTCCTCCCGGGACTCCTCCGCTCCGCACGCTCCCTCGTCGCCCCGGGCACACTCCACCCTCAGCCCGGCTTCGGGCTCCTCCCTCCGTACCGCCTCCCCATGACCGCACCCGGTGGCACTCAGCAACGCCCATGTGGCGAGCAGGGCCTTCCAGGTACGCACACTCCACCTCCATTGAGGTCAAATACGATTATTCATGATTTGACCACAAAGGAATGTCGGGTGTCAACTTGTAACCCGACACGTCGGCTGACGTCACAGGTGATTCTGCCTCACCCGCCCTCCGCCGTCACCTCAGAAGGCGTAGCCGATGGAGAAGGAGAGCACCGGCAGGTGCACGTAGCGCTCGAACGTCCTGTCCAGCTGGCCCTCCGCCAGGCGCGAGAAGGCGGTGACGAGCAACGGCTGGCTCGGCTGGAATTGCGGCTCCACCCGGGTGTTGGAGTCCAGCGTGAAGGCCGCTCCCAGCGCCGTGCGCGCCGTCCACCCCGCGCCCAGCCCCCAGCGCCAGCCCACCTCCACGTCCAGCATGTGCAACACCGAGCGCACCCGGTACTCGCGCGTCAGCGCCTCCGCGTCCCCAGGTGGCTCGATGCCGAGCAGCGACGCCAGCACGTCCTCGGCACTCACCTCGCCGCCGAGCGCCACCAGTCCATAGCCTGCCTCCACGTACAGGCCCGCTCGCGCGAAGGGCCTCCAGCCCACGTGCGTCCTCCACACCAGCGAGTTCTTCAGCGAGCTCTCGATGAGGTCCGCCTCGTTACGGCCGTACGCGTCCAGCCCCACCCCCACGTCGTTCACCAGCCCCACGTACGCCGCCGGCATGTAACCCAGCGAGGTCGACAGCCTCAGCCGCCACGGCGACTCCACCCCCAGCCTCCCGCCAACCGACAGCGGGAAGTCCGTGTTCGCCTCCACCGTGATGTCCCAGCCGTGTTTGCCCTGTGGGTCTTCGGCTCGGGCCTGGGCTCCCGTGAGGAGCCCCGCTAGCAGGAGCAGTGCGCTGATTGTTTCTCGTGCCTTCATCGTCCCCCCCCTCGCTCCTCTCGGGGCAGGGTGGGCACGTGACTCGGGCTTCGCCATGCGACCAGAGGACACGCTGGTGGCCTGGTGGCACAGCGGACGGGCAGGCTTCCGGGTGGTGCACGGGTTCAACCCAGGGCCCGTGGCACCCTCACCCTTTCCCTCTCCCGGAGGGCGAGGGGTGATTGGGCTCGAGTGGGGGAGGGGTCTCCCCGGCTTCTACGGCGCCTTCTTTTCCACGTGGCCCTTCAGGCCCCCGCTCCCCATCAGCGTGCGCCAGCCCTCTCGCAGCCTCGGGCTCGTGTTCTCGTCCACCCGCCCGAACACCGCGTCCTCCACCCGTACCACCGTTTCCCCTCCCTGCTCCTTCAGCGTCAGCCGCACCGTCGTCGTCGCCGGCCCGCCGAACGCCGGCGTCAGGTGCCCCGCCATCTCCAACACCGCCGGTGGCTCCACCACCAGCACCGTGTACCAGAGCGCCCCCGCATCCCCGCCCCAGTCCTCGAACACCCTCCCTCCCGGGCGCGCCTCGATGACGAAGCCCTTCGGCTCCCGGCCCACGTAGAAGTCCTTCGGCCACCACTGGCCCGCCTCCTCCACCAGCGCCCTCCACACCCGCTCCCGCGGCGCGGAGATCGTCACCTCCACCTCCACCCGCGCCACTCCCATTCCGATCGAGGCCTGCGTCATGTCTCTCCCTCCTGGACTCGCGGTCTACCACCCCTCGAGGCCGGGGTGCTCACCCGCCGGCTCTCTCGGCGTCAGTGCATGGCGCGGCAGTCGCAGCGTGAACGTCGTTCCACTCCGCGCATCCGACGTCACCGTGATGCTCCCATCGTGCGCTTGGACGATCTCCTGCACGATGTAGAGGCCCAGCCCCAGCCCTCCCGTCAGCGCGTCGTTGGCGCCCTCTCCCCGGCCTCGCCGGAAGGGATCGAACAGGTGCGGCAACAGCTCCGGTGGAATGGGCGTGCCTTGATTCTGGATGCACAGCACCACCAGCTCCCCCTCTCCCTCCATCGTCACCCGCAGGGGCTTGCCCTTCTCCCCATGCTTCAAGGCATTGGACACCAGGTTCTGCACCACCTGCGTGAGCCGATCCTTGTCCCAGTCACCCCGCCCATCCCCCGTGGCCTGGGTGGAGATGCGGGTCTGCAGCGTGGTCATCCGCAGCTCCTCCAGCACCTCGTAGGTGAAGGTGAAGAGGTCCCCCGGCTCGCGCTCCACCGGGATGCCGCCCCCCAGCCTCCCCCGGGTGAAGTCCAGCAGATCGGCGATCATCCGCGTCATGCGCTCGGCGCCCTGGAGGATGCGCGCCGTGGCCGTCTGCACCACCTCCAGATGCACCCGGCGCGACAGCAACTGCGACTGCAGCGAGATGGCCTGCAGGGGGCTGCGCAGGTCGTGGCTGACGATGCCCAGCAGGCGCTCGCGGAACTCGTTGGCCCGCTTGCGCTCCTCCTCCGCCCGCTTGCGCTCCGTGGCGTCGCGCATCACCACGGCGTAGCCGCGCAGCCCGCCTCCCTCCTCGCGCAGGGCGCTCACGGTGATGTCCGCCCAGAAGCGGCTTCCATCCTTGTGCAGCCGCCAGCCCTCGCCCGTGTACGCGCCCCGCTGCTCCACCTCCTCCACTATCCGCTCGAGCTGCTCGCCCCGCAGCTCCTCGGGTATCAGCAGGGAGGAGATGGGCTGTCCCATCACCTCCACCTCGCTGTAGCCGGTGATGGCCTGCGCGCCCGCGTTCCAACTGATGATGCGCCGCTGGGGGTCCACCAGGTAGATGGCGTGCCCATAGACTCCCTCGATGACGAGGCGCAGCGTCTCGCTCGACTCGCGCAACGCCTGGCGCTGGCGGGCCCGCTCCAGGGCGAAGCGCACCGTGCGCGGCAGGTGGGCGTACGACTCCGGCGTCTTGGGCAGGTACTCATCCAGCCCCTCCTGGACGGCCTCCAGCGCCTGCCGCTCCTCGGCCGTGCCGGTGAGCATGATGACGGGGACGCCCGGCCAGCGCTGCTGGAGGGTGTGCAGCAACTCCAGCCCCGTGGCCCAGTGCAGCTGGTAGTCGACGATGACGGCGTCGAACCGGGGCTGCTCGAGCACCTGGAGCCACTGCTCCGCTTCCCCCACCTCCTCTATTTGGAGTCCGTGGAAGGCCCGGGTGAGGGCGCGCACGGCCATGAGCCGGTCGGACGGGCTGTCGTCCACCACGAGCACCCGCTGGGGGCCGCGTGCCCCCTGGGACTCAGGCATCATGGCGGGGACCTCCGCCAGCCTCCTCGGGACACGAGCACGGCAGCTCGACGGTGAAGGTGGAGCCCCGCCCCGGAGCGCTCTCCACGTGGATGCGCCCGCCCAGGGCCTTCAGCACCTCATGGGTGATGAAGAGGCCCAGGCCCAGTCCTCCGTAGTGCCGCTCCGACACGCCTCGCTCGAAGCGGCCGAAGATGCGCGCGCGCACCTCCTCGTCCATGCCGATGCCCTCGTCGCGCACCGTCAGCCGGGCCCACCCCGCGTGCTCCTCCAGCCGCACCTGCACGGGTCCGCCGGCGCCGAACTTGAGCGCGTTGGACAACAGGTTGGCCACCACCTGCTCCAGCCGCAACACGTCCCACTGGCCCAGCAGCCGGGCGGGGGTCTCTATCTCCATGGCGCATTCCGCGCGCACCGCTTGCGTCTCGAAGCCGGCCGCCACGTCGCGCACGATGGCCGCCAGGTTGACGTCCCGCTCGCGGCGCAGGGCGAGCCGGCCGCTGGTGATGCGCGTGGCGTCCAGCAGGCTGTCCACCAGCGACGCCATCCGCCGCACCTGCCCGTTCGCCACCTCCACATGCCCGCGCAACCGCTCCACGTCCGGCGGCTCCTGCCCCAGCCCGTGCTTCATCAACTGCAGACGCAGCGCCAGCGGCGTCAGCGGCGTCTTCAGCTCATGGCTGGCCACGGAGAGGAACTCTTCGCGCAACCGCACCGCCTCGCGCAGCTCCACCACCAGCCGCTCGCGCTCCGCCTCGGCCCGCAGGCGCCGCGCCTCCAGCACCTCCCGCTCCCGCTCCCGCAGCTGCATCTGCTGGCGCCGCAGCTCCTCTCGCTCGCGGTGCAACTCCACGAAGACGCGCACCTTGGCCCGCAGAATCTCCGGCTCCACCGGCTTGCGCAGCCAGTCCACCGCCCCGCTCTCGTACGCCAGCGAGTGCTCCTCCGTCGGCGCCCCCGTGAGGAAGATGAGGGGCACCGGACGCACCTCGTTCTCGCGCAGCAGCCGCGCCGTCTCGAAGCCATCCAACCCCGGCATCCGCACGTCCATGAGCACGAGCGCGAAGTCCTCGTCCTCCAGGCAGTGCAGGGCCTCCTCTCCCGAGCAGGCCTTCACCAGGTGCAGCGCGAAGGGCGCCAGGTGGCGCTCCAGGGCCACCAGGTCGGCGGGTTGATCATCCACTAGCAAGATGCTGGTGCGCGGCGCGTCCCCTGCTTGCACGGCTCCTCCCAGAATCCCGGGTATGCCGCCGTATCACGAACGGGGCGTGAGACAGCATCGAGAGATGTAACGCACCACGTGTGCCCGCGAACGCTGGAAAATATACGGCCTTCTTCCGCCCGCGGACTGGACCGCCGTCCAGTCGTTTGGGCACCGAGCAGCCGAGCGCCGTCAATGGAGACCCGCCTGGGGAGGCGGTGGTCCCAGGCCGCTCTCGGGACCGGCCAGCGGCAGCACGAGGTGGAAGGTGGCGCCCGCGCCCGGGGTGCTCTCCACGTTCACGCCTCCTCCCATCGCCTCGACGAGCTGCCGGACGATGTACAGCCCCAGTCCAAACCCACCGTACTGGCGTACCGACACGGCGCGCTCGAACTTGCCGAAGATGCGCTCCAGGTTCTCCGGCGCGATGCCGATGCCGTGGTCCGTCACCTCCAGCAGCGCGAGGGCCCCGCTGGAGTGCACCCGCACCTCCACCGGTGCTCCTGCCCCGTACTTCAGTGCGTTGGTCATCAGGTTGGTCACCACCTGCTCCAGTTTCGTCCGGTCCCAGCGGCCCACCACCGGCCCCTCGGCCCGCAGCTCCAGGCGCGAGCCCGTGCGCCAGGCCTCCTCCTGGAAGCGCTCCATCACCTCGCGCACCAGCTGCTCCAGGTCCACGTCGCACAGCTCCAGCCGCAGCCGCCCCTCCGCCAGACGGGACACGTCCAGCAGCTCGTCCATCATCCGCGACAGCTTGTAGAGCTGCCGCTGCGCCTTCTCCAGCCGCTGCGCCAGCTCGGCGTCCCCGGGCCGGGAGCGCGCCCGCTTCAGCAGCGTGTGCAGCTGCAGGCTCAGCGAGGTGAGGGGCGTCTTCAGCTCGTGCGAGGCGACGCTGAGGAACTCGTCGCGCAGCCGCACCATCCGCTCCGCCTCCGCGCGGGCCTCCTGGGCCTCGGAGAAGAGCCGGGCCCTCCAGCGTGCCTCGTACTCCCGCCGGGTGACGTCCACCGCCAGCCCGAGCGTGCCCGCCAGCCGCCCCTCGGGGTCGCGCAGCGGCACCCAGTGCGTCTCGTACAGCAACCCGCTGCTCAGTGCCTCCACCGAGAGGAATTCCTCCCCGGCGAGTGCCCGCCGCACATGGGTGAGCACGGAGGGCTCGGCACGGTAGATGTCGAACACGGACATGCCCACCACCTGGCCGGGCTTGAAGCCCATCCTCACCAGGCCGTGGCCCTCGGAGAGGGTGACCACGCCGTCCCGGTCCAGGGAGAAGAGCACCACGGGCGCGTGGGCGATGAGCGCGTGGAGCCGGGCATCCACCTCCTGCTCGGCGGAGGCCTCCGCCGGCTTCCAGTCCGACAGGTCCAGCGCGAACGTCACCACCCGCCCCTCGCCCAGGCCCGTGGAGCCCAGCAGCACCGGCAGGCCGCCGCCGTTCTTCCGCAACAGCGTGCCCTCGAAGGAGTGGAAGCTGCCGTCGGTGCGCAGCCGCCGCAGGGCGCTCTCCGTCAGGGCGCGCTCGCGGGGGGGCGTCAGGGTGGACCAGGTGAGGCGCTCCTCGCGCACGTCCCGCCGGGAGTAGCCCAGCATCCGCAGCAGGGTGGGGTTGGCGTCCAGGACCCGGCCCTGGGCATCGCTGGTGAAGAGCCCCAGCAGGTCCGAGTCCCACAGCGAGCGCGGGGCCTCGGCGCGCGTGTGCTCCAGGTCCAGTTGCTGAATCCGGTCCAGGATGCGGCCGAAGTAGAGGCCCACCCCGTTGCCCAGGGTTTCGTCCGCCTCCCGGTCTTCCCGGGGGGCGCGGCTGAGCAGCTCCAACATGCCATGCACCCGGTCGCCACCCGGCACCGGGACGAGCAGCCCTCCGTGCAGCCCCGTCTGGGCCGACGCGTCCCCGCGCGGGAAACGCACGTCCCGTGCCACGTCCTGGCTCCAGACGATTTCCCGCTGGCCCGGTGGCCTCTCGGGGAGCGCGAAGGTGCGTTGCAGCGTGTCATGCACGAAGCCGCCCAGGCTCTCGTCCGCCGTCCAGAGGGTGACGGGCGCCAGCACCAGCACGGAGTCCCCCCGCTCCAGCCGCCAGTACGTGCCCAGTGTCCAGCCCTCCAGCTCCCCACAGGCGCGCAGGATGGCGTAGGCGGCCTCCTCCTCGTCCGAGGCGGACGAGAACACCTGCGTCAGCGCTGCCTCCAGCACCTGCACCCGCTGGCTCAGCCGCAGCTGCCGCTCGAGCTCCACCTGGGCGTCCAGCGAGCGCAGGGAGACGATGAGCAGCCCCTCGTTCTCTCCCCCGGGCCAGGGGGACAGCCGCGCCTCCACCTCCCGGAGACGTCCATCCCGTGCCAGGGCCCCCACCCGCTGGGGAGGGGCGGACATGGGACGGGGGGCTGGCTCTTCCCGGGGCCACCCGGGCAGCCCTCCGGGAAACACGGTGGTGATGGGCCGGCCCAGCAACTCCAGCCGGGACCAGCCCAGCAATTCCTTCAGCCCCGCGTTGGCATGGACGATGCGCGCCGAGCGATCCAGGGCGAGCAGGGGGTCTCCCAGGGAGTCCAGGACGCGCCGCACGTCGATGTCCATGACCGAGTGCCTCCGGATGGCCGGCCTGCCCGGGCCACCCACTCGGGGACGAGGCGGGACATTCCGCCCCTCCGGGTCCCGATCCACCGGAAAAAGATAAGAACGTTCCGCTCCCCCGCCGGACCGCCGCTTTCTTCTTGTATAAGGGCGCCGGCATGGGTGGCGGTCGCCGCCCTGGTTGGAAAGGAAGGACACATGAGGAAGTTTCTGGTGGTGGCGTTGATGATCGCCGTGGCGGGTTGTCAGCAGCAGAGCGGTGGCGGCGGCGGTGGTGCCGCGGCGACTCCGCAGACGGATGATCAGAAGACGTTCTACGCGCTCGGCCTCACGCTGGGCCGGCAGATCCAGGTCTTCGACATGACGCCCGAGGAGCTGGAGTTCGTGAAGGCGGGCCTGACGGCGTCGGTGACGAACAAGGAGCCGGCGGTGGACATCCAGACCTTCGGGCCGAAGCTGCCGGAGCTGGCGCGCACCCGCTCCACCGCCCGCGCGGAGAAGGAGAAGGAGAAGGCCAAGGGCTTCCTGGAGCAGGCGGCCAAGGAGGAGGGCGCGGTGCGCACCGAGTCCGGCCTCATCTACAAGTCGCAGACGGAGGGCACCGGGGCGCAGCCGGGTCCGACCGACATCGTGAAGGTGAACTACCGGGGCACCCTGCCGGACGGCAAGGAGTTCGACAGCTCGTACAAGCGCAACGAGCCGGCGCAGTTCCCGCTCAACGGCGTCATCAAGTGCTGGACCGAGGGCGTGGGCAAGATGAAGGTGGGCGGCAAGGCCAAGCTGGTGTGCCCGTCCGACCTGGCCTACGGCGACCGTGGCACGCCGGGCATCCCCGGTGGCTCGGCGCTGGTGTTCGAGGTGGAGCTGCTCGACGTGCAGAAGAACGAGCCGCCCCCGTCGATGCCGGCGATGCCGGGCCAGCCCACGGCGCCGGGTCAGCCGGCGGCTCCGGGTGGCCAGCCGGCCAGGAAGTAGTCCTCCAGGGCTAAGTGGTTCTCGCGGGCCATCGGGCCGCCTCCCTGCGGGGGGCACCGATGGCCCGTCGTCTTTCTTGCACCCGGCCGCGAGCGGCTCCACGGAGCGCTTGGCGTGGGCCGTGGGGGCGCGTTACGCCGGAGAGCGCTCCAGGGCCTGGCGAACGAGAGCGGCCCGGAGGAGGGGATGCGGATGAACCTGCGGACGATGCTGGGGTGTGCGGCAGTGGTGTGGCTGTCGTTGAGTGGCTGTGCGGCGAAGCAGGGAGCGGAGAAGGGGGGCGAGAAGGGAAGCTCGGAAGCGCGGCGCGAGGAGCTGGGCGGCCTGACGGAGAAGGAGTTCCAGGCGCTGCACGAGCTGAAGGCGGAGGCGGCGCCGCCGCGCAAGGGGCAGATGTTGGAGATTGCCGGGGCGAGGGCCTACCTGAGCCTGCCGGAGAACGCGCGGAAGCCGGTGCCGGGGGTGCTGGTCATCCACGAGTGGTGGGGGCTGAACGAGCACATCATGCACTGGGCGGATCGGCTGGCGGCGCAGGGTTACGCGGCGCTGGCGGTGGACCTGTACGGCGGCAAGGTGGCGGCCACGCCCGAGGAGGCGATGGCGGCCATGAAGACGGTGGATCCAGCGCGCTCGCAGGCGATTCTCAAGACGGCGCACCAGTATCTGATGACGTCCTCGCGGGTGCAGTCGACGCGCACGGGAGTGGTGGGCTGGTGCTTCGGTGGCGCGTGGTCGCTGCGCGCGGGCATGACGATTCCGGAGCTGAACGCGGTGGTGATGTACTACGGGCGGCCGGTGCTGAACGTGGACGAGCTGAAGAGCATCAAGGCGCCGGTGCTGGGCGTCTTCGGGTCGAAGGACGAGTCGATTCCGAACGACGTGGTGGAGGAGTTCGACGAGGCGCTGTCGGACGCGGGAGTGGCGCACCGCATCCTGAAGTACGACGCGCCGCATGCCTTCGCGAACCCGTCGGCGCCGGGGCGTTACAACGCCGAGGCCGCGGAGGCCGCATGGGAGCAGGTGAAGGGCTTCCTGGCCGATAACCTGAAGCAGTGAGGTGGCTCGGAGCTACTTGGCGAAGCGGTTGTCGTTGAGCAGCTTCCACGCCTTCTTGTGGATGGCGGAGGAGCCGTTCTTGATGATGCCGAGCGACTCCTCCTTCAGCTCGCCCGGGAACTCCCGCTGGATGCTGCCCTTGCGGCATCTGCTGATGAAGGAGAATGCCTTCTCCTTGAGGTTTTCCTTGGCGACACAGTTGGCGGCGTAGGCGGACGGGATGAAGTCCAGGTCCTGCCCGGCCGGAGTGATGCAGAACGCCACGGCCGCTACGATGAAGGAGAGGAGTGTTCTCATCAGTCGACCGAGCCTCCCAGGAACGGTTCGAAGGCATGGTACGCGCCGTAGTCCCTGAAGTGGCGCGCGTAGAGTTCCGCGCCGTCCTTCAAGTCGTCGTCCAGGACGGGGCTGACATCGACCACGTGTTTGAGGGAGTAGTGGATGCGCTCCCCTTCCGCGTTCTCGAACCGGGTCTCCTGCTGGCGCGCGTGCTCCGCCGCCCGGGCGCGGGCCTCCTCTTCACTCGTCGCTTGGAGCAGGACGAACGATTCCTCGTACAGGGGCTTCTTGCCGCCCGATTCGGACGTGGACTCGTAGAGCAGGACGGCGACGTAGAGCTGCTTGGATTGTTCCTCGGGCATGGTCTCTCCGTGGGAGCGGGGTCAATCGAACCGTATGGGCTCAGTATGGCTTCTGGCCCACGAAGTTGCCCGGTGGCGTGTAGTTGCACACCCAGAGCTGCCACGTGGGGAACTGCGCGCCGAACGGTGAGTTCTTCGTGCAGATGGCCGTCGCGCAGCCCACGTGCGTCGTTTTGCGCCACACCACCTGCGTGTAGTGGCCGCACACCTTGCCCGGCGCGCACTTGTTCGTCGCGTACGAGTAGTCGGCCACCTCGGACATCCAGTCCTCCACCACCTGCGCGTTCGTCTTCGAGCCTGGGGGCGCCGCGGCGGCGAGGTTCTCCCCGAACTTCTTGTCCCGGCTCCGGTTGTGCTCGAACTTGCACTGATTGGCATACGCCTGCGCCACCTTCGCCGCTTCCGGGGACCAGGTGAGTGGGGGCAGTGCCGGCGCTGGCGTGGGCGTCGCCTTCGAGCGGGCCTGGTTGTGCGCGGCCAGCATCTCGGCCGCCAGGGACGAGCTGGCGCCGGGCGCCGCCTTGGTTTTCGCGACCGCGCCCATCGTCAGGAGGCTCAGCGAGAGGGCGAGCAGGCGGAACGTCGAGGGCTTCATGGGGGCTCCTTTCCGTTGCGACACTTCGATGTGGGCTCGATTCATGGCAAGGATGCGGCCCGAGGACCGAGACACCCCCACCCTACACGGAGCCGACCTTGGATACTCCGCACGACCCGCTCGCTGGCCTGCGCCCGGCCGCCGATTCCCGCGACCCCCGCGCTTCCGCCCTCCTGCGCTCCTTCACGCCCGGCACGCCACTCCAGGACCGGCCCGTCCTGCTCGGCCTGCCCTATGACGGCGGCATTCCCTCCCGGCCCGGTGCCCGCTTCGGCCCCAAGGCCCTGCGCGAGGCCCTCGGCGCCTATGGCACCTTCGACGGCCAGCGCGAGCTCGGCGAGGTGGTGGACATGGGAGACCTCACGCTCGCCTCCATGAACGGGGCCAGGACCCACGCCCGCATCGAGGAGGCCTCCCGCAACCTCTTCGCCGCGGGCGCGCGTCCCATCTTCATCGGTGGAGACCACGGCCTCACCGGCTCGCTGATTCGCGGGCTCGCCGCCGCGCGTCCCTCGCTGCGCCTGGCGCTCGTGACGATCGATGCCCACCTGGACGTGCGCGAGTACGACCACGAGTCCTCGCTCTCCAGTGGCACGCCCTTCCGCCGCGCCCTGGAGACGCCCATCCTCTCCGGCTCGCGCACCGCGATGCTGGGCATCCGCTACCTCGCCAACTCCCGCTACTACCTCTCGTGGGCCCGCGAGCAGGGCATCCACCTCTACACCGTGGAGGACATCGCCGAGCGCGGGGCCGTGGCCGTCACCCGCGAGGCCCTCTCCCTCGTCATGAAGGACGCGGATGCGCTCTACCTCAGCGTGGACATCGACGCGGCGGACGCCGCCGTGGCCCCGGGCGTCAGCGCGGTGAGCGTGGGCGGCCTCTCCTCGCGGGAGATGATCGACGTGGTGCGCACCGTCTCGGCCGAACCGCGGCTGCTCGGCGCAGACCTCATGGAACTCTCTCCGCCCCACGACGAGAACGCGCGCACCGCGAGACTGACCGCACGCCTTTTGCTGGAGATCCTCTCTGCCCGGGGATGAGGGGGTTGGTCCGCTATCCATGGAAAGCTTGTTTCTCCAGGTAATTCGTGTATAAGTGTACTTCTACACCTCGCCGTACAGGGGGGAAGTACATGTTCCAAGATCTGTTCCGTTCGTCGCTCCGCGTCGTATTGGGCGGACTGTTGCTGGCCGCCTGTGGTGCTCCACCTGAAACGCCGTTGTCAGGGGAGGAGCCCCTGGGCACCGTGCAGGACGCGCTCTGTGCGGACCTGTCCGTCACCGACCTCACCATGGTTGGCGCCAGCTCCTACGAGCACCTGCTGGCTGGAGGTGGAAGCTGGGCCGTTTCCGCCTCCTCCAACGGAGTACGGCTGGAGTACCGCCTCGATGGCAAGCTGATCACCACCGAGGAGCGCACCAACACCTCGGACACCTGGCACGTGAGCCAGTCAGGCATCAGCTGTGGCCTGCATGTGCTGGAGGTGAAGGCCTGGCCCATGGTCCTGGACAGCGCGGGCAACCGCGCCATCTGCCATTCCAACGTGAGGTCGGTCTACAAGCACGTGCGGCAGGTATGCCCCATGACGGCCGTGGGCACCTATCACACGGCGGCGCTGAAGGCGGACGGCACCGTGCAGACGTGGGGTTACAACTACTACGGCCAGCTCGGTGACAGGACGGTCGCCCCGCGTCACTCGCCGGTGAACGTGCCCGGGCTGGGCAACGTCGTCGACCTCGCCGTGGGCGGCTATCACACGGTGGCGCTGAAGGAGGACGGCACCGTCTGGACCTGGGGCTACAACTACTACGGCCAGCTCGGCGATGGGACGGCCACCTATAGCCTCTCGCCGCGCTGGGTGTCTGGCCTGAGCGACGTCGTCGCCATCGGCGCGGGCACCTATCACACGGTGGCGCTGAAGGCGGACGGCACCGTCTGGACCTGGGGCTACAACTACTACGGCCAGCTCGGCAGCGGGACGGCCACCAATCGCCCCACGCCGGGGCAGGTGCCGGGTCTCAGCTCCGTCACCGACATCGCCGTGGGCGGCTATCACATGGTGGCCGCGAGGCAGGACGGTAGCGTCCGGGCCTGGGGCTACAACGGCTATGGCCAGCTCGGCGACGGCTCGACCACCAACCGCCTCTCCCCGGTGCCGGTGCCGGTCAGCGGCATCAGCCGCGTCTTCGCCGGCTACACCCATTCACTGGCGATGAAGCAGGATGGCACCGTCCAGGCCTGGGGCAACAATGGCAGCGGCCAGTTGGGAGATGGCTCGACCACCCACCGTTACATTCCGGTGCAGTCGCTGATCAGCAACGTCACCACCCTCTCCGCGGGAGATGGGCACTCGGCGGCGCTGATGCCGGACGGCACCGTGCAGACGTGGGGCTACAACTACTACGGCCAGCTCGGTAACGCGACCACCAGCAATGCCATCGTTCCGGTGCAGGTGTCCAACCTCACCAACGTCTCCACGCTCTCCGCGGGCGGCACCTCCACGCTGGTCACCAGGACGGACGGCACCGTCCGGGCCTGGGGCTACAACTCCTACGGCCAGCTCGGCGATGGGACGACGACCCACCGCTCCTCTCCCGTGCAGTCGCTGGCCAGCACCATCACCGACATCGACATGGGCGCCTACCACGCGCTCGCGCTGAAGCGCGACGGCACCGTCCGGGCCTGGGGTCACAACTCCTACGGCCAGCTCGGTGACGGGACGACGACCCACCAGGATATGGCGGTGCAGGTGTCTGGCCTCGGCAACGTCGTCTCCGTCTCCGCGGGGACCTTCCACTCGGTGGCGTTGAAGAAGGACGGCACCGTGTGGGCCTGGGGCTCCAACAGTGAGGGGCAGCTCGGTGACGGGACGAACATCTCCCGCACCGCGCCCGTGCAGGTGGTGGGTCTCACCGACGTCCTCGCCGTCGAGGCGGGCGGCTATCACAACCTGGCGATGAAGACGGATGGCACCGTGTGGAGCTGGGGTCACAACTCCTACGGCCAGCTCGGTGACGGGACCGCGGTCGCCCGCAACACGCCGGTGCAGGTGTTCGCTCTCGGCCCTGTCCTCGGCCTCTCCGCCGGCACCTACCACTCGAGCGTGGTGAGGCAGGACGGCACCGTGTGGGGCTGGGGCTACAACTATTACGGCCAGCTCGGCGATGGGACGACGGCCAACCGTTATTACCCCGTGATGGTGCCGGGTATCGGTGATGCCCTCGCCGTCACCTCGGGTGGCTACTCCACGCTGGTGTTGAAGCAGAACCGCACCGTGTGGGGCTGGGGCTACAACGCCTTCGGCGGGCTGGGCGATGGGACGACGGCCAGCCGCTACTCGCCCGTGCAGGTGACGGGGCTCAGCGGCGTCGCGGACCTCGCGGCGGGCTGGTACCACGTGATGGCGCAGAAGCAGGACGGCAGCGTCTGGACCTGGGGCTACAACGGCTACGGCGGGCTGGGCGATGGGACGACGACCCACCGCTACTCCCCCGCGCAGGTCTCGGGCTACGAGGGCAGCACGCAGGTCGAGGCGGGCGGCTACTTCTCGGCGTCGCGCAAGCAGGATGGCACCGTGTGGGCCTGGGGCCAGAACAACTACGGCCAGCTCGGGAACGACACGACGACGAACAGCTCCACGCCCGTGAAGGTGCAGGGGCTCGCCAACATCATCATCATCTACCCCCCGTACCCGTGGCCGTGGCCGTACGACCCGCCCATCCTCCAACCCTGAGCTCCGCGCTCACCAGGGTCCGGGCCCCGGGTTCTTCGGAATCCGGGGCCCGTTGTTTTTCAGGCCTTCTTGGCCCGGGCGCTGTTGAACATCCAGTTGATGCCGAACTCGTCGCTCAGGGCGCCGAACATCCCGCCCCACGGGGCGTCGATGAGCGGCTGGACCACGGTGCCCTTCGCCGCCAGCGCGTCGAAGCACTGCCTGGCCTGATCGGCATCGTCGAGCTGGAGGGCGATGTTCACGCTCCCGCCCTTCAGTGGGGTGTCCTCGTTGCTGTCGCTCAACATCAGGATCGCGTCGCCCACGCGCAGTTGCGCGTGCATGACGCGGTTCTTCAGCGCCGTGGGACAGCTCTGGTCGACGTCTCCGAAGCGCTGCATCGCCTCGACCTTCGCGCCGAGGGCACGCTGGTAGAAGGCAATCGCCTGCTCGGCCCTGCCGTTGAGGATGAGGTAGGGGGTGGCTGCCTGGATCGTCATGGTGGCTCCTTTTGACCGGGGAAATGGCTCCAGATGCGAGCTTCCACCCATGGACGGCGGGACCGGCTGGAAATCATCGGTCCGCCCGCCGTTTCTGTCTGCGGGCGGCATTTCGAGCGGGCGCCTGTCCGCTGCTGTCTCATTCCTGGACGGTCAGTGGGCCAGGGGATCCTTGAGGGGCTCCGGCATCTCCCAGAGGGCCTCGGGGTCGCTGTAGCCCAGCTCGAACGAGTCGAGGATCGGCGGCCAGCGATCCCAGAACACCGCCCAGTTGTACTCCGTGGGCTGGGAGGTGAGGGGATTGCCATCCCGGTCTGGCCGGGCATACGCGTAACCCGCCAACGTCCACTCGAGCGGGCCGAAGTGCACCACGAGCATCGGCGTCATCGCCCGCATCAACGCGGAGCGTGACACCTCGTCCCAACGGGGCCGGGCCGGCGTGAAGACCGCCTGCACGATGTCGTGCTGCTCGCGCCACGCCAGGTAGTTGTTGGCCATGGCGATGAACGCCTCGCGCGCCTGGAGCCCGGGAGTGAGCCGCGCCTTCTCGTAGAGCGCGAGGCCCGCCACCATCAGGTTCTGGCTGTTCATTCCCGGGAAGATCGCGTCGAAGGCGTGGGGTCTCGGGGAGTCGGACGCATGGGCGAGCGCGTAGTCGTAGGCGAGCCGGGCTTGGGCGGGACTCGCGCCCGGCAGGGAGAACTCCGTGAGCACGCGCTCCGGAGTCACCGTTCCGGCGGACTGGCGCCACGTCAGGTACGCGGCCGCCGTGCCGCCGATGTCCGTGAAGATGGCGACGTTGCCCTCGTGCAGCGTGCGCTCCAGCGTGAGCACCACGGACTCCGCCTTGTCGAGCGGGTGCCACGCCGGGGCGCTCCAGTAGAGCAAGGCCAGACGCGCGGCGGTGCGGGTGAGGGTGCGGGGATCCGCGAGCGCCTCGGCGTTCATCGCGGTGGTGAGCGCGGCGAGCGCGGCGGCCGCATCCGTGGGCAGACCCTGGAACATGAGCTCCAGGGAGAGCTGCTCCAGGGACAGGTGCGGGACACCCGTGAGGCCTGCCCGCCCGAGCGCCTCCGGAGCGGAGAACGAGGGCCGTCCCCGGGCTGCGTCGAGGAGGTGTCGGGCCAGGGCGGCGCCGAGCATTCCCTTGCCCGCGGATTGTGATGCGTGGGGCGCGAAGAGGAACCAGCTGGGGCGGACACTGCTCGTGCCTCCGGGCTGGAAGTCTGGATCCAGCAGCGCCTGGAACGTGGGGGCTATCTGGA
The DNA here is from genome assembly GCF_001896145.1 of Archangium sp. Cb G35. NCBI lineage: Bacteria > Pseudomonadati > Myxococcota > Myxococcia > Myxococcales > Archangiaceae > Archangium > Archangium sp. Cb G35. Next base: position 359,250 of record NZ_MPOI01000014.1, read on the forward strand.
TATAGAACCCGGTGATGTGGCGGTTGTCCTCCAGAGGAGTGTTGCCGTCATCGGCTCGTGCTGGCGCGGCGGACAACACGGTGCTCAGCAGGAGCGCGGCGAGCACATGCCGTGAAGCGCGCGAAGAACCTTCGGTCATGGGGTGATACTCCCGGCGTGGGATTCAGGAAAGCGGCGAAGGTAGCATCGCGAGGAGCCGCGGACATGCTGGCCCGCGGGACGGCCTTGGGAGTGGCTGGGATGTGATTCATCGCACTTCCGGCGCATGGACACTTCAGCCCGGGCCGTTTGCCTGACACTCCGCGTTCGCTTCGAGCCACTTCCGAGGGTTCCCCCTATCCAGGCTCTTCGGATTCCGCTCTCGTGACCGGGGACGGGAGGCGTGCTCTCCGATGCTCCGGGAACAAGTACGGGTACACCGCTGGCTTGTCCTCACCGGCTTGATTGTCCTGGCCGGAGCGGCCTTCGTGTTCGGGCGCGGGCTCTTCGAGGGGAATGCCCGGGATGCGTTCACCCCGGAGGAACGGGAGTGGCTCGAGCGCAATGCGGACAGCATCGTGCTCGGCCCCTACATCAACGCTCCCCTGTCGTTCATCAACGACAAGGGAGAGTTCAGTGGCATCACCGCGGACTATGTCCGGTTGTTGGAGGCGAAGCTGGGCGTCGAGTTTCGCGAGGCTCCTCCCACCACCGTCAGCGAGGTGCTCCAGAACATGCGCGAGGGAAGGGTGGACCTGGCGAGCGGGTTGACCAGGACCCCCGAGCGCATGGAATACCTCGTCTTCTCCGAGCCGTACGTCCGCATTCCCATCCTCATCGTCGTGCGCCAGGGGACCTGGGAGCGGCTCACCCTCGAGGAGATGCGGGGGTTGAGGATCTCGGTCGGCGAGAACTTCGGAGCCCATGAGTATCTGAAGCGCACCCATCCCGAGCTCCAACTCGTCCCCGTTCCCAATGATCTCGAGGGACTGTTGCGCCTGTCGACCGGCGAAGTCGACGCGATGATCCTGCATGTCACGGCCCTGTCCTTCCACGTCACCCAGGAGAACCTGACGAACCTCCATGTGGCGGGAAGGATCCCCTACGAATATGAGCTGGCGATGGGGGTCCGGAAGGATGAGCAGATCCTGCTTCGCATCATCCAGAAGGGGCTGGATCGAATAACGGAGAAGGAAAAGGAGACCATCTGGAGGCGATGGGTCTACGCGAGGGCGCCACCGTTCTACCGGGATCCCCTCTTCTGGCGGGTCGTGGTGATTCTGCTCGTGGGCGTGGCGGTGGTGGTGGGGACGGTCATCACCTGGAACAAGGCGCTGAAGCGGCAGGTGCGAGCGCGGACCCACGAGCTCGCGGAGGCGCACCGGAACGTCTCGTTCCTCGCGGAGGCCAGCCTCATCCTCTCCGAGACGCTCGATTACAGTGAGACCCTCTCGCGCCTGGGTGAGTTATGCGTGCGCCACTTCGCGGACTGGTGCGTGATCGACGTGATGGTCGAGGGGCAGATCCGCCGGCTCGCGGGGGCGCATGTCAGTCCCACGAAGCGCCCCCTGCTCGACACGCTCGCCGAACGCTACCCGGCCCGGGAGGGAAGCAACAGCCCGGCCAGCGAGGTGCTTCGGACCCGTCAGCCCAGGCTCTACCCCGAGCTGTCGGAGGAGGAGATCCGGGCCACGTGTGAGAGCGAGGAACATACGCAGCTCATCATCGCGCTCGGAACCCGGAGCGCCATCTCGGTGCCCCTCATCTCGCGAGGAAACATGCTCGGGGTGCTCACCCTGGGCTCGGGCCCGCTGGGACGGCGCTACGGGAGCAAGGAGCTCGAGCTGGCCCAGGAGGTGGCCCGGCACGCCACCCTCGCGTATGACAATGCGCGGCTGTATCAGCAGGGCCAGGATGCCATCCGCATACGGGATGCCTTCCTCGTAGTCGCCGCCCATGAGCTCCGCACGCCCCTGACGTCCCTGAAGCTCCGCCTGTCGATTCTTCACCGGGCGGTCCAGGGTGCTCCGGAGCAACCGGTTCGCACCGGCATCCTGCTGCGCGAGCTGCCCCGCATCGAAGCCCAGGCCGAGCGGCTCCGCACCCTCATCGAGCAGCTCCTCGATGTCTCGTGCATCGGCGCGGGGCGTTTCGAGTTGATGCGGGAGGAGGTGGACCTCCGCCAGGTGGTCCGTGACGTGGTGGATGACCTGGGCGAGCAACTGGCACGCAGCGGTTCTCCGATGGAGATCCGCACCGGGAGTCCCGCCATCGGAAAGTGGGACCGGTTCCGAATGGAGCAGGTCGTCACCAACCTGCTCGAGAATGCCATCAAGTTCGGAGCGGGAAAGCCGCTGGAGGTCAGGGTCGAGCCCGGGCCGGACACGGTGCGGCTCGTGGTCCGGGATCAGGGCATCGGATTTCCGAGTGAGGCCAGGGCCCGTATCTTCGAGAAGTTCGAACGGGCGGTCTCCGATCGGCACTACGGCGGGCTCGGGCTCGGGCTCTTCATTGCCCGGCAGATCGTCGAGGCCCATGGCGGCAGCATCCTGGTCGAGAGTATTCCCGGAGCGGGCTCGACCTTCACGGTGGTGCTTCCGTATGGCGAGGCGCGCGCGGAGCCTCCGCCATGACCCGGGCTGCCGCGCTGGGATGTCACCCGCTCTGATGAGCCCTGAACCAGGAGAATCCGATGCGTTCCGTCCGTCATCTGCTGTCGCTACTGCTGGCCTGCTTGCTGGTGGGCTTCCACGCGTCCTGTGCCACGCCGCCGAAAAGGCATACCGCCCCAACGCGGAAGGTCATCTTCTTCGATGTGAACGAGACGCTGCTGGACCTGGAATCCATGCGTCAGTCCGTCGGTGGGGCCCTGGGCGGAAGGCAGGACCTGCTCCCACTGTGGTTCTCGACCATGTTGCATTACTCGCTGGTCGAGACAGTCACGGAGAACTACCACGACTTCGGCGCGGTCGGCACGGCCGCCCTCATGATGGTGGCCCGGAACAACGGAATCGAACTGACTCAGGAACAGGCGAAGACCGCGATCGTCACGCCCTTGCTCGAGCTGCCGGCCCATCCTGACGTGCTCGAGGGATTGAAGGCACTCAAGGCTCAGGGCTACACGCTGGTGACCCTGACCAACTCCTCATATGCCGGGGTTCAGACGCAGCTCCAGAATGCCGGGCTGACGGAGTTGTTCACACGCAACCTGAGCATCGAGGACATCAAGGTCTACAAGCCCGGCCTGCGGGCCTACCGCTGGGCGGCGGAGCAGATGGGCGTCGAACCGGAGGATGCCATCCTGGTGGCGGCCCACGGCTGGGATGTGGCCGGGGCGAAGTCCGCCGGATTCCAGGCCGTCTTCGTGGCGCGTCCTGGTCAGGCGCTCTACCCCCTGGCCGCGAAGCCAGACCTGGTGGTCAAGGACATCCAGGAGCTTGCCGGGGTTCTCGGCAAGCGCCCGTGATGCGGACTGCTGGGTGGAGCGGGGGTCACGTGTCGATCAGCATCTCGAACCCGCCGTAGATCATTCGCTTGCCGTCGAAGATCGTGCCCGTGTTCACCTTCATGCGCGGGTCTTCCATCATCTTCTGGTTGCCCGCGTCGCGCGCGGCCTTCGACGGCCATTCGATCCACGAGAAGACCACGATCTCCCCGGGCTCGGCCTTCACCGCGCCCTTGAAGTCGGTGACCTTGCCGTCCGGCACATCGTCGCCCCAGCACTCGACGACCCGGAGCGCACCATACTCCTTGAAGACCTGCGCGGCATCGGCGGCCACCTTGCGGTAGGCCTCCTTGTTGGATGCGGGCACCGCGGCAACGAATCCATCAATGTAACGCATGGCTTTCTCCTCGCCTGTATGGCGTTCGACGTGGGGCTCCTTACCAGGCCAGGGAGTATGAGATTCGGGGACCCGAGGTTCCAGAAGGTTCCGAACCCATCGTCGGAGCGGCCAGCACGGGCGGTGAGGCGCCTTGCATGTCCAGGAGAAGCCCGGTAGGGAGAGCCCGCCCCCATCCCTCCCTGAACCGGAGCACGCCGCCCTTGTTGGACGCCCATGACCGCCAAGACCTGGGATGCCTGGGCCTGATGGTCCTGGTGTACGGGCTCGCGCTGGCTCCGGTGCTCCACGCGACGGTGGGCCACGGTGGAGGATGGGAAGCGGCGCATGGCCACTCCCACGTGCATGCGGGGGGCCATGCACACGCCCCCCACGCCGAGCAGGACGACGAGCGTGGGCCCGTCCTGAGGGCCCACGGACACCAGCACTTCGCGGGCTCCGTGGAGCATCTGCTCGCGGTGGCGGTGGCGAAGGTGCACGTGTTCGCGCCCGTGACGCGCTGGGTGCCCATCCGGTGGGCGGTCTTCCGGGGCCCGTTGCTGCTGCCGGGTGACCCACCGCGACCGACGGCGATGCCTCAGGGCCCATAGGAAAGCCCTTCCCGGAAGAAAGAGCGTGCGCCCCGTGAACGCGGGAGCGCGTGGCATTTGTCCGTGCGGGCTTCGAGACCCCGGGTGACGTGCGCCGTGTGTTCACGGCCGCGCGTGGCGCCAGGGTCCAGGTGTGGCTGCATCTCGTGATTTCTCTCTGTCTATTGATCTGTGCCGCCGCGTCCCCCTGGGACGAGGGTGGGATGGTGCACGTTCCTCCCGTGTCCGTGGAGCAGCGCCAGGAGGCGCCATCGCCGGAGGTCCAGGAGCCCCCCGCGACGCAACCCGAGACGCCCTCGTCCGCGAACACCACGGTGCGCGCCACGCGGCCGGCGCGGAGCGCGTCGGAGGTGACGCTGGACCGCGAGGTGTTGGACACGGCTCCGAGGACGGGCGCGGTGGATCTGCTGCGGCTGGTGCCGGGGCTGGTGGCCTCACGGCACGGTGGAGAGGGCAAGGCGCAGCAGCTCTTCCTGCGCGGGTTCGACGCGCTCCACGGACAGGACGTGGAGTTGAACGTGGGAGGACTGCCCGTCAACGAGGTGAGCCACATCCACGCGCTGGGCTACGCGGATGTGAACTTCATCATCCCCGAGGTGGTGCGGGAGCTGCGGGTGACGGAAGGCTCCTACCGGGCCTTCCAGGGAGACTTCGCGGTGGCGGGGACGGTGCGGATGGAGCTGGGCCTCGAGGAGCCCGGCGTGCTGCTGGCGGGAACCCTGGGGCAATACGGACAGCGCCGGGTGGTGGCCGCGGTCCGGCCGGGAGACGAAGCGGAGACCTTCGCCGCGGTGGAACTGGGCGAGGGCAAGGGCTTCGGTCCACGGAGGACCTTCGGCCGGGCCTCGTTGCTGGCCCAGGCGGTGACGAAGGTGGAGACGGGCGCGGGCGCGCTGCGCGTGCGAGCGCTCGTGGGCAGCTACACCACCCGGTTCGACACCCCCGGCGTGGTGCGCGAGGACGACCTGCTCGCGGGCCGGAGCGGCTTCTACGATGCGCCCTTCGGAAGGCAGGGAGGCGCGGCGACGCGGCACCAGTTGCTGCTCGGGGTGGAACTGCCGAGACACGGCTCGGAGCGCATGCTGCTGGAGGTGTTCGGCCTGCTGACGGACCTGCGCCTGCGCAACAACTTCACGGGCTTCCGGGTGGACGCGCGAGGAGACGGGCTGGAGCAGACCCACGGAGCGCGGACGCTGGGCGCGCGCACGGAGTACCGGCGGCTCGTCCAGGCGTTCGGCAAGGACGTGGCCCTGGAGATGGGGCTCGGTGCCCGCCGGGATGGAGCCACCCAGACGCAGCGGCGCTACCGGGAGTCGGACGGAACCTTCTTCGCGGAGGAGGTGGACTCGAACTTCGTGCAGACGGACGTGTGGGGCTACGCGGAGGCACAGCTGGTCCTCGGCCGCTGGAAGCTGTTGCTCGGAGGCCGGGCGGACGCGCTGGGCGTGGAGGTGTTCGACGCGCTGGCGTTCCGGGATCCCCGCTACCACGACGGCCAGGGCTACTCCCGCAACGCCTTCGGGACGCATCTGGGCGCGAAGGCGGGGCTCGAGCTCTCCCTCACTCCCCTCTGGCGATTGTTCGCGAGCTACGGAGATGGATTCCGCTCTCCCCAGGCGCGGAGCCTGGCGGAGGGGGAGCGCGCGCCCTTCGTCTCGGTGCGCAGCGCGGAGCTGGGAGCCCGGCGGGATGGAGAGCGGGTGGCGGCACAGCTGAGCCTGTTCGCCTCGCAGGTGGAGGATGACTTCGTCTTCGACCACACGGTGGGCACGACGGTCTTCACGGGAGAGACGGTCCGCGCGGGTCTCTCGGGGGCGCTCCAGGCCCGCCCGCTTCCCGGTGTGACGGCGGCACTGAGCGCGACGGTGGCGCATGCACGGGTGCTCGAGACGAACACCCTGCTGCCCTACTTCGCACCGCTGGTGGCCCGGGGGGACGTGGGCTGGACACGGACCCTCACGCTCGTGGGGCAGCCGGTGGAGCTCACGGCGGGGCTTGGACTGACACTCATCGGCCCGAGGCCCCTTCCCTTCGATGAGTACAGCCGCACGGTGTTCCTCGCGGACGCATTGCTGGGGGCACGGTGGCGCAATGTGGGCCTGCGGCTGGAGGTGGAGAACGCCCTCGATTCCCGGTGGCGCGACGGGGAGTTCGTCTATGGCTCCCGCTTCGACCCCCAGGCCCCCGCGGGCCTCGTCCCCGCCCGGCATTTCACCGCGGGGCCGCCCCGGACGGCCTCGCTCACCTTGGAGGTCCATCTATGAAACGAGTCTCTCTCCCGTGGGCAATGCTCGCCCTGACACTCCTGGCCAGCTGTGGAACGGGGGCGCAGCGGCGCACCTTTCCCGTGGAGATGACGGTCCAACCGATGACAGGCCCGAACGAGCGGGGCTGGACGGTGACGCCGGAGTCCGTCCACGTCTCGGTAGGCACGGTGCGCTTCTACGAGGGGCGCGTGCTGCTCTCCGCGCGGTGGCCTCGCTTCGAGCCCTATGCCCTCCTCGGCGGAACGGCGTGGGCCCACCCGGGCCACTACGTGCCGGGCGATGCGCTGGGAGAGGTGCTGAGCACCACGACGGTGGACCTGCTGGCGGCACAGCCCACGGTCCTGGGTGAGGCCAACGCGGTGACCGGAGCGTACGGCTCGATGGAGCTGACACTGTCCCCGGCGACGGCGGCGAGTGACACCCAGAACGTGTTGCGGGGCCACACGGTGCGCGTCCGGGGACGGGCGGTGCACACGGATGGCCGGCAGGTGCGCTTCGACGCGGAGATGGATCTGCCCAAGCCCATCGAGGGTATCCGCTTCGAGCGGACGCTGGAGCAGGAGGCGGGACGGGTGCGCATCACGGTGGAGCTGGCCAGGTGGCTGGGCCGTATCGACTTCGCCACGGCGTCCTCCGGAGGCGAGGGTGGTGTTTCCACATTCCCCGTTGGGAGCCAGGCGATGAACGCCCTGGTGCGCGGCGTGGAAGACACGAGTGCCTACGTCGTGACGTGGGTAGAAGGAGCAACGCAATGAAGAAGCTGATGCTGGGCGTGGGACTGATGGGGCTGATGGCGTGCAGCCAGGGCTCGGGAAACGTGACCTTCACCACGTACGGGGAGGACTTCATCGAGAAGGAGATCCCCGCCGAGGACTTCGAGGACGGCTGGACGGTGAAGTATTCGAAGTTCCTGGTGACGCTCGGCGAGTTGAAGGTGGCCGGCCACGGCGGTGAGGTGGCGGCGGAGTCGGTGGGAGCGAAGGTGTTCGACGTGCACAAGCCAGGGCCCGTGACGGTGGCGAGCTTCTCCGCGCTGCCAGCGGCGGATTGGGACGATGTGAGCTTTGCCATCGCGCCCTCGGCGAGCGCGGAGGCGGGCAACGCGAGCGCGGCGGACGTGAACCTGCTGAAGGAGAATGGCTGGTCCGTGTACATGGAGGGGACGGCCACGAAGGGGGCGGTGACGAAGCGGTTCGCCTGGGGCTTTCCCTTGAACACGCTCTACGAGCACTGCGAGCACCCGGACCTCGGTGAGGGGCTGACCGTGCCGGACGGTGGCGAGGAGACAGTGCAGCTCACCATTCACGGCGACCACCTCTTCTTCGACGACCTCCAGTCGACGGACGCGAAGATGCGGTTCGACGCGCTCGCCGCGGCCGACAAGCTGGGCATCTCGGGCGCGGACGGAGAAGTGACGCTGGAGGAGCTGGCGCAGGTGGACCTGACGGAGCTGCCCATGGGCCAGTACGGAACGGGAGGCGCCGCCAACGTGCGAAACCTGCGGGACTTCGTGACCGCGCTGGTTCGCACGGTGGGGCACTTCCGGGGCGAGGGCGAGTGCTCTCCCCGCGCCCGCTGACCCGCTGACCCATGCACCCCCCTCCCAGGTGAGAGGGGGGCGGTGAGGGAGCGCTTCGGCTACAGCATGGGGCCCTGCGACGCGCGGGGCTGTCTCCTGAGGAGGCACAAACGCTCATTGGCCGCGCCGATGATTACTTCAAATCGATCGGCGTCACGCCATCAACACCGACCAGAATTCCCGGCAATCGGTAGGAGGCCGCACTGTGGACGTGAAACTGATGGGTCAGGTTCGGCGCCTGATAGAGGATCTGGTGGCGGGACGGTATGCGGCGATCGCAGCGGATGGCCGAGCAGGGCGCCTGACCGAAGCGGAGTTGAGAACTGCTGTCGAGCAATATGGGCGGACTCTTGTTCCCTTGCCAGTTGACGGTGAGAGGCTTGTAGATATCCATGAACAGACGTCTCAGCCGGATGCGGTCACCCTTGATGTACCTCTGTGGACTCGAGAGGAAGGCCGCAGCGACCTGACACTTTCGGTGACGGCGATCAAACAGGGCGAAACCTACGCTGTTGAAGTGGACGATCTGCACGTTCTTTAGAGCGCCCAACACCGTCCCCTCCGGCCACACCCCGGCAGGGCACACGCTACCGCCAAACTTCCACGAAACTCCGTCAGGCCCGCTTTGGGAGTGCCAGGCGGCGGGTTCAATTCCCGCCGCCTCCACGCACCCGCGTGGGCGAAGTGACTCAGTGCTGGATGCGCGTGCCCAGCACCTGGAGGAAGCCGGCGATCCACTTCGGGTGCGCGGGCCAGGCGGGCGCGGTGACGAGGTTGCCGTCAATCACCGCGTCATCCACCGGCACCTGCACGTAGGTGCCCTTGGCGAGCGTCACCTCGGGGCCGCAAGCGGGATAGGCCGTGCAGCGCCTGCCCTCGAGCACGCCCGCCGCCGCGAGCACCTGCAGCCCGTGGCAGACGGCCGCGATGGGCTTCTTCGCCTCGGCGAAGTGGCGGACCACCTGGAGCACCTTCGGGTTGAGCCGCAGGTACTCCGGCGCCCGGCCGCCCGGAATCACCAGGCCGTCGTACTGCGAGGCCTCGATCTCCGAGAACGTGGCGTTGACGGCGAAGTTGTGGCCCGGCTTCTCGCTGTACGTCTGGGCTCCGTCGAAGTCGTGCACGGCGGTGCGCACCGTCTCTCCCGCCTTCTTGTCCGGGCAGACAGCGTGGACCGTGTGCCCCACCGCCTGCAGGGCCTGGAACGGCACCATCACCTCGTAGTCCTCGACGTAGTCGCCCACCAGCATCAGCAGCTTCTTGCCAGCCATATGGTTTCCTCCGGGTTGAAGACCCGTGAAGAAATAACACAGCGGGCGCCCCGGCTCACTCCGCGAAGGCGCGCTGGATGAGCGCGTGGAACGGAGCGTGGCCCGGCAGCGTGCCGAACGTCTGTCCGTGTGCACCGGCCAGCCGCGACTCGCAGAAAATGTCCGAGACCTGCTTGTTGCCGGCGCGGATGAGCAGGGACGCCTGCAGTGCCAGCGCGAGGCGCTCGACGATGTAACGCGCGCGTGACTCGAGCGTGCCCTGGTCGTCGAACTCCTTCGTCAGCCGCGCGACTTCGGCGTCGAGCGCCGGATGTCCACCGCGGGCGGCGAGGATCTCCTCGAACAGGGCGTCGCGGCTGGCCGGCTCGCGCGTCACGGCACGCAGCATGTCGAGGCACTGGATGTTGCCGCTCCCTTCCCAGATGGAGTTGAGCGGGGCCTGCCGGTACAGCCGCGCGAGGTTCGACTCCTCCACGTAGCCCGCACCGCCGAGGCACTCCTGCGCCTCGTTGATGAAGGCGGGCGCGCGCTTGCACACCCAGTACTTGCCAATGGCCGTGGCGATCCGCCCGAAGGCCGCTTCCCGGGTCTCCCGGTGGCTCGCGTCCACGGCCCGCGACACGCGCGCGGTGAGCACGGTATGCGCTTCGGACTCGAGCGCCAGGTCCGCGAGCACGTTCATCATCAGTGGCTGTTCAATCAGCCGCTTGCTGAAGGCCCTGCGGTGCCGGGTGTGGTGGATGGCCTGCACGAGCGCCTGCCGCATCTGGCCGCTCGAGCCGATCATGCAGTCCTGGCGCGTGAGGGCCACCATCTCGAGGATGGTGGAGACGCCGCGGCCCTCCTCGCCCACCATCCAGGCGGTGGCGCCGTGGAACTCGACCTCGGAGCTGGCGTTGCTCCAGTCCCCGAGCTTGTCCTTGAGGCGCTGGACGCGGATGGCATTGCGCTCGCCGTCCGGCGTGAAGCGCGGCAGCAGGAAGCACGACAGCCCGCTCTCGGCCTGCGCGAGCACGAGGAACGCGTCGCTCATGGGCGCGGAGAAGAACCACTTGTGGCCCACGAGCGCATAGAGCTGTCCGGGCCCGCGGCTCCCGAGCGGATGCGCCCGCGTGCTGTTGGTGCGCACGTCCGAGCCACCCTGCTTCTCGGTCATGCCCATGCCGATGGTGGCGCCCCCCTTCTGCGCCGCGGGGATGAACCGCGCGTCATAGGTGGTCGAGCTCACACGGGGCATCCACTCCCGGGCGATCTCCGGCTGGCGGCGCAGCGTGGGCACGCTGGCGTAGGTCATCGTCAGGGGGCAGCTCGTGCCCTGATCGGCCTGGTTGTGCAGGTAGAACAGCGCCATGCGGGCCACGTGGGCTCCGGGCTTGTCCTCGTGTCTCCAGGCGAAGTTCGGCACGCCATGGGCGATGCCCAGCTCCATGAGGCGATGGTAGGCGGGGTGGAACTCCACCTCGTCCAGACGGTTGCCGTACCGGTCGAACGGACGGAACCTCGGCTTGTTCTCGTTGGCGGTGAACCCGAGCTGCATCGACTCCCCGCCCACGACGGGGCCGTACTTCGCGATCTCGGCCTCCGCCCAGCCGCCACCCTCCCGCGTCACGGCTTCACGCAACACCGTGTCGGTGGCCCAGGCGTCATAGCTGAGCGGCGGGACCTGGTTCGTGACCTGGTGCGTGAGGAAGCCTTCGGCGATGGTGCGCGGGTCGTTCATGGGTGGGGTCCTATCAAACTCCGGAGTGACGCTGGCCCGGTTCATCGTGTGGGGCGCCGTGCCTCGAGCTCCACCGTCTCCAGTGGAACCAGCCAGCCGCCCAGCCCGCCACGCTGGAGGCGGGCCCGCAGCGCGTGGGGTGGGGGTGTACCTTCCAGCCACTGCCATTCCGGCAGCCGGGTCTGTGCCGTCGCCGGTGCCGCACCCGGCAGCGGGCACTCGAACGTCAGGATCCAGCGCGAATCCTCGCCGCGCCCTTTCTTGAAGCCGGTGACCTGGCACCGCACCTCCAGGCGTTCCGAGGCGTGCGCGGTGGAATGCCCGTGCCACAGCGCGAGTGCGCTCGAGGATGCGAGCAGGTTGAAGAAGGTGAGGAAGGTCGTGGCCTGGCGCACGCGCAGCGAGCGGAAGGGCCGCAGCTGGATGACCACCGCGGCGAGGTCGTGCGGCTTGTCAATGCGATCGGCTGCCATCTCTCCGTCCCGCTCGAGGAACGCGTCGAAGAACGGAAACGAGAGGCGGTGGACGAGCAGCGCGGGGAGCAGCGCCAGCGCGAGCGAGAGTCCTCCGATGGAGGGGCCCTCGAGCTGCGCCCAGAAGGCATCCGTCCGCATCAGGGGAAACCACAGGAACATTCCCGCGAGGAGGAGGGTGGTCAGCAGAAGCTCGAGGAGCGTATGCCTCCACCGGGGCAGGGGAGGCGAGGCGGGCGGTTCGTGCATCCACGGCGAGCCTACCGTGCCCTCTTCAAACGACAACGCCCCCGGGTGACGTCCCCGGAGGCGGCGGTGCTCCACGGTGAGGTGGGCGTTACATGGTCGGCATGAAGATCTTCAGCCCGCTGCGGCCACCGGCGCCGAGCGTGTTGCGCTCGATGAAGTCACTCACGGAGGAGCGGCCGTCACCGGTGGTGATGGCGGTGTGGCCGTAGATGCTGCCCAGGCGCGACGGGGTCTTCTCCCAGGTGAGCACGAGGCCCGGAATCTTCAGCGCCTGCTCGAGCGACATGTTGACCTGCTTGAACTTGTCGCGGGGCAGGTTGTTGTCGATCTGGTTGCCATTGCCCCAGACCTTGAAGCCGAAGGCGTTCTGGATGGCCCGGCTCACGCCCGTGGCGCACAGGCCCTGGCTGTTGTACCCGCCCATGCCCAGCGCCGCCGCGCGGCCCGCGCTCGCGAGCTTGCGCATCGCGGGGGTCACGTTGCCCGGGCTCGCGGCGCCGCCGCTTCCCTGGACCTTTCCGCCGCCGCTCGTGCCACCCGTGCCGCCGGGGCGGCCGCCGCCGCGCGTCCCGCCGCTCTTGGTCGGCTCGAAGCTGTCACCCCGGCCGGGGATGCGCAGCGTCCTTCCCGCGTAGATGAGGTTCGGGTTGGCGATCTTGTTGTGACGCGCCAACGCCGAGACGCTGGTCTTGAACCGGGAAGCGAGCGCGGAAAGGGTGTCGCCAGGGCGGATGCGGTAGGTGGACATGCGAAATCTCCTGCAATGATTGTCGCGATGTCCCCCCAGGAGTTGCGTCTGGATTTCCCATGCTCTTGGAATCTACGCGAGACCCCCGATCGCCATCCGGGAAATCCCGAATGAAAACGGCCACATGCCGGTTGGACGCCCTCCGCCATGGCGGAGCACCTGTTTACAAACCTTCTGGACGAACTGTTCTGCTCATTTCGCCAGCGGCACGCCCAGGTCCTGGAGGACCTTGAAGTCGAACACCAGCATCCCGCCCCAGGAGAAGCCGCCGCTGTTGGCGAGATCGAACTGGGCGAAGGGCATCACCGAGATGATGTCGAGGAAGCCCACCCGGGGTCCCACGCCGAGATGGAGGGGGCGGTTCTCCACGCCCTCCAGACGCTTGGACCAGAAGAGGTGCGCGCCGACGCCGAACTTGAACTCCTTGGCCCACGAGCGCGCATAGGGCGCCCACTGCATCGGCCGGAAGTCGAGCGCCGCGTAGGGGCCGAGGTGCTCGGCCGCGAAGAGGTTCACCGAATCGCCATACACCCCGGCGGACCAGTACCAGGAGGGCACCTTCAAGGCCGTGCCCTTCTCGTCGAAGCGCCACTCGCCCAGTGAGCCTCCCAGGTGCAGCCCGAGGCCCGTCGAGCCAACCCAGTTCCCCTGGTACCGGTACCCCAGGGCGAGCGGGCGGATGAAGAACTGCAACCGCCGGCCGAGCGGGTTGGGATCCTTCCACTCCGAGTAGGCCTGCTGCTCGGGGCACGGGGCCTGCTCGCCGCTCTCGTTCCGGGGATTGGGCAGACGGCAGGTGTCGCACTCGTCGCCCACGCCATCATCATCCGCGTCCGCGTGCTCGCCGTCCTTCACGGGGACGAACGGGCACGGGTCACAGAGGTCTCCCGCTCCATCTCCGTCGCTGTCTTCCTGGCCGGGGTTCACATCGAGCGGGCAGTTGTCGGCGCACGCCTCCATCCGGCCGGGATGGCACGCGGGCGCCTCCGTCTGGCCAGGAGGCAGGTCCGGGACTCCATCCCCGTCACTGTCCGCGATGGGAGGGGACCCGGTGGCTGGTGGTGTCTGAGCGGCGGCCGGAGCCAGCGCGAGCAGGAGGACGGCGAGGAGTGGGAGCGGAGTGGAGCGCATCAGAGGCAGAGTCCGAAGACGTTGGCGTCACCGCAGAGCAGCGAGTGCTCCGCGGCGGGCAGGCGGCGGATGGTGGCTTCGTCCTGAACCCAGGAGGGCAGCCTGTCGCGTGTGAACTGGTCCGGGACGAGCGTGTCGCCGTCCACGGAGATGATCTCCTCCGTGCTTGGAAACTGGGGGAGCCGGAACGCCGTCTTCAGGTTGTTGCCCTGGAGGATGCGGATGAAGTCGAGCTTGCGCAGGGGCTCGAAGTAGCCGGTCGAGGTGGCCCGGTAGAGTGCTCGCGCCCGATCGAGCATTCCTCTGTCGATGTGTTGTGAGAAGTCCTCGGGCGCACCGGGCGCGGGCATCAGCCCGGCGTTCATCCAGGTGGCGTCGAGGAGCAGCTCGGGCCGGTTGGGATTGCCCCGGGTGACGCTCCAGCGCGGCAGCATCTGGTAGATGGCGGGCCAGGTGCGCACCACCTCCTTCGGGATGCTGCGATTGAAGAAGGTCCCCTCCAGCAGGGCCATCAGGGCGTTCACCGTTCCGAAGAAGGGCACGCCCACGAAACACACGCCCTGGACGAGCCGCGCCAGTTCCTCCGCGCCGAGGAGCCGGGCCGCCGCCAGGACGACGAGCCCTCCCTGTGAGTGCGCCACCAGCCGCCAACGGTCACCGCGGGAGGCCTCTGCCTGGAGGTGCTCGGCGAGACGCTTGCCGCTGTAGCGGATGTCCAGCCGCCAGTCGTAATCGAAGAAGTCCCACTTGGGGAACGCGTGCGCGAAGGGCTCGTAGGCGAGCGTCATGAACCCGCGGGCGACGAGCGTGTTCTCGAGCGGCTCAAGTGCTTCGGGATCCAACCCGTGCTTGCAGCGGAGTGTCTGTGCGGCCCCGGCCTGGGTGAGGAGCTCGAAGATGGTCGCGGCCCGCGCTCCCGCGGCGCTTTCGTAGAGCACTCCTCCCGTGCCTGGGATCACCATCTGGCGGCGCGGCATATGGCTTCTCCCTGTTGCCCCCGGGGAAGCCAACACCCAACACGCGAGCGAGGGCCAGCGCCGCACGCCCGCAACGGCCAGCACCTGACAGAGCGTGGCCGTGATGTTGAGCGCTCACTCCTTCAAGCGGGGGAGGGGGCCCGTGCCGTCATCCCCGAAGCGGCTCACGTCCACGCCCACCGAGTCCAGCATGGAGATGAACAGGTTGGCGATGGGCTCCCCGCCGTAGCGCACGTGCCGTCCGGGAGTCACCGCGCCCCCGCCGCGCCCCGCGAGCACCACCGGCATGTCCGAGTGCCCGTGCGAGTTGCCGTCCGCCACCTCGCTGCCGAAGTACACCAGGGAGTTGTCCAGCAGCGTCGCATCCCCCTCGCGTACCGACTTCATCCGCTGCAGCAGGTAGCTGAACTGCTCCATCTCCCAGCGGTCTATCTTCGCGAGCGCCGCGTGGTTGTCCGCGTGGTGCTGGTGGTGCGAGTACGTGTGGTGCCCCGTCGTCAGCCCGAGGAAGTCATACACCCGGTCGCTGCGCCCGTTGCCGAGCATGAAGGTCGCCACCCGCGTCAGGTCGCACTGGAAGGCGAGCACCATCAGGTCGCACATCACCTTCGTCTTCTCGCGCACGTCGTTCGTTCGCTCGGGCCTCGGGCCCTTCGAGCACGTGGGGGCCTGCTGATCGAGCGCCGCCACACGCAGCTCCAGCTCTCGCACGCTGGTGAAGTACTCGTCCAGCTTGCGCCGGTCCTTCGTCCCCAGCCGCTGCTGGAGCGCCTTCGCGTCGTCGTTCACGAAGTCCAGGATGCTCTGCTCGTAGGCCTTTCGCTTTTCGATCTGCGCCCGCGTCGCATCCGGGTCGAAGCCCGCGAAGAGCCGGTCGAACACCGCCTGCGGGTTCGTCTCCTTGGCCCGGGGACTGGTGGGCCCCGCCCAGGAGATGTTGCGCGCATAGGCGCAGCTGAAGTTGGCGTCGCACGAGCCCGTTCCGTCGCCTCCGTCGTTGCCCAGCTCCAGCGAGGGAAGGCGCGTGTGGGGCCGCAGGGCCTTGGCGGCGAGCTGGTCCATGGAGACGCCCGCGCGAATGTCATCCTGCCTGCTCGTCTTGACCACCTTCACACAGGAGAGGAAGGCGCCCGTGCCCGCCGCGTGGTGGCCGAACTCGTCCGGCCGCCCTGGCTCGTGCGACAGCCCGGAGAGCACCAGCACGTCGTCCTTCACCGGTGCCAGCGGTTGCAGCGTGGGAGACAGTGTCCAGGACCGCCCGGTGCCGCGAGGCGTGAAGTTCGGCATGTAGAGGCCGCAGGGCACGTAGAAGACGGCCAGCCGGAGCGGCGTGGCGCCGGGTTCCGCCGCCCGGGCCACCGCGGGCCTCATCTGCTCCAGCAGGGGCAGGGCCATCAGCGCTCCCAGGCCCCGGAGCATCGTCCGCCGTGACAGCTTGGAGTCCTTCATCGTGAACCCTCCCCGTTCGTGTCCTCCGCCTCCCCACCGCGCGAGGTGAAGGCCTCGCTCCGGATGACGGAGAGGATGAGGTCCGACAGCCGGCCTCCGCTCGTCCGGGCCTTGCTCGCGATGTCGTCCAGCGTGCAGGCATCCGCGCTCGAGGGCCCGCGTCCCAGCCCGTAGGTGAGCAGGTGTTGGGCGATGCAGCGCTCCAGCCCCGGGTCCGACCCGAGGAGGGTGCGCAGCTCCACCCCATCCTTGAAGCGGACGCCTCCGGGCAGCTCGCCGCTCGGGTCCACCTGGGCACCGCTCACTTCCTCCTTTTGCCGCCACGCGCCCACCGCGTTGAAGTTCTCCAATCCGTAGCCGATGGGGTCCATCAACTGGTGGCACCCCGAGCAGGTGGGATCGCTGCTGTGCCGGGCCATGCGTTGCTTGATGCCCATGCTCGGGTCCACCGGCGGTGGCAGGCCCTCCACGTTGGGCGGAGGGGGAGGTGGTGCCTTGCACAGGAGTTGTTCGAGCACCCAGAGCCCCCGCTTCACCGGCGAGGTGCGGTCCGGGTGCGAGGTGACGGCGAGGATGGAGCCCTGTCCGAACAGGCCCGCGCGCTCCGGGTGCGCGGAGAGGTCCACCCGCGTCATCTGGCTCGTGCCCGGAGGGGGCAGGCCGTAGTGCCGGGCGAGCCGGTCGTTCACGTAGGTGAAGTTCGCGTCCAGCAGGTTTTTCGCCGGGTGGTCACCGTGGAGGAACTCGCGGAAGACGAGCCGCGTCTCCTGGCGCATGGCCTCGCGCAGCGAGTCGTCGAAGGGGTAGAGGAGCGGGTCCGGGTGGAGCGAGTCGAGCGCGCGCGTGTACAGCCATTGCCCGGCGAAGTTGTCCACCAGTGCCTCGGCCTTCGGATCCGCGAGCATGCGGCGCACCTGGCGCTCCAGCTCGTCGGGACTCCGCAGTGTCCCCGCGTCCGCCGCGGCCAGGAGCGCTTCGTCCGGCATGCTGCTCCACAGGAAGTACGAGAGGCGGCTGGCGAGCTCGTGGCCGTTGAGCGGGCGGGGCGCCGTGGAGGCCGGGTCCGGGTCCAGCTCCACGCGGTAGAGGAAGTGCGGAGAGAGGAGCACGGCCCGCAGGGCCAGCTTCATGCCCGCGTCGAAGCCCTCGCCATGTGCGCGCGCGAGCGGGAGGAAGGCCAGGAGCCGGTCCACCTCGGCCGGGGTGACGGGCCGGCGCCAGGCGCGGCGGGCGAAGGGCTCCAGGATGAGCCGCGCGCAGGGCAGCGGGTCCGCCGGGTCGGGCGTGCAGGTGCGCACGCGGGGCCACGAGGACTCCGCGAGCTTCTCCGCCGCGGCCGCATACTTCTCCATCAGTAGTGGCCCCAGGCTGAGCACGTCCGCGTTGTTGTCGAAGCCGTAGCCGTGGTCGTCCGCAGGGAAGTCTCGCGCCGGGCGGGTGGTGTCTCCCAGCAGGTCGCGCACCGTGTTGTCGTACTCGGCGCGGTTGAGCCGGTGCAGGGTGACGCGGCCCGGAGCCCTCGGGCCCTGGCAGGCCGGGTTGTTGGGCTCGGGAAGCTCTGTCTGGGAGGTGGGCGGCAATTCCTTCGCCTTCCGCAGCTCGTTGCTCGGACAGCCGGCGAGCAGGAGCGCACAGGCCGGGCCCGCCAGCACCTTCCGCCAGCCGTGGGGGAACTTCTTGGACACGTGGGACCTCCTCGCTCGGAGACGGCCCTGAGCAATTTCCCCACCAATCGCTTTCTTCGTGCTGGAGGGATGGGGTGGTGTCGGAAACCCATCGGAGCCGTGGGCAGGAGAAGGGACGGTGACGGAAGCGGCGTATCCCGCGTGACCGCCGCACGCGTCACTGTGGGACACGCACGTTCATGGCCTCCGCCCGAGGGATGTGTCTGGTTGCTGGCGCCGCGACATGATGGGCTCCACGAAAGGAGAGGGCATGCCGCACCGTTTCGTACGCCGTTGGGGAGGGCTGGTCGCTGTCTGCTCGCTGCTCGAGGCCTGTGCGAGCACGCTCGGCCGTGAAGCCCCGCGCCAGTATGCGCTCGATTCACTGAGCGCCAGCTGTCTGAAGAACCCTCTCTACTGCGCCACCGTGAGTGGAAGGGAGGTGGCCACCGGGCCGGTGCAGACGGTGGGGGCGGCCGTGGCGTCCGCCGCGGCGGTAGGCCACGCGCTGAGTCCCGAGATGATGACCTCCATCAAGGAGAAAATGAAGGAGTGCGCGAACAATGCGCGCACGGAGGTGTTGTCGCGGCTCAAGGGGACCTTCGAGGGGTTGGTTCCCAAGGAAGCCGAGTGCAAAGCCATGACGGTGGACGCACAGGGCCGGAGCGTGACGTGGGCCATCCGTCTCGGGTTGGAGATGCACGAAGTGGCACTGGCGTGTGCGCAGGCGAAGCTGGGTGAGCTGGGCTTGAAGTTCAGCCTCAAGCCGCGCTACCGGTTCAACAGGACGTCGAAGGAGAAGTCCCTCATCACCCCCGAGGAACTGGCGAAGCTGCTGCGGCAAGGGGGCGAGGAACTGAAGGGGACGCTGGAGCCGGATGTGGTCATCCATACGGGAGACCCGCTCCAGGTGCTGGTTGTCTATGACTTCAAGTTCCGCTGTGTGAACTTCGACCAGGAACCCGTGTGGAGAACGTACCCTCCGGGTCATCGGTACGCGGGTGAACGGCAAGGCGATATATACAAGGAGGCATTCGGGCCCGAAGTCCATCTCATTGGTCCTCGGGAAGGAGTCTTCTGGTGAGTGAGCGTTATCCGAGGATCCGTTTGCGCACGAGGTTTGGTGGCTACTCGGTGACCGAGGGGTTACGGCTGGATTTCTACATGCGCCGGCCGCACACGGAGATGGCGCGGGCCGTGGTGCGCTCGATGGACACCTACGTGAACGCGGTAGGAGCGGAGAATCTCGGCTTCTATGTGGACGACGAGGGGGATGGCCAGGTACTCAATGCGGAAGGCTGGGTGATCAACCGGCGCAAATTGCTGGAGGAACCCTGGCCACGTGTCATCCTGGTAGATGCCAGGGCGAGCGGTCCGCAGAGGTACCATTTCGAGTACCAGGGCAGGCGGCTCGACGACCCGGAGTGGCGGGGCTCGGACATGGAGGCGTGCGCGGCATCGTTCTGGCTCTCCACGGAGTACCTGGAGGAGCACGGCCCGGAGCGGGTCCGGGCACTGGCGCTGGAACTGGCGGCTCCTCTGCCCTTCTGCTCTGGCAACGGAGGCCTGGCTTTCCTGGGTCCGAACGGTGAAGAGGTTCGCGAGCGGTGCTTCCGCTACCCGGGCATGGACATCCCCGATGTGGAGTCCTTCTCGTACAACATTGGCACGCGGGTGCGCGGCCCCTCGTGGCTGACCTTCCTGGGCCAGCCGGTGTTGGGCGAACTGGGCGGCGTGGACGCCCTGCGTGCGCGGCTGCACGCGCCGGGAACCACGGTGCATGACCTGGACGGAGGCCGGGCGGTGGTGACGCTCGGAGAATGGCCAGAGGCGGGCGACACCGAGCAGGGCCGCACGCTGCCCGCCTACCGTGAGCTGGCGCGCGTGCTGGAGCCCTGGCGTTATGAAGGGCCCAAGTACGACAAGGACTTCTCTCCGGAAGAGAGACGCCGCTGGGAGCGCAGGTTCCTCGACTGACCTCCGCTCCGCCCTCAGCGCTCCATCTGGACGAGGAAGGTATTGGCGCCCGGCGTGGGGCTCAGCGGGCCGGTGCCGAAGTCCACCGGCGCCCGGAAGGTACCCGTGAGGGCGGTCTCTCCCTGGCGTGACACGGACAGGTCCACCGGCAGTGTCTGGGCGGACGGGTACGTGTGGCTCCACAGGAGCTTCCCCGAGGGACGCTGGAGCCGCAGCACGTACACGTTGGTCGCGCCCGGATAGCCTTCCATCGTGCCGAGCCCGAGGCCGAAGTCCTCGCCTCCCGTGTAGCGGCCGGCCACCACCAGGCCCGAGCCGTGGTCCATCTCCACCAGCCCCCACGTGCTGCCGAGCAGCGAGCCCCAGAGCGCGGCTCCCTCCTCTTCGTAGGCGAGCGCGAAGCCGCGGCTCGTGTACGCGTCGAACTCCCGGCCGCCGAAGACGATCTTCCCCGTGAAATAGCCAGACACCACCACCTGCCCACCATGGGCCGCCACGCTCATGGCCACGCCCGTGGCGCCCTCGAGCGACCGCGTCCAGGATGGAGTGCCCTCGGCGGACACTCGCGAGACGGAGGGCACGAGGAGCGGGGAAGGCGGGACGAAGCGGCCGCCGGCCAGGTACAGCTCTCCCGCGTCATCCTGCGCGAGGTCCATGGTCACGCCGCGCGCGGAATCGACATGCACCCAGCGCAGAGTGCCCTGGGCATCGTATTGGACGAGGTAGGGATTGCTGGCGCCGGTGACGGGTCCGTTGCCGAAGTCCACCTGGCCCGTCAGGGTGCCCGCGACGGTGATGTGGCCCCGCGTGTTGACGGCCAGCTTCGTGGCGGTGGTGGGCAGGGGACGGGACCACATCGGCGCTCCGTTCCCATCCATCCGTGCCAGGAAGGCCCCGGCGGGCAGCACGCGTCCGCCAAGCTCCAACCCACCGCTCTGCACGCCCGTGAGGAGCACGGTGTCATAGGGCTCCACGGCGAGGGCCAGTCCCCGCACGTAGGGAGTGCCCGTGCCCGGGGGCGCCGCGAGCAGCCGCGTCCACAGCAGCCTGCCCTGCATCGAGTACTTGGAGAGCACCAGGACGGAAGTGCCTGGAGGCACGCTCTCCTCGGAGTCGATGGGGGTTCGGTGGTTGCCCAGCGTGAGGACGTTGCCCCGCGAGTCGTGCACCACGGCCACGGGCGCATCCGTCTCCGTCGCGCTGCGAAGCGTGTTCACCCACTGAGTCCCGCCTCCGGAGAGCTTGCGCCGGGGCCCGCTCCGGAGCTCGTGCTCCTGGCTCGCGAGCTCTTCTGGCTTCCACTCCTCGCCGGAGCCGCAGCCCGCGAGCACGGCCAGCGTGAGCAAGAGGGTGGACCGCGGGTAGGGGCGCTTCAGGTCTCCGGCCATGACTGCCTCCTGCCGGCCTTCGCCGGCACTCGTCGGGCCAAGGTGGGGGTTGCCCGCCGACCTCTCAACGGTGAAGACGATCGCCGGTTCGAGCCTCTTGCCCGGGAGGACATCTCGCCCGTCTGGCCTTCAACAACCGTGGGGGCCTCGCCACTTCCAGTTTTTGAGAACTCGCGCGCCGTGCGCCTGCTCCATGTATGGGTTCAGGAGGGCCGGTGGTGAAAGGGTGGGCACGGCGGAGCGGAGGAGGTGTCTCGTGACGGATGCCGAGTGTCTGGAATTGCTGCGATGGGCCGCATTGCACTTGCAACTGCGCTACGAGGGCTTCCGCCGCGTGCGCGGGCAGGTGTGCAAGCGCGTGGGCCGGAGGATGAAGGCGCTGGGGGTGGTGGGGCTCCCCGCCTACCTCGAGCGGCTGGAGGCGGACCCGGCCGAGCGGGCCGTGCTGGATGCGCTGTGCCGGGTCACCATCTCTCGCTTCTACCGGGATCAGGGCGTCTTCGAGGCGCTTCGTGAATCGTTGCTGCCACAGATATTGGAGGCCGTACGGTCCCGGGGTGAGTCCGTCTTCCGCGTGTGGAGCGCGGGGTGTGCCTCGGGGGAGGAGCCGTACACCGTGGCCGTGCTCTTCCGGCTGGGCCTGTGGCCGCGCTTCCCGGAGTTCCGCCTGGAGCTGGTGGCCACCGACGCGGATGCCTCGCTGCTGGAGCGGGCCCGCCGTGGGTGCTACCGGCGCGCCACGCTGCGCGAGCTGCCCTCCGGGTGGGTGGACCAGGCCTTCTCCTCCGAGGGCGAGGAGCTGTGCCTGCGGCCCGAGTACCGCGA
This sequence comes from Archangium sp. Cb G35, assembly GCF_001896145.1. Classification (NCBI taxonomy): domain Bacteria; kingdom Pseudomonadati; phylum Myxococcota; class Myxococcia; order Myxococcales; family Archangiaceae; genus Archangium; species Archangium sp. Cb G35. The sequence goes on from NZ_MPOI01000014.1 coordinate 381,379, forward strand.
GGGGCTCGACTTCCGCTGCCAGGACTTGCGCCAGGGCATGCCCGAGGGCCCCTTCCACCTGGTGCTGTGCCGCAACGTGGCCTTCACCTACTTCGCCCGGCCCGTGCAGCGCGAGGTGCTGGCACGGCTGTTGGAGCGGCTGGTGCCCGGTGGGGTGCTCGCCATCGGCGCCCACGAGTCGCTCCCCGAGGACGCCGAGGGCCTCGTGCGCGCCGCGGGGGCGTTGCCCCTCTTCCACCCTGTTGGCCCACGCCTTTGACGCGTCTCGACTTGATGGAATGTAACAAATCCGTTAATCGCGAGAGTCTCTCATTTTCTGCGAATCGGAAATAACCGGTGCAGGAAGGATGCGAGCTCATGCGTAAGGTTTTGGGAGCAGTCGCGGCGGTGATGCTGTTGGGCTGTGGTGGCAGCACGCGCCCGGAGGCCCAGGCGGTGGACGGCCTGGAACTGAAGCAGGAGTCCGGTGCGGTGACCGGCCGCTTCGCGCAGGCGGGCGCCGAGGCGAGCTTCTCCTCGAAGCAGGTGGAGGAGGGCGTCTACCGGATCGAGGTGCGGCAGAACGGCATGTCGCTGACGGGCCTGGTGGACACGGTCAATGGCGTGTCGGACCTGGACGGCTTTGGCGAGGCGACGGGCCAGGACACGCAGATGCTGGACGGGGACCGCGAGGTGCTGACGGGCCTGTACGCGGCGCTCAACGCGCAGATTCCCGCGGGTGACGCGGCGGCGCCCGAGGCCAGGTACCTGCGGCGCGCGGTGAGCCTCTGGTCCCAGCACCCCACCTCCGTGGAGTTGCAGCGCACGGTGATGGGCGAGCAGGGCCGTGGCTACACCATGCTGTGCAGCTACGCGAAGTGTAACGGCTCCTGGACGGGCAGCTGCGGTGGCTCGTACAACTGGTACTCGTACGCCAAGCACGACTGCCAGCACGGCGGCTTCGACCTGGCGAAGAACCAGCAGATCGCCCAGCTCGGTGACCACACCTCGTGCAGCGGCGACGAGTTCTACATGAGCGGCACCTCGTGGGTGTGCGGCGAGCCGGACCACTGGAGCCGCCCGAAGGTGATGGGCATCTGCTTCGGCCGCTGCGGTGGTGGCTGCGGTGGTGACACCCAGTACACGCTGGACGCCACCAACCATGACGGTTGCGTGCGCAACGGCCACGCGCTGGCGAGTGCCTACTGCGACGACCAGTTCGTCTCCGCGAGCGACGACGAGATGTTCGCTGGCAACTGCTACTGAGATGCGCTGGCTGAACGTGAGGGCGGTGCCTCGTGCCGCGTTGTGGCTGGGCCTGGTGGCCGCCCTCGGCTGTAATACGGAGTCCCGGAAGACCGAGGCCGCGCGGACCACGGTGCAGCGCTTCTTCGAGGAGCTGCCCTCGGGGGACTGCGCGGTGCTCGCTCCCTTGCTGACCGGCAAGGAGGGCGGCACCTGCCAGGCGACCGTGCAGGAGCTGAACGAGCACGGCGTCTCCCTGGTGGAGGTGCTGGACGCGAAGGTGGACGGGCGGGACTCGAGCGCGGTGGTGGTGCGCGCGCGGGTGGCGCGGGACGGGAAGGTCCGCGAGCAGCCCATGTTACTGCGCGTGGAGCAGCACCCGGACGGCTGGAAACTGCGCCTGTAGGGGCGGCGCGCCGGACGGTTTTGGGAGAGAATGGAGGAGCGATGAACAACCGGTCCCGTGTCCTTCTCCCGCTCGGTGCGGCCCTGGTGTTGGGGGCCGCGCTGATGCTTCGCTTCGTGCCCACCGGGCCGCCGCCGGCCGTAGCTCCGGCCGGGGCGCCGCCGCCCGTGACGGTGTCTCCGAGCGCTCCGTCCGCGTCCATATCCATTCCAGCGGATGCGCGCGCGCGGCTGGCCGAAAAGGTGAAGTCCAGGCAGGGCGAGGGGGGGACGTCCGAGGAGCGCAGGGCGACGGTGGTGCCCATTGGCCCGGGGGACGTGGTGCCGGAGCCCGAGGTGGCCAATCCATTGCCGCAGCAGAACGATCCCATCGAGCCGGAGAAGCCGCAGACGGCGGAGTGGAAGCACGGGAAGCTGGTGCGCATGACGGAGCTGATGACGCGGGACGTGGAGCGGCTGGAGGAGGAGAGGGCGGAGGCGGAGGCGAGCGGGAACAAGGAGGAGGCGAGGCGGCTGGCGATACAGCTGTCGCGTCACCGGGCGAGGCTGGCGACGCTGCACGAGCAGACGGCGGCCCTGGCGGGACAGGCGAGCCAGGAGCAGGCGGAGCGGTGAGCATCGCGTGAAGCGGTGAAGGTCACGTGAAGCGGTGAAGGTCACGTGAAGCGGTGAGCGTCGCATGAAGCAGTGAAGGTCACGTGAAGCGGTGAGCGTCGCGTGAAGCGGTGAGCACCAGCTCCGGACACATCCCCTCTCCCCTCGGGAGAGGGACGGGGTGAGGGTATCGGATGAACCCGGGTTGCGATCACCCTCTCCCTCTGGGAGAGGGCTGGGGTGAGGGTCTGCGCGGAACCCAAGTCCTGCTGTGGCTCGCGCTGTGGATGCTGAGTGCCTGTGCCCCGACATCGCCCACGCCGAGCCCCTCCATCCGAGCGGACACCGTGGTCTCGGGAACCGAGGCCCCGGATGACACCGCGGTGGTCGCCCTGTTGGCGAGGCGGGCGCGCTGTACGGGAGAGCCGCTCACGCTGCTGTGCACGGGGTCGCTGATCGCCCCGGACGTGGTGCTGACGGCGGCGCACTGCCTGGAGATCTTCGGGACGGACGGGGCCTACGAGGTCTTCCTCGGGACGAAGCTGTTGCCGGAGCCCGAGCCCGGGGGCCGTTTCGTCCGGGTGGCCAGCGCGGTGCGGCACCCGGGCTACGAGCGAACGAGCCACGCCTACGACGCGGCGCTGCTGCGCCTGGCGAAACCGGTGAACGAATCTCCCCTCCCACTTCCCGAGCCCGGGAAGGCTCCACTGGAGCCAGGCCAATCCGCGCGGGTGGTGGGTTTCGGAGACACGAAGGACGCGAGCGCCCCCGCGGGGCAGCGCCGCCAGGGAACGCTGGTCCTGACACAGGTGGAAGCGAGCGGCTTCCGAGCGGACCCCGCGCCGTCCATGAGCTGCGTGGGGGACAGTGGAGGGCCGGTGCTGGTGCGAGGCGCGGAGGGAGGCGAGGTCCTCGTGGGAGTCACGGCGAGTGGTGACGTGGCCTGCCGCGAGGAGGCCTTCAACGTCCGGGTGGACGCGCTGCTCGAGGACTTCATCCAGCCCTTCCTCGCCGGGCAACGGGAGCCACGAGGCCCGGAGTTACCCCTCGAGTCCCTGTGCACCGCCCCCTGTACGAGCGATGCGCAGTGCCCGGCGGGGCTCGCGTGCGAGACGGTGGCGGAGGGAGGAGCGGCGCGTTGCCTCCAGCCCGCGTTGCAGGAGGGGAACTACGGCGCCCTGTGTTCCGAGGACGCGCAATGCGGAGCGGGCAGCGTCTGCGCGCGCCTGGAGCCCGAGGGCGAGGACGCGTGCCGCTGCTTCACTCCCTGTGTCCCGGCACCGCTCCCCGAGGAGGCGAGCGGTTGCACGGGAGCGCCGGGCGCGAGCCCCTGGGTATGGGGGCTGGGCGCGTGGAGGCTGCTCGTCAGGAGGGGCCGGGCGCTCAGCCGCCGTGGATGGGCAGGCGCTTGCGCGGGCCGCCGCGGTGGGTGATGTCCATTTCGCTCGGGGCCTTCTTGCGGCCCTGCACGGGCGAGCCGCGCTTGGCGCGCGTCTCCTGGCGCTGTTTGGCCTCGTTGCGGGGATTCTTCGGACGCTCCTCGCGGCGGTAGGCGGCGGCGGACTCGGTGGCGACCGTCTTGCGGTGCGGCCCGTGGCGGTACTGAGCGGCGGCCTCGTCCGGAATCGTCTTGCGGCGCGAGGTGGAGCTCCCCGTTTCGGGCAGGGGCAGCTTGAGACTCTGGGCCCTCTTGCCCTCGCCGGGCGGACGGCGCCGGCTGACGGAGCGCTCGGTCGTCTTCGCGCGGCCGACGACGCCACCGCTCTTCTTCAGGGCGTGGGTGCTCTTGCCGGCGGGGACTTCACCGATGTCCGAGGCCTTCACCGTCAGGGTGGTGCCCTTGGCCTTGGCGCGTCTGGCACGTAACTGCTGGGTCTTCTCTGGCATGGGTTCTCCCCCCCAATGGAGGTAGGGATGGCCGGCCGGAATGACCAGGGGAGGCCGGACCATCACAGGGGTGTCTGGGTTGTCGGTGGATGGGGAAGCGCTACAGGGCGTTCCCGCGCTTCGTCTTGCGCCGGGTGACGGTCCGCTTGCCGGGCCGCACCTCGGTGGTGGCGGGCCCGTGCCCCACGGGCTCCGTCATGGCCGGGCCAGGGGTAGCCTTGCGCAGCAGCTTCTGCCGCCGCAGGGCCGCGGCCTGGTCGCGCGGCACGGTCTTCTTGCCCCTGCCGACACCCTGGGACTGAAGGTTGGGTTGAGCCTCGTCGGCGCTCGTCACCCGCCTCTTGTTCTTGATACCTGCTACCCGGGTCCTGACTGCCATAGAGTGGCCTCCTGCATCGGAGGTAAGGACGCCCGGGCTGGTTTTCCATCCCCCCGCTGGCTCACCCGTATGCCGGGCGCTCGCTGGCTCAGCGCCCCAACCCGGCCGTGGCCCGCGGGCAGTCCTTCACGATGGCCTGCGCCTGCGCGTCCCCGTCTTCCGCCTCGCTCAGCGCGCGCGACACGGAGGTGGAGCACTTGAAGGGCGAGGGCGGTGTCTTCGCGTTGCAGCAGCGCCACCCGTCCAGCTTCTTCAGGTAGCCGAGCGCCTCGCGCTTCGTGGGCAGCACGATGAACCACACCGAGGCGAACACCATCACCAGCCAGAAGCCCTGCCAGACCAGGCCGCGCTGCCACTTCTTGGTGAACGCGGGCACGGCCTCCGGCTGCACCTTCTGGATGCGATCGCAGTAGCGCCGCTGCACGAAGGGCGAGATGATCAGGTCCACCGGGACGAGCACGGCCCGCACGAGGCCGCGCACTGGACCCGGCGGGCTCCCGTCCGCCACCAGCCGCAGGCCGAGGACACCCCGCCACAACGTCCACCCGCTCAGCCCGCCCGCCAGGGACATGGCGACCCACGTCACCACCGCGGCCACCACGAGCGCCCCCGGCGTCCGGTCCACGTCCAGCGCCCGCAGCGCTCCCCAACCCAGCAGCGCCGAGGTGGCCAGGTCCAGAAGGTCCGCGAACCACAGCCGCCACAGGTAGCGGGTGTCGGCCGGTTCGAACTCCGAGGAGAACAGCGAGTCGCTCATTCGCTCCCAGCATAGTCCGCGAATCGCGCCCGTCTCGGATTTGTTGCGCGCGGGGGCTCACCCGCCGTCGCGCTTGAGGTGCATCTGGCTGGGGGGCTTCTTGCGCCCGCGCACGGGCACCTCTCCGTGGGGACGCTTCGGCAGGTGGGGCTCCGAGGCCGGCCCCAGCCGTGCCCGGGCCAGGAGCCGCTCGCGCCGGAGCAGCGGGAGCTCATCCCGGAAGGGGATGGGTCTGCCCTTGCTCGACTGGGGGCCATTTTGCACGGCATACGTCGCCGCGTGGCGCCGGTTCTTGATGCCGACCGAGTCCGATCGAACCGCCATGGTGCTCTCCCTCCTCTGCAAGGAGAGGAATGGGCCCGGCGGACGGCACCGTCATCTCAGCGGGGGGCGGCTCGGGGCGCTGATCGCCCGCTCGCGGGACGGGAGGGGGATTCAGGAGGTGCGGCGCTTGCCCTTCGCGAGCTCGTCGATGGAGAAGAGCAGGCCTTCCCGGGGAGCGGACGTGGGCGCGGACTCGGCCGTGCGGGCGGCGGAGCGCTTGGACTTCGCGGGCTTCTCGTTGGCCGTCTCCACCAGGGTGGCCTTCACGGCGCGGCCCGAGCGGTTCGGCACGGCCTTGAGGGGCGGCAGGTGAACCTTGCGGCAGTTGCGGCACCAGGACTGCGGCCGGCGCTCGCCGCGGATGATGCGCGTGCCGAAGTCCTGCTCGGTGGGGCCGATGTGGCCGCAGCGGGGGCAGCGCGACAACGCCGTCTTCCCCACTTCCTTCGCCAACTGCCGCCCGTGCTGCACCACCAGCGACAGCGCCGCCACGAATCCCATCTTCTTGGGGGGCGCCGCCGGCTTGCGAGCCCGCTTCTTCCGCCCGCTTCGGCTCTGGACAGGCATCAGGTCCGCCCCGTCGAGAAGGTTGCCCTGCTCAAGGACTCGCAACGCGCCGTTGGTGGTCGAGTGGCTCACGGCTCTACTCATACTAGGGGGGTCTGACACGCCTTGCTGATCGGCCAGGTCGCCTGGCCGCTCCCCTGCCTCCCGGCCTTCCCCGAGCCAGTCCGTCCCCTCAGCCCGGGTCCCCAGAAGCTCCTTCCTGATCGGCCGCTCCCGCCAGCCCCCCGCCCATGCCCACCTTCCAGAAAACGACACTCCAGAGGAGATCCACATGGCCGACACGCCCACCGGCGGACCCATGAGCCGCAGTGAGAAGCGCCACCAATCCCACCTTGGCCGCAGCTACGCCGTCTTCATCAAGCACCTGTCCGAGGTCGGGAAGTTGGAGCCGGGGGTGGTTGAGTGTGCGGCGGTGTCGGTCATCAACGCGTTGCTGCACCGCATCCAGCCGGAGGAGGCGAAGGATCTGGAGGCGCAGCTGCCGCGCAAGCTGCTGGAGTTCCTGCCCAAGGAGGAGGGGCAGAAGCCGGCGCGGACGTATGGCCGGACGCGGGACGACTTCCTGCGGGTGGTGGCGGAGGACCTGGGCAAGGACGCCTCCGAGGTGGAGACCCTCGTGCGCGCCGTGTTCCTGGGCCTGCGCGAACACATCTCGGAGGGCGAGGCCCAGGACGTGGAGAGCAACCTGCCGCCGGATCTGCAGGACCTGTGGCGGCGCACGCAGTAGCGGGCAGGTGCTCGGGGGAGACCTCCCGGCCGCGCGGCGGAGCAGCTGGTCCAGCAATCGGACCCGTTGCTCCCGGTCGCGGCCGGAGCCTCAGGGCGCGCTCGTGTCGCCTCCTCCGGCGGTGGAGGGGGGGAAGACGGGGGTGCCGCCCGGGGTGGTCGGGTCGTGCGGAAGGCTGCCGCGCGGGCTGCGCAGGTAGACGAAGGGCGTGGCGAACAGGAAGTTGCTCACCCGGGACGTATAGATGTCCGCGTAGCGCTCCACCTGGCGCGCCAGGTGGCTCTTGTCGTTGCCCGCCCGCGTCAGAAGGCCCCAGATGGGGTTGGACAGCTCGCTGGCGGCGCGCGCCATGGGGCCCAGCTCCGCGTCCAGCTCCTCCAGTTGCAGGCGCAGCTCGGAGGCGCGGGTGTGCAACTGCTCGTCCGGAGGTGAGGGCTCGCGCGGGCCGTAACCCAGCCGCCGCCGCTGCAACTCCAGCCGCACCTGGCAGGCCTCGGCCTCCAGCCGCTCCTTGTGCTGCATGCGCTCGGCCAGCCGCGCCTCGGTGGCCCGGAAGGCGCTGATGGCGCGAATCTCGTCCTCCAGCTCGCGGATGACGAGCGCGGTGCGCCAGCGCAGCACGTTCTTGGTGACGTGCACGTCGCCGAACATGTGGTCGCCCACGTAGAGGATCTCATCCCCGCTCATGCCCAGCGAGCGCTCCACCTCCGTGGCGCTGCCGCCGAAGTAGGGCACTCCCGGCTTGAGCGGCCCCGAGTGCGGACGCAGCAGCCCCTCCTGTCCCTGCGCCGTCACCACCTCGAAGAGCGAGGAGCGCGTGGTGAAGAACTCGGGCTTGCGCGCGCTGACGATGACCACGTCGAACAGCTCGCGCCACGTCATCCCCTTGAGGAAGGGATCGAACGCCGCGTGCATCATGGGCAGCGTGTACGCCCACTCGCTGTTGGTGATGAGCAGCAGCTTCTTGCCCGCGTTCTTTTGATCCAACAGCGCCAGGGCCGTGTCCGGCTCGGCCAGCACGTAGCGGCCCGGGTCGGCGATGATCTCCGCCTTGAGCGCGCCCTCCATGTGCGTGGCGTCCAGGCTGCGGCGCACGTGCTCGTAGACGTCCGTGTAGCCCATGGGCCCGGCGAGCATGCCGGCATCCAGCAGATCCACCACCTGGCAATACAGACACGCCTCGGAAAGTGAGAACAAGGTATTGAGAAAAACCCAGCGCCGCTCGGACAGGTCGATGATGGTGCGGGCGTACTCGTTGCGCTGGGACTCGAAGTCCATGGGCCGGGTGCCATGGAGGGCCTTCTTCACGAAGCCGAAGCGGTTGGCCTTGAGGAGGTTGCCTTTTTCGGTGTCGATGATCAGGCCGCGCATGGCCAGCATCGGATCGAAGGTGAGGTGGCCCACGGGCCAGCCCTGCGCCACGAGCCGATCGCGCATGTGCTCGTAGGCCCTTTGTTCCCACGCCTCCACTTTGTAATGGATGAGCGTGTAGTCCATGTCATAGCCGATGGCCTTGATGGCCCTCATGTTGAGGGTGCGATTACAGAAGAGCCCGCGCTCGGGTGGGGGGGCTGTCAGGTTCCCGGTCATATGCCTACGTTCGTGCCCTGGCCGGTGCCAAAAGTCGATACTTCTGGCGGGGTGGGCGTTGGTGGAGGGCGGGGAGCTGGCCAGGACCCGCCGCAGAGTGAGGGGAGTCGAACATGCGGGGTCTGCCAGGGCTCGCGGTGTTGGTGATGGCGTTGGTGGCGGGGGGAGCGAGTGCCGAGGACGGGTGGGAACAGGTCGCCGACGGCGAGGTGACCATCCGGGTTCGCAAACGGGCGGACATTCCCGGCTGCCGGGAAATCTGGGCGGAAGGCGTGATGAATGCCGGCATCCAGGACATCCAGTCGGTGCTTCGAGACCATGAGAGCTTCCGGCAGTGGATGCCCTATGTGACGGAATCGCGGGTGCTGTCGACAGGGCCCGAGGGAACGCGCGTCACGTACACGAAGTTGGACCTGCCCGTCGTCTCCAACCGGGACTACGTGGTGCGCGTGGTGGACGAGCAGCTGCTGGAGGCGGATGGGACGGGCACGTTCCGCCAGAAGTGGTCCGCGGACAACCAGGCCCTGCCGGAGCAGGAGGGTGTGGTGCGGCTGCGTCACAACGAGGGCAGCTGGGTCATCACCCCGCGCGGTGAGGGCAAGGCGCACTTCGTCTACCGCTTCACGGTGGAGACCGGTGGCTCCATTCCCGGCTTCCTGGCGGGGTTCGGCCAGAAGGACGCGGTGCTGGACACGGTGCGCGCGGTGGAGAAGCGGGCGCGCAAGCAGGCCTCGGCGCGTGTCGCATCGGGTCAGCCGGCGACGGGCGGTTCTCCCCGGCCGCTGTAGGACTCAGGGCGTGGGACTCAGGACAGCCCCACCCCGAGCAGCACGAGGGTGAGGGTGCCGGCCACGCCCAGCGTCCAGCCGATGGAGTGCAGCTTGCGGGGTGAGGGCAGGGCCACGCACAGGCCGAGCGCCACGAGGCCCACGGGCAGCAGCGCCAGCACACGCAGGGGCTGGAGCCCGGAGGCGAGCGCCCAGAGGACCGCGCTGAGGAGAGCGGCGGCTACGAAGGCCGCGCCCGTGCACCGCAGCCGCTCGCGGTGTGCGTGGGGCCGGTGGCTGGCGATGACGGTGCGCACGGCCAGGGTGGCCAGCCCGAAGGACAACCCATAGGTGCCCCAGAGCGTCAGCGCGGTGGAGGCGGGCATGCCTCCGGCCATGGCGATGGGCACGGCCCAGGCTCCGAGCGCGAGCGCGGCGAGCACCTCGCCCGAGAGGGTGCGCTCCTGCCGCTTCCAGGCGAGCAGGAGCACCTCGCCGCCGAGGATGACGGGCAACATGAGGAAGGGCCGGGCCTCGGCGGGCAGGGAGAGCGCGCCAAGCACGAAGGCAAGTGCACCCCACGCACCGACGAGCAGGCCCCACCACCGGGCGCGGGCGCCATCCCGCTCGCCGCGGCGCGCGCCCCGGTGGCCGAGCAGCAGCAGCAACGGCTCATGGGCGAGCAGGCAGGCGAGCGCGGCGCCGGCGAGCCAGAGGGCGCTGGCGGGCGCGCCGGAGACGAAGAGGGCGGTGGCCAGGGGCAGGCCGAGCTGGAACCAGACACCGTGCTCGCGGGGAAGGAGTCCCTGGAGGAGCGAGCCCGTGGGGTGGGTGGAGAGGGATGTCATCGCGTGTCCTCGTGCATGCCCACACCTGGAGCAAGGGGTGTTCCAGCTCGCGATCGGGAGGAGCTGGGAGCCCGCCTGCGCAATGGGTGCACAGGACGTCGTGGGGGCCGCAAAGCTTGCGCGTGGGGGGCGGGTTTCCCAGGAGAGGGCGGCGGGAGGCACGGTTCCTGAAATGGGCTGCGACCACTGGCCGGTGGTCCCCCTGGGGCGCGCCGGAGAAGTGGGGAAGCGCCATGGACACGTTGAGGAACGAGGCACGGACCGCGTTGATGCAGCGGCGGAGCAGCTTGCGAGGCCTGCTGCGGCTCACCCTGACGGAGGCCGGTGGGCAGGGGAGCAGGCGGGAGCCGGACCTGGTGGACGAGGCGGGTGAGAAGCGCGCGGAGCGGGTCCAGGCGCGGCTGTCGGAGCGGGAGGAGCGGGAGTTGAGGGACATCGACGACGCGCTGGTGCGCATCGAGCAGGGCCGGTTCGGGCACTGCTCGCGCTGCGGCGGGGCGATCGGCCGGCACCGGCTGCGGGCCATCCCCGAGGCGCGTCACTGCATGGCGTGCAGCGAGCAGGTGGGCCGCTGAGGCCTTCCTCCGCTCACGGGGCGCCCGCGAACACCTCCGACGCGGCTTGATGGAGGCCCAGGGACCGTGTGTAGCCATGCATGGGGGCCATGCCGGGGCGCGGGTCGCAGTCCGAGGCGTGGAACTCCACCTTCCCCTCCTGGAGTTTCCCCGAAGGACAGGACCACTCGAGGGTGGCCTTGAAGCTCGTGGTGGACCCACAGCCGGACGACGTCTCCTGACGGACCGCCGCCTCGAGCAACTTCCGGACGATGCTCTCTCCTTGTGCGCGGGAGAGCTTCCTTTTCACCTGCTCGCGCTCGTTCCGCTGTCTCTCGGTGTACTCCACCGCGAGCTCGGCTTCGTCCGGAGACAGCTTCACGGAGAGCAGATCCGCGATGTGATGGAAACAACCCGTCTCCTCGATGCGGACCTTCATCGACGCGGACGGCGTGGTGAGCACACAATCGAAGGGCGTCTCTGGAGCTGCGTCACGGCCCGAGGCCACCGCGAAGTCGTAGACGTCCATGGGACTCGTGCTCGGTGACCAGGCGCGCCCGAAGTTCTCCGAGCGCAGCAGGGTCCCGTTGCCGAGCTCGGCCAGGACCGTGTCTTCCTTCAGGAGGGCGAGCGCGCGCAGGGGTGTCTGGGGAACGCTGCCCACCCGGAACCAGCTCCGGCCTTCATCCCGGGAGGCGAGGAGCTGATCGCCCACCCACCCCATCCATGTTCCGGAGTCCTTCCGTGCGATGCCTTCGAGCGGGGTGAGGACATCCGAGCCCTGGCTGACGGGCGGGCCCGCGCGCACGAACTGGCCCGAGACATGGAGGGACACCCCCACGTCGTCCAGGGCCACGACGGTGTGCTCACCCACCGTGGCCGCGTCGCCGCCCTCTCCGAGGAAGGGAACCCACTGCTCGACCGGAACGCCATCACCCGCGGGGCCCACGGTGATGATGCGCCGGCCATCCGGAGCGCGCGCGGAGACCAGGGGCGCATCCTTCTCACCGGTGGCTCCAGGTCTGGAGTGCCAGCTCTTCCCACCGTCGGTGGTGAGAAAGCGCTCGCCAGACGTCTGGACCCAGGCGGTCTGGGCCGTGAGGCGGACCACGCGGCTCGGGCCCTGCTGGGGCGCCGGGACGGGTTGGCGGTGCGGTGACGGCTCGGGTGCGGACAGGCGCTGCCAGCTCGTTCCTCCGTCCTCCGTGGCCCAGACGGACCCATTCCTTCCCAGGGCCCAACCGCTCTCCGGGGAGAGGAAGGACATGTCCATGCAGTGGTTCCCGTCATCGAACGGCGAGCCCTTCAGCTCGTGCCAGCGGGCCCCGGCGTCGTCACTGCGGAAGATGCGCCCGGTCGAGACACAGAGCCATGCCCGCTGGCCCGCGCGTTCCAGATCGTATGCCCAGAAGAGGCCGCCCTCGAGCGGGATGGACTTCCAGGAGCGTCCCGCATCCGTGGTTCGTAGCACCCGTGCGCCGATGTCACCGGTGGCGACGCCCACCTCGGGCGTGAACCAGACGAGGCGGTTGAGGGTGTTGTCCGCGCGGACGAGGAGGGGTTGCTGCAGGGCCCAGCCCGCCTTCGCGTCCAACCGCCACGAGCGGCCGGCATCCGCGCTGCGCAACACCCGGGCGGAGGAGCCGCTGCCTTTCGCGACGAGCCACACGTCCTCGTCCGTCCGGTTGGACACGAGCTGCGGATGAAAGAGGAACTCGCGGACGCCCAGATCCACCGAGGGCAGCGGCGGTGAGTCCTGGGCCGGGGCGGAAAGGGCCAGCAGTAGCGTGGCGAGCACGGCGGGCATCCACGAGACAGGTCGCATGGCGGGACACTCCTGCCTCGAGCGTCGCAGAGCGTGGCCGTGTGTGCCAGGGCCTCGGGTGCTGTCCGTGCTGCCGCCATGCCGGGGGCCGGGGCCGTGCCGTCAGGGCACCGAGGATGGGGTTCCTGCTCTAGGAGGAGGGACGGGGTGGAGCCTCGCACGGTGGGCGCCAGGGGGGACGACCTGCCGCGGTGTGTCCTGGCTGGCGGACCCACGAGGCAGGCAGCCGAGAAGGCGTGCGCGGTGCGGCCCCAGCGGCTATAGGTCGAGGGTATGAACGACGTTTCCACTGTGCGGGCCGCACCCGCGGTATTGCCCAAACCGAACGACCCGTGCTGGTGCGGTAGTGGCAGCAAGTACAAGAAGTGCCACCGGGGCGCGGATACCGTGGAAGCGCGCAAGCGGGGGCCCGAAGCCCCCTCGCGGGGCATCCGGCCGGGCGTCATCAGCCCCATGCGCACCGTCCCCCCCAGCATCCCCCGTCCGGACTACGCCGTGTCGGGGCGGCCCGCTCGCATCTTCCCTCCCTCCGAGGTGAAGAGCCCGGATGTCATCACCCGCATGCGCCGCGCCTGCAAGGCCGCCGCCGAGGTCATGGCCGCCACGGCCGCCCATATCCGCCCCGGCATCACCACCGACGAGCTCGATGCCATCGCCCACGAAGAGTACGTGCGCCGCGGCGGCTACCCCAGCCCGCTCAACTACCACGGCTTCCCCAAGTCCATCTGCACCTCGGTCAACGAGGTCATCTGCCACGGCATCCCCGACAACCGGGCGCTCGAGGACGGTGACATCGTCAACCTCGACATCACCATCTACCTGGATGGCGTGCACGGCGACACCAATGCCACCTTCGCCGTGGGCACGATCGACCCGGAGAACGAGCGCCTCATCCGCGTCACGCGCGAGTGCCTCATGGCCGGCATCGAGGCGGTGAAGCCCGGCCTGCCCATCAACGTCATCGGCAAGGCCATCGAGGCGCACGCCACGCAGAACGGCATGGGCGTGGTGCGCGCCTACTGCGGCCACGGCATCGGCGAGCGCTTCCACACCTCGCTCCAGATTCCGCACCACTTCGATCCCCAGGCAACGACGATCATGGAGCCGGGGATGACGTTCACCATCGAGCCGATGATCACGCTCGGCCACTGGCAGCACCGGGTGTGGGACGATGGCTGGACGGCGGTGACGGCGGACGGCAAGCGCACCGCTCAGTTCGAGCACACCCTGCTGGTGACGGACCAGGGCGCGGAAATCCTCACCGTGGCGTGACGCGCACGCGGCTGCGCACGCCCGTGAAGACGCACAGCAGCACCAGCGCGGCCGCGCCCAGGGTGCCGTGCCCCACCGGCTCGCCGAGCAGCAGCGCGCACCACCCCAGGGTGAGCAGCGGCTGGGCGAGCTGGAGCTGGCTGACGCGCGCCACGCCCCCGAGCGCCAGTCCCCGGTACCAGGCGAAGAAGCCGAGGAACATGCTCACCGCCGAGACGTAGCCCATGCCGAGCCACGCGCGCGGGCTGGCGGAGAGCATCTCGGGGCCCACGGAGAGCGCCACCACGGGCGTGAGGAAGGGCGCGGCGAACACCAGGGCCCAGCAGATGACACGCCAGCTGCCCAGCTCACGGGCGAGGACCGCACCCTCGGCATAGCCCACCGCGGCCGCGGCCACGGCCAGCAGCATGAGCGCATCCCCCCCGGTGGGCAGCCCCGCGCCCTGGGCCAGTGCGAACCCCAGCACGCAGCCGAGCCCCGCCAGCGCCGACAGCCAGAAGCTCCACGAGGGACGCTCGCGCGCGCGGAAGACGGCGGCCACGGCGGTGGCCGCGGGCAACAGTCCCACCAGCACCGCGCTGTGCGAGGCGGGCATGTGGCGCAGCGCCAGCGCGGACAGGATGGGGAATCCCACCACCACCCCTCCGGCCACCCGGGCGAGGCCCATCCAATGACGGCGCTCGGGAAGCCGCTCGCGGCGCACGGCCAGCAGCAGCCCCGCGAGCACCGCCGCCACCAGCGCCCGGCCCAGGCCCACCACCGTGCTGCCCAGCTCCGGCACGGCCACCCGGGTGGCGGGCAGTGTGAGGCTGAAGGCCACCACGCCGAGCGCGCCCAGCAGCAGCCCCTCGAGCGTGCGCGAGGACTCGGAGCGCGGCGTGGGCGCGAGGCACAGGCGCGCGGGGTCCAACGCCTGCACCACCACCCGGCCGCGTCCCTCCACCTGAAGCGCGTCTCCGGCCTTCAGCACGTGGTCCTCGCCATCTCCCTCCCGGGTGAGCCACACCGTCCCCTCGCGGCACGAGAGCATCAGCCCTCCCACGCGGGGCAGGTACGTCCACAGCGCGCCCTGGGCGAGCGTCAGGCTCGCGGGCTCTCCACCGGCGACGAGCGGTCTCGAGGTCATCTCTCCGCCTCCTCTGGTGTGCTCAACATGGGCCTTTCGTGGCGAGCGGAACAGATTCAGCGGCGCGCGTTTGTTACCGGTACAGTTGCCAGGGGTTGAACTGTGCTGGTCCTCGCGGGGGCCAGCTGTATCTGGGTTTGGAGGCGCCACCCCGTTAAGGGAGGCGGTGGCCCCGGTGTCTGGAGTGGAGGGCGCGATGAAACTGTACGAGCAGGTGGCCGAGCGGCTCGGCGAGGCCATCTCCGTGGGCACGCTGCGGGCGGGAGACCGGTTGCCTTCGGTGCGCCAGCTCAGCGCGAGCGAGCGGGTGAGCGTGTCCACGGTGCTGCAGGCGTATGTGCACCTGGAGTCGCGGGGACTCATCGAGACGCGGCCCCAGTCCGGACACTACGTGCGCCGGCGCCAGCGTCCCCTGCTCGCCGAGCCCCAGGTGTCCCAGCCGGCGGCTTCGGCTTCGCCGGTGAGCGTGAGCGCGCTGGTGTCCCGGGTGTACCGCGCGGCGGGAGATCCGCGTGTCGTTCCCCTGGGAGCGGCGTTTCCCTCTCCGGAGCTGCTGCCCGCCCGGCGCCTCAACCGCGAGCTGGCCCTGCTGGCCCGCGAGGCCGGGGAGATGGCCATCGAGTACGACATGCCTCCGGGGTGCCTGGTGACGCGGCAGCAGGTGGCGCGCCGCTCGTTGGATTGGGGCTGCCCGCTCGCGCCGGAGGACTTCGTCATCACCTGTGGCGCCTCGGAGGCGGTGTACCTGAGCCTGTCCGCGGTGGCGCGTCCCGGCGACATCGTGGCCATCGAGTCCCCCGCCTACTACGGGACGCTGCAAGCCATTGAGGCGCGGGGGCTGCGCGCGCTGGAGATTCCGAGCCACCCCCGCTACGGCATGGAGTTGGACGCGCTGGAGGCGGCGCTGGCGAAGCGCAAGGTGGCCGCGGTGCTGGTGGTGCCCAGCTTCAGCAACCCGCTGGGCAGCTGCATGCCCGAGGAGAACCGCCAGCGTCTGGTGCGGATGCTCGCCGGTCGTGGCATTCCCCTCATCGAGGACGACATCTACGGGGACCTGCACTTCGGCCCCCAGCGGCCGAGGCCCGCGAAGGCGCATGACACCGAGGGCCTGGTGTTGCTGTGCGGCTCGTTCTCCAAGACGCTGGCGCCGGGCTACCGGGTGGGCTGGGTGGCGCCGGGGCGCTTCCGGGAGAAGGTGGAGCTGCTCAAGTTCTCGCAGACGGTGGGCATGCCCACGCTGCCCCAGCTCGCCATCGCCGCTTTCCTGCGCAGCGGAGGCTATGACAAACACCTGCGCGCGTTGCGGCGGCAGCTCGCGTCCCAGGTGCAGCGGATGGTGGAGGCCGTGGCGGAGCACTTCCCGGAGGGCACGCGCGTGACGCGGCCCGAGGGAGGTTCGCTCGTCTGGGTGGAGCTGCCGCGCAAGGTGGACGCGCTGGTGCTGCACGCGCGGGCGCTGGACGCGGGCATCAGCATCGCGCCCGGTCCCATCTTCTCGGCGCAGAAGCGCTACGGGAACTTCATCCGCCTGAGCTGCGGCTTTCCCTGGTCACCGCGGCTCGAGGGCGCGATGGCCACCCTGGGCAGCCTCGCGCGCAGCCTCGCTTGAGCGGACGGACTG
This sequence comes from Archangium sp. Cb G35, assembly GCF_001896145.1. Classification (NCBI taxonomy): domain Bacteria; kingdom Pseudomonadati; phylum Myxococcota; class Myxococcia; order Myxococcales; family Archangiaceae; genus Archangium; species Archangium sp. Cb G35. Next base: position 397,846 of record NZ_MPOI01000014.1, read on the forward strand.
CCACCACGGCTCCACGGTTTCCACCCGGGACGGCTCCACCGGCACGCCTGGCTTCGGCATCACCAGGTGCACCCGTTGTTCCTGTCCCAGCCGCACGAGCGTCTCCGCTGGATCATCCCACGCGTGGATGGCGAGGTTGAACGTGCCCCAGTGCACCGGGAGGAACGCGCCACCGCCGAGCAGCTTCAACGCCTCGAGCGCGTTCTCCGGGCCGAGGTGGATGTCGCCCCACGCAGGGTGGTACGCGCCCACCTCCAGCATGACGAGGTCGAACGGCCCGAGCCGCTGGCGGATCTCCGCGTACTCCTGAGTGAGTCCCGTGTCGCCGCTGAAGAAGACCTTGTGCTTCGGGCTCTCGATGACGAACGACGACCAGAGCGTGCGGTTGCGATCTCCCAGGCCCCGGCCGGAGAAGTGTTGCGAGGGCGCGGCGGTGATGCGCAGCTCGCCGCGGGGGAGCGTGGCGGACTCCCACCAGTCCAGCTCGGTGATGCGCTCGGGTGGAATGCCCCAGGCCTCCAGGTGCGAGCCCACGCCCAGCGACGTGTAGAAGGGCACGTCCGTGCGTGCCAGCTCGAGGATGGTGGGGTAGTCGAGGTGGTCGTAGTGGTCGTGCGAGACGATGACCGCATCCAGCGGGGGCAGCTGCGAGAGCGTCACCGGTACGGGGTGGAAGCGCTTGGGCCCCGCGAAGGCCCAGGGGGACACGCGCTCGCCCCAGACGGGGTCCGTGAGCACGCGCAGCCCGTCCACCTCGAGCAGCACCGTCGAGTGTCCGAGCCAGGTGGCGCGCAGCCCCGTGTCCACCGGCCGGGCCCACGTGGCGAGCGGACTCTCCAGGGGCAGGGGTCCGGGGGGCGTGCGTTGATTGCCGCCGAAGAAGAACTCGCCCATCGTCGAGAACGCGCTGCCCGGCTTGAGCCCGGGGCCTACTCCGGCGGTGTTCTTGAAGAACCCGTCGAGGAAACGGGGCGAGGAGCGCATGCGCTCGAGACGGAGGCCGTGGGCCTTCCCACCGAAGACGGAACCCTTGGGCATGTGGCGGGTTTAACGCGGGGCCCGCCCGTGTGCCATCCCTCCTCACCTTGCCGGAGGGGCGGGCAGGTGCTTCCCAGGCGGGCGGCCCGGGTCACCGCAGACGGACCTTGAGGTGCTCCACATCGGCGTTGGGCCTTCCCTGGAAGGCGTCCAGCAGGCGTCCCTCCACGGAATCCCGTTCCCAGACCGCCGCCCGCTCGAGACCCACACATTCCTGGGGCTCGGCGGCTCGCTCATGCCCTGCTGTGTCGAAGATGGTGCAGCGGCGGAAGTCCCCCCTGTCCTGCATGAATTGGACGACGGGCTCGGTCAGGGGCGCTTCGAGTGCCCTGCGCCCCAGGACTTCCCACTCTTCGAGGGCCAGATGGCGGACAGCGATCCTGAAGAGGATGGGGCTCGATGCGATCCGGTCCAGATCGGAGTCCGGAGCCGTGGTCCTGTAGTCGTAGAAGGCCGCATACGGGGACTCGAGCAGCCTCGCATAGCCGAAGGAGCCATCGGCGAGGGGAATCCTGAGGAAGGTTCCGGTCGTAGGCTTCCGCCTGCGCATCGCTCAATCTCCCGGACCCGGGCGCTCACGATTGGGAACACCCGACGGACATGACGTCCGCCTCTCACCCCGTGGGGATGCGCAGGACGAAGGTGTAATCCACGTCGAGGGGCTTGCCCTGGGCCATGACGGGAGTAACCCGCCAGGTGGACAGGGCCTCGAGCAACTCCTGCTCCATGTAGGGCAGGCCATTGAGCAGCCGGCAGTTGGTCACCCGGCCCTCCCGCGTCACCACGCAGCGCACCAGCGCCGTGCCGCGCACGCGCTCGGCCCGGGCCTCGGGGGTCAACTGCGGCTCCCTGCCGCTCACCCGCTGCGGACGCGTCATCACCGCGGGCTCGAAGGCCACCGGCTCGCCCGCACCGGGCGCCTCGGGCTGGGGCCTCTTCAGCTCGGCCGTCCGGGCCGCCACCGGCGTCCTCGCCTCCGCCTTCGCCTCCGTCTTCACCTCGGCGATCGGCGCGGACCGGGACACCGCGCGCTTCTTGGGCCGCGTGGCCTTGGCCACGGGGGCGGGAGCCGGCTCGGGCTTGGGGGCGGGGGCCGGCGCCGTCTTGGCGATGGGCTCCGGCGCGGGGAGTGCCGAGGTGGTTGCCCGTGAGGCCGTGGCACACCCGGTACCACCCAGGGCGATACATGCGGCCAGCAGGCAGATGAGGGCAGGGCGAGACTGCACGGAGAGGAACAAGCCAGTCATGCGGGAATTTTACACCAAAACAGGCCGGTGTGCTGCGAGATCAATCAGATGTTCCCGGAAATCCCGTGGAGCCACTGTATGGGATTCAGGGGCCAGGTGGGTGTTATTGGAAGAGAGGAGGTGGACCATGCCGCTGCGACGAGACATCCCCCTGTTCCAACTCGCGACCGAGGATGGGCACGAGCGCGGGACGCGCAAGGCCTGGCAACGGCGGGAGATGGTGGTGGCGTTGCTGCACGCCAATTGTGAGGACTGCCAGCGATTGCACGCGGAGCTGGAGGCGCTGGCGCCCGGATGGCACGAGGAGGAGGTGGAGGCCTTCACGGTGATGATGCCCGGCCAGCCCGGAGAGCCAGTGCTGCCAGGAGCACTGAAGGACGAGCAGGGCACGGTGACGTGGAAGCTCTCCGAGTGCTTCGGGCGCGTGCCCGGGACGGCGGTGGTGGCGGTGGCCAGCCGCTTCGGCGAGCTGTACGGGGTGGTGGAGGTGCACGGCCAGCCCACGGCGCGGGTGCTCGCCGAGGCGCTGGAGTGGTTGGATCTGGCGCAGCGCCAGTGCGGCGAGTGCTCCGCCCCCTTGTGGGATTGAGCGGGGATGGAGCGGGGCGGATGGCTAGGAGCGCGGGCTCCGGGGTGTCACGCGGATGGGCGGCTCGATGAGCTCGGGCGGGGTGGCCCTGGGGTCATCCGGCTCATAGGCGGGCGCGTAGGGGCCGGCGTGCGTCTCCTTCCACTGGCGAGGCACGCGCCTCAAGCCCACGGGGAAGACGGTGAGCTGTCCGTCCTTGTCGATGCGCAGCCGGAGGAAGTTCTTGAAGTCGTCGATGGCGAGCGAAATGAAGGCCTCGTTGGAGTGGGCCTTGAAGCCGTTGACGCTCACCATCAGGTACAGGCCCATGATGAAGGGCCCGACGAGGAAGCCGCCCAGGAAGGTGAAGAAGGCGCCCAGGAAGAACTTGGCCCACACGTGCTTCCACCCGGCGGCGCACAGGGTGGCCCCGGGCACGAGGATGGTGTTGCCGGGAAGGATTTCCTGACAGATGCCCAGGACGCTGGCGGTGAAGTACATGCCGCCCCAGGCCACGAGGAACGCGGCGGTGATGTGCGCCAGGCTGTGCAGTCCGCCGGCCAGCCAGCGCCAGCGTCCGAAGTCCTTGTCCGCGAAGCCCATGAGCCCGCCGATCGTGGCCAGCCCGAGCACCAGGGACCAGGGGCGTGTCACCACCGAGGACGCCACCGCGGAGAGCACCTGGGGGAACTGTGTCAGCCCGTAGCTTCCAATCTCCGTGTACGTGACCAGCGCGAGCAGCAGGTAGAGCGCGCCCGTCATCAACCCGAAGAGCGGGCTGTGGCGGATGAGCATCAGGTTCTGCCGGGCGAGCTTCCGGGAGGTTTTTTCGTCCGGGAAGCTCTTCTTGAGCGTGTACCGGTCGCGCAGCCGCCGCGCCGCCGGAGCGTGGGTGGGGTGGAGGAAGGCGCCGCCGCCGCCCGCGATGATTTTGTGTTTGCCCTCGGGGTCCTCGTGGCGGCGGTAGTGGTGCAGATCTCCAGCGAGGAAGAGGCTGATGCGCCGGCCGAACACCTTCTCCTGGAGGTAGTCGAGGTTGTTCTCCAGGTAGCCGCGCCGCCGTTTGGCGGTGGTGGCCATGACCCAGGCGGGCTCGGCGTTGCAGAGGATGATGCGATCCTCGGGCTTCATGTGCGTGGCGACCTGGCGGAAGTACTCCACCTGGGGCACGTCGATGTCGCTGTCGAGCTGCACGTCGGTGCCGACGAGCCACCAGCCCTGGGGCAGCTTGAGGGCGAAGTAGCTGCGGCTCTGCCGGGTGCGCCGGCCGGCCAGCCAGCGGTTGGCGCAGAACAGCCGCATGAAGGCGGACAGGCCGTCATACCAGTCGTGGTTGCCGGGGATGGCGAACAGGTCCGGGCTGGGCTCCTGGGTGCGGCCCAGGGCCTCCTCGTAGGGCTGCACGAGGCGCTCCTCGTAGGTGTCGCGGCTGGCGCCCGGGTACACCTGGTCGCCGCCGAACACGAGGATGCGTCCACGCTCGATGGCATGGGCCTGGCCGGTGGGGTCCTTCACCTCGAGGGAGGGCAGCGCGAGCAGCCGGGCCACGGCGTAGGTGGGGTTCCACCCGTCACCGGTGTCGGCCACGTAGTCCAGCCAGAAGTCCTCGCCGGGGGACTCCTCCGAGTAGTCGAAGTAGGGCGGCTGGGGACGCACCACGGCCTCGACGAGGCGGTGGTCCGCGCGAGCGCCGAAGACGGCGGCCACCAGCGCGTCCATGCCGGTGCGGATGAGCATGGACGGGTGGAGCCAGCGCACCATGTCCGCGTGCTGCTCGGGCCGGGTGGCGGTACCGGAGTCGTCGGGCTCGCCGGCTTCGTGGAGGGTGACGTCGTGGGAGGGCGCTTCGGGCGTCTCCGCGGGCTGCGGCTTCTTCGCGGTGGCGGGCTCGTGTGGTGTCACTGGAGGCGACGGTCCCCCAGCCCCGGGCCCGGGTCAACTCCCCGGCCCGGGACGTGATGGGGCAGATGGAGGGGGAGCGGGCGAGCGGGCGGAAGATTCCGGTTGCCGGGAGGGCCTGGGCCGTGGTGCATGACGAGGCCATGAACGAGTTTCCCATCACCGTGCGCTTCCCCGTGCAGTGGGGCGAGATGGACGCGTACGGCCACGTGAACAACGCGCGCTACTTCACCTGGTTCGAGGCGGCCCGGATCGCCTACATGGCCCGGGTGGGGCTGGTGAGCGCGGAGATGCAGAAGCCCGAGGGCGGGGTGGGGCCGATCGTCGCCGCGACGAACGCGGAGTACCTGCGCCCCGTCGTCTTCCCGGCGGAGCTGGTGGTGGGAGCGCGGGTGACGCGGCTGGGCAACACCAGCATCACCATGGAGTACGCGGTGGAGGATGCGAACAGTGGGGTGCGGTATGCGCGGGGCGGAGCGGTGCTCGTCACGCTGCGCTACCCCACGTACGAGAAGGTGCCCGTGCCCCCGGAGATTCGCGCCGCCATCGAGGCGCTCGAGGGCCGCATCTTCGAGTAAGGCCCTACGGCGAGGAGTTGGCGGCGGCGCGGGGAGTGGGCACGCACCGCCACGGCTCCTTGTCCGTCTTGCGGTGGCAGGTGAAGCCGGGCTCGCAGGAGGAGGCGTCCTCGGGGGAGCAGGTCTTGTGGCACATGTACTGGTTGCAGACGGTGCCCTCGGGGCAGGGCGGCGCGCCTGCGCCGCAGCCCGAGACACACTGCATCCACACCGCATCCACGGGCCGTGGTGAGGTCTGTAGCAGGCAGAGCTGGTCCTGGGGACAGGGATTCTGCTGGCAATCCTGTCCGTACACCGTGGCACAGATAGAGGCGTGTCTGCCTTTGAGCGGGGGCCTGTCCAGGGCAACGCACCGCTGACCGTCGGGGCAGGTCCGGCCCTCGCAGGTGGGGAGGCAGGAGGGTCCGTCCAATGGCCCCTCCTGACAGAAGAAGCCTTCGGGACAGGACGAAGGCTCCTCCGGTTGGCAGGGGCGGCCACATCGGGACTGGCAGAGCAACTCCTTCTCGCAGGCGTCATCACGGCTGGACGCATGCTCCCAACATGCCTCGCCTTCTTTGCGCATGCCTGTCAGCGAGCAGACGCGGAGGGGTGCTCCACCCGAGGTGGTCTGGGTCCGGCAGACGAAGCCTTCCTGGCATTGCAGGTCCGTCACGCATCGGCTGTCCGTGCAGTAACGGCTCATCGTGTGGGTGCTGAAGAAGCACCGGAGGGGCGACTCGCAGTCCCTATCCGAAACGCACGATTGCCCGTAGGTGAGGAGGGCTCGCCGCTGCTCGTTTGAGAGCATGGGTACAGGAGGCTTGCCTTGGGAGCGTGGCTCTTCCGCTCCCTTTCTTGATGTGGCGACATGGAGCAGCCACGCCAATGGCAGTGCCAGAAGAAGGCCAAGCGCGGAGGCCAGGAGGGCATGCCATCTCATGGAACTCTCCCGTCTCACGGAGTGCCAGATGGAGGCGTGGGGCGACACTCGGGGGGGCAGACTTGCTGTGCCGCGGGATTGTTCTCCCTCTCGTAAAACGTCGCACAGGCATCTTCCCACTCTCGCTTGTCAAGCGCACAGTCCTTCATCGAGTAGTACTCGATCATGTCCCGCTCCAGGGCCTGCTCGATGGTTCCCTCCCTGCTCCAGGCATGGGGGCAGCCCACCGTCGCGATGAGCAGCAGGGGTGACAGCGTCAGCATCGCGACTCGGCTGCTCATGCGAGTTCTCCTGTTCGGTGATGGAGGGGCTCGGCCGCTACCCGCCGCGCTTCGCGTCCGCCGGAGCGTTGGGATGGCGCTGCAGCAACTGGCGCAGCATGGGCTGCCGGCGGACGGCCTCCTGTTTGAGCAGGTGCACGATGAGGGCCGGCGGCGCCGCGCTCCAGCGCGCGATGTTCTGGATGAGCATGGGCGAGCGGTAGGTGCGTCCGCACAGCAGCGCCGCCGTCTTGCCGTCCACCGCCAGCCCCACCAGCGAGGCCAGCACCCGGCCCTCCGTGTTGAGGATCAGCTCCACGCGCTCCTCGGCCGGCGCGGTGTTGAAGCGCGTGCGCATCACCTCGCGCGCGGTGCGGCGGGTGCCCTCGGGCACGTCCCGGTCCATCGCCACCTTGTACTGCTCCATCAGCCGGCGCCCTCCCCACAGGCGGCGGAAGAGGCTCACCGGCAGCTGCGGGTTGCGCACCAGCCAGCGGCGCACCCCGGCGTCCGATGCGAACGACGCCCGGCCACAGAGCGCCTCCAGTCCCACCGGGTTGTGGTGGTGCCTCGCGATGAGCCGTGCGTGCCCCAGCCCCACCCGCGTGTTCTCCAGCACCGACTTGATGACCGCCGGCACCGGGTCGAAGCAGAAGGCGGACAGCTCCGGGTCCTCGGCCGACCGGGCCCGGCTCGCCCGCTGGTCCTCGGGGAGCGGATGCAACTGCCGCTCGAACAGCTGCCGCCAGTTGCCCGCGGCGGCCTCGACCGTGGCGTCCTCGGGCTCCTCCGCTTCCTCCGCGGGCTCCTCCTCCCCGGGCTCCTCGGTCTCGGCCTGGGGCTCCTCGGATGCGGCCCCGCTCCTCGCGGCGGGCGTGGCGGGTGGTGGCGCGGGGGCGGGGGTAGGCGCGGGTAGTACCGCGCCGTGCTCGACGAGGCGGGCCAGGATGGCCTGGACGCGCTCGGGAGGAAAGCCGGTGAGGGCGGGCAGGTGCCGCACGGACGTGAATCCGTCCAGACGCGACAGGAGAAAGCCCTCTTCCGGGGTGAGGGGGAGCTTCGAGACGGCGGCCGAGGGAATGGGCTTGGGCGTCCAGTCGTTCACGATCCGTCTTCCTGAAGTGGGTCAACCCTAGGCCGAATGACACCAGATCGCCAAAGAGACGTGGCAGAGGGTTGACGAATGGGGAGGCTCCGGAAGCACAATCCACCTATGAACGAGCGCATCCCGACCTACGCCGAGTTCTGGCCGTACTATCTGCGTGAGCACTCGCTACCCAGCACGCGCTGGCTGCACTTCCTGGGCACCTCGGTGGCGGTGAGCCTGGCCGTCACCGCGGGGCTGACGGGCAAGGCGAACCTGCTCCCGTTCGCGCTGGTGTCCGGCTACGGCTTCGCGTGGGTGAGCCACTTCACCCTCGAGCGCAATCGCCCGGCGACCTTCAAGTACCCGCTTTGGTCGCTCTTCTCCGACTTCCGCATGGCGGGCCTGATGCTGGTGGGCCGCCTGTCCAAGCACCTCGCGCGTGCCGGCGTCCGGGACGAGGACGACCAGTCCGGGGGTCATTTGCGGCGGGTGCCGGTACCGGTTCCGGTCCGTACCCGCCGCCACGGCCGCTAGAGAGCGGCATCCCCTCTGGGGAACAGGTGCCCGGGACACCTCCCGGGCACTGGTGTACACCGGGGCGCGATGCGTACCCGACTGCTCGCCACCCTGTGCTTCCTGATTCCCTCGCTCGCCCTCGCCGCTGATGCCCGCTGCAAGGGCTCGCCGAAGGCTCGCGCCGCCCGCTTCTCCGCCCAGGCCCTGAAGGGCAAGCAGCCAGCCGAGCGCTACGCCGAGTATGTCCGCGCCTGTTCGCTGGACGCGGTGGTGGAGCTCACGAAGTCCCTCGTCCGCTTCAAGACTGTCGGAAGCGAGCTGCCCGCGGCGAAGAGCCCGGAGTTCGCCGCCATGGGCCGCTTCCTGGAGCAGTGGGCCAAGGCGCGCGGTCTGGGTTTCCGCATCGTGGGGGAGAACGACGTCTTCGAGCTGTCGTGGGGCGAGGGCGAGCCACGGCTGGGGCTCGTCTTCCACGGCGACGTCGTCCCCGCGCCCGCGCACGAGTGGAAGAAGCCTCCCTTCGAGCCCTATGTCGCCCAGGGCCGTCTGTATGGCCGCGGCGTCGAGGATGACAAGGGCCCGCTGGCATCCACCCTGGTGGCGCTCGCGATGGCGAAGGAGCTGGGGCTGAGCCCCACCCAGGGCCGGGTGCTCGTCATCATCGGCAACGGCGAGGAGAGTGACTGGACCGGCATGGCGAAGTACGCGGAGACGCAGAAGCCGCACCCGGCGCACGTCATCTCGGTGGACTCGGACTACCCGGTGGTGGCGGCGCAGGGAGGCTTCGTCGCCTGGACGCTCGAGGCCGAGGTGGGCGCGACGCCCGCGCAACCCACGCCGGGCCAGTTGCGCGCCGTGGACGTCACCGCCGGTGAGTTCCTCACCCAGGTGCCCGGTGCCGCCACGCTGAAGCTGGAGCCCGCGGGCCTGGAGCCGGAGAAGGCGCTCGCCACCGTGCGGGAGGCCGTGGACGCGGTGCGCACGGCGCGTCCCTCGTTGCGGGCCGAGGTGAAGCAGGAGGGCACGCGGCTCGTCCTCACCACCCACGGTAATGCGGTGCACGCCTCGGTGGCGGAGGAGGGGGCCAACGCGCTGTGGGACCTGTCCGCCGTGGCCGCGAAGCTGCCGCTGGAGCCCAATGGCATCCAGACCCTGCTGCGGGTGGTGGCCGAGCGCTTCGACGGAGACCACTGGGGTGAGAAGCTGGGCGTGGCCTACCAGGACGCGCTGATGGGCCGGTTGCTCGTCACGCCCAACGTGCTGCGGGTGAAGGACGGCAAGGTGAGCCTGGCCATCAACATGCGCCGGCCCCAGGGCAAGGACAGCGCGGCCTTCAACGCCTCGCTCGACGAGGCCGCGGCCCGGCTCGAGCGCGACACCGGTGGCCGGGTGAAGGAGGTGAAGGGCGGTGAGGGCGCCCGCTACGTGGGGGCGCCGCATGTGGCGGACACCTCGGGACCGCTCGTCACCACGCTGCTCGACATCTACAAGCGGCACCGCAATGCCCCGGACGCGAAGCCCCTGTCCGTGCGGGGTGGCACCTACGCGCGCCTCTTCCCGCGCGCCGTCGACTTCGGGCCGGCCTTCCCCGGGGACCTCTACATGGGCCACGCTCCGGACGAGTTCATCTCCCTCGAGAACCTCGACGCCACCACCCGCATGGTCGCCGAGGCCCTCCACACCCTGGCCCTTACGCCACCGGCGAAGTGAGCCGGACGCGGAGGTGCGCTACTGCGCCGGCTCGTCCAGTACGTCCGAGAGCGTGCGGGCGTCCAGGGCGCGATCGAACCATCGGTCCAGGAGGGAGATGTCCGTGCAGGAGAGGATGCGTTGCCGGGCCTCGTCGTGAACGTACACACGGCGTGCGGCGAGAATCCGCATCACATCCTCGGCACGTCCTTCAGCACGTCCTTCGGCGCGTCCCTCGACCTTGCCCCGTGCCAACCCCCGTCGCATCCCCCAGTCGATGAGCCTCTCGCCCCAGCTCCGCATCAGCTCCTCCGCGCGTTGCGCATCCACCACCGAATGTAACACCTGCCTCGTCGCCTGTCGGGCCGCGCTGTCCCCGATATAGAGCAGGTAACGGACGAGCATCCGGAGGTTCTCGGCACCATCAGGAGTGGCCCGCAGCTGGGCGAAGAGCACCGTCCAGTCCGGTAGACGGTGGGCCAATTCCGCGGTGCGGCCGTAGCGCAAGGCCAGCCACGTCAGTCGCACCAGCGGGGGACCGGGACACGCCCTCAGCGCTTCTTCCCGCTCGGCACTCAGGTCATCCAGCAGGTACTCGAAGCGCGGTACCATGGCCCGCCAGTGTTCCCGCGCCCCTTCTTCTTCCGGTAGGTCGAAGAGTTCTTCCACCCGGCGTGGCGCCGTCCAGGTCCCATCCGCTCCGTGGTACATGACGAGCGGGATGATGACGGGCAACCGTGTGCTCTCCGGATGCGCCTGCCGCCACGACTCCACCCAGCGCACCACGTAGCGCAGCATGCGCCACGCCATCCACCGGTCCACCGACGACTGGTGCTCGAGCAACACATAGAGCAGCAAGGATTGACCGGTGCGCAGCCGGGCCGAGAAGAGCAGATCCGTCTCCGTCTTGCGCAGCTCCGGGTCCACCACGCTCCCGGACTCCAGCCGCAGCGAGTCCCAGTCCACCTCGGCGGAGACGTGGGAGGGCAGGGCGGCGCGCAGCTCGGCGGCGGCGCGCTCGGGGTGGCCGAAGGTGTAGCGGACGAAGAGGTCATGGGGTCCGGACATGCCAGGGGCGCCCCAAGCACACACCGGGCCATGCGCACCTCCGAGAGAGCCCGCGGCCCACCCGCGTCCGCCCGCGGCGCCTCCCGTCCAGCACGCGCGACGTCATCTCCCCTGCTGCCGGTGTCGCACCCAGCGGACCAGGGGCTCCCTGTGATACTCCTGCACTCGCGCATGAGCACCTGGTCCCCCACTTCCTGGAAGACGAAGCCCATCACCCAAGACGTCCGTTACGAGGCCCCCAAGGAGGTGGAGGACGTCGTCGCGGAGCTCGGCCGGCTTCCTCCGCTGGTCACCTCCTGGGAGGTGGAGCGGCTGCGCGAGCTGCTCGCGGAGGCCCAGCAGGGCCGCCGCTTCCTGTTGCAGGGCGGGGACTGCGCCGAGTCGCTCTCCGATTGCCGTCCGGACATCATCACCAACCGGCAGAAGATCATGCTGCAGATGTCGCTGGTGCTCATCCACGGGGGGCACCGGCCCGTCATCCGCGTGGGCCGCATCGCCGGCCAGTACGCCAAGCCGCGCTCCAAGCCCACCGAGACGCGCGGCGGTGTGGAGCTGCCCAGCTACTTCGGGGACCTGGTCAACCGGCCCGAGTTCACCCCCGAGGCGCGGCGGGCGGATCCCCGGCTGATGCTGGCCTGCTACCACCACGCGGCGATGACGCTCAACTTCGTGCGCTCGCTGAGTGACGGTGGTTTCGCGGACGTGCACCACCCCGAGTACTGGGACCTGAGCTTCTTCCAGCAGGCCGCCGTGCCGGGCGAGCTGCGCGAGGAGTACGAGCAGACCACCCGCAAGCTCAGCGAGGCCCTGCGCTTCATGGAGGCCCTGGGCGAGCGCAACGTGGCGGACCTCACGCGCGTGGACTTCTACACCAGCCACGAGGGCCTCAACCTCCACTACGAGTCCGCACAGACGCGCCAGGTTCCGTGGCGTCCGGGCTGGTACGACCTGACCACGCACCTGCCGTGGATTGGCGAGCGCACCCGCGCCCTGGACGGGGCGCACGTGGAGTTCTTCCGCGGTATCCGCAACCCGGTGGGCGTGAAGCTGGGCCCCAGCGTGTCTCCCGACGACGCCGTCCGTCTGGCCGAACAGCTCAACCCGGAGAACGAGCCGGGCAAGCTCGTCCTCATCACCCGCATGGGGGCCCAGAAGGTGGCGGCCGCGCTTCCCCCGGTGGTGGAGGCCATGCGGCGGGCGGGCCGGCTCGTGTTGTGGGTGTGCGACCCGATGCACGGCAACACCGTGAGCACCTCCTCCGGTATCAAGACGCGCAACTTCGATGACGTCCTGCGCGAGGTGGAGCAGAGCTTCGACGTGCACGAGCAGCTCGGCACCCACCTGGGCGGGGTGCACTTCGAGCTCACGGGCGAGGACGTCACCGAGTGCATGGGGGGCGCCGTCGGCATCACCGAGAGGGATCTGGAGCGCAACTACGCCACCCTGTGCGATCCGCGGCTCAACTACCGCCAGGCCCTGGAGATGGGCTTCCGCATCGCCCGGCGCATGAGCCGCCTGCCCCGTCCGGCCTAGCCCCGGGCCCCGCTACACGGGGGGCGACGGCGTTCCGCGGGGGAGGTGCACCGTGAAGGTGGTGCCCTCGCCCGCCAGGGAGCGCACCTCCACCTCGCCGCCGTGTGCGTGGGCCACCTGCCGGACGATGTAGAGCCCCAGTCCCACGCTGCGGGTGGCCGCCTTGCCCGTGGTGCCCCGCCGGAAGGGCTGGAAGAGGGTCGCCTGCAGCTCGGCGGGAATGGGCTCTCCCTCGTTGTGCACCGAGAGCAGCACCTCGTCCCCTTCCTCGCGCACCTCCACGCGGACCGGTGTGTCCGGCCGCCCGTGATGCAAGGCATTGCTCAGCAGATTCCCCACCACCTGCGCCAGCCGGTCCGCGTCCCACCACCCCCACCCGTCTCCCCGTGCTTCCAACTCGAACCGCCGGCCCGGGTGCGTCACCTGCAACTCCTCCAGTGTTCCCCGGGCGATGTCGTGCAGGTTCACCCGCTCGCGCAACACCGGCAGGCCTCCCCCCACGCTGCTGCGCGCGAAGTCGAGGATGTCATTGAGCATCCGCGCCATCCGCCCCGCGCTCTTGCGGATGCGCTCCACCGCGCGCACCGCCCCCTCGCTCAGGTCCTCCGTCCTCTGCAGCAGGAAGGCCGAGGCGCTGATGGCATTGAGCGGGTTGCGCAGATCATGCCCCAGCACCCCGATGAGCTGCTCGCGCAACTCCCCGGAGCGGCGCAGCTCGGCTTCCACCGCCTTCTGCGGGGTGATGTCCACCACCACGCAGCCCAGCCCCAGCACGTCGCCGTTCTCGGAGCGCACCGGGTAGTAGTTGCCCAGCCAGTAGCGCGCCGGGCCCTTGCAGTCCGGGCCATGGCTGATGAACTCGTGGTTGGACACCGGCTGCCCCGTCTCCAGGATGCGGCGGAAGAGGGGCTCGTAGAGGTCGGCCACCCAGCCGGGCACCACCTCGCGGATGAGCTTGCCCCGGTGGTACTCCACCGAGTGGCCGTGGATGCTGGCCAGGGTCTCGTTGATGCGCAGGTAGCGCAGCTCCTGGTCCAGGAAGGCGATGCCCACCGGCGAGGCCTTCAACAACGTGTCCAGCTGCGCCAGCGAGTGCTGGGCCTCGGCCCGGATGAGCCGCTCGCGCTCGGCCAGCTCCGCCTGCACGATGAAGCCGGTGGCGCGGGTGACCATGGCCCGGAAGAGCAGCTTGTCGGACTCGCTGAAGTCGAACACCGTCCGTGACGCCATGTGCGCCACGCCCACGAGCGTCTCGCCCTGCTGCAGCGGCACGCTGTAGACCGCGCGCAAGCCCAGCTCGCGGACGGGCTCGTAGCCCAGCTGGGGATGGGTGGCGGCCGAGCGCACCGTGCGCGGCTGCCCCTCGGCGATCACCTTGCCCGTGAGGCCCTGGTCCAACGGGAGGCTGAGGCCCTCCGCCAGCGCCTGTTCCGCCCCGAGCCCCTCCGCCGCCCGCAGCCGCAGCTGCTCCCCCTCGCGCAGGAGGATGGAGGCTCCGTCCACCGCCACCGCCGTCTCCATCAACACCTTGAGCAGCCGCGGCAGGAAGGTGTCCAGGTCCTCGCTCTCGAGCGCCGCCTGGGACACGCGCTCCAGCGCCTGGAGCATCCGCTCGCGCATGTGCGCGTACTGGGTGATGGCGGTGATGATGCCCTGGTCGATGGCTTCGTCGAGCAGCTCCAGCTCGGCGATGCCCGGCCAGTGGCCCGAGCGCTCCATGCGCCGGAGGATGCAGAGGCGCAGCAGCCCGTACTCCAGGGCGACCTCACCCGGCTCGAAGCCCAGCTCCAGCCGCTGCAGGCCGTGCTCCCCGGGGACGAATTCGGGAATCCGTGGCGGCTGCTCCACCGAGGCCTGCTCCGCGGCGTCCGCCAGCCGGTCGAGGAACTCGGGAATGTGGTTGCGCAGCAGGGCTCCGTCCGGGAGGGGCTCCGGGTGGCGCATCCGTACGGCACGCTCCCAGTCCTCGAGGAGGGTCTCCCGGTGCCGTCGCAGGAAGTCCGCGAGCTGGTACTGGCCCTCGGTTTCCAGCCCGGATGGCCCGGGTGGTCCGGGCGGTTGAGGTGGCTCCTGATCCCTCATGCACGCTCCCCCAAGGCGAACCCCCGCGGCCCGCCTTGAGTCTGCTCATGGTGGATGGGCACGGCCTCGTACCAGCGTTCCTGGAGGAGGAGCCTGGGAGTCGTAGGGCATTCCCCTCATCCACCGTCGCGGCGTGCCAGCCCTTCCCGTCCTGGCCGCCCCTCCTCGGAGGGTAGAGGCCGCTTCCCACCGACGAAGCCCCACCCGGGGGAGGGGAAGGGTTAGGTTGGAGGCAAGATGAGCACCCTTCTCCTCGCCCGCAGTGATGTTGTCCGCCACATGGAGGCCCTCACCCTCCTCTCGGAGATGCGCGAGGCCTTCCGCGCGGACGCGGAGCACCGCTCCACGGAGCCCCAGCGGGCCCGCGCTCCCCTGCACGACAAGGGCAGCGCACTGGTCGTCTTTCCCGGCACCCTGCCCGGCATTCCCGCCTACACCGTGAAGGTGCACGCGAAGTTCCCCGGCCGCTCGCCCGCCATTCAAGGCGTGGTGCAGCTGCATGACCTGGAGACGGGGGCGCTGCTGGCGATGCTGGACTCGGGCCACCTCACGGCGTTGCGCACCGGGGTGGTGGGCGCGCTGGCCGCGGACGTGCTCGCCCGGCAGGACGCCTCCCGGGTGGCCCTCATCGGCGCGGGGGCCCAGGCCTCCATGCAGCTCAAGAGCCTGCGGCTGGTGCGCAGCCTCAACCACGTGCGCGTCTTCGACGTGGACGCGGCCCGGGCCGTGGAGTTCTCCACCCGCATGTACCACGCGCTCAACCTGCCGGTGCGCCCGGCCATGTCGGTGGAGGAGGCGGTGGAGGACGCGGACATCGTCATCACCTCCACGCCCTCGCGTGAGCCCTTCCTCTTCCCGGGCATGTTGCGCGGCGGCTCGCACGTCACCGCGCTGGGCGCGGACGAGCCGGGCAAGGCCGAGCTCTCCGCCGGGCTGCTGCGCCAGTCCACCTTCTTCTGTGACCACCGGGCGTTGAACGTCGCCATGGGCGCCCCCGCGGGGGCGGGGCTCGGCGAGGACATCATCTACGCGGAGCTGGGCGAGGTGCTGGCCGGCGGGAAATCAGGGCGCACCGATGCCGGGCAGGTCACCCTCTTCGGCTCGGTGGGGTTGCCCTTCCAGGACCTGGTCGCGGCCTGGCACGTCTACCAGGGCGCGCGCCATGACGACTCGGTGCAGCGCGTGGACTTCGGCGCCTGAGCACCCCTTCCCGCCCCTCACGCGGGGGCGGGGACGGACAGGGAGTTCTCCCGCCGGGAGCCGCGCTTGTACCAGGGCAGCTTGCCGATTATCGGCCCCTGCGTGTGGATGTCATGGGCCACACGGTGGGTCTTCAGCAGCAGCTCGTGGAGTGGCTCCTCGTCCGTGCCCGTGCTCTGCCACACCTGGAGCTCGCGCCGCAGCCGCTCCCCGTTCGCACGCGCCTCCAGCAGCTTGGGCAGCAGCTCACTGGCGGTGTGCCCCTGCAGCAGCGTCTTCTCCACGTGCTGGGAGGAGAGCCCCACGATGGGGCCCAGCAGCGACAATATGCCCATCAGGTAGCGGACGACGCCGATGTTCTCGGTGAGCTGGGTGAGGAACGCGGCGCCGCTGATGAGTGGAAGCAGCTGTCCGGCGAAGCGCAGGTGCTGGGCGCACGCGGCCTTCCATCTCAGCGTCGCGAGCCACTCCTCGCACCGGGGCAGCAGCTCCGCGAGCAGCTCCTCCGCGGCCCGGGCCTGCTCGCGCAGGTGGACCGTTTCCTGAGGGGCTCCCTCCCGCATCGGGCGTAGGCGCGGGAAGGGGTCCACCGGGAAGGTGAGGGGGTCTCCATTCTGGAGAAGGGAGGACTCCAGATTGTGTACGTCACCCGGATTCTTCACGGCACCGACTCCCGTGCGGTGGCTTCTCCTCTCGTGCCCGGCCCTCGGGGCGTGGATGGAGAAGCCGCGGTCTTGCGTCAGGATGGAGCGGGATTCGTGTTTTGTGATGGTGACGTCTGGACGGCTCGCTCGGAGCCTCGCTCCGGACCTCAGTGCGTGGTGCGGCGGGGCGGGCGGGCGATCTCCCGCGGCCCGGACAGGAGGCTGTCGGGGCCATGGCTCAGGTACACCTCGTCCGCGACGATCTCCCGCACGTCATCGAGTGACACGGCGTAGTCCTTGCGCCAGACGAGCAGGCCCTTCTCGACGATGAAGCCCTGGTCCGTCACCTCGACGACATGCCCGAGCTTCTCGCCCCGGTGGGTCCAGACCACCATGCCCTCGTGCAGCTCCGAACGCTCCGCCATGTGCCCACTCCTCCTCACGCTGGAGGGACCGCCGGGCGGCGGCCCCGGACACTCAAGCTAGGGCCGGAGCGATGGCCCGTCACCCGGCGGGCAACCAGGCTCGCGCAGAAGGTTGGCCGGTGCACGAAGGTGGCGAGCGGCCCGGGGGCGCTGGTGTCGTCTGCCCTCTCGTGCCCATCTTCCCCGGGTCCGGAGGTGGATGATGATGGTGGGCTTCATGGCTTCGAGGACGGGGCGGTGGACGCGCATGCTGGCGGGCGCGTCCCTGGTGGTGGGCGGCCTGTCCACGGGCTCGGTCAAGGGCAAGCTGATGGCGCTGGGGGGGCTCGTTCCCCTGCTCACGGGTGCCTTCGATGTCTGTCTCTTCGGTCCGCTCTTCGGCCTGCCGCTGAAGGGGGAGGCCATCCGCCGCAAGGTGGGGCTCATCGGCGAGGACTCGCTGCTGCCCCACCCGCCGATGCCGCTCACCGAGCGCCCCACGCTCCTGCACTAGGAGCTCACGCCGAAGGGGATGGAGAGGGTGGTGACCGGCTCTCCGGTGCGTGCGTCCACCAGCTGCGCCTGGAGGGTGACGGTGCCCTCGCGCCCGCTCACGTTCTGGAAGTAGAGGAAGCCGGTGAGGGTGCCGCCCGGCTCCAGCGTGCCCTCGGGCAGGGCATTGCGCAGCATGTCGCGCGTGGGCAGCGGCTCGGGCGGTGGCCACGCGTACCAGGAGGCATACGGTCCCCAGAAGGGGTCATACCAGCCTGGCCCGTAGTAGGAGCCATACCAGCCGGGGCCGAACCCGGGGCCATACCAGCCCGGGCCCCAGGGATAGCCCCAGCCGGCCGCGCCCGGCCCCCAGGCCCAGTAGGGGGACACGCCCACGCCCACGCCGATGGACATGGCCACGTTGCCCCCCTCGTAGCCCGAGCCCCCCACGGCCGCGTTGCCTTCCTCGCTCATCTCGAAGGGGGAGAGGGCGGCGTAGGAGAACCGGGAGCCGCCCTGGAGTGTGAAGGAGCCAGGATCGATGCGCAGGGGCCGGCCGCTCTGGTTGTCGAGGTGGACCTTGACGGGGGTGACGATGCGCCCGAGGTCCGAGGGATTGCCCCTCCACGCGTCCCCAGCGGCCAGCAGGCGCACGCCATCGGCTTCGGCGACGGCAACGCCGGCCTGGGCGAGGGGAGTGCTCGGCAGGGGTTGCAGGGTGGTGGTGGTAACGCAGCCCGCGGCGAGCAACAGCGCCGCGAGCGCGAGCCAGGGAGCGCGCGTACGCATGGGGGTTCTCCTCCCTGAACATTAAGGAGTGGACCCGGGGACATGCCGGGACGCCGCGGTGGCCGCCTGGGGTGGAAGCTAGGGCCCGGCGGCGTTGGTGCCGCGCCAGGCGGTGCCCAGCAGCGCGTCCCAGTCCTGCACGCGTGCCCAGTCCTCGAAGGTATGCCAGCCCACCTCGGGGAAGTCCCGGCGCAGCATGGAGATGTTGGCGTGGTAGCCCACATTCCGCAGCCACTCGAACATGCGTCCCAGATCCTCGTTGGCCGAGCGCACGGCCTCCAGCGGCGTCTCCTCGTAGTGCAGCTTGTGGCCGCTGACGTAGGAGAGGAGGGCCGCGGCCTGCTCACCCGTCACCTCGTCGGAGGCGACCTCGATGCGCTTGCCGAGGAGCTCCTCGGGCCACTCCATCAGCCGGGCGCAGAAGGCGGCGAGATCCGCCATGCTCACCATCTGCAGCCCCTGGTGGGGAGGCAGTGGCAGCGGCAGCACCCCCTCGCGCATCCGCTGCACATAGGTGTCGCCGAGGAAGTTCTCCATGAAGAAGACGGGCGCCACGATGGTATAGGGCAGGCTGCTGCGGCGCAGGTGCTCCTCCACCACGTGCTTGGTGTCGAAGTGGGGGATGCCGGTGTTCTGGTCCGCGCCCGCCACCGACGAGTAGACGAAGTGGCGCACGCGGGCCAGCTTCGCGGCGTCGATGAGGTGGCGGCCGTGGCGCACCTCGCCCTCGAGCCCTCCGCCCCCGAAGGGCGTGGCCATGGCGAACACGGCGTCCGCGCCCACCATGGCGCGCTCGAGGCTCTCGGGTTCATCGAAGTCCCCGGTGACGAGCTCCGCGCCCCGTTGCGCCAGCTCCTCGGCCGCGGGCGAGTCCGGGGAGCGGACGAACGCGAGCACGCGATGCCCCCGTTTGAGGAGCAGGCGGGCCAACGCACCGCCCTGCTTTCCGGTGGCACCGGTCACCAACACGCTCAGGGGTCGGAACATGCGATTCCTCCGGACAGAACCTTCTCCCCAAGGTGGGGATGAACGGCGCGTGGGTCGAGGGGCCCGTGGCTAGCGCTTCTTGCTCGGTCCCTTCTTCTTCTTCTTCGTGCCGCCTTCCTGTTCCTTGTCCTGTACCTTTTCCTGCTCCTTCTTCACGGTGCGGCCCGTCCGGGCGGACACCTCCTGGGCGACCCGGCGCACGCCGGAGAGCGCCCCACCGGCCAGCTTCCGTGCCCCGCTGAGCGGTCTTCCCTTGGCCGCTTCCTTCGCCGCCTCCAGCACGCTCGACACCGCCTGCTGGGCCAGGTCCTTCAGGCCCGCCTGTCCGGCCTCGTCCGTCTCGAGCGCCTGGGACTGCTCGGCCCGGGGCTGCTTCGTGTCCTGGCGTGGGGGCTCGGCGGTCCGCGACTCCATCGCCTCGCGCGGCGCGGTCTTGGACTCCGTGGGGGTCTCGGAGACGCGCATCTGCTCGGCGCGCTCCCGCTCCTCGCGGTGCTTGCGGTACAGCTCCGCCGTCTGCGCGTGCTGGCGTCCGTAGTGCAGTCCCTCGTCCGTGTGGGGCCTGGCCTGCTCCACGGGAGGCGTCTGCTCGGCACCACCTGGATTCGTCGTGCTGGGCTCCGGCTTGTCCGCCTTGAAATGATCGAAGCTATAGGTGCGCATCCCTGTCTCCTTGCCCGTGGTTTGAATTCCCGCGCTGGACCGGAAGGTAGGGAGTACCTCTCGGGACAGGAACCGGGGTTGGGGGCAGGCAGGAGGGCGAGGGCCGCTCCGTCAGGAGTTTCAGCTCAGGTAGGACGCGGCGAACTCGCCGGCATGGACGATGGGCTGCCGCCCGGCGAAGCCCCCTTCCAGCTCGTGCCAGTGCGTGACCGCCGTCTCGCCAAAGCGCCAGCAGAGGTACACCGGCCGTCCGCCCTTGAGCGCGCGGAAGTCCACCAGCCCGTCCGCGGCCTTGAGCTCCACGCCCAGGTCCTGGAACTGCTCCAGCTCGCCCTGGATGCGGTCGATGAGCGCATCCCGCTCTCCGCGCAGCGGCGCGGTGCGCTCCGGGCCGGCTCCAGCCTCCTGGAGCGCCTCCAGCTCTCGCACGAGTGCGTGCACGCGCTCCACGAACGGCCGCACCAGGGTGAAGGTGCGGGTGAGCACTGGGATGAGGCGGTTGGCTTCTTCCACTCCGAAGTAACGCATGGCGGTCCCGAGTCTAAGCCAGCCGAAGTAAGTCCGTTCAGGGGTCTGCCCTCAGCTCGAAAGCAGGAGGGAGCCCTCCGGGCACGGTCTCGCCAGACTTGTCCAACTGTTGGACAAGTTCGTGAAGAGCGCGCCCGGAAGGCGGATTCACTCACCCCTGAAAGGACTTTGTTCCGATGGCTTGGCGTCCGGGGCCGGTGAAGAGGGGAGCGAGCCGCGCGCCTCGGCGCTTCCCCGTCAGCGCTTCTTCGCCGGCACGCGCCGGGTGGCCGTCTTCACGGCGCGCGCCACGGTCTTCTTCGCCGCCGCCGCGGCACGTGACAGCACCTTGCGCCCGACGTTGCGCAGCGACACGGGCTCGGCCGCGCTCTTCCGGGTGGGGCTCTTCTCCACCATGGGCTTCCGGGCCGTGGTGGCCTTGGGCGCCGCCGTCTGTTTGCGGGCGGGTGCCTTCTTGGCCGCCGCGGTCTTCGCCCGGGCCGTGGTCTTCTTCGCCGCGGGCCTGGCCGTGCCCTTCGCCTTCACCGTGGGGGCGCGCTTCCTCGCCTGGGCGCGTGAGCGATAACGCTTCACGGTTTCGGCGTGGGCCTGTCCATAGGTCGCGGGAGCCTTGGGCAGCGTGGCGTGCTCCTGGCTCGACGCGAGCTCGTGCTCCGCGTTGCCGAGCCGCGCGCCCGAGCCCTGGTAGGTCTGCGCGGGCTGCTGCGACTTGAAGGGTTCGAAACTGTAGGTTCTGCCCATAGATGTCTCCTGCTGGCGTACTTCTGCTGACCCAAAGGTAGGGAGCATTCGCAGGCAGAGGAATGTCTTACGGGACAGGGGGAGCGGGCGGGCGGCGGGTCCGGATGGACCTGCGGAAAGCCCGTGCACAGGGCGTGGTGGGGGCGGGTGCATGATGACCTGGAGGGTCGGATGGACCTCCCCGTAAATCCGGATAGGGCCGGATAGAATAAAAAGTCCTACTGGAATTCTACCCCCCCTCGTCTCGTGAAGACTTGCATCAGGGGGTGGGAGGTCTGGTGGGAAAGGGCAACCCTTCACGTGGGCCCATGGCTTGCACGACTCCGTGTCGAAGCAGACTCGTCAGCAGTCCGGGGGAGAGCGAGACCACCATGAGCGCCTTTCACCTGCCGCAACTGTTCTGCCCGATCACTCCGGAGTTGCACCCCCTCATGAATGAAATCGAGGGCGAGGCGCTGGAGCGCTGGTCCAAGTACCTGGGTGTGCACGCGAGACACTCGGTGTTCCGCAAGCTGCAGCGCAGCCACTTCCCCTTCCTGCTGGGCCGCTGCCACCCGGACGTGCCGCAGGAGAACCTGCGCGCGGCGCTGGACTTCCTCATCTGGAATTTCTCGTGGGATGACCAGGTGGACGTGGGCGAGGTGCCCGCAGAGTGGGTGCGCCAGCAGAGCGAGATGGCGCGGGCGGTGCTCGAGGGCGCCATTCCCTACCACGACGCGCCGCCGCTGCTGTGGCTGCTGGCGAGCATCCGCGAGCGCATCGCCGAGCGGATGCCGGAGCAGTGGATGAAGCGCTTCATCCACGCCTGCCAGTGCTACTTCGAGGGCACCATCTGGGAGGCGGAGGTGCGCGGCAACCGGCTCTGCCTGGACGTGGACACGTACATCCAGCTGCGCCGCCTGTCGGTGGGCACGTACATGGGCTTCACCCAGGTGGAGGCCATCGAGGGCTTCCTGCTGCCCGAGGAGGTGCTGTCGCACCCGGCCCTGCAGCAACTGGTGGAGACGGCCACGGACGTGATTGCGTGGGCCAACGACCTGTTCTCGCTGGCGCAGGATCTCCAGGACGAGTTCCACCCCAACCTGGTGTTCTCCATCCAGAAGGAGCGGGGGCTGGGGCTGCAGGAGGCCATCGACGTGGCGGTGGACATGCACGACACGGCGATGCGGCGCTTCCTGGAGCAGGAGAAGAGCCTGCCCTCGTTCGGCGAGCATGACGCGCACGTGGCGCGCTACGTCACGGGCATCCGCCGCTGGGTGCGCGCCAACGTCGACTGGTCCATCCAGACGGGCCGCTACCAGGAGGGCACGGGTGAGGCCCCCCAGCAGGTGCGCGTGGCCTGAGAAGCCCCGGGCGCGAGGCCGGGGCCCTCGCGCCTACTCCCAGGAGAACTCCACCGAGAAGTCGGTGAGGGTGCTCTGCCGCACGTTGACGCGCGTGCCCTTGAGCTGGGCGGCGTTGAGGATCTGCATCAACGAGCCGGCGAAGTAGGCCCCGGGGACGGCATTGACGTAGTCGATCTTCCCGCTCTTGGGGCCGCTCCACGTCAGCGAGCAGGAGCCGTGGTCCCACGCCGTCTTGTAGGCCGAGGGCATGCTCTCGACGAGCCGCTTGGGCTCCTTGCCCACCAGCGACAGCAGCATCTTGCCGGTGGTGGACTCGAGGAAGCGCGGCGCGACGCGCATGCCCAGGTGCTGCATCGCCCCGTCGAAGCCGCCGTGCTTGTCGGCCAGCTCGCGCGAGGCGGCGTACGTCAGCTTGAGGAAGGTGCTGACGGGATAGGAGAAGAAGGCGGTGAAGTTGCCGCTTCCCGCCGCATCCACACAGCGCTTGAGCGCATCCGCGCTCCCCTCGCTCCGCACCAACTCCAGCGCCGAGCCGAAGAGGAATCCACGCGTGGTGTCCTTGGGCCCCAACACGGCCAGACGCTGCTCCAACTGCTGTTGCGTTACTGCGGATCCCTGCGACGACTGCGCCATGCTCATGCGTATGACCCCCGGGAGGTGACGTCTACTCTACGACGGTTCCCGGGGGTTTGTTCTAGAGGTCCAAGAATTCGAGCAGTGCCCCGAGTTCCTGGTCGGACAATGATTCCTGGCTGTAGGGCGGCATATTTCCACCCACGCCGAAGAAGCGGCCGTGCCGCACTTTCTCGATGAAGACGATCCTGTGGGGCACCCCGGGGAAGAGCGTGTCGTAGTCCTTGGCGACCTCGGGGAGGATGGAGGCGAGCTCCGAGATGCGGCCCTTCCCGGTGTGGGGTTCGCCATGGCAGTCCTGGCACGCGGCCTTGTACACGCGCTCGCCCTCGCTGGCGCTGCCCCGGGGCACGTCGACGATGTCCTTGACGAGCGTGAAGGGCTGCGCCGGTGCCTGGGCGTCCGGGCTGATGCTCACGAGGTACTCGTAGAGGGCGCGGCTCTCCGGGTCCTCGGGCGCGAGCGGGGTGACACCGCGCATGAAGGCCGTGTAGCAGAAGTTCACCGCGTCCAGCAGACGTGTCTCGTAGCCGCCGAACCAGTGGGGACGGGACGCCACGTTGTACAGCGAGAGGCCCGCGTACACCTTGTCCGCGGGCGGCGTGGCCGTGGTGGCGTGGCACGTGGCGCACGAGAAGCTGTTGTACTGGCTCTCCGACAGCGCCGCGTCACGGAACAGCTCCTCGCCGTACTCCGCCGCGGGCCGGGGGCCACAGCCGGCCGCGAGCAGTACCACTCCCAATCCCAGCCACCTCATGGCTTCCTCCGCAGGATGCCCACCGAGTCCGGATAGATGCCCACCTGCACTGTCTTCACCACCGTGCCCACCTCGCCGGCCTGGAGATCCAACACGTGCAGTGTGCCCGGGCCCCGGTGGTCGCCCTCACACACCGCCAGGGCGTGCCGGCCATCCGGTGTGAGCTCCACCTGGTGCACGTTGAGGCAGCCCGCGTCCGACAGGTGGATCTCCCCCTGGATGGCGGACGTGGCCGTGTCGATGACGGCCACGGCGTCCACCGCCTGGTAGGGCAGGTAGAGCGTCTTGCCGTCCGGGGTGACGACGCCGAACATGGGCGCGCCGCGCAGGCCATAGATGGAACGCTCGGGCCGCACCGTGAGCGACTCGGGGTCCAGGTAGTGCACGATGCGGCTCTTGAGCGAGCTCACCCACAGCGTGCCATCCGTGGGCGAGATTGTGAGCGCATACGGCTCGTGCCTCGGCGCCAGGGCGGTGCCCGCGTTGGGCATCTTCACCTTGGAGACGGTGGGCGTCGCCGTGTCGAGCTGCACCACGGCCACCTCGTCCGAGATGCAGGCGGCATAGGCCCGCTTCTCGTCGGGGGACAGACGCACCGCGTGCGGCGCCGGGCACAGGTTCACCATCGCCTTGCGCGTCATCGTGTCCGCGTCGATGACGGCCAGGCGCGCGTTCATCTTGCTCTCGTCGGTGACGCCGCTGTTCGCCGCCTCCTGGATTTTCAGGATGTCGAAGTGCGTCTGGTAGAGCGTGCGGCCATCCTTGCTGAGGATGAGGTCTCCGGGGTTGCGGTCCACGCGCGCCGAGCCCACCAGCCGGTTGTCCTTCGCATCCAGCTTGAGGGCGTAGCCGTCCGCGGTGCCACTGCCGTGGTTGCCGTGCGGGCCCGAGCCGGCGCCGGGCACGAAGTAGGAGAGGCCCACGTAGTAGTAGTCCCCGCGCGGGGAGAAGGCGGCGTGGTGCGGCCCCTCCAGCTCCACGGGGTTGAGCCCCACGGGGATGCGGGCCAGCTCGCCCCAGCCCGGCGAGAGCATGCTGTCCAGGTCCAGCAGGCTCACGGTGTCATCGAGGCTGTTGGTGACGATGATGCGCCCGCCACCGAGCGCGGGCAGCTCCGGCCCGGTGGGCCAGGCGGTGTCATGGGCGAAGTCGAGCTCCGCCGGTTCCGTACCGGTGCAGGCCCCGAGCGCGAGCGGGGCGAGCAGCGCGAGCAGGCGCCGCATCACTGCGCGCTCCGGCGGAAGGTGCGCGGCTCGGCGAGGCGGAAGGGGCCCTCGGTGACGCGGTTCTGCACGAGGTAGGCGCTCATCACCTGCACGGTGAGGTCCTTGCCCGTGTGCTTGCCCAGCTCGGCCCAGGAGGTGTCGTCCAGCTGCCAGGACAGCTCCGAGGTCAGTACCTGGACCACGGGGCACTCACCGCCGGCGGAGATCTCCACCCAGTAGAGGTCTCCCGTGTACGGAGGCAGGTGCGCGTGGGCGGTGGGGAGGATGAGCTCTCCCAGCCAGGCGCCGAAGGAGCGCGAGGGACGGGGCGCCGCCTTCAGCGCGAGCATGCCCTCGGCCGGGCGCTGCAACGAGGCGCGCAGGGGCGAGGTCCACTCCCAGGTGGGCGGGGTGGCGCTGGCCGGGTACACCTCGCCCACGGAGGGGGAGAGGAGATTGACGGCGCGGGAGGCGTCGATGGGCCGCGGCTTCACGTCCACCAGGGCGCGCCAGGCCTCATCGGTGGACCTGCCGGCGTAGAGGGGCTCTCCGCAATCCACGGGGGTGGGGGTGTTGGGCTCGCAGGCGGAAGTGGCCAGGGCCAGGGCGGCCACGCAGACGGTGCTCAGGTGTTTGACGTTCATGGCTCAGTTCTCCGGGTTGCGCCGCCGCGAGCGGCGGAGGGTCGACAGCACGAGCAGACAGGCCGCGGGCACGAGGCCGCTGGCGGACGAGCATCCCTTCTTGGGCGGAGGCTGGGGCTCCTCCGGTCTGGGATCGGTGGTGCCGGCATCCGGTATGTTCGTGCCCGCGTCGCCGGCGCCGGGTGAACCCCCATCCGGCGGAGTCCCGGCATCCGGCGTCTCCTCGGGTGGCAGGTACGGGTCGGCCTCGATGGTGGGGGCGAACTGGGGCCAGTAGGGCCGGCAGATGTCATGTGTCGGGGTGCCCGCGGGGCACGCCGGGGGTTTGGTGTCGGGCAGGTTGAAGAGGGCCGTGTATGTCTGGCCCTCGTCGGCGGTGGTGGCCAGGGCCCAGTCGTGCAGGCGCGAGGCGCCGCAAACGTAGAGGACGTCCCCTTCGCGCTGCGCACAGGCATTGCCGTCGGGCAGGGGCAGCTGGGTGGCGTAGGTCTCTCCGGCGCGGACGCGGAAGAGACGCGTATGCGTGGCGGCCCAGAGGGTGTTGCCGTCGGCGGAGACCTCGATGCCGATGAGGTACTCGCCGAGCCCGTCCTGCGCCTCTCCCTCCGGGTGGACCACGGAGGTGAAGGTGCGGCCACCGTCCTTGCTCTCCAGCACGTACGTCCAGTTCTGCCAGGAGACGCGCGCCCAGAGCCGGTCCGGGTTGGTGTCGGACACCTTCAGGACGAACAGATCGTACGGGGGGGGGTTGGGGGGCCGGGGCTCCGGGAACTGCGGGAAGGGTTGGGAGAGCTCTTCCCAGTGCTCTCCCTCGTCATCGCTGCGGAAGATGCGCAGGTTGGTGGCGGTGCCGCCGGAGACGTAGATGCGCCGCGAGTCCGAGGGCGCCACCTTCACGGCGGTGAAGACGAGGGTGTCGCTCTGCATGACGGGGGTGAACGTCTGGCCGCCATCGTCGCTGCGATAGATGCCGTTGTGCGAGGCGCTGCGGTTCGTCGTCACCCACAGGCGCGAGGGATTGGACGCGGGGGATGCGAGCCCGCTGGGCCATAGCCCCTGGGACTTGAAGTAGTTGTGCACCGTCCAGGTGCAGCCGCCGTCGTTCGAGCGGATGAGCGAGGCACCGGTGGCCGCGAGCAGGGTACCGTCGGGCTGCCAGAGGAAGGTTTCCGGGCGCCAGCCGCCGTAGTTCATGGCCTCGGGGCAGATCCAACTCCAGGTCTTTCCCGTGTCGCGAGAGATGAGAGCGCCGAAGGTGGCGCCGAGGAACATGTCCTCGGGGTGGCCGCGGCGGATGGTGACACTGGTGGTGTCCGGGAAGCCCAGGTGCGCCAGGGCGGGAGGGGTGTACAGCGCGAGCGGTGCCAGCAGCAGCGCGCGGCGGAGCGAGGAGAGGAGATTCAAGGGAGGCCCTCCAGAGGCGGAACCCGCACGATAAATGGCTGGGGTGGAAGGGTATACCGGTGCCCGGTGAGAGGGGACCGATATGTGTCTGGTGGCCCGCTCGTTCACCGGGCGTGCGCGCGGGTGGGAGCGGGGCCCTTCAGGGGCGCGGTATCGTGGGCGCACCGAGCCACGAAAGGAAACGCCGACATGAAATGGACGCGTCGTGCCTGTGCGGTCCTGGCCCTTGGAGTCCTGCCGTTGTCCGCCTGCGGCCGCGAGCCGCCGGAGCCGCCGGTCATCAACGACCTGGAGGGAGACTGGGTGGACACGGGCCGCTACGCGGCGTGCGCGGTGCGCAACACCACGGAATTCGCCTGTGGAGACCCGGAGGGCTTCGATGTCTCCCGGTGTGACACGGGCACGCTGGCCGGCATTCCGGGGGATGGCATCTACACGATGCTGTACCGGCTCGACGCGGAGTCCCCGGGCATTGGCGCGGGTTCCTTCCGCGTGTCGGCGGACGGGAGCCAGGACTCGTTCCGGGGAGCGGCGCCGACGCAGCGGCAGGTGGACGCGGACACCTTCTTCCTGTCGAGCACGCGCGCGCAGTCCTCCTCGGTCACTTTGCGCAACTCGGTGGTGGGGTGCCGGGCCGAGGGCAAGCGGCTGTACGGCTGCTACATCAATTGCCGCAACGGGAAGCGCACCGGGGCGGGCACCTTCGTGGCGGAGCGCTGGGAGCGGCGCGTGGGCGAGGCGGAGGCCTCGGGGCTGGGACTCGTCTCCGAGTCGTTCGTGGATGCGGGCATGCCGGTGGACATCTACGTGACCCAGGGCCATGCGTACGTGGTGTCGGTGCCGGAGGGAGTCGAGCGGGGAGGGCTCACGGTCTTCGATGTGCGCAACCCGGAGGCACCGGTGTTCAAGACGTATTTCAGCCTGCCCAACGACAACTATTGGAACGGGGTGTGGGCGAAGGGGAACGCGCTGTACGTGGCGAGCGCGGACTCGGGGGTGGTGGTGTTCGACATCACGAACCCGGCGAGCCCACAACTGGTGAAGAGCGTGTCGTCGGGACAGGGGCAGCTCGACGTGCACACGGTGTTCGTGGAGGGGGAGCGGCTGTACGCGATGTCACCGAGCCCGTCGCCGCGGACGTTCATCTACGACATCCAGAATCCCCTGGAGCCGATGCGGCTGGGTGATTACGCGGAGGTGGGAGCGGGGACGGATCCGACGGTGGGCTATCCGCACGACGCGCTGGCCTTCGAGGGGATGCTGTACATCAACCACTGGTCGGGCGGGTACGTGATGGTGGACGTGAGCGACCCGGCGAATCCGAGGAAGGTGGGGGCGTACAAGTACCCGTACGCGACGAGTCACGCGAACGCGGTGGGGAAGTTCGGGGACAGGCGCATCGCGTTCGAGGGAGGGGAGAACTGGGGAGCGCACCTGCGGGTGCTGGACGTGACGGATCCGGCGCAACCGAAGCGGTTGGGCGAGTACAAGCTGGAGGAGAACGCCTCCATCCACAACATGGTGCTGAAGGGGAATCGGCTCTACATCGCGTACTACCACCATGGGGTGAGGGTGCTGGACGTCTCGGTGCCGGAGAGCCCGAAGGAGGTGGCGCACTACAACACGTTCCGCGAGACGGACCCGGACCGTGGGAAGAGCTTCTACGAGGGAGCGATCGGCATGCGTGTGCCAGGAGACGGGTACGTGTACGTCATCGACACCTCGAGGGGACTGCTCATCTTCCCGGAGCTCTGAGCACCCAAACAACCCCTCTCCCCCCGGGAGAGGGACGGGGTGAGGGTATCGAGCATCCCGGGTTGCACCGCTATCGAGCATCCCGCTGTCACGGCCGTGGACACAGGCTCCGTGGGGCATACGCTCGGTGCCCCTGAAACGGAGGCAGCCAGATGAAGATGACCCCGAGTGTCTTTCCCCGATCCCGAGCCGTGAGCACCCTCTTCGCCGCATGGCTGTTGTCCGCCGCGGCCTGCGCGCACCGAGCATCCCCAGAACCGAGCGAAGCACCGGCCCACACGAAGCACGCTCACGGAGAGCACCACGGGGGGATGCCGCACCGCTTCGAGAACGCGGAGGAGTGGGTGAAGCGCTTCGAGGAGCCGGAGCGCGACGCCTGGCAGAAGCCGGACGAAGTCGTGAAGGCGCTGTCCCTGCCGGCGGACGCGAAGGTGGCGGACATCGGAGCGGGGACGGGCTACTTCGCGGTGAGGCTGGCGCGGGCGGTGCCCCAGGGGCGGGTGTACGGCGTGGACATCGAGCCGGACATGGCGCGCTTCATGAGTGAGCGCGCGAAGCGCGAGAACCTGGGCAACCTGGAAGCGGTGCTGGCCGAGCCGGGGGATGCAAAGCTGCCGGAGCCGGTGGACGTGGCGCTCATCGTGAACACGTACCACCACATCGGCGACCGGGTGGCCTACATGAAGCGGTTCGGTGAGAAGCTGAGGCCCGGGGGGCGGGTGGTCATCATCGACTTCCGCGTGGAATCGCCGAAGGGGCCACCCCGGCAGCACAAGCTCTCACCCGAGCAGGTTCGCGGGGAACTGGAGGCGGCGGGCTACCGGCAGACCCAGACGCACGAGTTCCTGCCGGACCAGTACTTCCTGGAGTTCCAGCGCGGGTGAGCGCGCGGCCACTCCGCTCACACCCGCTTCGCCGTGATGACGATGTAGCCCATGCTGCGCATCGCGGTCTCCGCGATGCGCGTCCATTGCTCCTGGATGGCCGCGAGGAATTCGTCGCTGTACGCCCGGCGCACCTCCTCCTCCTTCTCCCGGATGGCGGCGGACACCGCATCGAAGGTCGCCATGACGTTCTGGGTGATGTCCAGCACGTGCTCGACCTCGTAGCCCGTGTCGCGGATGAGATACGGGTAGTCCTCGGGGCTCATGTAGCTCCGGGCGACGAACGCGTTCTGGAGGAACGTCTGGTCCTCCTGCGACGCCTTCTCCTTGACGACGATGTCCGCGATGAGCAGCCGTCCGCCCGGATGGAGGACGCGCGCCACCTCGCGCAGTGCCGCGGCCTTGTCCGGCATGTGGAAGAGCGACTCGAGCGCCCACGCCGCGTCGAACGACCCCGCCTGGAACGGCAGCGACATGGCGTTGCCGCAGGTGAACGAGGTCTGCCCGCTCGTCCCATGGAGGCTCGCCCAGCGCTCGGCCTGCGCGGCCTGCCGGGGGCTGATGGTGATGCCCTCCACCATGCATCCGCTGCTCTGCGCCAGGCGCGTCGCCGGCTCCCCGAGCCCACTGCCGATGTCGAGCACCCGGTGCCCCTTCTGGGCTCCGAGCTGCTGGATCATCAGGTCCGTGAAGCGCTGCTGGGCCTCGGCGAAGGTTCCGCCGGATTCACCTGGGGGCCAATAGCCCAGGTGCAGGCTCCTGCTGCCGATGATCTCGTAGAACGGCGTGATGTAGTCGTAGTGCCGCGCTACGGCTTCCGGTGTCGTCTTGCTTGCCGCGGTCATGGTTCCCCACAGCATACGCCTCAAGCCCGGGCGGGTCGCGGGGCTCGCGTTGCGTCACCCTGCTCACACCCCTCGAGCCCACCCTTCCACCCTCGTTTCAGCCTGGATCATCCTGGAAGAGCGGCTCTCCTCGGTGCCTCCGCCGCTCGTCCTCCAGCCTCCCGCCCGTGCCGGCTTCACCTGTGGTGCGGGAGACCTCTACCCTCACCCCGGCCCTCTCCCAGGGGGAGAGGGTGCTCGCAATCCCTTACATCGCGATGGGGTGGGCGCGCAGCCACTCCTGGGCGCGGTGGATCCGCTCGGCGGCCGCCGGCAGGTTCATGTCTCCCAGCAGCTTCCGGTAGGGCTCCAGGTCCTCCGCCGTCCACTTCGTCTTCGCCTCCAGGTCCGCCCTCACCACCTGCTCCTCCGCCGAGCGCGCCGCCGGCTCGCTGTACGACGTGAGGATCGCCGCCAACATCATCCGCACCGGCTCCGCCTCGAAGGCCACCGCCGCGTCCGCGAAGAAGGCCCGCGTCGTCTCGTCCAACGCCGTGTCCTTCGCCTTCGCCCGCATCCGCTCCAGCATCCCCGGCAGCATCTCCCGGTCCGTGTCCAGGGCCGTCCTCACCGCCCCCAGGAACGAGGCCACCGCCGCGCTCCGGGCCTTCGCGTCCATCCCCGGCGCCTTCAACGCGTTCAGCGGCTCCCACAACACGCTGGTGAGCCACACCTGCTCCTCGGGTGTGAAGACGGAGGGTGTCATGCTCTGGCGCATCGCCGCCTCCACCCGCCCCGAGCGCTCCTTGGCCTCCTGGGTGATGCGCGCCGCCAGCTGTGGATCCGATTCCACGTACTTCACCAGCGGCTCCATCTCGCCCTCGCCCGCCTTGCGCAGCACCTCGCGCGCCTCGTCCGAGAGGTCCGCGTGCTCGGCGAGCGTCTCCAGCTTCGCCGCCAGCTCCTGGCCATGCCGGGCGCCCCACTCGCGGAACTGCACGCCGAACACCACGTCCAGCACGGGCCGGTCCTCGGGCCGGAAGCTGCCCGTCTTCGGCGTGGTGGCCAGCAGCGCTCCCAGGCACAGCGTCTGCCGGTCCTCCGAGCTCAGGCCCGCCGTCGTGGCCCGCACCAACAACGTGGTCCGCAGCTTCTCCAGGAACGCCCGCGTCCCCAGCTCGCGCACCGTGCCCAGCCGCAGCGAGTTGCGCGCCTGCGCCGGGTCCCTCGCCACGGCGTCCTCCAGCCGCTCCAGCTCCCGCGACACGTGCTTGTCGAAGGCCGCCGCATCGAAGCGCAGGCCCGGGGCCGGGCCCCACTGCGTCAACAGCTCGCCCAGGTGGTCCAACCCCTCGGACACGCGCGACATGTCCCCGCCCCCGAGCATGTCCATCGCCGCCTGCAAGTCATTGGCGAGCGGGTGCGCGGCGGGCTTGGGCGCGGCGGCCGCCTCCTTCGCCCGATCCTCGGCGGCATGGCAGGCCTTGTACTTCTTGCCACTTCCGCAGGGACAGGGGTCGTTGCGTCCGGGCTTCTGGGAGCTCATGTCCTCACACACCTCTTTGAAATGACGGAGCCCGGCACACGGTAGTGCCGGGCCCCCTCTTCACCCAGGTGTGCTCCCTAGCAGGGCGAGCGCGTCAGGGCGAGTAACCGAGCGTCAGTCCAATCACGTGGGCGGAGCCCTGGTAGGTGCCTGGCAGCGGCGGGAAGGTGCTCTCGGTCTCCAGCAGGGAGACGAACTGGTAGGCCGCGTCCACCCGGAAGCCCCCGAAGGCATAACCCGCGCCCAGCGAGACGCGGATGCGGTCGGCGTCCGGCAGGTCCGGCGCGAGCGTCTCCGCGGGAGAGGGTGTCGGGTCGTAGACGAAGCCCGCGCGCACCGCCAGCGCGTTCGTCACCATGTACTCACCGCCCACGTGGAAGTTCCACCGGTCCTCCCAGTTCTTGACGGAGGGCAGGTTGAACTCGGGCGTCGTCTGGAACTCGAAGAGGATCTGTTGGATGCTGGACCACTGCACCCAGTTGACGTCGACGGCCAGCGTCAGCTTCTCCAGCGGCCTGACGGACGCGCCGAGCCCCAACGTGGCCGGCATCTCGATATCCAGCTGGACGGGCTGATCCGGGAACGCCGGGGCCACCGGGTCCGGGAAGCCCGAGAAGTCCGCGTCGCCCGCGAGGTCCATCACCACCCGGCTGCGGTATTGAACGCCGAGCGTCACCGTCCCCTGCAGCAGATCCGCCTGGATGCCCGCGTTGTAGCCAATGCCCCAGGCGCTGGTGGACAACGCCAGCTCCCCCGTGGCTCCGGCGGCGGGGGAGGGCGGGGGCACGACGATCTGCCGGTTGGCATCGAGCATTCCGTAGACGGACTGGAAGCCCACCCCGAGCCGCAGCCAGCTCAGCGGCGCATACGCCAGCGTCGGGTTGATGTCGAAGGTGGTCACCGTCGAGCCGCGGGCGATCTGCCGTCCCACGAAGTCCTCCGGCCATTCGCTTCTGGCGCCATAGGGCGTGAACACACCCACGCCCACCGCGAACTGCTCGATGGGCTTGTAGACGATGTAGCCGTGCGGCGGGGGAGCCACCGGATTCTGCGTCTGCTCGACGCCCGTTGCATTGGCGGTGAAGCCCAGGTGCCCGAGGATGAGCGAGTCGCCGAGCTGGATGTCCAGCGTCTTCACCCCCAGGATGCCCGCCGGGTTGTAGTAGATGGACGCGGCATCCTTCGAGCTCGCCACACCCGTCGAGCCCATGCCGGTGGCGCGGGAGCCCTGGGTGTCGATGGCGATGCCGGCTGCCTGGCTGGCGCCCGCGGCGAGCAGCGTCACGACCGTGAGTGTCTTCTTCATACGCGAGTCCTTCTTCGCGACGACCGACTGCGTTTGCCTTTGGGGGGGTAAGGTTGACTCGTACCTGGAGTGTGGCATCCCCGCCTTCCGGGCCATGGCGCGTGCGCTGCCGGACAGAGGGGGCCGGGGGTCGCGGCTTCGCGTCGGGTGGAAGACGGACGATGCCGGTGGGGCGGTTCCCGGATATAGGTTGGGCCCATGAAAAGACTGCTCGGTGCGATGACACTCATGGCGGCCGTGGGCGTGGCCCAGGCCCAGGCGCAGCAGACTCCTCCCCCGGCCCCACAGGCGCAGGCTCCCCAGGCCGCTCCCGAGGCGGGCGGCCTCACCTGGACGTCCCCCTCGGGCTGGGAGACGCAGGGCACCCGGCCCATGCGCGTGGCCACCTATCGCATCGCTCCGGCCAAGGGTGATGCCGAGGCCGCCGAGCTGGCCATCTTCTACTTCGGCGCCGGCCAGGGCGGCGCGGTGGACGCCAACGTGAAGCGCTGGCTGGGCCAGTTCCAGAAGGCGGATGGCACCCCCATCAGCGAGAAGGACGCGCGCTCCAAGAAGGAGACGCTCAACGGGCTCGCCGTCACCACGCTGGACGTCAAGGGCACCTATACCGGCGGCGGCCCCATGATGGGCCCCTCCACGCCCAAGCCCGGCTACCGTCTGCTGGGCGCCATCGTCGAGGGGGCCGAGGGTCCGCTCTTCTTCAAGCTCACCGGCCCCGAGCGTACCGTCGCCGGCGCGGAGAAGAACTTCCGCAAGCTGCTCGAGTCGGTGAAGAAGAAGTAGGAAAAAGTTTTCCCTCCCGGGCTCTGAATTCCCGAGAGGGATTGCGGTCCTCCGGCGCTTCCGGAGGGCCGCGTCCATCTGGAGTCACCCTTGAACGTCGGGCGTGCGACGCACGTCTGGCTCGGGTGTTCCGGGATTCAACAGGCAACCGCGTTCCCTCTGCACGCCGCTCGAGGCGGATACACGTTGGCGGTGAGCCGGGACGTGTGCACTCCGACCCATCACCTTGAACCCCACCCGTGACCACGTCACCAGGGCTCCTCCTCCCTGGATAGGGGAGGTGCACCCTCATCCCCCTTGCTTCGGATGGAATCATGAGAAGTTCCTTGCTGACCCTGATGATGGTGGCCGCGCTCTCGTCCGCGTGCGGCCAGCAGCGGCAAACCCCCGCCTCCGGACAGGTGGACACGCAGCAGCTCGCGGAGGACTCGCGTGAGATGGCGCGGCGCTACGCGCAATGGCAGGCGGCCCTGCGCTCGCAGGCCTTGAAGACCGGTGACAACGAGAAGATGCCCCTGGACCTGAGCGACGAGGTGCACTACCGCTTCGTCTTGAACCGGCTGAAGGCCTCGGGGCTCTCCGCGCTCAACGCGCCCCAGCTCTTCGTGCGCCTGGACGAGCTCCACCGCCGGCTGCCCCTGCCCGAGCGGCCCATGCATGCTCCGGGGGATGGGGTCCTCGCCGCGGGCATGACGGCCACGGCGGACGGCATGGCGTGCGGACACATGATTCCGCTCGGCCTCGGCGGCGGAGACGACGCCAACGCCCGCTTCCATGGCACGGCGCTCACCTCGTGCTTCGGCGGCTCGGACTACGGCTACGTGGACCTCACGGCCTTCGTCACGGACGAGGACCAGATGTCCTTCCAGTACCTCGCCAGTGAGTCCCACGAGGAGTACGCGGGCAAGGTGTTGGAGACGCCGCCGCTCGCGCTCTCCGTGCCCCGGCAGGACGACAAGCTGTTGCTGGTGGACTCGCTGGCCATGGCCTTCAACGAGATGACGGGCGAGGAGCAGCTCACCTATACGTCGGTCTCGGCCACGTTGCACCCGGTGCCGGGGCTGGGCGAGGGCGACATCGTCCTGGAGCACCCGAAGGATCTGCTCAGGGACACGATCGAGAAGCACATCCGCGTGTGCATGGAGCGCGGGGCGATCGGCGGCTACCTGGATTGTGATTACGGGCTGGTGCGCCGGGAGGCGGATGGGTCGTGGACGCCCTTTCCGGCCTCGGGAGCCACGGGCATCGCCGGGGTGGACGTGGATGCCACGAGGGCCTCGGGTGGCGCGACGGGCACGCCGACGTGGATTCCCGACCCGGGCGCGTACTTCGAGGCTCCGGTGAAGCCGATGGATGCGTCACGCTTCCAACTGCCCGTGCGCGGCCATTTCATGCCCCACGTCCTGGAGGAGTGCGAGGTGACGAAGGTGACCAGCAAGGTGGCGGCCATCCTGGTGGACGAAGGGGGCTGGTGTGACGCGGGCGCGGCGGCCGGCACGGTGGTGGGCAAGGGCGAGTTGCCCTGGAAGGTGACGCCCACTGCGTCCGGCGAGTACCCCTTCGACGGCATCCTGGATTTCGGCACGGGCAACTGCCTGATGCACGCGCAGAACGTGCGGCTGGAGATGTGGGTCTACACCGAGGGCTTCTGCCCGGACCCGTATGGCGGCGAGCCGGAGCCCTTCCGCTGCCCGTCGAAGAAGGAGGTGAGGCCGGTGGACTACAAGCGCGGGTGCCTGGCGGAGGGGACGCGGGTGATGCGGGCGGACGGCCGGAGCGTGCCGGTGGAGCAGGTGAAGGTGGGCGAGAAGCTGCTGACCCAGGGCACGGAGCGGGCGCTGACGGTGACGTCGGTGACGCGCGGTGGGGAGAGCAACCCGGTGGTGAAGCTGCGCGACGAGCAGGGGCGCGAGGTGAGGGTGACGGAGACACACCCCATGGTGACGGCGGCGCGCGGCGTGGTGCAGGCCCGCGAGCTGAAGGTGGGTGACGCGGTGTTGACGCGCACCGGTGCCCGGAAGCTGGTGGCGGTGGAGCGCGTCCCCTATGCCGGGGCCGTCTACAACTTCGCGCTGGGCACTCCGGAGGAGCTGGCCGGGCTGGGGCCCGAGGCGCGCACGCTGTACGCCGATGGTTTCCTGGTGGGTGACAGCCAGATGCAGGAGGCGCTGGAGAAGGCCCGGCGGGTGGACGCGCGGGCGCTGCTGGTGCGGCTGAACGGTGCCTGGCACGAGGACTTCCGGCTGTCTCAGGCCCGGAAGCTGGCGCGCGCGCGCCGGTAGCCCACGGCCAGGTGCTCGAGGTCCCGAGGGGCCGTCCCGGACACACCGGGGCGGCCCTTCTGCTTTTCCGCCATGCTCCGGTGGGGAGCCTCGGGGTCCTGGGTGGAATCTCACCTGCCCCCACCTTTCTACAGGCCAAAAGGTAAGGAAAAGCTTTTCCCCATCCTTTCTACAGACACGCGTATGGGAAAGGATTTGCCCATCCTTTCTACAGCTTTCTACACGGGAGCCATGAAAGGCTTTCAACTTCTTCCCTCTCACGCGGGGGAGCCGGGCGAGGACATCCGCTCGGCTGGCCGTGTGTCCTTCCCGGTGGGCGCAGGGCATTGTTCTTTGTTCGCGGGTTTTCCCCGAAGTGTGTCTGTGTTTGGACAGGGAAGGAAAATCCTTTCCCCGGGCCGTCTTCCCATTGGGCGAGGCATCCCCAGTTTCCGCCCGCCTCGCGATGGTCCGTGAGGAGCCGATTGCCGCTTCAGCCCCTGAGGTCAAACCCCATGAAACTGTCTCTGAATGCGTCGTCCCGGATGATTCCGCGCCTCGCCCCGGTCATGTTGGGACTGGCGATGCTCGGTGCTGGCTGCGCCCAGCAGAAGACGCCCGCGCGCGAGGTGGACAAGCAGGCCCTGGCGGCCGACTCGCTCTACATGGCCCGGCTCTACGCGGGCTGGGAGAAGCAGTTGGAGGCGCAGGGGCTCTCGCGCGGCGGCCGCAACTCGCAGATGGAGCTCGACCTGGCGGATGACACGCAGTTCCGCTTCGTGAAGAACCGCCTGCTGGCCTCGGGCAGCACGCCGGAGAACTCGCCCCAGCTCTTCCGCAAGCTGGAGACGCTGCGCAAGGCGAAGAAGACCGGTACGCCCGGCCCGAAGGCCCGTCAGGACCGGCTCACCCCGAGCGGGCCCACGGAGAACTCGCGGTGTGGCCATCTGCTGCCGCTCGCCGACGTGGCCAG
Organism: Archangium sp. Cb G35; assembly: GCF_001896145.1. Classification (NCBI taxonomy): domain Bacteria; kingdom Pseudomonadati; phylum Myxococcota; class Myxococcia; order Myxococcales; family Archangiaceae; genus Archangium; species Archangium sp. Cb G35. The sequence continues at coordinate 435,102 of NZ_MPOI01000014.1, forward strand.
CGCCGACAACACGGTGGCGAAGTTCCAGGCCACCGGCCTCGTCACCTGCTTCGAGGGCTCCGACTACGCCTACGCGGACGTCACCGCCTTCGCCGCCAACCCCGAGCGCACGCAGTTCCGCGTGCTCGGTACCGAGTCCCTCGAGGAGTACGCCAGCTCCGTCCTCGAGACGCCGCCACTCCCGCTCTCGCTGAAGGTGGGCCCGGAGGAGGAACTCTTCGTCGACTCGGTGGCCATCGCCTTCGACGAGGAGACGGGCGAGGAGCACCTGTCCTATACGGTGGCCGAGTCCTCCCTGGTGGCCCTGGGCGCGCACGACATCAACCTCATCACCGTGCACTACCCCAAGGAGCTGATCGGGAAGATGCACAGCGACAATCCCATCCGCACCTGCCTGGAGCGTGGCGCCGTCGCCGGCTTCCTGGATTGTGATTACGCCTCGGGCAGCAAGGATCCCGTCACCGGCCTCTTCAAGCCCTTCGCCAAGCCCTTCACGGGCGTGGGCGCGGCGGACCCCGAGGCGAGCCACACCACGTGGTTCCCCGCCGCCGGGGCCTACTGGGAGCCCGCCAGCGGCGCCTACGACCCGAGCCACCTCTACCTGCCCATGCGTGGCTGGTACCAGGTGACCCTGCCATCGGAATGCACCCTGGATGCGCTGACGAGTGATGCGACCGTCGTCCTGATGGAGCGTGGCGGCCGCTGCTCCGCGGGCACCATGCCCGGCACCAGCGTTTTCAAGGGGAGCCTGCCCTTCAAGACGCCGTCCTTCGACGAGTATGACCCCACGAAGCTCAACGCCCCCTTCGACGGGTTGGTGGACTTCGGCAAGGACTGCCTGGACATGTACCAGAACGTGCGTCTGATGATGCGCGCCACGCTGAAGGCCACCTGCGTGGACTACGCGGGCAACAGCCGGCCCTACACCCGCTCGCGTTACCAGGACATCCTCAACCTCGACTGGCGCAACGCCTGCCTCGCCGAGGGCACGCGCGTGACGAAGGCCGATGGCTCGCAGGTGCCGGTGGAGCAGGTGAAGGTGGGTGACCAGCTGCTGGCCAATGGCCAGGGCCAGGCCCTCACGGTGACGACCGTGTCGCGCGGCGGCGAGCGCAAGCCCCTCGTGAAGCTGCGGGATGCCCTGGGTGGCGAGGTGATGGTCACCCAGACGCACCCCATGGTGACGGCCACCCGCGGTGTGGTGCAGGCCGGTGAGCTGAAGGCCGGTGACTCCCTGCTGACCCGCGCTGGCGCGGCGAAGCTCGTGGGCGTCGAGCGCGTGCCCTTCTCCGGTGACGTGTTCAACTTCTCCCTCGGCACTCCCGAGGAGCTGGCCATCGCCACGCCCGGGACGAACACGATGTACGCCAACGGCTACCTGGTGGGTGACAGCCAGATGCAGCTCACCCTGGAGAAGCAGCGCTCCAGCGACTCCCGCGAGGTGCTCGCCCGCCTCAACGGCGCCTGGCACGAGGACTTCCGCCTGCACCAGGCCCGGAGCAAGAGCGCTCGCCGATAAGCCCCTTCACGTATGTCCGTGAGGGAGTCCCCTGGGCGCAAGCGCGGCCATTTCCCCTCGCCCTCCGGGAGAGGGACGGGGTGAGGGTGCCTCGAATCCTGGGTTGAACCCCTGGTCCACATTGGGGTCCATGGGTTGGAGAACGGGGACGGGCACCCTCACCCCGACCCTCTCCCGAGGGGAGAGGGGATATTCGGTCAGAAGGGCAGCCAGCTCGGCTTCACGCTCCTGGGGTTCGTGAGGGTGTAGGCGAGCTGGTTCCGCAGATCTCCGAAGGCCATGTTGTCCAGGTACATGGCCTCGATGCGCTGCCGGCCCACCGCGAGCTCGATGGGCTTGCCGCCACCCGCGGGCTTCGCCACCAGCGTGTCGCCTCCCGCGTAGCTCACCTGGTAGCGCTTGCCCTTCACGTCCACCGGCACGTCGAAGCGCAGGTCGCGAGGCACCTCGGCCTTGAAGTTCGTCCCTCGCGAGCCCGGCACACGCAGGTCGTCGAGGAAGTCGCGCAGGAAGTCGCGCGTCACCTGGCGCGACTGGCCGTCCAGTGCCGGGTCCACCTTGTCGTCGTACCCGAACTTCAGCGTGCTGTCGCCCTTGCTCGGGTCCGTGAGGTCCCACGTCGGCAGCGTCAGCATGAACTGGTTGGCCTGGGGCTTCGTCCGGTCCATGTAGTCGTTGTAGTCCGCCCCCGAGTCCTTCAGCAGCGTGTAGCCGTTGAGTGCGTTCCACAGCACGTTCGTCGCGTCCAGGTTGCCCGCGGGCAGTGGCTTCGTCGTGTCCTGGTGGTCCGCCGGATGGCCCGTGGCCCGCGTGTAGAGCGACGCGCCAATCGCCGGCAGGCCGTTCTTGTTGTAGCCCATGGGCAGGTTGTCCAGCGCCCCGCCGTCCACCAGGTGCATGCGCCGGCCCGTCGCCGGGTCCACCACCTGCACCGGCTCGAAGACGCCCGGAATCGCCATCGAGGCGCGCACCGCCAGCGCCACCGGAGTGTCCGGCGTCGTCTCCTGGCTGAAGACGAAGATGCGGTCCTTGGCCGACGTCATCCCGTTGGCCCCCGCCCCGCTGTCGTAGGCCTTCGCCGCTATCAACTGCAGCGGCACCTTCAGGTCCGCGAACGTCACCGGCCGGTCCGTGATGCCCGTCAGCTTGCGCAGCTCCTGGTCGAAGAGCTCGAAGGCCTGCTCCCCGTTGAGGAGGCCTCCATCCTTCATGTCCAGGTCCCAGTCGTAGAGGTTGCTCAACCGGGGATCCTTCGCCAGGGCTTGAATCTGCTCGGGGCCCGCACCCGTCGCCGCGAACGCCGCCGCGATGGAGCCCGCCGAGGTGCCGCTCAGGCTCGTGGGCACCACCCCCAGCTCATACATCTCCGCCAGCATCGCGCCGTAGCGCTTGCCCTTGCCGCCACCTCCCTGGAGGCTCAGGTGCACACCCTGCGGCTCTCCGTCCTTCACGGGCATTCCCAGCTCCGCCCGCCGCGCTGCCACCGCCGCCTTGTATTCCTCGGGCGTACGCACCGTGCGTGCCGAGGCGCCCTCGCCCAGCTTCAGCTCGCGCGGCCCGTTGCCGAAGAGGAAGTCCATGGGCGCTGGCGGCTTCGTCACCGGTGTGCCCGTGGGGAAGTGGCTCGCGTGCAGCTTCCCGCCCGCCAGCTCCTTCTCGAAGAACTGCGGGTCCACCCACAGGGCTCCCGGCTTGGGCGCCGTGGTGCGCGTGTAGCCGGAGTCCGCCTTCAGCTTGCCCTCGGCCGCCTCCAGCGCCTTCTGCAGCTCGGCCCGGCGCGGGTGGTGGGCCGGCGTCATCTCCAGCTCCAGGGCCAGTTGGCGCACCTTGCCCAGCGTCTCGCGGAAGTCCTTCGTCTGATCGACGAGCTTCTTGCCCTCCTCGTCCCGGATTTTCGGCGGGAAGATGCGCTCGAGCGCCTTGCGCAGGTCGCCCAGGTCCACCTTCTTCAGGGCATCCAGCGGAATCTGGAGCGGCTTGCCGGTGAGGGTGATGCCCTCCCAGCCCGTCTTTCCCGCGGCGGGCTTCACGCCCGTGGGCAGCCGCGCCTCGAAGGTGTCCACCACCCGATTGACGTGGGTGCTGACGTTCTTCGCCGCGTTCTGCAGCGCCTGGCCCACCTTCTCCAGAGGGTTGGAGGGAGCGGCCTCGGGCTGACGCAGGGGGGGCGCCGGGAGGGACGGCGTACGGGGGGGCTTCACGGACATGCCCCATCATCCCCCCAACGGCAAGCCGCTTGCTACAGCCGGAGAGAGCCCGAAGGGGCTTCTTCACTGGAGGTAGTCGTGACGCGCCGCACTGTCGAGCCCCAAGTTGTTGCAATGCCTGACATCATCCTCTATCCCCGCGACACGGTGATGCGCGCGCTCGAAGTGATGCACCGTTACGGCGTGCACCTGTTGCCAGTGGTGGATGAACGACACGGCGAAATCCTCGGCCATGTCTCCGAGGAGGAGCTGCACCGCATCTGGTCCACGCTCCCGCTGGCCCGCATGACTGAAATTCTGACTGCCCGCGCCACGCTCGCTTCGGAAGGAAGTGCAGGCGATCGGCCGCGCGTCGTCCTCCTGCCGGGCGGGCAGGGCGTGCGCTCCACCTGGTTGCACTAACGCGCGGCCGCCACCCGACGGATGGCGGCCACAATCTCCTCGGGCACCTCCTCCTGGAGGAAATGGCCCGCGGGAGTCTCGGTGACACGGGCGCGCGGAAACACCTCGCGGTGACGCCGCAGTGCCCGGCCGAGAATGGGGTCCTTCACTCCCCACACCAATTCCACGGGTCCCTGGAAGGAGCGGGCCCAGGCGTCTCCCTCGGTGAGCTCGGCCACCGTGGGGTGCTCCGGGCCGTTGGGCACCATGCGCGCCAATGCCAGGGGCGCCGCCCGGTCCACCACCTTCCTCAACGGCCATGCATAGGCCCTCGCCACGTCTCCAGAGATGGAGGACGGGTCTCCTTGCGTGCGCCCCAGCACGGGCAGGGGGAAATTGAACAGCCGGAAGGCCACGTCGCTCACCACCGGCATGTGGGAGAAGCGGTGGAAGGCCGTGGTGCGGAAGCGCTCGGGTTTGAGGAGCGCGGTGTTCATCACCACCAGCCCCGTCACCCGGCCGCCCGCCCGCGCCGCCATCCACGCGCCGATGGGGCCTCCCCAGTCCTGCACCACCAACACCACGTCCTTCAATTCCAGTCCCTGGACGAGCTCCAGCAGGGACTCGCCATGGCGCCGCAGCGTGTGCGCGGACAGCTCCCGGGGCTTGTCGCTCAGCCCCAGGCCGATGAGGTCCGGCGCCACCACCCGGTACGGTCCTCCCGCCAGGCCCGCCATCACCTCGCGATAGAGGAAGGACCAGGTGGGGTTGCCGTGCAGCAGCAGGACCGGGCGCCCCTCCCCTTCGTCCACGTAATGCATCCGCCCGAAGACAGTCGGGGCGAAGCGCGAGCGGTACGGGAAGCGCCGGGTGATGAAGGTGGGAAGTTCGATCATGGGCGGAAAGGCGTAGCACTTGCGTGCATGGTCAACATCAGCGGCCTGCTGAATGCCGACTTCCCAACGGGCTGCCCCCGGGGGCGCGGCCAGATCGCTTCGCGCTTGCCAGGGTGTAGGGGGTCGCCCCCACGCCAACCGGTGGGGGCCGGAGGAGGCGTGGCATGAAGGCTGTGGCGATCATCCTCGCTGCGGGGGAGGCCAGGAAGATGGGCTACTCCAAGGCGCTCATCGAGCACGAGGGGGGCAAGAGCTTCCTGCAGTCGCTCGCATCGACGTTTGGCAAGGCCGGCTGCTCGGTCATCGGCGTCATCGGCAAGGAGGCCGAGGCCGTCCGCGACCAGCATCCCGCCGTACACCTGGTGGAGAACGAGCGGTGGCAGGACGGCCAGCTCAGCTCGGTGAAGGCCGGACTGGAGGCGGCCTTCGAGGAGGGGGCGGACATCATCCTCCTGCAGCCGGTGGACATGCCCGCGTTGCGTGCTTCCACGCTCAAGTCGCTCATCAAGGCGATGGGGGACTCGGTGGAGGCCATCCGCCCCGAGTTCGAGGGGGCCTCGGGCTTCCCCATCATCCTCTCGCGCGGCGCCGCCGAGCGGCTGCGGGACAGGGACTCGACGGAGGCGCAGCTGGAGGTGGCGGTGCGGGGCCTGCAGATGCGCCGCATCCCGGTGAAGGACCCGGGCGTGGTCGTCAACATCAACACCCCGGAGACGTACGAGCGGCTGTTCGGCTCGGCGCCGAAGCTCGCGCCTCCGCCCAAGCGCCGGGGCAAGAAGACCGAGTCCACCGGCACCACGGTGTCCACCGGCGCTTCGGCTCCCATGGAGGCCTCCTCCGAGGGGATCTCCGGCTCGTGAGCCCGGAGCGGCGCGCCCGGACCCGGCCGGCGGGTCCGTGGCCATCCCTCCCTCTCCGAAGCGCAGGGGAGAGGAGGGGAGCCGCTAGAAGTACAGGCCGACGCCGGCGTAGGGGCCGCTGAAGTAGTCGCGGTTCCGCACGCCGTCGACCTGGCCCTTGTCGTCGAGCGTCATCACCCGCCAGCCGGCGCGCAGGTTGATGGCGCTGAGGTGCAGCGCGAGGCCCGCCTGGGCATCCAGCTGGAAGTGCGGCGCCGGGACGACCTGAGCGCGGGTCTCCAGGTCCAACACGCCGTTGAGGCACCGCTCGAAGGACACGGCGAAGCTCGGGCCCGTGAAGGTGGCGCTCGGTGCCTTCGCCGAGGCGATGCCGCCTTCCAGCCGCAGCCGGGTCTGGTCGTCGGTGTACACCGCGAGCGTCAGGTGCAGGTTGAAGAGGTCGATCTTGTCCTGGCCCGGCGTGCCGTCGTCCGTGGGCATCCGCATGCCGGTCCCCGCCAGGGCCACGCCCCAGTGCTGGCCCTCGATGCCCGCGTTGAGCCCCATCGCCGAGCCTCCTGATGCCAGCGCGAGCCCCTCCGCGTTCACCCGGAACATGAGCAGGTTGCGGTTGCGCTCCTGCGTTTGCTGGACCTGCTGCTGGACCACCGGCTCCTGCCCGTAGGGGTACATGGGCTGCTCGCCGGGTGCGAGCTGCACCTGGGCCTGCACCTGGACCTGGGCCGGAGGGGGCTGGTAGGTCGTCTCGTAGGTGGCCGTCGCCTCGTAGTGCGACGCGTGCGCGGCGATCTCGGCGACATCCGCGGCGATGTGGATGATGTCCAGGATGGTGCCCACGGTGTCCGCGACGTCGCTCGAGGAGCTGGAGCCGCCGGAGCTGGAACCGCCGGAGCTGGAACCGCCCCCGCTGCTGTTGCTCGAACCCACCGGGCTGGCGTCGTGCACCTTGTCGTTGCTGGAGGAGTCGGAGCGCTTACCGAAGCGCGCCTCGGCGGTACCAGCGGTGAAGAGCAGGCTCGAGGCCAGGGAGGTGCACAGCAGTTGCCGGAAGGAGGGCACAGGGATTCTCCGGGGCGGGAAAATGGGCGCCAGTGGGTGACCAGAGGCTCGGACGGCCGCCCGCCCGGTTTATTCACGGCATTTTTCCGCGCGGATTCCGGGGAGGGGTGGAGGCATGTAGGTGCGAGGTGTCAGTCGAGGAAGCGCCTCCACCAGCGCTTCGCCTCGTCCTGGGTGAGGAGCAGGCTCGAGTAGGTGGGCGGCTGGTCCAGGGAGGTGGTGTCCGAGAGGTCCAGCGGTTCGAGCCAGGGCTCCAGCACCCGAGCGAGTTCCCGGTACGCGGGGAGGGTCTGCCCGGTGGAGAGGTCTCCTGCTTCAGGGTGCTCGCCGAGGGCGACGACCACGCGCTCCTCGTCGATTGTGTGCACGGTGGTTCCGGGGGAGTGGAGGCGAGCGCGAAGGGCCGCGGCTCCACCGAGTTGGTCCAGCACGGGCCGCGCGAGGAAGTTGAGCCAGTGGACGCCATCGACACGTGTGCCCATCCGGTGCTCGAAGAGCCAGGCCGGGCGCAGGTCGATGCCCGGGTAGCGGAGGAGCTCGGCGCGGAAGGCATCGTCCCTGGAGCGCAGGGGCCAGTAGAGCTGCAGGGCGAGGCCCACGTGACCGGTGGCGAAACGCAGCTGGGAGGCCATCTCCAGGGCGAGCTCTCGCACCTTCGTGGATCCGTGCTCTTTCAGGTACTCGGTGGGGAGGGTCGCGGTGAGGGTGCTCACCAGGTTGGGAGGGGGCGTACGCGTGGGAAGGCGGGCCCGGTACCAGAGTTGGTAGCCGTTGGTGCTGCCGAAGCCACCATCGAAGATGAGTTGAGTGGCGAAGCCCCTCTTCTGCAGGCGGTAGAGGGTGGGATCACTGAGTTCTTCGATGAAGCGGAACGGCCGCTCAGGCCGGAGGAGGTGGTGAAGATAGTCCCAGGTCTCCTTGTTCAGTGGGTTGCCTTCGTCGTCATTTGTGTAGACGTGATTGATGGCTCTGGGGCCCTGCCCCACCGTATCCAGGTAGCTCTTGACTGCATGGCTTACGCCGGAGGCGATGTCCGGGTGGTCATAGGGCAGGTAGAAGGCGAAGCGGACAACGCCTCGTGCCAGCAGCTCGCGCGGGGGAACGCGGGGTGGCTTGCCACTCCAGAGCTTGACGTGGACGGGGCATGGTCCACGGTGGCGGATGCGAGGAACTGGGAAAGTCATCAGGGGATGCCGAGTTGGAAGAGCCCGGCGGGAGAAATGATGGCCGCGGGGCATCGGTTCGAGAGCAGCTGGTAGGCTTTCAGTTGTGCCTCTGCCCAGGAGGTCTTGTGCGGTGCCAACTTCTGGGCGGAGAGGCAGGGGAATTTGAGTTCGTAGACGCATTGCACGTCGGTGGCATTCCTCGTTCCGTGCACCACGAAATCGGGATGGAGGGTATTGACGCCCTTGTCCGTCAGCACGACTCCATTCACCTCGGGGTCGGGCTTGTAGCGAGGCTCAACGGTGAAGTTCTCGCGGAGGTCCGGAGGCAGGCGAGCCTTGAAGCAGGCGAAGGCCGCAGCGTGCTTGAGCCTCCCGAGTTCCTGGGCAAGGGTCTCTTTTTCGCCCGCCGCATCGAAGCCGACTCTTTTCAGGCACTCGGCGTCATTGGGGAACTTCCCGTTCTCGAACCTGAATGCCTCACCCCGCTGCTGATAGGTCTCGTTGATGTCCGCGTGCGCCTGCGCCACGCACGCCTTGAGGGTTGCTTCGACGAGATCCAACTCCGCGCCGGTCAGGGCCCGTTCGAGGGTATTGAGGCCCTGGACGGCCTCCGCGGCCTGAACGACCTTCCCAAGCACCTGGCCAACCCGGGTCGCCGCTGGCGCGATGAGCTCCCCGGTGCTTGCATTGACCGGAGCGGCACAGGCCGGGCCGCATGACTGGTCGAATCGAGACCGCGCGCCGGTGAGTTGCCCGCTCCGGGATGGCTGGGCCAGGTAGGGCGCTGGTTGGAACGTTGCGGTGCAGGAGATACAGAGGAACGCCGAGAGGTGAAGCCAACCGAGCCGAGCCACGTGTTCCCCAGCGGAATGAGCCAGGGCCGAGAATGCACCGGGCGCACACCGCCGTGAAGCGTCTCCGGGAGTGCCTCGCTCCAGTTACCGCGTCTGTCCCGTGCGTTTCTTGGCCAGCCGTTGGTCCGCGGGCGGCGGAGGAGGCGGTGTGGGTTTCGGCGGCGCGGGCATGAGCTGCAGCTCCAGCCGCCGGTTGCGCTCCCGAGCCAGCGGTCCGTCATCCACCACCACCGGGTGATACGGCCCGTAGCCCGCCGCCACCAGCCGCTCCGGGCCCAGCTTCGTCTTCTCCCCCAGCAGCCGCACCACCGTCACCGCTCGCGCCGAGGACAGCTCCCAGCTCGTCGCTTCCGGTGCCGTCTCTGGCACCGCGTCCGTGTGCACCGCCACCTGCACCAGGTGGCCCTCCACCGCCAGCTTCGCTCCCACCCGCGCCAACAGCTCCGCTCCCGCCGGGGTCAGCGCCGCCTTGCGTGGCTCGAAGAGCACCCGGTCCGCCAGCTCCACCCGCAGCCGTCCCTCCGTCTCCGTCAGGAAGACCTCGCCCTTCTCCAGCTCCGCCTTCAGCAACTGCTCCAGCTCCGTGCGCGCCGCCTCGCGCCGCGCGAGCAACACGTTCTGATCCCCGGCTCGCTTGTTGAGCGCCGCGGTCTGCGTGGTCAATCCCTGCTGCTGTTGCTCCAGCAGGCGCATCCGCCGCGCCATGCTGTCCCTCAACACCTGCAGCTCCGCCACTCGGGCCTCGGACTCACTGGCTTCGCGCTCCAGCTGCTCTACCCGCTGCATCAGCGACGAGATGGAGCGCGACGCCCCCCATCCGCCCAGCACCGTCACCCCCAGCGAGCCCGCCAGCAGCCACCACGGCAGCCACCGGCGCCGGCGCTTCTCCGCGTCGCTCGCTGTTCGTTCCATCCGGGCCCCTCGGTTCGCGTGGTTTGAACTCCAAGGATATTCAGGGCGCGCGGGTAGGTCTCAAGGGGGAAGGGGTGGCGCGGGCTCGTACCGTTCAGCGCAGCCAGTTCACCAGCGCCCACGCCGCCAGTGCGACCGGGGCCAGGAAGGCCGCCGTGCCCACCGCCGACATGAGCAGCGCCGCCGCGGACCAGCCCGCGAACGTCATCCGGTCCTTCCACGTCGGCGCGGGCACCGGCACGTCCATCCCGAGCGCGCTCCGCATCTCCTCCACCGTCCGGCCCAGCAGGGTTTCCCCGTACTCGGAGCGGTAGAGGTTGCGCGTGTGCAGGCCCCGCTGGAAGGCCCTCGCGATCCGCCGGGGCATGAAGAACAGCCCCGCGCCCATCCCCGAGAGGTTCAGCAGCCACGCCACCCAGTGGTCCGTGCACCCGCTCGCCACTTCCCACGCCGAAATCTCGCACTCGCCGGGGAAGTCCGTGCGGTAGCCCGTCAGCACGTGGTGCAGGTCATGGAAGCGCAGCGCCCGCACCCGCTCGGCCGAGTTGGGGAACCAGAATGGCACCGGGCCCACGTCCACCCGCACCCAGCGCTCGTCGTAGTTGCCGCCCTGCCCGAAGCCGTTCTCCTCGAAATAGCGCTCGCGCGCCTGCCGCAGCGTCAGGGTTGCCTCGATGCTCATGACCGCCTCCGCTTGTTTCCTCCAGAAGTCCCCGCCCCCGGCCCGAGCCCCTTCAACTGAAGGGCGAAGGAACGCTCGAGCATCGGGCGCCAGCTGTCCCCGGGGCCCAGGGCCCCCGACAGCCAGCCCATCAACGTCGTGAGGTACAGCGAGAAGAAGTTGAAGCCCGCCATCTCCAGGTCCACGTCCCCGGCCACCTCGCCGCGCTCGCGTGCCGCCGCCACCAGCCCCGCCAGCCGCGCCGCGAAGGCCCGCTCCAACTGCATCCGCTCCCCGGTGGGCCCCGGCTCCATGAAGACCAATTCCCGGATGAACATGCGCGCCAGGGCCGGGTCCTTCGCGTACAACCGGAAGAAGCCCTCGAAGACGTGCAGCAACTGCTCGAGCAGCGGCGCCTGCGTGGGCAGCGTCCGGAAGCGCTCCTCCTGCACCGCCTCCACCTTCTCGGCCAGGACGAGCATCAGCAGCTCCTCCTTGGTGCGTGCGTAGAGGAACAGCGTCCCCGTCCCCACGCCCGCCCGCTCGGCGATCTCCCGCGTCGTCGTCTCCGCGAACCCCTTGCTCGCGAAGAGCTCGCGCGCCGCCTCGCGGATGCGCTCCAGCTTCTCCTGCTTGTTGCGCTCCCTCAGTCCCGGGGCCTCGGCGGCCTTCGGGCGGGCGCTTCCTCTCCGCGAAGTGACCATGCTCAAAAATGAGTATGCTCAGAAATATGGCGCGGCGCAAGCCAATCGCCCGGGCGTGGGACGGCGGGGAGGGGCGTTCAGCCGAGCGGAAGGTGGAGGAAGAAGTGGGCGCCCTGGCCGGGCGTGCTCTCCACCTTCAGCTCGCCGCCGTGGGCGCGGGCGATCCTCCGGGCCACGTACAGGCCCAGTCCCAGGCTCTCGCGCGAGTGCTTGCCCGAGGCCCGCTGGTAGCGCTCGAAGATGCGCGCCTGGGCCTCCAGGGTGATGCCCGGGCCGGAGTCCCGCACGCCGAGCACCGCCATCCCTTCCCCTCGCTCCACGTGCAGCTCCACCGGCTGGCCGGGGGCGTACTTCATCGCGTTGGACAGCAGGTTCATCACCACCTGCTCCACCCGCAGCCGGTCCACCTTCGCCACCACGGGCGCGTCCGCGCGCACCACCGTGGTGCAGCCCGCCTCGGCCAGCTTCTCCTCGAAGCGGACCACCACCCAGCGCACCAGCTCCGCGAGGTCCACGTCCTCCAACTCCAGCTCCAGCTCCATCCGCCCGGTGGAGATGCGCGACACGTCCAGCAGGTGTTTGACGAGTTGCTCCAGCCGCTCCGTCTGGCGCCGGGCCGTCACCAGCGACCGCCGCAGCTTGTCCTCGGTGGGCATGCGGCCCGCGTCCACCGCCCGCTGCAGGGCCGTCAGTTGCAGACTCAGCGCGGACAGCGGCGTGCGCAGCTCATGCGTGGCGATGGCGACGAACTCGTCCCGCGCCTCCACTGCCTGCTCCGCCTCGCGGTAGAGCCGGGCGTGCTCCACCACGAAGGCCACGCGCCGGGCCAGCTCCTCGGCGTACTTCAGCTCCCGCTCCGTGTAGCTCCGGCCCGGGGTGGCGAGGATGAAGTCGAGCAGGCCCACCCGGCGCGCTCCCACCGACAGCGGCACCGCCATGCACGCGCGCGGCCCCAGTTGCTCCAGGGCCCGCAGGTGCTCGGGCGAGCGCGCCGTCATGCTCAGCACCTCGGGGGTGATGTCCGGCAGCAGCAGCGGGCGGCCCTCGTGGAACACCCTCGACAGCGGGCTGGGGCTGCCCACCTTCGGCGGAAAACGCAGCACTTCGTTCATCAGCGGCTGGTGCTTCGGCTCCCGCGCGGCGGCCACCAGGCGGTGCAACTCACCGTCCTCGCCCACCACGTCGATGATGCAGTAGTCGGCCAGCTGGCGCGTGGCCAGCCGCGCCACCGCTCGCAGCGTGCCCTCCCAGTCCAGTGATTCCACCAGCAGGCGCGTGGCCTCGGAGAGGAAGGCCTCGGCGTGCTCCGCCTGCCGGTGCGGGGTGATGTCCACCTTCACCGCCACCGCGCCCACGATGGTGCCCTGGGGGTTCTTCAGCGCCGTGGTGGAGTGCAGCACCGTGCGCCGCGCACCGTCGAAGGCGACGATGTCCACCTCCTCGTTCACCACCGGGTGCCCGTCGCGCAGCGTGCGCGCCAGTGCCCACTCGTGGGCCTCCAGCCGCCGGCTGTTTCCCGGCCAGTAGCCCTCGTAGATGCCGTACTCCTCCAGCCCCACCCGCGGCAGCGGGCCGCCCCAGATGCTCTCCGCCACGGGGTTGGATTCCAGCGGCCACCCCCGCGCATCCACGATGAAGACGCCCACCGGCATCAGCCGCAGCAGTGCCCTCAGGTGCTCGCGCTCGGCGAGCAGGGCCGCGGCTTCCGGAGGACCGGGTCGATCGAGCTGGGACATGACTGCGTGGACTCCCCCCGCTTCCACCATACCGTCACGTCCACTCGGGGGGCGTGGGGGGACGGGCTGGACGTCCTCCACTGCGCGTTTCCAAGGGATTCCCAGGGGCTGAGAAAAACCCCGCCTCCTGCCTCGCGTGAGGTGCGCGGGGCCCACCCCCTTCCGAGCAGGGCGCGCAGTGGACGGCCTGGGGGGGATGGGCATGGGCCGGGTGGGCTCCTGGGTTCTGGGATGGAGGGCCTCCGCGCGAGCCCGGGCAGGGGCGGCCAGGCATGGGACGTGCCTGACTGGCAGTCCGCTGGATTGACGAGGGAGAGGCCGACCGTGACGAGGGTGACTGCCAGGCCCGCCGTCCTGCTGGTGGACGACCACCCCACCAACCTCCTGGCGCTCGAGGGGGTGTTGGAGCCGCTCCAGGTGCGCACGACGCAGGCCACGTCCGGGGAGCAGGCGTTGAGGTGTCTGCTCCGGGAGGACTTCGCCGTCATCGTCCTGGACGCGGTGATGCCGGGGATGGATGGCTTCGAGACGGCCCGGCTCATCCGCCAGCGGGCGCGGCACCGGGACACGCCCATCATCCTCATCTCGGCCTACCAGAAGGACGAGTCCTCCATCGTCCGGGGCTACGTGGAGGGGGCGGTGGACTACCTCACCAAGCCCTTCGAGCCGGAGGTGCTGCGCGCCAAGGTGACGCTCTTCGTGGGCCTGTTCGAGAAGGACCGGGAGCTCAAGGAGCGGGCGGCCCGGCTGCGCGAGGAGCAGGCCGAGTTGCTGGCGCGCGAGCATGCGGCGCTCCTGGAAGCAGCCGTCCAGCGGGCGCGGCTTCACGGCGTCTTCACGCAGGCCCCCGTGGCCATCGCCCTGTTGCAGGGGCCCGTGCACGTCTACACCTATGTCAATCCGCTCTACCTGCGGCTCGTCGGGCAAGGGGACATCCTCGGCAAGCCCGCGCGCGAGGCCCATCCGGAGATCGACGGGCAGCACGTCTTCGAGCTGATGGACCATGTCTTCCGCACGGGCGAGCCGGTGGCGGGCAAGGCGATTCCCATCCATCAGGGAGGGCGGGAGACGGCCTTCTTCGACTTCGTGTACCAGCCGCTGCGCGACGGCGTGGGGCGCGTGGAGGGCATCCTCGTGTGCGCCAGCGAGGTGACGACGCAGATGCGCGCCCGGCTGAAGGCGGAGGAGCTGTCGGCGAGCCTGCGGAGCCAGCACGAGGCCCTGCAGAAGAGCGAGGAGCGCTTCCGCTCCCTCATGCATGCCGTCTCGCAGATTGTGTGGACGACGGACGCCGAGGGCCGTGTCTCCGCGGACTCGCCCAGCTGGAGGGCCTTCACCGGCCAGCCGCGGGAGAAGTACCTCGACGGGCGCTACGGCTGGTTGGAGTGCATCCACCCCGAGGACCGGGGGCGGACGGTCCGGCAGTGGGTGGAGGCGCTGCGGCTGCGGAAGGTGTTCGAGGCCGAGCACCGGTTGCGCCGGCATGACGGGACGTACCGGACCATGTCCGTGAGGGGCGTGCCGGTGGCGACGGAGGATGGGCAGGTGCGCGAGTGGGTGGGCATCCACATCGACATCACCGAGCAGCGGCGCTCCGAGGAGTCCGCCTCCTTCCTCGCCCGTGCGAGCGCGGTGCTGTCCTCCTCCCTGGACTACGAGGCCACCCTGGCCCACGTGGCCCGGCTGGTGGTGCCCACGCTGGCGGACTGGTGCGCGGTGGACCTGCTGACGGCGGACGGCGGCCTCGAGCGGGTCGCGGCGGCCCACCGCGAGCCGGAGATGGTGGCGCGGGTGTACGAGGTGCTGCGCCACTTCGAGCTGGACTGGAATGCGTCCCGCGGCCTGGCCAGGGTGCTGCGCACCGGCGAGCCGGAGTGGCTGCCCACCGTCCCGGAGTCCTTCTTCGGCGCGGGCGCGCGGGACGAGCACCAGACGCGGCTGCTGCACGAGCTCGGCCTCGCCTCCTACGTGTGCGTGCCGCTGCTCAGCCGGGGACGGATTCTCGGGGCGCTCACGCTCGTCTATGCCCGGGGCCGGGAGTATGACGAGTGGACGCTGCGGCTGGCGGAGGACCTGGCGCGCCGCGCCGCCAGCTCGGTGGACAACGCCCGGCTCTTCCGCGAGGCGAAGGAGGCCGTGCAGGTGCGCGACGAGTTCCTCTCCATCGCCTCGCACGAGCTGAAGACGCCCCTGACGCCGCTGCGCCTCAAGCTGCACTCGCTGCGCAGGTCCGCCCGGGTCGCGGGGGATGGGGCCATGGACAGCCGGGCGCTGCTCGCGCACCTGGACGCCGCCGAGCGGCAGGTGTCCCGGCTCTCGCGCCTCATCGACAGCCTGTTGGATGTTTCGCGGATTGGCGCCGGCAAGCTCGAGCTCGACTGGGAGGACGTGGACCTGGTGGAGGTGGTGCGCGAGGTGGTGGGCCGCTTCGAGCCCCAGGCCACCAAGGCCGGCTGCCGCGTCACGCTGAGCGCCCCGGGGCCCGTCGTCGGCCGGTGGGACCGGCTGCGGTTGGACCAGGTCGTGACGAACCTGCTCACCAACGCGCTCAAGTACGGGGCCGGCAAGCCCGTGGAGCTCTCCGTGTCCACGCAAGCGGGGCACGCCGTGCTGCTGGTGCGGGACCAGGGCATCGGCATCGACCCGGGCAACCTCTCGCGCATCTTCGAGCGCTTCGAGCGCGCCGTGTCCCAGCGCCATTACGGAGGATTGGGCCTGGGCCTCTACATCACCCGCACCATCGTCCAGGCGCTCGGCGGCACCATCGAGGCGCGCAGCACCCCGGGCGAGGGCTCCACCTTCAGCGTGTCGCTGCCGGGCGTGTATGCCGAGCGCGCCCTGCGGACACCCGCGTCATGAGCGAAGAGGGAAGGGGCCGAAAAAGTTGAGGCGGCGCGCCCGGGGAGGGGAACCGGACGCGCCGCCCCCGCCGCCCCCGCACCCATGAGGTGCCAGGCGGAAGTGCAGCCCTACTGCATGAATGCACCGGTGGCCTTCCCAGGGGACCGCCGGAGCCTGACGGCGCCTACCTCGCGCCGACACTTTCGGTTGTACTCGGAGGGTCTGACATCCCCGTGGGCCCCAGCGTCTCCCCGGCGCCAGGGCCCACGGTTCCTCCGCCGACCGCGACTCCCTTCTACACGGAGGGTCTGACACGCCCGCGCCACCAGTGGTTCCACCCTCGGGCTGACGCGCCCCGGCTTGATTCCGGGGGGGGCGGGAGCCTATTTCCTACCTCCTGCGACAGAGAGGGGCTCAGGACGATGGCGATTCGATGTGTGGTGCTGGATTTCGACGGGACGTTCACCGACGCGGCGGCGGAAGGCGCGCCCTTCGTCCAGCACTTCCGCCGGCGCCTGTCCGAGGAACTCGGCCGGGATGTGATGGAGGCGGGGTGGGCGGACGTGGAGGCCGGGGTGCTGGCCAGCAACGAGGAGCACGGCTGGGAGGTGGGAGGCCGCATCGTGGCGCCGGCCACGGCGGACCCGTACCTGCTGGCCAACTTCGTGGCGCGGCGGCTGTGTGACCGGCTCGGGGTGATGCAGGACAAGGCCCAGCGCGCGGCGCTGTTGGACACGCTCTACCGCGAGGCGTACGCGCAGGTGGGCATGGCCTTCAAGCCCGAGGCGAAAGAGGTGCTGGAGGCGTTGCTGGACACGGGGCTGCCGGTGCACGTGGTCACCAACGCGCACACGGCCACGGTGGAGGCGAAGCTGACGAAGCTCGCCCCGCGCGGCCGCGAGCGGCTGCATGTCTCGGGGGATGCGCGCAAGTTCCTCATCGAGCCGTCCTCCACGGAGGACGCCATCTTCTCCGCCGTGCCGGAGACGATGCAGGTGGAGGCGCTGGTGCGTCCCGTCCACCTGCGGCGGGGCCGCTACTACGATGCGCTGCGCCGCATCTGGAACGAGACGGACACCTCGCCGGAGACGACGCTGGTGGCCGGAGACATCTACGAGCTGGACCTGGCGATGCCCGCGGCGCTCGGCGCCCACGTGCAGCTGGTGCAGCGCGCCAACACGCTCGAGTACGAGCGCCGCGCCATCTCCGCGCTCGGCTCGCGCGGCGGCATGGACCCGAGCCTGCGCGCCATCCTCCCGCGCCTGCGCGGCTGAGGCACGTGATGCGCGCGTGCCTCGTTCTTCTCGTGGGCGCTTTCGCGAGCGCCTGCGCCACGCCGGGGGCGACGCGCGAGCCCGCCGAGTTCAAGAAGTGGCCCTCCAAGCCGGAGGGTTGTGCGTTCGACTTCTTCGAGGAGGGCGTCGAGCCCTCGGAGCCCTCGCGTCCCTACGAGGTGCTGGGCACGCTGACCCTCGACGGCAACCAGTGGATGGGGCAGGTGGGGCGCGTCGAGGCACTGCGTGAGACGGCGTGCAAGGCCGGGGCGGACGCCGTCCTGCTCTCCCGTCCCTTCGAGCGGGGTTTTGGCAAGCAGGTCATCCGCTCCTACGACGTGCGCTTCGCCGTCTACACGGACGTGCCCCCTCCGCCCGAGGTCCAGGCCGAGCGCGAGGCGGCCCGCGAGAAGCCGCCCCCGCCACGTTCACCGGACACCGTTCTGGTTCCCGCCCCCTCCTGGACGGAGGACGTGGAGGGCACCGCTGTCATCAAGAAGCAGTAGGCTGGTGGGGTCGACTCCATACCGACGGAGGAGGAGCCCATGAGAGGGATGCGAGGAGGGGCGCGGACCCTGGCGGGTGTATCGCTGGCGCTCGCACTGATGCTGCCGGCGGGCTGCAAGACACCGGGTAGCTTCCGCGAGCCCGTGGCCCGTTTCCAGGAGGGCAGCACCGAGGCCAGTACCGCGCTCGGCCGGTACTACTCGGAGCTCAACCGCTTCGAGCGTGACCTCTATCTCGACGAGCGGCTGTACGACACCTCCCTGGAGGTGTTCGCCAGTGACGCCGCGGGGCGGCCCACGCCCCTGGTGGGCAAGCTCTTCTCCCCCGAGTCCATCCAGGCCCGCATGGACGCCATTGCCCTGCTCGGCGTCTACGCCGAGCGGCTGGCCACCCTCGCGGGCGCGGAGAACCCCGGCAAGCTGTCCGAGGGCTCCCAGGCCCTGGGCACGCAGCTCGGTACCCTGGGCAAGCAGATGGAGTCGCTGGCGGGCAGGGGAGATGCCTCGGCCAGCCGGTACGTGGAGCCGGTGACGACGCTCGTGGGCGTGGCCACCTCGCTCTTCCTCGAAGCCCGGCAGGCCGCGGCCCTCCAGAAGGGCATCGAGCAGGGCGCACCCCAGGTGAACGCCATCCTCGACCTGCTCGAGTCGGACCTCGTGGAAGTGCTCGGGCCCCAGCGTCTCACCGGGGCGAAGCAGGCCCTCGCCTCCCGGGTCATGTTCTACAACCTGAACCGCGAGAAGCTCTCCCTCGCCGAGCGCCGTGCCGTGCTCGACGACATCCGCCGCGCCTCCGATACCTACGAGGCCCTCGTGGTGGCCCAGCCCGTGGAGATGGCCCGCGCCCTGCGCGATGCCCACGAGGCCCTCCTCCTCTTCGCCCGCTCCGAGCGCAAGGTGGAGTCCTTCGAGGAGCTCTCCGCCGCCATGCAGTCCTTCCAGGGCCGTGTGCAGACCGCCGCCGCCGCCGTCCAGCGCATCAGCGAGCCTCCCAAGAAGGAGTAAGCCCCATGCTCTTCGACACCCAGACGTTGACCCGCATCGTCGAGCGCAGCTTCGAGTTGTCGATGAGTGGTGCCCTGCCCGCAGAGACCCGTGCCCAGTACCTGGCTCATGGCAAGCGTCTGCGCGAGCTGCTCATGCAACTGCTCGGCGCCCGCTTCGACGCCAACTCCGCCGAGTTCAAGCAGGCCACCGACTCCATGCACAACACCAACCACGCCCTCGCCGAGGCCGCCGATGAGCTGAACAAGGTCACCCAGGCCGTGGCCCGGTTGACCGAGCTCGCCGGGTATCTGGACAAGGCGCTCGGGGTCGCGAAACGGGTCGTCTCGTAGCAACCCGTGGCACGTGGCACCCTCACCCTGTCCCTCTCCCGGGGGGGCGAGGGGATATTGAAAACACGAAGCCCCGCGTTCCTTTCGGAGCGCGGGGCCTTGTGAGGCTTCAGCTCGGGGCGTTGATCAGATCTTCGCGCCCGCCGTCGCCTGGAACACCTCGTTGAACTCGGCGATGCACTTGTTCAGCGCCGTCTTGATGTCCGCCGTCAGCTCGCGCTTGGCCGCGATGTCCTTGGCGACCTGCGGGTGGCGGCCATCCGAGAACTCGATGAACTCGCGCATCCAGCGCACCACGTCGGACACCGGAACCTGGCGGATCCACCCGCGCTTGTTCGCGTCCTCGCGGTTGGTCGCCGCGTACAGCTGCATCACCTGCTTCTCGACCGGCATCGGCTCGTACTGGCCCTGCTTCAGCACCTCCACCAGGCGGGCGCCGCGCGCCAGCGTCTCCTGCGTCGCCTTGTCGAGGTCCGAGCCGAACTGCGCGAACGCCGCCAGCTCTCGGTACTGCGCCAGGTCCAGCTTCAGCGTACCGGCCACCTGCTTCATGGCCTTGATCTGCGCCGCGCTTCCCACGCGCGACACCGAGAGGCCCACGTTGATGGCGGGACGCACACCGGCGAAGAACAGGTCCGTCTCGAGGAAGATCTGCCCGTCGGTGATGGAGATGACGTTCGTCGGGATGTAGGCCGACACGTCACCGGCCTGCGTCTCGATGATGGGGAGCGCGGTCAGCGAGCCGGCGCCCTCCTCGTCGGACAGCTTCGCGGCGCGCTCCAGCAGGCGGCTGTGGATGAAGAACACGTCGCCCGGGTAAGCCTCGCGGCCCGGCGGACGGCGCAGCAGCAGCGACAGCTGACGGTACGCCACGGCCTGCTTGGACAGGTCGTCGTACACGATGAGCGAGTGCATCTTGTTGTCGCGGAAGTACTCGCCGATGGCCACGCCGGCGTACGGGGCGAAGAACTGCATCGGCGCGGGGTCCGAGGCGTTCGCCGTCACCACCACCGTGTACTCCATGGCGCCCGCGCGCGTCAGCTTCTCCACCACCTGGGCCACCGTGGACTGCTTCTGGCCGATGGCCACGTACACGCAGTAAACGTTCAGGCCCTTCTGGTTGATGATGGCGTCGATGGCCACCGCCGTCTTGCCCGTCTGGCGGTCACCGATGATGAGCTCGCGCTGACCGCGGCCGATCGGAACCAGCGCGTCCAGGGCCTTGATGCCCGTCTGCAGGGGCTCGTGCACGCTCTTGCGCTTCACGATACCGGGCGCCTTCACCTCCAGGCGGCGCGTCTCGGTGGACGTGATGGGACCCTTGCCATCCAGCGGCTCGCCCAGGGGGCTCACCACGCGGCCCAGCAGTCCCTTGCCCACGGGCACGGAGGCGATCTGCGAGGTGCGCTTCACCAGGTCACCCTCGCGGATGTCCTTGAAGTCACCCATGATGGCGATACCGACGTTGTCCTCCTCGAGGTTGAGCACCAGGCCCTTCACCCCGTTGGAGAACTCCACCAGCTCGCCCGACAGCACACCCTCGAGGCCGTAGACACGGGCGATACCGTCGCCCACGGAGAGCACGGTCCCGGTCTCGGCGATGGTGACCTTCTTGCCGTAGTCCTTGATCTGCTCGCGGATGATTCTGCTGATCTCGTCGGCGCGGATTTCCATCTTGCGTCCTTGCACAGGGGCGGCCGGTGGGAATGCCGCCAGAGAAACCTATATGGCGGGGCCCCCTTACCACGCGTACCCCCCCACCGCAACGCGCAAGGGCCCTCGTGGGCACCGGTTGTCATCGGCGCTGTAAGCGACACTGGAGGGGAGGGGGTTTCCCTCTCAGGAGCCCGGGGCGTGCCGGGGCAGCCACACGATGAAACGCGTGCCCAGCCCCACTCCGGACTCCACCGAGATGCGGCCCCCATGGGCCACTACGATCTGCCGGGCGATGTAGAGGCCCAGCCCCAGCCCATCGCCACTGGCGCGCTTGCCCCGCTTGAAGGGCTCGAACAACGTCGCCCGCTCCTCCAACGGCACCGGCGGACCCTCGTTGCGCACCGTCAGGGTGATGCCGTCCGGCACCCCCACCGCCTTCACCTCCACCGGCGTGTCCTCGGGGCTGTGCTGCACGGCGTTGCCCACCAGGTTGTCCAGCAGCTGGCCGAGCCTCGACTCGTCCCAGCTCCCCCGCAGGTCTCCCTCGGATTTGGAGACGATCAGCCGCGCGGGGTGCGACGCCTGGAACTCCTCCACCACCCGCTCCAGCAGCTTGTCGAGCGTCAGCGGCGCCGGCCGCACCGGAATCCCCCCGGCCAGCCGCGCCCGCGTGAAATCCAGCAGCTCGTGGATCATCCGCTCCATGCGCCGCGCCGCCGTGGACACGTGCGTCACCTGACGGGCCTGGGTCTCGCTCAACCCACCGCCGCGCTGGAGCGCGCCCACGCTGAGCTGGATGGCGTAGAGGGGGGTGCGGAGATCATGGCCCACCACCCCCAGCAACTGCTCGCGGAAGGTGTCGGCCCGGGCCGCGGCCTCCTCGGCGGCCTTGCGCGCGCTGATGTCCCATACGGCCGTCATCCGCACGCTGCGTCCGCAGAACTCCACCGGCCGTCCCAGCACCTCCAGGAAGAGGCGCTTGCCGTCGGCGCGCAGCCCCGTCAGCTCGTACGGGGACTCCACCTGCCGGGACACGGCCCGCTGCACCGCCTCGCGGGACTCGGGCGCCACCCAGCGCGCCAACGGCTGGCCCACCATCTCCTCCGCCGGGCTACCGAAGAGGTTGGCCAGCGCGGGGCTCACGTCCAGGACGATGCCCGCGTCATGCAGGAAGTAGCCGTCACACGAGACGGCGACGAGGCCGCGCAGCCGCTCCTCGCTCTCGCGCAGCGCCTGCTCCCGCTCCACGCGCTCCGTCTCGTCCTCCATCATCAGCCCCACGCCCGAGCGCATTCCGCCCGAGGACGCCGGGAGCACCGTGACCCGGAAGTGCCGCACGTGGGTATTCGAGAGGAATCCCGGCTGGCCCGACACCCGCGCGCCCGACACCTGCTCGCCGGCCAGGGCACGCTGGAGCAGGGGCGTCAGCTCCTTGGCCATCCCGGGCCAGACCTCGCCCGCGGTGCGGCCCTCGTACGCGCTGCCGGGCAGTCCGCTCAGGGTCATCAGCGCGGTGCTGACGAAGCGGAACCGCAGCTCCTTGTCGAGGAAGGCCAGTCCAATACCCGACGCATGGAGTAGCGCCCCGAAGCACTGCTGGGCCTCCTCGGAAAAAGAAGGGGCCATAGGGGCGGCATGAGAGCGGTGGAGGACGGGCTGCGCCATGGTGGAGGACACGGGCTGGGACCCGTGTGGTCACACCATAGCCTTTCCCTGGCCCCCTGGGAATACCGGGCTTGCCGGGAAGTGGGGAGGAGCCGACAACTCGGCTTCCTCGGGAGTCCAGCAAGCGAGACGGCTAGCGCTGCTTCAGCTCGCGGCGAAGCTGCTCGAGCTGGGTGCGCAGGGTGCCGTCATAGAGGGTGCTGCCCACCTGGGCGGCGACACCACCGAGGACGGAGGGGTCCACGCGGGCTTCCAGCACCACGTTGCGCTGGGTGAGCTGCTTGAGGGTGCCGGCCAGCGACTGGAGGGTGTCGTTGGACAGGGGGATGGCGCTGGTGACGTGGCCGCGCACGCGGCCGGCCTGGGCGTCCACCATGTCCCGGTAGAGGCGGGCGATGTCCGGCAGGTAGCCGAGCCGGTTGCGGTCCACCAGCAGACGCATGGTGTTGGCCAGCACGGGCTCCACCTGGCCGAGCGCCTTGAGGAGCGACTCCACCACGCGGGCGCGCTGCTCGCGGGTGTAGGCCGGGTTGAACAGCACGTCCGCCAGCTCGCGGCTCTGGCCGACGGCGCTGGAGAGGGTAGTGAGCTGCTCCGACACGGCATCGGCGCGGCCAGCTTCAGTGGCGACATCGAGGAGCGCGCGGGCGTAACGGCGGGCGATTGACACGTTCACCATGGCGCGGCGGCCCTTAGCACGCCCCCCGGCCGGGGGCAACGCCGGGCCGTGTTCCCCTTACGGAGTCTCCAATAAGTTCCCCTGGGGCTGTACCCGCCGGGGAGGTCCACCAGGGGACTCCGGGTCCGCGCTTCTCCGGCGTATCATGTACTTCCTTCAATGCGCGACCCCGTCATCGGCATCGATCTGGGCACCACCAACAGCGCCGTGGCCTCCGTGGAGGAGGGCCGGCCTCGCATCATCCCCTCACGCGCGGGAGGCCGGCTGACCCCCTCCGTGGTGGGACTCACCCCCAAGCTGGCCGAGCGCGTGGTGGGCACCAAGGCCCAGGAGCTCGCGAAGGAGCACCCCGACTGCGTGGTGTGGGCCACCAAGCGCTTCATCGGGCGGCGCTTCACCCCGGAGCTGGTCCAGCAGGCCAAAGCGGTGGTGCCCTACCAGCTGGCGGGCGGCAACACCGGAGACGTGCGCGTGAAGATGGCCGGGCGCACCGTGCCAGTCACCCAGGTGTCCGCGATGATTCTGGGTGAGCTCAAGCTGGATGCCGAGGCCTTCTTCGGGCGCGGGGTGAGCAAGTGCGTCATCACCGTTCCGGCCAACTTCGATGACAGCCAGCGCCAGGCCACCCGCGAGGCGGCCACCATCGCCGGGCTGGACGCCATCCGCCTCATCAACGAGCCCACCGCCGCGGCGCTCGCCTACGGGCTGTCGCGTGGCTTCCAGGGCCATGCGCTCGTGTTCGACCTGGGCGGCGGCACCTTCGATGTCACCGTCCTGGAGATTACGGACGGCGTCTACGAGGTGAAGGCCACCGGAGGAGACCCGGCGCTGGGCGGCGAGGACTTCGACCTCAAGATCGTCGAATGGCTGCTGGCGCAGGTGGACGACAACCACCGCGAGCTGGTGCACCGGGACGTGGTGTCCATGCACAAGCTGAAGGTGGCCGCCGAGCAGGCCAAGCGCGAGCTGACGGAGTACGAGGAGACGCTCATCTCCCTGGACGGGCTGGGGGACCACACCCAGCCGGCGCGCAAGCTGACGGGCCTGGAGACGGCGCTGACGCGGAGCTTCTTCGAGCAGCTGTGTGAGCCGCTGTCCAAGCGGTGCCTCTCGGTGTGCGAGTCGGTGATGAAGGAAGCGGGGATGGACCCGCACTCCGTGGACACGGTGCTGCTGGTGGGCGGCATGACGCGCGTGCCGTTGATCCGCCGGCTGGTGACGGACTTCTTCGGCAAGGCGCCCTCCACCGAGGTCAACCCGGACGAGGCGGTGGCGCTGGGCGCGGCCATCCACGCGGACGAGCTGGCGCGGCAGTCGGGCGCCGCGCTGCTGCTGGACGTGGTGGGCAACTCGCTGGGCGTGGGCGTGATGGGCGGGAGGGTGAAGCACCTCATTCCCCGGAACAGCTCGGTGCCGGTGGTGGCCAAGGACGTCTTCCACCCGGGCCGTCACGGACAGACGGAGGCTCGCATCCCCATCTTCCAGGGCGAGAGCGAGATGCAGGATGAGAACCGCAAGCTGGGCGAGGTGGTGCTGCGCAACCTCCAGGGCGCCTCGCGCTCGGACACGCCGCTGGAGGTGACGTTCGAGCTGTCCAACGAGGGCACGCTGTCGGTGCGCGCCACGGACCTGAAGTCGGGGCTGAGCGAGGCGGTGAAGCTGGAGGCGCGTCCCCACCTGCCGGGCCAGGAGGCCGAGCGGCTCGTGAAGGAGCAGGCCGCCTACGCGCAGAGGCAGGCGCAGGCGGACGCGAAGAAGACGGAGGAGACGTTCCGCAAGCTGCTGGAGCGTGGCGAGAAGCTGGCCAAGCTGCTGCAGCGCTCCGCCGAGGAGAATCCCAGTGACGAGGCGGACGCGGCGATGATCAACGTCCGCTCGCTGCTGGCCACCGGCTACTCGGCCCTGGAGGGCCGCGACGCCGAGCAGTGCGCCCAGGTGGCGCGCCAGCTCACCCAGTTGCTCTCCGGCCGCCGGGATTGAGCCCAATCTCCCCTCTCCCACCGGGAGAGGGACGGGGTGAGGGTGCCACGAATCCCGGGTTGAACCCCCTGCCCACAGTTGGGGTCCATGGGTTGAAGAACAGGGACAGACACCCTCACCCTGACCCTCTCCCGAGGGGAGAGGGGTTGTTGGGTCACTTCCTTGAAAGGGATTACGGGACGGTCGAAATCCGCACCATCCGTCCCACGGAGGGCACGCCCGCGTCGTTCACCAGGAAGAGCTGGTAGTAGCCCGGCGGCGCCCGGTTGTTGTTCGCCGGGGCGGTGATGGTGAGGGTGCCGCTGCCGCGCGTGAAGGGCAGGGTGAGCAGCCGCTGGTTCTGGTCGAAGGCGTGCGTCACCGAGCCCAGGGCTATCAGCGTCACCTTCGTCACCCGGCTCGCGTCCGGCGTCGAGACGGTGAACGTCGTCCCCGGCGACACCACGT
Organism: Archangium sp. Cb G35; assembly: GCF_001896145.1. NCBI lineage: Bacteria > Pseudomonadati > Myxococcota > Myxococcia > Myxococcales > Archangiaceae > Archangium > Archangium sp. Cb G35. The sequence continues at coordinate 460,442 of NZ_MPOI01000014.1, forward strand.
CAGGCACCGAGCTCACCACGGGCCGCGCTCCCTTGAAGAGGTAGGGCGGCGAGAAGACCTCCGCGGAGTTCGCGTTGCGGCCTCCCGCGCTCAGCACGCGCCCATCCGGCAGCAGCACCGTGGTGGCGTGGTAGCCGCGATAGAGCGTGTTGCTGGCGAGCCGCGTCCAGCGGTTGGTCGCGGGGTTGTACACCTCGGCATGGAAGACGGGGGAGCTCTTGTTGTCGAAGCCACTGCCCCGGCTGCCGCCCGTCACCAGCACCGTCCCGTCCGGCAGCAACACCGCGTTGTGCTGCCGCCGCGGCGTGCTCATGGGCGCCATGTACCGCCAGACCGGCGAGGCCACGTTCAGATCGATTTGCTCGACCGTGCCCGTCGGTGGATCTCCTCCCCCGATGATGAGCACCCGTCCATCCAGGTACACCGCGGGCGCGTAGCTCCGGGTGCCGTAGTTGCTCGAGGGCCCGGAGGTCCAGGAGCCCGTGCCGCTCGTACTCATGAAGCGGCTCAGCCGCTGCGGCCCCGCCAGGAAGAGCCGGCCATCGGGCGCCAGGAACATCCTCGGGTAGTACGGCAGCTTCAGCCGCGCCGTCGTCATGTCCCGCCACGTCCCGGTGGCCGCCAGGTAGCGCTGGGGAATCTCGTTCATGATGCCGGTGCCCACCGTCTCGCCGGAGATCACCATCACGTCCCCGTTGGCGAGCGTCACGTTGGTGGGGTACCAGCGCCCATCGTTCATGTCCGGCTGGCGGATGAAGCTCGAGGTGAACGGATCCCACACCGTCGCGTCCTCGAGGCCCACGTGGCTCTCGATGTGCCCGCCGGTGAGGAGCAGCCGGCCGTCCGCGAGGAAGGAGTGGCCCGCGCAGAAGATGTTGTAGCCCGGCGCCGGCAGCCGGCTGACTCCACCCGTGCCCGGGTCCCAGAGCCCCGGTGGGTCATCCCCCTGAGCGAACTCGCCGAAGAACATCACCTTGCCGGTGGGCAGCAGGCTCGCGTGGGTGGCGGACAGCGGCCAGGCCATGACGTTCGACCACTGCCCCACCTGCGCGGGAGTTTGCGCCCACGCCGGGCCCGCCAACATCGCGCATCCCACGAGCCACAGCGCGAGCACGCGCGGTTGGGAAAGAATCGGTTTCATGGACATCTCCGCCTCCACGGGTCTCCGCTGATTCGAGGTCAAAACCTAAGTGGCCTTGCCCGCCCGCCAACCCGGCCCCACGGTCCGAGCCAAATGGTGGGCTTGCCGGGATTGTTCGCCGAGGGTTGTTCACCCCGGACCCTCGCTCGGGTGGCCGTGGGACCGCTCGCCCCCACCTTGCGGGCCGTCCCACCCCACCCGAGAGGTTCCCATGAGGTGCTGGCGTCCGTTCTCCGTGCTGCTGGCCCTGCTCTCCACTCCCGCCCAGGCCCAGGCCGGCGAGGCCCTCCTGGAAGCCGGAGGCTGGAAGCCCTGTGGCCGCGCCGCTTCTCCTCTGCTGGAGGTCGCTCCTGGCTCGGACGAATCGGAGCCGGGAAGACTGGTCCGCGGCGAGCACGTTCTCTTCTTCGCCTCCGATGATGGGATGCGCGGCCGCGAGCCCTGGGTGAGCACCGGCACCGGAGGCCGTGGCACCTCGCTCTTGAAGGATGTCCGTCCCGGGCCGGAAGGGTCGGAGCCCATGGGCTTCACCCGTGTGGGCAACCGGGTCTTCTTCGTCGCCGACGACGGCGAGCACGGGCGCGAGCTGTGGGTGAGTGATGATTCCTCCGGGGGCACCCGGCTGGTGAAGGACATCTGGCCCGGCGCGGATGGCTCGTATCCCCGAGCACTCATCGAGTTCGGCGGGCTGCTCTACTTCTCCGCTGGAGACCCCGAGCACGGGCGCGAGCTGTGGCGCAGCGACGGGACGCCCGCGGGGACGTGGCTCGTCGAGGACCTGGACCCCGGCCCCGAGGGCACCGGCCCCTACATGCTGACGCGCGGGGGAGATGGGTCGCTCTACTTCATCAGCCACTACCAGGGATTCTTCATGCGGCTGATGCGGACCAACGGGAAGTCCCCCGCCGCCGAGCTGTTCCGGAGGTCCAGCGAGGGCGGTGGCCTGGAGTCGCTGACGGTGGTGGGCAACAAGCTGTTCTTCGTGTCGACCAGCGTCCACGACGACACCATGGCCGAGCTGTGGATGACGACGAGCGGCGGGGCCCCCGTGCTCGTGAGCATGTTCCCCACGCTGCATGACCTGGTGGCGATGGGCGGGCGGCTGTACTTCAGCGCCAGCTCGGAGGGGAACGCCGCTGACGAGGAATTGTGGCGCAGCGATGGCTCCCGGAAGGGGACGCAGCGCGTGAAGGACATCTGGTCCGGCTCCGAGGGCTCGTTCCCCGGCGGACTCACCGCGCTGGGACGCCGGCTCTTCTTCTCCGCGGACGATGGGATGAACGGGCGCGAGCTGTGGGTGAGCGATGGCACGGCCTCCGGCACGCGCCTCCTCGAGGACCTCGTTCCGGGTGCCGGGGGCTCATTGCCCGAGGCGCTGACCGCCATCGATGGGAACCTGTTCTTCAACGCGGAGACGCCGGACCACGGCCGCGAGCCCTGGGTGAGCAACGGCTCGCCCGGGAGAGCGGTGCCGCTCGATGAGGTGGCTCCGGGCATGGATTCCTCGGACCCGGTGGGCTTCGTGCGCTCCGGCTGGGATGTCTTCTTCCTCGCCTGGGACGAGGCCCACGGCCAGCGGCTCTGGGCCCTGCCGTTCCGTCCCTCGCACGAGTGTGACAACGACGCCCGGTGAGTGCATCCTCCTCCCGACGGAGGAGCCAGCACATGAGCGACGAGCAGGGTGATGGAGTCACGCGGCGGCGTGCACTGGCCGTGGGCCTGGTAGGTGCCGCGACCCTCGCCGCGGCTTCGAGCCTGAGCGGTGACACGCAGGCCAGCCCGGAAGAGCAGCGGAAGGGCTCCGGCGGACAGCGGATGCCCGTCGTCTTCATGCCCCACGGTGGTGGCCCGTGGCCGTTCGTCGATCTCGGCTTCGGCGATCAGGCGGGCCTCGATGCACTCGCCGGCTACCTGCGCTCCGTCCGCGCGCTGCCGAAGACACCGCCGCGAGCGTTGCTCGTCATCTCGGCGCACTGGGAGGAGCCCGTGCCCACCGTCATGACGAGCCCGCGGCCGCCCATGCTCTACGACTACTACGGCTTCCCGCCCGAGTCGTACCAGCTCACCTGGCCCGCCCCGGGTGAGCCGCGGCTCGCCGAGCGGGTGCGGGAGTTGCTCGGCGCCGCGGGCTTCCAGACGGCCACCGATGCGAGCCGCGGCTACGACCACGGCACGTTCGTCCCGCTCAAGCTCACCTACCCGGATGCCGAGGTGCCCACGGTGCAGCTCTCCCTCAAGCGGGGGTTGGATCCCCGCGAGCACCTCGCGATGGGACGGGCGCTCGCGCCCCTGCGCGACGAGGGCGTCTTCATCATCGGCAGCGGGATGACGTACCACGATCTGCGCAACTTCTTCGGCCCGAGCGCCCGCGGTGTCTCGGAGACGTTCGACGCGTGGTTGCGCGAGGCCGCCACGCTCGAGCCGAAGGAGCGCGACCAGCGGCTCTCACAGTGGGCGGCGGCGCCCGCGGCCCGTCAGGCCCATCCGAGCGAAGAGCACCTGCTGCCCCTGATGGTCATCGCGGGCGCGGCCGGAGAGGACCGCGGCAGCCTCGCGTACAACGGGACGATGCTCGGCATCCGGCTCTCCGCGTACCACTTCGGGTGAGCCCCTACTTCGAGAAGTCGTGCGTGATGATGTTGGGCTGACCGGCCTTCACCTCGATGGTCCGGGAGATGTCCTTTCCCAACTCATGGTTGAGGAACCGCACGGTGTGCGTACCAATGGTGGCCTGCACGGGCTTGTTGAGCGGCGTCTGACCGAGCGCCTTCCCGTCGAGGAACACGGTGGCATAGGGCCGGACGCGGAACTCCAGCCTCGCCTTCGCGGGCTTGCGCTGCGCCGGCTGCGCCTTGGTGGGCTCAGGCGTGGCGGGCTCCGGCCGGGGCTGCTCTCCGGCGGGCTCGGGAGTCTGCGCGGCCACGGGCTCGCTGGCCTCCGCCGGTTGCTCGGGCTGTGCCGCTGGGGCTGGAGCCGCCGGGGCTGCCACCACCGGTTCGGGCTGGGGCGGCGGGGCGGCCACCGGTGGAGGTCCCGCTGGCGGCGTGGACATGGCCTGCACGGGTTCCGGAGGGGCGCTGGTCGCGCGGGAGAGCACGAAGCCACTGCCCGCGGCGACGAGCACCAGGCCTCCCACCATCGCGGCCAGACCGGCGCGGCGGGGGGCGTCCTTCTTCGCGGGAGCAGCCGTATTCTCCGCCGCGGCTGGCTTCCCGGACTGGACCGCGGGCAGGCCACGCTGGCTGGGAGACATCAGCGTGGGCTCCAAGGGGGGCTCGGTGTCCCGCGCGGTGGAATGGGACAGCGCGGTCGGGAAGCGCGCGGTGCTCGTCTGGCTCCCAGGTGTCTCCGAGGCATCGAGCGGGACGGCCATGGTCGCGCGGTGCTTGACGCTGGACGGCGTCTGCTTGGGCGACATGAGGGTGGCGCTGCTGCCGACGTCCTCCCGGTCGCTGGGATTGGGCTTCGCCGGCCCGCTGTTCCTCGGGCACAGCCGCTCCACCCACTGCGCCATGTCCCGGGCACCTACCGTCTGGCCCGTGGAGAGGATGAACCGCTCCAGATCCGCCTGGAACGAGACGCAGTCCGGATAGCGCTGCTCACGCACCTTGGACATCGCCCTGTCGAGGATGCTCACCAGCGCCTGGGGCAGGTCCGGGCGCCGCGACGACGCGGGCACGAGCGGCTCGAAGAGGATGGCCTGCATCATGCTCACGTCGGTGGTGGCCTCGAAGGGGTACTGACCGGTGAGCAGCTCGTAGAGCACCAGCCCCAGCGCGTACACGTCCACGCGCCGGTCGAGCTGCTGGCCCTGCAGCTGCTCCACCGGCATGTAGGCGATCTTCCCCTTGATGAGGCCCGTCTTCGTCTTGTGGCTCTGGTTGGTGGCCTTGGCGATGCCGAAGTCCACGACCTTCACCGTCCCCTGGCGTGACAGCAGGATGTTGTCGGGGCTGATGTCGCGGTGGATGAGCTCCAGGTGCTTGCCGCTCGCCGGGTCCACGAAGTCATGGGCGAAGGCCAGGCCCTCGCATGCCGCGGAGATGACCTTCGCGCAGAAGGCCGGCGGCAGCGCCACTCCCGCCTGCACGGCCCGCGTGGACAGCGTGCGCAGATCCGGCCCGTCGATGAACTCCATCGCCAGGTAGTAGGTGCCGTCGGCCTGGCCGAAGTCGAAGATCTGCACGATGTGGGGATGGTTGAGCTGCGCGGCCACGCGCGCCTCGGTGAAGAACATCCCCACGAACGCCGGGTCCTCCGCCAGGTGCGGCAGGATGCGCTTGAGCACGAGCGTCTTCTCGAAGCCCATCGGCCCTTCCACCCGGGCGAGGAACACCTCGGCCATGCCTCCGGTGGCGAGCTTGCTGACCAGCTGGTACTTGCCGACTTGCGTCAAAACCCTCTCCTGGAGGCGGATGCGGCCTCATCATATGCCCACCGCGTCTCGGGCGCGGAGAGGGGGGGCTGCCAGCGGCGGGCTCCCTCCTGCTACGTTGGCGCATCATGAAAGCCAGTTCCCTCCGGACAGGGCGAGCGCGGCTGCTCGCTCTCTGTCTCTCGGCATGCCTGCCCGCCCAGGCGCTCGCCGCCGCTCCCGCCCGGAAGCCGCCCGCCCGGAAGAGCCCGGCCCGCAAGAGTCCGGCCACCAAGACTCCGGCCGTCCAGGAGGACTTCCAGAGCGTGTTCTCCGCCGCTGTCCGTTTCTACGAGAGCTTTGAGTACGAAAAGTCCCTGGCTCAGCTGAGCCGGGCCAAGGCGTTGGCGAAGGGCATCGAGCAGGAGGTGCCGGTGGCCCTGTACCAGGGCGTGGTGCAGGCGGAGCTCGGGCAGCGGGAGGAGTCGCTGGCCGCGTTCCGCACCGGGCTCTACCTGAAGCCGGACGCGACGCTGCCCGTGAAGGTATCCCCCAAGCTGGAGCGCGACTTCGAGGAGGTTCGCCGGGCCGTCCTGGCCGATCTGGGCCTCTCCGGGAAGAGCACCCCGGCGCCCGTGGCCACCGCGCCGGCGGATCGCCCGGTCCAGTCCTCCCCTGATCTCACCGCCAACGTGGAGCCGCGGCCCCAGGCGCCCGCCTATGTCCCCTCCGCCAATACCCCGGCGGCGTCCGGTCCCCGGGTGCTGCCCCTGGTGCTGCTGGGCACGGGCGCGGTGGCCGGCGGAGCGGCGAGCTTCTTCGGCCTGCAATCGTCCACCAGCGTCCGGTCCGCGCTCGACACCACCTACTATGACGTGCGCACCGATCGCCTGAAGGACGCCGAGCGCCAGGCCCTCATCGCCAACATCCTGTTCGGCACCGCGAGCGCGGCCGCGTTGGGAGCGCTCGCCACGTTCCTCATTCCCGGGAGCTCCAGCGCTCCTGCTTCCACCTCCACGGGAGGGGGGTCGCCGTGAGCCACGTTTCCAAGCTCCTGCTGCTGTCCTGTCTCGCGGGGGCCTTCGCCTGCACCGTCCCGACGATCGCCGAGCTCGAGGCCGAACGCCCCGGTACCTACTACGAATGCAACTCGGACCATCCGTGCCCGCCGGGTCTGGTGTGCATCGTGGAGCGTTGCATTCCCCGCAGTGAGCTGGAGTGCGAGCCCGGCACACGCGTGGCTTGTGGCTCTGGCTCCGACAGGGGCGTATGCAGTGCGGGCACGAAGCTGTGCAATGCCCTGGGCATCTTCGAGCCCTGCGAGGATGTGGTCACTCCGGTGTTCGAGAAGTGCGATGGCCAGGACAACGACTGCGACGGCGAGTCCGACAACTGGGCCAACCCCCTCGAGCTGACGCTCAAGCACGACGGTTCCTCTTCCGCGGCCGCCATCGCCGTGCGGCGCATGCCCGACGGTTCGCAGGACACGTTGCTCACCTTGACCGCGGAGACAGGGCGCCTGGTGACGAGGACCCTCACCGCGGATGGCACCTGGACGTTGGGCAAGGAGTTCTCCCATCCCTTCATGTCCTTCAAGCTGCCCACGCTCGCGGCCCAGGGCGACACGGTCGCGGTGGCGTGGGTGGGCGTGCAGGCCCCGGAGGGAACGGGGCCGTCCCTCTATCGGGTCTATCTGGCCACGGTGAATGGGGCGGGCAGCCTCACCAACAAGGATGCGATCGAGATTCCCTATGACGCCTCGGCCGGCAGTGGCTCGACGATCGCGCCGGACCTGCTCAAGCTGGCCGTCAACAAGACCCACATCCTCGTGCTCGTCAAGACGCCGGAGGAGTCCTTCGTGGTCACGGTGGCCCGGAACCTCGACGAGGGGAGCCGCAAGGGGCCTACCCGGCTCGGCACCGTGTTCTCGGACCTCTGGTTCCAGGCCTCGCCGGATGGTTCGGGGGATGGGTTCGTGGTGGCGTACCAGGACATGTTCACGGACACCAACGGCAGCGTCGCCTACTACAACCAGACGGCCACCGTTTCGACCGCGGGCGTACTCGGCAGACCCATGGCCATCAAGCACTCGCTGAGCACGCCCCCCCATTCGCCCTTCATCCTTCCTCTGCCGGACAGCGCATCGGAGTACTTCGTGTACTACGTGGAGAACGGCTTCGAGACGGGGAGCCCGGCGAAGTCCCGGGTCTCCTCCACGAAGTGCGGTCCGGTGGCCCCCTGTGAGTCGTCGATGTCCTTCGTGACCTTCGAGAAGGAGGTCCAGCGCATGCAGCTGGCGGCGCAGCCTGGGGCGGTGGAGCCGGAGGTGGCACTCTTCCGCTGGCAGGAATCGAGGACGGCCCCGCCGTCCCTGACGGCCATCACCTTCACGGACAAGGGTGACCGGCTCCTCGAGCTGCGGCCGCGCGGGCAACTGGTCCTTTCCGAGTCGCTCGTCCTGATGCCGGACTCCACCCGTTATCTGCTCTACAACCAGCCTCCCGCGGTGCCATCGGTGGTGTCGTCGCTCGCCGTGGGCTTCGAGGTGACGGAGGCGCGCATCCAGCCCTTCTGCGGGCTGTAGCGCTCTCGGTTTTCCGGCTGTCCGGTGTGAGGGGTCTCGACTTTCCGAGGCTCCTCTCACGGGCAGTCCGTCTCCAACTCCGCGAAATCCCGGGCATCCCGTGAGGCGCCCGGCTCCTGGCACACGGGTGGCAGAAGCCCGCCGCACCTCAGGCCGGAAGACGATTTCGAGGAGTCACGAACATGAAGACACACAGTGGGTTGGCGCTCGCGCTGCTGGGACTGGCGGCGTGCAGTGACAGGAGCGGCATTCCCGAGAACCAGCCGGTGCAGATGAGGGCGCGGCTGGAGTCCTTCGGGAGCTGCGCGGCGCTCGAGTCCTATCTCGAGGACGCCGCGGTGCTCGACATGCGCTCGAGGATGGAGAGCTCCAAGCCCTCCTATTGGAAGGGGTGGGGCGGTTGGTTCGGCGGCCCGTTGGAGTACGCGGATGGCGCTCCGCCCGCCGCTGGAGGGGATGCGTCGGGCGGTGGGAGCAGCGGTCCGAAGGACCATACCGGCACCAACAACCAGGTGGAGGGCGTGGACGAGGCGGACTTCGTGAAGAACGACGGCACGCGCATCTTCGTCCTCTCCGGGAAGAAGCTGTACGTGCACCGCTCCTGGCCGGCCGCGTCGCTGCGCGTGGAGTCCTCGGTGACGCTCGAGGGCTGGCCCCGGCAGATGTTCCTCCACGGGAACAAGGTGGTCGTCTTCTCCGTGGTGTCCGAGCCGTCCCCGGTCTCGAGTGGCTCCGGTAGCGCCGGTGGCATGGTGGCGGACTGCGCCTCCATGGGTCCCTGTGGCTACGGCGGCGCCTCGACGACCAAGGTGACGACGGTGGATGTGACGGACCTCGCCGCGCCCCAGGTGACGGGCGAGGTGTACCTGCCGGGTGGCTACCAGGACGCGCGCCTGGCGGACGGCTCGGCGCGGCTGGTGATGCGGGACTTCTTCCGCTGGCCCTCGGGCGTGCGTTTCTGGCCCGACTACTCCAAGGAACTCTGGGAGGACCAGGGGCGGCTGGAGAAGGAAATCGACCGGCTGATGGCGAACAACGAGCAGCTCATCCGCGCGAGCCCCCTCACGCAGTGGGTGCCCGAGGGCCGGCGCAAGCTGCCGGATGGCACCGTGGAGATGCTGGGCTACGACTGCCAGGACTTCCACAAGACGAACGCGCCCACCCGGGTGGGGTTCGTCACCGTGGCGTCGCTGGACCTGGATGCGCAGACGTTCCAGCCGCCGGGCCGCGTCACGCTGGTGTCCGAGCCGGGTGAGGTGTACGCCACCGCGGACGCGCTCTACATGGCCGCGCGCCACTGGTGGTGGTGGCCGCAGGCGGGGCAGACGGACCACACCTATGTGCACAAGCTGGACCTGAGCCAGCCGCACCGCGCCTCGTACGTGGCCAGTGCCACGGTGCCGGGCTTCCTGTTGGATCAATTCAGCATGGACGAGCACGAGGGCGTGCTGCGCGTGGCCACCACCATCAGCACGCGGGTGGCGGAGTCAGGCAACGAGTGGGGCCGCACCGAGACGACCAACCGCGTCTTCACCTACGCGCAGGAGGGCGGCCAGCTGAAGCTGCTGGGGCAGAGCGAGGAGCTGGCCAAGGGTGAAAGCATCTACAGCGCGCGCTTCATGGGCAAGAAGGGCTACGTGGTGACGTTCCGGCAGGTGGATCCGCTCTTCACCTTCGATCTGTCGGACCCCGCGCACCCGCGCAAGGTGGGCGAGCTGAAGGTGCCGGGCTTCTCCTCGTACATCCACCCGGTGGGGGATTCGCACCTGCTGACGGTGGGCCAGCACGTGCCGGAGAACGGCGACTGGCGCGGGCGTGCCGTCAAGGTGAGCCTCTTCGACGTGTCGGACATGGCCAACCCGCGGGAGACCGCCACGCATCTGGTGGGCACCGTCTACGGCTACAGCGAGGCGCTCTATGACCACAAGGCCTTCAACTACTTCCCGGCCAAGGGGCTGCTGGCCATTCCCTTCTCGGATTGGACGCAGTCGTCCTCCACTGACTACTGGAACAACTTCGTGAGCGAGCTGCGCGTCTTCCGCGTGGACACGGCCGCCGGCTTCACCCCGGTGGGCTCCATCTCCATGAAGGACGCGTACCAGGTCATCAACTTCAACCAGTGGAGCTGGGTGTACACGCCCGCCGTGCGCCGCAGCGTGATGGCGGATGACTACGTGTACGCCATCGGCGACGCGGGCGTGCGCGTGTCCCACGTGAGCAACCTGGCCTCGCCCCTGGCCACCTCGCGCTTCAACCCCTACACCTCGCAGTGAGGGAGGGACGGCCGTCCGTCTGTTGGGGGAGCAGGCGGCCGGCTGATGGGTCAGGCGAGCAGGGGTTGGGACGTCCGCGAGGGTAGCCGCGCATCCCAGGCGGAAACCCGCTATAGCCCCTCGCGCCCATGCCACCCGCTTCATTGCCCAGCCGCCGCGAAGAGTTCCGAGAGCTCTGGAAGCTCGCCCTGCCCGTCGCCATCGCCCAGGCGGGGCAGGCCATGATGAGCCTGGTGGATACGGCGGTGGTGAGCCGGGCGGGCACCGAGTCCCTGGCCGCCATTGGCGTGGCCACCTCCGTCTTCTTCGCCGTCAGCAGCCTCGCGGTGGGGTTGATGATGGGGGTGGACCCGCTGATGTCGCAGGCCTTCGGAGCGCGCAACGCGACGCGCGCGCGGGCACTCCTGTGGCAGGGCAGCTATCTGGCGCTGCTGGCGGGCAGCGTGCTGGCGGTGCCGATGGTGGTGGTGGTTCCCTGGCTGTTGCCCCTCTTCGGGGTAGGGGCCGGGGAGTTGCCGCTGGTGCAGGACTACCTCGCCTGGCGTGCGCCCAGCCTGCCGTTGGTGCTGCTCTTCATCAACACGCGCTCCTACCTGCAGGCGGCGGCGCTCACCCGTCCGTTGGTGGTGGCCACGGTGGTGGCCAACATCTTCAACCTGGGCGCGGACATCCTCTTCGTCTTCGGCGGCGAGGTGCTGCCCGCGTGGTGTGGGCCGCTGCGCCTGATTCCCGCCATGGGGGTGAAGGGCTCGGCCATCGCGACGCTGCTGTGCTGCGTGCTGCAGTGGGCCATCGTCGCGTGGTCGGTGCGCCAGATTCCCGTGTCCGGGGGCCTGCCCTCGGTGCGGCCGGTCCGGGCGGACATCCTCCAGGCTCTGCGGGTGGGTGTCCCCATTGGCCTCCACATCACGGCGGAGGTGGGCGTCTTCTCGTTGGCGGGCCTGCTGGCGCGGAAGCTGGGGCCGGAGAGCATGAGCGCGCATCAGATCGCCATCTCCTATGCCAGCCTCTCCTTCACGGTGGCGATGGGCATTGGCAACGCGGGCAGCGTGCGGGTGGGCTGGGCGGTGGGGGCGCGCGATACGCCGCGGGCGCGCATGAGCGGGTTGATGGCTTTCGTCTCGGGCGCGGGCTTCATGTCGTTGTGCGCGCTGGTGTTCGCCCTCTTCCCCGAGCCGCTGGCCCGCCTCATGGGCACGCCGTCCGAGGTGATTCCCCTGCTGGTGCCGTTGTTGATGGTGGGGGCCGTCTTCCAGATTTCCGATGGCATCCAGGGCGTGGGCGCGGGCGTGCTGCGCGGGGCGGGGGAGACGCGGTTCACCTTCCTGGCCAACCTGGTGGGGCACTACGGGGTGGGCCTGCCGGTGGCGCTGCTGCTGGGCTTCGGGTTGAAGCTCGGCGTGGTGGGCATCTGGTGGGGCCTGTGCCTGGGGCTCACCACCGTGGCGCTCGCGCTCTTCTGGCGCTTCGAGCGTCAGAGCGCCGGCACCCTCCGTCCCCTGGAGGCGTGAGGGTGCGAAGGCTTCGAGGATGGGTGTTCGGGCTCCTGCTGGTGGTGGGGGCCGCGTCCGGTCCTGTTCAGGCTGCATCGCCCATGGTGGCGGCCACGGTGGTCCAGGCCAGTGTGCTGGCCGCGAACACCTTCCAGGTCAAGCTACTGGCGTACGTGGCTCGCGGTGACATCGCTGGCGCCATCACGATGTACCAGTTGCATACGGGGCGGGCTGCACCGGCGTGGTTGGTGGACCTGCAAGCTGCCTACAACGTCGCGAATCAGACGGCCGGCAGGTGCCAGCAGGTGGCCCAGTTCATTCACACCGCCTACGGCAAGCTTGGACAGACACCGCAATACATCGCGTTCAAGACCGATGAAACGAAGCCCTACATGGTTTTCGAACTTGCGAACGCCAAGCATGCTTCCGTCTCTCGCACTGGCTACCATGTGGCTGTCAGGGTCGGGGACATGATTCATGATGCGTATACAGGGCCATTCGGGATGAAACTGTCCGATTACCTCTCCCGGCTTCATGCCCAGAAAGGAATCACCTGGGAGGTGGTGTCCAAACCATGAATGAGCAGGGTTCTCCACCGGATGTCGCGCCGCGCCGCCATGTCTATCTGCTCGATTATCTGATGCGCTTGCGGCAGGAAAAGACGCGAGGATTGTTGCTGGACATGGGGGAGATCAACGTCATCCGAATGGCGGCCTTCATCGATGGCTATCTCTCTTGCGAAGACGCCAACGGCATCAAGGATGAGGAGTATCGCCGTTTCTTCCAATGGCTCCGCGACGTGAAGCATGAGCTCCCGGGGGAGGGCTGGGACGTGAAGTACCTGCGGGATTGCGATGGCGACCACGAGAGCGCCATCCGCAAGTTCCTCGACTTCGCCGCCGAGTTCGTCGCCCTGCGTGAGCGCGAGCGGCAGGGCTCCTGAGCCCCACTCCTCACCACGGCAGGTAGTGCTGGATCATCTCCCGCCACACCGGCCAGTCGTGCGTGCCTCCCCACCAGATGGCCAGGTGGTTGTTGATGTCCTTCGACCACAGCAGCTTCGACAGGTGCTCGTTCGAGGGCCGGCAGAAGTCGTGCTCGCCCACCGCCAGCACCATCTCCACCCGGCGCAGCGCCGCCAGCTGCGCCGCGTCCGACACCCCCGGCAGCCACTGCATGCACGAGTGGTAGTACACGCTGTCGTCCTGGTGGCCGTCGAGGAAGTCCGCCGTCTCGAACTTGCCCCCCATCGACACCAGCCGCCGGAAGGTGTTCGGGTGCCTCAGCCCGATGTTGTACGTGTGGAAGCCTCCGAAGCTGCACCCGCCCAGCGTCAGCCGGCCTCCCGTGCTGCGCGACATCAGCAGCGGCACCACCTCGTGCAACAGGTACTGCTCGTACGCCGCGTGCCTCGCCACCCGGTCATGCGGATGGATGGACGTGTTGAACCAGCTCTCCCCGTCCACCGAGTCCGGGCACACCACGACGTAGCGCCCCGCTTGGATGCGGTCCGCGATGGCGCCGATGAGCCCGAAGTCCTCCGCTTGATAGAAACGGCCCCGGCTGGTGGGCAGCAGCAGCACCGGCTCGCCCGAGTGCCCGAAGAGCAGCACCTCCATGTCCCGGCCCAGCCGGGAGCTGTACCAGCGGTGATATTCGCGATTCATGCGCCCACCTTAGCCACCGTCCCCGGGCCGTGGCCGGGCCTCGTGGGCCCGGCACCGGCGCGCCGCGCGACAGTGAACACCTGGGGGCGCGGGCTAGAAGCGCAGCGTGGGGCCCAGCAGGATGCTGTGCAGCGGTTTGGCACACTCGTCGAGCGAGGGGCTCATGGAGCTGTCCACCCGCACGTCACACCACTGCCACGCCGTGGAGGCCGTGATGCCCAGGTGGTCGCCCAGCCACGCGTCCAGCCCCAGCCGCACCGCCGTGCTCAACCCGGCGTGCAGCATCCGCCGCGGAGAGCCCAGGTCATCCAGCGTCAGCGGGGTCGAGCGGCTCTGCGACACCCTCAGCCCCACCCACGGGTTCACCCCTCCATCCCGCAGGAAGCGCAGCCTCATCTCCAGCCCCACCGACTGGTAGTCCAGTTGCAGTTGCTGGCCATTGATGGTTGCTCCCCACGTCTCGGCACCTTCACCCACCAGCCCGAGTGACAGCCCGAAGGGCGTCTCCGCGCCCACATAGAGCTGCAACGCACCACCCATGGCCCGGATGCCCGAGGTGTGATCGAGGACGAAGCCGGTGGTGGCCGAGGCATAACCCCGCCAGGGCCCCGCTGCCGATGTCCCCGCCCACAGCGCCAACACAAGGCCTCCGAGACTCGCAACGTGTCGCATGCGGGGCGGAGTCTAGCCCAGACCCGCCCCATCGGGTCTACCCATACAGTGGGTACGTTTCCCGGTGGGCGTTCGGCCGTGGACGTGGGCCGGGTAGAGTCCCGCTCCATGTCTTTCTCATTCGACGAGGCTGCCCGCTCGGTTCGTGACGCCCTCACCGACGCCGGCCAGGGTCTGGTGGAGCGCGAGGCCATGGTGGAGCTGGTGGCGCTGTGTGCCGTGGCGGGTGAGCACCTGCTCGTCATCGGCCCGCCCGGCACCGCCAAGAGCGAGGCCGTGCGCCGCACCGCGCGGGCACTCGGCGGCGGCTACTTCGAGTACCTCCTGGGCCGCTTCACCGAGCCCTCGGAAATCTTCGGTCCGGTGGACCTGCGCAAGCTGCGCGAGGGGCTCGTGGAGACGGAGACGGCCGGCATGCTGCCCGAGGCCGAGGTGGCCTTCCTCGATGAGGTGTTCCTCGGCTCCACCGCCATCCTCAACACGCTGCTGGGCCTGCTCAACGAGCGCGTCTTCCGCCGCGGCCACACCCGCATGAGTTGCCCCCTGCGCGTGTGCGTGGGCGCCTCCAACGCCCTGCCCGAGGACGAGGCCCTCGCCGCCTTCGCGGACCGTTTCCTCGTCCGCACCTTCGTCGCGCCCGTGCCGGACCCGCGGCTGGAGGATCTGCTCGCCGGTGGCGCGTCGCTGTGGAAGGCCGAGGAGGCGCGCACCGCTTCGCTGGAGGCGCTGGATGTGCTGGCCCGGGCGGCGCGCGAGGCGGACCTCGGGCCGGTGCGTCCCCACCTGGCCCACGCGCTGCGCACCCTGCGTGGCGCGGGTATTTCCCTGAGCGACCGGCGCATGGTGAAGGCCCAGCGCCTGGTGGCCGCCGCCGCCGCGCTCGCCGGGCGCGCCACCCCGGGCATGGCCGACCTGTGGCCTCTCGTCTACGCCGTGCCCACCCAGGAGGCCCAGGCGCTCGCGCGCGATGTGCTGCGGGAACTGCTCGCGCACTCGGAGAACCCGGCCCTGTCCGCCGCCGCGCTCGAGGCCAGCGCGGGCCCCCTGGCTCGCGCACAGCGCATCGCCCAGGCCGGGCGCGCCGTGCTCGACGCGAGGCCCGGGGAGGGTGATGCCGAGGGGCTCGCCTCCTGGCGGCTCAAGTTGGAGGGCGTGGCGCGCGAGATGGACGCGGGCTTCGCCCCCGAGGCCCTCCCCGAGGATCTGCGTGCGGTGCGCGAGGAGCTTCGCGTGGCCCTCGCCCAGGTGCCCCGGACGGAAGCGGCTTGAGGGCGCACGCAGACGGCTTCAGGGCAGCTCGTTCTTGCCCGCGAAGGCCTTCAGCCAGGTGTGCTCG
Source organism: Archangium sp. Cb G35 (assembly GCF_001896145.1). Classification (NCBI taxonomy): domain Bacteria; kingdom Pseudomonadati; phylum Myxococcota; class Myxococcia; order Myxococcales; family Archangiaceae; genus Archangium; species Archangium sp. Cb G35. Next base: position 475,962 of record NZ_MPOI01000014.1, read on the forward strand.
TCGCGCATCCGGGGCTCGCAGGATTCCTCATGCAGCGAGGCCAGGGGCCAGCGTTTGAAGCCCGAGCGCTTCAGCGCCTCCTCCCACCTGCCCAGGTCCACCCACAGGTCGATGCTCTCCATCCGCGTCGGGCTGTGACCCGTCAGCTCGGAGCCGTACACCTGCAGCAGCAGTCCTCTTTCCAGCTCCAGGCGAGAGTGCTGCTCGCGCAGGCGGGTGCCGACCTCCCACAGCAGCCGCCCCATCCACCGCCGCTCGTTCTCGTTGAGGTGGGCTGCGCTGGCCCGGGCGCGCCGCTGCAGCTCCTTGCCCAGCGATACTCCCTGGGCCCAGGTGGCCAGCAGGAAGGCATGGTGGCCGGGCAGCAGCAACACGTCCTTCAGGGACTCACGCATCTCCCGGAAGAAAGGCTCGCTGGACGGTTGCTTCCACTCCAGGGAGACGAGCGGCTCGAGGGCCTCCAGGTCGCGGCGTTGGAAGAGGGCCTCGGGGGGACGCTCCGCGAGGAAGACGCGCAGGGCCAGCTGGAGGGTGGAAGGAGTGGGGCCAGTGAGCTGAGTGAGCCTCGCTTCCGCGGCGGGCAGCAGTTGCTGGCGTGCTGGCGTCTCCGCTCCGAGTAGCAACAGCCGCTCGCGCAGGGCCATGAGCAGGGGCACGGAGTCGCTGATGCGCACTTCGCCGGGCCCCCATTCCAGGAAGTCATCTTGCTCTGGGACGACGGTCAGCATCGGCAATCCCTGGGGCCCCGCGAGCGGCATCTTCTCGTCATGCACCAGGGGGACGAGGTTCTCGTCTTTCATCACGGGCTCGGGCAGCAGGGGGCTCTTGCTGAAATCCGGACGTCCGAGCTCGACCCAGGACTCGAAGAAGGCATGCCGCCAATCCGGGGACCGGGCGCGGCGCTCGGCGAGCGCCAGCAGCAGGGCTGCCTCCTGCGTGTGCTTCACCTCGGGCCACCCCAGGTCGCGCCGCATCGCGTCCAGCGAGCCGTGCTCCAGGTGGAGACATGCCCGTATCAACCGTGCGGGCGCATTCGTCCTGTGGATGGGCGGCCGGAGCATCCGGTCCAGGAAGGAGTACGCACCAGGATGGCCTGCGAAACAGAGCCAGAGGCGCTGCTGCGACAGATCCTCCCAGGGGTTCTCGTCGGCGCTCGGCTTGCCTTCATCGAACCCATCCAGGGCGAGCTGGCTGCCGACTGCCGCGACGGACACCAGCCCCAGGGCCCCCAGCAACAGACGGCGCCGAGACCAGCGATTGCCCGCGCTTCCAGCTACCATGGCGGGCTGTTCGCTCCCGGGTTCCACTCCGCCGTTCTCGCGCTTCGTCATGGTGACCTCCATGGTAGCCCCCATACTGCATACCGCAAGAAGTGGGGCCGTGCGGTTGCTGGTGCTCTTGGCCGTGCTCCATGCGGGGTGTCTGTCGGAGCCGGATGAGGCCTTGCTCGGAATGGAGTGTGGTCCACGGGACCTGACCCCGGAGTGCTGCCTCAAGAAGAATCCGGGTCAGTGGGAACGCTGCACCGGCTCGTCCGAACTGGCGCGGGTCGCGGAGGAGGCCGCCGGGACGGTGGGGCGAACTCCTTCGCTGGCGGCCAAGGTCGCTGTCGCTGGCATGGCGGGAGTGATGATGACGACCGTGCACATCGGCTCCGCCGAGCGCCGGGGCGTGGCGCTGGCGACGGATCTGCTCAAGAAGGTCGAAGAGGAGATCGTGCGGTGCGTGCGCAGCGCGGAGCAGGAAGTAAATGAGTACCACTTCGGTGGGAAGAGCCCGACGCGGGAGCAATGCCAGGAGGTGAAGGTGGGGGAGCGCACGACGTGGGCCGCCTACCTGGGACTCTTCAAGCACGAGACGGCCTGGCCGTGTCTGAGCCAGGCGCTCGATAAGCTGTTGAAGGGGAAGTACCTGCTCCATCCGCGCTTCTACGTCGATCCGCAGACGGGCGAGTGGAGACACATGCCCGAGGACATGATGAGCCAGATCGTGACGCAAGAGGGTTGGTCGGGTCTGCGCGGAACCATCGAGCCGGACATCGTCCTCCTAGAGCACCGGACGGATTGAAGCTCTAGAGATTTCGAGGGCTTGGAAGGAGGCTCGACAGAGAAGGGGCAGGATGGACACCTTACTTCAGCCGTGAGGCGGAGCGAGGTAACCATGGAGATAGAGCGGTGGAGGCCCAAGCAGGAGCTGAGCGAGCAGGAGGAGCGCATCATCGAGCGGATGAAGAGCACCGGGAAGCTCTTCGCCTTCCTGCGCAGACACCGCCACGAGCTCTTCGATGAGGCCTTCCAGGCCGAGTTGGAAACCATGTATCGCCAGACGGGGGCGGGAAAAGAACCGCTGCCTCCGGCACGCATGGCCATGGCCACGCTCCTTCAGGGCTATCTGGGCGCCTCGGATGCCACCATGGTGGAGCTGACTGTTTTCGACCTGCGCGTGCAGATGGTGCTGGATTGCCTGGGCCACAGCGAGCCAGCCTTCTCCAAGGGGGCCTTGTGCGACTTCCGCCACCGCCTCATTGGCGCCAACATGGACCGGCGCCTGCTGGAGAAGAGCGTGGAGGTGGCCATGGGCCAGCAGGAGTTCGGCTGGCGCGCGCTGAAGTCCTCGCTGCGAGTGGCCATCGACTCGCGCCCATTGGAGGGAGCAGGCCGCGTCGAGGACACCTTCAACCTGCTGGGTCATGCCGCGCGCAAGGTGGTGGCATGCGTCGCGGGGCTGCTGAAATGCTCCACTGACAGGGTGTGTCGCGAGGCGGGCATTCCCCTGCTGCTGGAGTCGAGCGTGAAGAAGGCGCTGGATGTGGATTGGAATGAAGCCGGGCAGAGGACACGGGCGCTTCAAGTCCTCATCCAACAATTGGACAGCCTGGTGCAATGGCTGCGGCGGGAGTTGCCCGAGCAACTCGTGGAGGAGCCCCTGGCGGGGCACCTCAAGACGCTCGAGCAACTGCGCGGCCAGGACCTGGAGCCGGACCCGGACGGAGGAGGAGTGCGCATCCGCCAGACCGTGGCGCACGACAGGCGCGTGTCGGTGGAAGACGGCGAAATGCGTCACGGGCGCAAGAGCCAGAGCAAGCGCTTCAACGGCTTCAAACAACACATCGCGGCGGAGATGGAGTTGGACCTCATCGTGGCGTGCACCGTCACCCCAGCAAATCGGCCCGAGGCGGAAGCCACCCCAGAACTCCAAAAGGACATGCAACGGCAGGGAATGGAGATTGGCGAGCTGTACATCGACCGTGGGTACATCAAAAGCCCGGTGGTGGAGTCGGTGCTGGAGCAGCGAGGCGAGGTGCTGTGCAAGCCGTGGGCGACACAGAATGGGGAACTGTTGCCCAAGTCAGCATTCAAGCTGGACATGAGGAGCCGGACAGTCACATGCCCAGGAGGCCAGAGGCTGCCCTTCAAGCCTGGGTCTGTCGTGGAATTCGATGCAAAGGTATGCGGCCAATGCCCTCTACGTGCCGAGTGCACGACGGCTCAACCCGAGCACGGGCGGATGGTACGCATTGCCGAGGATGAGGCTCTCC
>NZ_MPOI01000027.1:0-69391 GCF_001896145.1 Archangium sp. Cb G35
CGGGGTGGACGGGACCGTGATGGGGACGTTCCCCATCCAGGAGTACAGCTCGGGAAAGACGACGTCGACGACGTTCGACTTCGAGTATGACGGGCGGCTGGAGGTCATCTACGCGGACGAGCTGAAGCTGCGCATCTTCGACGGAGTGACGGGAGCGCTGCGCTGGGAGACGGCGCACAGCTCGGGCACGACGCACGAGTTCCCGATTGTGGCGGACGTGGACGGGGACGGGGCGGCGGAGATCGTGACGGTGGAGAACAACCACGGCGCTCCGGGCTTCAACGGCGTGCGTGTGTGGCACGACAAGAAGGAGGGTTGGGCCGGGACGCGCAAGATATGGAACCAGCACGCCTACAGCATCACGAACGTGAACAACGACGGAACGATTCCGGCGGTGCAGGCGGCGAACTGGCTCAACCCCAAGCTCAACAACTTCCGCTCCAACGTGGCCAACTACTTTGGTGAAGGGCCGAGCCCCTTCGCGGCCGCGGATCTGCAGGCGTTGGACGTGACGACGTCGTGCGACGGATATGGCTCGCTGGTGCTGGGAGCGCGGGTGCGCAACCAGGGACAGGCGGCGGTGGGGGCGGGAGTGAAGGTGGCCTTCTACAAGGGCAACCCGGCCTCGGGTGGCACGCTGCTGGGCGTGGCCACGGTGACGGACGCGCTGCCGGTGGGCGGTTCGGCCATCGCGACCGTCGTGGTGTCCTCCACCAGCTTCGGCACCACCGAGGTGTGGGCAGTGGTGGATGATGACGGCACGGGCAAGGGCAGCATCTCCGAGTGCCGCGAGGACAACAACGGCGCCTCGGCCACGGGCAACCTGACGTGCGGCGTGACGACGCCGACGAACAAGCCGCCGGTGGCGCTGTGCCGCGATGTCACGGTGAACGCCGACGTGTACTGCACGGGCAGCGCGAGTGTGAACAACGGCAGCTACGACCCGGACAACGGGCCGTCGCCGCTGTCCATCAGCGAGGTGCCCTACACGTCGCTGCCCCTGGGCACGCACCCCGTCACGCTGACGGCCTCGGATGGCGCGGCGAGTGACCAGTGCGTGGGCAACGTCACCGTGGTGGACAACTCGAAGCCGGCCGTCAGCTGCCCGGCCTCGCAGGTGCTCGAGACGTGCTCGCCCGCGGGCGCCCCGGCCACCTTCGCGGCCTCGGCCACGGACACCTGCGGTCCGGCCACCCTGTCGTGCTCGTACGCCTCGGGCTCCACCTTCCCGGTGGGCGAGACGCCCGTCACCTGCTCGGCCAGGGATGACGCTGGCAACACGGACTCCTGCGGCTTCAAGGTGACGGTGACTGGCGACACCACGCCGCCGGTGATCAGCTGCCCGACCTCTCCGATCGTCATCAGGGCCTGCGCCCCGAATGGCACCCGGGTCACCTACGCGACCTCGGCCACGGACAACTGCGGCGCGGTGCCCGTCAACTGCTCGCATCCCTCGGGCTCCACCTTCCCGGTGGGCGAGACGCCCGTCACCTGCTCCACCCAGGACGCTTTCGGCAACACGGCCTCCTGCAACTTCTCGGTGATCGTGGGCAGCACGGGCGGTGGCGGCGGCGGCGGTGGTGGCGGCGGCGGTGATGACGATGACGACGATGGCCACGGCGGCGGTGGTGGTCACGACGACGACGACGATGGCCACGGCGGCGGTGGTGGTGGTCACGACGACGACGACGATGGCCACGGCGGCGGTGGTGGCGGTCACCACGATGGCGACGGCTGTGGTGGCAACCACGGCGGTGGCGGCCACGGCGGTGGTCACGACGATGACGACGATGGTCATGGCAACGGCGGTGGTGGCCACGACGATGACGACGATGGTCATGGCAACGGCGGTGGTGGCGGTCACCACGACGGTGATGGCTGCGGGAAGAACCACGGCCGCAATGACCTCACCGCTACTCGTCAGACCACCACCCACTTCAAGGGCGATAACTGTGGCGGCGGTCACGGCGGTGGCGGCCATGGCGGTGGCGGCCACGACGATGACGACGATGGTCATGGCAACGGCGGCGGTGGTGGCCATGGCGGTGGCGGCCACGACGATGACGACGACGGTCATGGCAACGGCGGCGGCGGGCACCACGATGGTGACGGCTGCGGCGGTGGCCACGGCGGCGGCCACGACGACGATGACGATGGCAACGGCGGCGGTGGTGGTGGCGGCGGCGACGACGTCTGCGGCTACTGCAACGACGGCGCGCCCGTGGCCGGAGCGGACAAGGGCGTGCAGCTCTGGTCGCCCAATCACAAGTACGTGACCCTGTCGCTGTCCGACTGCGCCCAGCCGGCGACGGACTCGTGCGGCAATACGCTGCCGATCGACACGTACGGTCATGTGCTCCGCGTCACCTCGGATGAGGTGGAGGATGCCAATGGCAACGGTGACGGCCGCACCTGCGAGGACATGTCCATCATCGTGGGCAAGTCGTTCGTGCAGCTGCGCGCGGAGCGCGAGGGCAAGGGGGATGGCCGCGTCTACACCATCCACTACGCCATCACCAACGACGCTGGCCTCTCCACCGAGGCCACCTGCCGTGTGCTCGTTCCGCACGACCAGTCCGGCCGCACGGTGGTGGACAGCGGTGTGAAGTACTGCGTCGGCACGGGGTGCCCCGAGGGCACCACCGAGGGCAGCCCGCTCTGCAAGTGAGTTCGTAATCGGGTGAAGTGGCGCGGGGCCCGGGACCAGCGGTTGGTCCCGGGCCCTTCGCTTTTCTGGAGGTTTCGAGGGCGGGCGCTGGCGTGGTTTGATTCGGGCCCATGCGCTCGTTGCAAGCCCGGCTGCTCGCCCCCACCGACATCGCGCCGCTGGTCTGGTTCCGGCTCGTCTTCGGCGTGGCGATGGTGGTCGAGGTCTTCCGCTACTTCTCCCGTGGATGGATCAAGAGCTACTACATCGAGCCATCCTTCTTCTTCAGCTACTACGGCTTCGATTGGGTCAAGCCCTGGCCGGGCGATGGGATGTACGTCCACTTCGCGGCGCTCGGCGTGTTGGGGGCGATGATCGCCGCGGGCTTCTCGTATCGGGCCGCCATGCCCCTGTTCTGGCTCGGGATCACGTACGTCTTCCTGCTGGACCAGACCCAGTACCTCAATCACATGTACCTGGTGTGCCTCCTGGCCTTCCTGCTCATCTGGTTGCCAGGAGGCAGTGCCTTCGCGCTCGATGCGCGGCTGGGGCTCGCTCGTCCGCGAGACACCGTGCCCACCTGGATGCTCTGGCTCGTCCGCGCGCAGATCGGCCTCGTCTATTTCTTCGGTGGGATTGCCAAGCTCGAGTCGGACTGGCTCAGCGGTGTGCCGGGCTCGATGTTCCTTCGCGGATGGGAGCTCACCGAACCGCTCGCAGGGCACGAGTGGGCGGCTCGCGCGTTCGCGCTCAGTGGAGCCGCGTTCGATCTGCTCGTCGTGCCCGGATTGCTCTGGCCCCGCTCCCGCCCCTGGGCCATCGGTGCCGTGCTGGTGTTCCATCTCACCAACGCCCAGCTCTTCCGGATCGGCATCTTCCCCTGGCTCATGCTCGCCGTGACGCCGATCTTCCTCGAGCCCGCGACGGTGCGGCGGTGGCTCGAGCGGTGGTGGCCCTGGCGTACGCCCAAGGCCGTGGCGGCTCCCGTGAGTCCCCGATGGCAACGGGCCGGGCTCGCCTTCTTCGGGCTCTGGCTCGCGCTCCAGTGCCTCCTGCCCCTGCGCCACTGGTTCTATCCGGGCGAGGTCAACTGGACCGAGGAGGGTCACAACTTCTCCTGGCACATGAAGCTGCGCAACAAGGAGGGCATGGTCCGCTACTACGCGAGGGATCCCCGCACGGGTGCGAAGTGGAAGGTCGACCCCAGGCCCCTGCTCAGCAACCGCCAGTACCAGAAGATGTCGACGCGGCCGGACATGGTCCAGCAGTTCGCCCATGAGCTCGCGCGCCGGTACGAGCGGGAAGGGCGCCCGGGCCTGGAGATCTACGCGGACATGCGGGTGTCGTTGAACGGCCGCCCGCGCCAGCGGCTGGTGGACGCGGACGTCGACCTCGCCACCCAGCCCTGGACCTGGAAGTCCGCCTCGTGGCTCGTCCCACTCGGTGATGAGCCGCTCGTCTTCTCCCGGGCGGTGGAGCCCTGAGGTGAGCCCCCGCCGGGAGGTACGCGCCGACCATGATCGGACGTCCATCGTCGTGTATCAGGCCTATCCGGACGCCATCGCGGATGTGGCGCTCGAGCGGCAACGGTTCGGTCCTCCGTTCTCGCTGAACCGGATGACGTGGATCAAACCCAGCTTCCTGTGGCTGATGGAGCGCAGCAACTGGGGGCTCAAGTCAGGGCAGGAACGGATCCTCGCCGTGCGCCTGCGGCGGGAGGGATGGGAGGCCGCGCTGGAGCTCGGAGTGCTGACGGGCTTCGAGCCGGGTGCCCATGGCACGCCCCAGCAGTGGGACCGGGACTTCCAGCGCGCTCCGGTCCACATCCAGTGGGATCCGGAGCGCTCTCTGCGAGGACAGTCGCTTCCCCATGACAGCATCCAGGTGGGGCTCGGGCGGACGGTCATCGGCCGCTACGTCGAGGAGTGGATCCTCTCCATCGAGGACCTCACGGAGCGGGTGAGGAAGATCCGCAAGCTCCTCGATGCCGGGCGGGCCGAGCAGGCCACACGGCAGCTCCCGCGGGAGTCCGTCTACCCGGTCCCCGCCCGGCTGACGCGTCAGCTCGGGATGTGAGCGGGGCTCCGGGAAGGGCCACCTGCCGTGGCGAAGGAGGTTTCGGGTAGCATCGCGCCATGCGCGGCTTCTTCCTCCTTTTCGTGTTTTTCGCGGCTGGCTCCGTCCGGGCCGAGCCGGACACCTTTGGCCTGGGGACGGGAAAGGACGGCTACCTGCGCATCGACTCCGGGAGCCGCATCGTCAATCGCTACGCGCGCCTGACCGCCGACGCCGCCGTGGGCGCGAGCGAGCTGCCGGTCTCGGACATCAAGGGCTTCGCCGCCGGAGACCTGGTGCTCGTCCACCAGTCCACGGGCATCGCCGGGCCAGACTCGGGGAATCAGAGGCCCGTCGCTCTCGCTGGAGGCCGGGTGGGCCGCATCGAGTACGCGCGGGTCGCCTCGGTGTCCCCGGGCCTGCTCCGTCTCTCCTCGCCCCTGCTGTATGCCCATACGGGCAACCTCTCACAGGTAGTGTGGGTGCCCGAGTACACCGAGCTGGAGGTGCGCTCGGGGGCCACGCTGCGCGCCGCGCCCTGGGACGGGGGCCTGGGCGGCGTCCTCGCGGTGATGGTCTCCGGACGCCTGCGCAACGATGGGCTCATCACCGTGGACGGCGCGGGCTTCCGGGGCGGTGCTTTCTTCTCCCATGGAAACCTCAACTCGTGCACGGACCTCGATGAGCCGGCGGACAGAGGCGGCGCCTACAAGGGCGAGGGACTGGTGGCCGGCCGTTTCGGCACGGCGGCCGGACGCGGCAACCTGGCCAACGGAGCGGGCGGTGGCATCTGCCACAACTCGGGCGGTGGGGGTGGCGGACATGGAGGACTCGGAGGCAAGGGGGGGCGCTCGGCGCCTGCCGACGGAGAGCAGGACGTGGGCGGAATGGGTGGGGCCCCGGTGGTGTACCTGCCCTACGAGTACCTCGTCTTTGGCGGTGGCGGTGGAGCGGGGGAGGGCAACAACGAAGAGGGTTCGAGCGGCGGGGCCGGAGGTGGGTTGATGCTCCTGCGCGCCACGGAGGTGCGAGGGTCGGGCCGCTTCATCGCCACGGGAGCCACTCCGCCACCAACGCTCGGAGACGACGGCGCGGGCGGTGGAGGGGCGGGAGGGGCCATCTCCATCCGCACGGTGGAGGAAATGGAGTGCGGTGCGGTGGATGCGCGAGGCGGCGCGGGCGGAGACAACAGCGAGCTCGTCTTTCCGCTCGCACCGGGGGGTGGTGGGGCAGGTGGCGTGGTGTTCCTCCAGGGAGAGAGCATCACATGCTCCCGCTCGGTGCTCGCCGGAGCGCCGGGCCGGATGGCGGCGGACGGCGGCACGCATGGCGCTGGCCCCGACAGCGTGGACGTGGGCACGGCATTGGGTACCGCGCAGGTGCTCTCCATTCCCTTCAGCCATCCCGCCTCACCCGTGCTGACGCTGCCGGTGGATGGCGCGATTCAGGTGGAACCTGGGCTCCGCATCGAGGGCCAGGCCCGGGAGAGAGTCACGCGGGTGCTGCTCTTCTTCGATGGCGTGCTCCTGTCCTCCGTCGACACGGGGGCCGATGGACGCTTCTCGTATGACGTCCTCGGAGACCTTCCACCGGGGCTCCACGAGCTGCGCGCCTCCGCGGAGTACCTCGGTGTGCACAGCCCTCCCTCCGCGCCCGTGCGCTTCACGGCCGTGGCCCAGGCGGGGGACGGGGGGACGCCCGACGCCGGAACGGCAGCGGACGGCGGGACGCTCGACGCGGGAACGTCGGGGGAGGGGAGCGGCGGTGGCCCATTGCCGGATGTGCTCGAGCCCCTGGTGCTGGCGGTGGGCTGCGGATGCGGGAGCGCCCCGGGCGCGGGTCTCTGGACCGGGGCGCTGTTGCTGGCCGCGGTGGCCGTGCGCCGCCGCCGCCAGCCGTGAGCCGTCCGGCGCTCAGTTCTCGCCGAACATCAGCCGGCGCACCACGGGCACGGGCGGGTAGCCGTAGGAGACCACGGCGTCATGGAAGCGCTGCAGGGTGAAGTCCTTGCCCCAGCGCGCCTTCGCCTCCTCACGCAGCTCGAGGATCATCTTCTTGCCCAGCGCGTACACCAGGTAGGTGGGATCGCTCGTGCCCCGGCGCGCCTCGCGCTCGGCGTTGATGCGCGTCATGTACGCCTCCTCCTCGAAGAAGCGCACCGCCTGCTCGTACGTCATGCCGCGCGTGTGCAGCGACAGGCCCACCATGTACCGCGCCAGCCGCTGCAGGTAGAGCGCCAGCTGGTTCAGCTTCAGCTTGTCCGCCGCCACCCCGCTGCCGCCATAGCCCGCCTCCAGCATCATCTGCTCGGTGTACAGGCCCCAGCCCTCGCTGAAGGAGCCGCTGCCCATCAACTGCCGCACCCGCGAGTCCACCTTCTTGTTGGTCCACAGGAACTGCACGTAGTGGCCCGGGTAGGCCTCGTGGATGGAGACGATCTCCAGCGCATGGCGGTTGTAGAAGCTCATGTGCTGCTCCGTCTGCTCGGCGTTCCAGGACGGGTCCGGCGGCGTGACGTAGTAGTAGGCCTCCGTGGCGGTCGTCTCGAAGGGGCCCGGCGTGTTCATGCTCGCGAAGGAGAGCGCCCGGTTGAAGCTCGGCGTCTCCGCCACCTGCGCCCGCACCTCGCTCGGGATGGTGATGATGCGGTGGTCCACCAGGAACTGGCGGATCGTCTCCAGCGTCGCCCGCGTGGTGGGCACCAGCTCCGCCGGCGTGGGGTGCTCCTTGCCCAGCTCCCGGTACACGTCCATGGGCGCCTTCCTGGCGTCCAGCCGGCGTGCCACCTCGCGGAACTCGTCCTGGGTGCGCTTCAGCTCCGCCCGGCCCCAGGCCAGCAGGCTGTCGATGTCCTCGGTGACGCCCTCCTCGTAGGAGAGCTTCCGGCGGTAGATGGACTCACCAATGGCGAAATCCCCGTTGGAGCGCGGCAGCAGGTCCTCGCGCAGGAAGCGCACGTAGTCCTCCAGCGCCGCCAGGGCCTTGGCTTGCTCCCGCGCGAAGGACTCCTGGAGGGCCGCGTCCTTCACGGGCGCGAAGGCCTGGGGCAGGGTGCTGGCGAAGAGCGAGCGCGTGCCGTTCGCCTGTTGCAGGGCGATCTCCGTCCACAGCCGGGGCGGGTTCTTCAGCGCCGCCTTTCCCGCGGCGAACACCTCGGGCAGCCGTGCCATGCGTGCCACCGCCGAGCGCATCCGCTGCTCGAGCGGCGCGAAGTCCCGGTTGATGAGCGCATAGACGGAGCTGGAGGCGACGCTCAGGTAGGTGTTGGGGTTGCGCTCCCAGTTCCGCACCTCCTCGATGTCCAGGATGCGGGCCTTCAGGTTGGCCTCGAAGATGTCGTAGTCGGCCTGATCGAGCGGGGGCAGCTGGGAGCGGTCCACCTGTTGGGGGAGGGTGGTGAGCTCCTGTTTCAGGAAGGCGGCCCAGGCCAGCTGCTCCTCCGCGGTGAAGCCGGCGAGCTGGTCATCGTAGGTGTGCAGGCCCCTGCTGGTGGCGGCCTGGGGGAAGCGGCGGAACTGCTCCGCGAAGTGCGCATCGACGATGCGGCGCAGGGTCTGCTTGCCGGGAGACAGCGTGGCCGCGTCCGACTGCGGAGCGGGGCGCGAGGTGGCACAAGCGGACAGCAGGACGAGCAGCGCGGCGGCGAGCGCGCGGGTGGACGGCATGTACAATCAACACCTCCGGTAGGGTCGGGAGCCTCGCCCACCCACGTCCCCGCGACAACCCGGGAGTCGAGGAGCAGGAGATGCACCCGAGTGTTGCCTTCAGCGTCGATGACACGGAGGACTGGGGACTGCCCCTGGCGGGCCCTGGCCTGCTGCTGGACGTCCCCCACGAGGGCCCCTGGCGCCAGCCGCCGTCCCTGCATGTCGAGGCCGCGCCGGGCTATCGGCTGCGCCTGACCAGTGGTGGGCAGCCCCTGTTCTGGGTGCGCATCGACCCCTGGTGGGACCGGTGCGGCTTCCTCCATGGCAACACCAGCGCCCCCTGGGGGCTGCCCCGGCTGTCAGCGGCCGAGGTTCGCGAGGTGGAGCACGCCCCGGGGACGGACAGGTGGTGGGAGGCCTGGCTGTGGCGCCTGGGGCGTGCGCTCGCTCAATCCGAGCATCCGGTGCTTCACGCGGGCCGCTGGTGCTTGCGGCCCCTCCAGACCATCCCCGCCATCAAGGCGTGCCACTACCCCATCAGCACGATGGAGTGGAGTTTCGGCCAGCCGCCGCTCCCGCCCCACTCACCCGAGGGAGTGTTCCGCTTCGAGCGGTTCCGGGTGGAGTCGTGGTCCTCTTATGGCGATCCCTTGGAGATGCGCACGGGGGCGGTGATGCCGCTGCGTGCGCCCTCGCCCGAGGACGATGGGCGGGTGAAGAGCTGGCGAAAGCGCGCACGGGACGGGACGCTGCCGCCCGTGGTGCTGCTCTACGTGGATCTGCTCATGAAGTGGCTGGTGCTCGATGGGCACGACCGCATGCAGGCCGCGCTGCTCGAGGGTGCTCCACCGCCTCTGCTCGGACTCTGGCCGGTTCACGAGGTGGTGTTGCCCGCGCTCCCCGAGAAATATGAGGGCATCATGAAGGCGGCGGAGTACCACCTGCGCGCCGGGAAGACACCGGCGCTCGTCGACAGGGTCAACCGCATGCTGCGGGTCAACTATGCGCGGCACAGGCGGAGCACCGTGACGCGGGGCTGGCCGCTGAAGGGGGGACTCCAGGCCTGGCGGGCCGAGGTGCTCGCCTCCCGCCAGTGGAGTCCCTTCCCGGCGGAAGCCGGGGACTGGGAGTGGTTCGTGTCCGCCCCGTGATCCCTTTCAGGAGTGTGACCGATATTCCCTCTCCCCTCGGGAGAGGGACGGGGTGAGGGTATCTGCCCCCGTTCTTCAACCCGTGGCCCGCATCGTGGACAGGGGGTTCAACCCGGGATGCGTGGCACCCTCACCCCGTCCCTCTCCCGGAGGGCGAGGGGAAATGGCCGCGTTGTCAGCGCTTTTTCTCATGGGCACACCTTCGCGGACATACCTGAAGGGATTTAAAGCAGTTTGTCAGGCGTGATGGGCAGGTCCCGGACTCGCTTTCCCGTCGCGTGGAAGATGGCATTGGCGATCGCGGCCGCCACGCCCACGATGCCAATCTCTCCCAATCCCTTGGCACCGAGCGGATTGACGATCGTGTCCTCCTCCTCCACGAAGAGCACCTCGATGTCCTGCACGTCGGCGTTCACGGGCACGTGGTACTCGGCCAGGTTGTGGTTCATGAACCGGCCGAGCTTCTGATCCAGCACAGACTCTTCTTCCAGTGCCATGCCGAGCCCCCAGACGATCCCACCGAGGATCTGGCTTCGTGCCGTCTTCGGGTTCAAGACACGGCCGCCCGCGATGGCGCTGACCACGCGGGTGACCTTCACGGTGCCAAAATCCTCGTCGACCTTGACCTCCACGAACACGGCCGAGTGTGTGCACAGCGTATAGGCCGATTGTTTGTGTTTGTCGGGCAGGGACACCGTCTGTTCCTCGAGGTGGAGGACTTCCCCGTGCCGCATGGCCGCGGTGATGGACACCGCCCGTGAGGGGTCCTCCTTCGAGCGGATGTGCCCTCCCGCGAAGGACACCTCGTCCAGGCGGGCCTTCGCGAGGGGCGAATCCTTCACCTTCCGGGCGAGCTCGAACAACCGCTCGCGCACCGTCTCGCAAGCCGCCTTCACCGCCGAGCCCACCGATGACACTGTCCACGAACCGCCCTCGAGGGGTGACATGGGCAGAGAGGAATCCCCCAGCTTGAACGTCACATCCTCGACCGGCAGGCCGAGCGTCTCCGCGGCGATCTGGGTCATGACCGTATAGGTCCCGGTCCCGATGTCGGCGGTGGCGCTGCTGACGGTGAGCTTGCCGTCGATGCTCAGCACGGCCTTCGCGCTGGCCGGCTGCTGCATGGCCTCCCAGACGCCGGTGGCCATTCCCCAGCCGATGAGCTGTTTGCCCTCTCGCATCGAGCGCGGTGCCGGGGTCCGTTTGGCCCAGCCGAAGCGTTCGGCACCTTGCTGGTAGCAGGCCCAAAGCTCCTTGCTCGAGAATGGCTTGTCCTCGTTCTGATCCCGCTCCGCGTAGTTCTTCAGCCGAAGCTCCAGCGGATCGATGCCCACCGCGTAGGCCAGCTCATCCATCGCGCATTCCAATGCGTACACGCCCACGGTCGCTCCGGGCGCGCGCATGTCGATGGGCGTATAGGTATCAAGCTGCGCCACCTTGTAGTCCAGCCGGACGTTGTCGCACTGGTAGAGCAGGCCGGACCAGTTGACGATGACCTCGATGTAGTCCTCGAAGCGTGAGGTCTCCGAGACGGTTTCGTGGATGACGGCCTCGAGTTTGCCCTCCGCCGAGGCACCGAGCGCCACCCGCTGCAACGTCGTGGGGCGGTGGCCGAAGGTGAACATCTGCTGGCGGGTCAGCGCCACGCGCACCGAGCGTTTCAGCTCACGCGCGGCCATCACCGCCAGGAAGAGCTGATACTGCGGCCGCAGGCCCGAGCCGAAGGCTCCTCCCACGAAGGGCGAACGCACGCGCACCTCTTCCGGCGAGAGGTGGAACACCTTCGAGACGTACTTCTGGGTGTTCATCACGCCCTGGGTCTTGTCGTAGACGGTGAGCGTGCCGTCGTCCTCGTAGACGACCGTCGTCGCGTGCGGCTCCATCGGGTTGTGGTGCTCGACCGGAGATGAATACTCCGCGTCGACCCGCGCCGCGGCGTTGGCGAGGGCCTTGTCGGCCTGGCCCCTGGGTTTCGGTGGCGGTTCGAAGCCTCCCTTTCCCTCGCCCGGCGCATAGGCCTTCCCTCGCCGGGCCCGCAGGTCCGTTTCGTGTGAGTGGAGTTTGTATTCCACCTGGACGAGAGACGCGGCGTAGCGCGCCACCTCGAGCGTTTCCGCGACGACCAGCGCGATGGGTTGTCCGCTGTAGACGATCTCATCGTCATGGAGCGGCCGGAACGGTGAGCCCGAGGGGGCGTCCTCGTCTTGATAGTTGCGGTCGAACCAGGCGAGCCGCGGCCGGTTCTCGTGCGTGAAGACATGCAGCACGCCCGGGACTGCGAGGGCGGCACTCGTGTCGAGCTTCTTGATCCGCCCCCTGGCGATCGCACCCGACACGACGTAGCCGTAGGTGAGACCAGGGGCGTTGAACTCCGCGGCGTACTTCGCCTCGCCCGTCACCTTGAGGCGGCCATCGACGCGGTTGATGGGCTTTCCAAGCAGGGTCGAGGTCTTCGTCATGACGGCTGCTCCATGCCGGTGGCCTGCTCCAGGGCCCGCACCACGGCCCGTTTCGCCAGTTCGATCTTGAAGGTGTTGTGCCCGAATCCCTTCGCGTCCCGGACGATCGCCTCCGCGACGGAGCGGAAGTTCTCCACGGTGGCGGGCTTGCCACTCAACATCGCCTCGGCTCCCGTGTCGCGCCACGGCATGTGGGCCACACCGCCGAGCGCGAGCCGGGCCTCCCGGATGTGGCCTCCGTCCAGGTCCAACGCGGCGGCCACCGACACGAGCGCGAAGGCATACGACTGTCGATCCCGGATCTTCAGGTAGGTGTAATGTGTGGCGAAGCCCTTCGCGGGCAGGTCCACCGCGGTGATGAGCTCATCGGGCCGCAGATTCGTATCAATCTCTGGTGTATCTCCGGGCAGGCGGTGGAATCCGGAGAAGGGAAGGGTCCGCTCGCCGTCCGGCCCGGTCACGCGGACGGCCGCTCCGAGTGCCGCGAGCGCCACACACATGTCCGAAGGATGGGTGGCGATGCACTTGTCACTGGTGCCCAGGATGGCGTGGATGCGATTGAAGCCGTCAATCGCACCGCAACCCGTGCCGGGCTCCCGTTTGTTGCAGGGTGTAGCCGTGTCGTAGAAGTAATAGCAGCGCGTGCGCTGGAGCAGATTGCCGCCCGTCGTCGCCATGTTTCGCAACTGTGCCGATGCGCCCGCGAGGATTGCTTTCGAGAGCAAGGGATAGCGCCGCTGGACCCGTTCGTCGTAGGCGGTGTCCGCGTTCGTGACGAGCGCGCCGATCCGCAAGCCCCCGTCCTCGTTCTCCTCGATCTTCCCCAGGGGAAGCCGCGTGATGTCGACCAGATGGGCCGGCCGCGAGACATTCTCCTTCATCAAATCGAGAAGGTTGGTGCCGCCCGCGATGAACCGGGCCCTGTCATTCTTCGCGATGGCTCCGACCGCACCCGCGATCGTCTCCGCGCGCTCGAAGGAAAACCGATTCATTGTCCGCCGCTCCCTTCCCGCTCCCGCCGCACCTTGTCGATGGCCGCGAGGATGTTGGGGTAGGCGCCACACCGGCAGAGATTGCCGCTCATCAACTCGCGGATGTCCTCCACCGTCTTCGCCTTGCCCTCGTTGAGCAGCCCCAGGGCGGAGCAGAGCTGCCCGGGAGTGCAGTAACCGCACTGGAAGGCGTCGTGCTCGATGAAGGCCTCCTGGAGCGGATGGAGCGTCTGGCCCGTGGAGAGCCCCTCGACGGTCGTCACCTCCGCTCCGTCCTTCATGACCGCCAGGGTCAGACAGGAATTGATGCGCTTGCCATTGACGAGAACGGTACAAGCCCCGCATTGGCCATGGTCACAACCCTTCTTCGTGCCGGTCAGTCCGAGGGACTCACGCAGCAGGTCGAGCAGGGTCGTCCAGGGCGAGACCTCCAGTTGCTTGTCCACTCCATTGATCCGGAGGGTGAGCCGCTGCGTCGAGGGAGGCCCCGCTGGGGGTTCTCCGGGGGCCGGGTTCCTGGCTGAATGGCTCATGTGACCACCTTCGTGGAGGGACGCTCAGGGGCGTCAATCTCCATCGGCTCGCACGCGGCAGCCGCACGAAGGTCTTCACGCTATCGAGTAGTCGATAACAGGCCCGCCAGGCCGGCCCGCTCCTGTGTTGAAAGCGACGGACCGCACGTCCTACGCGGCCCCACTTCGCGCCGGGCCCAGCGACTCCACGAAGGTGATCAACTCGTCGATGTCGATGGGCTTCACGAAGTGGTGGCGGAAGCCCGCGGCCTGGCTGCGCGAGCGATCCCCGTCCTGGCTGAAGCCGGTGAGCGCGGCGAAGACGGGGCTCGCTCCTCCCAGCCGCTCACGAATGCGCTCGGCGACCCCGTAGCCATCCACCTCGGGCAGGCCGATGTCGAGCAGCGCCACCTCCGGACGGAACGTGTCGGCTTGATGGAGCGCCTGAGGACAGTCGTGTGCCACCGCCACCTCGTACCCGCTCATGCCCAGCAATTCCGCCAGGGCCTCGGCGGCGTCCACGTTGTCGTCCACCACGAGTACGCGGACGCGCTTCCCCGATACCTCCGTTGTCCCGGAGGGCACGGGCGCCTGCTGCTCCTCCGGGGGCAGGGGGGCCTCGGCCTGGGTGTGCCTCGGCAGCCAGACCGTGAAGCGGCTGCCCCGGCCGGGCCCGTCGCTGTGTGCCTCGACCCGGCCTCCATGCTCCTCGACGAGACTCCGCACGAGCGCCAGGCCGAGTCCCAGCCCTCCCTCGCTTCGATCCAGCGTGCGTGGACCCTGGATGAAGGGCTCGAAGAGCCGGGGAATGAGCTCCCGAGCCAGACCCTGGCCATCATCCTCGACCACGAGCCCGATGCCGCCATCGTGTGCTCCGGCCTGGAGCCGGAGGTGTCCGCCAGGAGGCGTGTACTTCGCCGCGTTCGTGAGCAGGTTGGCGACCACCTGCGTCAGCCGATCGGCATCCCCCAGCACCGGAAGGCCGGAAGGGGATACATCGGTTTCGAGCACGTGCCGCCGCCGCTCGATGAGCGGGGCCGCCGCCTCCACCGCCCGGGCGATCGCGGAGGAGAGCTCGAGCGGCTCGCGGTGGAGTGACAGCTGTCCTCGCGCGAGCCGTGCCATGTCGAGCAGATCATCCACGAGGCGCACGACGTGCCGGAGCTGCCGGGAGATGACCTCATGCTCGGGAGTCTGCGCGAGACCCCGCCTGCGCAGCACCTCCATGGACGTGACGATCGGCGCGAGCGGGTTGCGCAGCTCGTGCCCGAGCATGGCGAGGAACACGTCCTTGGCCTTCGTGGCCTCGACGGCCGTGGCGCGTGCCGTCTCGGCGGCGGCGAGGTTCGCGTCCCGCTCCCGCTCCCGTTCCCGCAGCAGCCGTCCGGAGCGCTCCAGCGCCTCGCCCAGTTGCGCGAGCTCGCGCACGCCGGACGGCTCCATGTGGGGAGGGTTTCCCTGGGCGAGGGCGGCGGCGGCGTCCGAGGCCTGGATGATGGAGCGCTCGATGCGCCGGGAAAAGAGCCAGGCGCCGCCCGTGCTCGCGAGCAACAGCGCGAGCCCGAGTCCTCCCACGGCGAGCATCGAATCGGTCACCGGCGCGTCGAGGATCCGCCGGGGACTGACGACCGCCGCGGTCCAATCCGATGGCTGGGTCCGGCTGAACGCCACGTAGACGGGCGCCCCGTCCATCGACACATCGGAGTACACGCCCTCGAGCGAGGCCCGGGTTCTCTCGTGGAACGAGGGTGTCGACTGCTGGCCAACGAAGCGCGCGGGAGCCCGGGTGCGGGCCGCCACCCTGCCTCGAGGGTCCACCAACGTGCGCGTCCACTCCTCGCTCTCGCTCGAGGGGTTGGCCACGATGCCCGCGAGGAGCGCCGGGGTGATGACGGCCGTCAACACGTAGCGGAGCTCGCCGTCGCGCATCACCGGCACCCGGATGGGAAATGCCAGTGCCCGCTGCTTGCCCCGGCCCACGGTGATGCCTCCGACCGCGGGCTGGCGCGTCTCGAGGACGCGCGCGAAGCTCTCCTGTTCGGCGAGGGGCGGGAGCGAGGCTCCCCACGGATGGTTCGTGTTGAGCAGAATCCTTCCATCCGTGGAGATCAACATCACCTGCTTCCACGATGGCTGGGTGCGGCTCACCCGCCCGCATTCCGCGTGGAAGGCTTCCAACTCATCGCGCTCCAGATGTTCAGACTCGGCCAGGGCCTGGAGCGTCCGGATGGAGCCGGACATCTCCCGCTCGAAGGCCGTGGCCAGGATGCGCGCCGAACGGAGCACCCGCCGCTCGGCGTCCTTGCGCTCCAGGCGCGCCAGCTGGAAGACCATGATCGCGGCGAAGACGACGACGGGAAGCAGCGTGCCGGCCGCGAGCCGGACGAGATGCCAGCGGAGTGGGAGGGAGGGGGCCGGGGAGGACAAGGGGAGACTCCCCGGCACCGTAGCCGGAGCACCGTGGGCCGTGCAAACGAGGCGGTGCCCCGGTGTCTACAATTGCCTCAGCCCAGCGAGACCTCGAGCCGGGACATGGCGCGCATGATGGGGTGCGGCTGGAACTCCGGCTCGCCCAGCAGCCGCATGTTCGGGAAGCGCTGCACCAGCGTGCCCACGACGATGTCCAGCTCCTGCCGGGCGAGCGCCGCGCCCAGGCAGAAGTGCTGGCCCGCGCCGAACGCAATGGTCTGGCTCACGTCGCGGCGGATGTCGAAGCGCTCCGGCTCCGGGAAGACCTCGGGATCGTGGAGCGCGGCCGTGACGAAGGGGATGACCATCTGGCCCTTGCGGATCTTCTGGCCGGCGAACTCCAGCTCCTCCTTGGCGAACTTGGGGAGGCCGCCCTTGCCGAAGAGATCGTAACGCAGGGACTCCTCGATGGTGTTGCGGATCAGCGAGGGGTCCGCGCGCAGCTGGGCGAGCTGCTCCGGATGGCGCAGCAGGCTGTAGAGCGCCCAGTTGGCCGCGTGCACCGTGGTGTCGGAGCCTGCGGTGATGAGCGCCTGGATGAGGGAGATCATCTCATCCTCGGTGAGCTTGCTCCCGCCATCGTGCGCGGTGATGAGGGTGCTGAGCAGATCGTCCTCGAGCAGGTGCTCGCGGCGATCGGCGATGAGCTCGCGGATCATGCGGACCCACCGCGGCATCGGGGCGATGAGCGCGAAGAGCTCCTCGGGCTTGTTGAAGGTGATGGAGGCGCGGATCACCGTGAGCCCGAAGGCGCGGAACTCGGCGCGCATCGCGTCCGGAATCTTCAGCATGTCGCTGATGACGCGCATGGGCAGCGGCTCGGTGACGGACGTGAGATTGACCCGGTCTCCCTTCACGTTCTCGGCGATGATGTCGTCGACGGCCTTCTGGATTTCCCCGCGCATCCGCTCGGCGGCCCGGGGGGTGAAGGCGCCGCTGACGAGCCTGCGCACGCGGGTGTGATCGGCGTCGGCCAGGCCGAAGAGGCCGTTGTCCATCATCTTCTTGTACTCGGCATGCTCGGGAGGCCAGGCCGAGGTGTTCTGGGCGAACTCCCAGACACGGTAGTCATTGCTGAAGCGGCGATCGAGCAGCAGGGCCCTGACGTCCTTGTGACGGCTGAAGACGAGAGCGTCCCCCCGCGGCTTCCAGTTGTAGACAGGTGCCTGCTCCCGCAGCCACTTGTAGGTGGGGTAGGGATTGGTGACGAAGGCGGGATCATCCAGATTGAGGACGAAGTCTGGGCCAAACTCTCGCGTCGAGGATGTCTGCATCATGGCTCTCGGGGTGGAGGGAAGCGGCCATGAGCGTATCGTGCGAAGCGCGCCTGGTGCACCGGATGGACGCCGATGCACGTTTCTAGAATTCCCAGTACGTGGGAAAGCCTGTCAGCAGTGCGCCACGGGAGCCTTCATGGTGAAGAGGAGCACGGGGCGCACGAGCGCCTCGAGCTCGGCCTCGTGGTGGAGCTGCTGGGCCGCGGCGCTCCGGAGCTCCCGCTTGCCGGAGAGCAGGTAGCTCGCGCCGATGAGCGCCAGGGCCGTGACGTAGATGGCGAGTTCCAGGTTCATGCACTGGTAGTGCTCGCGAGGGCTCTTTGTGACGAGCCACCCGGCTCGACGTGCACCACCACGTCCACCACCTCGGGGAACTCGGCCTGCAAGCGGGCTTCCACGGCGTCGGCCAGCTCGTGCGCCTGGGCGGTGGTGAGCAGGGGATCCACCTCGATCTTCAGGTCCACGTACACCGTCCCCTCCATTCCCCGGCTGCGCACGTCGCGGCACGAGCGCACGCCTGGCACCTGGCGGGTGAGGAGGTTCATCACCTTCTGCGGATCCAAGCGCGCCGTGTCCGAGAGGATGCCCACCGCCTGCTTGACGATGCCCCACGCCACCCGGGCCACCACCACCAGCACGGCCAACGTGACGATGCCGTCCGCCTTGGGGAAGCCCAGCGACACCAGCCCCATGGAGCCGAGCACCGCCAGCGTCACGCCCACGTCCGACAGCGTGTGCCGCGCGTCCGCCAGCAGCAGCGGGCTCTGCAGCTTCTCGCCCTGTTTGCGCTCGAGGGTGGTGACGGCCAGGTTGACCAGCAACGTGCCCACCATCACCCCCGCCATGAGCGGCGTCACCGTGGGGTGCCGGTCGTGCAGCAGCGAGTCGAGCGCCATGCGCCCCAGCTCCAGCATGGCGACGCCGATCAACATCCCGATGCCCAGCGAGGCCAGGGCCTCGAACTTGCCGTGGCCATAGGGGTGATCCTCGTCCGCGGGGCGGGCGGCCACGGACATGGCCACCAGGCCGAGCACGTTGGAGCCTCCGTCGATAAAGGAGTGCACGCCGTCCGCGGTCACCGCGGCCGAGTCACTCATCCACCCGAAGACGATTTTCGCCACCGCCACGGCCCAGTTGGCCACGAGGATGGCGGCGAGCACGTTGCGCACCTTCCGGTTGCGCTCGATCAGCGAGGAAGCATCCACGCGGCGCAACCTAGTGCCAACGGGGCCCACACGCGAGCCTTCCCGGGCGCTCGTGTCGTCAGTTGGGCTGACGGAAGAGCCGCATCCGGGGGCCGCCGCCCATCTCCATGAAGAAGCCGAACTTGAAGCGCACCTTGGAGTCGTCCTCCAGGAGGCCCGGCGGCGGATTGGGGAAGGGCTGCGCCTTCTTGAAGGACTCCACGGCCGCCAGGTCCAGGAAGTCCAGTCCGCAGCTCTTCTCGACGGTGATGCTGGCCACCCGTCCGTTCTCGTCCAGGGTGACGTTGACCAGGGTGTAGCGATCCCTGCCGCTGTAGGTCTGCCCCGTGGGGTCGCGCATCATCAGCGCCGCGTTGGGATCCCACTGCGTGCCCACGCTCTGCTTCACCCGGTTGAAGAAGCTGGCGTACTTCCACTCGCGGGTATTGAGGTAGGTGCCATCTCCCTCCTCCGCGTCCTTGAGGTGATCATTGGGCGCCCCGCCGATGATCTGATCCATCACCGCCTGCGAGGGCATCAGCCTGGCCATCCCCGGAGAGCCCAGGCGGCCCTGGGAGCCCTCCTCGCTGTCCTCGAAGCCCTGCTGGATGCGCAGCCGCTTGGAGTTGCCGGCCACCTCGTCGCTCTCGTCGCTGTTGTTCACCTCCATGCCCGGGCCGGGCGAGGCGGGATCCTGCTTGAGGGCGATCTCCTGGCGCTTCTTGGCGTCGGGCAGCTCGAAGGCGGACTTCTTGCCGCCTTCCTTCATGGGCCGCTCGTCCGCGCCCATGCCGTTGTTGCCGGCGACGTGCGGCGCCGTCTCGTCGCTGGCCCCCGAGCCCTCGCGGGGCTGGCGCGCCGTCGTCTGCGGCATGGCGTTGCGGTAGAAGGGCGTCTGCTCCTTCGCGCGCGTTTCCTTCTCCACCTTGTTGTCGTGCTCGGCGAGGTACTTGGCGTCCGGCGCTTCCTGCTGGTTGCCCGGGGCCACGTCCACCACCTGGCCCTTGGGCTTCTCCTCGGGCTTCTTCTTCTCCGGCTTCTTCTGCTCGAGGGGAGGGGGCACCTTGGCGTTGGGCGCCTGGGGACCGCGGTTCTTCGCCCACTCCTGCGCACTCAGGGGGCGCATGACGACGGCACTCGCCGGCTTGGGAGGCTTGGGCTCGGGCGGCAGGTTGAGCTGGATGTGGGCCATCAGCGCCAACAGTCCGACGAAGGCGCCATGCACCAGGAGCGCCAGGACGGCGGCAATGAGGTAGCGAGCGGGGTGTTCCCGCCTGCGCCTCCGCCTGGACGTCTGCTCTGGAACCGAAGGACCCGTCGACACGCGTGGTGATGATAACCCCTGAGCGCGTCCCATACTCCCGAGACGTTTTCGAGGCGACAACCTGGGTTGGACCGCTCCCCCTGGAGTGTACGCACTCTTCTAGTAGATGGGCGCGACCTCGGCACCGTTGTAATAGAAACGAAGGATGTCCTGGTAACGCTGCCCGGCCTCGGCCCGGCCGATGGCACCCGTCTGGCACATGCCCACCCCGTGGCCCCAGCCGCCGCCCCGGAAGCGCCAGCCGGTGAGGCGGCCCTCGCCATCCCGCTCCTCCTCCACCAGGGCCATGGCGCTGTTCAGCATCCCGAAGAGCCGGCGGATGTTCAGCTCGCCCCGGACCTGGGTGACGCCCTTCTCGCCCGCCACGGTGAGGGTGCGGGCCCGGCCGGACACTCCCCGCTCACCCAGGCTCAGCGCGTGCACCGGTCCCACCGCGAGGTGCGCCGTGAGCGCGTTCACCTGCTCCACGGTGAAGCGCTTCTCCCAGCGGTACTTGCCCGCCCTCGCGAAGGTGGAGAGGCGGCAGGCCGCGGGCAGCTCCGCCTGGAGGTACTCCGCCAGCGACGCGGGCGTAGGCAGTCCCTCCGCCGGGCCGATCAGATCCGGCCGGCCGCGCAGGCTCGGGTTGGGGGGGCCTCCCCAGACGACGTCATTGTCCTCCGTGTGGCCTCCGCACATGGCGCTGTACACCGAGTCCACCAGCTTGCCGTCCGAGGAGAAGAGCCCCTGGCCTCGCGTGGCCTCCACCGCCGCGCTGGTGCTGGCCGCCTCGCCCGTGCGGCCCCGGTACACCGCGCAGTGCTGCTCGGAGCACAGGAGGTAGGGGTCCGCCAGGTGCTTGATGCCCACCTTCGCCAGCACCTCGCCGCGCGCCGTTACCGCCTGCGCCATGAGGGCCTCCGGGTGGGCACGGGCGTAGATCTCCGAGGGCACCAGCCCCTTGAGCAGCTCCTCCAGCTTCACCACGTTCACCACCGCCAGCGTCCCGTGGCGATCCACCGAGAGCTGCAGCGTGCCGCGGAAGCTCCGGTCCTCGAAGCCGTGGTTGTCGTAGCCGACGTCGTGCTCCACCTGCCGCACGTCGAAGCCGGCGCCGTCCAGCGTCTCCACGAACAGGTTGTCCTGCGCGAGCCCCGCCACGTTGCCCGCCTCGTCCCGCAGCTCGAGGATGGCGCGCGCGGGGGCGCGGACCTCTTCGAAGAGGGTGGTGCGCACACCGAACTGGCGCAGCAGCTCCGCCTGACGATCCGTGGCCTGCTTCGGGGTGAGCTCCTCGTCCAGCAGCAGCAGGTAGCGCCGGTTGTCGATGACCTTTCCGGCGATGCCGTAGAGCGCGCCGAGCACGTGCGCGCGCACCGTCACGCCCCGGGCCTGCCACCGTGACTGCATCTCGGCGAGGCCCTCCTTGTCGGCGAAGGGAAGCTCCTCGAGCTGGATGCGCGCGGACAACTCCGCGGGCGTGCCGTCGGTGACGCGCACCGTCCACATCGAGCCCGCCGGGGCCTCCAGCATCCGCTCCGCTTCCCCGCCGAAGCGCAGCCGCATCCGCCCCCTGGGGGAGAAGCGCACCTCGCGGCGGCCCTGCATCAACCCGATGGGGACTTGCGGCTCACCGCCCCGGAAGTCCAGGCGCTTGAGGCTGTCCGGCCCGGACAATTCACCCGGAGGGGGTGCCTCCAGGGCCGGGATGGCGGGCTTGTCCGGGGGCGCTGGCACGGCGCGGTGCGCGCGGGACGAGGACTCGGAGCGCAGGACCTCCGGAGCCGGCGCGGACGCGGGCTGGCGCGGAGCGGCGCAGGTGACGAGGAGCAGCGCGAGGAGTGGGAGAACGGCTTTGAGCAAAGCCCCCCGACGCTACCTGTGGACGGCCCGCACCGCCACCTCCTGGTTGGATTCCAGGCAGCCAGGGTGGAGGGGTGGCGAATACCGGGACCCGGTACGGGGGTTCCTCCTGCTCATGACAATCCAAGCAAGCAAGATGAGGAAGACTCCGGCGGCCCTCCTGGCCGCTTGCTCGCTGGGCCTGGGCCTGTGGGCCTGTGGCGGGAGTGGGGGAACTGATTCCGGCGGGCAGCCGGGCATGCCGGACGATGCTCCGCGCCTCAATGCACCCACGGCCGCTTCCAGGCCGGGCGAGCCCGCGCCCATTGGTGCGCAGCCCGTGGCGAACACGCCCGTGGCGGACCTGCCCTCGCACGAGGGGCACTCGCCCATCGCCCAGCCATCGCCGCAGCCGGCCCTCGCCGAGCCCCCGGCGGTCCCCTCCGCGCCGCGCTTCACCCGGGAGTGGGTGGTGAGCGCCTCCGGGAACGATTCGGGTGACGGGAGCGCGGCCCAGCCGTTCCGCTCCATCGCCAAGGCCATCTCCGTGGCCGGGCCGGGCGAGGCCATCCGCGTGCTCGCGGGCACCTACGCCGAGCGCGTCGTCCTCGGTGACAACGCCAAGGCCGGCTCCGAGGGCGCGCCCATCACCCTGCAGGGCGAGGGCAAGCCCCGCATCGTCCCGGGCTCCGGCTCCGGCGCGCTCGTTCAGGTGCGGCGGCCGTACTGGATCATCGATGGCTTCGAGCTGGACGCGCAGCGTCAGCCCGTCTACGCGGTGACCTTCCAGGGGAACGTGAAGGGCTCGACGGTGGCCAACTCGGAGCTGCACCACGGCACGCTCGGCGCGGCCATCACCACGTATGACAGCGCGACGGGCGCGGTCATCGAGAACAACCACATCCACGACTTCGTGAAGAATTCGGGCAACCAGGACTCGCACGGGGTGGTGGTGCAGCCGACGTCGCGCGACATCACGGTGCGCAACAACGACATCCACGACAACTCGGGTGACTCGGTGCAGTGCCTGGGGCCCGAGGGCTTCAGCTCGCTGCCGCCCGCGGATGGGCTGCTCATCGAGAACAACCACTTCTACGCCAATCGCGAGAACGCGGTGGACATCAAGACGTGCCACAACGTCACCATCCGCCGCAACAAGATGCACGGCTTCAAGCCGAGCTCCACGGCGAAGGGTGACGCGGTGGTGGTGCACTACTCGGCGCGGGACGTGGTCATCGAGGACAACGAGGTCTACGACTCGGGCAAGGGCATCTCGGTGGGAGGCAACCACGAGGGGCCGGTGCCGAGCGGCGTGGTGGTGCGGCGCAACCGCCTCCACGACATCACGAAGCAGGGCGGGGGCGAGGGGACGGCCATCCGGCTGGAGAACTCGGAGGGCACGGTGCTGGTGAACAACACGGTGACGCGCGCGGACACGGCGCTCATCCTCGGCCACGGCACGGGCGGCCCCACGAGCAACCTCCAGGTGGAGAACAACCTCATCGCGGAGTCGGGCGTGGCGGTGAGCCTGGGCGGCCAGCGGCCGGGCTTGAAGATGGGGCACAACCTCTTCCCGGCGGGTGCGCAGTTCCAGGCCAACGGCCAGGCGGTGGACCTGGTGGGCTTCCAGCAGGCCGCGGGGGACAGCACGTCCACCACGGGCAACGCGGGCGCGGCGCCGCCGGCCTTCGGACCGGACTCGGTGGCCGTGGACCGGGGCACCAACGTGGGCCTGCCCTTCTGCGGTGGGGCTCCGGACATCGGCGCGGTGGAGACCGGCTGCTAGTCCCTTTCAGGAAAGTGAGCGGAGATATCCCCTCTCCCCACGGGAGCTGATCATTAGCCACATCTGGCCTGCCCCTCATTTCTCCCTCGGAGAATCCCCTTGGAAGGAGCAAGCAACCAAGCATCTTCCAGAGGGGCGCTCCGAGGGGGAGCTGGAGATGTGACTAATGATCAGCCACGGGAGAGGGACAGGGTGAGGGTATCCGAGCCCGTTCTTCAGCCCGTGGCCAACAGTGTGGGCAGGGGGTTCAACCCGGGTTCACCCGACACCCTCACCCCGTCCCTCTCCCGGAGGGCGAGGGGAAATGGGCGCGGTCAGCGCATGGGACGCTCGGACGCTCCTGAGAAGGCCCGGTGTGGATATCGCTCCGCACCGGGCTTTTTCCTTTCTCACGCTCGCGCCAGGGCGTAGCCCATGTACAGCTCGCTCACGTCCTTCGTCACCCCCATGTTGAGCCGTTGACCGGCCTCGGCGTAGCTCACCGTTCCCTTCTGTACGCCGCGCAGTGTCCGGAGCAGCCGGAACGGAGACACTCGCGGCTTCAGACCCACGACCTCCCGGTCGTCGAGCGCGTGCCGTTTCAGCACCGTCCGCAGCTCGCCCGGTTTGATGAACATGTTCCAGTCATGCAGTCCCCGGGGCTGTACCCGGGTGAGTGGCCACTCCTGCAGGACCTTGATTTCGATGAGCCGGCTCCGCCAGGTCCGGTTGATGGTGTCGAAGAAGTAGATGCCACCCGGCTTGAGCACCCGGGAGGTCTCGGCGATCACCCGATCCAGGTCGTGCACGTGCTCGAGCACGTCACAGCAGTAGACGATGTCGAAGGTACCGCCCTCGTAGGGGATCGATTCGCCACTGCCCACGCGGTAGTCGATATCGAGCCCGGTGGCACGTGCATGTGCGCGGGCCGCGTCGATCGACGCCGGGGACGGATCGATGCCACTGACACGGCAGCCGAGCCGCGTGAATTCCTCTGCGAGGTAGCCGCCTCCGCAGCCGATGTCCAGGGCTCGCAAACCCTGGGGCTTCATCCCGAGCCGCTCCAGCATCACCTGCCGGAAATAGCCGAAGCGTGCGTCATTCAGCCCCGTGCGGATGAGGGTCAGGGCTCCATCCTGCTCCCACCACGTGTGGGCCAGGCGATTGTAGAGGTCATTGTCAACGGGCATGGGTCTCTCCTTCGCAGAGGGAAAACGCAGTGGATGGATGTGACGGGCGCTCGAGCAGTTCGATGACGGCACACGTCCAGGTGAAGCCCGCGCCGACGCCCATCAGCAGGCAGCGCTCCCCTGGCTCGAGCGCGTTCGTTTCCACCAGGTGGCCGAACCCGGCGATCTGATCTCCCGCGCCGAGGTGGCCCACGCGGCGTCCCCAGGACCAGGTGGTCGCCGACTCCGGGATGCGGAGCGCCGCGAGGTATTCGCGCTCGAACAGGATGCGGCCCACGTGGGGAACGACGAAGCGGGAGATGTCCTCGAGCTTCGTCCGCGCTTCGCGCAGGGCGCGTGTAACAGCCCCGGTCAGCCCCGCCCGGAATCGCCGCAGCATGTCTTCCAGGCCCACGGCTTTCAGGTACTCGCGCTTGCGCTGGTGGACATCGATGGGGCCGGGCGCGTGTGCGAAGGGGGCCTTGCCCCGGTGCAGTCCTTCCAGGCTCGGGTCCGATACCGTGGCGACACTGAGCACTCGCGCGAAGCCCTTCCTCCTGCTGAGGAGCATCGCCGTGGCGCCATCGGCCAGGACCATGCCGGTATCGCACTTCCAGCGGTCGAGCAGCGGAGGACTGAACTTGTCGGCCGTGGTGATCAGGGCCGCAGAGTTCCGTGGCATGGTGGAGAGGTAGGTCGCGGCGAGCTCCAGGCTGGCCATGCCTCCGTTGGAGGCTCCTTTCACCTCCAGCGCCAGTGCGGAATGCTCGCCCAGCGTGGCGTGGTGGATGTACGACGCCGTCGAATAGAGATCGATGCCCTGGAAGTAGATGCTGGCATGCAGGAGCAGCTCGAGCTCTTCCGGGTCCAGGCCGGAGCGGGCCAGCGCACCGCGAGCGGCGTGGACCGCCATGTCGGGTGGGGACTCGTTGCCCGCCACGAGGATCGACTCGAATCGGGTTTCCTCTGCCTCCCGGGCGTCATAGCGGCCATCCGCGACGGCCTCACGAACACTGACGGGGCGGGGCAGGAATGCGCCGAGGCCCGCGATGAAGAGTTGTTCGACTCTCACGAGCCCCTCCCCAGTAGTGGCTGGGCTCCGTCTCGAACGGCATGCGTCTGGACGTGTCTGGGATTCACGGTGCCTCTCCTGCTCGGGGACGTTGGGATGAATGCCGGTCTCTCCCGGGCCCGCCTGCTCGTGGGGCGCCCGGGGTTGCGAGACTCGTCCTGAGAGAGGAGGGGGGGATTTGGATGTGACGCCGGGCGTTCCTCGCGGGACGCTCACCAGCCGGGCCGCCTGATGCCAGGCTCCCTTGCCCGCATGGTGCGAGGTACTAACGTGGTAGTACCTCCATCATCCAGGGGACCTCCTGTCATGGCGACATCGCTCAAGCTTTCACCGCAGCTCAAGAGCCGGGTCGAGGCAGCGGCGAAAGGGGCGGGCAAGAGCCCTCACGCCTTCATGGTCGAGGCCATCGAGCAGCAGGTAGCCCAGGCGGAGCGCAGATGGCGCTTCGTCGAAGAGGCCCTGGCCGCGGAGAAAGAGACCCTCGAGACGGGCGAGGGCTTCAACGCGGACGAGGTGCACGAGGCCATGGCGGCTCGGGCGCGGGGTGGCAGGAGCCGGCGCCTCAAGGCCACGCCATGGCGCGAGTGATGCGGTTCGTCTACCTGGGGTACTGAGCGGTGCCGCGGCGCTGGCGGGCGGCCCGGGACTCATAGAGCCGGTGGAGCAGATCGTAGAGGACGAGCTCCTGGGCCCGCGCGGCCGTGCGCAGCATGCGGTTGACGTGCATGTGTACGTGGCTCTCGGCGAGCTGCTCCACGCCCTGGAGCAGCTTCCCCTCCGCCTCCCGGGCTCGCAGCTCGCCCACCCACGGCGCCGAGCGCTCCGAGCGTCTTCGCAGCACCTCCCGTGCCGGTGCGAGCGCATCCTCCACCGCGGAGCCAGGCACCAGCAGGGCCTCCAGCTCCTTGCGGTGCTCGCGGAACTTCTCGCCGAGCTGCCGCTCGAACGCCACGTCCACGCGGAACTCCCGGCCATAGCCCTCGCGCAGCCGGCCCATCACCCGGCGTTTCGCCTCCAGGTCCATTCCAAGGTCCCCGAGCAGTGCGTCGACGCCGAGCAGGCTCGTGCGCCAGCGTGCGTCCGCGTCGCTGGAGTACAGCTCCAGCAACTCCAGCACCGCCTCGCTGTCCACGTGGAAGAGGCGCTCGGCCAGCAACATGGCCTCGGGCCCTCCGTAGCGCTCCACCTCGCGCTCGTAGGTGTCGAGCTGCACGCGCCACACCAGCCCTTCGTGCTGCAAGGGCGCCAGTGCCTCATACAGTCTCCCGAGCACCTCTCCCCGTAGCCGGGTGGGGGGTCCGTGCAAGCGCATGCGCACATGCCAGTCCGGGTCCCCGTAGCGGATGAAGAACCCGTGATCCGCCGCGCCCGAGGCCAGCGCCTCCCTCATCAACGGTGCCACCGCCTCGAGCAGGACGCGGTCGGCCGTGGCCGTGCCCGTGTAGAGCTTCGCGTAGAGCCACTCGGAGCCGGGGGCGAACGAGCGGGGCAACGGCGCGGAGCGCACCAGGGGCGCGGCGGCAGCCGGACGCTCCGTGCGCACGAAGGGCACCACCACCTCGTTGACGAAGGAGCCCTCGGGACCCCGCACGCAGCGGGCCTCGGCGGGAAGCTCGACGAGCTCCACGTGCTCGCGCCCCTTCACCAGGTGGACGAACGTCTCCACGCTCAGCACGTTGTCGAGGTCCACTGGCAGCACGTTGTCCGAATCCGTCACCCCCACGAAGCGCGGCAGCCCCAGTTCGTCGCGCAGCCGCTGCACCGCCTGGAAGCGCTCGCCGCCGTGCACCTCGCCCAGTGCCGCGAGTGACGCCGCCGGCAGCCGCCACCGGGCGAGCTGGAGGATGAGCCGTCCGGTGACGACGCGGGGCAGGAACGGGCTCGTCTCCAGGGCGCCCCACCTCCACTTCATGCCCGACGCCGAGCCCTGCTGCTGGAGCGTGGCCAGGAAGCGGTAGAGCCGCAGGTGGGCCTGGACGAAGTTGTGCGCGTTCGTCAGCCGTGGCAGCACCTCGCGCCCCAGGCTCGCCGAGCGCAGGACGATGCGGCGCCCCTGGATGCTGACGCGCAGGTCGGTGATGGGAATCCGCCGCTCCGGCTCCGCGCCCGAGCGCCCCAGGAAGACGATCTCATGCCCGCGCAGCACGGGCCGGCTCAGGATGTTGCCCACCCGTCCCTCGGGCTGGTGGACGAGCTCCGCGTGGAGGACTTCCGGGCGCAGCGCCTCCTCGGCACGCAGGTGCGCCTCCACGTGCCGGTGGAGCTCCGGGTCCGCATGGCAGAAGCGGCCCAGCAGTTTCGCGCCGGACGGCCCCACCACCGCTTCGACGAGCACCTGGAAGTCCCCGGTGCCGAGGGCTTCCTCCGAGGGCGCCAGCAGCGTCGCCATGACGGCGAAGGCATCCGGCAGGGGCGGCGCGTCCCGGGTCTCCAGGGCCTTCAGATCGTTTTCGTCCAGCACCAGCTCCCGCGCGCCCGTGCGCAGCGTTTCCACCAGCCGGCGCTGCAGGTACTGCTGCCGGACACCCCAGGCGACGCGCTCCTCGGGGGCCATGGCGGGGAACACGAGTCCCTCCAGCAGGGGCGAGGCCTCCGCGGCGGGCACGTCCTCCTGCTCGAAGCCGATTCCCGCTTCCTCGTCGAGCACCTCGACGAGGGGGACCTCCCGCTCGCCGTACCGCTGTTGGAAGGCCTCCCGGAAGGTGCGCAGGTTGAGCGGCTCCTGGGCGGGGTGGAGGCGATGCAGCAGCCGGACGGCGCGGGTGAGCTCCTCCACCGGCCCCGGGCCCAGCTTCAGCTCCGCGGCGGGCTTCACCATGTCCACCTGGAACATGCGCGACAGCTCCACCGGGGCGGGCAGGGTCTCCAACCCCCGGGCGAGGGCCCGGTATCGCTCGGGATCCACGCCGGGCGGGAGCTGCTTCAACTCCTCGAGGACCTGGCGGGCCTCCTCCAGCCGCTGGTGGACTCCGGCGGCCGCGGGGAAGGGCCGCAGCCGCGCGAGCAGATCATGGATGGGCTCGGGGCCCGTCACCGCGGGCGTCAGCTCCGGGACGAGCAGCTGACTGGAGATCAGCTCTCCGACATAGGCCTCGGCGTCCTCCAGCGGCACGTCCGGGTCCGCGTCCGCGAGCGCCTGGGCCAGCGTGCGCGGGCTCGCGCCGGAACGGGCCCGGGTCAGCGTGGCCTCCAGGTAGTCCGTGGGCTCCACCGCGACGAGGTGGTACGTGCGCGTCCGGCCCTGGAGGCGGGACTCGGCGTAGCGGAGCCGGCCCCCCGCCCGGTAGAGGCTGGAGTTGGGATGGTAGAGGAGCTCCTCGCGCAGCCCGGGGAGGGCGGCCAGCCGCTCCGCCAGCGTGCAGACATAGTCCATGTCCAGCCGCGCGTGCCGCTGGTACCGCTCGCGCCCGGCCAGCGCGAGCCGGGTGGCCGCGTCCAGGTGTCCCACGGAGCAGCCCGCGAAGAGGCCGAACGGGGTGGCGCGTCCGGCGAGGCGGGACCAGTAGCGCACGAGGGCGCGCTCGACCTTCTGTCCCCGCTCGCTCTCGGGCGCCTTCCTCCAGCTGCCGTGACTCTCATCGAGCGACGGTGAGGCGAGGAAGAGGGCCTCGCGAACCTCGGGGCGGGCGAGCGCGGCCTGGAGCCGTTCGCGGAGCAGGGCCCGGTCCGCGGCGAGTGCCGCTTCCAGCCGGGCCAGGTCCCCCTGCCGTGCGGCCTCGCGGGCCGAGAGCCCCTCGCTCCACGCGAGCAGCTCGTCGAAGGGCAACAGGGGCGTGCGGAGGGCGAAGAAGCCCGAGGGAACGAAGCCGTTGGGCGTGGGCGCGGTCATGGCGTGGAGGAGGGCGAGGGCGGAAGGGACATGAGGAACATCCGATCCCACGCGGGCTCCACCGGCGAGGCCGCGGCCAGCAGTGCCAGCGCGACACCGGTGGCCCCCGTGAGGAGCGCCGGGGAGGCGAGCCACTCCCGCGAGAGGTCGGGCAGCACCTCATGGGAGAGGAATCCACCCAGCCCCTCGCCCGGGCGGTGGAAGGAGAGGGTGTTGCGGAACCAGGCACGCGCGGCCCGCGCGAAGCGCTCCTCGCCGGTGGCGCGGAAGAGCCGGTGATGGAGGTGGGCCAGCCCGGCGGCGCCATGACACAGGCCCGCGTCCTGTACCTGCGCGCCGTCCGTCGAGCGCTCCGCCACCTCGCGGCAAAGCGCCAGGGCCTCCTGCTCCCAGCCAGGCTCCTTCACGGCCCGCGCCACCTGCAACAGGGTGAGCGCCATGCCTGGATCGCCGTAGCACCACGCCGGGCGGTTGGGCCAGGTCTGATGGTTGGCGCCGAGCCACGAGGGAAAACGCGAGGCGCTGGCGGCCGGCTGGCGCTGTGCCATCAACCCGCTCCAGCCTCCCCGGAGCAGCTCGAGCGCCTGGGACGCCGCGGTGCCCGTGGCGGCGGCTCCCGCCAGCACCCAGAGCACTCCTGGCACACCGTGGGCCACGCCCAGGTTGCACGCCCCCTCGGGGAACTGCCCGCGCATGGATGCCGGCAGCAGGGGCGGTGGTGTCCACCAGCGCAGGCCTCCCTCGGAGGGCTGGGCGAGCTCCGCGAGCCGGGCGACGATCTGCTCCAGGCAGTCCCGCGCACCCGGACGGGGAAGCCGCTCCAGCGCGTAGACGCCCAGCCCCACCAGTCCGCTCACGAGATCATAGTGGTACTCCCAGGGCTGGGTCCGCAGCAGTCCGGCGAGGGCCTCGTCGATCTCCGTGAGAGGATCCTCCTCCGCGACGGCCGTGCCCCGCAGGTGCTCGACGGCCCAGGCGATGCCGGAGAAGCCCTGGTAGAGATCGGGCGGCAGCGGCTGCGTGGCCACCGCCTCCGAGGCCGAGTCGAGCAGTTGCTCCACGCACTCCAGGTGCCGGGCTTGCGCACTTTCTCGTGCGAGGTAGGAGAACAGCAGCGCCATTCCGGCCTGCCCCGAGGAGAGGGTGGGGTTGGGAGCCGCGAGGCGCTCGGGCCGCGAGAGCTCCTCCGCGATACCGGCGGCGAGACGCAGGGCCGTCTCGCGCTCCGCTCCTTCGAGCAGGGAACTCCATCTCATGGGCTGGGGCATACGGGTTATCCCTATGTAGCCAATGCGTAGCCAATGCGCTGCGCCTACGGATTATTCCTTGTACCCAATTCTGACCTATCTGTCCCCCGTGACGGTTTTACGGCAATTCTAAACCCAGGTGGCACGCTTCGGATTTTCGCCCAATGACTAGCAAAGAGAGCTTGAAATCGGGAATCCAGGACTGTTAGGTTCTACACGCCGTCCCCGAGGACGGTTGAGTCCTCACACGATGTCGAGGAGCAGGCCATGAACGAGCAGAAGAAGCAGCCGAAGAAGCTGAGCCTGAACAAGGAGACCCTCCGCAACATCACCGCGCAGGGCCAGCAGATGAAGGCCCCGTATACCAGCCCGCGCTGCTCGGACTACTCCTGTCCGTCCGACGATTGCGCGTAATCCATCACGCGTACGTCGCATCGTGAAACAGGCCTGGCGGCTCCTCGGGAAGATCCTGGAGCTGTCAGGCCGTTTGTCTTTGCGGGCCCGCGGGAAGATTCTCAAACTTCACTTCCAATTCCAGATGTTTGCTGTATACGGCGGCGCGCCGGAACGACCGGGGACCCGGGGATGGCCGCGTTCCGGCTTCTATCCATTGGAGATGTGGTTTGATGTCTTCTTTCAAGAAGCAGTGCTTGGGTTTGCTGGCGGTTTCTGGGGTGGTGGGTTTCTCCGCGTGTGGCGTCAGCGAGATGGAGCCCGAGCAGCCGAAGTCCAGCGAGGCGCAGCCCGCGCTGGGCCAGACGCAGCAGGCGCTCTGGGTCGATCTCTACAATGACCTGGGCGCGCCCGTGGCGACCGGCAGCACCTACAACGCCGCCGACGAGTTCTCTCCTCCCGCGAGCTGCACGGACTCCTCGGGGGGTCCGGACGTGTCCTTCAAGTGGACCGTGCCGCTCACGGGCAGCTACACCATCTCGACCGGGGCGCAGCTCGACAGCGTCCTGCACATCTACACGTTCAGCACCACCGGACTGGGGACGATCAAGGGGTGCAACGATGAGGCTCCGGGACAGGTCCTCGTCTCGTCGCTCACCCTGAACCTGACCGCGGGGGAGGTGCTCCGCATCGTCGTCGACAGCTATACGCCGCCGACGTCGAGGAATGGCTCGTTCGCGCTGAACATCACGCCCAACTTCGAGCCGTGCCCCACTCCGCCGGGTGGCTGCTACCTGTCGGTGGGCACCTGGACGCGGAATGGCTGTGTCTACAACCTGGCGCCCACCGGTACGGCCTGCGATGACGGGAACGCCTGTACGGTGAATGACGTCTGCTCGAGCACCGGTGCCTGTGGCGGTTCTCCGAAGGTGTGCAACACGCCTCCGGGCCAGTGCTACTCCTCGGCGGGCACCTGCTCCAATGGCTCCTGCAACTACGTGCCCGCGGAGGAGGGGACGCTTTGCAGTGACGGCCGCGGCTGCACCCGGGGCGACTCCTGCAACGGTTTCGGTGGCTGCTCGAGCGGAGAGGACAGCTGCGCCGGCGCCTACTATTGCGCCGCGTCGGGTAGCTGCCAGCCCCTCCCGTAAGGCATGGCAGTGCGGCTCCAATGGACGCACATCATTGGAGCCGCCATTGGAGTCCGGCGACAACAACCTGAGCATCGTCCCCACCCGGTGTGGCGCTCTCCGCACCGGGTTTTTTCATCCGGGCCTACGCCGCCTGCTCGGGTTTGCGGTACCGCGACACCCCGAGGCAATCCGGCTTCGTGGCGTTGGGGCGCCGCAGCCACGTCGTCACCCGGCGGCCGTCCGGTTCCTCCTCAATGGAGAACTCGACGTCGCAGGGCTCCAGCGGCACGGGCGCGCACACCGAGCCGGTGAGCGTGTCCGCGCCCAGCTCGAATCGCAGGGCGATGGGGAAGGGGAGCGTGTTGTGGAAGCGCAGATCCTTGTAGCCATAGGCCACCGTGGCATCCGCCCCCAGGGGCGCGAAGCGGGTCTGCTCCGTGTAGATGTCCACCGAGTGCGCGTGCCGCTCCGTCACCCACAGGCCACCGCGCAGGGCCAGCAGGTACGTCAACCCCGAGAGCTGGCACAGCCCCCCTCCGATGCTCACCTCGAGCCGCCCTCGCACGAGGTTGCGGCCGGGCACGAAGCCCCGGCGTTTCGTGGGCTGCCCCACCAGGTGCCAGAACGAGAAGAGTTCCTCCGGCCCCACGCGCGTGTCCTGCAACTCGCGGATGGCCAGGGCGAGGTTGTGCTTCTTGCTCTCCACGTGCGCGGACTGGCCGAGCGGCTGCGTGACGCTCACGTACGCCGGCCACCCCCGTGCCTCGGCGCGGGAGTGCTCCGAGCCGGTGGCCATCCTCCTCCTCGCCCCCGAGCGCAGATCGCGCAGCGCACGCCGGGCGGCGGCCACCCGCACCCGGACGGGCACCGGGACGAGCGGGCGGAGGAGCTCAGTCCACCTTCTCAAGCCTCACCAGGTAGTACGAGGCGAGGTGCTTCAGCGGCGTGCGCCCGAGCACCACCTCCGCGGCCATGAAGGCCGGACGGGCCGCGTGCGGCAGGCGGTGGACGGGCGCCAGCGCGAGGCCTCGCGAGCTGGCGAGGCGCCAGTGGCCTCCCCCCAGCATCTTCAGGTCCCACGTCATCAACTCCGTGCCCGCGTGCCATCCCGTGGTCTGGTGGCGCACGAGCCGGCGGCGCAGCGCATTGGGAAAGTCGAACACCAGCACCCCTCCCCGGCGCAGCACCCGCCGGCACTCGGCCATCACCCGGCGGATGTCTCCCAGGTGCAGGTGCATGAAGAGGTGCAGGGCGAAGACGCTGTCGTAGCTGCCGTCGGCGGCGGGGATGCTCCAGGCCGGGGCGTGGTGGATGCGCCTGCCCGGCCAGCGCTCCCGGGCGCGCTCCACCATCTTCTCGCTGAGATCCAACCCCTCGCTGGCCAGGTCCAGGAAGCGGCCCGTTCCACAGGCGAGGTCGAGCACCCGTGGGCCCCGGAGCCACTCGCGCAGGGCCCGGCGCTCCAGCCCGTCCAGGTAGGCCCCGTACGAGGTGCCGAAGCGTTTCGTGTCGTACGTCGGCGCGAGGGCGTCGTAGTAGGCGATGACCTCGCGGGTCTCCGCGGACAGCTCTTCCGCGGAGGCCGGGGCCTGACCACTGACTTCGGAAGGGTCCGAGCTCATCGGGACAGGCCTCTGGGAAACAGGAGTCAGGGCACCTGGTTCTCGGGCGGCTTCCAGTTCGCGAAGAAGCGCGCCTTGAAGCGGGTGCAGTAGCGGACCAGGTTCTCCTGGGACAGGGTGTACTGCTTGAACTCCGTGTCCACCGGGTTGGCGATGATGCTCACCAGGAACGAGTAGACCACCGCGTCGAAGGACGTGGGGGATTCCCCGAGCAGGAAGGTCTTGCTGCCCATGATCGTCGCCAGCGCGGAGATGTCCTGCTTGGCCAGCGCCTGGACCTCCTCCATGTTGTGACGGCCCGTTCCCTGGTCATGGAGGATCCCCAGCATCTTCTGGCGCAGCGCCGTCAGGGGCACGGGGCCACCGGTGACCCTGGGCACCATCGTCTCCACGATGGGGATGTAGGCCCGCCAGCCCGCCTCATCCACCCAGCGCATGTAGACGATGTACCAGTAGGTGCACTCCTCCAGCATGCGCCGGATGGTGTGGCCGACCGCCATCTGCTCCGGCGTCAGGTGCGCATCGAGCGTGTCCCCGTGCTTGCGCTTGAGGTACTCGATGATGAACTGGGAGTCGCCCATGAGCTGCTCGTCGATCTCGACGTAGGGCGCCTTGCCCTTGGGCGCCTTGAGCAGCTCGGCCATCTTCACCTGGTAGGGCAGGCCCACCATCCGGAAGTACGCCTCCAGTTTGAAGCAGAAGGGGCTCAGGTTGGGTGTGCCCCAAGCCATGGGGGTCTGATAGAGGGTGATCATCGGTGTTGTCTCATCCAGTTGCCGAATGCTGCTGTGGTTCTTCCGTGCGTCCTGATTCTACCGGCTTGACGCGGACCTGGACTCCACTGAACGCGGCGTTGCCACTGAGGACATCCAACGCCTGGTCGTCGGTCAGGTCATTGATGCTCACGCCCGCATGCTCCCCGGCTACCCGGAGCCGCACGCCCTCTCGCCCGTGTCCGTAGCCGTGCGGCAGGCTCACCACGCCCGGCATCACCTCGTCCGTCACGCTCACCGGAGCCTTCACCTCGCCGACGCGTGAGGATACCACCGCTTGCTCGCCTTCCCGTAGACCCAGTCGCCGGGCATCCTCGGGGTGTACCATCAGCGTACATCTCGGCTTGCCTTTGACGAGCTGCGGCACGTTGTGCATCCAGGAGTTGTTGTCCCGCAGGTGCCGCCGGCCGATGAGCAGCAGGGAGCCGTCCCCGGGGGCACCCGCACCCTCGGGGAAGCTCCGGCGCAGGCGCTCGAGGTCCGCCACCAGCGGCTCGGGGGCGAGCTGGATACGGCGGTCGCGGGTGGCCAGCCGCTTCGGGAGGCTCGGCGCGAGGGGCCCCAGGTCCACGCCGTGGGGTTGGGCCTTGAGGCTCGCCAGGTTCAGGCCCTTGCGGAACGGCCGGAGCTTCATGCCGTACGGGCCCGCGCGCAGTCCCAGGTCCAGCAGGCCATCCGGGCCGAGTGCCTTGAGCGTCCGGTACGTCAGCTCGCCGCGCATGCGGGGCTCGCCGCGCAGGGTCTCCAGCCGGTGCTTCAGCTCCAGGAAGAGCTGCCAGTCATGGCGCGTGTCCGGGCCCGGCTCGAAGAGGGGCGGGGAGTACTTGGCGGTGTTGCGCACCGCCAGGACGTGGAAGGCCAGGTCATAGTGGCTGCGCTCCAGCTTGGAGCTGGGCGGCAGGATGATGTGCGCGTGCCGCGTCGTCTCGTTGATGTACGGGTCGATGCACACCATGAAGTCGAGCGACGCGAAAGCCGTGTCGAGCTGCCGCCCGTTGGGCGTGGACATGACGGGGTTGCCCGCCGAGGTGACCATGGCGCGGATGCGTCCGGGGCCCTCGGTGAGGACCTCCTCGCCGAGCGCGGCCACCGGCAGCTCGCCCGCGAACTCGGGCAGCCCGCGCACCCGGCTCCGCCAGCGGCCGTAGCTGCCGCGGCTCATGGTCATGGCCTTGGGGCCTCCCACGATGTCGAAGGCGGGGCGCGTGAAGAGGGCTCCACCGGGGCGATCCAGGTTGCCCGTCACGATGTTGATGAGGTTGATGAGCCACTGGCACATCGCGCCGAAGGCCTGCGTGGAGACGCCCACGCGGCCGTAGCAGACGGCGGCTTCCGAGGCGGACAGCTCGCGGGCGATCCTCCGGGTGGTCTCCGCGGGCACGCCGGTGTGGGGCGCGGCGCGCTCGGGGGTGAAGCCGCGCGCCAGCTCGCGCACGGTGGCCAGTCCGTCCACGAGCTCCGCGAGCTTCCCCAGCTTCGGGCCCGTCTCCTCCAGCAGGACGTGCAGGAGCGCGAAGAGGAAGAGCGCGTCGGTGCCGGGGCGGATGAAGACGTGCTCGTCCGCGGCCTGGGCCGTCTCCGTCTTCCGGGGATCCACCACCACCACTCGGCCCCCGCGCTGCTGGATGGCCTTGAGCCGGTGGCGCACGCCCGGAGCGCTCATCAGGCTGCCGTTGGAGGCGAGCGGATTGGCCCCGAGGATGAGCATGTAGCGCGTGTGGTCGATGTCCGGGATGGGGATGAGGAACTGGTGCCCGAACATCAGGTACGCGGTGAGCTGGTGGGGGAGCTGATCCACCGAGGACGCGGAGAACTTGTTCCGCGTGCGCAGCGCCCGCAGGAGGAACGGCAGGAAGATCAGCGAGCCGTGGTCGTGCACGGTGGGGTTGCCCACGTACACGCCCACCGCGTCCTTGCCGTGCTCGCGCTGGATGGCGTGCAGCCGCCGCGCCGTCTCGTCCAGCGCCTCCTCCCAGGAGATGGGCTGCCAGCCGGTGGCCGTGCGCCGGACGGGCTGCCGGAGCCGGTCCGGATCCTCGTGGAGATCCTGGAGCGCCACGGCCTTGGGACAGATGTGGCCCTGGCTGAACGGATCCTCGTCGTCACCCCGGATGGAGGTGACGCGGCCCTCGGAGGTCTCGATGCGCAGGCCGCACATGGCCTCGCAGAGGTTGCAGGTACGGAAGTGCGTCATCGTGTGCTCCGTCGGCGGGTGGCGAGGGCCAGCAGCGACAGCAGCCCCATCCACCCGGCCGCGCCCATGCTACCCGGAGCGGCGGAACAGCCACTGGACTTCTCGATGCGCACGTTGAAGGTGCACGTGGCCGAGTTGCCCGCGTCGTCCCCGGCCGTCACCTCCACGGGAGTGTTACCGACCTGGAACACGCTGCCGCTGGCCGGGGAGTAGGTGATGGTGGGCGAGGCCGTCACCCGGTCCGTGGCGGAGGGCTGGGGCAACTGCACCGACACCGGTCCCTTGGCGATGTTCACGTCCTGCGGGCAGCTGATCAGCGGCGGCAGGGAGTCCACCACCACGACGGAGAAGCCGCACGTGGCCACGTTGCCCGAGGCGTCACGGGCCTGGACCTGGACGGGCGTCTCTCCGACCGGGAAGGTGCTCCCGGAGGCGTGGCTGAAGGAGAGCTCCACGGTGGAGGAGACGGTGTCCACCACGTTGTTCACGGTGAACTCCGCGGGAGCACCCGAGGGGCCGAGGGCCTCGGTCCGCAGGGTGGCCGGGCACCGGAGCGAGGGCGCCTGGGTGTCGCGGACGGACACCTGGAAGGTGCAGCTCGAGGTGTTGCCGGCACCATCCTTCGCGGTGGCCGTGACGGACGTATTGCCGACCGGGAAGCGGCCGCCGTTGTCATGGCTGTAGGAGAGGGTCGGGCGGGAGAGCTCTCCGTCCGAGGCCTCGGCGGGCGGCCAGGTGACGTTGGCGCCGGTGGCGTTCTCGGCCTCGACGATCTGGTCCGCCGGGCACGACACCACCGCGGCCGTCGTGTCCTGCACACGCACGGTGAAGGTGCACTGCTTGCTGTTGTTCTGCGTGTCGGTGGCCGTCACCGTCACCGTCGTGTTGCCCTGGGGGAAGAGGGTGCCGGACGCGTGGCTGACGGAGATGGCCGGGGCGCGGGTGACGGCGTCGGTGGCCTGCGGTGCGGCGTAGGTGACGATCGAACCGCCCGAGGTGGTGGCCTCCACCGTGGCGTTCGCGGGGCACACGGGCTCCGGAGGCGTGGTGTCGTGCACCGTCACGGTGAAGGAGCACGTGTCCACGAGGCCCGCGGTGTCGCGCGCGGTGACGTGCACCACGGTGTCACCGAGCGGGAACAGACTTCCCGGCACATGGCTGTAGGAGAGGGCGGGCGGGAGCCCGGTGTCATCGCTGGCCGTCACCTCGAAGTCGACCCGCGCGCCCAGGAACTGCTGGGCCTCGGCGGGCAGGACCACCGGGCAGGTGACGTCCGGGGGCGCGCTGTCGGTGAGCAGCGACACGGGCATCAGCCACGGCTCGCGGCCGCGCCGCCCATCGTTCGCGCTGAAGGCGATGGAGTCCCCGGTGGGGTTGCTGATGCGGGTGAAGCCCGCGGGGTTGGAGCCGAGCTGCCAGGGGGCGATGTCGTGCAGCACGAAGGTGCCCGCCTCGGTGCCGTCCGTGCGCCACAGCTCGGTGCCGCTCACGCCATCATTGGCGGCGAAGAGGAGCAGGTTCTCGGCGGGGAGCGCGAAGAGCGACTCGGCGAGCACGCCGCTGCCCGCACCCGGGAGGATGTCCTTGACGCGGACGGGGACGGGCTCGGACGCGGTGGTGTCGAGCTTCCACAACTCACGGCCGGAGGTGTTGTCGTCCGCGGTGAAGAAGAGCGTCTTGCCGAGCACCGTGAGGGCGCCGGGATGGGAGCCCCCGCTCGCCGGCGAGAGGTCCCTGACGAGGACGGTGCCACCCTCCGTGCCATCGGTGCGCCACAGCTCGGGGCCGGAGCCATCGTTGGCGGTGAAGTAGAGGGTGCCGTCGATCGCAGCGAAGGCGGAGGGCCCGGAGTCGAGCAGGCCCGGGGCGATGTCCTTCACCCGGGAGGTGTTCGCCGGGGTGCCGTCCGTCTTCCACAGCTCGATGCCCGTGGTGGCCTCGTTGGCCACGAAGTAGAGGGTGCTGCCCACCACTCCGGCGATGTTCATCACGGCGCTCATGTCCAGGCTGTCGCGGACGTCCGCCACCAGCGAGGTGTTCACCGGGGTGCCATCCGTCTTCCACAGCTCGCGGCCGCCAGTCGCATTCCGGGCGATGAAGTAGAGCGCGTCACCCATGGGCGTGAAGCGCGAGGGGCGCGAGGACGGGCCGCTCCCCGGGGCGATGTCCTTCACCAGGGTGGTGCCCGCCTCCGTGCCGTCGCTCTTCCACAGCTCGATGCCGTTCGCGGAGTCCTGGCCGGCGAAGTAGAGGAAGCCACCGTGCGCGACGATCTCCATGGGGGTGCCAGCCGCGGTGGTGAGCCGGACGGCGCTGGTCACCCGGGCCGTGCCCGCGGCGGTTCCATTCGTCTTCCAGAGCTGGAAGCCCTCCGCGAGCGAGGGCATGGCCGCGAAGTAGAGGGCTCCATTCAGCGGCGTCAGGGCGCTCAGGCCCGACTCCAGGATGACCCCGGCCTGGTCCTCGGGGATGATGTCCGCGAGCGGCAGCGTGCCCGCCACCGTGCCATTCGTCCGCCACAGCCGGGCCGCCGCCTCCTGCTCGAAGGTGGTGAAGTACAGCGCGCCCTCCCAGGCGGCGAAGGGCACGGGGTTCGAGCCCTGGGTGGGCGTCAGCTCGGTTCCCACGGGGACGGTGGTGGCCGCGTCGCCCTTCGACTTCCACAGCGTGGGGAGCGGCGGGTTCTCGTCGGAGAGGCCCGTGCCCGGCGCGGTCGCCACGAAGTACACCGTGTCTCCGAGGACGGTGAGCGCCTTGGGGGCCGGATCCGCGAGGCGGTCTCCCGAGAAGACGTTGGTGCCGATGCGCCGCGAGCCCGAGGGTGTGCCGTCGCTCGTCCACAGCTCATGGCCCACGCCCGGCTCGTACCCGGTGAAGTAGAGCGTGCTCCCCTGGGCCGTCATCAGCAGGGGGCCCTTGCCGCCCGCGGCCTTGAAGTCCACCAGCTTCGTGGTGCCCGCAGCCGTGCCATCCGTCGCGTAGAGGGCGCTCTCGGTGATGCTCTCGTCCTTCAGCTCTCTCAGCATGAAGAAGAGCCGCGAGCTGGCGGCCACGAGCGAGTCGGGCTTCTCCACGGAGTTGTTGCCGGGGATGAGCTCCAGGACGCGCTGCGTGCCCGCCTCGGTGCCATCCGTCTTCCACAGCTCACGCCCCGTCGTGCCGTCCGTGGCGACGAAGTACACCGCGCCCTCGAAGGCCGTGAACTGCACGGGGCTGGAGCCCGCCGCGCCCGGGAGGATGTCCTTGACGCGCACGGTGCCCGCCTCGGTGCCG
Organism: Archangium sp. Cb G35; assembly: GCF_001896145.1. Lineage (NCBI taxonomy): Bacteria > Pseudomonadati > Myxococcota > Myxococcia > Myxococcales > Archangiaceae > Archangium > Archangium sp. Cb G35. The sequence goes on from NZ_MPOI01000027.1 coordinate 40,009, forward strand.
TCGGTCTTCCACGGCTCGGTGCCCGCCGTGCTCTCGGTGCCCGCGAAGTAGAGCGCCCGGCCGGAGCGGACGAGCCCGCGTCCCGAAGTGGGGGCGGGGACGGTCAGGCCCGTGCCGACCCGGACGGTGCCCGCCGGGGTGCCATCGGTGCGCCACAGCTGCCGGGCGCCCCCCGGATCCTTGACCAGGAAGTAGAGCTTCCCTCCGAGCTCGGTGAACGACTGGGGCTCGCTGCCGCCCGTGCCCAGGGAGATGTCCCGGACGAGCTGCGTGCCCTCCGGGGTGCCATCCGTGCGCCACAGCTCGGTGCCGTACGTGCCGTCATTGGCGCTGAAGAAGATCCACCCATTGAGTTCGGCGAACTCCGTGGGCCTCGAGCTGTCCGGGCCGGGGAAGATGTCCTTGAGCAGGAGGGTCCCCGCGGTGGTGCCGTCCGTGCGCCACAGTTCCACGCCATGCGTGTCGTCCGCGGCGGTGAACCAGGTGAGCCCCCGCGAGTGGAAGAGCTGGGAGGGCGTCGAGCCGGTGTTGCCCGGGACGATGTCGGCCACCAGGGCGGGGCCCGAGGCATCGAGCCTCCACAGCTCGGGCCCGGTGCTGTCCTCGTTGGCCGTGAAGAGGAGCGTCGTCCCCGCGGCGACGGGGGACCCGGGGTAGCGCACCAGCGCGCGCTCGGCCTTCACGCCCACGTCCACCACGGAGGCGGGACCTTCACCCAGGGCACGGCGGGTGGCCTTCGGCGCCTGCCGGGCGGGTTCCTCGGGAGTGGGGGACGTGCAGGCCCCCCCCAGCGCCAGGACGCACAAGGCCGCCAGGATCGTGTTCGTTCTCACCATGCTGTTCCTCGAAGACTCCCCCGCCGGCCCCCTGGGGCCCGGCCATGTCGGATCGGCGGCATTCAACCATATCCAGACCCGGCGGAAGGCCCTCCGACCACCTCCCGCAGGGCAGGGGGGCGGGGGCTTCTGGCTCCCGTGACGATCTCTTTCAGATGCAGGAGGGGGTCCATGGAGATAAGAGGCGGCTCCATGCTCACCCTGCGTGGTGCCCCCGCCCTCTCCGAGTTCCGTCTGGCCAAGCTGCTCGCTCGCTGCCGTGAGCTGGAGCCCGCCGTGGCCTCCGTCTACGCGGAGTTCGTGCACTTCGTCGACCTCGCGGCCGCTCTCTCCGAGTCCGAGCGGACCTTGATGGACAGGCTGCTGGAGTACGGCCCCCGGCTGGCCCGTAGTGAGCGGCGCGGCAGCCTGCAGCTCGTCATCCCGCGTCCCGGCACCATCTCGCCCTGGTCCTCGAAGGCCACGGACATCTTCCAGAACACCGGCCTGCGCTCCGTGCGGCGCATCGAGCGGGGTATCGCCTGGTGGGTCGCTGACCAGGCCGGCAAGGCCCTGGACCCCGATCAGCTCGCCCGCCTCCAGCCGGCGCTGCACGACCGGATGACGCAGGCGGTGGTGGGGCGCGAGGAGGACGCCGCCATCCTCTTCGCCGGACACACGCCCCGGCCGCTCACCACCGTGGACGTGGTGGGCGGAGGCCGGGCCGCGCTCGTCACGGCCAACCGCGAGCTGGGCCTGGCACTGGCCGAGGACGAGATCGACTACCTGGTGGCGCGTTTCACGGAGCTGAAGCGCAACCCCACCGACGTCGAACTGATGATGTTCGCGCAGGCCAACAGCGAGCACTGCCGGCACAAGATCTTCAACGCCTCGTGGACCATCGATGGAAAGCAGCAGGAGCGTTCGCTCTTCCAGTCCATCAAGAACACCTACGCGGCGCACAAGGAAGGCGTGCTGTCGGCGTACAAGGACAACGCGGCGGTGATGGAGGGCTTCGAGGTGGATCGCCTCTTCCCGGAGGTATCCACGGGCGAGTACCGCTTCCACCGCGAGCCCGCGCACATCCTGATGAAGGTGGAGACGCACAACCATCCCACCGCCATCTCGCCGCACCCGGGTGCCTCGACGGGCTCGGGCGGAGAGATTCGCGACGAGGGTGCCACGGGCCGGGGCGCGAAGCCCAAGGCGGGCCTGACCGGCTTCTCCGTGTCCAACCTGCGCATCCCCGGCTTCGAGCAGCCCTGGGAGCAGCCCTACGGCAAGCCGGAGCGCATCGTCTCCGCGCTCGACATCATGATTGAAGGCCCGCTGGGTGGAGCCGCCTTCAACAACGAGTTCGGCCGGCCCAACCTGTGCGGCTACTTCCGCAGCTTCGAGCAGCAGGTGCCCACGCCCGAGGGCGTCGAGGTGCGCGGCTACCACAAGCCCATCATGATCGCCGGTGGCCTGGGCAACATCCGGGACCAGCACGTGCAGAAGGGCACGCTGAAGCCGGGGGACAAGATCGTCGTGCTGGGTGGCCCGGCGATGCTGATCGGCCTGGGTGGCGGCGCGGCGTCCTCGATGACACAGGGCTCGAGCGCGGCGGACCTGGATTTCGCCTCGGTGCAGCGCGACAACCCGGAGATGGAGCGGCGTTGCCAGGAGGTCATCGACCGCTGCTGGGCGCAGGGCGAGACGAACCCCATCCGCTCGATCCACGACGTGGGCGCGGGCGGCCTGTCCAACGCGGTGCCGGAGCTCATCCATGACAACAACCTGGGTGGCCGCTTCGAGCTGCGCGAGGTGCCCAATGCCGAGCCCGGCATGGCGCCAGTGGAGATCTGGTGCAACGAGGCGCAGGAGCGCTACGTGCTGGCCATCGCGCCGGAGGATCTGTCGCGCTTCGCGGCCCTGTGCGAGCGCGAGCGGGCGCCCTTCGCGGTGCTGGGCGAGGCCACGGAGGAGCAGGAGCTGAAGCTGACGGACCGGCAGTTCGGCAACGCGCCCATCGACATTCCGATGGACGTGCTGTTCGGCAAGCCGCCGCGCATGCACCGGGACGTGAAGTCGCGGCCGCTGACGCACGCCGAGCTGAAGCTGGACGCGCCGGTGAAGGAGATGCTGGGGCGGGTGCTGGGGCACCCGACGGTGGCGGACAAGGGCTTCCTGATCACCATTGGTGACCGGACGGTGTCGGGCCTGACGGCGAGGGACCAGATGGTGGGCCCGTGGCAGGTGCCGGTGGCGGACTGCGCGGTGACGCTGTCGGCGCACGCGGGCTACACGGGCGAGGCCATGTCCATTGGCGAGCGCACGCCGGTGGCGCTCATCGACGCGGCCGCCTCGGCGCGCATGGCGGTGGCTGAGTCCGTGATGAACATCGCCGCGGCGCGGATCGGGCGGTTGGGGGACGTGAAGCTGTCGGCCAACTGGATGGCGGCGGCCGGCAGCCCGGGCGAGGACGCCAACCTCTATGACGCGGTGAAGACTGTGGGCATGGAGCTGTGCCCGGCGCTGGGCCTCACCATTCCGGTGGGCAAGGACTCCATGTCCATGCGCACGGTGTGGGAGGAGCAGGGGACGCGCAAGGCGGTGACGGCGCCGCTGTCGCTCATCGTGTCCGCGTTCGCGCCGGTGCTCGACGTGCGCAAGTCGCTCACGCCGCAGTTGCGCGAGCCGGGAGCGGACTCGCGGCTGGTGTTCGTGGACCTGGCGGGCGGCAAGCAGCGGCTGGGTGGCTCGGTGCTGGCGCAGGCGTACTCGCAGGTGGGCCCGCGCTGCCCGGACGTGGAGAGCCCCGAGGCGCTCAAGGGCTTCTTCACCGCGATCCAGTCACTCAACGAGGCGGGCCTGGTGCAGGCCTACCATGACCGCTCCGACGGTGGCCTGCTGACCACGCTGGTGGAGATGGCCTTCGCGGGGCACTGTGGCTTCGACGTGGACGTGGCCGCGCTGGGCCCGGATGCGGTGGCGGCGCTCTTCAACGAGGAGCTGGGCGCGGTGTTGCAGGTGAAGGCCGTGGACCTCCAGCGCGTGCGCGACGTGCTGACGCGGAATGGGCTGGGCGCGCACTGCCACGAGCTGGGCCGGCCGAGCGCGGCGCTGACGGTGCGGGTGCGGCAGGGCACGAAGGTCCTCCTGGAGGAGGACACGGTGGCGCTGCGCAAGGTGTGGTCTCGCGTGAGCTACGAGATGCAGAAGCTGCGCGACAATCCGCGCTGCGCGGAGGAGGAGTACGCCGCCAAGTGCGAGCCGGGCGACCCCGGCCTGTCGGCGCGGCTCACGTTCGACCCGAAGGAGGACGTGGCGGCGCCGTACATCTCGAAAGGCGCGAAGCCCCGGGTGGTCATCCTTCGCGAGCAGGGGGTGAACAGCCAGTTCGAGATGGCGCGGGCGTTTATGCGCGCGGGCTTCAGCGCGGTGGACGTGCACATGAGCGACATCCTCTCCGGGCGGGTATCGCTGAAGGACTTCACGGGCGTGGCGGCGTGCGGAGGCTTCTCGTACGGCGATGTGCTGGGCGCGGGTGGCGGCTGGGCGCGCTCCATCCTGTTCAACACGCGGGCGCGGGATGAGTTCGCGGCGTTCTTCGCACGCTCGGGCACGTTCGCGCTGGGCATCTGCAACGGCTGCCAGATGATGTCGCAGCTGCGCGAGCTGATTCCGGGCGCGGAGCACTTCCCGCACTTCGTGCGCAACGTGTCGGAGCAGTTCGAGGCGCGGCTGGTGCAGGTGGAGGTGGCGGAGAGCCCGTCGCTGTTCTTCAAGGGCATGGCGGGGAGCCGCATCCCCATCGCGTCATCGCACGGCGAGGGCAGGGCGGAGTTCGCGAGCGCCGAGGAGGCGGCGAGGGTGAACGGGCTGGGGATGGTGCCTGTGCGTTTCGTGGACAACCACGGGCGGGTGACGGAGACGTACCCGGCGAACCCAAATGGCTCGCCGCACGGAATCGCGGGCCTGACGTCGAGGGACGGACGGGTCACCATCATGATGCCGCACCCGGAGCGGGTGAGCCGGAGCGTGCAGTACTCGTGGTGCCCGCAGGAGTGGGGCGAGGACGGTCCCTGGATGCGGATGTTCCGCAACGCCCGCGCGGCGCTGGGCTGACTCGACGTTCAGCACGGCCCCACGATTGACGGCATGGCGAAGCTCCGCCGATCCTGTTCGGCGGAGGATCAAGGTCTGCCGCAAGGGCCCAGGCTCGAGCTGCGGCTCTACCCCGTCCCGGACATCGTCTCGGGCCTCATGGCCTGGCCGATGGAGCGCCTGGCGGACTACTTCGGGCGCGAGAAGCATGAGCGCCTCCGGGCTCTGAAGCGCACGTGGGATCCAGAGAACGTCTTCCACCGGAACAAGAACATCGAGCCGTAGGCCGGTTCGTCTCCCCCAGGCCTGGGCCTCGCACTCTGGAGGATGCTCGGTGGGCGGCCGAGGGCCAGGGGGACAGCGGGAGAGGTGCTATGAATCACCTCCATGCGCGTTGCCTGGATTCCGCGGCTCCTCGTCGTGCTGGGTCTGCTCGGAGGGGGTCTGCTCTGGCTGGTCCCCCGTTTCGAGATATTAATGAATGGGACCAGTCCCTGGACTCCACCCGAGCCGGCCGTGGCCGGGCTCCCCGCCGATACCACCCAAGCACTCCAGGCCCTCGCGGTCCATGGCTCCGTCCCCGAGTGTCAGGCACACGCGAAGGAGGAGGGGGAAGACGACGCCGAGGAACATGTGCACCGTCACATCATCGTTCCCGTGGAACCCCTTGCGCGGTTGGAGGGACAGGCGGAGAAGATCCGGTCCTACCTGGGGCACCCCTCGGAACCCGTCGTCTACCGCGCGGCCTCGCTCCTGTGCTTCATCCAGGACCGGCCGTCGAGACGTGCCCTGGAGTGGCTCGAGAGCCGCTACCCCCGCCGTCCCTGGGTCAGGCAGATCATGGCGGGGGCCGGCCTTGTTTCCGACGAGGTGTTGAGGTCTCGTCGGGCAGTCGGCTATCAGGCGGAATATCCCAAGGCGGGCCATGAGGCGCTGTCCTCGCTGCCCAACGGCAGCAGCCCCTCGCCCGAGGCGCTTGCCCTGGCACGGCGCATCTCGGAGGGCGACGCCAGCGCCGTCCGCCAGGCGCTCCAGTTCACCCAGGCGATGGAACTGGCGCGGCGACCGGACGGTGGCCACGCCCTGAGACAGGTCTCGACTCCCCGGGGACTCGCCCTCGTCTATCAGGCGATCCTGGAGCGCTGGGAGGCGGAGGTGCTCTCGTATTCTACGGTCTCGCCCCATCAGCAGCGGGAGTGGAAGGAAGGTCCCCTGGAGGGGATGGGCCTGGAGATCCTGATGTCGGTGAGGGGGCGCACGGGGAAGGCGCGGGAGGCGGTGCTCGTGGAGACAGTCGGGCTGATGCCCGAGTCCCTGAGGGAGCCCATGTACGCCGCGATCAAGCAGGACACCTCCCTCTTCAGGGAGATCGCACGCTTCGCCCGCTCGCCGGAGGGACAAGAGGTGACCGAAGTCACGGCTCGCGCCTTCATGGAGCGGCTCGAGCAGGAGGACACCCGCGAGCAGGCCCAGAAGCGCGAGGCCATGTCCGAGCCCATCATCGCGCTCTTCCGGGCGGGAGACGTGGCGGCACTGAAGCAGGTGGCCGCCTTCGACATGAACAACCCGTTCCGCCCGCTCCAGCAATCGCTGGCGGCCAGTTATCTACTCGCGCTAGGGGAGCATGAAGAGTTCGCCCTGGGCACGCTCGAGGCCTCACATCTCACGCTGAGGATTCCCGAACGCAACATCATCCGCGGTGTGGTGAAGCTGGTGCTCGATGAGGCGAAGTCCGGAGCCACGAAGAAGCGCCTCCAGCGCATCTACGAGCGGTTGAGCAGGCACTGCCAGGGAGAGGACTGCTCTGTCGAGCGTCCGCGGTGAGTCTCGAATCCCCTTGGTTTGGGTGTGTGGTGCGCTGGCGCAGAGGCTGCCACAGCCGCTCAATCGGCTGTAGCTGGTATCCAGCCCAGACTCGGGGAGGGGCTCGACCCTGGCTGGCCTGCGGGGGCCCGGCCTATGCCTCCGCGAGCGCCCGGCGATGGATGGCCACCCAGAAGTCCGCTGCCTGGCGCGCGCCGTCCAGCAGGGGCTCGGGGCCGTGCGCACCGAGCGACTCGCAGAGCGCCTGGGCCCGCGCGCCGTGCTCCACGTCCACGTCCAGGTGCACGAGCAGGAAGCGCGCCCGCGTCCTGTCCAGGCCGAGCCGCCCCAACCCCTGGCGTGTGTCACCCCCGAGGTGCCGCGCCACGCCCTCCAGCACGTACAGCGCGCCGAGGAACGAGAGCTGGCGCTCCGCTGGGATGCCGCACAGCGAGAACACGCGGTGGCGCGCGGTGCCCTCCCACGCGTCCAGGTAGCCCGGCGGCGCGTTGTAGTGGAGCGTCTCGTAGACGAGCCGGGGCACGGGTCGCGCCGGGTCCACGGGCGTCTCCAGGTTGGCGAAGGCCACGTGCGCGTCCGCCATCAGCGCGCGCACGCCCGGGGAGAGGGCCTCGCGGAAGCCGCTGCGAATCCACATCACATCGCCCACGGCGCACAGGTTGAGCGCTGCGGGCGCGTCGGGCTTCCAGCTCCCGGAGGCGAGGTGCCGGGCGACGCGCGCGAAGTGCTCGGCGTCCTCGGTGCGGCTCGGGGACGTGGAGGAGGCTCTTGGCGATGTAGCGCAGGTTGAGGTCCCAGCGGGACAACGGCCAGCGTCCGTCCTCGTAGCGGATGTCCGCGTACAGCTGGCGCAGGGCGTTCATGGGCGCTTTCGTTCCAGGGTGACGAGCCGCACGTCCTCGTCCACGACGGTGGGCCCGGCGAGCAGCGCGCGTCCCATGACGTCGAGGTAGCTGTCGAAGACGGGGGCGCCGCGCGCGAGCAGCCCGGGGCGCAGGTGGGTGTGCAGCCTCGCGAGGTTGTAGCCGGGCACGCGCGGATAGAGGTGGTGGTCCAGGTGGTAGTTGAGCCCGTTCCAGAGGAAGGTGACGAGCCGCGTGCCGCGCACCGTCGTCGCGGTGTGGAAGCGGTCCCCGCCCCATGTGTTGGCGTAGTGGTCCGCGATGGACTTGAGGCCGTTGAGGGGGCTGGCGAAGAGCACCGGCAGCAGCCAGCACTCCACTCGGTCGAATATGGGCTGCTGGGATTCATGACTCGGGTTGGTAACCGAAAGCTTCGACCAGGCGGGCGATGTGCACGTCCGCCGCGGGAGCCAGGTTTCGCTCCCAGGCTGAGAGCAGGGCGTCCACGTCATCGAAGAGGCGGGCCGCCCAGCCGAGGACGTCTTCCGCTTGGAGTTTCATGCTGTCCACCTCGCACGTGAGCAGTAGGTCCCATAGTGCCTCCACGTAGGTCCGGACCGCGACGTGCTCCTCCTCGGGCCAGTCCTTCCATCCCGCCATGAGGATTTTCTCCGCGACCAGCTCCGGGAAGACGGCGCCCACGGACTGGAACGGGAACAGCTCGAGGATTCGCGGGAGGTAGTATTTGAAGTCACTCTCCGTTCCCCAAGTGGTCATGGCCTTGAAAGCGTAATTGCCGAGGCTCTCCCCGGTGTGCGCTCGCAGCGGCGTGGCCGTGAGCCGTGCCATCTCTTCTTCACTCATGCAATGCATGCAGCCCATGACCAATCCAGCAGGCGCGTACCGGGCGAAGACGCGGTAGAGCGCCTCCACGGCGGTCTCGAATGCGCTGCTTCGGAGTGCTCCGGGTTGGGCCATGTCCTGAAGCTTCACAGTGGGAGCTGGCTCGCATCAACGTCCAGTCCGGCCCCACCATTGACGGCATGACGAATCTCGGCCGATCCTGCTCGGCGGAGGATCCATGTCCCGTCAAGTGCTGATTGCCGTGCTGTGTTTGTCGCTCACTGCTTTCGCTGACACTCCGAATCGCTTCGAGCCGCAAGAGTTGTCCAGCGAGGCGGTCGTGACCTTCGTCATGACCTGCTCCGAGAAGGTCAAGAAGTCCGACGCCAGCATCGGCGAGGCGCAGCGCCTGAGTTTCTGCTCGTGCGCGGCAGATGCGTTGCGCCTGCGGCACAAGCAGCCGGGGAAGGACAAGGCTCCGAGCGCCGAGGACCTTCAGCACTGCGCGAATACGCTCACCCGGTCATCGCCGGAGGCGGTCGCCGGGCAGATCCGGAGTCAGCCTGCGCAGTCGCCGTCGGAGCACAAGGTGGCGCCCGCCTCCACGCAGCCGGACACGTCTCGGAGCATGGGTTGGGAAGACCCGGAGGACACCTCGTCGTCGGAGTCTCCCAGCAGTGTCGAGCCCGCGCGCAGCTGCTGCAAGGTGTGCACGAAGGGCTGTCCCTGCGGAGACTCGTGCATCTCGTGCAGCAAGGTTTGCCGCAAGGGGCCCGGCTGCGCCTGCTGAGTCACGAGGATGGGGGCGCAGTACTTCCCATTTAATCAACGGCGCCGTTGTCAGGTGGTGCGCTGCTCACGCGTCAGGAACATCATGCTCGTCTGAACGCGTGATGGTTGATTCGTCTGTTCGCCAGGGATGTCCGGCCGTACGGGTCCGACACGCCAACTATAACGGTCCTAAGGTAGCTATTCTCGGGCGACCGAGTGCGCGAAGCAGCGTGGCCTCTCCCGTAGAGTCCCGCCGCGTGCCCACTGCCGTCAGCAGTCGACGGTAAGAGCGGCCGTAACCAAGATGCCCCGTACACTCGGGCACCCTGGCGAGCAGACGAACCCAACACCCATTCCTACTCGGCCCAGACGAGCGCCAGCTCGAGCTCGAATGCCTCGAAGGGCTCGGCGCGCACCCGCTCGTCTCCGGCGGCGGAGTCGAGGAGCAGCCAGTGGCGCCCCTCGATCCGGTAGATTTCGAGCGTCTGGGCCACTCAGCGGTTCGCGGGGCCCGCGGAGGTGTTGCCCTTCCGCCCGCGCTTCCCGGACGTCCACTCCTCCAACATGTTGCCGAAGCTCTTCATCTGCTGGCCCAGGTCCGTGGTGCGGACCAGTTCCTCCACCTGGGCGCGTGACTGGCGCGGCAGCTTCGCGTCCATCTGCGCGAAGCCGTATGCCAGTGCCGCCGCGATGGCCGTGTTGAGCCGCAACTGCTGCGGATCGCACTTGTCCAGCTCGTCCGAGCGCGCGTGGTAGTTCGGGCCGTAGAGCGCCGGCTCCTGGTTGGCCACCAGGTTGGGCACGCCCTGCATCATGAAGTCGAAGTTGTCCGTGCCAACAATCGGCGCGTCCACATGCGTGAACGGGCCCAGTCCCTTCACCGGCTCGAGCGCCTGGTCCACCAGGGGCGGCAGCTCGGGGCGGCCTCCCGTGAAGAAGCCGTTGATGCGCCCGCAGCCGATGTCGAACGAGGACGCCATCACGTGCTTGTCCAGCTCGGCCTCGTGCGTCTTCACGTAGCCCTCCGAGCCGTACAGGCCCTGCTCCTCGCCGTTCCACAGCGCGAAGCGGATGGTGCGCGCCGGTTTGATCCCCAGCCGCTTCATCTGCCTCGCCACGTCGATCAACGCCGCCACGTTGGCTCCGTTGTCCAGCGCCCCCGTGCCCAGGTCCCACGAGTCCAGGTGCGCGCCCAGCACCACCACCTCGTCCGGGCGCGTGCTGCCGCGGATCTCCCCGATGACGTTGTAGCTCTCGTAGGCCGGACCGATCTGGAGATCGAGCTCGGCCGTGAGCGTCAGCGCCTTGCCCGTGCGCAGCAGGCGCTGGGCTCGCAGCGCTCCGTCCCGCTCCATCACCAGCATGGGCCGCGTGTTGCGCATGCCCTCCGACACGTTGTGCCGGTAGAGCAGGTTGTTGGGCCGCGAGCCCACGTACACCACTCCCGCCACGCCGGCCGCGAAGGCCCGCGCTTCGATCTCCGTGGCCTCGGCGTACTCGCGGAACAGGTCGTCCACGTTCTTCAGCTCCGTGGTGTCCACGAGCAGGAACGCGCCCTTCGCCTTCTCCCCGAGCGCCTTGAAGTCCTTCACCGTGCCCCTGCCCGCGTCGAGCAGCGGCGCCGTCAGCCCGCCCTTCGGCGTGGCGGTGGAGAAGGGCATGGCCGCGATGCGGGGTGAGAACTCCAGCCCCTTGCCGCGCAGGGTGGCGGATGCCGAGCGCTCCAGCCACAGGCCCGGCATCTGGAAGGGCTCCTTGCGCGCGTCAACGCCCGCCTCACGGAAGCGCGCGAGCGCCCATTCCACGGAGCGCAGGTTCGCCGGCGAGCCCGTGGCCCTCCCTCCCACCTCGTCCACCAGGGACTGCAGATCGCTCAGCAGCGGCGTGTCCCCGAGGAAGGCGCCCACCAGCCGTGCCGCCTCGGCCCGCGAGGCCTCCGAGGCCTTCGCCGCGGGCTTGGACGGCTCGGCCGCCAGGGCCGGTGAGCCGAGAAGGGACAGGGACAGGAGGGAGGACAGCAGCCGGCGGGAGGAGGCAGTGCTCAGGCAGAGGCTCCAGGAAGAGTGGGGCCGCCATCCTGCCAGACTCCGGAAACACGAAGGCCCGATGTGAACCGGAGTCCACATCGGGCCCTTGTTGTGAGGCGCCACCCGGATTCGAACCGGGGAATGAAGGTTTTGCAGACCTTTGCCTTACCACTTGGCTATGGCGCCGCGAGAAGCGTGTACGCCTTATATGAACCTGAAACAGCCGGGTCAAGACAGGAGAGTGGGGAGCGTGCACATCCGTGTCCGGTAGCATCCCGGCCGAGCGGTCCCGCCAGCCACCGGAGGAACTTCAACGATGCTGCAGGGTTACGGGCTGTACCAGGAGGAGCACGAGGCCTTCCGCCGCACCGTCCGGGCGGTGGTGGAAAAGGAGCTGAAGCCCTTCGCCTCCCAGTGGGAGGAGCAGGAGGAGTTCCCCCGGGAGCTCTTCACCCGCTTCGGCGAGCTGGGCTTCCTCGGTCTCAAGTACCCGGAGGCCCATGGAGGTTCCAACGCCGGGGAGCTCTACGAGGCGGTGCTGCTCGAGGAGATGGGGCGCTGCGGCTCGGGTGGCGTCGCCGCCGGCCTGGGGGCCCAGCACACCATCGCCACCGGCCCCCTCCACAAGTTCGGCACCGAGGAGCAGAAGCAGCGTTTCCTCGCCCCGGCCATCCGGGGGGAGAAGATCGGCGCGCTCGGCATCACCGAGCCCAATGGCGGCTCGGACGTGGCGGGCCTGCGCACCACCGCCCGCCGCGACGGGGACCACTACGTCGTCAACGGCTCGAAGACCTACATCACCAATGGCGTCCGGGCGGACTTCGTCGTGCTGGCGGTGAAGACGAACCCGGATGCCGGGCACAAGGGCCTGTCCCTGCTGGTGGTGGAGAAGGGCACGCCTGGCTTCTCCGTGGGGCGCAAGCTCAAGAAGCTCGGGTGGCGCGCCTCGGACACCGGGGAGCTCTTCTTCGAGGACTGCCGGGTGCCCGCGGCCAATCTGCTCGGCGGCGTGGAGGGGCAGGGCTTCTATCAGATCATGGGCAACTTCCAGTGGGAGCGCCTGTCGCTCGCCCTGGGAGCGCTCGGGGCCATGGAGGAGATGCTGGAGGTCGTCATGGCCCACGTGAAGGACCGGCGGGCCTTCGGTCACGCGCTCCACGAGTTCCAGGTGGTGCGGCACCGGATCGCCGAACTGGCCACCGACTTCGAGGCCGCGCGCCAGCTCACCTACCACGCACTGCGCCTGCACGTGGGGGGCGAGTACGCCATCGCCCAGACGTCCATGGCCAAGAAGGTGGCCACCGAGACGGCATGCCGGGTGGCCGATGCCTGCCTCCAGCTCCACGGCGGCGCCGGCTACATGATGGAGTACGACATCCAGCGCCACTGGCGGGATGCGCGCCTGGGCCCCATCGGCGGGGGCACCAGTGAGATCATGAACGAGATCATCGCCAAGCAGCTCGGCCTCTAGGCGGGCGCGGAGAGGGGGCGGGCAGGCGGGCCTGGGGGAAGGGAATCAGGGGGCTCCTCGTTCTGCGGGACAGACACCGCAGCAGGAGGTCCGGGTGGTGGATCCCCGTATGCCTTGTACCGAGCTCTATGTCCGGCTCGGAGACGAGGAAGTACTCGTGCTCGACTGCCGTGATCCCGAGGATTGGGATCGCTACGGCCTGCATATCCCTGGAGCCCTGTGGATGCCCTTCGAGGAGATTCTGCGGGACTCGGGGGTCCTCCCCGACGACGAGCTGATCGTGGTGTGTGGGTGTTCTCCGGATGGCTCGGATGCGCGCCGCGCCTGCCGGCTGCTCAACCACCGGGGGCTCAACGCGGTGTGCCTGGAGGGGGGCCTCCAGGGGTGGATCACCCACGGGCTGCCCACCGAGAGCCATCTGACGGGAGCCTCGGCGAGCGGGCTGTGCTGATGCGCTGAGCCCGGGCGGGCGAGGCTGTCGCCGCGGTGCGTAGCGGTCCGGCGCCAAAGGGTGTAAAGGGGCCCCACCTCTCGACCCCCACGAGAAAGGGAGTCTGACACCATGGCCAAGCTTCGCGCTGTCCTCATTGGCGCCACTGGACTCGCCGGCCAGCAGTTCATCGCCGCGCTGAAGGATCACCCCACCATCGAGCTCACCGGGCTGGCGGCCTCGCCGCGCTCGGCGGGCAAGGCCTACGCCGAGGCGCTCAAAGCCTCCAACGGGATGACCGCGTGGTTCGTCCCCGAGGCGCTCCCCGCGTCGATCGCGAAGATGAAGGTGGTGAGCGGCGAGGAGGTCCAGGCGAAGGACTACGACATCGCCTTCTCGGCGGTGGAGTCGGACGTGGCCAAGGACATGGAGCCCCGGCTGGCGCGGGACATCCCCGTGTTCTCCGCGGCCAGCGCCTTCCGCTACGAGGCGGACGTGCCGCTGCTCATCCCCCCGGTGAATGCCGACCACGCCCGGTTGGTGCGCGAGCAGCAGAAGCGCCGCGGCTGGAAGGGCTACATCGTCCCCATCCCCAACTGCACCACCACCGGCATGGCCATCACCCTGGCTCCGCTGGCCGAGCGCTTCGGCATCAAGTCGGTGCTGATGACCTCGATGCAGGCCATGTCCGGCGCGGGCCGCTCGCCCGGCGTCATCGGCCTGGACATCCTGGACAACGTCATCCCCTTCATCCCCAAGGAGGAGGAGAAGGTCCAGGTGGAGACCAAGAAGATCCTCGGCACGCTGGACGCCGCGGGAGCCGCCATCACCTCGCATGACGTGCGGGTGTCGTGCACCTGCACCCGCGTGGCGGTGATGGAGGGACACACCGAGTCCGTGTTCGTCTCACTGGCGAGCAAGGCTTCCGTGGCCGAGGTGGTCCAGGCGATGCGCGAGTGGCGGGGGGCCGAGGTGTCGCGCGGCCTGCCGTCCGCTCCGCCCCGGTGGATCGAGGTGCTGGATGATCCGTTCCGCCCTCAGCCTCGGCTGGACCGGGACACGCACGGCGGCATGGCCACCACGGTGGGGCGGGTGCGCGAGGACGGCGTGCTGGAGAACGGCTTCAAGTACCTGCTCGTGTCCCACAACACGAAGATGGGAGCGGCCAGGGGAGCGATCCTGGTAGCCGAACTGATGCGTGCCCAGGGGCTCCTGGGATGAGTAGGCTCTAGGAGTACTTCATTTAGGGAGTGCTCCCCCCGTCCCAACCCATGTACTGTGCGCGCGCGCACGGACTCAGTCCAAGAGGAGATTTTTCAATGGCTTACGTGGTCACCGAGCCTTGCATCAAGTGCAAGTACACCGACTGTGTCGAGGTCTGCCCGGTCAACTGCTTCTACGAGGGCGCCAACTTCCTGGTCATCCACCCGGACGAGTGCATCGACTGCGGTGCGTGTGAGCCGGTGTGCCCCACCAAGGCGATCTTCCCCGAGTCGGACCTGCCCGGCGAGTACAAGGAGTACAAGGATCTGAACGCGAAGTTCGCCGCCCAGTGGCCGAACATCGCGGAGAAGAAGGCGTCCCTGCCCGAGGCCGAGGAGTTCAAGGACAAGAAGGGCAAGCGGAGCCAGCTCCTGGAGAAGCCCGGCAAGTAGTTCTGTTGCCCGAGGCGTCCGAGGCCCTCCGCCGAGAGGCGGCAGGGCCTTTTCCATGTCCGGAGTCCGGCTCAGGACGCCAGCAGGGCACTGAGCTTCAGCCCGCGAGCGGCCAGCTCCTCGCGGATGCGCACCAGGTCCTTCTGGGGCAGACGTCCGCGGCGCCCCTGGATGCGCAGGGACACCTCGCGCTCGCCCGTGCGCTCCACCTCCACGGTGGCATCCAGCGCTCCTCCCAGGCGCATCGCCAGCGCGGGCCGCTGCGACTTCACGAACACTTCAATCTGCTCGATGAGCTCCAGGGCCGCCTGCACGCGGACCTCCGGGTTCGACGGCTCCACCGCCGCCGAGCCTCCGACGCCTCCCGGTGGTGGGTTCCCCGTGGAGGAGACGGCCTCCTCGGGGAGGCGCGAGGTGGGGGTCTCGGGGCCCGGCGTGGTGGGGGCCGAGCGGGGAGCCACCGGTTCCGCGCGTGGCTCCCGGGCGAGCTCCCGGGCGATGAGGTCGGTTACGCGCTGCTGCACCTGTTCCTGGTTCGTCTGGTGGGCGTCTCCGCGCACGTCCCGGAGCCGGTGGGCCTCGGCATGGAGGCCCTGGCGGACCTGACCGAGGTGCTCGGCGCTGGCGATGGCGCCTCTCGGCGGTGTCCGCGCCAGCGCGGTGGTGGCCATGGCTCCGGTGGCTCCCCGTGGAGCGGTGACGAGGCTTCGGGCAGCCTGTCCTCCCTGGAGCGGAGCCTTCACCGTCTCCGGCGGGGTCTTCTTCAGTGCTTCCTGGAAACGGCCCTTGTCCGAGGCGGGCCGGGCCTGTGCTGTCTCGGGGTGTCCGTCGACCTTCATGGGTCCCTCGTGGTGCGGGGTGGGACCCGAGGGAGAGCACGGCCCATGCCAGGGGGGCTCGACGGAGGGACACGGGGGTGGACTCCCGGACCGTGGACGGGGAGCCCACCGGCGAGACGCCCACCCCCGATGCTCCCCCGGGGGTGTTTCCGGCTCCGGTGGTCCTACCGGCTCGGCTTGCCGAAGGCGCCCGACTGCTCGGGGGTGACGCCCATCAGCTCGTTGACGGCGAGGGGGCAGCGGGCCACGACATTGGGATCGGCCAGCACGTTGCCCTGGGACCAGTTGCGATCCTGGAAGATGAGCCCGTCGCGCAGCTCCACCTCGTCCACCGCCTTCTTGAAGCCCCAGAAGCGCCCGCGCACCATCAACTGGGTGCCCTTGGGAATGCGGCTCAGGTCCAGGTACTGCTGGGGCGCGAGCTTCGCGGTGATGTTGACGGAGGGGCGCTTCTTCGGCGTGCCGAAGGGGTTGATCTCGTTGTCTTCAGCGGGAAACGGGTACCAGACCAGCTTCGCCACGGCCACGAGCGGCTCGGGCTCCTCCTCGATGACGGGCTGGCCCTTGCGCTTCTTGGCGGGCTTCTTCTTGGGCTTCTCGATGTCGAGGTCGATCAACTCGAGGCCCCCGAAGGCCACCTGCCGGTCGAGATAGTTCTCGCGGAACATCTTCTCGGCGGAGCGGACGGCGGTGGCGTTGGCGCGGCGGACCTCGATCTCATAGCGGTCGCGCAGGGCGGGCAGGGTGAGGAAGAAGCTGTCGATGGGCTGGAGGCCCTCGGAGAGGAAGCGCAGCTTGCCCACGTCGATGGTGAGCACCAGGGGCCCGAGGTCCGCGGCGGTCTGGAACCAGTTGGGGGACAGCTTCCGGTCGATCAACACGCGGCGCACCATGGCCACCATGTACGCGTTGGCCTGGAAGCGCGGGGTGCTCAGCTGGGTGTTGAGCGCCTGGACGAGCAGGGGATCCAGGAAGAAGTTCTCGTCGCGCTTGTGCAGCAGGGGCGCGGTCTCGCCGAGCAGCGTGAGCAGCCCGCCGAGGAGCTGGGCACAGTGGGGATCGTTCGTTCCCTGGTTGAGGGCCTTGTAGAGGCCGGTCCTGAGGAAGCGGCGGTCGAAGTCCTCCTCCTTGATGTTGGGCACGTCGTTACCGGAGCCGAAGAAGACCTCCGGTTGGGCGGCGGCGGGGAGGGACGAGAGACAGAGGACGAGTGCGAGGAGCGCGGTTCGCATCGGGCGCAGGCTATCACGCCGGGAGGCGGGGCTCCTGGGGCGGGATGCGGAGAACGAGCGCGGTGGCGGCCAGCTCGAGGACGGTGGCGGCGGCGAAGAGGCGGTGCCCACCGAGCCAGTCGTAGCCGGCCCCGGCGGAGGAG
The DNA here is from genome assembly GCF_001896145.1 of Archangium sp. Cb G35. Lineage (NCBI taxonomy): Bacteria > Pseudomonadati > Myxococcota > Myxococcia > Myxococcales > Archangiaceae > Archangium > Archangium sp. Cb G35. The sequence goes on from NZ_MPOI01000027.1 coordinate 56,990, forward strand.
TAACCCACGAGCCCTCCCAGGCCGAAGGTGATGGCGGCGAAGAGGCCCTGGCCGGAGGCGCGCAGGTGCGGGGGGACGCGGCGGACGACGAAGGCGATGCTGGCCACGTAGAAGACGCCGAAGGACAGGCCGTGGAGCAGGGAGAGGGCGGCGATGACGCCCCGGGAGGTGGCGAGGGAGAGCCCGGCCCAGCGCAGGGCACTGGAGGCGAAGGCGAGCACCAGGAGATTGCGAGGGGAGATGCGGTCGGCCACGCGGGGGTAGAGGAGCATCACGAGCACCTCGGCGGTGACCCCGAGCCCCATGGAGATGCCCACCACGGAGGGGGGCAGGCCGAGCGAGCCGACGAAGATGGAGAAGGTGCCGTGGTAGGGGGCGCAGGCGATCCAGTGGAGGGCGCAGGCGGCGAGCAGCCAGCTCAGCTCCCTGTCGGCGAGGAGCTGGAGCCCGGCGAGGGGGTGGACGGGAACCCGGGCCGTGGGGCCGCTGGAGTCACGGAGGGTGAAGCTCCACAGGGTGAGGGTGAGCAGGAGGGAGAAGGCGGCGAGCACGGTGGCTCGGCCCACGGAGTCCACGGAGAGGCCGAAGACGGTGGAGGAGAGCACGAAGCCGAGCGAGCCGAAGAGGCGCAGGTGGGAGTAGGAGCCACCGGTGCGGGCGATGTGCTGGAGGGCGAGGCTGTCGATGAGGGGGGTGATGGAGGAGGCGAAGAAGGCGTAGGCGGCGAGGGCGGCGACGAGGGTGGGGAATCGGTCGACGAAGAGGAGGGGGATGAAGCCCAGGCAGGCGCCGGCGCAGACGGCGGAGAGGACGTGGTGGGGGCGGCCCGTGCGATCGGCGAGGTGGCCCCAGAGGTGGGGCGCGACGAGGGCGAGCAGGGGGCTGAGGGAGAGGAGGAGGCCTATCTGGGAGACGGAGAGGGTAAGGGATTTCAGGTAGGCGGGGAGGAAGGGCAGGACGATGCCGGTGATGGAGAAGTAGAGGGCGTAGAAGCCGATAAGAGGAAGGCGTCCGGTGGCCTGGGAGGGGAGCATCGAGTCGGGGGGGCGCTTAGCACGTTGGGGTGCCTTTTCGTCTGTTTGCCCCGCCTGGATTTGTGTACGGTGGCCATCGCCATGTCGACCCCGGAGACCCCCCAGCCGCCCGTCACCATTGCGCAGATCACGAATGAGGCTGAGTTGTTCCAGGCGCTCGCCATCCGCGAGGTGGTGTTCATCGAGGAGCAGCACGTGCCCGAGGGCATCGAGCGGGATGCCGAGGACGCGAAGGCGTACCACATACTGGCATTCCAGGGTGGGCACGCCATCGGGACGGGGCGTCTGGTGATGTTGCCCGAGCCTCCACCCGGAGAGACGGGGACGTGGGGGCAGATCGGCCGCATGGCGGTGCTGAAGGCGCACCGGAAGGCGCGAGTGGGCGCGATGCTGCTGACGACGCTGGAGGACGAGGCGCGCCGGCGGGGAGTGAGCGGCATCATGCTGCACTCGCAGTTGTACGCGCTGGAGTTCTACAAGAAGCAGGGGTACGAGGCGCTGGGCGAGGTCTTCCAGGAAGCGGGAATCGAGCACCTGGAGATGCGCAAGAAGCTGTAGCCGGCCCCACCAGACCCACCTGAAACAACACCCCGTCAACATCCCCTCGCCCTCCGGGAGAGGGACGGGGTGAGGGTGCCAGGACCCCATGTTGCCCCCGTGAGGGTCCGTACTCCGGGGCTGTCGCCATGGAGCGCACCTGCGTACACTGTGCGTATGGGCGAGAACGAGACGAGTCCGGCGAACGTCTTCTGGGCGGCGGCACAGCGCCGGGACGCCGCGGAGCTGGTGATGACGGTGGGCGGAGTGCTGCTCTCCGGGCTCCTGGTGGTTGCGCTGGGGTGGATGTTGCAGGAGGCCACGTACTCCCACCCGTGTGAGGGCTTCTCCCTGGGCGCTGGCCTGCAAGAGCCACCGAGGGATTCAGGCCTCTGGCATGACTCCGAGTCCCCGCTGATGAGCGGGGAGCGGGGCCGGTAGTGGCCTGGCGAAGGAAGGCTTAGATCCGCCGTCCGCGCTCGGCCGGAGTCTGCGCGTGGCGCGGATCCTCGGGCCAGCTGTGCTTCGGGTACTTCCGGCAAAGCTCCTTGCGGATGGACGGGTAGTGCCGTTCCCAGAATCCGGCGAGGTCGGTGGTGACCTGCACGGCGCGCATGTTGGGAGCGAGCAGGTGGAGCACGAGGGGAACCCTGCCAGCGCAGACACTGGGGCCCTGGGCCATGCCGAAGAAGTCCTGGAGTCGCGACTCGACCCAGGGAGGCTTCCCAGGCTCGTAGTGGACCTTGGAGGTGCGCCCACCCGGGAGGGAGACCTTCTCTGGGGCGTGGTTGGACAGAAGCCGAGCCTGTTCCGCGGTCAGCCGTGAATACAGGGCGTCGAGCAACGAAACCCCCTCGAGGTCGGCGAAGCTGCGAGCGCCCGCGCACAGCGAAGCGAGCGAGTCACGCATGAAGGCTTCGTCGACGGTGGGGAAACCGGCCTCGGGGAAGGCCTGGGCGAGCAGGGCGACGCGGGTGCGCCACTGCACGAGCGCCTCGGGGTCGGCGAAGCGGTCGGGGCCAGCGGCCAGAGCCTGTTCCACGAGGACGCGAGCGGCCGCCTCGGAGGGAGGAGCGGGGGTCCGGGTCTCCTCGAGGACGAGATTCCCGTAGGACATGCGGGTGATGCGCTCGACGCGTTTGGAGGAGGGGTTCCACTGGAGGGCATCCACCTCTTCCAGGGCATCGGGGTACAGGTCGAGGAGCCACTCGGGCTCGACGGCGCTGGCGATGCGGATGATGACGCCGCGGCCGGGACGCTCCTCGGCGTCGACGGCGATCATGAGCTCGGGCTCCTGGACGACGCTGACGTCGGAGAGCTGAGCGGTGCCGCCGCCGAAGAGGAGGAGCTCGGGGGAGCGGGGCTTGCGGCGGCGAGCGACGCGGTCCGGGTAGCCCGCGAGCGCGCTGAGCATGAGGGCCTGTTCCACGTCCTCGGGGCGGGAGGGCCGCTGCCCCTGTTCGCGGACGGCGCGCCGGAGCTGGCGCTGGACGCGATCCACGGCCTGCACGGCGCCGTGCTCGAGGGAGAGCGACTGGACGCGGCCGGAGGAGAAGTTGGAGCGCTCGGCCTGGCGGAAGCGCTCGAGCAGCTCCAGCAGATCCGAGGGCCCGGCGACGACGTTGGCGGCGCGGCCGGGGCCGGAGAGGTTGGTGCGGGCCTCGCGGCGGATGTCGCGCTCACCGACGAGGGCGGCGAGCAGGGCCGCGTCCGCGCCGACACCGCGCTTCTCGCCCTCGACGATGATGCGGGCCTGGCGGGGGTGGAGGGGGAAGCGCAGGAGCCGCTGGCCGATGGGGGTGACGGAACCATCGGGGGCCACGGCGCCCAACTTGCGCAAAAGACTTTCGGCGGCCTCGAGGGAGGCGGCGGGAGGGGGCTCGAAGAAGGGGAAGGAGACGAGGTCGGTGATGCCGGCGGCGCGCAGGGAGAGGACGGTCTCGGCCAGGTCCATGCGGCGGATTTCGGGGGCGTCCTGATCGGGGCGGCCGTCGAAGTCGTGCTGGGTGTAGAGGCGGAGACAGTGGCCGGAGCGGGTACGGCCGGCGCGGCCGGCGCGCTGGGTGGCGGAGGCCCGGCTCACCTTGGAGAGCTTGAGGATGGGCAGGCCGGACCAGGGCGAGTGCGAGGCGACGCGAGCGAGGCCGGAGTCGATGACGGCGGCGACCCCGTCGATGGTGACGGAGGTTTCGGCGACGTTGGTGGAGAGGATGATCTTCCTGCGCGAGCTGCGGCGCACGGCGCGGTCCTGCTCGGCGGGGGGCAGGTCGCCGTGGAGGGGGAGCAGGTCGATGCCGTGGCGTCCGGCGAACTCGGAGCACGTGTCCATGGCGCGGCGGATTTCCCCGGCGCCGGGGAGGAACACGAGCACATCGCCATCGAGCCCGTTGGCGTGGAGCCGCTTGATGCCGGAGAGGACCTGGGCATCGAGGTAGCGGTCATCGGCGGTGGGGAGGTATTCGAGGCTGACGTCGAAGCGGCGGCCCTCGGAGCGGAGGGTGGGGCAGTTGCCGAGGTAGGCGCTGATGGGGGCGGCCTCGAGCGTGGCGGACATGACCACGAGCTTGAGGTCGGGGCGGGGGCCCTGCTGGAGGCGGCGCAGGAGGGCGAGGGAGATGTCGGCGGAGAGGTGGCGCTCGTGGAACTCGTCGAGCACGACGACGCCGACGTCGCGGAGGGTGGGATCGGAGAGGAGGCGGCGGCCGAGCACGCCCTCGGTGACGAAGGAGAGGCGGGTCTTGGGGCCGCGGACGTCCTCGAAGCGGACCTGGTAGCCGACGGTCTCGCCGACGCGCTCACCGATTTCCTCGGAGACGCGCTGGGCGGCGAGGCGGGTGGGAAGGCGGCGGGGCTGGAGGACGACGATCTCCTTGCCCTGGCCGAGGCCGGCTTCGAGGAGGGCGCGGGGGACGCGGGTCGTCTTGCCGGCGCCGGGAGGGGCCTCGAGCACGAGCGAGTTCGCGCCACGCAGGGTGGAGACGATCTCGGGCAGGAGGGGATCGATGGGAAGGGCGACGTCGGCCATGGCCGAATCCTCTCAGGCCGACTCCGAAGTGGACTTGGGGTCGTTCTTCTTGCGCCCACGCTTGGAAGGCGCCTTGGCGGGCTCGGCGGCCGGGGGAGCGGGGGTGGGCTCGGGAGCGGGAGGCGGCTCGGGAGCGGCGGTGGCCTCGGGAGCGGGAGGAGCCTCGGGAGGAGCTTCGGGAGCTACCGGGGGCTCTGGCTCGGAGGGAGCGGCACCGGAAAGCGCGGCGAGCTCGGCCAGCTCGGCGGCACTGGGCTCGGCGGAGTCGGTCTCGAGGGGAACGGCCTCGGTGGCTTCTCCCTCGGAGGCACCGGTTTCAGTGGCCTCCAGTTCGGCGGGGTCGATGAACGGCAGCCCGCGGGCGGCGCGCTTGCGCGGCTTGGCGGCGAGGCCGGAGTTCTCGAAGGCATCGGGGATGGGGGCGAGGGAGGCCTCGGCGAGGCAGCGGGCCTGACGCAGGGCGATGTCGAGCTTCTTGCCGAGGGCGATGAGCTCGGCGCGAAGGGGAGCGGCCTGCTCGTGGGGGAGCTGGACGGGGGCGAAACAGGCCTGCCAGGTGGAGTAGGCGGTGGCGACCTGGTCGAGCACGGGGCGGACGAAGGAGAAGTCGTCGCGGGCGAGGATGCGGGAGACGTAGGAGGACTTGAGGCGGCGCTCGTAGCCGGCGGCGAACTCCTGGATGGCCTCGCGGGAGGCGCGGCGGAGCTGGGGGAACTTGAGGTGGGGGAAGAGGGCCTCGATGACGGGGGAGCGGCTGCTGGCGCAGAAGGTGATGCCGGCGTGGAGCTTCTCGAGCGAGTCGACCCAGAGGTTCTGGAGGTTGAAGGCGAACTCCTCGCGGACCTCCTCGAGCTCGGGGAGGTCGCGGACCTTTTCGAGGAGGGCGGGGGCGGGGGCGCGCTCGGAGCGGACGATCTGGATGGCGGTGGAGAGCCACTCCTTTTCGCGCTCCAGACCCGGGCGGCCCGCGAGCAGCTCATCGGCGGCGGCGAGGCGCGAGTCGATGGCCTCGGCGAAACGGACGAGATCGTAGGCTTCGAGGGTGGACAGCGACATGGGGTGGGGCTCCTCGGGTCCTGGGCGGGGCGGCGGGAGATACCACACCCCGGGGGAGGGTGGGGGTTGGGCTCAGCGGCCGTCGAGCAGGGCGGCGAGCGCTTCGCGGGCCGTGAAGTCGGGGAAGGCGTAGTCGGCGCCGCAGGAGAGGAGGGAGTCGGGAGTGAAGTTACCGGTGCCGACGCCGATGCAGGAAGCGCCGATGCCCTTGGCGGCGGCGACGTCCTTGGGGGTATCGCCGATGACGACGACGCGGCACTCCTGGAGGGGTGCGCCGAGGAGATTGGCACCAGACTGGGCGCCGTGGCGGATGAGTTCGACGCGGTCCTCGTGGTCACAGCCGAAGCCGCCGAAGGAGAAGCGGTCGTGGATGCGGACGCGCTCGAGCTTGATGCGAGCACCCTGGCGGACGTTGCCGGTGCCGAGGCCGACGGCGAAACCGGGGCGGGAGAGGGCGGCCTCGACGGCTTCGCGCATGCCGGGGTGGAGGCGGTAGTCGCGTTCGTCGACGAGGGGGACCTCCTGGGCGAGGTGGAGGAGGTAGGAGTCGATGACGGCGGAGATGGCGTCGGAGGAGGGGTGGACGCCGATGATGTCGAGTCCCTTGCGGACGATGGCGCGGTCGGTCATGCCGGACATGCTGAAGGAGTCACAGGCATCGAGGCGGCCGTGGAGGGCCTGGAAGGCGAGCGCCATGGAGCGGCGGCCGGCACCGCCGGTGGTGACGAGGGTGCCATCGATGTCGAAGAGGAGCACGGTGGGGCGCATGGCCCCCATCTAACGGAAGGCCGGGCCCGATGCGAGCGCCTCCCTGTTTGCCCTGGGAGCAACCACACCCTCGCCCTCCGGGAGAGGGGACGGGGGTGAGGGTAAAGCCCCCTCTCCCTTTGGGAGAGGGTTGGGGTGAGGGTCTGCGCGAACGCCGCAACTACGGTTCGACGTAACTCAGTCCCTGCTGGATGGCCTCGCGAACGGCGAGACTCTCCTCGAGAGGAAGCCGTTCCTCGAGGGCCTTGCGGACCTCGGCCCCGCCCATGCGTCCGAGGGTCTGCGCGGCGGTGGCGCGAACCTGCTCATTGGGATCGGCGAGGAGGGGAGCAAGGACGGGAACGGCCTCGAGTCCGGAGCGGCGGCCGAGCGCGAGCGTGGCGGCGGCGCGGACGGAGGAGACGGGGCTGCGGAGCATCTCCTGGAGGCGCCGGGAGGCCTCGGGGTGGGCGACGACGGCCAGTGCGGCGACGGCGCGGGAGCGCTGGGGCTCGGGGGAGCTCGGGTGGGTGACGATTCCGAGGAGCTCGGAGAGGGCCTCGGGACCGAGCCGGGCCCAGTCGGATTCACGAGGGATCGCGTCGGGGCTGTCGAGCAGGCGGAGGATCTCCTCATGGAGCGAGCCGTGGGGCTGGGGCGCACTGGGGGAGGAGGGCGGCATCAATGCAGCGGAGGCCGTGCCGAGGTGGGAGGAACCCGTCAGGAGCAACGCGGCGAGCGCACAGGTGGACGCCAGGGATGCGGTGTACGGACGGCGGTGCGAGCCGGAGCGGGCCGGGAAGGGTTGTGGGGAGAAGGGCATGGGGGAGCTCCCTCGTTTGGGCGTCAACGGAGCTCGTTTATAGGCTGGAGGGGCGGGTGGATTCGACGCACCCCGAGTGCCTTTTGCTGAAAGTGGATTCTTGTATTGTCGCGCGCCCTATGGCTGGCCGCGTCTTCTTCTTCCTACAGCACGCCACGTATGAGCCCGCGTTCCAGGCCGCCTCGATGGGCATCACCGCGGCGGCGATGGGGGACGAGGTGTATTTCGTCTTCGCCTTCGACGCCTTGAGGGCGCTGGTGAGGGGCAGCTTCGGCCTGCCGCACACGGAGAAGGAGTTGTCTGAGAGTGCGAGGGCGGAGGGGCTGGGGGTTCCGGTGCCGGCGCGGATGCTCGAGGAGGCGCGGGCGTTGGGGGCGAAGCTGGTGGCGTGCGATACCACGGTAAGAATCTGCGGATACGTGCCGGAGGAGTTGAAGGGGACGCTGGACGAGGTGATGGGACTGGCGTCGCTGTGGAGATTGACGGCAGGTGCACGCACCCTTGCTCTCTAGGGAGGCACTGGATTGCTGCTGGCCGAGGGCGCGCGGGAGAGGGTATTGTCGGCACGCTTTCGGGGCCGGACCCTGGTGAGCGCGGGAGGAACCCGCGCGTGATTCCGAGGAGCGATTTTCAATCTTATGCGCGCCAAGCTGACTCTCCTGAGGGCCCTCGTGATGGGCACGGTCGGTGGTGTTCTCGCCACCGGTTGCCAGACGTATGACTTCGAGCCGGTGGAGCCACTGGCCATCTCGCAGACGACGGAAACGCGCGAAATCAGCGCGCGCAACGCCAAGCCGAACCTGATGATGCTGGTGGACACGTCCGGTTCGATGACGCTCCCGGTGAACGAGAATCTTCGGGATTCGGCGGGGACGTACGTGTGCCGGCGGGGTGGCACGGCCAGCGGTGATATCTGCGGCGTGAACGAGTCCTTCCCGTGCGACACGGGCGGCGCGTCCCCGGGCAGGTGCCCCACGCGTTGGACGTCGCTGCAGCATGCGATGAATTCCTTCCTCACCAGCAGCGGCTCCATTGCGCGCATCGGACTGGCCACCTACCCGGACCTGAATGTGGACAAGGTCTACAAGTGTGGAGGCTCGGCCGGAGTCACCGTCGCGCTCCCGCCTTCGGATGCGGATGACACGGACACGCTCGTGGCCAATGCCACGGATGTGAACACCAAGCTGCAGGCCATCAAGAACGCCCCGTCCACGGCGGGGGTCCAGAAGCCGGAGGGCGGTACGCCCACCAACGACAGCCTCAAGTACATGCTCACGCTGCCGGAATTGAAGACGGACGCCCGCTCCAGCTTCGTGCTGCTGCTGACGGACGGTCTTCCCAACTGCAGCATGCAATTCCCGACCCCCTATCCGAACGCGGGCTGCAAGTGCACGCTGGGCACCCTGAGCGGGACGTCCCTGTGCACGTACGACCCGTACAACAAGCTGGGCTGCCTCGACAGCGATGGCTCGGTGTCGGCGGTGAAGGCGCTGAAGGACGCGAACATCCAGACCATCGTCATCGGTTTCGGCGCGGAGCTGGCCACCGGAGATGGAACGGCGATTCTCAACGCCATGGCCGAGCAGGGTGGCTTCTCGCGTACCTGCAAGACGAACGCGGACTGCGGCACGGGTGATACGTGTGACACGGCCAGAGAGCTGTGCAACCGCCGTTTCTATCAGGCGGGCAACTCGGAAGAGCTGGTGGCTGCGCTGCGGAAGATCAGCGAGACCATCCAGGTGACGAACCCCTGCCTGTTGGCCTTCGCGGATGGCCAGGAGCCGTCCTCGCAGGAACTGGTGGTGGTCTACGTCAACAAAGAGCGTCTCTCTCCGGGTCCGGACACCTGGAGCCTGACGGACGAGGGGATCCGCTTCCAGGGCGCCACGTGTGCTCGCATCGAGGCCTCCACCTCGGCGAACAAGGTGAACATCGAGGTTCGTGCCGTTCAGCGGAAGTAGCCTTCGGGGCGGCTTTACGTGGTGAGGTGCCGGGGCTATGTCTCCGGCGCCCGCCCTGGCCGCCCATGAAGATCACCATCCTCTCGCGCTCCGCCTCCATTTCATCCACCAAGCGTCTGGTCGAGGCCGGGCGCGCGAGAGGGCACCAGGTGCGTGTGCTCAACCCGGTCCGGGTGGAGATGCACCTGGATGGGCAGCGCGCCAACCTGTACTACCGGCGCCGCAAGCTGTCCCCGTGCGACGTGGTCATCCCGCGCATCGCCCAATCCATCAACAATTACGGTCTGGCGGTGGTGAATCAGTTCGCCATGTGCGGGGTTCCGCTGGTGAACACGGCGCGGGCCATCGCCGAGTCGCGCAACAAGATGCGCTCGCTGCAGTTGCTGTCGGCGCACGGCATCGACATCCCGGCGACGGTGATGGCGCGTGACGCCGCGGACCTCAAGGCGATGGTGGGCCTGGTGGGTGGCGTGCCGGTGCTGGTGAAGCTGCTGCAGGGCCAGGAGAAGCACGGGGTGATGGTGTGCGAGAGCCTCCAGTCCCTGGAGGCGGCGCTCGAGGCCATCCTCGGATTGGGGCACAACCTGGTCGTCCAGCAGTACGTACAGAACAAGGGACAGGATGTGCGGGTGGTGGTGGTGGGAGGCCGGGCGGTGGCGGCGGTGCGGCGCCGTCCGAGGGTTGGCCGGCTGTCCTACACGCTCAACCGGGGAGCCCGGCTGGAGCGCATCGAGTTGACGGAGTCCCAGCGGAAGGCGGCGGAGCGGACGGCGACGCTGGTGGGGTTGGAGGTGGCGGCGGTGGATCTGCTGGACGTGCAGGAGGGGCACCCCAAGGTCTTCGAGGTGAACAGCTCGCCGGCGCTTCCGGAGATGGAGGCGGCCACGGGGTTGGATCTGGCCGGCATCATCATCGAGCGCGCCGAGCAACTGGCGGCCGGGGGTCCGAGGGTGGGGCTGCCGGAGCCGGAGCCGCGTACCCCGTCCAGGCGCAAGCGGAGGCCCAAGGCCTCCGTGGGCGAGGCATGAACAGAAAGAGGCCCCCGGACGTCGGAGGGTCGGTGATAGGGTGCCCCCGCTTTTCCGTGAGGAGAACGAACCATGCTGCACTTGCGACGCATCACTTCCCTGGCCGCCGCGCTGGTGGCCATTGCCAGCACCCAGGCCCACGCCGAGGAGCAGGTAAATCCGGCCACTCTCTATGAGGTGAGCACGGAGGGCACCTCCACCAAGGTGAAGGCGGGGGAGCAGGGCGTGTTCGTGTTGTCCATCAAGAGCAAGCCGGGCGCCCACGTCTCCGACGAGGCTCCGCTGAAGCTGGAGCTCAAGGGCGGCGCGCAGTTGGCGCCCGCGCAGGAGAAGCTGGCGCTGAAGGACTCGGTGGCCAAGAAGGCGCAGGGGCAGCAGTTCGTGGATCCCCGCTTCGAGGTGCCGTTCAAGGCCACGGCGGCCGGCAAGGGCACGCTGGAGGCGAAGCTGACGTTCTTCATCTGCTCGGATCAGCTGTGCGCCCGTCAGCAGAAGACGTTCTCCCTGCCCGTCGAGGTTCTCTAGTCCGTGGTGCGCCAGCGATCGTCCAGGGGCAGTGAGCGCGGAGAGCAGCGTGGGGAGCGTGGGGGAGGGCGCGAGCGCGGCGCGGAACGGAGCGAGCAGCGCTACGTCTACGGGGTGAACCCGGTGCTCGAGTCCTTGCGAGCACACGCGGAGCGGGTGGAGCGCCTCTTCGTCACCGAGGGGCAGCTCGCCGCGAAGGCGGCGGCGGAGATCTTCAGCCGAGCGAGGGACTCGGGCATCCGGGTGGAGCGGGTGCCCCGGGAGCGGCTGGCGGTGATGGCCGATGGTGGGGTTCACCAGGGTGTGGTGGCCGAGCTGCGGGGCTTCGAATACGCCGAGCTGGAGGATCTGCTGGAGGCGGCCGGGAAGAGCGGGCGTCCCGCGTTGCTGGTGGTGCTGGACGGCATCCAGGATCCGCACAACTTCGGGGCGATCATCCGTTCGGCGCATGCGATGGGAGCGCACGGAGTGGTCATCGCCAAGGACCGGGCGGTGCCGGTGACGGGGGTGGTGGCCAAGGCGTCCGCGGGGGCGGTGGAGCACTGCCCCATCGCGCGGGTGACCAACCTCTCGCGGACCCTGGAAGAGCTGAAGGAGGCCGGGGTGTGGATCGCCGCGGCGGACCCCCACTCGAACCAACCCCTGTGGAGCGCCCGGCTGGACGGGCCATTGGCCCTGGTGGTGGGGGCCGAGGGAGCAGGCGTGCGCCAGGGGGTGCTGGAGCATTGTGACTTCCGGCTCGGGATTCCGATGCTCGGTCAGGTCGGTTCCCTGAATGCGTCCGTTTCGGCGGCGATTCTGCTATACGAGGCCGCCCGGCAGCGGGGGACGTCACGTTCCGGTGCCGGAAGTTGAACCGCCCGGATCAAACCGCTTGACTTGGGGGGCGGGGACTTCTAAAAGGGCGCGCCTCGACGGGACGGGCGGTTGGCGGTTCCGGTCGGTGGGTAGGGCGGGTAGGGGAGGCAGCCGGAGAGATGGATGCCGGTGTAGCTCAGCTGGTAGAGCACCTGATTTGTAATCAGTAGGTCGCGGGTTCAAATCCCGCCGCCGGCCAGCACGGGGCCGCGGATGAGGGCCCGGAGCAAAAAAGCAGTAGGAAGAACAGCGGTTTCAAGATAGTTGAAGACGGCATTGCGGAGGGATACCCAAGCGGCCAAAGGGAGCAGACTGTAAATCTGCCGGCTCTACGCCTTCGTTGGTTCGAATCCAACTCCCTCCATCGCAATCGCGGGAATAGCTCAGTTGGTAGAGCGTCAGCCTTCCAAGCTGAATGTCGTGGGTTCGAGTCCCATTTCCCGCTCCAGTGTTGTAGTCGCAGATACAAGCCCCGATAGCTCAGTTGGCAGAGCGCATCCTTGGTAAGGATGAGGTCACCAGTTCAATCCTGGTTCGGGGCTCCATTTTTCGAGGAGCGTTATGTCCAAGGAAAAGTTCGACAGAAGCTTGCCGCACGTCAACATCGGCACCATCGGCCACGTTGACCACGGCAAGACGTCCCTGACGGCGGCCATCACCAAGGTGCTGGCGAAGACGGGCGGCGCGACCTTCCTCGCGTACGACCAGATCGACAAGGCCCCCGAGGAGCGCGAGCGCGGCATCACCATCTCCACGGCCCACGTGGAGTACAAGACGAAGAACCGTCACTACGCGCACGTTGATTGCC
>NZ_MPOI01000034.1:0-6361 GCF_001896145.1 Archangium sp. Cb G35
GGCAACTGCAGAGCGTCGAGAGGAGCGTTCTGAAGGGTGAAGAGGGCCTGGAAGAGAGGGCTGCGGCTGAGGTCACGAGCGGGAAGCAGCTCCTCGACGAGCTTCTCGAAGGGCAGGTGCTGGTGCTCATAGGCGGCCAGGGTGGAGGAGCGCACCTGGGCCAGCAGCGAGCGGAAGGAAGCACGAGGTTGCACGCGAGAGCGCAGGACGAGGGTGTTGACGAAGAAGCCGATGAGGCCTTCGAGCTCGGAGCGGTCGCGGCCGGCGATGGGGGTACCGACGCAGATGTCGTCCTGGCCGGAGTAGCGAGAGAGGAGCAGCTGGAAGGAGGCCAGCAGCACCATGAAGGGAGTGGTGGACTCATGCTGGCAGAGGGCCAGGAGGGAGTCGGAGAGGGAGCGGGGCAGCTGAATGGGCAGCTGAGCACCACGGTAGGACTGGACGGAGGGGCGAGGCCTGTCGGTGGGCAACTCCAGGGCGGGAGGAGCACCGGCAAGCTGCTGACGCCAGTAGGAGAGCTGGGACTGGAGAGCCTCGTCACGCAGCCACTGGCGCTGCCAGGAGGCGTAGTCGGCGTACTGCACGGGCAGCTGGGGCAGCTGAGGCGTGCGGCCGGAGGAGAAGGCCTCGTAGAAGGAAGCCACCTCACGCACCAGCACACCCATGGACCAGCCGTCGGAGACGATGTGGTGCATCGTCACCAGCAGCAGGTGCTCCTGCTCAGCGAGCTTCAGCAGCGTGGTGCGCAGCAGCGGACCGTGCTCTAGCGAGAAGCCGCGCTGGGCCTCCTGCTCGGAGCGCCGACGCGCCTCTGCCTGACGCTCGGGTTCGGCGAGCGAGCGGAGATCCACCACGGGCAGGGTCCACGAAGAGGGCGCGTGGATGCGCTGGAGCGGCTGTTCTTCACCCGCGTGGAAGGTGGTGCGCAGGGACTCGTGACGGGCAACGAGCGTCTCGACGGCGCGCCGCAAGGCTTCCACGCCCACCTGTCCGGAGATGCGGAAAGCGGAGGGGAGATTGTACGTGGCGGTGCCGGGCTCCAACTGGTCGAGGAACCACAGGCGCTGCTGGGCAAAGGAGAGCGGCAGCTCGCCCTGGCGTGAAGACTGACTCAGCGCAGGCAGGGCGGGCGCGGAGGCCTGGCGCCGGGCGGAGTCCACCCGTGCGGAGAGCGCGGAGAGTGTGGAGGCCTCGAAGAGGACTCGCAGGGGCAGCTCCACGCCGAGGGCGGAGCGGACACGCGAGACGGCCTGAGTGGCCAGCAGCGAGTGGCCGCCGAGAGCGAAGAAGTCATCCTCCAGGCCCACCTTCTCCACGCGAAGCAGCTGGGCCCAGATGTCGGCCAGGGCGCGCTCGGTGTCGGTGCGGGGCGCGAGGAAGGTGCGCTGGGAGAGCGCGGACGCCTCGGGAGGAGGAAGGGACTTGCGGTCCACCTTGCCGTTGGAAGTGAGGGGCAGGGCCGACAGCACCACGAAGGCCGAGGGCACCATGTACTCGGGCAGGCGCTGGCGCAGGAAGTCGCGCAGGGGAGCGGGGCTGAGTGGCTGGGAATCACGGCCCACGACGTAGGCGACCAGACGCTTGTCGCCGGGAGAGTCCTCGCGTGCCAGCAGGACGCAGTCGCGCACGGAGGGGTGCAGACGCAGGGAGGACTCGACTTCGCCCAGCTCGATGCGGAAGCCGCGCACCTTCACCTGGAAGTCGACGCGGCCGAAGTACTCCAGCACGCCGTCGGGACGCAGACGCACCCTGTCGCCGGTGCGGTACATGCGGCTGCCCTGGGGGCCGAAGGGGTTGGGCAGGAAGCGCTCGGCGGTGAGCTCCGGACGGTGCAGGTAGCCGCGGGACAAGCCCTCACCGGCCAGGTACAGCTCGCCCAGCACGCCCACGGGCACCGGGTGCAGGTGGGCGTCGAGGACGTAGGCCTGGGAGTTGGAGATGGGACGGCCGATGGGGGGCACCTCACCGGGACGCACCAGGGTGAAGGTGGAGTAGGTGGTGTCCTCGGAGGGGCCGTAGAGGTTGTAGAGACGGCGGATGGAGGGCACCTCGTACACACGTCTCGCCAGAGTCTGAGGCAGGGCCTCACCGGCGAGGTTGACGGTGCACACGGAGGGAGGCACCGCGCCCATGCGCAGCAGTTGCTCCATGGCGGAGGGGACGGTGTTGAGAAGCGTCACCTCGGAGGCGGTGGACAGCTCGGCCAGGTGCAGGGCGTTGCGAGCGAGCACCACGCCACCGCCGCAAGCCAGGGGAGCGAAGAGCTCGAAGACGGAGAGGTCGAAGTTGAGCGAGGTGGAGGCCAGGACGCCGCGCAACTCCTCGGGCTGGAAGACGGAGAGGGCCCAGTGCAGGAAGGCGACGGCGTTGCGGTGGGAGATGCTCACGCCCTTGGGCCTGCCGGTGCTGCCGGAGGTGTAGATGAGGTAGGCGAGATTGCCAGGCAGGGGCGAGTCGGCCAGGGGCTGGGTGGACTCACGGGAGAGCGCGTCCGCATCCGAGTCCAGGCAGACGGTGGGGATGGAGTGCGGAGGGAGCGCGGACAGCAGGTGGGAGTGGGCGAGGAGGGCGGGACCCTGGGCGTCCTCGAGGAGCCAGGCGAGGCGCTCCTTGGGGTAGGTGGGGTCCAGGGGGACGTAGGCACCACCGGCCTTGAGGATGGCGAGGAGGGCCACGAGCATGTCGGGGTTGCGCTCGACGCACAGGCCGACGCGGGACTCGGGGCCGACGCCCATGGCACGCAGACGCCGGGCGAGCTGGTTGGAGCGAGCTTCCAACTCCCGGTAGGTGAGGCGGCCGTGCTCGGAGATGACGGCGGTGGCCTCGGGGGTACGCCGCACCTGGGCCTCGAAGAGGTGGTGCAGGCACTCATCCTGGGGGAAGTCCGCGCCGGTGGCATTCCAGTCCACGAGGAGCTGCTGACGCTCGGACGGGGAGAGGATGGCAGCGGAGGCCAGGGGCGCGTCGGGGTTGGCGAGCACCGACTCCAGGAGCACCTGGAAGTGGCCGGCCATGCGCCGGAGCGTGGAGGAGTCGAAGAGGTCGGTATTGTACTCGAAGACGCCGGAGAAGCCCTCGGGGGACTCGGAGAGGAAGAGGGAGAGGTCGAACTTGGAAGTGGCGCTGTCGGCGGGCAGCGGCTGGAAGCTCAGTCCGGGCAGACGCAGCGACTCCAGGGGCGCATTCTGAAGGGTGAAGAGAGCCTGGAAGAGAGGGCTGCGGCTGAGGTCACGGGCGGGCAGCAGCTCCTCGACGAGCTTCTCGAAGGGCAGGTGCTGGTGCTCATAGGCGGCCAGGGTGTTGGAGCGCACCTGGGCCAGCAGCGAGCGGAAGGAGGCACCGGGCTGCACGCGAGAGCGCAGGACGAGGGTGTTGACGAAGAAGCCGATGAGGCCTTCGAGCTCGGAGCGGTCGCGGCCGGCGATGGGAGTACCGACGCAGATGTCGTCCTGGCCGGAGTAGCGAGAGAGGAGCAGCTGGAAGGAAGCCAGCAGCACCATGAAGGGAGTGGTGGACTCACGCTGGCAGAGGGCCAGCAGGGAGTCGGAGAGGGAGCGGGGCAGCTGAATGGGCAGCTGAGCACCGCGGTAGGACTGGACGGAGGGGCGAGGCCTGTCGGTGGGCAGCTCCAGGGCGGGAGGAGCACCGGAGAGCTGCTGACGCCAGTAGGAGAGCTGGGACTGAAGGGCCTCGTCACGCAGCCACTGGCGCTGCCAGGAGGCGTAGTCGGCGTACTGCACGGGCAGCTGGGACAGCTGAGGCGTGCGGCCGGAGGAGAAGGCTTCGTAGAGGGAGGCCACCTCACGCACCAGCACACCCATGGACCAGCCGTCGGAGACGATGTGGTGCAGGGTCACCAGCAGCAGGTGCTCCTGCTCGGCCAGCTTCAGCAGCGTGGTGCGCAGCAGCGGACCGTGCTCCAGGTTGAAGGAGCGAGCGGCCTCCTGGGCCGAGAGCTGGCGCACCTGGGCCTCGCGCTCGGACGGGGGCAGCTCCATCAGCTCCACGACCGGGAGGGGAATCGAGACGGACGAGGCAATGCGCTGCACGGGGCCGTGCTGGCCGGAGTGGAAGGTGGTGCGCAGGGACTCGTGACGTGCGACGAGCGCGTCGGTGGCACGCCGCAGGGCTTCCACGTCCAGCTGTCCGGAGATGCGGAAGGCGGAGGGGACGTTGTAGGTGGCGGTGCCGGGCTCCAACTGCTCGAGGAACCACAGGCGCTGCTGGGCGAAGGACAGGGGCAGCTCGCCCTGGCGTGAGGCCTGGCGCAGCGGCGGCCGTGCGAGCGCCGAGGACTGGCTCCGCGCGGAGTCCACCCGCGCGGAGAGCGCGGAGAGGGTGGAGGACTCGAAGAGGGCGCGCAGGGGCAGCTCCACGCCGAGGACGGAACGGACCCGGGAAACGGCCTGGGTGGCCAGCAGCGAGTGGCCACCGAGGGCGAAGAAGTCATCCTCCAGGCCCACCTTCTCCACGCGCAGCAGCTGGGCCCAGATGCCAGCCAGGGCGCGCTCCGTGCCGGTGACGGGCGGGAGGAAGGCACGCTGGGAGAGCGCGGAGCCGTCCGGCGCGGGAAGCGCCTTCTTGTCCACCTTGCCGTTGGCGGTGAGCGGCAGGGCCGCCAGCACCACGAAGGCCGAGGGCACCATGTACTCGGGCAGCCGCTGGCGCAGGAAGTCGCGCAGCTCCGAGGGCGCCGACTCGCGTGCGACGAGATAGGCCACCAGGCGCTTGTCGCCGGGGACATCCTCGCGGGCGATGACGCAGGCTTCGCTCACCGTGGGGTGCAGGAGGAGGGTGGACTCGATTTCACCCGGCTCGATGCGGAAGCCCCGCAGCTTCACCTGGGTGTCGGCGCGGCCGAGGTACTCCAGCTCGCCGTGCGACAGCCAGCGCACCCGGTCTCCCGTGCGGTACAGGCGGCTGCCCTCGGGGCCGAACGGGTTGGGCAGGAAGCGCTCGGCGGTGAGCTCCGGCCGCCCGAGGTAGCCACGCGCCAGGCCCACGCCGCCGATGTACAGCTCACCGGGAATGCCCGCGGGCACTGGCTGGAGCGCCTCGTCCAGGACATACAGGCGGGTGTTGGGCCAGGGTTTGCCGAGCGTGACGCGCTCGGGCGAGACGCTGACGGGGGTGATGGTGGCGCAGACGGTGACCTCGGTGGGGCCGTAGGCATTGAGATAGGTGCGGCCCGGGGCCCAGCGGCGGACCAGCTCGGAGCTGGTGGCCTCGCCCGCGGAGATGAGGGTGTGCAGCCCCTCGAGGCCCTCGGTGGGCTGCTGCGCCTGGACGGAGGGCGTGAGGGTGACGGCACTGACGCGCTGCTCGCGCAGCAGGGTGCGCAGGGGCTCGCCGGGCATCAGCCGCTCACGCGGCGCGAGCACGAGGCACGCGCCGGCCAGCAGGGTGGCGAAGACCTCGGCCACGGAGGCGTCGAAGCCGAAGGCGGCGTACTGAAGGACGCGGCTGTGGGGGTGGAAGCCATGCGCCCTGACGGCGGCGAGTGCCGTGTTGCACAGGCCGCGGTGGGCCAGCAGCGTGCCCTTGGGCTGGCCGGTGCTGCCGGAGGTGTAGATGACGTAGGCGAGGTTGCCAGCGGTGGCCAGGGGCGGAAGGGTCCGCTCGGGGTGGCGGGAGATGGCGTCCGACTGGGAATCCAGACGCACCACGTGGGCCGGGTGCGAGGGGAGGACGGGCAGCAGGCTCTGGTGGGTGAGGATCACCGCGGGACGGCCATCGGCCAGCATGAAGGCCAGACGTTCCCGGGGAAGGGACGGATCCAGGGGCAGGTAGGCGCCGCCGGCCTTGAGGACGGCGAGCATGGCCACCACCATGTCCGGCGAGCGCTCCACGCACAGGCCCACGGGGACCTCGGGGCCCACGCCCAACGAGCGCAGGTGCCAGGCGAGCTGGTTGGCGCGCGCCTCCAGCTCCCGATAGGTGAGCGAGGTGCCCTCGAAGCACAGCGCCTCGGCTTCCGGCGTACGCGCGGCTACGGCCTCGAAGAGGTGGTGGGCGCAGGTGTCGGCGGGGAACTCCGCGTCGGAGGCGTTCCACTCCACGAGGAGCTGGTGACGCTCGGACGGGGAGAGGAGGGACGCGGAGGCCAGGGGCGCATCGGGGTTGGCGAGCACCGACTCCAGGAGCACCTGGAAGTGGCCGGCCATGCGCTGGAGCGTGGAGGAGTCGAAGAGGTCGGTGTTGTACTCGAAGACGCCGGAGAAGCCCTCGGGGGACTCGGTGAGGGAGAGGGAGAGGTCGAACTTGGAGGTGGCGCTGTCGGCGGGCAGCGGCTGGAAGCTCAGGCCAGGCAACTGCAGAGCGTCGAGAGGAGCGTTCTGAAGGGTGAAGAGGGCCTGGAAGA
>NZ_MPOI01000036.1:0-4083 GCF_001896145.1 Archangium sp. Cb G35
GACGTGTTGCAAGCTCCCCCCGTAGCCAGCACCACCAGCGCAACGAAGAGCCGCCCACGCCCCTGACCCCGCCACTCCGAGGGAACCAGGATGTTGCGTTTGAGTTTCATTCGGCCTCTCTCCTCCGCTTTCGGGCATGACCCGGTTTCACAACCAACCAGACAAGCTCAACCAATGTAGCGGTTGCTCTTGATTCGCGTTAAGCAGAAAAGACTATGAAGGCAGATGTGTGCCTTCTGATTGCCAGCGCCAAATGATGGCAATGACAGACTTGTTCCACCCAGGTGTAGCAACTGAGCCGTGCTGGCACCGCAGGTGCGAGAAACCCGCAGATGGAACGACGTGACCCGACGCCGTCCCAATGCGAAGGGCCCGGGACCGACTGCCGGTCCCGGGCCCCACACGACTTCACCCGGACTTCACCCGATACGGACTACCTGCAGAGCGCGCTGCCCTCGGCGGTGCCGGGCGGGCAGCCCTCGCCGACGCAGAACTTCACGCCGCTGTCCACCACCGTGCGGCCGGACTGGTCGTGCGGCACGTAGACGCGGCAGCTGCTCTGGGCGGAGACGCCGGCGTCGTTCGTGACGACGTAGTGCAGGGTGTAGACGCGGCCATCACCCGTGCCCTCGCGCTCGGAGCGCAGCTTCACGGACGTGGGGCTCGCGATGACCATGTCATCGCAGGTGCGGCCGTCACCGTTGCCGTTGGCGTCCTCCACCTCGTCCGAGGTGACGCGGAGGATGCGGCCGTACTTCTCCAGGGGCAGGGGCTTGCCGCAGGAATCCGTCGCGGGCGCCGCGCACTCGGAGAGGAGCAGGGGCAGGTACTCGTACTTGTGGTTGGGAGACCAGAGCTCCGTGCCCAGCTCGGCGCCCGGGGTGGGCGGCGTGGAGGGGCTGCCGCCGCTCACCTGGACGGAGAAGCTGCACGAGGACGTGTTGCCGAACGCATCCGTGGCCGAGCAGCTCACCGTGGTGTTCCCCGCGGGGAAGGTGGAGCCGGAGGCGTGCGAGCAGTTGACGGGCGCCTCGCCGCAGTTGTCCGTGGCCGAGACCGAGAAGCTGGCCGTGGAGCCACCCGCGCTGCACGTGTTCACGACCACCGGGGCGGTGGGGCAGCTGAGCACCGGCGGCGTGGTGTCGCCGGTCACCGTCACCTTGAAGCCGCAGGAGGCCGTGTTGCCGGAGGTGTCCGTGGCGCCGCAGGTAACGGCCGTCTCGCCCACCGGGAAGGTGGAGCCCGAGGCGTGCGAGCAGGAGACGGCGGCCGGGCCGCAGTTGTCCATGGCCGAGGCCGCGAAGGTGGCCGGGGCGCCCGCGGGCGAGCACGTCTCGAGCACCTGCGAGGCCGGGCAGCTGACGGCCGGCTTCGAGTTGTCCACCACGGTGACGTTGCCCACGCACTGGGCGCTCGCCTCACCATCCGAGGCCGTCAGCGTGACGGGGTGCGTGCCCAGGGGCAGCGACGTGTAGGGCACCTCGCTGATGGACAGCGGCGACGGCCCGTTGTCCGGGTCGTAGCTGCCGTTGTTCACGCTCGCGCTGCCCGTGCAGTACACGTCGGCGTTCACCGTCACGTCCCGGCACAGCGCCACCGGCGGCTGGTTGGCCGGAGTCGTGTCGCCGCACGTCAGGTTGCCCGTGGCCGAGGAGCCGTTGTTGTCCTCGCGGCACTCGGAAGTGGTGCCCTTGCCCGTGCCGTCGTCATCCACCACGGCCCACACCTCGGTGGTGCCGAAGCTGGTGGAGGACACCACGACGGTCGCGATGGCCGAACCGCCCACCGGCAGCGCGTCCGTCACCGTGGCCACGCCCAGCAGCGTGCCACCCGAGGCCGGGTTGCCCTTGTAGAAGGCCACCTTCACTCCCGCCCCTACCGCCGCCTGTCCCTGGTTGCGCACCCGCGCTCCCAGCACCAGCGAGCCATATCCGTCGCACGACGTCGTCACGTCGGAGGCGATGAGGTCCGGGCCCGCGAACGGGCTGGGGCCCTCACCGAAGTAGTTGGCCACGTTGGAGCGGAAGTTGTTGAGCTTGGGGTTGAGCCAGTTCGCCGCCTGCACCGACGGAATCGTTCCGTCGTTGTTCACGTTCGTGATGCTGTAGGCGTGCTGGTTCCAKATCTTGCGCGTCCCGGCCCAACCCTCCTTCTTGTCGTGCCACACRCGCACGCCGTTGAAGCCCGGAGCGCCGTGGTTGTTCTCCACCGTCACGATCTCCGCCGCYCCGTCCCCGTCCACGTCCGCCACAATCGGGAACTCGTGCGTCGTGCCCGAGCTGTGCGCCGTCTCCCAGCGCAGCGCTCCCGTCACTCCGTCGAAGATGCGCAGCTTCAGCTCGTCCGCGTAGATGACCTCCAGCCGCCCGTCATCCTCGAAGTCGAACGTCGTCGACGTCGTCTTTCCCGAGCTGTACTCCTGGATGGGGAACGTCCACTTCACCGTCCCGTCCACCCCGTACACCGTGTAGTTCCARTCTCCCGCCARGCCGATYTCCAGCTGCCCGTCCCCATCGAAGTCACCGATGTTGGGCGCWCCWCCATGGCCCGCCTTGTCGTGCAGCGGCAGGTCCGCGCCCGTCAGGTGCACCTGRCGCGTCCACAGCAGCTCGCAGTTGTCGTCCAGCAGGCTCACCTGGCCGTGCGTCGCCTCCAGGCTCTTGCCCACGACGACGATTTCCCCGGCCGCGTCCCCATCGAAGTTGGCCACGGCGGCGAAGCCATGGGGAATGTCCGTGTTGGCGCACTTGAGCGTGCCGTCGTGCCGGTACACAGAGCGGCCGTTGACCACCTCCAGCTTGCCGTCCTGGTCGATGTCCACCGCGAAGGACACGGGGCCCGTGAACAGCGCGCCGCCCATGCCATCGGAGCCCACCCACTTCAGGGTGCCCGTGTTGCTGTAGACGCGGTTGCCGTCGAGGATCTCCACGGCGCCGTCGCCATCCAGGTCCGCCAGCGAGAGGCCGCCCCACTCGTTGTAGTCGTTGGCGTCCGGCTCCGTGCGGAACTTGAAGGTGCCATCGTTCTCGAAGCAGATGATGCCGCGGCCGCTCTCGGGAATGCCGCAGATCTCCACGGCGCCGTCGCCGTCGATGTCACCGGCGGCGATGCTCGCGGCCGGCTTCACGCGGTAGGCCGAGTCCTCCACGGACCACAGCTCCGCCCCGGTGCTGCCGCTCACCGCGCGGAGCACGCCGTCGGCATTGCCATCCCGGCCTTCCTTGAAGGCCTCGTTGTAGAAGTCACCGTCGAAGGTGCTGAAGACGATGTCCGGAGTGCCATCCCGGTTCACGTCCACCACCACCGGCTGCATCATCACCTGCTTGTGCGCGGGGAGGACCGGGCTGCCCGTCCACTCCCACTGCAGCTCCGGCTCGAAGTTGGCCGTGAACGGAGGCTTCACCTCGCACCGCTCCGCCAGCTTCCCTGAATCGCGAGCCTTGGACTGCTCCTTCGACGCTGACGTGTTGCAAGCTCCCCCCGTAGCCAGCACCACCAGCGCAACGAAGAGCCGCCCACGCCCCTGACCCCGCCACTCCGAGGGAACCAGGATGTTGCGTTTGAGTTTCATTCGGCCTCTCTCCTCCGCTTTCGGGCATGACCCGGTTTCACAACCAACCAGACAAGCTCAACCAATGTAGCGGTTGCTCTTGATTCGCGTTAAGCAGAAAAGACTATGAAGGCAGATGTGTGCCTTCTGATTGCCAGCGCCAAATGATGGCAATGACAGACTTGTTCCACCCAGGTGTAGCAACTGAGCCGTGCTGGCACCGCAGGTGCGAGAAACCCGCAGATGGAACGACGTGACCCGACGCCGTCCCAATGCGAAGGGCCCGGGACCGACTGCCGGTCCCGGGCCCCACACGACTTCACCCGGACTTCACCCGATACGGACTACCTGCAGAGCGCGCTGCCCTCGGCGGTGCCGGGCGGGCAGCCCTCGCCGACGCAGAACTTCACGCCGCTGTCCACCACCGTGCGGCCGGACTGGTCGTGCGGCACGTAGACGCGGCAGCTGCTCTGGGCGGAGACGCCGGCGTCGTTCGTGACGACGTAGTGCAGGGTGTAGACGCGGCCATCACC
>NZ_MPOI01000040.1:0-1013 GCF_001896145.1 Archangium sp. Cb G35
CTGCATCCGGCACGCCGTCATGTACAGGAAGACGTCCTTCGGCACGCAGAGCGAGGAGGGCAGCCGCTTCGTGGAGCGCCTCTTCACCACCACTACCACCCTCAAGCTGCAGGGCCGTGACGTGCTCGCCTTCCTGACCGACACCCTCGCCGCCCACCGCCGCGGCCTGCGCGGGCCTTCGCTCCTCCCCACCGCGCCCGTACCTCAGCTCGCTCTCACCGCCTGAGCTGGTGAACGGTTACAGTGACTGTTCCGGTAGGAATGAAGGCATGACCTCCTGCGTCAGGTGAGCAGGAGGGCAGAGCCATTGGTGGCCACCCACGCGCGCGGCAAGGAGCCGCACGCCCGTGTTGTCGACGAGGCGCACTGGGAGGGCCTATGGAGGCCGCGCACTGTGGAGCCCGCGGAGGAGAGCTCCAAGCTGGACGTGCACGGGCGCTCGTTGGATGACTACGCCGCCGTGGTGGAGCAGGCCGAGAAGCGAGGTGCCGCATGAGCCACGAGCAGGTACACGCGCGCGTGCTCGAGCACCTGGAGCGGCTGCGCCTTGGACACCTGGTCGAGCGGCTGGACGCGCTGCTGGCGGAGGCTGCGCGCACCGAGCCCACCTACCTGGACTTCCTCGACGCGCTGCTGCGCGAGGAGATGGGGGCCAAGCAGCGCAAGCGAATCAGCATGGGAATCACCATCGCGCACTTCCCGGCGGTGAAGACGCTGGAGGACTTCGACTTCAAGGCGCAACCCTAGGTGGACCAGCGGCTGGTGCGGGAGCTGGCCACCGTAAATGCTCGCCGAGCCCCGTGGTCGAGGAGCTTGACGACGAGCGCGGGGCATGAGGGAGCGCTCACCGCGGTGCGACAGCCAGCGCGGCGCCCGGTCAGCTCAAGACAGGTGGGAATGAGTGCCGTGGCGAGTCAGCCCGCAGCGGACTGCGCGAGCTGGTTGGGCAGGGGAATCGCTTCCCCGCGCAGGGCCGCCAGCGCGGCCTCTCGCAGGTAGCGCTTGGGGTCCAC
>NZ_MPOI01000037.1:0-1961 GCF_001896145.1 Archangium sp. Cb G35
CCCTCAACACCAACCACATCTACGCTCGTGGCACCGACAACGCCGTCTGGGTGAAGGGCTGGGCCAACAACACCTGGGGCCAGTGGGTTTCCATCGGCGGCACCATGCCGSGCCTAGTCCGGCATGGWGCCGCCGATGGAAACCCACTGGCCCCAGGTGTTGTTGGCCCAGCCCTTCACCCAGACGGCGTTGTCGGTGCCRCGAGCGTAGATGTGGTTGGTGTTGAGGGTGTCGGAGACGGCGGTGGGAGAGGACGTCATGTTGCCGCCAAGCGACAGCCAGCCGCCCCAGGTGTTGTTGGAGAAGCCCTTGACGTGGATGGCGTTGTCGGTGCCGCGCACGTAGACGAAGGTGGAGTTGGGGGAGGCGGAGACGGCGGCGGGGGCGGAGGTGAGGGCGCCGCCGAGGTTCACCCAGGTGCCCCACTGGTTGCCGTCGAAGCCAAGCACCCAGAGGGCGTTGTCATGGCCGCGCACGTACACCTGAGCGGTGCCAGGGGACATGGAGACGGCGGACGGGTCGGAGGCGAAGGTGAAGTCGCCACCAATCTGCACCCAGTCCCCCCAGGTGTTGTTGGCCCAGCCCTTCACCCACAGCCTGTTGTCCTGGGCGCGGATGAAGACCCAGGTGACATTGGGGTTGGGGGAGACGGCGGAGGGGCCGGAGGTGAGGATGCCGCCGAGCGACAGCCAGCCGCCCCAGGTGTTGTTGGCGAAGCCCTTCACGTGCAGCTGGTTGTCGGTGCCGCGCACGTAGACATGCGTGACGTCGGGGGCCGGAGAGGTGGCGGACGGCGCGGACGTCAGCTGGCCGCCCAGGTCCAGCCAGCTGCCCCACACGCTGCCATTCCAGCCCTTCACCCACAGCGAGTTGCCCGGGCCTCGGATGTATACCTGCTGCGTTCCGGCCGCCATCGACACCGCCGACGGGTGGTTGTGCGCCGGGTTCAGGCCTCCACCCTGGCCCCAGGTGTGCTGGCCCAGGAAGTTGTGGAGATTGAGCGCCACCAGCGACGAGCCGCCCCACTGCGAGGTGCCGCACTGCTGCGCGTAGGCTCCCACCCAGGGCGTGTACGTGTAGAGGGCCACGGTGGCCTTGTTCCGCGGCGTCACCGTGCACGGGTCCAGCGTGTTCTTCGCCACGCCCACGCGCCAGCCGGTGCGCGACTGGCCGTTGCGGTTGATTTCATCCAGGTACGTGAGGATGAGGCCCGCGGCGCACTCCACCTGCTTGCCGAAGCCCGCGTAGGAGACGTTGCAGCCTCCTCCGTCCGGGCAGCCGCAGCCGGTGGCCTTGGTGAGGCTGGTGGAGTCCGCCACCGTCTTGTTGACGAGGCCCGACTCCGTCTGGATGCGCGCCAGCATGTAGAGAGGGCTGACACCACTCGCCTTGGAGACGTTGGCGATGATGTCCGCCGCCAGCCGGTTGCCGTAGGCCGGGTCCCGGTAGTTGCGCAGGCCGCTGCTCTTCTTGTTGAGGAAGCCCTGCACCTCCGCCTCGGTGATGTTCCCTCCGCCCCAGATTTCTCCATCCTCGAGCAGCCGGTGCATGTCCTGCGTGCCAAGCTCCTGCGGCAGCACCTGGCCCGTGAACGGGTCGATGACGGGCTCATGGTCCCCCTCGTTCATGGGACCGCAAGCAGTCACGAAAAGCGTCGCGGCAACCGTCAACCATTTTTGGATTCGCATTTTTTCACCCAATTCCTATTCGGGTTGGCCGGATGCCGCGCCTAGTCCGGCATGGAGCCGCCGATGGAAACCCACTGGCCCCAGGTGTTGTTGGCCCAGCCCTTCACCCAGACGGCGTTGTCGGTGCCACGAGCGTAGATGTGGTTGGTGTTGAGGGTGTCGGAGACGGCGGTGGGAGAGGACGTCATGTTGCCGCCAAGCGACAGCCAGCCGCCCCAGGTGTTGTTGGAGAAGCCCTTGACGTGGATGGCGTTGTCGGTGCCGCGCACGTAG
>NZ_MPOI01000023.1:0-166362 GCF_001896145.1 Archangium sp. Cb G35
GGTCAGCAACATCCACTCAATGGGCTGCTCGTTGGCCGGCACGGGGCTGATTTCCACCGCCTGCACGGCGAAGACTTCCACCGGCAGCAGCTTCTTGGTCCAGCCGTGTTTCAGTGGCAGTACCAGCGCAGTGGCTCGCACCTGCATGGTTGCCTCGCGTGCGGTGCGCTTGGGGCCAGCTGGCACCGGCAGCTTGTAGCGCCCCAGGGGCTTTTGGGCCTCCACCACCTGCCACAGCTTGCCCTCCAGCGGCCAGTCCACGCACCTGTCCTGCGCGGCACGTACTGTCATCCAGCCGTCCGTCATGACGGCCCAGTGCAGGATGTCCCGGCAGTCTCCCCCTCTGTCCAACTGAAACCAGGGCCGCCCCTCATACCCGGCCGCTTCTCGCGCTCTCAGCACCTGCTCCATGACGTCCAGCCAGTGGCGCGTCTCCTTGTCCTCCAACGCCCGGCTGGCAGCGGGTTTCTTGCGCACTGCCTTGCGCGCCCACATGTGCTGCCCGCTCGGCCCCAGTGCCACCCCCTTGTCATTGACCACGATGGCACTGACCACCTCCAGGCCCCGTGCTTTGGCTCGCGTCGTGCCCACCGGGCCGAAGCCCTTGGCCTTCGGTTTCTTGCGCGCCGCTGGCAGCGTCAGTGACGTGCCATCCACCGGCACGTACACGTACGGGCCCTGCGCTCGGGCGAACGCCGCCTGGTGCGCCGCGCTCGCCATGTCCCTCGCCTCTACCGCCTCATTCTCCACCAGCCGATACGCCCCCTCCCTCTCGGCTCCCTCCTCCCATACCTGCGTCAGCTTGCCTGCTGGCCTCAGCGCCACATGCGCCGCCATCTCCACCAGCCGCTGCGTGCGCCTGTCATCCCCTATCTGCGCCCTACCGAACTCCTGCTGGGCCCATACCCGGGCTACTGCCGCCGTCACTTCCGTTTCCATTACTTCTCAAGTCATGGAATGCGGCGCCACATTCCTCCAGTTGGAGAAATGTGGCTAATGATCAGCTCCCAGAGGGAGAGGGGACACCTCGCGGCCGTACCAGCTGAGGGCGAGCAGCACATCGCCTCGCCAGGTGGCGTACAGGCCACCCTCGAAGTCCACTCCGGCGCGAGCGGTGAGGGCGAGCCCCCAGGGCCCCAGCCGCCCGCGCGCGCCGAGCAGTACGCGCAGGGGCACCCGGGGACCGCCAGTGCGCAGGAAGGCCTCGAGTCCGGCCTGGGCGCCGAGGAAGCCCTCGAACCGGGGACCCCCGAGGCTCGCGGTGAGGCCCGCGTGCGGCCCGAGTCCCAGGTCCGCGGGGCCTCGCACCACGCCATAGGCGGTGAGCCCGAGCTGCGCCGAGGCCTGGAATGCGCCCTGGCCCGAGGTGAGCTGCCATTGGCCGGCGCCGCGCAATTCCAGCACCCCGGTGGAGGGGAGGATGAAGAACTCGCCACCGAAGGCGGTGGGCCGGGACTCGGGGACGGGGGGCGAGGCGAGGAGGAAACCCAGGCCCACGCCCTGGGTGCCCGCGAGCAGCGACAGGTGCGAGGCATCCACGCGGCCGCGCGCGGTGAGGACGGGGGCCTCGGCGGCGGCCACCGGGGCGAGCAGCAGTGCACTGGCGAAGACGAGGGCCTTCATCGCGCGGTCACCTCCGTACCGGGCACCTGGCGGATGTCATCGGCGCCGGTGCCCTGTCCGGCCAGCGCGGCGTGGAGGAAGCGCGAGAGGACCTCGGCGATGCGCTCGTGCGCGGTGTCGAGCGGCACCGTGGGCGCGCAGCCATCCTCCACGTCCCGCTGGTCGCTGGAGGTGAACTGGAAGTGGGTGACGCCCTGGAGGACGGCGAGCACCGAGGGCGCGGGGAGCCGGGAGGCCTCCTCCCGGACGCGGGGCAGCTCCGAGAGGCAGTCCAGCTCTCCGGCCAGCGAGAGCGAGGGCACCGTGAGGGTGGGGATGCGCTCGGCGTCGGCCGGGTCCGGGTAGCTGGCGAGCAGGGCGAGGGCCGCGAAGCCGCCGTCGAGGGCGAGCTTGGCGGACACGACGCCGCCGAGCGAGTGGCCGGCCACGGCGATGCGCGAGGGTTGGACGAGGCCCTCGAGGAGCGAGCCCTCGGGAGGGGACGTGAGCAACTCGCGGGCGAAGTGGCCGTTGTCGATGGCGGACAGCGGCAGGTCGAGCGGGTGCGAGGGCATCGCGACGACGTAGCCGCGCGCGGCGAGGGACTCGGCGAGCCAGAGGTAGCCCTCGGGGGACACGAAGCCGCCGTGGACGAGGACGAGCCCGGGGAGTGGCGCTCCGTCGGCGGGCCGGGCGGGATGGCCCTCGGCGTCCGAGGGGAAGAGGACGCGCACGGACACGAGGTCCGTGTGCCGGCCGCGCACCTCGAAGAGGGCCTCGGAGACGGGAGTGGGTCCGGTGCTCCGCAATTTGCCCGAGCTGGGCGCGGGAAGCGCGCAGCCAGACAGGGCGGACACGAGGGTAAGGAGGAGGAACAGCGGGGCCGGCTTCATACGAGGGACTCGCGGGGGCTCACGGGTGGGCACTGTGTAAGGCCCGGAGCCGCGGTTCGCCAGCGCGTGTGGGAACCCGGGACGCGCGATACCCTCACCCTGGGGGGCTTGCCCCCCCTTTGAACGACGGGGGGCTCCTCTCCCGGAGGGCGAGGGGAGGGTTGAACAGCGCCCTCCGGTGACGATGTTCGCGAACTTGTCCAACTGTTGGACAAGTTGGAGAAGAGCGCGCCCGGCGGGGGCTCAGTCGCCCACGATGCCGACGCGGACGCGGTGGTGCTCGGCGCCGAGGGCCGTCTTGAGGGTGAAGTCGGCCACGTCCTCGGCGTAGACCTGACGGCCGCCGGTAGGCAGGGACTCCACGGCGGTGCGGTACTTGCCCGTCTTCACGCCGCTGGGCATGACGGGCGGGCACACCACCACCCAGTCGAGCTCGCTCTCCTGCAGCACCTGGAACGCGCCCCGGTGGTCCTCGAAGGCATGGCGCAGGAAGGGCGGCAGGCCGTGCTCTCCGGCGAGTCCCCCGGCCGGGTGGGGCAGCAGTCCCGCGGCGCCCACGGTGACGAGCCGTTTGAGGCCCTCGGTCTTCATGGCGGTGACGATGGAGCGCGTGGCCTCGGTCACCACGGTGACGGCGTGGGTGGCGTCCCGGGCGCCGATGGCACTGACCACGACCTCGGCGCCGCGGAGGGCCTCGGCCACGGTGGCGCCGTCCTCCAGGCTGCCTTTCTTCACGAAGAGCCGCCCGTGCTTCAGGCCCAGCCGCTTCGGGTCGCGTACGTACGCCGTCACCTCGTGCCCCAACCCGAGCGCATCGTGCACCAGCGTGTGCCCGACGCGCCCCGTCGCTCCGAAGACCGTCAACCGCATGGGTGTTGCTCCTCCGAGCCGCGTCCCGTGTACAGGGGCCGGGCCCCTCAGGCCCTGGCTCGGACGAGCGCGGCTCCGGGTGTATAGCGCCCCCGGCCCACGCTTGTCCGCAAGCTGTTCACGGCAGGAGCGTCCCGAGGCGGCCGGTGGGTCGTGGGTTCCCGCTACCGGGAGGCTCGGTGTGTGGCGTCAAGGTGACGCGGCCACCTGCGGGGCCTCGGTCTGGCGCTCATCGTATTTTTTGAGAGTCCGTTCCACCGCCTCCAGCCGGGTGTCGTGTTGAGCGAGCCGCTCGGACAGCGGGGTCCGGAACGAGTTCATCTCCGCGTACATGGTCTGGAGCGTCGCCTGCTGGGCACTCTTGATCTCCCCCACGAGCCAGACGGTCCGGTCCCGGTGGTCATCCTGCGCGTGCTTCAGTTGGCTGGCCAGCTCCCGGTCCCGCTGCTTGCTGCGGATGGCCTCCTCCGCCACGTCGAGCTTCAACTCCGTGAGCTGCCGGTCCATGCCCTCCAAGCGCTGGTCGGTGCGCTTCTGACCGTCTTCCAGCGATTGCAGGCGCTGCTCCAGCCGCTGCTGGCCCTGCTCCAGCCGCTGCTGGCCCTGCTCCATCAAAGCCAGGATGCGCTGCTCGCCTGGCGTGAGGGACTGCTCGCCCATCCCCATGGGCACCGACGTGGATCGATCCATCGACGCACTCCTCCTGTGGTGACTTCTCCAGTAGGTTGACCCATGAGGTCACCTCAAGTCAAGTCACCGCTCAGGTCAGGTGTCTGGCTGTCCGCTCCGTGGGGAAGCGCCGCTCACTCGCCGGTCAGCTTCGCTTCCAGCTCGTCCAGCTCGCGCTTCACTCCGGCGTCCGTCTCGCGCAGCTTCTCCACCTTGCGCACCGCCGAAATCACCGTGGAGTGGTCCTTGTTGAACCGCGCGGCGATCTCCGGGAACGAGCCCTTCGTCAGCTTGCGGCTCAGGTACATGGCCACCTGCCGCGCGTGCGCCAGCGCCTTGTGCCGCCGGTCCTCCTTCAGCGCCTCCACCGGCACCTTGTAGAACCGCGCCACTTCCTTCTGGATGCTCTCCACGTCCACCACCTGCCGCGACGGCAGCACGTCCTTCAGCACGTGCGAGGCGAAGTCCACCGTCACCGGGTGCCTCGACAGCGAGTGGATGGCGCTTACCTTCACCAACGCCCCCTCCAGCTCCCGCACGTTCTTCTGGAACGCCCGGGCGATGAAGTGCGCCACCTCGTCCGGCAGGTCCAACCCCTCCATCACCGCCTTCTTCTGGAGGATGGCCACCCGCGTCTCGAAGCTCGGCTCCTGGATGTCGGTGATCAGCCCCATGCTGAACCGGCTGCGCAGCCGATCCTCCAGCCCGGGCACCTCCGCCGGCACCATGTCGCTCGTCAGGATGATGGCCTTGCCCTGCTCGTGCAGCGTGTTGAACGTGTGGAAGAACTCCCGCTGCGTCTCTTCCTTCCGCCCCAGGAACTGCACGTCGTCGATCATCAGCACGTCGCACTCGTCCCGGAACTTCCTCCGGAACTCGGGCATCCGCTGCTCTCGCACGCTCTCGATGTACTCGTTGGTGAACTGCTCGCTCGACAGGTACACCACGCGCTGCGTCGGGTCCCTGTCCCAGATCTTGTTCCCGATGGCGTGCAGCAGGTGCGTCTTGCCCAGGCCCGTGCCGCCATAGATGTAGAGCGGGTTGTAGGCCCGGCCCGGGGTGTCCGCCACCGCCTGGGCCGCCGCGGCCGCCAGCTGGTTGCTATCCGCCACCACGAAGTTCTGGAAGGTGAACCTCGCGTTGAGCCGGGGCGGCCGGCTCCCATCCGACTTGACCGCCGGTGCGGGTTGCAGCTCCGGCGGAGGCGCCAGGCCCGGCACCACCTCGTAGCCCAGCCGGTTGGGCGTGTCCGTCACCCGCGCCAGCGTCGACTCGAGCAGCCCCCGGTAATGGTCATCCACCCAGTCCTGGTAGAAGCGGTCCGGCACCGCCAGCACCAGCGCGTCCTCGCGCACCTCCAGCGGCTGCATCCGGTTGAGCCACCCCAGCGCGTAGTCCTTCCCATCCCGCTTGAGACAGTCCAGGAGCATCTCCCAGACATTCTCGGCACTTGGCTGGACAGGCAGGGGGCGGGCGAGCGCGTTCACGAAAGGCCTCCAGGACCCCGGCGAGGCCGCCAGGGAGGGGGCCGTCCGTGCTAACAGGCCCCCCCTGGGCGATCAAGTTTGCCGCCCCTACTCCTGACATTCCGTGGCCCTACACCCCCTCGTCCGATCTCAGCCCCCACCGGAATCCTCACCCCCCTCCCACCGGTTGTGGTGCGAGTCTTCCCACCCCCCGCCCGTTTCACCCCGGGTGCGGGGCGCAAAAGGGTGCCGGTCCATCAGATCCCGACAGCCCGGAGTGATCCGACATTGACTTGGGTGGGAGATCGGGTTACGAGCGCCGCCTTCCTCAGTCTCGTGGATAAGGGCGCCCACTTCACGTTCGGGCGTCTCGTCGTCCCAGGAGTCCAGCCGTGTCCAAGCGCACCTATCAACCCTCGAAGATCCGGCGCAACCGCACCCACGGTTTCCGCAAGCGCAACTCCACCAAGGGCGGTCAGGACGTGCTCAAGAGCCGTCGCGCCAAGGGCCGTAAGCGCCTGGTGGTGTCGTCCTACAAGAAGTAGTCGGGACGCTCGCGTGAAGGCCGAGGGCCAGGCGCCACCTCGCGACGAGCGCTTTCCCAAGGCCCTGCGCCTGCTTACCCGGCGCGAGTTCCTCGAGGTCCAGGAGAAGGGTCAGAAGATTCCCTCTGACAGCCTCCTGGGACTCGCCCGGCCCAACGCCCGGCCCTACTGCCGCGTGGGCCTGACCGTCTCCAGCAAGGTGGGCAATGCCGTGGAGCGTGCCCGCCTGCGAAGGCTCCTCCGGGAGCTCTTCCGCAAGCGTCGTGGGCAATGGCCCTCCGGTGTGGACGTAGTCCTGGTCGTGCGCCAGTCCGCCAAGGATGCGTCGTTCTCGGACCTGTCTCGCGCCTTCGATGGCATCACCCGCAAGCTGCAGAGGTTGTTTCCGTCCGGCCCCCGGGAGTCCACCCGATGAGCCCTCTCGCCTGGCTGCTCGCGCTGCCCATCCGCTTCTACCGGCGCTTCCTCTCGCCCCTGCTCCCCCCGGCCTGCCGCTTCCACCCCTCCTGTTCCTCCTACGCCCTCCAGGCCCTCCACAAGCACGGGGGCCTGCGCGGCTCCCGCCTCATCCTCTGGCGCCTGCTGCGCTGCCAACCCTTCCACCCGGGTGGATTCGACCCGGTGCCCTGACGGCTCCCCTCTCCCTATGAACGATCTGGATCCGCTCTCGCCCAACTCGGCTGACTCCCAGCGGCGACTGATGGTGGCGCTCGCCCTCGCGATGGCGCTCACCTTCGCCTACACCTATTTCTTCGCCCCGCAGGGGCCGCCGCCCCAGGCCGGAGGCGCGGACGCGGGGCAGGTGGTGGCCGGCGCCGATGCCGGCACGGCCGCTCCCACCGCCGGTGCGGACACCACCGGGACGCCGTCCACCGGGACGGGCTCGGAGGCCGCCGTGGCCGCCGAGGCGACGCCGCCCCCGCCGGTGCGCACGCTCGACTTCCAGCGCGAGTGGGCCCGCTACTCCTTCTCCACCCAGGGCGCGGGCCTCGTGTCGGCCGAGCTCCAGGGCCAGAAGATGCGCGAGCAGGGCCAGGTGTCCATCGCCGAGGGCTACAAGCTGCTCTTCGGCGGCAACGTGGCGCCTCCGCCGCAGATGAACCTGGCGCAGCCGGTGGCCGGCCAGCCCCTGCCGCTGTCCGTGTCCATCACCGGCCCCGCGCCCCTGGCGGCCGACGCGCGCTACGCCGTGGCCGAGACGGGCACCCCCGGCAACGGCACCCTCTTCACCGCCCGCCAGGGCCCGTGGGAGGTGACGAAGAGCCTGCAGTGGCCTCGCGAGGGCTTCGAGCTGCTCTACACGCTGCAGGTGAAGAACACCTCGGCGCAGGCGGCCACCGGTGAGCTGCAGGTGCACTACAACCGCGCCATCGACCCGAACAACGAGCACGCCCCGTCCTTCTTCGGCGGCGTGGGCAACCTCAGCTACGCCTCGTGCCACGTGGGTGAGGAGAAGCACAAGCTGGCTCCCGAGCAGAGCGCGCCGGACGCCGAGGACTCGCGCGGCCTGGTGCACTACTTCGGCATCGACCAGCAGTACTTCCTCTCCGCGCTCTACCCGCTGGATGGCCCCCTGCAGGGCCGCTGTGACTTCGTGGCCACCCCCGCGGTGCGCGGTGTCACCGCCAGCTTCCCGCTCACCGTGGCCGCCGGCGAGACGGTGACGCTGCGCTTCGGCGGCTACTTCGGGCCCAAGGAGGATGACCTGCTCGCCGCCGTGCCCAGCCAGGCCCTGCGCGACGCCACCGGCCTGGCCGCCACCTCCTACAAGCCCCAGCTCACCGAGACGATCGACTACGGCATGTGGGCCGTCATCGCCAAGCTGCTGGTGGGCGTCATGAAGTTCTTCCACGGCCTCGCGGGCAACTGGGGCGTGGCCATCATCCTGCTCACCGTGCTGGTGAAGCTGATCCTCCTGCCCCTCACCCACCGCTCCATGGTGAGCATGGAGGCCATGAAGAAGCTCCAGCCCCGCGTCGAGGAGCTGCGCAAGAAGTACGCGGACGACCGCGAGCGCCAGAACACGGAGATGATGAAGCTCTATCAGGAGGCCAAGGTGAACCCGCTCGGCGGATGCCTCCCCATGCTCATCCAGATGCCGGTGTGGATCGCCCTCTTCACCGCCCTGCGCAACAGCTACGACATCTACCAGGAGCCCTTCTTCGGCCCGGTGTGGCGCGACCTGACCTTCAAGGACCCCACCTACATCCTGCCGCTGGCGCTGGGCATCAGCATGATCATCACCCAGAAGCTCCAGCCGCAGATGGGTGACCCGACCCAGGCCAAAATCATGACCTGGTTCGTCCCCATCCTCTTCACCGCCACGCTGCTCAACTACCCGGCCGGCCTCGCGCTCTACATCTTCACCAACAACATCCTCTCCATCGCCCAGCAGTACGGGCTGAGGAAGTGGCTGGAGAGCAAGGAGCACAAGGGCGGCGGGGATGGCGGACTGCCAGCGGGCACGGCCACGGCCACGGCGGGAGGCAAGCGCAAGTGAGCGACGTGCAGGCACCTCCGTCCACTTCCACTCCCGCGGGCGGCGCCGACATGCGCTCCCGCGTGGAGCGGCTGCTCACCGACATCCTCGGCATGATGGGCTTCCCCGCCCGGCTCGACTTCAAGGACGCCAGCGATGGCAGCCTCTCCGTCGCCCTGCACTTCCAGGGCGAGCCCCCTCCCGGGGTGGAGCCGGGCAAGCGCAGCCAGGTGGTGGACTCGCTCCAGTTCCTCCTCAACAAGATGCTCCACCGCCCGGGCACCGAGCGGCGCTTCCTCCTGGTGGGCGCCGGCGTCCACCCCGAGCCCCGCAGCGAGCGGTTGAAGCGCGAGCAGGCCACCGCCGCCGCTCAGCCCGCCGCGCCCGCGCCGCAGCCCGCTCCCCCGGCCGCCGCGCCCGCGCCCCGGCAGCAGCAGCCCAAGCCCGCCCGGGGAGCCCAGGCGGCCGCCCAGCACGCCAAGGCGCCCGCCGCCCCGGCCCGTGCGTCCGAGTCGGATGAGCGCTCCCTGGAGGTGGCCGAGGATGCCTCCCTGCGCGAGGTGGCTCGCAAGCTGGCCGAGAAGTCGGCCTCGCTGGGCCGCTTCTATGCCCTCGTTACTGTGAAGCAAGATGACCGCGCGCGCGTCCTGAAAGCAGTAGAGGGTGTGCCGGGGGTGAAGGTCTCTTGCGAGGGCGAGGGCCGCAACCGGCGCGTGGTGTTCACTCCGGAGAAGCCCGCCCCGCTCCCCAAGCGGAGCATGCTGCCGGAAGACGATGACGAGGACGACCTCGAGGGCTAGGCCCTCGGGGCCCACCGACGAAAGGGCATTCCATGGGCAAGGCCAAGTCGCTCAAGGACAAGCTATACGGCGCCGCCGTGATGAAGATGAGCTTCCGGCTGCGCGGGGACGAGGAGTCCCCGGCCTTCAAGTTCGTCTACCCCGGCGTGCTCCGCGACCTGGAGCTGGAGGACGCCGCGGTCGAGAAGTACATCGAGGAGAACCGCGAGAGCGTCGAGCGCGCCGCCCGCGGCTCCATCCCCGCGCAGAGTCCCCGGAGCTGACGTTCCCGGGGGCTCGTCTCGTCCCCGGGGGCTCGTCTCCCGGGGCGATGTCCCGCGGTCCCGGGTAGGTGTCGGCCGGTAGGCTCGCACCCGCGCGGGGCGCCGCTGGTGGACGTTCCGAGCGTCTCCTGGCCGCGCCCCCCCTCGGGTCCGATGGACGCGGCGAGAGAGCGCGCCTAGTTCCTGGAGGCTTCCCGCTGGAAGGGTTCCGGCGGCCGTGCCCCTCGGGGCTCAGGAGGCCTCTCGCATGCGGCGCCTCGTCGTCCTCCCCCTGTTGCTCCTGCTCGTCTCCGCCTCCGCTTGTGGAGGCAAGGGTGACCCCGGTCCCAAGGGAGAGCCGGGCGCCTCCGGTGAGTCCGTCCCCGGGCCTCGCGGTGAGCCGGGTGCCAAGGGAGACACCGGGCCCATGGGACCTCCCGGCAACTTCGCCCGCATCCGCGTCGTGCCCCCGGGGGACTCGCCCCTCATCGGCGGCGAGAACCTGCGCAAGGCCCTCCAGTCCATCACGAAGGTCTCCGCCGAGGAGCCCTGGCTCCTCTTCCTCGAGCCCGGCGTGTATGACCTCGGCACCCAGGGGATTCAGCTGCGCCCGTACATCCACGTGCAGGGCTCCGGACAGCAACTCACCACCGTGCGCTCCAGCGCCGCCGGCCCCACCGTGCTGACCGCGGACCATACCGAGCTGCGCTCCCTCACCGTGGAGCACCTCGGTGGCTCCGGCGAGGCCGTGGCCCTCTCCAATCCCTCGTCCCTGTTCCGCGCCCGCGATGTGGTGGCCGTGGCTCGCGAGGGCTCCTCGCGCACCGTGGCGCTGCTGTCCACCGCGGGCGCCGGCCCCGGTGGCTTCGAGCGCGTGCAGGCGAGTGCCGTGTCCTCCCGCGGCGATACCGTGGGCTTCTCCTGCGAGGGCTGCTCCGTGAAGGTGTCTGGCTCCACCTTCCTCGCCCACGGCGGAGCCCGGGCCACCGGCGTCTCCGTGCGCGGGGGCTCCATGGAACTGTGGGACTCCTCGGCCGTGGGCCAGGGCGGCTCGGAGGCCCTGGGCGCCGACGCCGAGGGCTCCCGCCTCGTGCTCGTGCGCGCCGAGGTCTCCGCCTCCGACGGCGGTGTGTCCGTCGGCCTGCGCCTGGCCTCCTCCCCCGCTTCCGTCCGCGATAGCACCCTCTCGGGCTCCGGCCCCTCGGGTCAGCAGGCTCGCGCCCTGGAGACGCTGCGCTCCGACTCCGCTCCCCAAGTCGTGGAAGTGCAGCGCTCCACCCTCTCGGGTGCTACCCAGACCCTGCGCTCCTCCGAGGGGTATTCCATCCGCATCGCCTCCTCCCAACTCCGTGGTGGCAAGGCCGATGGCAATGGCATCGTGTCCTGCAACGGTTGCTACGACGAGAACTTCCACTCCCCCGCCTCTCCCACCGGCTTGTAGTCCCCCCTCGCGGGGGCACCCTTTCATGAGCTCCCCCGCCACCCTCGCCGCGCTCGCCACCGCCCCCACCGCCGGCGCCGTCGGCATCCTCCGCCTCTCCGGCCCCGCCTCCCTCGAGGTGGGCCGCATGCTCGCCCCCGGCGTGCCCGCTTCGCCCACTCCCCGGCACGCGTACCTCGCCTCCTTCGTCGATTCCTCCGGCTCCGTGCTCGATGAGGGGCTGTTCCTGTTCTTCCGCGCTCCTCATTCGTTCACAGGGGAGGATGTCGTTGAACTCCAGGCCCATGGGAGTCCTCGGCTTCTGCGCATGTTGCTCGCTCGCGCCCTGGAGCATCCCGCCGTGCGCCACGCCGGACCCGGCGAGTTCACCCGCCGCGCCTTCCTGCATGGCCGCATCGACCTCACCCGCGCCGAGGCCGTCGCCGACCTCGTCGCCGCGGACTCCGAGGCCGCCGTGCGCGCGGCCGCGGCGGGATTGGCGGGGGCGCTCTCCGCTCGCGTCCGCGGGCTGGAGGAGCCCCTGCGCTCGCTCCATGCGGACCTCGAGGGGGTACTGAATTTTCCCGAGGAGGCCGAGGGCGCCGATGAGGGCATGGAGGCCCGTGTCTCCGAGTTGCGGAGCGCCGCGGATTCCCTGCTCGCCGAGGTGGGCCGTGGACGGCTCGTGCGCCGGGGGGCCCGTGTCGCCCTGTATGGGCCCGTGAACGCGGGTAAGTCCACGCTGTTCAACCGGCTCCTGGGGGAACAGCGCGCTCTTGTTGATGAGGAGCCGGGGACCACTCGTGATGTGCTGGAGGCCCGCGTCGAGTGGGAGGGGCTCGGTGTGGTGTTGCTCGATACCGCCGGGCTTCGCGAGGCCCCCGGACGCGTGGAGGCACTGGGGATTGCTCGCACTCGCGAGGTGCTTGCCTCTGTCGACCTCGCCGTGCTCGTGCTTCCCCCAGAGGCCAGTGGAGATGATGCACAGCGGTGGCTTCGTGACGCGGGGGCCACTCCTGCTCTTCTTGTCGCGGGGAAGTGTGATGTCCGCGGGTCTCGGGACCTCGCTGACCCTCACCCTGACCCTCTCCCAGAGGGAGAGGGGATTGACTCGGGCTCAACCCGGGATGCGGGCACCCTCACCCCGTCCCTCTCCCGAGGGGAGAG
Organism: Archangium sp. Cb G35; assembly: GCF_001896145.1. Taxonomy (NCBI): domain Bacteria; kingdom Pseudomonadati; phylum Myxococcota; class Myxococcia; order Myxococcales; family Archangiaceae; genus Archangium; species Archangium sp. Cb G35. The sequence goes on from NZ_MPOI01000023.1 coordinate 12,154, forward strand.
GGGTTCTGTCCGTGGGTCTGTTTCTTCTGCCCTTGGGTCTGGGGTGGTTTCGGCGGAGCCTGTGTTGGCCGTCAGTGGCCTCACGGGCGAGGGGGTTGAATCGCTCCGCTCCCTGATGCTCTCGCGCTTGTGGGGCGGCGGCTCTCCCTCCGCCGTCGCCCTCGTCTCCGAACGTCATGCCGATGCTCTTCGCCGCACCGCGGACGCTCTCTCACGCGCCGAGAGCGCCTGCCGCTTCTCCACCATCGAGGTCGTCTCCGGTGAGGTCGGCCTCGCCCTCGAATCCCTCGGCGAGGTGTCCGGTACCTCCGCTTCCGAGGCCCTCCTCGACGCCATCTTCCAGCGCTTCTGTATCGGTAAGTAGACACCCGCCCCATCGCCCGGCTCGTGTCAGACCCCTCCTTAGAATGCTTCCCCTGCCCGGCCCCCTCTCACCAGGGCCGGAGGAGGACAGGGTGATTCCGATGTGCAACAGCCAGGCGGCTTACTCGGCTCTCGAGGCGCTGCCGATGGGATGGGTTGGGGAGATCCTCGACGAGGAACTGGTGGCTTCGCCCCGGCCGGCGCCAGGTCAGGCCCGTGCCGCCTTCATGTTGGGAGTTGAACTCGGTGAACGGCTCGATCCCCGCCGCGGGGGCTCCGGCCGCTGGTGCTTCCTCCGCGCTCCCGAGCTCCGTCTCGGCCGCGATGTGCTCGTCCCCGATCTCGCCGGCTGGCGCCGCGACCGGCTCTCCGAGGCCCCCGCGCCCGATGAGCCCTTCCTCACGCTCGCCCCGGATTGGATCTGCGAGGTCCTCACGCCCTCCACCGCCGCGCTCGACCGCACCCGCAAGCTGCCCGCATACGCTCGCGCCGGCGTCTCCCACGTGTGGCTCGTCGACCCCGCCGCCCGCACGCTCGAGGTCTTCCAGCGCGTCAAGCGCGGCTGGCTCCTCGTCGCTACCTACGAGGGCGACTCCATCGTCCGCACCGAGCCCTTCCACTCGCTCCCGCTCGAGCTCTCCTCCCTCTGGATGCCCACCGAGAGCTTCCTGGAGCTGGTCCGCTGAGCCCCTGACTCCCGAGGCGCCTCAGCTCGCCGCCCGGAGCCGGGGCGCCTCTCCCTTCAACAGCCGCGCCGCCGGCACCCGAGGCCTCTCGCCCGCCGCGCGCAGCAGCCGCCTCACCGCCCGCAGCATCAGGTCCGTGTCCAGCGGCGCCGCCAGGAAGCCCTTCGCTCCCAGCGCCCGCGCCCTCTCCACGTCCAGCTCCGGCACCTTGCCCGCCGCCAGCAACTGCGCCACCGGCCTGCGCCCCATCGCCTCCAGCGACGGCAACGGCGCCAGCACCACCGCCCGCGCATTCGCCGCCAGCACCTGCTCCGTGCTCGCCACGCCCGCCCGGAATCCCGCCTCCCCCAACACCCGCACCAGCCCCGCCGCCGCCGCCGCGCCCCACCCGTAGACGAGCACCGCCCCCATCTCCGGCTCCGCCCGCTCCGGCAGCGCCAGCATCCCCGCCAGCTCCTCCATCTCCAGCGGCTCCAGCAGCGGAATGTCCAACGTCTCGCGCTCGGGATTCAGGTCCGGCAGCAGGACGCCGCGCACCACCTCGAAAGGCCCACCCTCCGTCAGCTCCGCCATGCCATCCAGGTGGACCGCCATGTCCGCGTCCGCCTCGGGCAGCGTGATGGCCTCCACCTCCGCGCGCCGGGGCGCTGCGTCCGCTCCTCCCTGGTAGAGCCGCTCGATGGCCCGGCCAATCGCCGCGTCCGTCGCCAGCCACGGCACCACCCGCGCCTTGCACGCCACGCTGCGCACCGCGTCCAGCGACTGAAGGCTCGCCGGCGCGGCGATCGCCACCACCAGCACCATGTCCCTCGGGCCCTCCAGCCGCAGCGGCACCACCCGGTGCATCTCCGCCAGCCGCCTCGGCACCAGCTCCCGCAGCCGCGCGTTCATCCGCTGCGCGTCCAGGTCCATCGCCGGCACGCCCGTCTGGTGCGCCAATGCCTCCAACACCTGCTCCGCCGTGCAGAATCGCAGGTCCACCACCACCTGCCCCAGCGGCACGCCCCACTTGCGCTGGTAGGCCAGGGCCGATTGCAACTGCAACCCGTCCATCACCCCCAGCTCCACCAGGATTTCGCCCAGCCGCTTCTTCGTCTGCATTGGCCGCTCCCCCGTGCGTGCGCGGCTCTCTAGAACGTTTCCACCCGGGCTGTCTTGTCTGTTCGCGTCAAAATGTTGCGGCCAGGCGCCATTTCCTGTCTGTCTTCAGGGGCTGTCTGGTTATTCCGGGCGTGCGACAGGCCCGGTGTCCGCTTCCGGACGGCGGCGGAGGACGCGCGCTCCCTCTGCGGGGAGCGCTCGGAACGGCCGGGGCGGGGGCGCTCAGTAACCGGTGCGGCTCGTCAGCGGCCCGGTGAAGCTGTAGGAGAGGCCGTCGGGCCTCTCCACCGAGCCCTTGAAATAGCTGTCGGACGCCATGGAACTGATCCAGACGTGACCCTTGCACCCGGCGCACGTGGGCACGCCATTCCTGGTCACGTCCCACTCGCCGTAGAGATCATCGGCGTAGGTGGCGCTGAGGCGCACCAGCTTGAACTCGAAGGTGTCCGTCTTCGTCTTCATCTGCATGTTGCCGAAGCCGTGCAGCGTCCCCTGCTGCCAGCTGAACGTCGCGTTGCTCGCCGTGGCCGTGTGCTCGATCCAGTCTCCCGGGATGCTCTCCCAGAGCGTGGTGACGGACGCGCGCACGTTGTGCACCGGGGCCAGGGTGCTCCACGCCACCACGGGGATGGCCACCGTCAGGGCCGCCAGGCCATTGAAGACAGACTTCGGCATGTTGCTCAGCATGATGTTCTCCTCGCGAGATGAGGGCCGACAGGCTCCTGCCGGCCACCATGCTGGGGCTCCCGTTCCGGGTCAAGAAACCATGGAATACGTGATTTCACTGACCCGGCGGAGCGCGTCCGCGCTCAGTAGTCGTAGCGCGTGTTGGGGTCCAGGTCGCCGTAGAAGGAGTAGGCAACCTTGTCGTTGCCGATGGAGCTCTTGAGGTACTGGGAGCTCAGCCCCGGCGCCGTCACGTAGAGATAACCCTTGCACCCGGCGCACGTGGGATTGCCATTCTTGAACACGTCCCACTCGCCGTTGAGCTCATCCGCGTCGGACGAGGTGGTGCGCACCAGCTTGAACTCGAAGCTGTCCGTCTTGGTCTTCAGATGCACGTGGCCGAAGCTCTGGAGCGTGGCCTCCTGCCAGCTGAACGTGGCCCGGCTGTAGCCCATCGAGTGGGTGGTGGTCTGCCCCGTGACGTAATCGGACTCGTGGAAGATGCTCACGTTCGACGAGCGCACGTTGTGCACCGGCGTCAGCGTGCTCCACGCCACCACCGGAATGGCCACCGTCAGCGCCGCCAGGCCATTGAAGACAGACTTCGGCATGTTGCTCAGCATGGTGTTCTCCTCGCGAGATGAGGGCCGACAGGCTCCCGCCAGCCACCATGCTGGGTGTCTTCACTCAGGTCAATGAAAACGAGTAATGCGAGCTTTCTCTGATGTGCCGGTGGGGGACTACCAGGTGGGCTCGGGCACCGGCGCGGAGAGCACCTGCCGGCGCGGCTCGCCCACCACGCCCAGTTGCACGCCCAGCCGGTAGAGCGCCCGCGTCTGCTCTTGCAGCGGCCGCCACGGCGCCTCCATCCGCACCCCCGCCTCGTCGTCGCTGTTGTCCCCCTGCTTCTCCCCCAGCAGCTCCGAGAGCACCTCCGCCGCCCCCTTCTTCCTCGGGAAGAGCTCCACCCTCACCGGGCCCTCCAGCTTCGCCGCCTCCTTCGCCAGCTTCAGCGCCACCGGGAATCCTCCCAGCTCGTCCACCAGCCCGTGCGCCTTCGCGTCCTCCCCCGTCCACACCCGCCCCTTCGCCACCTCCTGCATCTTCTCCAGTGGCATCTTCCGCCCCGCCGCCGCCTTGCTCGTGAAGTCCGCGTACACCTGATCCAGGTACGCCTCGTTCTTCGCGTGCTGCTCCGGTGTGAACTCCGCGTCCGTGCTGTACATCGTCGCGTTCTTCCCCGCCCCCAGCGGCTCCCAGTTCACGCCCAGCTTCTCCCAGAAGTCCGCCGTCACCATCTTCCCGTTGTACACGCCGATGCTCCCCGTCAGCGTCCCCGGCTGCGCGACAATCTTGTCCGCGTCCATCGCCACGAAGTACCCGCCGCTCGCCGCGTACGAGCCCATCGTCACGATGACCGGCTTGCCCTTCTCCCTCGCCCGCTGCACCTCGCGGCGCACCGTGTCGCTCGCCACGTAGCTGCCCCCCGGGCTGTCCACCCGGAAGACGATGGCCTTCACGCTCTTGTCCTCCACCGCCTTGCGGAACGCCGCCGCCACCGTGTCGCCCCCCATCGTCGCCTCACCCGACATGGGGCTGGAGCGGCTCTCGCCCCGCGCAATCTCTCCCGCCCCGTAGATGAGCGCCACCGTCTGCACCCCCGTCCGGTTCGGCCTCCCCGCTCGCTCCAGGTACTTCTCCAGGTACAGGAGCTCCGCCTTCCCGCCCGCCTCCTCCTTCACCTTCGCGTACACCTCGTCGCGGTACAGCAGCCCGTCCACCAGCTTCGCCTCCAGCGCCCCTTTCGCCAGCAGCGGCGCCGAGTCCATCGCCGCCCGCACCTGCTCCTCGCTCAGGCCCCGGCCCTCCGCGATTCCCTTCACCATCTGCCCGAAAAGACTCGTCAGGAAACGCTCCGTCTCCTCGCGGTGCGGCGCCGTGAACGTCTGCTCCGTGTACATGTTCACCGCCGCCTTGTACTCCTGGCGCTTGCTCATCCGCGGCTTCACCCCGAGCTTCGCCAACGCGTCCCGCGCGAAGGGCGTCTCGATGGCGATGCCCGTCACCGACAGCTCCCCCGAGGGCTGCACGTACACCTCGTCGAAGGCCGTGGCCAGGTAGTAGCCCCCCGTCGAGCTGTCCCCCTCGCCAAACGTGTCCGCGTACGCCACCGCCTTCTTCCCCTTCTCCCGGAAGGCCTTCACCGCGTCCCTCAGCTCCTGCACCACCGCCGTGCTCCCCGGCGTCCCGTTCACCTTCACCACCAGCCCCTTCACCCGCTCGTCCCCACCCGCCCGCTCCAGCGCGTCCACCACGTCCCGCACCGTCAGCCGCTCCGGGCCGAACGCGCTCGCCAACGAGTCCTCCGGCACGTGCTCCACCAGCCGGTCGTCCAGCTCCAGCTCCAACACCACCTGCCCCGGCACCCCCGGCTTGTTCGATGCCCCCAGGAAGAGCAGCCCCAGCAGCAGCCCGGTGAAGAGAATGGTCAGCGCGCCCACCAGCGCGAGCAGCCCAATCAAAATGCGTTTCATGCGCGAGGCTCCCACCTGCGTGTCCGTGTACGGCGAGGGCTTACTACTAACCGCCTCGCGTGACGACGTCCTCGCCCGCGCTCCCCCCGTGCTTCCCGGTGCGCAGGGCGGCCAGTCATCTGTCTCCTTCCTCGCACTTCCCCGGCCCGCGCCCTGCAAGCGGCCTCGTTCTGGCACCGCCGGGGAATGCGGATTGTCCTGGGATGGACGGGTTTCCCGTGCCCGCGGGGCTTCCGGAAGACTTCTGGAGAAGGGGGGCTCCCGCTCGTGCGGGGGATGCCTATTTCTAACGGAGTCGACTCCTGTGCAACTCGGAGGACCCCACGCCATGATGGACGAACTCCTCTCACTCTCCGTGCAGACGTCTGCTCCGATGGCGCGTGCCCGCCAGCGCCCGGCCGTGACGGTGATGGAGCCGCCCACGGCGTGGAGGGACCCGGAGAACGAGTCGCCCTTCTTCGAGCCCATCCCCGTCCGCGTCCACACCATTGAAGGCGCCGGGGGCGTGTCCCTGCGGGTGTACGACGCGGGGGACATGTACGGGCCGCCGCTCTTCTTCGTCCACGGCTTCTCGCAGTGCCACCTGGCGTGGAGGCGGCAGTTCCAGAGCGCCCTGGGCCTGGGCTTCCGGCTGGTGGCCATGGATCTGCGCGGGCATGGCCTGTCCGACAAGCCCCACGGGGCCTACGGGGACGGGCGCGTGTGGGCCCGGGACATTCAAGCCGTCATCTCCGCGCTCGAGCTGGAGCGGCCGTTGATGGTGGGCTGGTCCTACGGCGGCATGGTGGTGGCCGACTACCTGCGGCACTTCGGGCAGGAGCACGTGGCGGGAGTGCACTTCGTGTCCGCCATGGTGAAGAGCGGCTCGGAGGAGGCCTTCGGGCTGCTGTCGCCCGAGCTGCTCGCGCTCATCCCCGGGCTGTTCACCGAGGAGTCGGGGCAGAGCCGCGCCACCCTGGAGACCTTCGTGTCCCTGCTGCACCACCAGCCGGTGTCGCAGGAGACGCGCAAGCGCGTGTTGGCCTACACGGAGATGGTGCCGGCGTACGTGCGCGAGGCGCTCGGCTCGCGCGCCGAGGACTATGACGACGTGCTGCACCGGCTCACCGTGCCGGTGCTCGTGACGCATGGGATGGAGGACCGCATGGTGCTGCCCGCCTCCAGCCACCACATCCGCTCCATGGTGCCCGGGGCCCAGTTGTCCCTGTACTCGGGCGTGGGCCACTCGCCTTTCTGGGAGGACGCCCGCCGCTTCAACCGCGAGCTGGCCGCCTTCGCCGCCCGGTGCTGGTAGGCGGCGCCGTTACACCTCGGTGAACACCGGGCCGGTGAGGCCCTCGTGCTCCATGGCCTGTTTGACGTCCTCGGAGACGATGAGGACCATCGTCCAGCCCCAGGGACGGAAGACGTGGGCATCGCCGACCTTCGTGGGATCGATGCGCAAGCCCGAGACGACACGGTACTCGCCCACTCTCTCGGGTTGGCCATCCTCGGGCTTGAAGTGACGTACCTCCCTACACCGGGCCTCGTCGATGCAGCGGATGACGCGCAGCGCGTTGAGGATGAACCAGGGCCCGCCGTGGCCCTGTACTTCGACGGGGAGGAATTGAACGTCCTGGATGCCCAGGCGCTCGAAGAGCTGGACGACTCGATGGTGGACCACGGGGATGGAGAAAGAGCTCTGGGTGAACTCCAGCTCCCTTCCGTCTGGCTTCACAGGGAACCGGATGAGCCCATCGCAGTCGAGTCGGCGGCTTTCGATGAACATCCAGGGGTTGATTTTCTGCCCGTGCTCATCGACAGGGTGTCGCAGGTGCCAGCGTCCTGGCTGGTCCATGTCATCCGTCAGATCGTAGAAACGGTTCATCGCCATCACCTGGTGTTCCGCCTTACGTCTTCGTCAGCAGTTGGTGGAGGAGTGTCCCCGGCGTACAGACGTCATCCGCGATCTTCTTGAGCTCCTCCGCCAGGAAGCTTCGGCATTGATTCGGGGTGCGGCACTGGAGGAGCACGGATTCCAATCGACGGTGGACCTCCTGGTGGTACGCCTTGGAATGAGGGCCTTTGTGACCCTTGAGGTAGACGAGGTTCTCTTTCGCATCCAGGCTCATCCCCGCTTGTTCGAAGATATCCTCGAATCGGGGCGTCCACGGACCACCGTGCAGCGCGGAGATGCTGTTCTTGTTGGTGGCGAGGTGGTGCCAGTAGTAGCCGTCCTTGGCCTCGGAGCCATCGGTGCAGGCGCTGCCCACCGTGGTTGCCACGGTGCCCGCGGCCACGCCCGTGACGAGCACGGTGCCGTCGGCCACCATCTGTACCGCTGACGCGCCCTCCAGGGACAGGCCCTTGGGGAGTGCGTAGCGCGGGGCGCGCAGCAATGCTCCGAGTCCGCCCTCTGGTACCTGGGGCAGTGCCCTGGCCATGCCCATGCTGGCCACCAGCATCAGCACCCGCAGCCCCGTGCCGCCCAGCGCCTTGCCGAAGCGCTCGGCCACCGCTTCGAGTTGCTGGGGCGTGCTGGCCGCTTGGGCTTCCCGGTACAGCTGGACACAGGCGAGGGCCACGCGGGTGAGCTCGAGCACGCCCACGGCCAGAGACAGCCGGAGCGTCAGCATCGCCACGAAGGCCTTGGTGAAGACGGGCTCGGGAGCCAACCAGGCGGAGAAGTAGAGGAACACCGAGAGGGCGACACTGGAGAGGAATATGGGCGAGGAGAACAGCTCGTGCGCCGCCTCACGCACTCCTGCGCCCATGTAGCTGGGAGAGCGCTTCAGAGCGAGGAGGACAGGGCTCGTCTCCAGGGACGGGGGCAGGGGCAACTGGGAGGGGCCGAAGCGCGAGAGGAGCTCCTTGTGCAGGAGAGACCGCCATCCCTGGGGCGGGTGTTGTGCCGGGGCCGTGGAGGCCAGGACGAGCCTCAGCCGGGTGCTCTGCCGGGGCTGTAGGGATGTGTGCAGGGTCGTGAGCACTTCCCGGGCTTCCTCCACACGCAGCCGCTCCAGGGTCAGGTCGGATGACACCGGCTCGAAGGAGAGCCGCAGGCGGCCATCGGGCAGTGGACTCGTGCGCACCTGTTTCGGCGCTTCCCTCGGGGGCGAGGCCTCGGGAGCACCGGCTGGAGAGGTTGCGCATGAAGCGCACAGGATGAACCCTAGCGTGAGCACCACGCGTGACAGCGGACCGGCTCTTCTCATGCTCCGGTAGCCTGCACGAGCTTCGGTGCGCCGCGCACCTGTGTCCGCTCTGGACATGCTGGTGAGGGTTGGACGAGCGTGTCCCCTGGGGGATTCGCGCTCCGTGGGGCAGAGTCCGGGGATGCTCTCTTCCTTCCATCGGGCCCGAATCGTGCTCGCGGGCTGCGTGCTCGCCTTGTTCGCGGCGTGTGCGGCTCATCCCGTCGCCACGTCTCCCGCTCGTGAGACCCGGCTCCTCCGCGTCGGAACGAGCGGTGATTATCCTCCCTTCACTTCCATGCGAGACGGGCAGGTGTCTGGCTTCGACGCCGCGCTGCTGGAGTCCTTCGCCTCCGAGCGTGGATACCGCCTCGAATGGGTGCGCTTCCGCTGGCCGGAGCTGATGGCGGACTTCGGTGTTCAGCGCTTCGACATGGCGGCCAGTGGTCTCACCATCCGCCCCGAGCGCTCGCTGGCCGGACGTTACACCGTCCCCGTGGCGCGCAATGGTGCCCTGCTGCTCCTGCGTCGTCCGGCCTGGGCCCCTCCGCCCGCGACGGGAGATACCGAGGCGCCACTCGCGCTCCTGCGGGCGCTCGATCGGCCTGATTTCCGCCTGGCAGTGAATCGGGGCGGCCACCTGGAGCGCGTGGCTCGTGCCCATTTCCAGAATGCGCGCATCCTCGCCATTCCAGACAACGCGCCCGTGCGCGAGGCACTCGCCTCCGGGCAGGCCGACGCGGCGCTCACCAACACCGTCGAGGGACCTCGCTGGGCCGAGGGCCTCTCTGGCATCGAGCGCGTGGGGCCCTTCACCCGGGACGTGGTGGCGCTCTATGTGCAGCCCTCCCGGGCCGCGTTGGCCGCGGAGCTGGACACGTGGCTCCTACGGCAGGAGGCCAGCGGTGCGCTCGAGCAGCTCCGCTCGCGCTACCTGGGTTCCGGCGCCACCGGACCCACCGCGACCCCCGTGGACGCGCTGCTCTCCGCCACCGCCGAGCGTCTGGCTTTGATGCCCTGGGTGGCCATGGCCAAACAGCGCGCGGGGCAACCCATCGAGGTGCTCTCGCAGGAGGCCCGGGTGCTGGAGGCTGCTTTGAAGGAGGTCCACTCCGCCGCCGAGGCCCTGGGCGTTCCGGCCCCTCCGGACGAGGCCATCTCCGCCTTCTTCCAAGCGCAGATGGACGCGGCCAAGCGGATTCAACTCCGCACGCCTCCGGCCGCCGCGGAGGCTTCCGTGCATTCGCTCGACGAGGAGCTCCGGCCGGCGCTCGCGCGCATCAGTGCTCGCATCAGCGCACTCGTGCCCCGTGTGCCGGGAGGGTTGGACCGCGATGACACGCGGCGGAAGGCTCGCGAGGAGCTCGCGTCCACCGGCCTGGCGGGCGAGGAGATCGAGCGCCTCGCCGATGCGCTGGTGGCGCTCGGGGCGGCCCGACGTGAAACGGCCGGTAGGGGCCGGTGAGGACGGCTGTTTTCACACCTCGATGAAACGCGTGCCGGTGAGGCCCTCCTGTTCCAGGGCCTGTTTGAGATCCTCGGAGACGATGAGGGACAGCGTCCATCCCCAGGGGCGGAAGACGCGGGCGCCTTGTGTCTTCGCCGGGTCGATGTGCATGCCGCGCAGGTACTTGTACTCGCCGACCTTTTCCGGCTGGCCATCCTCGGGCTTGAAGTACCGCACCTCGGTGCAGCGGGCATCGTCGATGCAGCGGAGGATGCTCAGTGCATTGAGGATGAAATAGGGCCCGGCGTGGTTCTCCACCTGCACGGGGATGAATTGCACCTCATGCTGGAGGTCCATGCGTTCGAAGAGTTGGACGACGCGGCCGTGGACCACGGGGATGGAGAAGGAGTCCAGGGTGAAGTCCAGCGTCACCCCATCGGGCCTCACGGGGAATCGGATGATTCGCTGGGGCTCGAGCCAGCGGCCTTCGGTGAACTGCCAGGGATTGTGCTTCTGCCCATGTTCATCGATGGGAGTCCGCAGATGCCAGCGCGACGGAATGCTCATGTCATCGGTCAGTTCGTAGTGCTTGGACATGTCTTTCCCGCTTCCGCATCAGTGCTGAGACTTCGTCAACATCAGGTTCAGATACGAGCCAGGGGTGCATACCTCGTTGGCGAGCTCTCCGAGGGACTCCAGGAGTTTGCTCCTGCATTGAATGACGGTCGTGCAGCCTTGGAGCGCCCGGCTGAGCTTCTTGTACACCTCGTGATGGTACTCCTCGGGATGCGGGCCCTTGTGCCCCTTGAGGTAGATGCGGTTCTCCCTTGCATCCAGATCCATCCCCGCCTGTTCGAAGAGTTCCTCGAATCGGGGAGTCCACGGGCCACCGCGCAGAGCCGAGATGTCGTTCTTGTTGGTGGCGAGATGGTGCCAGTAGTAGCCGTCCTTGGCCTCGGAGCCATCCGAGCAGGCGCTGCCCGCGGTGGCAGCCACGGTGCCCGCGGCCACGCCCGTGACGAGCACGGTGCCGTCGGCCACCATCTGTACCGCTGACGCGCCCTCCAGGGACAGTCCCTCGGGGAGTGCGTAGCGCGGAGCGCGCAGCAATACTCCGAGTCCGCCCTCTGGCACCTGGGGCAGTCCTCTGGCCACGCCCAGGCTGGCCACCAGCATCAGCACGCGCAGCCCCGTGCCGCCCAGCGCCTTGCCAAAGCGCTCGGCCACCGCTTCGAGTTGCTGGGGCGTGCTGGCGGCATGGGCTTCCCGGTACAGCTGGACACAGGCGAGGGCCACGCGGGTGAGCTCGAGCACGCCCACGGCCAGTGACAGCCGGAGCGTCAGCATGGCCACGAAGGCCTTGGTGAAGACGGGCTCGGGCGCCAGCCAGGCGGAGAAGTAGAGGAACACCGAGAGGGTGATGCTGGAGAGGAATATGGGTGAGGAGAACAGCTCGTGCGCCGCCTCGCGGGCGCCCGCGCCCATGTAGTGGGGAGAGCGTTTCAGGGCGAGGAGGACGGGGCTCGTCTCCAGGGACTGGGGCAGTGGCAACTGGGCGGGGCCGAAGCGCGAGAGGAGTTCTTCGTGCAGGAGAGACCGCCAGCCCTGGGGCGGGTGTTGTGCCGGGGCCGTGGAGGCCAGGACGAGCCTCAGCCGGGTGCTCTGCCGGGGCCGTAGGGATGCGTGCAGAGCCGTGAGCACTTCCCGGGCTTCCTCCACACGCAGCCGCTCGAGGGGCAGGCCGGGTGACACCGGCTCGAAGGAGAGCCGCAGGCGGCCATCGGGCAGAGGCGTCGTCCACACCTGCTTCGGCTCTTCTCTTGGGCGCGACGCCTCGGGAGCAGCGGCCGGAGCGGTGGCGCACGAGGCACACAGGATGAACCACAGCGCGAGCACCACGCGTGGCAGCGGACGGGCTCTCTTCATGCCCGGGCAGCATGCTCGACCTCTCGGGCGAATGGCACTCGGGGTTCTGGGTCTTCTCTTGGAGCCGCCCGTTCCCCTGGATGCGGACCCTCACCCTGGCTCCTCTCCCAGAGGGAGAGGGGATGGCCCGGGTGCTCCCCTGGTCAGCTTCTCCCCCGCTTCGTTCAGCCCTGGGCTTTCTTCCTCCCCGCCCCTCTTTCGGGAACACCCCCCGGGCATGCCCGGTTGGTAGCTTCCAGATGCCTATGCGCCTTCATTCCCGCTTCCGCCTCCTCGTCGCGGCCCTCCTCGTCGCGGCCTGCACTCCCCCGCTCGTCAACGCGCCGGGCCCCTCCGCGCCCCCCGCTGACGCCGCTCCCCCTCCTCGCGCCGAAGCCCCCGCCTCCCCCGCCGCTCCCTTCACCAGCGTCGAGGGCATCACCGAGTACCGGCTCGACAACGGGCTGCGCGTCCTCCTCTTCCCCGACCCCACCAAGCCTACCGTCACCGTCAACGTCACCTACTTCGTCGGCTCCCGCCACGAGGGCTACGGCGAGACGGGCATGGCCCACCTCCTCGAGCACCTCCTCTTCAAGGGCACCCCCACCACCCCCAACGTGCCCCAGGCCCTCACCCAGCGCGGCGCCCGCCCCAATGGCACCACCTGGCTGGACCGCACCAACTACTACGAGACCCTCCCCTCCTCCGACGAGAACCTCCGCTGGGCCCTCTCCTTCGAGGCCGACCGCATGGTCAACAGCTTCATCGCCAGGAAGGACCTCGACAGCGAGATGACCGTCGTGCGCAACGAGCTGGAGCGCGGCGAGAACAACCCCTCGCGCATCCTCTTCCAGCGCGTCATGAGCTCCGCCTTCCTCTGGCACAACTACGGCAAGTCCACCATCGGCTCCCGCGCGGACCTCGAGCACGTCCCCATCGACCGTCTCCAGGCCTTCTACCGGAAGTACTACCGGCCCGATAACGCCATGCTCGTCATCGCCGGCGCCTTCGAGCCCCAGAAGGCCCTCGCCGAAGTGCAGGCCACCTTCGGCCGTCTGTCCAAGCCCGCAGAGCCCCTCCCCTCCACCTATACCGAGGAGCCCACCCAGGACGGCGAGCGGCTCGTCACCCTGCGCCGCGTGGGCGACGTGTCCGCCCTCTCCGCCGTCTACCACGTGCCCGAGGGCGCCCACCCCGACTTCGCCGCCATCGACGTGCTCACCCACATCCTCGGCAATGCCCCCTCCGGCCGCCTCTACAAGGCCCTCGTCGAAACCAAGAAGGCCTCCAGCGCCGGTGCCTCCAACTTCCAGCTCCACGACCCCGGCATCCTCTCCTTCTCCGCCGAGGTCCGCGAGGGCCAGTCGCTCGACGCCGCCCGCGAGGCCCTCCTGAAGACCGTGGAGGACGCCGCCCGCACGCCCTTCACCCAGGACGAGGTGGACCGCGCGAAGACAGCGCTCCTCAAGTACGTGGAGCTCATGCTCAACGACTCGGAGGACGCCGCCATCCAGCTCTCCGAGTGGGCCGCCATCGGCGACTGGCGTCTGTTCTTCCTCCACCGCGACCGGATCGAGGCCGTCACCGCCGCCGACGTCTCGCGCGTGGCCCAGAGCTACCTCAAGTCCTCCAACCGCACGCTCGGCCAGTTCATCCCCACCGCGAAGCCGGACCGCTCCGAGATGCCCGAGCGCGTCAACGTGGCCTCCATGCTCGAGGGCTACAAGGGCCGCGGCGAGGTCGCCGTGGGCGAGTCCTTCGACCCGTCTCCCGCCAACATCGAGCAGCGCGTGCGGCGCTCGCAGGCCGCTGGCCTCAAGCTCGCGCTGCTGCCCAAGAAGACGCGCGGCGAGATGGCCCACGTCACCCTCAACCTGCGCTGGGGCACCGAGAAGGCCGTCTGGGGCCGCGCCGAGGCCGCCGACTTCGCCGGCATGATGCTCATGCGCGGCACGAAGAAGCACACCCGCCAGCAGTTGCGCGACGCCTTCGACAAGCTCAAGGCCCGCGTGGGCGTGGACGGCGGCGCCACCGGCGGCAGCGTCTCCATCGAGGCCCCGCGCCAGAACCTCCCCGAGGTGATGAAGCTCGTCGCCGAGGTGCTGCGCGAGCCCGCCTTCGATGCGAAGGAGTTCGCCCTCCTCAAGGAGGAGCGGCTGGCCTCGCTGGAGGCCCAGCGCAGCGAGCCCAACACCCAGGGCGGTATCGCCTTCTCGCGCGCGCTGTCTCCCTACCCCGCCGGGCACCCGTACTACGCCGAGACGCTGGACGAGTCGCTCGCCGGGGTGAAGGGCACCACGCTGGAGCAGGTGCGGGCCTTCTACCGGGAGTTCTACGGCGCCTCGCAGGGCGAGCTCGCCGCGGTGGGGGACTTCGACGCCGAGGCCCTCTCGAAGCAGGTGGCCGAGCTGTTCGGTGGCTGGAAGAGCCCGGCGCCGTATGCGCGCATCCCCGTGCAGCCGTACAAGACGGGAGCCCAGGCGCTCATGCTCGAGACGCCGGACAAGGCCAACGCGCTGTTCCTCGCGGGCCATGGGCTGGGGCTGCGCGATGACAACCCGGACTACCCGGCGCTGGTGCTCGGCAACTTCCTGCTCGGCGGTGGATTCCTCAACTCGCGGCTGGCCACGCGCGTGCGCCAGCAGGACGGCCTGTCCTATTCGGTGGGCAGCTCGCTGAGCGCGGGCGCGTTGGAGCCGGTGGGCTCGTTCTCCACGTACGCCATCTACGCGCCGCAGAACGCCGCGAAGCTGGAGACGGCGGTGCGCGAGGAACTGGAGAAGGTGCTGAGCAAGGGCTTCACCGCGGACGAGCTGGAGAATGCGCGGGCGGGCATCCTGGAGTACCGGCGCACGAGCCGCGCGAATGACGGGGGCCTGGCGCGCACGCTGGCGTCGTACCTGTACTACGGGCGCACGCTGGAGTTCGACGCGGCCTTCGAGAAGCGCCTGAGCGAGCTCGAGCCCGAGGACGTGCGCACGGCGCTCTCGCGCTACCTGGACTGGAAGAAGGTGACGGTGGTCAAGGCCGGCGACTTCGCGGGAGCGGAGAAGAAGGCCAAGGCCCCCGTGGCCACGCCGCCCGCGAAGTAGGCACTTCCCCTCTCCCCTCGGGAGAGGGACGGGGTGAGGGTGGTGCGGACCCCGGGTTCGCCACTGCCCTCACCCTTCGTGTTTCCGGGGTCCACTGGTATCAGCGCAGGATTGCGCGGGTCATCGAGGCGTACTCCCCGGAATCCTGCCGCATGTCCTGGAGAAGTCTGCGGGCCTTCGCTGCCTCCGGGTCGCGGAGCGCGATGAGCCGCCGGAGTGCGTTCACCAGGCTCAGGTGCTTCCTGCGTTGCTCGGCCAGTGTTTCCCGCCGGAGACCCAAGGCGCGAATCGTCGCCTCCCCGCGTGCGTTGCCATCCACTGCGTAGGGCACTTCTTCACGGAACGAGATGAAGGACTCGGGGTCGTCCACCGCAGGGTCGAGCAGTAGCGGGTCTTCCGCCGTCACGTCCTCCTTGTGGCTTCGGGCCCGCCGCGCCGGGGTTTGGAGGGGGAAGAGGTTCTTCTTGAACTGCTGATTGCAGAGCGTGCAGGCCAGGAGCAGGTTCGACCACTCGTAGGCGAGCCAGTAGTAGCCCGGCCGGCTCAGTGGCTCATCTTCCCGCTGGCGCCAGCCCGCCTTGGGGCGGAAGTGCTCGACGTCTCCGTAGGAGATGTGAGCGACCTTCGATTCACAGAAGGCGCATTTGCCATGCTGTGCTTCCAGCAGCGCCTGCTTGACGGTCTCATGGGCGTAGATGCCTGGCTCGAACTCGAACAGCCTCTTGCCCTTCTCGTAGCTCCGAGGCGCACGCGAGTACGCCGTGCCCATGGCGCGACGGGCACGTGCACCTTTCGTTCGAAGGACCGCAGGAGGCTCGGCTGGCTTGCGGACGCGAATCACTTCCGGCCATCCCTCAGGCGCTTGGCGGCGCGCTGGATGATCTCGAGGGCTTCGCGCTCGGTCTTCGTCTCACCCGTGGGCAGGGGACCGATTGCCGTTTCCAGTTCCCGCAGTCTGGTTTTGTCCTTGGGTGTCAGTCGGGGTTTGGCGAGAAGCGTGGTCCGCTCCTTGAGCAGTTCCTCAACCTGGGGTGGGCGGGCCGTCTCCAACCCGAACAGGTCGCTCGTGAGGATCTGGTCCACCCGCCAGCCCCGGATGGATTCCACGTCGTTGTCGATGATGACGTGGTCTCCCTCCCGCTTGAGGAGCACGATGTTCGCATCAGGGGCGCTCTGGACGACGAGCGGGCTGTGCGCTGTCACGATGAACTGGGTGTTGGGGAAGCGCTCGGTCAGATAGCCGATGAGCTGGCGCTGCCACGTGGGATGCAGGTGGAGATCGATTTCATCGACGAGCACCACCGCCGGCTCGGCCAACGGGTTGGGGCTCTCGGGGTATCGCTCAAGCAGGCGGCTTGCGAGATCCACCATCCAGGCGATGAGCGTTCGGTACCCCAGACTCAGGCTTCGCATCGCGACCCACCCATAGGGAGTCTGGACCTCTACCCTGGCGGTCGGGTTGCTTGCATCGGGAGGTGCGAAGCGCAGATCACTCACCTCTGGGAGCAGTTCGATCAGGAGTTGCTTGATGCGATCCCGCCTCTGTGCGGCTCCGCCCTTCGTGGTGGACTGCTTGCTGGCCGCGTAGTCAGCCTGCAAGAGCCACTCTTCCGCGTTCCTCAGCGGAACATCTTCGGAGAAGAGACTCTCGCTGGGTGGAGACTCTTTCGCAGCGGACAACGAGCCCGCTCCCATCCGGCGCGTGGCGCCATAGCCATAGCAGACCAGATGGCAGAAGGAACCCTCGACCTCCGTGAATCTACTGCTCTCGTCGCGCACCAAATCATAGTTGATGTGGCCCTGATGTTCTTGGCTGCCTCCCTCCATCATCAACCGTCCAGCTCCAACCCTGGCGACAAAGCGGGCGGGCATGGCGGGATGACGAACAGGAGACCAGGCGGTGTGTCTCGAAAAGACACCCGAGGGGGCGTTGTAGAGTTCTCCCTCCTCGGTCCTGTATCGTTCGGGCTCGAGCGTGGCGAGGGCCTGCAGCAGGGTCGTCTTGCCCATGCCGTTGTTGCCGAGAATCACCGTCCATCTCGCCGGACGTTCCTGGCCATCGGAGAGATTCAGGGTCTGCTTGAGCCCGAAGCAGCGCACGTTCTCGAGCGTCAATGAAAGGAAGTACACGGGCAGAGGCTGATCAGGCGTTTGCTTGCGCGCGCCAGCCCGTCCCCTTCTGGCCTGCTGTGCTCTTCCCCGCGTCTTCGTGGCCATGTCACTCCTCGACCGGTGCCTCCTGGCCCGGCGCCAGACGAAGGCGGTGTACCACGAAGGTTGCACCTGAAAGAGCTGCTCCCCTCGGGGAAGCTCCGCGGGACTGTGGCCTCTCCGTCCCGCGGTCCCTCCGGGCGCTCCGCCCTACCCTCCCATCATCTTCTCCATGCGCCGCTGCATCTCCTCGAGCGACACCTCCTCCACGTGCTGCATCAGCGTCCACTTGTACCCCTCGGGGTCCTCCACCTGCGCCGTGCGGTCCCCGTAGAACTCGTTCTGCAGCGGCCTCAACTGCTTGCCTCCCGCCTTCAGGAAGCGCTCGTACAGCGCATCCACGTTCTCCGTGTACACGCACAGCCCCACCGGCGTGCCCCCGAAGTCCTTCGCGCTCTTGTTGCCCCACTCCGGCATCGAGTCCGCCACCATCAGCCGCGAGTCGCCAATCTGCAGCTCCGCGTGCGCCACCTTCCCGCCCGGCATCGGCAGCCGGAACAGCTCCTTCGCGCCGAGCGCCTCCTTGTAGAACTCGATGGCCTTCGCCGCGTCTCGCAGCGAGAGGGACGGCGTCAGCGAGTGGTATCCTTCCGGAATCGCCTTGGGCATGTGTTGCTCCTGGGGAGAGGCTCCCCGCTCCATACGGGGGCGAGCAGCCTCTCCGGCACCCCTCGTCCGGGCAAGTCCGGATGCTGGGACGGGTCACTCCCGTCCCGGGTCCGCGTTCAGGACACCACGAAGGTGCCTTCCCCCGTCAGGTCCACCTCGGTGTACGTCTCCAACTGCCGCGTAGTGGGGATGATGAACCCCGGCGTGCGCGTGGTGATGCCCAACGTGCGGATCTTCACGCTCTGGTCCCCGTTCGTCAGCAGGGCGTGGGGAATCAACACGCTGAAGAGGATTCCCCCCGCATCCGCCGCGTTCGACTGGAGCTCGATGGTGACCAGCGTGCCGATCCCCACATCCACCTGACGGATTTCATCCCCCTGCGCGTTCACCTGGCGGCGGCGATCCCGGTACTGCATGAGCGGCACACCGGCGAAGCTCGTCGCCGAGAAGCTCACCTGGATGTCCTTGCCGCGTAGGTCGAACTGGTTGGGGGCGACGGAAGATACGGCCGCGGGCTGCGCGGTGGGTTCTACCTGGTCCATGGAATGCCTCGTCTGTCTGGGCGGCGACCCTCCGGGGAACACCGCGGGTTTCGTCGAGGCAGAGCGGGCTCCCGAGAATCGTGACGAGCGCCCGGCCTACGGGGTCAGCCCTGCCAGAGCAGGCCGAGCTCCAGGCGCAGGGGCGTGAAGGGCTCGACGTGCACCTGGGCCTGCCCGGTGTGCGTGTCCAGCGGCGCCCAACGGCCACCGTCCAGCGCGTAGACTTCCAGTGCCTGCCGCCGTGGGTCCACCAGCCACAGGTGGCGCACGCCCACCCGAGCGTAGACCTTCATCTTCTTTTCCCGGTCCAGCACTTCCGTGAAGGGAGAAAGCACCTCGCAGACCCAGTCCGGCGCGAGGGTGACTCCCACCACATCGGGCATCACCGGCATGCGCGCGCGGCGCCAACCCACAATGTCTGGCACCAACACGTCCTCGCCCAGGTGCAGTTCGGGTTCGATGAGCAGCAGCCAGCCACCCTGCCCTCTTCTTCCCTGGTCGAAGGGTCCCTCAAGCGCACAGTACAGAGCCCCTTTCGCGAGTGCCTGGAGCGAGGGGGGCCGGGGACTCACGTACAACTCACCGTCCACCAATTCCGCCACGCGGTGCGGGGGAACCGCCTCTAGGTCCGCGTAGGTCGCCTTGCGTCTCTGGCTTCCGTTCGCGTCCGGAGCAAGGGCCGCCGGACGTGCTTCTTCGCTGGCGCTCTGGGGAGGGTCGTCGGATTCAGGGTGCATCCCCAGACACTACATCCTACTTCTGACATCAGGTAGCCCGGGGTGTCCTGAAACGTTGCCCCTTCCCCGGGCCCGCCTGCTTCCGGGCTCCGCTCAGTTGCCGCAGAACGTCGGGCGGCCGTACAGGCGGCAGAAGGTCTCGAGGTCCTTCCCGGTGAGCGCCGTGCGCGGCTGGGGCTGCTCCCGGCTCATCACGCTGTCCACGTCCGCCGCGGGCGTCCCCATTCCCAGCGCCTTGCCCACCCCCATCAGCCAGTCCCCCCGGCTCACCTCTCCGGGCTCGGCCGTGTTCACGTAGATGACGCTCTGAAGGAGGCGCCCCGTGCTCATCTGGAACGTGAGGGCCGTCTGCACCTTGCTCCCCTCCGTTCCCGGCGGCCTCCCCGACACCAGGTGCACGCGCCTCTGGGTGGTGTCCTCCACCGGCACCGTGCTCTCCACCGGCGCGCTGAAGCACAGGTCGCTGCACGTCTGCTCGTCCCACGCCGCCAGCGCCGCCTCGAACTCCTCCCGCGCGTCCTTCATCTCCGGCGCGTAGCTCGTCTGGATGCAGCCCTCCGAGAGCGCCCAGTGCGCCACCACCCCGTTGAGCTCCTTGAAGGGCACCGCCAGGTCCGCTGGGGGTTCCACGCACGCCGCCTCGGAGCCGCCGTCCACGCCCGGACAGCCCACGAGCAGTGCCGCTCCCAACGCCATCATGAGTCGCATCGGGCCAATCTACCACGCGCCTCCGGGCCTCCCCGCCGTGGCACGCCGTACGACCCGCTCGAATTCGAGGGATTAGCACCACACCCGCAACCCCCTCTCCCCCCTCGGCCTCCCGGCACCCCCGGTGCTATAGCCGCCTCCATGAGCACCGCTCCCCAGTCCTCCTCCGTTCCTCCCTCCTCCGAGACCCCCGCTCCTCGAGGCGGCTCGGGCGCCATGTTCGACATGATCGCCCCCCGCTATGACTTGCTCAACCGGCTCATGTCGTTCGGCGTGGATCAGCGCTGGCGCAACAAGACGGTGGACGCGCTCGAGCTCAAGCCCGGCGCGCGCGTGCTCGACCTGGCCACCGGCACCGCGGACCTCGCGCTCAAGGTGCTCCAGCGCCACCCGGAGACCAAGGTGGTGGGCGTGGACCCCTCCGAGCGCATGCTCGAGGTGGGCCGGCACAAGGTGGCCGCCAAGGGGCTCACCCGCGTGTGCGAGCTGCAGGTGGGTGACGCGCAGCAGCTCGCCTTCGAGGACAAGAGCTTCGACGGGTTGTGCATGGCCTTCGGCATCCGCAACGTGCCGGACCGCGCCCGCGCCCTCCGCGAGATGGCCCGCGTGGTGAAGCCCGACGGGCGCATCGCCATCCTCGAGCTGTCCGAGCCTCGCAAGGGACTGCTCGGCCCGCTGGCGCGCTTCCAGATTCGCACCGTGGCGCCCTTCATGGGCCGGCTGCTCTCCGGGGCTCGCGAGTACCGCTACCTCCAGCAGTCCATCGCCTCCTTCCCCCAGCCCGAGGTGTTCGCGGACCAGATGCGCGAGTCGGGCCTCGAGGTGCTGCGCGTCACGCCGCTCACCTTCGGCGTGTGCTGTCTGTACGTGGCCCGGCCCCGCTGAGGGCCCCGGGCGCTCCTCCCCCCTGGAGCGTGGACCTGTCGACGGAACCGGGGCCGGGGTGCCGCCACGTCTGGCGCGCGGTGTAGCCTCCCCTCCCGGTACCGCGCTCGAAGGGGGAGCTGGCCCACATGTCTGGCCTCTGGCGGCTCGTCGTCCTGGTGCTCGCGCTGCTGCTGCCTCCGGACGCGGTGGCGCAGGCGTTTCCGGTGGACCGGCCCATGCGCGTGGTTTTCCTCAATGCCCTGCCGCCGGGCAACCCGTGGCGGGACAACGTCCTGGGCAACCTGCGCGCCGCCGCGAATGACCTGCACATCGAGCTCACCATCCTCACCGTGGGCCACTGGCCCGGAGAAGTCCTCGAGCGGGCGCGCGAGGTGATGAGCGGGCCCGGCCGGCCCGATTACCTCCTCCTCACCATGCACCGGGGCATCGGCGCCCGCCTGCTGGAGCTCTCCAGGCGCGAGAAGGTCCCCGTCTTCGTCATCAACTCCGGCCTGCTGCCAGCGGATGCCGGGCGCCTGGGCGGGCCGCGCGGGCACTTCCCGCTCTGGCTCGGGCAGATGATGCCGGACGAGGCGCTCGCCGGCCGGACACTGGCCCGGCTGCTCCTGGAGGCCTCCACCCGGGGCCGCCCTCCGCGCGCTTCCGTGCGGCTCGTCGCGCTCGAGGGGCGGCTCGAGGACGCCTCCGGGCTGGGGCGCTCCGAGGGGCTGCTCCAGGCCGTGGACGCGTGGGAGGGCGCCGAGCTGCTCCAGAAGGTCTCCGCCTCGTGGGCCATGGACGCGGCCCTGCGCAAGGCGGAGCTGCTGCTGCTCCGCTACCCGGGGCTCCAGGTCATCTGGGCCGCCAACGACAACATGGCGCTGGGGGCCCTGCGCGCGGTGGAGGCCTCCGGCCGCCGCCCCGGCCAGGACGTGGTGCTGGGCGGCATGGACTGGACGCCCGAGGCCCTCCGCGCCGTGCACGAGGGGCGGATGGTGGCCTCGCTCGGCGGCCACTTCCTGGAGGGCGCCTGGGCCCTGGTGCTGCTGTATGACCACCACCACGGCCGCGACTTCGCCTCCGAGGGGCTCGACTGGCGCACCTCCCTGCTCCCCGTCTCGCGCGCCAACGTGGACGCCGTCCGCGCGTGGCTCGGCGAGGAGGACTGGGAGGCAATCGACTTCCGCGCCTTCTCCAAAGTGGCCAACCCCTCCCTGACGCACTACGACTTCTCGCTCCGGGCCCTGTTCCTCCAGCGGCACCGCCGCTTCCCGGGTCTTCTCCTGGAGTCGTATGGATTCACGCGCCCCCTCCCCTCCGAGCGTCGCCCCTGAGCGTGGCGGGCGGCGGATTCCCGGCAACCGGCTCGGCCGCCGGCTGCTCGTGGCCATCGTGCTCTTCAGCCTCGCCGCCAGCCTGGTGAGCACCGCCGTGCAGCTCGCCGCCGACTACCGCGGCGAGGTCCACGCCCTGGAGGAGCGTCTGGAGCAGTTGCGCCGGAGCTACGCGCAGAGCGTGGCCCAGAGTCTCTGGTCGCTCGACGAGGCGCCGCTGCGCATCCAGCTGGAGGGGATGACGACGCTGCCGGACATCGTCCGGGCCGAGGTGGACAGCGCGCTGGGCACCCACTACGCGGCCGGCATCGCGCCCGGGACGGAGCACGCGGTGGTGCGCTCCATCCCGCTGTACCACGGGACGCTCTTCCTGGGGACGCTGCGGGTGAGCGCCACCCTGGCGGGCATCCACGCGCGGCTGGGAGAGCGGGTACTCGTCACCCTCGCCACCCACGGGGCCCAGACGTTCCTCATCGCCCTCTTCGTCCTCTTCGTCGTCCAGCGCATGGTGACGCAGCACCTGGCCACCATGGCGGCCTACACGCGCGGGTTGGAGCCGGGGCACCTGGACTCGCCGCTGGTGCTGCGGCGCCGCGCCCCCGCGCCCGGCGGTGGCGACGAGCTGGACGAGGTGTGCTCGGCCATCAACGAGATGCGCGAGTCGCTGCGCCAGGAACTCGGCGAGCGCCAGCGCTCCGAGGCCTCCAACGCCCTGCTGGCCGAGGCCGGCGAGGTCCTCCTCACCTCGCTGGAGGTGGAGAAGGTGCTGCCGCGCGTGGCCTCGCTGTGCGTGGGCGCGCTGGCGGACTGGTGTGTCATCGACCTGCTGGACGGCGGGGAGATGCGCCGGGTGGGAGGCGCGCACGTGGACGCGGCGAAGCGGCCCCTGCTCGACGAGCTGCAGCGCCGCTACCCGCCCGGCCCCGGCTCGGCGTCGCCTCCGGCCCACGTCGCGCGCAAGGGCCCGCCGGTGGTGGTGCCCCTCGTCACCGACGAGAAGCTGCGCGCCATGGTGGTGGACGAGGCGCACTTCCAGCTCGCGCGCTCGCTCGGCATCCAGAGCCTGCTGGTGGTGCCGCTGGTGGCGCGGGAGCACCGGCTGGGCGCCATCACCTTCGTCTCGGCCTCGCCCGGGCGCTATGGGCCCGCCGAGCTCGCCCTGGCCCGGGAGCTGGCGAGCCGCGCCGCCATCGCCCTCGACAACGCGCGGCTGTACCGGCACGCCGAGCAGGCCATCCGCCTGAGGGACGTGTTCCTCGCCGTGGCCGCGCACGAGCTGCGCACGCCCCTGCTGCCCCTGCAGCTGCGTCTGCAGAGTCTGCTGCGCCGGGGCCGGAGTGGCGCCGCGGTGGAGCCGGCCCGGCTGTTGGAGGAGGTGGCGGCCGCCGAGCGGCAGACGAAGCAGCTGGGCCAGCTGGTGGACCAGTTGCTGGACGTGTCCCACCTGAGCGCGGGCCACGCGTTGGAGCTGCGGCGCCGGCGGGTGGACCTGGGCGAGCTGGTGGCCGCGGTGCTGGAGGAGATGGGGCCCCGGTTGGCGGCCAGTGGCTCCGAGGTGCGGCGGGAGCTGCACGGGCCGGCGGTGGGCTGGTGGGACGCGCGGCGGTTGGAGCAGGTGGTGACGGGGCTGCTGCTCAACGCGCTGAAGTTCGGCGAGGGCCGTCCCATCGACGTGCGGGTGACGCCGGGGGAAGGCACGGTGCGGCTGGTGGTGGGGGACCACGGCATCGGCATGCCGGAGGACGAGCGGGTGCGGCTCTTCGAGCGCTTCGGCCGCGGGGTGCCGGTGCGGCACTATGGGGGACTGGGGCTCGGGCTCTACCTCACGCGGCAACTGGTGGAGGCGCACGGGGGCACCATCTCCGTGGAGAGCCGGCCGGGAGAGGGCTCCACGTTCACCGTGGAACTGCCGGTGGGCGAGGCTCCGCGCGCGGTGGGCTGAGGGGGAGCCTGCCGGGCGCACTTCTTCCAGACTTGTCCAACTGTTGGACAAGTTGGGCGAGACCGCGCCCGGAGGGGCTCCTCTCGCTCGCTCCCCTGGGGAGTGGAGGCGTGCGTCTCGCGCGGCTTGCCTTCGCGAGGGCTCCGCGTGAGAAGTGGGGCTCCACCTCCTCCCCTCCCCTGCTGGCATGAAGCATCGGTACGACGTCATCGTGGTAGGCCTGGGTCACGCCGGCTGCGAGGCCGCCCTGGCCTGCGCGCGCATGGGCCTGTCCACCCTCGGCCTCACCCTCAAGCGCGAGCGCGCCGCCGTCATGAGCTGCAACCCCGCCGTGGGCGGCACCGCCAAGGGCCACCTGGTGCGCGAATTGGACGCGCTCGGCGGGGAAATGGGCCGCGCGGCGGACCTCTCGGGCACGCACTTCAAGACGCTGAATGCCTCGAAGGGCCCGGCCGTGCAGGCCACCCGCGTGCTCTGCGACCGCGAGGCCTACGCGCGCACCATGCAGTCCGTGCTGTGGGCCCAGCCGGACCTCACCGTGCACGAGGCCGAGGTGTCTTCCGTGGTGGCCGAGGGCGGATGCGTGGCCGGCGTGGTGCTCGGCGATGGCACCCAGGTGGCGGCGAGCGCCGTGCTGCTCACCACCGGCACCTTCCTCCAGGCCCTCATGCACGTGGGCGAGAAGAAGGAGGTGGGCGGGCGGCTCGGCGACGAGGCGGCGAAGGGGCTCTCGGACTCGCTGCGCTCGCTGGGCTTCTCGCTGGGGCGCTTCAAGACGGGCACGCCCGCGCGCCTGCTGCGCGACAGCATCGACTGGGCCTCCATCGAGCCGCAGCACGGGGACTTCCCGCCGCGCCCGCTGTCCCTGCGCACGCGCTGGGGACTCGGGGATGGCCCGTTCCCCAATCAGCCCGCGGTGACGTGCGCGCTCACGTACACCACGGCGGAGACGCACCGGATTCTCCGCGACAACCTCCACCGCTCGCCGCTGTTCCAGGGGGAGATCGTCGGCCGCGGCCCGCGCTACTGCCCGTCGCTGGAGGACAAGGTGGTGCGCTTCTCCGCGCGCGAGCGGCACCTGGTGTTCCTCGAGCCCGAGGGCCCGGACTCGCCGCTGGTGTACCCGGCGGGCCTGAGCACGAGCATGCCGGCGGAGGTGCAGCTCGAGTTCCTGCGCACGCTGCCGGGGCTTCAGAAGGTGGAGGTGGCGCGCTTCGGCTACGCGGTGGAGTACGACTACGCGCCGCCCACGCAGTTGAAGGAGACGCTGGAGACGAAGCAGGTGGAGGGCCTGTATTTCGCCGGGCAGCTCAACGGGACGAGCGGCTACGAGGAGGCGGCCTTCCAGGGCCTGTTCGCGGGGATTCAAGCGGGGCTGAAGGTGAAGGGCGAGCCGGCGCTGGTGCTCGGCCGGGACGAGGCGCACGGGGCGGTGCTGGTGGACGAGCTGGTGACGAAGGGGGTGGACGAGCCCTTCCGCATGTTCACGAGCCGCTCGGAGCACCGGTTGAAGCTGCGCGAGGGGAACGCGGAGCTGCGGCTGGCGAGGCACGGGGCGCGGGTGGGGCTGGTGTCGCGCGAGGTGCTGGAGCGGGTGGAGGAGAAGCGGCGCGCGGTGACGGAGGAGGTGGCGAGGCTGAAGCGGACGGGGCTGGCGGCGCGGCTGAAGAGGCCGGAGGTGACGTACGCGGCGCTGGCGGCGGAGAAGGCGGAGGGCTGGCCGGCGTTGAGCGAGGAGGTGGTGGAGGAGGTGGAGGTGGAGGTGAAGTACGAGGGCTACATCGTCATGGCGGAGCGCGCGGCGGCGAGGGAGGCGGAGGCGTGGGACGGGTGGAGGATTCCGGGGGACTTCGCGTACGCGGGGGTGAGGGGGCTGTCGGCGGAGGCGGTGGAGAAGCTGGAGAAGGTGAGGCCGGCGACGGTGGGGCAGGCGAGGCGGATACCGGGGCTGACGCCGGCGGCGTTCTCGCTGGTGCTGGTGGCGCTCAAGCGGGGCGGGGTGGGGAGCGAGTCAGGGCCGGGCGGAAGCGGTTCCTGATCGCACAGGGGGGTGTGGACAAGGTGTGGAGAAGTTTGGAGCACCCAAAGGTGCGAGACATTTCAAGGGCTTGGAGCCCGAGCAGGGAGGGGTGGCTGTGGATAACGCGCGCTTCGGCGATCTGATTGGGCAGGGGTGCAGGGCGCTGGGGGTGACGGTAGGGGAGGACGTGCCGGCGCGGCTGAACCGGCTGATGGGCGAGCTGTTGAAGTGGAACGCGAAGGTGAACCTGACGGCCATCACGGCGGAGGAGGAAGTGGTGGAGAAGCACTTCCTGGACTCGCTGGCGGTGCTGCCGGAGGTGGAGGGGGCGGGGAGCGTGCTGGACGTGGGAGCGGGGGCGGGGTTCCCGGGGCTGCCGCTGAAGATGGCGAGGCCGTCGTTGTCGGTGACGGTGGTGGACGCGGTGGGGAAGAAGGTGGGGTACGTGAAGGCGGTGGTGGCGGTGGCGGGGCTGGGGCTGACGGGGACGAAGGCGGTGCACACGCGAGCGGAGGGCAAGCCGGAGGCGGAGGGGCTGCCGCGAGCGGACCGGGTGATCGCCCGGGCCTTCATGGATCTGCCGGACTGGTTGGACCTGGCACCGGCGTACCTGGCGGAGGGAGGGAACGTGGTGGCGATGCTGGGGAAGGCGCTGAGCGAGGAGGAGCTGAAGGCGCAGGCGGAGAAGCGGGGCCTGAAGCTGGTGTCGGCGAGGTCGTACCGGCTGCCGTTCTCGGGAGCGGAGCGTCAGGTGGCGGCGTTCGCGAAGTAGAGCGGCGTTCGCGAAGCCGAGGAGGGAAGGAGGCGGACCCAGGAGTCCCCTCCGAGCATCAACCCGCGGGCTCCAACCCGCGCGTATCTGCCCTCACCCGCGCATCAACCCCTCTCCCCTCGGGAGAGGGACGGGGTGAGGGTATCCGGGCCCCGGGTCGAACCCGAGCGGGCCCACCGTGTCCTCCACCGCACGGAAGCGGAACGCCCAAAGCCCGTTCTCCCCGGGCGGGCGGAGTCCGTGTCCTCCCCTTGCCCTAAGCCCCTGGACACGGTTTCTGTCCACGTCGGTGGAGGCGCTGGCTGTAGCTGGCCAGCGCCCGCCGGATGGCGGCGAGCAGCTGCGCCAGGGTGTGGTAGCTGCGCTCGGGCATCTCGTACTGCTTGAGGACTTGAAACACCGCCTCGACCTCGTTGAGCTCAGGCGCATACGCCGGCAGGTAGTAGAGCGTCAGTCCCCGTCGAGCCAGGCGCGGCAACTGCTCGCGCACCTGCCTGCTGACGTGAATGCCCGCGTTGTCCAGCACCACCACGCAGGAGCGCGGGGGCGAAGCGAGCCGCTCGAGCAGGTGCAACACGTCGCGACTGGTCAGCGTGCGTGGGTGCACGAGGTAGCGCAGCGTGGGCCTGGAGCCCAGCGGCCTGTAAGCCACCAGCGCGTTGACTCTCCGCCCCTGGGGGTTTTCGTACGGGACGAGCTTACGCTGGCCGAGCGCCGCCCAGCTGTAACCCGTGGGCTGTGTCGGCGAGAAGCCGCATTCATCCAGGTAGTAGAGGTCTACCCTCCCTGCTCGGGCGTTTTTTTAGCCTGGAGAGATGACGGCGGGCACGTGCCACCTCGTCCGTCCGCTGTTTGTGGGCCAACGTCATTTTCGTGCGCTGCCAGCTCGCCCCCAGGTCCGCCAGATAGCGCCGCACCTGCCGGGCTCCCAGCCGCACGCCATGCTCGCGCAAGGCGAGCGCCAGCTGACCCGACGTCCACGTGCGTGGCTGAGCCAAGAGGGCGGCGAGAGCGGCGTGGACATGTTGGCGTTGGGCCAGGTCAGGTGGCGGCCCTCTGACTTGCCGCTCCAGGGCCTCTACCCCTTTGGCCTCAAAAGCGCGCAGCACACGCCGCACGGTCTTGTCGCTACATCCCAGGTGCTGGGCGATGAGCGGCGCGCTCCAGCCCTTGGCGGCCAGCAGCACCATGTCGACCCGCTCACGCACCCACCAGCCTGCATCAGGTGCGCGGCTCAGCTTTCGCAGCTGAGCGCGCATCTTCTCGTCTACCCCTCGCGGTCTCATCCCGGGGGTGGACAATATCTATGTCCAGGGGCTTAGGCCGAGTGCTGGTCCTCAGCATGGTCATAATCTGGCGCTTCCTTGAATTCCCTATAGGTTGCCACCGCACAAGCGGTGGTGAGGGGAAATGTCACAGGACCCGCTGGAAGATTCAATCGAGGTTGTTCGCCAGGCGTTGGGCTTTGCCCAGCCGACTGCCTTCTCTCACCGCGTGACCGTCATCACAGGCCTCGAAGCCCCGGCCGTCATTGAGGCCCTCGGGCATTACCTGTTTGAGGCGGGGATTGCCCATTCTGTCCGAACGAACTTGGCCATCGCACGTGACCTCTTCGAAGTGAACGTTGCTTTCGCGAACGCCTTTCACGAGGAAGCAGTTCGACTCCTCGGCGCGGACAACAACATCGATGAAAAGCGGCGAACGACGCTACGAGATCCCTGGATTGCTGAGGGCATCGGTCACCTCTTGCTGCTGCTCTCGCGGAAAAGCCCCCCCCTCGCTCCCCCGGGCCAGCTGCAGGTGCTGACCCAAATACATGCAGACGTGCACAGTCATGGGCTGGACCTTGTGGGCATCCACGTCGAAGGCGAAGGCCTAGGTCTCACTATCGGCGAGGTGAAGGCCTCGGACCTTAACATCAGCGCGCACGTCACCGAAACAGCGAGGCTCTTCGACGAAGTCGAAAATGGGTTGCGGGAAGGCGATGTCCGAAGCCAGGTTCAGATGCTACGGGATTCTCTCACTCCAGAGCATCAGAAACTCATCACGCCCGCCTTCTGGCGGGTTCGACGTGTCTTCTTCCCTATTCTGGGATATGCACAGGCGTCGAAATTTGAGCCGACAAATGACCGCCCGACATTTGCAGCCCTCGCCTGCGGCGCGGACCGTATTCGGCTCTTCTCCATGCCCCTGGTGAATCATAAGGAGTTCTTTGATCAGGTGGCCGACCGGATTCGTTTCGAGGCCAGCGGTTTGGCGACGAGGGCAGCCTGATGTTTGGTCCCGGCTCTCGGGAGCTTTTCGAACGCCTGCCCGCGCTGCACGAGCTTGCTCCTGCCGATGCTCGCCGAATGCTCTCGGCCGCATTTCTCGACATCCAGGCGCTCTCTCTTCAGAGCAAGCGCTCCGAAGGCCCCACTGACGCCTCCCTCCTGGATTACCTGCGAAGACTCGCGAGTGCCCTTGAGAGCCATGCCATTTTCGACTGCTCCGAGCCGGATGAAACGTCGCGGGCCGCAGCCTTCGTTGCTGCAGAGGGCCTCGCTCTTCTTGCTGAGCACCAGCGGCTCTCCAACCCTCTGGCCAAGGCGCCAAGCAGTCGGTACCGGTTTGCCGACCCCTCGCTCTTCACATCAATGGAAGCGGCGCTCCTCTACCTGTACGCGGGATTCGACGCGAACGCCGGCACCATTGCAACGCGTCTCGTTGGGGCTACGCAGCCGGGTACCCCTGAAGCGCAAAATGCAGACTGGGCATTCGAGGCGCTCATCCACTTGGCGCGTCTTGACCCACGTACTATCCGCCCACCTCCGGACGCGGTGCCCGCTTCCCTTTATAAGGAGACGCCCCGCAGCGCCCTGCGCGCACAGCTCTTTTGGGAACTCGGCGCTGCGAGCAACCACTACTTGGGGTGGTTGGCTGCCCGCGGCAACGTGTCACCCGACGAGGTAATTGGTAGGTTACAGCGAATCGGCGCTCGCCTGCGTGGGGCGACAGTCGCTGGGCCGAGGGACACGTCCCTCCTCCCAGGCCTTCACTTTGTCGCGACCGAGCACGCGGACATCCACCACCTCGTCCGACTTCTCGCGGCCACCATTGCGTCCACGAAGGATCGGGCTCTCCGGAGCGTTCCGCCTCCTGTTGACCACGAGGATGCCTACTCCGACTACTTGCATCAACGAGCGATGGGGACAACTGAGGCCCCGCGACCGCTCATCTGGCCCAATGCGGTGCGGTTTGTCTCCGAGTGTCTTCCTGGTCCACGGAAGCACTCGGTTGTCAGCTTCCCCACAGGGGCGGGCAAGAGCTTTCTCGCAGAACTCGCAGCGTCCCAAGCGGTACTGGAGGGGTGGGTGTTGTATCTCGTGCCCACTAATGCGCTAGCGAGCCAAGTGGCGACGGACTTGAAGGTGGCACTTCGGCCCCTTTCCGATATATCAGTTCGCCTCTTCTTCGGCGGCCAGGAATACACCACTGCGGAGGGTGATCGGGTCCGGTACGCCCAATCGGGTACGGTTGCCGTAATGACCCCCGAGAAGTGCGCCCTCGCGCTTCGGCTTTCTCCTGAGGTCTTCAACTCCTGCCGTCTCTGCATCTTCGATGAGTGCCATCTCATCGCAGAGCCAGGACGTGGGGCGCTTGCCGAGTTGGTGCTCAGCCACCTGCTCTCCTTGGCCTCCAACTGCAGTGTGATGCTGATGTCAGCGATGATGGCCAACCCAGAGGTGCTCTCCGACTGGCTCAAGAGCGCGACCGGGAGCGAGGTCGCCCTCATCGACGAGCCATGGCGTCCGACGCGCACCCTCCGCGCCACGGTTGCCATCGACCTTCCTCGGACACGTGCTTCGCAACTGGAAGCGATGGCTGACGGACGAGAGAAGGAGGCCCGGCGGAAGAAGCCCCTGAAGCGGCCAAAGCGTTACCCCTTCCGTTGCTTCCATGTGGCGGTTGCCGGCCTTCAGGGAGCTTGGACATCGGACAGCGCCGCAGAATATGCACTGATGCAGTTGCCGACCAGTTTGGAGGGCAAGACCGAAATTGATGGGGTCGGCGACTTGGAGGAGTCTTGGGTCAACTCATCGGCGGGCAGTCTCGCGGCGCACTTCTCGCGCCTGGACCAGCAGGTTCTGACATTTCTCGCCGCCAGCAAGCACCATTGCTTCACTGTTGCTCGCCAGGTTGCACCCGTTACTCAGGCGGTTGCGCGCCCAGTCCTGAGTAACCACGCGCGGGCCCTTCTCGCCGTGGCTCAAGCGGAACTGGGTTGCGAGAGCGAGCCTGGAACTCTCATCGAACGAGGTGTTGCAGTCCACACGAGTGCGCTCTTGGACAGCGAACGCCGAGCCTCGGAGATTGCCTTTCGCGAGGGCAGTGCACGCGCGATGTTTGCTACAGGCACACTCGCACAAGGTCTGAACCTCCCTGCCCCCATCGTCGTTATCGGAGGCACCTCCATCGGTGGCAAAGGTCCGAAGCCATCCGGCGATATGTCGGAGGAGCGCTCTAAGGCTCAGTTGCTCAACGCCGTGGGACGTGCAGGCCGAGCTGGTGTGGCCAACCACGGCTTGGCACTGGTTATTCCAGATTCGCCTATCGCAGTAGCGGCAGCAACCGATGCAGCCAAGGTTCGAAGGGCAGTTGCGTTTCTCAGTGACGAGGATGCCTCTTCGACATTGGACAGCCGCCTCTTGAGCTTGGCCGTGCTTGCTGCAGACCCTTCAGCGACGCTGACGACCGCAAAGTCCGACGAACTTGTCGCAATCTCCTACCTCGCAGCACGCCGAGATGGAGAGGTCACTGCTGAGACAATCCTCTCTAAGAGCTTCGCGGCGAGCCGGTGGCCTGGGCCTAATCGTATTTCGATGGTAAAAGGCGCCGCCTCGGCACTGGAGGGCTTGGAGCGTGTGTTCATCGCGCGTTCAGGTGCTCCGTCGTGGCTCCCTGCGGCCTGTGCGAAGTCCGGTCTCCCCTTCTTCCTCATGCTGCATTTGCAGCAGGCGCTCGAGCAATGTCCGGATGTTCTGGCACTGCCTCACGTAGGGGTGCCCATGTCGCGTTGGACGACGGCACTCTTCGAGGTACTTTGTCGGGTCTCCCCAGTGCATGTGATCGATCTCCTAGGGGAAAAACACAGTTCCGACGCGATTAGGTATCTCTGGGCGGTAGAGCCTTCGAGCGTTGCTCTCGCCTGGACCCCCAGTGACAAATGGAGGTTGGCCTGGAAGGCTTTGCAGGAGGCAGTAGACAAGTACATGGCAGGGAAGCCTTTGGCCGAGGTGGCGCGGGTGCTCGATGGCACTTCGCTATCGCCGGACCCGGGCCGCAGCAATCCCAGCGGCCCAATTCCACGTGCGATTGCTCTCGCCCACTCGACAGTTGAGCGCTTGGCGCGCGCTGCCGGTGGCCTGTTGGCGTTGTTGGAAGCGCGGCGAGAGGCGGAGTCGGCGCAAGAGCCAGTCGCAGTTCACGTAAACGAAGTGGCAAGCACGCTGGCACTGCTTCCATTGGCCATTCGTTCGGGATGCAACTCTCCGAGCACCCTCGCTTGGTACCGTTTTGGGATTCACCTTCGCCGCCCCGCACACCTCCTTTCAGAGTTGTTTCCGCTACCACTAGAGCAGAGCGGAGACAGCTTGGCCGAGGAGTGGGTAAAAGCACAGCGTACGGTGTGGCTCAGCCAGGATGCGGACTCGCGACTTGCCCGGACACCTGAGGAATTGACGTTGCTTGAAGCTGCTCGTGCCATCCTCAAGGGATGATCGATATGTCCCGCCGCACGCTGAGACAGTGTCGTGCTCCTCACGGGCCTCTCCAACTTGAGGCCCTAAAAATCTTGTCCGCCCCGAGCTGAGCCTTTCCACCGTGAGGTGCACGGTGCATCCGGTGGACGCGGCCGAGTTTCTCGAAAAGTTATTGGCCTGGATGTGACTCCAGGCGGCAACTCCCCCGACGCATAGCGCCTCGCTTTTCAGTCTTGCCGTGGTGGCTCAGTTTCAACCTCGTCATTGATGGTGTAACCATCGGCCATCGACAGAGGATACAGGGCGCGGCGTTGGACGTTGGCGTGGTTGACCGCGAGGTGGAATTCACCCGTGATCAGCACCCATGCGCGATCGGGCGGCTCGGTTTGCGCGTTCAGCCAGGTCTCGGCCACCTCACGGCTGGAGAACGAGGCCAGAGCGATGGGCGCCACATCCCGTACGAGCTCCGCGAGGTAGTACTCCATGGCGGGCCACGGCATGACCTTACGGTGGTTGATGTCTCGGAGATAGACGGCTTGGTTGTACTGGTCGCCGATCAACACCAAGGCCCTGCTGAGTGGCTCTGAGGTGTTCTCCAGCCACGCTGTTGCCTCTGCCTGCGTGCCAAATGCGGCGACGACGCGCGGTGGAGAGCCGGCTTCAAGTCTCCGCATATGCTCGTCCAAGGCGACAAGCGCGCCGGTCAAGACGATGTAGCCGACCACATCGAGGAGGAGGCGAATCGGTTCCTGGTCGTTGGTCGCACCCGGCTCGGCTAGCAGCTGATTGAAGAAGCCACGGGTTCTGGCCAGAAACTCTCGAATGTTCGCGCTGCCAGCCGCCCCTGGTTCGGTTGGGGCGAGATCGCGCGGTTCGACCGGTGTCGGGCTGCCTGGGGCCTGACTTTGGCGAAAGTCTTCGAACCGGTAGTCCTGGCCGGTTGCGGATATGAAAGAGAGCGTGTATCCCGCACACTCCAGGATTCTTTCTCGTTCGGGAGATTGCTCCTCCTTCCAGAGCCTCCCGATGAGTTTCTGGGCCTCGATGATTGCATCATGGATTGGCATCAAAGCCTCTCTTGATTCAGGGCATCAGTCGGTGAGGTCTTGAGTCTGCTCGTCAGGAGGACCGCTGAGGCTGGAGCCAGGATGAGGATTCCAGGTCCTCCACATGCCACGAATGTGACTCCAGCGATGATGATGATGGTGCCGGTCAAGATTTGCTTGCGGTGTTGTTTCGCCCATTCAACGGCGGGACCAATCGTCTCGAAGCGGTGCGCCTCCAATTCGCGCAATCGGCAGCAGTCGTTGTAGGGCTGGAGGCATTTCTTGTTGCACCACTCCGCCTTACCTCCTGCTTTGCGTGGAATCTTGACGCTGCCATAGCCGGGGGGGAGGGGGCGACTCATGCAATCTTGATAGCACGCATGCAGTTCCTCTTCGCAGTCGCGCGTGAAGGTGGCACGAAGGATGCGACCTGTATTGGTCTTTCTGCTAACCCGGTGCGGGTATTGCGACAAGTCGATGTCCTGGGCTGGCCGCCACTCGTGGGTGGGTTGTCCGTCCGGCTTCTCCTGAATGATGAGCACGTACTCCGCTAGGTCCTGCGGTCCGGATGGTCCCGCCAGGGTTGGGCGAGTGGCGCTACACGACATCAGCATGAGGCAGAGGTTCAGCACCATGAGTCGCTGGCGAATGATTCTGATGCTCATGTGGAGAACCTCCTGCCCATGCTCAGCGCGGTTGGTTGGCGGACGTAGGAGCACGACATTAGTCCCGCTGCTGCACTTCCCGCTCTGCTCACGAGTAGGTCCCTTTCTGCGGGTCCTGCACTCATGACTCTACCCGCGTATGCTCGCGGACGCCCCATGTCCCTTCGTCTCCACTCACTCCCCGAGTCCGCCGCGCGCATCCTCGAGGAACTGCGCGCGCCTCCGCGGCTGGTCGCCCACCTGACGCTCGTCCATGACGTGGCCGTCAGGCTCACCTCCGCGCTGCGCAAGCGCTGGCCCCGCTTGTCGTTCGACGCGGAGGCCGTGGTCTTCGGCGCCGCGCTTCACGATGTTGGCAAGGCGGTCGTCCGGGAAGAACTCTCCCAGCCAGGGGACAGGCACGAGGCCCTCGGGGAGCAACTCCTGCTCACGCGGGGCGTTCCGGCTCACCTCGCGCGCTTCGCCCGGACGCATGCGCAGTCCGAGCGCGAGGCCCTGGCGCTCGAGGACCTCCTCGTCACGCTGGCCGACACGGTCTGGAAGGGGAAGCGGGACGAGCCGCTCGAGCAAGAGGTCTGCTGCCGCGTGGCCGCTGCATGCGGGCAGGCTCCGTGGGAGGTGTTCCTCTCGCTGGACGAGGTGCTCGAACGGCTGGCGCGCGATGCCGATGAGCGCCTCGAGTGGCAGGCATCCCACGGCCTTTGATGTCACTCTTCAGTAGAGCGGGACTTCTCCGGCGTGGGTGGATGAGACAATCCGTCCCGGTTCGTCCAGTCAGACAATCTCTGACGTTTCACGGGTGCGGCAGGCCGGTTCACAGCACCGGTGGAGCACCTCACGGAACGACTGCGGCCGGCGTGTGCGCGGCTCTGTAGTTTGGCTTCGCAACCCGGGCAGACCGGTGTGCCCGGGGCGCCACCCGCGAGGGTGGTCTCGGCCGTTCACATTCATTCCAGATTCTCAACCATTGGAGAAAACCATGTTCCGCAAACTCATTTCCTTCGCGATTCCCACGGTGGCGCTGGGCCTGGCTGGCTGCGGCGTCGATGCAATGGAGCAGGAGCCCGTCCAGGGCGCCGAGCAGTTGGCCACCACCGAGCAGGCGATCTACTCGGTCATCCTCAATGACACCAACCTGAACTTCTTCCCGCCTCCGAAGGTGGCGGGTGACACCGAGTTCGGCGGGAACGGTCCCCGCATGGACATCAACGTCCAGCTCGAAATCCGCAACAACAGCACCGAACTGTGGGCGGGGATGTACATCAAGGCCCAGGAGACTGGGGGAGGCGACACCAGGGCCGAGGGTTGGGCCTGGTACCACATCTTCACCACCACGGGCGGCGCCATCGAGAAGGTCTGCCTGGCGGCTTTGGATGATGCGGATTGCAACACCCAGACGGCCACGTTGACCCAGCCGTTCTCGTTCGGCTTCACGGATACGGGGCACGGCCTCAACGGATACCAGTTCCCGCAGCTCATCCCCGCCACCAGGCTGGTGTGGCAGCTCTCCTGCGTGGGTGACACGGACGGCAAGGAGGCCGGGTCGAGGACCGGCTGCTCGGCCATCCTTCACGACTTGAGGGTGCGCTACCACTGAGTCCCGCCTCCGGCGGCGGCGCGACGCGTGACGCCGCCGCCGGACACCCCCTCGAGTGGATGCTTCAGCCGTCACGCCTTCGTCACCCCTGGGCCGGTAGGGATGCTCGCAACCCATCTTCATGGACTTGTGCGTGAACCCCCTGGTCATGGAACTGAAAAGATTCATCGAGATCGTCTCCTCCCACGAACCATGTGACACGCGCGGGGAGTACGCGCCGTGAGCCTGTCGACGGAGAGTGTTCCCATCCGCGTACTGCTGGTGGATCCGGAGCGTCCTTCCCGCCAGAGCCTGAGTACACGGCTGGCCGCGGACCCCGAAGTAGAGGTGGTGGGCGAGTGTGACAGTGGTCCCGTCGCGGTGCGGATGCTGCGTCAGCACTCCGTCGACGTGGTCTTCCTCGGTGTGGAGCTGCCGGGCATGGATGGCTTCCAGGTACTGCGGGAAGCAGGTCCCGCGCACACGGGCGCCACCATCTTCGTCAACACGGACGACACCCACGCCCTCAAGGCCTTCGAGGCGCATGCGCTCGACTATCTTCTCAAACCCTACGACGACGAGCGCTTCACCCGGGTGCTGTCACGCGCCAAGGAGCATGTGCGGGGCGGGCGCATCCAGGCGTTGGCGCGACAGTTGATGGGACTGCTGAGCACCTCCCGGTCCGCCGCGAACCTGGCGCCGCCGCCGCCTCCCGCGCCGCGTTATCTGGAGCGGCTGGTGCTCAAGGAGGTCGGCCGGGTCGCCTTCCTCTCCGTGAGCGAGGTGGACTGGCTGGAAGCCGAGGACTACTACGTCCAGGCCCACGCGGGAGGCCAGACGCACCTGCTCCGTCAGCCCCTGCGCGAGCTGGAGGCGCAGTTGGATCCCCGCCAGTTCGTGCGCATCCATCGCTCCACCATCGTCAATGCGCGCCGGGTGCGGGAGATGCGCCCGCTCTTCCATGGCGAGTACCAGGTCATCCTGGGTGATGGCACCTGTCTGAAGCTCAGCCGTGGTTACCGCGAGCGGTTGGACGCGTTGCTGGGCGTGGCGTGACGGACCCGGGTGCGGCACCGCGCCTCGGCGGCGCGTGCCTGCGCGGCATCCTCGGGACGGCCGGTCGCGTCCATGAGGGCCGCCGCGCGAGCGTAATGATCCGCGGCCTGCTCGGGGGGAAGCACCTGCTCGTCCGCGTGCGCGGAGGCCAGCAGGAAAGGCAGGGCGCGCTCCACCGAGCCCGCCTCCATCCAGTGGTGGGCCAGGAGGATGGCCGGGGCTCCCTCGCGCTCGAGCACGGTGGCCAGACGGCCATGCAGGACCCGGGCGGCGGCGGGAGAGAGGCTGGCCCGGACGGCTTCCAGCACCAGGTCATGGCTGAAGCGCTCGTCCACCAGGATCTGCGCGGCCTCGAGCGCGCTGAGCGCGGCATGAATCTCGGTGGCGCTCACCTCGAGGACGTCGAGGGCGATCGCTGGCCGGTAGTGGGCGCCGGCCAGGGCGGCGAGCTGGGCACACTGGAGGGCCAACGTGGACAGCCGCTCGAGGCGGCGCTGGATGAGCGGCCCGACGCGCCCTGGAGGCAACAGCCGGTGGGGCCAGTCCTTGTGGAGGGAGTCGGTCTCGAGGAGGTGCTTGAGGGTCTCGGTGATGTAGAGGGGATTGCCGCCGGTGTAGCGGGCCATGGCCTCGGCATGGGCCTCCGCGCCGGGGAGCCCCAGGCTCGCCAGCAATTGGCGCACCTCCTCGGGGGCGAGGAGGCCGAGGTCGACGACGCGTGCCAGATCCGCGTCCACCAACTGGCGCACGTTGGCCTCGGAGTAGGGCGGGAGCTCTCCCCGGCGGTAGCAATCGATGATGCGCGGTTGTCGAGCCGTCCCCACGTGGGAGTCGAGCATGCGTGCGACGGCGTAGGTGAAGACCTTGGAACTGGCCTTGTCCCAGTACTGCACGTTGTCCACGACGTGGATGACACCGCCCTCACTGAGCAGCCGGAGCGCCTCCGCTTGAGCATCGTAGAAGCGCAGCTCGTCGGCCTCGGAGGCCAGCGGGGAGAGACGGCGTGGGTCGCCCAGCTCGGGGAGGATGCGCGAGAGCTCGTCGCGCACCCAGTCTGGCAGCTTCACGTCGGGGTGGCGGGCCATGTGGGTCCGGAGGGCGCGGGCCTGTGAGGCGAAGGGGACCTCCTGGTCTCCTGGACGTCCTTCAATCCGGAACCACGGTCCCTTGAAGGTCGCGAACTCCTCGGCGAGCCGGGACTTGCCGCTCCCGGGCTCCCCGGTGATGAACAGGACCTGACCGGCGTTCCAGCCCTCCTCGAGCTGGCGCCAGGCGGCCTCCCGGCCCACGAGCACCGGAGGCCGCAGCACGGAGACGGGGAGTGGTGGAG
Source organism: Archangium sp. Cb G35 (assembly GCF_001896145.1). Taxonomy (NCBI): domain Bacteria; kingdom Pseudomonadati; phylum Myxococcota; class Myxococcia; order Myxococcales; family Archangiaceae; genus Archangium; species Archangium sp. Cb G35. The sequence goes on from NZ_MPOI01000023.1 coordinate 50,277, forward strand.
GGAGCGCGGCGGGAGGACGGGGAGGCGGGGTGCCCTGCTCGATGTGCCGCACCAGCTCGAGGGTCTCGGGCATGGGGGTGACGTCCAGCTCGCGAGAGAGGACGGAGCGCAGCCGCTCGAAGGCCGCGAGGGCGGCGCCGCGATCCCCCTGGAGGTAGTGCAGGCGGATGAGGTAGCGGCCGGCCTGCTCGGATTCGGGCTCCTGTTGGACCCAGGCCTGGGTCTGGGTCAGGGCGGTCGTCCAGTCGCCCTGGGCCATGTGGCGTTCGATCTCCGCCTCTCGCGCCTGGCGCACCCAGCCCTCCACGGCGGCACGGGCACCGTCCAGCCACCGCGCCAGCTCGGGGCAATCGTCGAAGTCGAAGCCAGCCAGCAGCGGGCCACCGCCTCCGGGACTCAAGGCTTCGAGGACCTGGGCATGCGCGTGGGACGCGGCGGCGGACTTCAAGTGCGCGACGTCCACGGTCAGCTCGGGACCGCGCTCCAAGCGCTCGGTGTCTGCCTTCACCACCTCGAGGCCGCCACACGCCAGCCGCAGCCGGCGCAGGAGCTGGCGCATGTTGTTGCGTGCCGTGGTGGGGGGAGAGTCGGGCCACAGCAGACCGCTCAGGAAATGCTTGGGCGAGGGGCCTTCCATCCCCAGGTAGGCCAGCAACGCCGCGACCCGCCGCTCCAGCCGTACCCGTTGGCCCTCGGGACCTTCGAGCCACGCCGCTCCCAACACCCGCCCTGTCCACCCGCTCCAGGCCACCTCGGTCCTCCTCTCCCGTCGTCACGCCGGCCGGCTTTCCAGGCTACCAGGACACCTGGAGAGGGAATGCTGTAAAAACTCCAAAGTGGGAAATCCCTGGAAGATTCCCTGCTGGATCCCAGAGGATGCCCGCGTCGTCCTTCCCCCCCCACCAGGAGCCCGTCGTGTCGTCCAGACTCTGTGCGTTCGTCCTTCCCCTGCTGCTCGCCACCTCCGCCGCGGCGCAGACCCCGGTCATCTCCTTCCCGGCGAGCGGCCCCTATACGGTCACCGGCACCCTGCGAGCCGGTCAGCCCTTCACCGTCCAGTACGCGCTCGACCGGCTGAAGACGTGCCGTGCGACGTACAGCGGCATGGACACCTGGCTCATCGCCGTCGAGTACCGCTTCGACTACGGCACCTTCCAGAGCGCCTACGTGACCACCACGAGCGGCTACATCCGGCAGCCCGCGCCGGCCACCATCACGGCGCCGGTGGGGGCGCGCACCCTCGAGATGCGCTTCAAGAACTGGGACCGCGGGAGCTGCGTCGCCTACGACCCGAGCTCCTGGCCCATCTACACGTTCACGCTCCAGCAGTAGCCCGCCGCACGGGGATTGGGCTCAGGGCGTCTTCCAGTCCCCGTAGCAGCCCACGAGGCCGCAAGCGACGCACCGGCAACCGACGTAGAACCACCGGATGTCGGTGCTGTCCTTGTAGAACGCGGCGCCGGTGGCGATCTCGAACCGGGAGCCGCCACAGACGCACTCGCGCTCCTCGAGCTCGGCATCCTCGAGGTAGTCGGCGCTGTCTCCGATGGGGGTCTGCCGCTGGCAGGCCGCACAGACCTGGACGGCCGCTCCCTCGTCCTCGTCCAGCAGCAAGCCCAGCTGCTCGGAGCCGCACTCGCACTTCAGGTCGTCCATCCGCTCGACGGGATATGCGTTCGCTTCGCTATAGCGTGCGAGCATCGGGGCGATGTCCGCCCGCGAGTCCCCGTAGAAGTACTTGCCCTTCTTCTTCAGTGCCATGGCGCGAGAGCCTACTCGGCGCGGTGACGCTCCAGCAGGGCTCCGGCCCAGGTGAGGCCGCTGCCCACCACCGCGAGAGCCACCGCGTCTCCCACCTGGGGGTTGTCCCAGTTCTCCGAGAGCACCGTGGGCGCGCCCGAGGCCCCACAGTTGCCGCGGTGCTCCACGTTGTAGAAGTGGCGCGCGCCGGACACCTCGGTGCGCCGCTGCACCGCCTCCAGCATGCGCAGGTTGGCCTGGTGGCCGATGAGGCTCAGCCCGTCCGGTGTGCGTCCCGGTGCGGCCGCGAGGTAGTGCGCGCGCAGCGCGAGGAAGGTCTCGCTGGCGCGCTTGATGGCGAAGGTCTGCACCGCGGAGCCCTGCTGGGTGAAGTGGCCCGCGCGAGGCACCTTCACCTTGTCCGCGCCCGAGGGGCTCCCACCCAGGAGCGTCTGGGTGATGCGCCAGGGGCCGGGGATACGAGGGCTGAGCAGCGCGGCGCTGGTGCCATCGCCCCACAGCACGCAGCTGGAGCGGTCCGAGTAGTCCACCACGCGGGTGGAGTTCTCCGGGTTCACCACGAGGATGAAGTCCGGGAGGCGCTCCGGCCGCATCCCGGCGAGGAAGTGCAGTTGCGCGCAGAAGGAGGAGCAGGCGGCGTTGAGGTCCAGGGACGGGGCCTCGATGCCCAGCGCCTCGGCGATGCGGCAGGCCTCCGCCGGAATGCACTCGTCGGGCGAGCAGCCACCGGACACCACCATCCCCACGTCCTTCACGTCGCGCCCCGCGCGTTGCAGGGCCATCAGCGCCGCGCGCTTGCCCGTCTCCGCGTTGGAGTACAGCGCGGCCTCGAGTGCTCCGCGCACGTCACGGTTGCGTGTCTCGCGGATGTAGTCGAGCGGCAGCACCGTGTGCCGGGTGCGGATGCCCACCCGCTCGACGATCCATGCGTCGTCCGTCTCCAGGCCGATGTCTTGGAGGAACGCGTTGGTGATGAGGTTCTCCGGGTGGAAGTGTCCGAGCGCGTGGAGGAACATGCGGACCGTCTACCCGAGCCACGTCATGGCTCTGCCACGGGCCCGCGGATTTCACGCGGAGGCCACGGTGTGACGCGGTGCGCGTACGCCGCGCACCGCGTCATTCACCGCCTGCTCCCTCTACTTGCGAGCCGCCAGCACCGGCGCCTGGAGCGCGTCGGGCACGGGCTCATACGTGGCCAGGCGCAGGGAGGCGGTGGCGCGTCCCTGCGTGCGGCCGCGGAGGCTGTTCACGTAGCCGAAGAGGGTGGCCATGGGCACCTGCGCGGAGACGTTCCGCACCGCGCCATGGCCCTCCATCCCCCGCACACGCCCGCGCCGGGCGGACAGGTCCCCGAGCACGTCGCCCAGGAACTCCTCCGGCGTGGTGACCTCCACGTCCATCATGGGCTCCAGCAACTGCACGCCCGCGCTCCGCGCCGCCTCCTGGAAGGCCAGCGAGCCGGCCATCGTGAACGCCTGCGGCGTGGAGTCCCGCACGTGCGTGCTCCCATCCACCAGATGCACCTCCACATCCACCAGCGGGTAGCCCGCGAGCACGCCCTTGTCCATGGCGCCGGCCACGCCCTTCTCGATGGCCGGAATGAACTCCTTCGGGATGACACCGCCATGCGTCTCGTCCACGAAGACGAGCCCCGAGCCTCGTGGCGCGGGAGCCACCTCCAGCACCACATGGGCGAACTGTCCGGGCCCGCCGGTCTGCCGGACGTGCCGGTACTCCTGGCGTACCTTCTGACGCAGCGTCTCGCGGTAGGCCACCCGTGGCTGGCCCACGCTCGCCTCCACGCCGTACTCGGTTCTCAAACGGTCCACGATGATCTCCAGGTGCAGCTCTCCCATGCCGGACAGCAGTTGCTGACCGGTTTCGGGGTCCACTTCCACGCGCAGGGACGGGTCCTCCGCGGCGAGCCGCGCCAGTCCGTCCTCCATCTTCTGTTGCTCCGCCCGAGAGCGCGCCTCGATGGCGAGCTGGACGACCGGCTCGGGGAAGCGGAGCGTCTCCAACAACACGGGAGCCTCCGGAGCGCACAGCGTGTCGCCCGTGCGCACCCCGCGCAGGTTGAGCGCCGCGCAGATGTCGCCGGCATGCACCTCGTCCACCTCCTCGCGCTTGTTGGCATGCATGAACATGAGCCGTCCCACGCGCTCGCGGCGCTCCTGACGGGTGTTGAGCACGGCCATGCCCGTGCGCAGCGTGCCCGAGTAGACGCGCAGGAAGACGATGCTCCCCACCGCCTTGTCGTGCATGAGCTTGAAGACGAGCGCGCACAGCGGCTCCTCGTCACTGGCCGTACGGGTGGCGGGCTCCCGCGTTCCGGGAGTCTCGCCCCGGGCCGCCGGAAGGTCCGACGGGGCGGGCAGGTAGTTGATGATTCCATCCAGCAGCATGCGCACACCCTTGTTCTTGAAAGCCGCTCCGCAGAGCACCGGCACCAACTGCCGCTGCAACGTCCCCGCGCGCAGCGCGCGCTCCAACTCCTCGGCGGTGATGTCCGCCATCCGTCCCTCCACGTACTTCTGGAGGACGGTTCCATCCACCTCGGCGCAGGCCTCGATGAGCCGCAGGCGCAGCGCTTCCGCTTCCGCGCGCAGGTGCGCCGGAATCTCCTGTCCCTCGGCGGGCTCGCCGCGCTCCCCGTCGAAGAGGAAGGCCTTCATGCGCGGCAGGTCGATGAGCCCGGTGAACTCCGGGCCCGCTCCGATGGGCAACTGCACCGGCACCGGGTTGGCGTCCAACCGCTGGCGGATGGAGCGCACGCACATGGCGAAGTCCGCGCCCACCTTGTCCATCTTGTTGAGGAAGGCGATGCGCGGCACACCATGCCGGTTGGCCTGGTGCCACACCGTCTCGGACTGGGGTTCCACGCCCTGGCTGGCATCGAACACCGCCACCGCTCCGTCCAGGACGCGCAGGGACCGCTCCACCTCGATGGTGAAGTCCACGTGGCCCGGCGTGTCCAGGATGTTGATGCGGTGCGGGAGACCCGCGAAGGGCCCCCGCATCGGCTTCCAGGAGGCGGTGGTCGCCGCCGAGGTGATGGTGATGCCGCGCTTCTTCTCCTGCTCCATCCAGTCCATCTCGGTGGCGCCGTCGTGCACCTCGCCCACGGTGTGGATGCGGCCGGTGAAGAAGAGGATGCGCTCGGTGAGCGTGGTCTTGCCCGCGTCGATGTGGGCCATGATGCCGATGTTGCGGTAGCGCTCGATTCGAGTGGTGCGAGACATAAAGGACTCCCGTTCCCGCCGGGTGCACGCACCCGCGGGTTGAAGACAGACACTGGTTGAGAGGGATGAGGCGCTCGGGGTCCTCGGGCGCGCACACGCATGCCCGGAAGCGGCCGCTCAGGGACGCTCAGGACGGCGTGAGGACACACGAAGGCCCGGGATGATCAGCGGCGGAACCAAGCCCCTGCGGCACACGGGAACCAGCCAACCCGCGTACCAGGGAACCCGGTCCGCCTGATCAAATGTCGAGCAGAACCTTGTTGCGGGAGCCGAGACGCACGTCCGCCATCGGCGCGAACTCGCGCTCTGACGGCACACCCAGGATGGTGGTGGTGACGGGCCTCATGACGGGGACATATTTAAGACATCAGCGCGAATTGTCAATCCTGAGCAGGCATTGACCCGGCGCGACCTGGAGGGCCGCGGCGCGTTCACCGTGAGACGGTCCCTGACTTGCAGATGCGCATCGCGATGTTTCGTTCCCACCCTGGAGCCTCACCCATGTCTCGACGTGCCGGCGTACTCCCCCTCCTCTTCGTGCTCGGGCTGGTGCTCGGCGGTTCCCCCGCCGCCGGGCAGCCGGCCCCGCTCTCGGGCTTCGACGGCTACACGAACACTGCCCTCCGCGAGGGGAACGTGCCGGGCCTGTCCGTCTCGGTCGTGAAGGATGGCAAGGTGGTGTTCTCGAAGGGGTATGGCGTGCGGAAGGTGGGCGAGTCCGCTCCCGTCGACGAACACACCCAGCTGTCGATCGGGTCCATCTCGAAGTCCTTCGCGGCCATCGGCCTGGGCATGCTGGTGGACGAGGGCAAGGTCTCCTGGGACGACCCCGTCAGCCAGTACCTCCCGTACTTCCAGCTCCATGACCCCTACGTGACGCGAGAGCTCACCCTCCGGGACTTGCTCGTCCATCGCGTCGGGCTGCCCGAGGTGTGCGGCGGCATCCTCTGGTACGGCTCCGATTTCAGCCGCGAGGAGGTGCTCAAGCGGCTGAGCTACATCAAACCGGTCTCCAGCTTCCGCGGCACCTTCGCCTACCAGAGCGTGACGTACATGGCGGTGGGTGAGGTCATCCGCGCCGTCACCGGGAAGTCCTGGGAGGACTTCACCCGCGAGCGCATCTTCGCCCCGCTCGGGATGAACGAGAGCAGCCCGCTCTTCAGTGACTTGAAGAAGTCGAAGAACCTCGCCCTGCCACACGTCCGCATCGACGGCAGGCCAGTGGCCATCGCCTATCGCGACTCCGACGCGCTCGGGCCCGGCGGCGCCATCGTCTCCAGCGCCCATGACATGGCCAGGTACATGCAACTGCTGCTGGCCGAGGGGAACCTCGACGGCAAGAAGCTCTACAGCGAGAAGGTGGCCCAGGCGCTCTTCACCCCGCAGATGCTCGTGCCGAGCCGGCCCTCGTCACGGCCCGAGCTCAAGCCGCTCGACTCCTGGTTCAGTGCCTATGGGTTCGGCTGGTTCCTGCGCGAGTACCGTGGGCGCAAGCTGGTCTTCCATACGGGCGGCATGGACGGCATGTCCGCCATCGTGATGCTCGTGCCGGAGGAGAAGCTCGGCATCACGGTCCTCTCGCACAACGATGGAGGTCTCTTCTACGCGCTGGCGCTCCGGGTGCTCGATGCGTACCTCGGTGCTCCTGCCACCGACTGGGCCGGGATCCTGTCGAAGCTCCGGGGTGAGGGCGAGAAGAAGGCGAAGGAGGCCGAGGCCGCGCTGGTGGCCGCTCGGGTTCAGGGAACGAAGCCCTCGCTCGAGCTGACGCGCTATGCCGGCAACTACCGGGACCGCATGTACGGGGACCTCTCCATCGCCCAGGAGAAGGGGAAGCTGGTGCTGCGCTTCAGCCACAGTCCGTCCTTCACGGCGGACCTGGAGCACTGGCAGTACGACACCTTCCGCCTCCATTGGAGGGATCCGATGAACTGGCCGAAGGGCTTCGTGACGTTCTCCCTGGATGCGAAGGGGAAGCTCAAGGGCTTCGAGTTCGATCAACCCAGTCTGCTCGATGTGCACTTCAATGAGCTGACGGTCGAGCGCGTTCCCGAGGCGCGTTGACGGAGACGCGGCGCATGGGCTGGGCCTTGCCGTACGTCAGCGAGCGGGTCACCCACTCGGCAGGGCCGAAGCGGAAGCGTGCCAGCCACAGATGGCTGAAGACGATCTGCAGGGCGAAGAGCACCAGGGTCAGCGCGAATTGCTTCGCGGGGCCCAACCTGCCCATGAGCCCCAGCCCGTAGCCGTAGAAGCAGAGCACGCCCAGCACCGACGTCAGCAGGTAGTTCGTCAGCCCCATGCGGCCCACGGGTGCGAGCACGGCCAGCCGCCGGCGCCACGTATCGCGCTGGAAGAGCAGGGTGATGCCCGCCACGTAGGCCGACGCCATGCCCAGCTCTCCGAGGTGGCGCATCGGCCCCATGACATACGGCAGCCAGGGGAGCGTTCCGGGTTGGATGATCTTCCGGGAGAAGAGCTGCCCGACGAGGATGCCCACGCCGCTGGCGAAGAGGCCCAGTGCCAGGCCCCACCCGAGCAGCCGGCGGAAGAAGGGCAGGTGCTGGGGGGCGTCATGGAAGATGCGGCGGCGTCCCGCCCACAGGCCCAGCAGGAAGCGGCCGGTGACGACGGGCAGGAGAACGCTGAGATTCCGGAACAGGTCCCCGCTGTAGTACGCCGCGCCCACGCGCACCGTGTCGAGCCAGGAGCCGTGCGAGAACGCCTCCAGCACCTGGGCGCGGAGGGCCTGGGAGCGCTCCATGGCGGCCTTCGCGGCCTCCTCGGCGCCCGGCGAGCCGAGCAGCTGGGGCAGTCGCAGGGCCGTATTCCAGAGCGTGGGGCCGAGGAAGATGAGCGCGGCGGCCCAGAGGAGCAGGGTGCGGTCCTCACGCTTGTGGAACAGCAGCAGCATGAAGCCCAGCAGGGCGTAGGTGCTGACGATGTCGCCCTGAAAGAGGAGGAACAGGTGCGCGAGGCCGACGCCCAGCATCACCACCAGCCGCCGCGCGTAGACCGGGACGATGGAGGTGCCGCGGCCCTCGGCGCGTCCGAGCTGCACCGCGAACCCCAGGCCGAACAGGAAGGCGAAGATGGTGATGAACCGGCCGCCGATCAGCGGGCCGAAGGCCTGGTGGATGACGGTGTCCATCCAGGATGCCTCCTGCATGAGCGCCTCCACCTGGGGGCGTGGGCGGAACATGAGCCCGCTGAACCACAGGTACACGTTGGCCAGGAAGACGCCGCACAGCGCGAAACCCCGCAGCGTGTCGAGCAGGACGAGGCGTTCACCCTCCTCGACGGGACGGGCGTTCGTGGCGGGGGTGGAAGCGCTGGTGGAGGCCATGAGGGGGCGCAAGGCAATGCCCGGGCCAGCTTCCCGGTGCCACCCCTCCCATGTGTGACAGCGGCGCCCGCTCGCTGGGGCGTTCCCATTTCTGGGACGAGCCCCTTCAAGAACGGACATGCACGGCGGTGGGCGCTGGCTCGCCCGGCGTCCAGGCGACGAGCAGCCCGAGGAGCAGCCGGCCCGGGACATTCCGCCGGGGGCCTTGCCCGAATCATCACCCCACGGGTCCAAGGTTCTGGAGTGCCAGCAGGAGGCCCGCGTCGATGACGATCCTATTGCAGTTACAACCAGGCGGCGGTGGGCCCCGGATGGACGCGCTCGGGTCTGCTAGAGTGCGCTCTTCCCCATCCCCGGTTGACGCATTGAGCCGAGACGACTCGCAGCAGATCTCCCTGCTCTTCAACCAGCATGGGCCCCGGGTGTACCGCCGGGCGTTGCGGTTGTTGGGCAATCCGGCCGACGCGGAGGAGGCCACGCAGGAGATCTTCATCCGCGCCTTCCGTGCCGCCGGGAGCTTCCGGCAGCAGAGTCAGATGACGACCTGGCTCTATCAAATCACCACCAACTACTGTCTGAACCTCATCCGTGACCGCTCGCGCCGCACCGAGCTGCACGAGGAGCACGTGGCGCCCACGGCGGACAGCGACTCGCGGGCCGCATCGGTGAGCCCCGATGATCTCGTGCTGCTGCGCCGGTTGCTCTCGGAAGCCGACGAGCGCCAGGCCGCCGCCGCCGTGTATGTCTTCCTCGACGGCATGTCGCACGAGGAAGCGGCCTCGGTGCTCGGCGTGTCCAAGCGCACGGTGGGCAACCTCCTGGAGCGGTTCCAGGAGTGGGTGAACGCGCGGACGGCGGGAGGCCCGGATGGCGCTCCTCCTCCTGCTGCACCGCCACCGGAACGCAAGACCTCGGGTTTCCTGGGATTTGGAAGGAAGCGCTCATGAAGCCGCCTGACTTCGTCAATCTGCGCGCGGGTGGGCCGGAGTGCCCTTCCGACTTCACGCTGGATCGGCTCCACGCGGGAGAGCTCCCGCCGGAGGAGGCTCAACGGACCGAGCGTCATGTGGCGGGCTGTTCCGATTGTGGTGCTCGCATGGCCGAGCGCCGGGCCGGCTTCGGTGCCATCGAGGGCGTGGACCCGCGCGTGATGCTGGGGCGCATCCGGAAGGGGCTCGATGAGCCCGCCCGGGCTTCGCTCCCCGAGCGGCTGAGCGGCTGGACGCGCCGTCTGCTCGCCCCGCTGGCGATGGTGGCCACCGCGGCCGTCGTGCTGATGGTGGTGGTCCCCGGCCAGCAGGGGACGCGGATGAAGGGGGCGCTCGGGCTGCATGTGTTCCGGCTCACGGGCGACCATTCCGAGGAGGTGGTGAGCGGTGAGGCGTTCGCGCCGGGCGACCGGCTCCGCTTCCGCGTGGACGTGCCGGCGGAGGGGCACGTGACGGTGTTCGGCGTCGAGGCGTCCGGGGCGCTCTATACGGCGTGGCCACTGGAGCCCGGTGTCCAGACGCGCTTCGAGGAGGGCAATGGCATCGAGCTCCCGGGCGCGGTGTCGCTCGACGCGCAGCCGGGCCGCGAGATGCTCTACCTGGTGCACTGCCCGCTCGAGGTGGGTCCGCCGGAGTGCACCTCGGGAGGCGCCGGGGAGAAGCCCGTGTGCCCCGAGGGCTGCGCGATGACGCCGTTCATCATGGAGAAGGGCGGATGAGCCGGGGAGCCGTCTTCCTGCCAGGCCTCGTGCTGGCGGTGCTCGTGTCCTCGCCGGCCCGGGCGCTCCCCGAGCACACCTGGGTGGTGGCCATCGGCCATGATCAGGGGGCTCCCCACGAGGTGGGCCTGCTCTTCGCGGAGCAGGATGCCCGGGCCTTCTCCGACGTGCTGCGCCAGCACGGGGGCGTCTCGTCGCGGCGGACGATGCTGCTGCTCGGCGATGACGCGGCCTCGGTGCGGAGGGCATTGCAGGATGTGAACGCCTCCATCCGCGCCCAGGCGGGGGCGGGGCATCCCACCGCGCTCGTGGTCTTCTACTCGGGTCATGCCGACGCGACCGCGCTCCACCTCGGTGGAACGGAGCTGCCGCTCGAGGAGTTGAAGACGCTGGTGGCGGGCTCGCCCGCGGGCGTGCGCCTGCTCGTGCTCGATGCCTGCCGCTCCGGAGCGGTCACCCGGGTGAAGGGCGTCAACGCCGCCGAGAGCTTCGACATCTCCCTGCGCAACAACATCGCCACCGAGGGCCTGGCCATCCTCACCTCGAGCACCGCGGGCGAGTCGAGCCAGGAGTCCGATGAGCTTCGCGGCTCGTTCTTCACCCACCACCTGATGAACGCGCTGCGCGGCGCGGCCGACCATGACGATGACGGCAAGGTCACGCTGACCGAGGCGTATGGTTATGCCTATACCCAGACGCTGCGCTCGAGTGGTCAGACGGTGGCGTTGCAGCACCCCACCTATTCCTGGGAGGTGAAGGGGCGCGGCGAGCTGGTGCTGTCGACTCCGGCGGTGACGCAGGGAAGGATGGGGCGGCTGCGGCTCGGTTCCTCGTCGCTCTACCTCATCCTGGAGGGGCGGCGCGGGGGACCCGTGGTGGCGGAGGTCTCGCCACAGGGCAACCGCCGGGAGCTGTCCCTGCCCGCGGGCCATTACTTCGTGCAGCAGCGCAGCACCGAGGAGTACCGCGAGTACCAGGTGTCCCTGGCCGCGGGCGCCGTGGCCGATGTGGCCTCGCTGCCCTTCGAGACCGTCCGCTATGACCGGCTCGTACGCCGCCGGGGGGGCGAGAAGCGCTACACCCATCACGTCTCCCTGCTCGGGGGGGCGCAGGGGGAGATGCTCGCGGGAGACGGCACCGCGCCGCAGCTTCGCGTGGGTTATGGGCTCGACTTCGATTGGGGCTCCGTGGGCGTGCGGCTGCGGGGCATGCGGAGCCAGGGCTCCGGGCTGGACGGGCTGTTGCCGCGCACCCACGACGAGGTTGGCCTGGGATTGACGCTCCAGCGCTTCGTGGACCTCGAGCACGTGAGCCTGGCATTCGGGCTCTTCGCCGAGGGCGTGTACCACCGGCAGGCTTTCGACACGGACCGGGTATCTCCGGACCGGCAGTCGCTGGGCGCGGCCTTCGGCGGAATCCTGTCGGTGGAGCGGCATCTGGGGGCGGGGCTCGCGCTGCGGCTCGAGGGCGGGCCGGTGACGGGCCTCTTCCAGAGGGCGGTGATGAAGAACGGGGTGGAGGCGAACCCCGAGCTGGCGAGCCCACTCACCTGGTGGGGCGCGGGAGGACTGGTATGGCGCCGGTGAGCACCGGGGGCAGGGCCGTTTCCCTTCTTCGTCGCGGGCTCGTCTGCATGCTCGCGGGCGGGGCGCTCGCCTGCGGAGAGACGCTCGTCGACGAGACGTACTCGGGGACGCCGTTGTTCACGCTGCGGGGACGGGTGGTGGCCCCCTCGGATTACGTCGATGAGGAGGACGCGGAGGTCTTCCTCATGGTGCTGTGGAGCCCGGGCGGCGCGGCGAACGCGGACAAGCTGGTGCCGCAGCCGGGGACCCTCCGCCGCATGGCGTTCTTCCGGTCCTTCGAGATGCACCTGTTCGACGAGCCCGGACGCGAGTTCCTCTCCACCACGCCCTCCGGCGCGCGGTATGCCATCGGGCGGCTCGGGGGCTTCCGGGATGCGAATGGCAATGGGCGCAAGGATGACTCGGAGCTGTTCGAGGGGTACTCCCAGAACGCCTTGATTCGCGCGCCCGAGGCGCTGTCGGCCAGTGATTCACCCACCGGGGCTCCGTTGAGCGCGGGGTGGCATCTCGTCTCGACTCCGCTCCAGTGTCCCTCCTCCGGTGGACCCCAGCCCACGCCTGGACCCGTCGATCCCGTGGCGGATGGAGAGTGTGGGGTACCGCTCGGAGCCGGGTGCAAGAAGGACGCGGACTGCGGGAAGGGGGTGTGTGTCCTCAACTTCCTCGGAGAGTGGGGCGGTGGTGCCTGCCTCATTCCCGAGCCGCCGCCCAACGGTTGCCGTCAGAAGGGCTCGGTCCTGCTGCGGGCCCCCTCGCCGGACACGACGGCCTATTGGATCAAGGCCTGTGCGGTGTCGGAGGACTGCGGACGTCTCCATCCGTATCAATGCGACCAGCAGATCCGGGGCTGCAGGCCCTCGGCCGAGGCTGTCGTGGACATCAACGGGCGGGAGCCGGCGCGCTCCTTCTGCGGGGGCTCGGGCCCTCCCCAGTGATTCCTTCATCGAAAACAGAAGCCCCCGGGAGGCATGCCTCCCAGGGGCCGTTCAACTCACGTACTGCTCAGCGTGCTCGGGACTAGTACGCGCCCTTGAGCGAGGTGCTGGAGTACGAGCTGTAGCCGCGCAGCATCACGTGGTAGCGGCCGGAGGTGGTCTTCGCGGCGAAGGAGCACGTCTCGCTGTTGCCGGTCTTGTACGGACGGCAGTCGTACGAGGACGTGGTCGGCTGCGAGCCGTACTTCACGTACATGTCCGCGTCACCCGAGCCGCCGCTCAGCGTGAAGGTCACCGCCCGGCTGGCCGGCACGTCCAGGTGGTAGTACTTCAGCGAGCCCGAGGCGCCCGAGATGCCGGTGATCGCCACGTTGTTGGTCAGCGCCGTGGAGGTCGCCGGAGGCGTCGAGGCGCCCACGCCCACCGCCGTCCAGGCCGCCGACACCGAGGCGACCTCGGCCGTGGTGTAGCCCAGCGCCGTGGCGGCCTGCTCCGTGTACGTCTTCGCCTGGGCGAAGGTGGTGGAGGCCGTCATCAGGTCGCGGTTGGCGCGGTAGAAGATCTGACCGGCCTTCTGGATGCCGATGCCCGTCACGTTGGTGGTGGTCACGCCGCGCGGGTGCGTACCACCCGTGGTCAGCAGCTTGAACGCCAGGTTGGCGATACCCGAGTTCCAGTGCACGCCGCCGTTGTCGGAGCTGCCCGTGTAGCGCGTGGGGTAGTAGTCGTAGGACGAGCCGTCCTGCGTCGGGTTGGCCATGTAGCGGAGCGCGTCACCCGGGGTGTTCGGCGTCCACACGTCGTCGCCGACCATCCACACCGCCGCGTCCACCACCCAGCCGCGGCTCCACGACTCGCAGTAGGCGCCGAAGATGTCGCTCAGGCCCTCGTTGAGGGCGCCGGACTCGTTGGCGTAGGTGAGGTTGGACTCGGAGCTGGTCACCGCGTGGGTCAGCTCGTGCACCGTCACGTCCAGCGACTTGCCCAGCGGCGCGGACTGCACGCCGTTGCTGTCGCCGTACACCATCTGGCTGCCGTTCCAGAAGGCGTTGGTGTAGTTGCTGCTGTAGTGCACCGTGCTGCGCAGCTGCGCGCCCGAGCCGTTGTACGAGTCACGGCCGAAGTTCACGCTGTAGCAGTCGTAGGTGGTGCCCAGGTGGTTGTAGTTGTCGTCCACGTGGGTGTCACCGGTGGCCGCGCCACCCTCGGAGCGCTTGAGCGTGCCGGGCAGCGAGGTGCCGTTGTTGGCCGAGTACACCGCGCGGTTCTTCGCCGCGTGGATCTCCGAGTGCGTGGCCTCGATGCCGCCGGTCAGCGCGTTCACGTAGACGCGGTCACGGATGGGCAGGTCCGCGCCCTCGCCCGTCACCACCACCTCGTAGGACAGCTTCAGGCGGCTGTCCTTCTCGGAGCGGATGTACACCAGACGGGCGTCGCCCTCGGAGGCGATGTGGCGGCCCACGGTGTTGTCCAGGGCGGCGGCACGGGCGGCCTCGCCGGAGATGCGCGCCACGGCGGGAACGAGCTCACCGTCACGGGCCGAGCCGTTGGCCATGAAGATCTTGCCGCTCGCATCCTTGTGGATGATGAGCTCGCCACCGACGACCGGCAGGCCGTTCTTGGTCTGGCCGTAGCGGATGTGGGTGTTGCCCTGCTCGTCCACGGTGGTGCGCTTCATCACCAGGTCGGAGGTATCAAGGCGGAAGGCCGCGGCGATGCCCTGCAGGCCGTTCACGTTGTCCAGCGAGCCCTTGAGCATGAAGGGAACGCCGTCCTCGTTGGAGCCGAGGACCTCGGCGGAGGGCAGCGCGGCGAGCGCGGCCTGCACGTCACCGAGAGAGTCAGAGGCCAGGTCGGACTTCGGGGCGCCCTCGGGCAGCTGCGAATTGTCGACCTCGCAAGCGGCGAGGGGAAGGGTGAGCAGCGCGGCAGCGAGGAAACGGGTGCGGATCACGAGTCATCTCCTGACCGATAGCGGGGTGCCATCGGACGGCTCTCGCTTAAGCAGGGAACGCGCCAACCCCGTAAATGCTTGGAAGTCCGAAGGTTGCGGCCCTAGCTTTAAAATTGATGGAGCAAGTATGTCACGCTCCCGTGGTTCCTGGATGTAAGTCGGCTTTACACGACCCGGGGCGATGCTCCTGATTTCAAGTGCTTGTGCCTACTCGAATGGGTGTGTCCTGATTTCGGACGGTGGTGTCCTGGATTGAGACAGGGCTGGAGGTGGGCCCCGAACCCGGAAAATGCCGTGTCAGGAACGCCGGTTTCCGGCGTCTCTCCAGGGTGAAAGGAGCGGTGACGATGAAGACGACGAACCCGAAGCACCCGTACAGCCGCTCCCCCTGGCGTCGCTCCCGCCGCCTCTTCTGATGCTCCGCCTCCCCGTGTGAGGCGGTCCAGATTTCCTGGCCCCGTAGCTCAGTGGATTCAGAGCACTCGGTTGCGAACCGAGAGGCCGCAGGTTCGAGTCCTGCCGGGACCACTCTCTGTAACCCCGCCCCACGCCTCGGGATTTTCCGCTGAGGCGCGGGAGCGGAACCCCGCCCCCTCCAGACTCCGCACCACCGGCGCACCATGCGGGCCGCCCACGGCCAGCGGGAGCACCTCGGCAACTGGCGCCTCGGACGGCTGGAAGCTGAGCTGCTCCAGGCCCGCGCGCATGTCGTCAACGTCGAGGTGTCCGTAGACGCCTGCTGTGATGGTGGGCGTGGAGTGCCCGAGGATGCGCTGGACCACCGCCAGCGGCACCCGCGCCTTGAGCAGGAGCGTGGCCGTGGTGTGGCGCAGGTCGTGGAAGCGGATGGTGCGCGGCTTGGGCGAGGGCCAGAGCGTGAAGCCGCAGCCCGCCTTGGAGCAGCGGCGCACCTCGGAGGAGGCCGAGTGCTCGACGTGCCCGCAGCGGCGGCACTTGTGGGCCCACCCTTCCACGAACTGGGCCCGGTTCATCGCGGAGCGGAGCAGCGCGGCAAGGTCCACGTTCAGGGTGTGCATCGAGCCATCCGGGCGGGGGAACACCAGCGCCGAGGGGCTCTCCCGCATCGCCTGGACGAGATAGGGCCTCAGTTCGTGGTGGATGGGGACGACGCGGGCCCGCCCGCTCTTCGTGGTGCCCGCCTCCCAGCTTCGCGTCACGAGGATGACCCCCTGCTCCAGGTCCACGTCCCCTTTCTGGAGGGCCACGAGTTCACCCCGCCGCATCCCCGTGTAGACGGCGGTAGCGAAGAGGCACCGCCACTCGGCGGGCACCTCGGCGAGCACGGGCCCCACCTCCTCGGCCTTGAGGTAGGACGGCGCGCGCTTGGGCACCTTGCGCCGGGGCACGGCACCCGCCGGGTTGGCGCCCTTCCAAAGCCCGCGCTGGATGGCCTTGGAGAAGACGGTCTGCACGAAGCCCCGCAGGTTGTTGAGCGACTTGGGCGAGAGCGCATCCGCAGCGGCCGAGAGCGCCTCATCGATGCGGGCCGCTGTCACCTCGGGAAGCCCCAGCGCCCCCAGGGAGGGGCGGAGGTGCTTCTCAGCCGCGAGCCGGTCTCCCTGTGAGCGGAGCTGTCCGGCGAAGTTCTGCGCGTACCAGTCGAGCAACTCCCCGAAGGTCAGGGACACGGGCGCCTCGATGGGCTCCAGCCCGAGGCGCTGAAACTCGGCCTTGCGCTCCAGCTCGCGCGCCAGCGTCTGGGCTTCGAGCTTCGTGGCGCAGTCCGTCCGGCGCTGCATCCACCGGCCCGCCCCGTTCTTCCACTTCACCACCCAGGAACCATCACGCTTGAAGATGGAAGCCACGGTCAAACCTCCTTGAGACGAACCCGCTTCGAGCCAAAGCGGGCGAACACTTCCAGCTCTCCCCCGAGCGCTTCGACGTAGCGCCGGAGCGTGGAGAGCCGGTGGTCTGCCCGGCGCTCTGCCTTGGACAGCTCGGATTGATCCATTCCCGCCCCGGCTGCCGCCTCAACTTGAGTGAGGCCGCGAAGCCTCCGGAGTTCGGCCAGGGTGAGCGCCTGGGGGGCGGGAGTGCTGCGCTTGGAGCGTGAGCGGCGGGTTGTATCCACGATGGGGAGCATGCACTCAACCTCCTATCCGCGCAATGGGATGACGGCCCCACGGGGGGCGCGCTGGCGCTCAAGGAACGCTCGGATCTCCTCGGGCCGGAACCGGAGCGCCGCGCCGATGCGCACGCAGGGGAGCCGCCCCGCCTCGGCCTCCTTGTAGACCCAAGAGATGGACATCGAGAGGAAGCGGGCCACGTCCTGCACCTTCCAGAGCGGTTCGGGGTTGCTGCTCATGGCTCGCGCTCCGTGGCCGTGTCCGGGGCCAGGATGTATCCGCCCCCTTCCTTCTTGAGTTCGCCCCGCGCTTCCATCGCGGCGATGACGTGGAAAGCGTCTTGCCGTCTCCCAGGCAGCAACCCGGCCAGCTTCGACTTGGGAAGAGGGGCCGCAGCGGATGCGAGCACCTGCCGCACCTGTTGCGCCTTGTCCTGCGCGACTGCCGCGCTCACGTCTTCAACCGTCACTGTGCCTTTGCCGAGTGCGAGCGTGAAGCGGAAGCGCTGCGCCGTCTCCCCATCTCGTCCCTTCGCCACCTGTGCAACGAAGGAGACAAGCCCCGAGTTGCGTGGCGTGTCCTCTCTGGTGAGGTTCACCTGCATATCCGCCCACCCCGGAAGCACCGTGCTTCCCCTTGCCGCGTAGATGGCTGGGCCCTCTCCGCGTTCGCCTGCCTTCGAGGTGTGGTGCAAGAGCACGACAAGCGCCCGAGGGTTGACGGTGGCGAGCCGCTGAACGTGTTCCTTCGCCTGGTTCACGGCCTCGGTGTCGTTCTCATTCCCGAGGAACAGCGAGGAGAACGGGTCCAAGACCAGAACGGGCGCTTCGTGGGTGCGCAGGAACTCGGCAATCTGAGCGCGGATCGTCGCGTCCTCGAGCCGCACGCCTTTGCGGTGGGCAATGAACACGGGGGCATCCGGAGGGAAGGCGAGAGCGGTGAAGCGGTCGAACATGCTGCGCGGTCGTCCTTCCTCCAGCACCAGCAAGGAGGGCCGTCCTTCCGCTGCCGCCGTCTTGGCGATGACGAGCGCGAAGAACGTCTTGCCCGCTCCCGGCGCGGCAACGATGAGGAGGTTGCCGGAGTCGGGCACCACCCATTCAACGAGCCAGGAGAGGGGCGGCAAGTCCTTGGTGCGGTCGAGGAAGGCCGCAAGGGGCTCGAAGAGGGAACCGGTTCCGCCGGTTCCGGATGGTTCCGGGAACGGGTTCCCGGTTCCGGGGTCTACGGGCGGAACCGGAACTGCTCCGCGCGGGCTGGGGGCGCCGGTGGGCTTCATGCCGCATCTCCCCAGTAGCCAACGCGGTGCAGGATGTAGTTGCTCAGGCGGAACAGCGCGAGCTGTGCCCGCTCAAGCTCGCCGCTCATCTCAGGGCTACCCAAGCTCCCGGGTAGCCCCGCCTCGATGCGGGCCCCTGCGAGGGCCAGCTCAAGCGCCTCGGTGAGAAGTTGGAGCCGCCAGAGAGCGAGCCGCAGTCGGAGCGGCAACCGGGACGCGGTTGGGGTCGCTTCGAGCGGAGGCGCCAACGGCTTCGGGGGCGGTGCGCTCATCGCGTCCCCTCCTTCCGGCCGAGGAGCGTGTCCACGTCCGTCGCCAGCGCGTGGGCGAGGAGGTTGAGCGTCTCCGTGGTAGCCGCGCCAAAGCACTCGGCATCGCGAAGCCGGGGAATGGAGATGCCCGCCCTCGTTGCGAGTACCTGCTGAGAGAGACCACGACTCTGGCGGAGCGATACGAGGCGCTCTGCGAGCCCGGGGAAACTGCGCTTCCGATTGTGATTCTGCATGCGGACCAAGGTGCTCGCAGGAGCGCACTAGATCCGCCCTCCCAAATCAGGAATCGGGACGGTTTCTGTGGGCGGCTCGGCGTCGGCGGTCGAGCTTCATCTTCCAGCGCTTGCGACGACCTGCGAACTCGGCGGCATCTTCGCAGGGCGTATCCACGCCCATCGCGATCGCGCCGAGGGCCGCAAGCTGGGCAGTCGGCTCAGCGCCCGAGATGACCTTGACCCACCGGAACACAGCCGAGTCCCTCGTCTGCGTCTCCGCGTCGTCGAGGGACTTCCCTCGCGCGGTCTTGGGCGCACTCAGCTTGCGGAATCCGCATTCGCTCCACGCTTGCTCCATGCGCAGGGTTGCCGCTTCCAGGCCGTCGAGTGCCTCAAGGATGCGTGGGAATGGGCACCAGCCGGAACGCTTTCGCACCCGGTCAACGATTCGACGGAGTTCGGCGAGGTCGTGGCTCATCGCTTCCGCCTCCTTCGCATCTGCGGAAGCGCGCTTCGGGCTGTACGCGCGCGCGATGGCGGCAACGAGGAGCGCTTGGGACGGGTCGAATGTGTAGTGCTTGCTGAACCACAGGTACGCGGTGCTCAGCGAAAGCGATGCAGCCGCCGCCCCTCGCCCGGTCGTGCGCCCGTGAACTGGCAGGCGCGTCGCGCGCGCCGCTTTCGTTGCTGGCATGAACGCTCCCAGGCGTTCCCCCAGGCTGAGAAGGTGCGGGCCGCCAAGCCTGGGAACCTGGCCGACCGGCCAGCCGTGCCCGCGAGAACAGTCGTAGCATGGGTGGGGGTGGGTCGAATCTCTGGTGGGATGGCGCTTAATGACCGCTGGTCAGTCAAATTCTCTCGCTGCCGGAACTCTGACCCTTTTTCCGGAGCCCCATGCCCACCCTGAGTCTCACCGCCGGTCGGCCGCCCAAGCCCGCCGAACAGAAGAGACTGGAGGGCACCGCCCGAAAGGACCGGGACAACCCCCGAGCGCCTGGGGGGGCCCTGCTCCTCCCCTGCCATGAGGGGGGCTGCTCGACGGGGGCACCTCGCTCGTCCCCTCCTCGTGCGATACCTGCAAAGGCATCGGGTGCGTGGATGCCCCGCAGTAGTGCCCCTTCTATCCTCCGACACCGGACGCATCCCGCGCCGGTCGTTCAGGAGGAATCATGCTCTCGCTCAAGAAGCGGCTCCCTCGGTCCATGTGCTGGCGGTATTCACTCTGCTGGCGGCCAGCATCGCCCTCGCCGAGACGCCGCCGCTCTACACTGGACGTGCTCTCCCTCCGGCTGTCCAAGAAGCGGGTAAAATGCCCAGCCCATGCCGACGCCCTCACTTGTTGACGAACTGATCCGGCTCGCCCAGGACGATGACACTTCGCTGTCCGAACTGCTCCGACGTACACGCGTGCTCGCCGCGAAACTCAAGATCCCCGAGATGGAGGCTTGGGTGAAGAATGAAACGTCGGGGTACAACAGGGGAAACAGCGAGGTTCCCGACTACCGGCGGATTCCATGCGAATTGAAGGCGCTCAACATCGTCCGCGGCTGGATTCCTGTGCTGCTCGGGGACGAGGAGCACTTCAGAACGGTCGACATCCACCAGTCGGTGGCTGAGATCGAGACCTTGCTCGAATCAGAGAGCTCGGACAGATTGTCAGCGCATGTGTCGTCTGGGGAGCACACAATACTTGCCCAGGCCATCCCCGAACTCAGGCAGACCCAGGTCGCCCGCATAATCGGGAGGGCGAGCCTCAAGGGTGTGTTGGAAGCTGTCCGAAACCGCGTACTGGAGGCTGCGCTTGAACTCGATTCAAAGGGAATCCGAGGTGAGGGCTTGAGTTTTTCTGATGAGGAGAGGGCCAAGGCCGCAGCAGTGACCACCAGCATCGTCAACAACATCTATGGAGACAATGCGAACATCGCCTCGGCCGCCCACTCGCCCAATGCGGGTGCGGCGTTCGCGAGTGGCAGCGCGACCATCAATCAGCACATAGGGAACATCCAACAGGGCAACCAAGAGTTGGCGAACGCATTCAAGAGCGTTCTTGAGGCACTGAAAACCGATGCCTCGCTGGAGCCTGCGAAGCGGGCCGAGGCTGAGCAGCAACTGGCGTTCTTGGCGGAACAGGCCGCGAAGCCCGAGGAGAAGCGGCAGCCGAAGGCAGTGGTCAAGCCGATGCTCCTGGCGCTTCGAGAGACCCTCGGCCTTTCTGCGGACCTGCTTCAAGTGTGGAGCACCTTCGGCCCTGTTATCTGCGCAGCCCTGGCCGTCCAGGGCTTGGGCTAGGCGCGACGCCGAGTAATCCTCCTCGGGTAAGTCAGTTAAGGGTGAGCCGTGCATGGCGGAAGACGTCTCGCAGGGCCGCCTTAACCCAATATCCCGAGGGGGATTAGTTGCCCGGGTGGAGCACTCGGAACCCGAGCGGGATTCATTGGAGGTGATACTCTCTTTGAGCGCAGAACCAACCGACCGGCTGACACCGCGCGCCCTATGATGGACTTAATCGACAAGTTGGGTGGGTACGTCGGCCTGACCATTGGGGTCCTATTCACGGTCGCGCTGTTCCTCTCGTTCGTCGTGGAGTCCGTGGAGATTGTCCGGGAGCCTGTTCGGGAGTTCTTCCGGAAACTCACCATCAAGCGCGTGATTAGGGCCGTGCCCGGTCTGCTGGTGCTGGGGGTGCTGGCGTGGGTGGTGTTGCGTCCGTGGATTGCCCCGGAGGGAACCCCTCTAGAGCGGTGCCTAAAGGGCCAGGTTCCCCGTGAGTTCCTAGAGGGGGACCGGGACAAACTCCGAACGTTCGATCTCGCCTTTGATCTTGCTGCCGCTCGCATGGAGGCCCGCCACAAGCAGCAATGGGAACAATCCACTGAAAGGCTCGTGCTCGAAGGGCGGAAGACGACCCCCGAGCAGAGAGATGCTCTCATGTCCGCCCAGCTTCAGGAGGTGAAGCGGCTTTGGGAGTACGGGGAACAGAAACACGAGACGCTCTGTAGAGAAGCCGCTTCCCGAATAGCGAGCGCGGCCCCCGTTGCTGTCTCCGCCGAGCCCTAGCAAACCCCTCCAGGCCATCCAGGTGCCCCGCTGGGCCTCTTTCGGGGCCTCGGGGGTCCGTGGGTAGCGGGCTCGGCCCTCCCGGGGCGCCTGAGGGCCGAAGAGGATGCGGAAGCCGAGCGGGAGGCAGTGGGGGGGCTGCTGGGTGAGTCGGCTCCCCCTGCTCACCAAGCTGCGGCTTTATGCTAGGGGCGAAGAGAAAATAACGCGGACTCTCATACCCGGGGGACTTCGAATTTCTAGGTCGCGGATGAGTCCGGTCACATTCGAGATTCGTCCATCTGGATCATAGACGAAGCAAACCAACGTCTTGCACTTGGGGTGCTCATGATACCGGTTAATGTCCGCGAAGAGTTCGTCGGAGAGTTGCTGGCGAGTCTGCCGCTCTCTCGGTTTCTTCACTTCGATGCCGATTTGCTCATCCTTGAGCAAGAAGTCCAAGCGTGGCCGCACGCCAGCATGACTCGGCCCATACTCCTCGTCGCGAACATCATCGAAGGACACGAGCAGCAGCGCGTGTAGTAGATCCTGAACGTCGTACTCGTCTTTGATCTCTAGGGTGCTGCGTCCGTCGTGCCGCACGCGTAGCTGGGTTGCGGCTTTGTGGAACCGGCTGAAGATGTTCTCCAAGATCGCAAGGCTTGGAGTCGCAACCTGGGCAACGGTCGATGGGAAGCGGGTCGTCTTTCGCCTGAGTTCGTTGACCGCCTCGGCGAGCAGCAGGTTCTTCTCCTCTATCTCTTTGCCTCGCCAGAGGATGACGTCCTCATGCTCATCGCCAAGAAAGAACTGCCCTGCTGCGGTTACTTCGGCCCACCAATCGGAGTCGCTCCCGAACACGTCGATCAAGGTGCTCTTTACAGCTTTGTTGTAAGCGCGCATTTCTGCGGCGCTCGGCCCCTTCCGACTCAGATTGTTGCCCCGCTCGATGAGTTCTTGCAGGTAGGTAATGCCCTCCTCGGGGGTGCATGCAGGAGGGGTGGCACTGGGGGAGGAGTTCGCTTCGGCCATGTTCGGAATCATGGCGAAGGGCTCAACAACCGCAAAGAACCTTCCCGAAGGACGAGCTACCGCAGCCCATCCTAGCGATGCCCTCCAGGGCCTCCAGGAGCCCCGCTGGGCCTCTTTCGGGGGCCTCGGGCCGTGGTCCCGTCCGGTGCCCTCGGGTTCCGCAAGTTGTCCCGCTTGCTCAAGTTCCCTCTTCTTCCTCGGGGAACAGCTCACGTAACGGGACCTTGTAGGCCACGGACGCGGCAACCAGGGTGGCCACCGTGGGGTTAGCGGTGCCTCCCTCTATGCGCGGCATCGACTTGGGGTGAACCCCGATTGCTTCGGCTGCCTGCTCCTGGGTAAGCCCCTGCTTTTCCCGAAGCTCTCGGAGTCGCATCCCGAGGCGCTTTAGCTCCCGCCGGATGACAGGGGCCAAGTCCTTCCGCGTCCGAACTTCGGAGGGGCCGTGAGAGTGGGGTGACTTGCGAGCAGCGGGCACGGGGCGACATTGGCCGGGTCAACTTGAGAGTTACACAACTCGCATGTTTCCGACCTGACTGGGCGGCCCGGTCCACATTAGCTCACAGGTAACTCAACAGTTGAGTTACACCACACGTGAGTTACCATGCCGTCAGGCCCCAACCGACGGAAGGACCGCCTACATGACCGAAGAGACCGAAGAGACCGGGGAGACCTCCATGGGTTCAGACCGGAACGCGATCAGCCTGGACCTGGAACTGTCCACCCTCGGGGATGCTACGCGGGCGGCGCAGATGCTTAGCGACCTTCAAGCCCGTAGAGGCTTGATGGACCAGGACATGGAGGACGACACCCCCATGTGCATTTTCTCCGTCCTCGCTCTCGTGGTGGCACGCATCGAGCAAGTGCGCCGAGTGCTTCGCGGTGAGGACAGCCCGGTGAACATCGCGGCTCCTCACAATGAGATTCTGACCCCGAAGCTCACGAGCGACGTTGAAGGGGATGTCCTCCTGTTCAACTACGACGACTTCCGGGGGAGCATGTCCGTCGGTAAAGGGGCCGTCTGGAGGAGCCTTGAGGAGAAGGCCGAGAGGGCGAGGGCGCTGAAGGTGCTGGCGCCGAAGGAACGGAAGCCGAAGGAACGAAAGGCGAAGGGGCCCAAGGGACGGAAGCCGAAGGGGCCCAAGGGACGGAAGCCGAAGAGGTCCCTTACCGTTGTTCGGGGTGGGGCGCCGAAGGCCCCCCAGGCACCCGCTCCCGCGTCCACCTGACGGACAGAGCAAGAGACCCGAAGTGGACCGATAGAGCGCGCTGGGATGCTCCATCGGTCTCCATTCCAGGGGCCAGGGATGCGCCTGGAACCATGGGCATCCCTCTCACTCCATCCCCCGGACCGTGGCACCACAGGGCAACCAGAGGCCATGGCAGCCGCCCGGCATCACATCCGGAACCGTTCCGGCTTCAATGCTGTCGGCAGCACCTGAGCCCCATTGCCCCACTCCAGGCAGCCCGCCTACCCTCAGGGCCATGGTCGGCGTTGCCTTGCTGGTGCTTGTGATCCTCCTCCGCATCATCTTCTGGGCCAAGGGCTGGAAGTGGCGTGACACGCCCACAACCCGCGAGAGGCTGCCCCAATCTCGGGACCACAAAGGACGGTTCACGAGCCCATACGAGTAGGAAGCGCACAACTGCCAAGCGGCGAAGTGCGCAGGCAGTTCCGGTTCCGCCTATAGGGGCGGGAACCGGGAACCACCGGCCCCACCTCAGCGTCCAGCCACGAGGGCATCTCAGGGACGCCGGGGGGCGGCTCCACCTCGCGCACGGCGGCCCTGTCCGGCCGGTAGGTGCCCTGGGCCTTCTTCAGCGCGCTCGGTGTCGGTGGCGGTCCCCTGCGTCCCATGGCTGCGTCCTCGACAAGCCCTCACTCAAAACCTGACGGCGTGCACCGAAAAGGGACCAACGGTCTCTAGGGCGCAACCCTCCAGAGATTCGACCCGCCCCTCCACCTCAGCGCCGCCCCCGGGCGATGAGCGCCTCTAGCGACGCAGCCGGGATGCGGATGGAACGCCCGACCCACACCCGCTCCAGTTCCCCGCGTTCGAGGAGCGCGTAGACGGTGGCCCGGCAAACGGCCAGCTCTTCCGCCACCTCGCGCACCGTGAGCATGGGCGGGCCCACCGGCCGCACCATGGACCGCACCACCGGCGCACCACGGCCAGTCGAAGCCGTGGAAACGGTGCCAACCGGCACCGCCCCCACCTGCTGAGGAACCCCAGTCCTTTCCGCAGGTTGCGAGCCGGTGACAGGGGCGGCGAACCCCTGCCAACCCGCTCCCTCCCGGTTGCGAACCGAGAGGCCGCAGGTTCGAGTCCTGCCGGGACCACTCTTCTCCTTCATGCCGTTTCATGCAGGCCGCGCTCCGGGAGCAGCCCGAACTCCAAATCCGGGCGTGCGGGGTTCAACTCCCTGGCGGCCTGCCATCTCTTTGCCCACGTCACTCCGCTTCGTCTGGCTCCACGAGCTCCGTGGCGCCCGAGTCCTTGCGCAGCGGGAGGATGGACGCTCCGGCGTGCTTCTCCAGCGCGGTGGCCAGTTCGTGGGCGTGCGTGGTGACGAAAACCTGTCCCTTCCGGCTCGCGGTGGCGATGAGGCGCCCCAATGGCTCCAGCAGGGAGGGGTGCAGGCTCGTCTCCGGCTCGTTGAGCGCGAGGAAGGGCGGGGGACGGGGCGACAACAGCGCGGCCAGCAGGCAGAGGTAGCGCAGCGTTCCGTCCGACAGCTCCGTGGCCTCCAGCGGACGCGTCAGCCCGGGCATGCGCATGCGGAAGGAGAAGCGCCCGTCCTCGCTGTCCAGCTCCAGCCGTGAGCCGGGGAAGGCGCTCTCCACGGCCGCGTGCAGTGCGCGGTCGTCGCCGATGTCGGCGATGGTCATCAGCGCCGCCGCCAGGTCCCTCCCGTCGTGCGCGAGCGCGGGAGTCCGCACGCCCACCTGCGCGTGGCGCAGGGGCGAGTCCGGGTCGGTCCGGAAGTGGTGGTAGAAGCGCCAGCGGAGCAGCTCCGCGCGCAACGCACTCAGCAGCGGGAAGCGGTGGGGCTCGGAGAGCTGGGCCAGCACGGACTCGCTGCTCCACAGCTGGGCCGCGAAGGTGGTGCGGTGGCCTTCCGCGTCGCGCGCGAAGACGCTCTGGGATTTGCGCTCGGCCACCACGTGCCGGCGCTTGCCTTCATGCACCCAGACCGTCTCCTCCTTCACGTCCGGGTCCAGCGAGAAGGGCCCTTGGGGCGGAGGCACCACGCCGCAGGACAGCTCGTAGGCCAGGTCCTCCAGCCGCACGCCCACGGTGAGCCGCACCGGGGCGGACTTCGGCGCGCTCTTCGGGCGTGGGCCCGCCCACAGCACGGAGGGCATTCCCCCTTCCTCGGCCAGGGTGCGCGCCAACGTCCCCTCGGCACCCGCGAGCAGCAACTGCAACGCGCGGTAGACGTTCGTCTTGCCGCTCCCGTTGGGGCCCACCACCACCGTCACGGGAGCGAGCGGGAAGCGCAGCGCCCGCACCGAGCGGTAGTTTTCGATCCACAGCTCTCGGACGGGCATGGGCTACCGGTTCTTGCGCCAGGCCTCGAGTTCCGCCTTCTTGCGCACGCCCACCTCGTCGAGCCGGTCCTGCCAGGCCTGACGGTAGGGACGGAGCGTCTCGACGAGGGAGCGGGCCACCACGAGGTTGCGGTACCACTTCGAGTCCGCGGGAACGATGGTCCACGGGGCCTTCTTCGTCGAGGTGCGCGAGAGGGCTTCCTCATAGGCCCGCGTGTAGTCATCCCAGTGCTCGCGGTCCTCCCAGTCTCCGGCGTTGATCTTCCAGGCCTTGCGCGGCTCCTTCTCCCGGTCCCGCAGGCGCTGCTCCTGCTCCTCCTGGCTGATGTGGAGGAAGTATTTGAGGATGATGGTTCCGTGCTCGGCGAGCATCTCCTCGAAGTCACGGATGTGCCCGTAGCGCTCCTTCCAGAGGGACTCGGGGACGAGCCCGTGCACGCGCACGACGAGCACGTCCTCGTAGTGGGAGCGGTTGAAGATGGCGAGCTCGCCCTTGCGCGGCGTGTGGAGGTGGATGCGCCAGAGGAAGTCGTGCTCCCGCTCCTCCTCGGAAGGAACGCCGAAGGAGGTGACGCTGACGCCTCGCGGGTTGAGGAGGCCCGCCACGTTCTTGATGGTCCCATCCTTCCCGGCCGTGTCTCGCCCCTGCAGGACGATGAGGACCGAGTTCATCTTCGCGCCCCACAGGAGATCCTGCAGATCGAAGAGCTCCTCGCCCAGCGTCTCGAGCTCGCGCTTCGCCGCGTCCCGGTCCGTCTTCTTCGGAGGCGCCGCGGAGATGCCGTCGAGTCTGACCTTCTCGCCCTGCTTGTCGATGGTGATGATGTCCATGCCCACACCTCCCTTGGCTCCCGTGAGCAGGTTTCCACGGGGCGTGAAGGCTGACAACCCGGACTGTCCACCAGTGGAATGGTAAGGTCCGGTCCATGCAGCTCATCATGAACCCGGGCGCTCTGGATGAGCAGACGTTCGTGCTTCCCGAGGGCCCCGTCACGATCGGGCGCACGCCGGAGTGCACCGTCTGCGTCGTCCACAAGAGCCTGTCGCGGCGGCACGCGCGGCTCGAGTGGGAGGGTGGGCGCCTCGTCCTGGTGGACCTGGGCAGCAAGAACGGGACATTCATTGGTCAGGCCCAGGTCCAGCGCCACGAGCTGCGCGAGGGCGAGACGTTCCGGTGCGGCCAGGTGTCGTTCCGGCTCGCGAGCACCTCCCCCTCGCGCTCCGAGGAGCCGATGCCGACGCAGGTGCGTTCGCTGCAGACGCGCTTCTCTCCCACCACCATGGGCGAGCTGCTGGGGCCTCATGCAGATCCTGATTCGCACACCGCCCTGAAGATGAAGCCCGTGAGCGGTGACGGCCGGGCCCACAACAAGCTGCAGATCCTCCTCAAGGTGAGCCAGCTGCTCTCCTCTCCCGGCTCCATCGACGAGGTGTTGGATCGCGTCCTGCAGCTCGTCTTCCAGATATTGGAGGTGGACCGGGCGGCCATCCTGCTGGTGGAGCCCACCAGCGGACAGCTGCGCCCGCGGGTGGCCCGGGCGTCGGGCGAGCTGCCCGCGGGGACCTTCTACAGCCAGCACATCGTCGACTACGTGCGCAAGCACAGCGTGGCGGCGCTCTTCTCGGATGCGCGGAAGGATCCCCGGCTGGGCTCCGCCGACTCGGTGTTGAAGCAGTCCATCTGCGCGTCCATGTGCGTGCCGCTCAAGCCCCGGGACACGGTGATGGGGGTGCTCTACCTGGACAACCTCTCCCGGGCCCATGGCTTCACCCAGGAGGACCTGGAGTTCCTCACCGCCTTCGCCAACCAGGCGGCCATCGCGCTCGACAACTCCCTGCTCCGCCAGCAGCTCGAGGAAGAGGCCGTGATGCGCACCACGTACCTGCGCTTCTTTCCCCCGGCCACCCTCAAGAAGCTTCAGCTCGCGCGCAGCGCCCAGTTGGGCGTCATCGAGACGGAGGTGACCATCCTCTTCTCGGACATCAGCCACTTCACCGCGCTGTCCTCCACGCTGGAGCCCCGCCAGGTGGTGGACCTGCTCAACGACTACTTCCCGGTGATGGCGGAGATCGTCTTCCGGCACGAGGGGACGCTGGAGAAGTACATCGGCGACGCGCTGATGGCGGTGTGGGGGGCGCCCGTCGCACACCCGGACGACGTGGACCGCGCCGTGCGCGCCGCGGTGGAGATGCAGCGGGCGCTGGCGCGGTTGAACGCGCGCTGGCGGGCCGAGGGCCGGCGCGAGCTGAACATCCACGTGGGCCTCAACACGGGCCGCGTGGCGGCCGGGAACATCGGCTCCGAGAAGTACCTGCAGTACGCCACCATTGGAGATGCCACCAACGTGGCCAGCCGGGTGTGCTCCGCCGCCCCGCCCGGGCAGATCCTCCTCACGGGCACCACCCTCGAGCGTTGGCGGGAGCGCGCCTGGCCCGTCACGCCCCTGCCGCCGCTCCCGGAGCACGGACGGCAGGAGCCGCTGGCGCTCCACCGGGTGGAGTGGCGAGGGCCCCTCGGCGAGGCCTCGAACACCGGCTGAGGCGCCCCGTGTCCGGGTGCTCCCCTTGACGCCTTAGGGGAACCTGGGGGACACTTCCCTCAACACCTGAGGGGAGCGTACGCGCCGTTCCCCTGAGCATCTGAGGGGAAGGGCCACATGGCGGGCAACTCGCTGGAGTTGATGCAGGGCACGCTGGACGTGCTGATTCTCAAGAGTCTGTCGTGGGGCCCGTTGCACGGGTACGCGGTGGCGGAGCTGGTGAAGGAGCGGAGCGGGGCGGAGCTGAAGGTGGAGGAGGGTGCGCTCTACCCGGCGCTGCACCGGCTGGAGAAGCGGGGCCTGCTGGAGGCGGAGTGGGGCCTGTCGGAGAACAACCGGCGGGCGAAGTTCTACCGGCTCACCTCGGAGGGCCGGGCGCACCTGAGGGCCGAGACGCAGGCGTGGCAGCGCTACGTGGCGGCCGTGTCCCGGGTGTTGGAGGCGGCCTGAGGACTCCCATGCGCTACCCGGGTTTCAAGCGGTTGTTGAAGCTCGCCGTGCGGCCTCGCGCGGTGGAGCAGGACGTGGACGAGGAGTTGCGGTTCCACCTGGAGATGCGTGCCGCCGCGCACGAGCGGGAAGGCCTGTCCCCCGCGGAGGCACGCGCGGCCGCCGAGCGCGAGTTCGGCGACGTGGCCGGCGTGCGCGAGGAGTGCGTGCGCATCGGGCACGAGCGGGAGCGGATGATGAAGCGGTTCCTGTTGTGGGACGCCCTGGCGCAGGACGTGCGGTACGCGGTGCGGATGTTGCGGCACGCGCCGGGCTTCGCGCTGGTGGCGGTGCTCACCCTGGCGCTGGGCATTGGCGCCACCACCGCCATCTTCAGCGTGGTGCGCGGCGTGCTGCTGCGGCCGCTGCCCTTCGCGGAGCCCGAGCGGTTGGTGCGGATGTGGCAGGCCAACCCGTCCCAGGGCGTGGCCCGGGGTGATGTGTCCCCGCTGGACTTCGCGGACTGGAAGGCGCGCCAGCGCTCCTTCGAGGACATGGGCACCTGGTGGTACGTGGAGGGGATGTCCGGCAGCAACCTCAGCGGGGATGGGGAGCCCCAGCGGCTGCCGGCGGCCTACGTGAACGATGGTTTCTTCTCCACCCTCGGGGTGGCGCCGGTGCTGGGGCGTGCGTTGCTCGCCGGGGAGCACCAGCCGGGGCACAACGCGGTGGTGGTGCTCAGCCATGGCCTGTGGCAGCGGCGCTTCGGCGGGGACCGCGCCATTCTCGGCCGCACCCTCACGCTGGATGGGTTGCCCATCACGGTGGTGGGCGTGATGCCTCCGGGCTTCTCCTTCCCCTCCGAGCGCGTGGACCTGTGGCTCTCCGATTCGCTCATCGACGAGAGCGGCATTCCGCGCCAGCGCCAGGTGCGCTGGCAATCCGTGGTGGCGCGGCTGAAGCCCGGGGTGTCCCTGGAGACGGCGCGCTCGGAGATGAACGGCGTGGCCCGGCAGCTCGCGGAGGAGTACCCGGCCACCAACCTCCAGACCTCCGCCGTCACGGCGGTGCCGCTGCACGAGGCCGTCACCGGGGATGTGCGGTCGGGGTTGATGGTGCTGCTCGGCGCGGTGGGCTTCCTGCTGCTCATCGCGTGCGTCAACGTGGCCAACCTGATGTTGACGCGGGCCACCGCGCGCGAGCGGGAGCTGGCGGTGCGGGCCGCGCTGGGCGCCGGGCCGGGGCGGCTGATGGGGCAGCTCCTCACCGAGAGCCTCGTGCTCGCGACGCTGGGCGGCGCGGCCGGTCTGCTGCTGGCGGCGTGGGGCACCGAGCTGCTGCTGGCCTTCTCCGTGAAGCAGTTGCCGCGCCTGCACGAGGTGCGGGTGGACGGGGCGGTGCTGGCCTTCGCCATGGGCGCCACGCTCTTCACGGGCGTGTTGTTCGGCCTGCTGCCGGCGGTGCGCGCGGGCTCGCCCCGGCTCGCGCCGGTGCTCAAGGCCGCTGGCCGTGGCATGACGGGCACGGGCGGAGCGCGGCTGCGGGGCGCGCTGGTGGTGACCGAGGTGGCTCTCGCAGTGGTGTTGATGGCCGGAGCGGGACTGGCCGTCCGCAGTCTGATGTCACTGCTCTCGGTGGAACCGGGCTTCCGCGCGGAAGGCGCGGTGGTGGTGAGCTTCTCCTCGTCCCCGGCGGGGCGCCCGTCGCGCCAGTACCTGGCCGAGGTGCTCGAGCGCGTGCGCGAGGTTCCCGGTGTCCAGGTGGCCGGCACGACGAAGAACCTCCCCCTGGAGGGCTCGGGCGAGCCGGCGCCGCTGATTCTTCCGGGCCAGTCCCAGGAGAGCGCCGCGGACGCGCCTCGCGTGCATTACCTGTACGTGAGCAACGACTACTTCCGCGCCATGGGGATTCCCCTGCTGCGCGGCCGCGCCTTCACCTCCCAGGACACGAGTGAGATGCCCGTGGTGATGATGGTCAACGACGCCTTCGCCCGCCGCTTCTTCCCGGGCGAGGACGTGCTGGGCAGGTCCATCCAGTGGGGACAGGTCGCGGCGCCCATCGTGGGAGTGGTGGGCGACGTGCGCCAGGAGAGCCTCTCCGAGCCCGCTCCGCCCCTCGTGTACGTCCACGTGTTGCAGCAGTCCCGCTCGAGCGTGAACCTGGTGGTGCGCGGCCAGGGCGCGCCCCTGCAACTCGCCGCCGCCGTCCGTCAGGCCATCTGGTCGGTGAACCCGAACCAGACCATCACCCGCATCACCACGCTCGAGGAGGTGGTGGGGGGCTCGGTGGCCCGTCCCCGGCTCATCGCGGCGCTGCTCGGCCTCTTCGCCGTCCTGGCGCTGGTGCTCGGTGCGGTGGGCATCTACGGCGTGCTCGCCTATACGGTGGGCCAGCGGCAGCGGGAGATCGGCGTGAGGCTGGCGCTCGGGGCCCGGCCGGCGGAGGTGCTGGGCATGATCCTGCGCGGCGGCATGCGGCTCGCGGGCCTGGGCGTGGCACTGGGCGTCGCCGGTGCGCTCGTCCTGTCCCGGGTGATGAGCAGCATCCTCTACGGCGTGGCACCGCATGATCCGCTCACCTTCGTCGCGGTGGCGGTGGTGCTGCTGGGGGTGGCGTTGGTGGCGTGCCTCGTGCCGGCGCGGCGGGCCATGCGCGTGGACCCGGCCGTCTCCTTGAGGGCGGAGTAGGTCCCCGTGACGGGCGTTCGGGGACCTCGTCACGGCCCCGTCACGCCCCCGCGGGTACTCGTTGCTCCACGTCAGATGAGGTGCATGGGGGGACTCCCGCGCCCGCGACGAGGAGTGACGCATGAAGAGCGCTGAGACGACGAAGGTGGTGCAGGCCGCGCGTGAGCTGGCTCCGGTGATTGCCGACCGGGCCGCGGACATCGAGTCGGGACGGCGGTTGCCGGTGGACCTGCTCGCCCAATTCAAACAGGCGGGGCTCTTCCGGGCCTTCGTCCCCCGGAGCCACGGCGGCCTCGAGGTGGACGCGCGGACCGGCTGCGAGGTGCTGGAGACACTCGCCCGCGCGGATGGGGCGGCCGGCTGGACGACGATGATTGGCATGGAGAGCCCGCACCTCTTCGCGCTCCTGCCGCGCGAGCGCTTCGACGCCATCTACTCGGCCGGGCCGGACGTCATCATGGGCGGGGCCTTCAACGCACAGGGACAGGCCGCGGTGGAGAAGGGGGGCTACCGCGTCAGCGGACGCTGGGGCTTCGCCAGCGGCTGCGAGCATTGTGACTGGCTGTTCGCCAACTGCGTCATCGTGCAGGACGGCCAGCCCCGTCCAGGCCCCGTCCCCGGCGTACCCCAGACGCGCTCCATGCTTCTCCCGGCCCGCGAGGTGCGCATCATCGACGCGTGGAACGCGCTCGGCCTGCGGGGCACGGGCAGCCATGACCTCGCGCTGGAGGCCGCCTTCTGCCCCGAGGAGAACACCTTCGACATCTTCGCCGGTACGTCCACCGTGCCGGGGCCGGGCTTCGTCGCGCCGGTGCTGCACTTCGTGTTGCACATGGCGGCGGTGTCCCTGGGCATCGCGCAGGGCGCGGTGGATGACCTTGTGAAGCTCGTCACCACGGGCAAGCGGCGCATGTACGCGCGTGTCCCGCTCATCGAGTCTCCCGTCTTCCAGCTCGAGCTCGGCCGCGTGGACACGAGCGTGCGGGCCGCCCGGGCCCTCCTGTACTCCACGGTGGAGGAGTTCTGGTCCGCGTGTGTGAACGACCCCGCTTCCGCCGTGCTCCTGGCACCGCGCTTGTCGGCCACCCTGGCGTGGGTGACGGAGAATGCCTCGGGTGTAGTGGAAACCTGCTACCGCGCGGGAGGTGCGAGCTCGCTCAAAGATGGCTCGTCGTTGCAGAGGCGCTTCCGTGACATCTACACCTTCAGGCAGCATGCGGCTGCCGCTGAGGGGTGGTTTGGTCAGGCCGGGGCCTCCCTCCTCGGGCAGCCGACGGGATTCTGGACCTGAGGACGCTCCCTCGAGAGCGCCTGGGGTGCTCGGCTGCTCCATGGAGTGGCGGGGGGGGAAGTCGTGACGGACTGGCGGTTGGAAGTGCTCGGGGGAGCGCGGCTCCTGGGGCTGGCCGAGCCCCTGGAGTTGCAGCGGCGCGTGGCCGCGGTGATGGCGTGGCTGGCGCTGGAGGGGCCCACTCCCAAGTACAGGCTGGCGGGCATGCTGTGGCCCGGCTCCGGCGAGGACACGGCGCGCAACAACATGCGCCAGTTGCTGCGCCGGCTGCGGGTGGCCACCGGGACGGATCTGGTTCTCGGTGGGGACGTGGTCTCCCTCTCCGAGCGGGTGGTCACCGACGCGGTGGAGTTGGAGGCCCATGTCTTCGCCGGCCGCCACGCGCAGGCGCTGTCGCTGGCGGGCACGCTGCTGGGCACGCTGGACTTCGATGACTGCCCGGACTTCGAGACGTGGCTGCTCCAGGCCCGCGAGCAGCTGGAGGCCCTGCGGTGCCGTGCCGCCATCGCCGAGGTGGAGGCCCACGAGCAGCAGGGAGACCTGGCCAGGGCGCTGCACTTCGCCGAGCGGCTGCTGGTGTTGGCACCCTTCTCGGAGGATGCCTACCGGCGGTTGATGCGGCTGCACTACCTGCAGGGAGACCGGATGGCGGCGCTCAACCTCTTCGAGCGCTGCCGCAAGATGTTGTTCGAGGAGTACGACGCGGTGCCACACCCGGACACGCTGGCGCTGGCGCGGGACGTGGAGCGCGGACAGGTGATGCCTCGTGCCGCGGGGAAGAAGCCGGAACGGACGCTGCCGCTCTCCGTGCTGCGTCCGCCGGTGCTGGTGGGCCGCGCGCGGGAGTGGGCGCGGATGGAGGCGGCGTGGCAGTCGAGGCAGCTCATGCTGCTGCTGGCCGAGCCGGGCGAGGGCAAGACACGGCTGGCACATGACTTCGCGGCCTCCAAGGGGCGCTACCTGACGTTCTCCGCCCGGCCCGGTGACGCGGAGGTGCCCTACTCCTTGTTCGTGCGGCACATCCGGGAGCTCTTCGCCGAACGCCCCGAGCTGCGGCTGGGCCTGGAGCCATGGATTCGCCGGGAGCTGGCGCGGGTGATGCCCGAGCTCGCCGCGCCCGGGGAGCGCATTCCCTCCGTGCGTGACGAAGGCGAGCGGGTGCGTTGCCTGGATGCCTACAGCGAGGTGCTCCGCCGCTGCACCGAGGGTCTGGAGAGCCTCATCACCGATGATTTGCAGTTCGCCGACACCGCCAGCCTGCAGGTGGGGGCCTACGCCCATGCGCGCTTCCACTCGGCCGGCACCTTCCCGCTCATCATCGACTGCTGCCGCAGCGGCGATTTCGGGGGCGAGGTGCTCGCCATGACGAAGCGGTTGGAGGTCGCGGGACTGGCGATGCTCGTGCAGTTGGAGCCGCTCCCGCCGGATGCGGTGGGTGAGCTGCTGGAGAGTCTGGAGCTGCCCGGGGCGGGGTCGCTCACCCGGGAGATGATGCGCTACACGGGGGGAAATCCCCTCTTCATCACCGAGACCCTCAAGCACCTGATGGAGTCGGGGAGCCTGGAGCAGGGGTGGCCGGAGCGGCTGCCTCCACCGGGACGGGTGCGCCAGCTCATCCAGCAACGCCTGGAGCGGCTGTCCCCGCTGGCGTTGCAGCTGGCGCAGGTGGCGGCGCTGGCGCTCATGGAGTTCGGCCTGGAGCTGGCCGGGGAGGTGCTGGAGGTGAGTCCCCTGTCCTTCGCCGGGCCGCTGCGCGAGCTGGAGGCGGCGCAGATCTTCGGAGGCGAGCACTTCACGCATGACCTGGTGTTCGAGGCGGTGAAGGGCTCCATTCCCCTGGCGCTGGGGGGCCTGTTGCACCGGCGCCTGGCGCAGCGGTTGGAGTCGAGGCGGGCGGCCCCGGCCGTCATTGCCCAGCACTGGTTGGAAGGAGGGGAGACCCGGCGCGCGGTCCCCTTCCTGCTGGCGGCGGCCCAGGTGGACGAGTCGCACCTGCGCCGCACGGAAGCGGCCACGAACTACGCGCGCGCCGCGGCCATCCTGGAGTCCTCGGGAGAGCTGGAGGAAGCGGCCCGGTTGCGGAGCAGGATTCCCTCGGCGTGAAGCCGGGGGCGGGGCCGTCCCCGGCGTCAGGGCCCGGGCGTGCACACCGTCCGGGGAGGGACGCGCCATGGACCTGGTCCTCTTCATCGGCTTGCAGGGCTCGGGAAAGAGCAGCTTCTACCGGGAGCGCTTCGCGGGCACGCACGTGCATGTGAGCAAGGACCTGTGGCCCAACGCGCGCAAACGCGAGGCCCGGCAGCGGAGGCTCATCGCCGAGGCGCTGGCCCGAGGGGAGCCGGTGGTGGTGGACAACACCAACCCCCTCGTGGAGGACCGGGAGCCGCTCATCGCGCTGGGCCATGCGCACGGTGCGCGGGTGGTGGGCTACGTCTTCGAGTCGGACCTGGAGACGTGTCTGGCGCGCAACGCGGGGCGGGTGGGGCGGGCACGGGTGACGGACAAGGCCATCCACATCACGTACCGGAAGATGCGGTGGCCCTCGTCCGCCGAGGGATTCGATGTGTTGTTCCACGTACGGGTCCGCCCGGAGGGAGGCTTCGACGTGAGGGAATGGAGGGAGGGACATGAGTCCGAATGATTTCGAGGCCCGGATGCGGGAGGGCGAGTTCTTCCACTCGCTGAGGCTGCTGAGCGGGGCGTGGTGCGTGCTGCGGGTGGACGGGCGGGGCTTCTCGCGCTTCACGGAGGCGCGTTACGAGAAGCCCTTCGACGCGACGCTGCACCAGCAGATGGTGCGCACGGCCTCGGCGCTGCTGGAGGAGTTGCAGGGCGTCTACGCGTACACGGAGAGCGATGAGATTTCCGTGCTCTTCCGGCCGGACTGGTCGCTGTTCGACCGGGAGGTGGAGAAGCTGGTGTCCATCTCCGCGGGTGTGGCGAGCGCGACCTTCACGCACGTGGCGGGGGTGCCGGCGGTGTTCGACAGCCGGGTGTGGATGGGGGTGAACGAGAGCGCGGTGGTGGACTACTTCCGCTGGAGACAGGCGGACGCGACGCGCTGTGCGTTGCACGGCTGGTGCTACTGGACGCTGCGCAAGGAAGGGCGGAGCGTGGCGCAGGCGTCGAAGGAGCTGCACGGCAGGTCGGTGGGCTTCAAGAACGAGCTCCTCTTCCAGAGAGGCATCAACTTCAACGAGCTGCCGCTCTGGCAGAGGCGTGGTTCGGGCATCTACTGGGAGCAGTACGAGAAGGAGGGGGAGGACCCGCGCAGCGGCCGGAAGGTGAGCACGAAGCGCCGACGGCTGAAGGTGGACGAATCCCTCCCGATGAAGGAGGAATACGACGCCTACGTGAGGGAGCGGATGAACGCCTCCGCCTCCTGAGCGCACAGGCGCCCCCTCCTTTCCCTTTGGGAAAGGGCCGGGGGGCGGGTGGTTTTAAATGCAACTGGGTTGCATTTTCTCTGGCGTCCGCTATCTATGTCCGAGGATCTCACGCGTGCTGAAGTGAAGAGGCGCGCCAGGAGCACCCGACATGAGTACTTCGCGGAATCGGTCGTCCACCGACGGCGGAGCGCGTTCCAGAGGCGTCGAGGACGAGCGCCGCCCGGGCCGCGGTGGTTTTGGCCGCCGCAAGCCCAACCCCCTGGGTACGGCCCGTACGGTGGATTTCAAGGACGTGACCCTGCTCAAGTTCTTCGTCACCGAGCGCGGGCGGCTCATCCCCCGCCGCATCACCGGCGTGACGGCACAGCAGCAGCGGCAGGTGGCTCGGGCCGTCAAGCGCGCGCGTCTGCTCGGCCTGCTGCCCTACCTCGCCGCGGGCACCTGAGCCCCCACCCCGCCCCCATCCCCCGAGGACCCCATGCCCAAAGGTAATCGCACCATCATCCAGCTCGTGTCGACGGCCGGCACCGGCTACGTCTACACGACGACGAAGAACAAGCGGAAGTCGCAGGACAAGCTCCAGCTCAAGAAGTACGACCCGCGCGTGCGCAAGCACGTGCTGTTCGTCGAGGGCAAACCCTGATGCGCAGGCAGCGGCGCATTGCCGGCGGGCCGCGGTATGGCGCGGCCCGCCGCCGGGAGCGTGGGCGTGAGTACGCCCCGCCCGAGCTCATCGACGTGGAAGCCGCTCCAGAGGACGCCAGCGAGGAGGACACCGCCGAGGCGCCCCCGCGCGCCTTGTGCCTGGTGAGCCCCGGAGGTGATCGCGCGTCCGAGTCCGGAGCCTGAGTGAAGGGCGGGGTCCGCGCGGCCCCGCCCTTGCGTGCTTCAGAACTTCTCGCCCCGCGCGCGCATCTCCTCGAGCACCCGCTCGATGCCGCGCTTGTTGATGATGCGGATGCCGTGGGCGCTCACCCGCAGGCGCACGAAGCGCTTCAGGCTCGGCACCCAGAAGCGGTGGTATTGGAGGTTGGGCAGCGAGCGCGTCTTCGCCTTGTTGTTGGCGTGGCTGACGGTGTTGCCCACCAGCGGACGTTTTCCGGTGACCTGACAGACCTTGGACATGTGCGGAACTCCTACCAACTGGACTTGGTGACGCCGGTGATGTGGCCGGCCAGGGCCTTCTCGCGGAAGGCGATGCGCGACAGGCCAAAGCGCCGCAGGTAGCCGCGCGGCCGGCCCGTGAGTGCGCACCGGTTGGTGACACGGTTGGGATTGGAGTCGCGCGGCAGCTTGCCGAGCGCCGTCTGGGCCCGCATCCGCTCCTCGAACGTGGCCGCCGTGCGGATGGCCTCCTTGAGGGCCGCCCGCCGCTCCGCGTACTTGCGCACCAGGGCCTTCCGCCGCTCGTTCTTCTCGATCTTGCTTGTCTTCGCCATGGGCCCGGGGAGATAGCGCGAGTTCGTGTTTATCGCAACTGAGTTGCGTTTGTGTCCGGGGCTCACCTGTCCCTTGAAGCGTGTGTGGACGAGCCGGGCCACGCGCCTGCGTGCCGGGGTGGTCCGGGCCCTGCCACTGAGCGCCTCGAGCAGGGCATGGTCCGCATGAAGCCGCGGCGCCAGCGCCACCGTGCGGCGGCTCTCGAGTGCCACATGCCGGCCCGCACCTGCCGGGGCCCCGGAGGTTCCGTGGTGCTTGATTTATTCGCAATCAAATTGCATCTATCGGGGCGTGCGAACAAGGCCGGAAGAAGCGCTTCGACTATCTGCTCATCGAGTCCACGGGCATCTCCGAGCCCATGCCCGTGGCCCGCCGTCAGGAACTGGTCTTCATCGGCGCTGGGCTGGACGAGAGGGCCCTGCGCGCCAGATTGGATGCCGCGCTCCTGACGGACCTGGAGTTCGCCAAGGGCCCCAAGGCGTGGAAACGCCTGCGAGACCCCTTTCCGGCCTGGCTCGACGTGACGGCCTCGGACAGCGCCGGGAGTTGACGGAGATGAGAAGGAGAGAATGACCCTCATGACCAACGAGCAATCCGACGTTTGGGGATGGCACGCCGCGAAGTACGCCCGGTTCGCTGCCCCGTTCACTGGATACATCGCGCAGTCGCTGTTCCTCTCGGTCGCGGGGCGGCTACCGCCCGAAGCCCGCATCCTCGAGATCGCGTGTGGGACGGGCGAGCTCGCGCGTGCCGCGGTCCTGCACTGTCTCGAGGAGCGACGCACGACAGGCAGGTGTGGCGGCGTCGTCGCCACTGACTTCTCGCCCGGGATGGTGGCACTCGCGAAGAAGACCCTTGATGCCCTCGACGCCCCCGACATCGCTCGAGCCGAGGTCCAGGACGGGCAGGCGCTCGGGTTCGATCCGGCGAGTTTCGACGCCGTGTTCTCGGCGTTCGGCATCTTCCTCTTCCCGGATCGAAACGCGGGCTGGCGCGAAGCGGCGCGCGTGCTGCGTCCGGGTGGGCTGTTGGCGACGGCGGTGTGGCGAGGACCGGAAGATAACGCCTTGGCGCGCCTCCAGATGGCGCCGGTGGTGTCGGCTTTGCCGGAGCGGGTGCGCTCCTCTCTTCCGCGCTCGGGCTGGCTCGACATTGCCTCGGCGGAGGGGCTCGAGAAGGAGGTCCGCGCCGCGGGGTTCGTGGCCCCGGAGGTCTCGGTGTTCAACGCGGTCCTGACGGCACCAACGCCCCAGGCGATGTGGGACATGATGCGTGAGAACCCCGTCTCGAACTCGCTGTTGGCGGCGTGCTCCGACGAGGAGATTGCCGTCATCGAGCGGTCGGTGCTGTCGGCCTTCGAGGCGCTCGCGGGGGGAACAGACCGGCCGGTGCGATTCGATGCCTCGTGTCACTTCCTCATCGCGCGCCGCGCGTGAGCCCATGGTTGAGGCGGCCCCAGGACGCGCTGCTCGCGTTCCCCCAGACGCGCTGAAAAGACGCCAGGGCCCGTGCGGCCCGCGGTGATGGCCCCGGGGTTTCCCCCGGGACTCGCCAGGGGAGCGCTTACTGGCGTACCAGCTTGTAGGCTGTAAGCGTGCCGTTGAAGCGGCCCACTCCCGTGATGTCTCCGCGGGTGTTGATGTCCTCGGCGCTCAGCAGCGTCCACCCGCTGTTGGGAGGGAGCACGCTGTTGAGGTCGTGAATCCGCTCGCCGAGCCACACGACGGCGGCGGCGGTGCCCAGGGTGGTATTGCCGTAGAACTGGCCCACGTAGCCCACGACCCAGCCTTCCGAGTTGATGCCCTTGGCCTCGCTGTGGACGGCGACGGGGAGGCCAGGCAGGGTGCCCAGGCTCCGGATGGTGCCGTCGCTCCAGATGAACGCGTTGTAGATGGGGGAGCCCCCGGAGGTGGCGCCCACGACGGCGGAGCCCACCACGGTGCCCGCGTCGTTCACGTCATACGCCTGGCTGGCGCGCGTGACGTCCAGCGCTCCCAGATTCACTCGGATGCCCTCGCGAGTCCACAGCGTGGCCCGCGTCACGCCCTGCGCGTTCTTGCTGTAGCCCGCCACCTCGCCGTGGGCATTGATGGCCCACGCGCGGGCCAGCGTGGTGTCCAGGCCATCCAGTGAGCCCAGGTCTGTCATCGTCCCGTTCTCCCAGCGGAACGCCCGGCTGGAGGTGCCCGTGGACGCACCGCCCACGATGACGCCGCTGTCGTTGATGTCGGTGGCCACCGAGGAGGTGCCTCCCAGCGTGCCCAGCTCGGTCAGCACGCCGGCCTCCCAGCGGAAGGCCCGGGGCACGTTGTTGTCGCTCTCTCCCACCACCACGCCATGGGCGTTGATGCCGTAGGCGCGACTGAAGGCGTTGCTGCCGGGCAGCGTGCCCAGTTCGGTGAGGGTGCCGCCGCTCCAGTGGTAGGCGATGAGCGGCGGCGGCGTCCCACCCGCCACGGCCGAGCGCACGTTGCCCACCACCGCCCCCTCGTCATTCAGCGCTTGGGCATAGCCGCCGGTGCCGGCGGGGTAGCCGATGGGAACCAGCGTATACGTGGGCAGCTCCGGGGAGCCGGGCGGCGGCCTGGCGACGCAAGTGCCGTCCTGCTCGACGTAGCCGTCGTCGCAGTGGCAGTGGTCGCCGTGGGCGTGGCCATGCTCACCGCAGTCGGGCGTGGGCTCCTCGGCGGGTACGCAGGTGCCGTCCTGCTCGGTGTAGCCCGCGTCGCAATGGCAATGGTCGCCGTCAAGGTGCCCATGGCCGCCGCACTCGACCACGGGCTCCTCGGAGGGAACGCACGTGCCCCCCTGCTCGGTGTAGCCGTCGTCGCAGTGGCAGTGGTCGCCGTGCAGGTGTCCGTTGCCACCGCATTCGGGAGGCTCGGTGCCGTCGGAGGAGCCGCAGCCTCCCAGGAGGATGGCCGTCGCGGCCAGGAGGGCCAGAGGGAGAGTTCGTAGGTGCATCGCGTGTCCGGGCACTGGGTGATGAGCGGCGCGGGCGGGGGTCGCCACGCGCGGCCAGGACATACGTCACGGCGGGTGGATGTTGCAACTGTGTTGCATATTTGGATTTGAATGATGGCCTGCGCGCGGCCCTTCTCCTGGCGAGCGGTCGCCTGCGCAGGGGAGGGCCCTCCTGCACCGTCCCATGCGTGTCGCGCGGCCCTCCTGGACGACCATCTGCCCCGGCGCTCTCCCACAACAGGGCTCCCATGCCGCCTATGCTCCATCGCCGTACCTGCCGAAAAAGGGGGAGGTGGAGATCAACGGCGGCTGTTGGAAGACACTCGAAAAGCGCCCGCCCTGTTACGAGGACGATGCTGAATACCAAGGCAAGTGCTACGCGCCGGTGTCGGCGCGTTCGCGGAAGCCGCGTGAGCCACAGTCCATCCAACCGTAGACACTGTAGCTACCGTGAAATCGCGGTCGTCCCCCAGGTGCAGCTCGGGCTCATCCAGGATGACCCAGCCTCCATGGCCTTCATCGCCCACTGCCATGAGCCCTCAGGACCGTGGACAGGACCACACTATCCGTGAAATTCAGTGGCCTCTGCCCTCTCCAGGGCGCACACTGAATGAAAGGACCCGTCATGCAGGCTCGCAGACACTTCGTCATGCTCCCACTGCTCGCCGCGCTCTACGCCGGAATCGGAGCAGCCAGCCCTGTCGCCCGGTACCGCTCACCGCTCGAGAGCCAGCCCCTGGCATCCCTGGTCGCCTGCGGGCTCTCTCAGGTGCCGGCAGACCATGTCATCACGCTCATCCGATCCTCCAGTACATGCAGCCCCTACTTCGCCTACACGATCACCGCGCCTTATGACGGCGTCGTCATGTGCAAGCTCACCCCGGTGCCAACGGGTTGGGTCGTGACCCGGATCTCCAGCCCCTCGAGCTGCACCGCTGGCGGCATCGGCAACCCCGCCTACTTTGGCTACACGCTGTATCAACCCAACGCTGGCATCGTTATGTGCAGCGTCCCCGATTACGTGGTTCCGAGCGGCTGGGTCGTCACGCAGATTCTCAGCACGTCGAACTGCACCGCCGGTGGCATTGGCAACCCTGCCTACTTTGGACGCAGACTACAACTTCCCGCCACGGGTCTCGTCGTCTGCGCCAGCTCGCCGGTTCCCACCGGGTGGGCGCTGGGCACGCGGGTCTCCACGAGCATGTGCAATGGAGAGTGGGGCTACAAGCTTCGCACGCTCTAATAGCCACGTTCCGAGTCGAGTCGCGGCCCGGACTTGGGGCAAGGCCGGGTGGGGGCTCACGTACAGCTCGCCATCGACGAGTTCCCCCACGCAGTTGGAGGGGATGGTCTCCAAGTCGTCGTAGGTGGGTATCCGTCCGGCCAATGACGTGCTGCGGGGCTTGGCCAGGGTGAAGGTGGCGGCGGACCCTGCCGGCCATGACCAAGCGCAGTGAGAAGCCGGAGTGGGTTCGGGTCGCCGAGGAGTACGAGGCGAGTGGGCTGACGCAGAGGGAGTTCGCGGAGCGTCGGGGCATGACGCTGAGCACGTTGCAGTCGTGGGTGTACCGGCGCAGGAGGAAGGAGGGAGCGCCAGTGGCCCAGCCGGTGCGGCTGCTGCCGGTGCAGGTGACGGCGGCCCCGGTGGAGCGCGGGAGCGACAGCCTGGAGGTGCACACCGCGAGCGGAGAGCGCGTGCGTTTCGCGGTGGGCACGGGACGGACTCATGGCCCTGGTGCGCACCGCCTGGGGCGAGGACGTGTACTCGGGGCATCTCTTCGTCTTCGTCAGCCGCAAGGGCGACAGGGTGAAGATTCCCACCTTCAGCCGCGGCGGCTTCGTCCTCTACTACAAGCGCCTGGAGACAGGCCGCTTCCGGCTGCCGCGAGTGGATGCTGACGCCCAGGCCGTGCAACTGGACGCCACGCAGTTGACCATGCTGCTGGATGGCATTGATGTGGCGCGCGTGGAGCGCCCGCGAGACTGGACTCCTGCCAGCCAGCCTTCCGGAGAAGTCGCCTCGGAGAAGTTACCGCCCCAGTAGGGTGTTGGCGGGGGCATGGCTCGCCAGCTCCCCTTGGACCATTTCTGCCCCTGGCGCGAGGAGGCCGAGGAGCTGCGCGAGCGGCTGACGACGCTGGAGGCCAAGACGGCCGCCCTGGAGCGGCACGTCTTCGGCAGGAAGGCCGAGCGGCTGCCGGGAGTCGAGCAGTTGCTGCGGCGCGAGCAGGCCCGTGAAGACACCGAGGCACGCCGACAGCAGGCCCTGAACAAGCGTCGGGAGCGAGCAGCGCGCCGGGCCGAGGCTCCCACCCGGCAGGGTACACCACCCCATCCCCGAGGCCGAGCGCATTTGCCCCGAGTGCGGAAGCGACGAGTTGAAGGCGCTGGGGCAGGGACGCACCACGGTGGTGTACGAGTACATTCCGGCGCGCCTCGAGCGGCAGGTACACGTGCAAGAGACGCTGGCGTGCGCGTGCGGCAAGGGCGTGGTGACAGCGCCAGCACCGCCGAAGGTGGTGGACAGGGGCGAGTACGGGCCGGGTTTCATTGCCCACGTGGTGGGCTCCAAGTGCGCCGACTCCATGCCCTTGCACCGGCTGGCGCAGCGGCTGGAGCGCGGCGGCGTGCCCATGAGTCGCAGCACGTTGACGGACCTGTTCCACCTGGCGGCCGAGGTGCTCTCGCCCGTCTCCGTGCGCCTGTTGCAACACATTGCCCGTGCCGAGGTGGTGTGGGCTGACGAGACGCCCTTGCGCGTGTTGGACGTGAAGAAGACGCGTCTGGGTTACCTGTGGACATTCCTCACCCAGAATGAACAGGGCCAGTGGCTCATCGGCTACCGCTTCAGCATGGGCCGTGCGGGCAAGACGCCCAAGGACGTGCTGGGGGCACCACGGGCGCTCTCGTCGTGGGCGTGAACATGTCAGCAGTGTTGCTACCGTGCCCACCCGCTGTCGAGGACAAGCTCCACCCCATGCCGGGGGGGTCCTCGATGAAGACCGGGGCCTTGCGGATTGGACCTGAGACAAGGGAACCACTGTCCCCGGAACCGACTCGCGATTCCGGGCCCTTCTATTGGCGAGGAGTACGGGACTTGAACCCGTGCCCCTACCGCGCCTCACTCAGCCCGGAGGGGCAAGAGGGCTGCCCGCCACCGGAGAAATAGGCCTTCGAGCGGCGCAGGAAATGACCACCATCCGTGGAGGGATTGGTCTGTCCCTCCATCCCGGCGCCGAAGACCATGCCGAACCCATGGGCGGCGGCGACCTGGTCCGGGTGGTCGAAGAAGTAATCCAGCCGGTTGTCGCGCCACCGTTCCCAGGTTCCGGGCATGGACATGTTGCCCACGGGGAGCTGCCACCAGAGGTGAGGCTTTCCGAGGCGCTCGGAGAGGGCCTTGGACCAGGAGAAGGCCTGGCGGAAGCTGGGGTAGTTGAAGTTGCTCGGGTCCCACCAGCGGTGGGTGCCGGTGGTCACCTCGTACCACTGGGCATCGCGGTCGCTGGCCTCCACGGCGATGAAGTCCCCCTCAGCGGCGCCGCACAGACTCAGGAAGTCGGCCACCTTCCGGGCCTCCACTGTCACATCGAGCAGTGGGTTGGTGTTGA
Organism: Archangium sp. Cb G35; assembly: GCF_001896145.1. NCBI lineage: Bacteria > Pseudomonadati > Myxococcota > Myxococcia > Myxococcales > Archangiaceae > Archangium > Archangium sp. Cb G35. The sequence continues at coordinate 94,634 of NZ_MPOI01000023.1, forward strand.
GGTGGGCGTCGAGCTTCGTGGCCCACGCCGAGGCATGCAGGCCCACCTTGGCGTTGGGCGCGTACTTGCGAGCCATGGAGATGAGGCAGCGCCCCATGCCAGCCACCGAGTTCGGCAGATGTCCGCAGTCGGTGGGATTGGCCGAGGCGACGGCCGCGGGCAGCAGGCGCGGATCCAGGGCGAGGAACTGCGCATAGGCCCAGAAATCCGGCTCCAGGTGGAGCAGGGCGGTGGTGCTTCCAATCTGCTTCAGCACGAAACGCCAGTCATTGAAGTAGCGCCGCATGAGGGAGACATCCACCACCCGCAGCACCTCGGCGGTTCCATCCACGACGCCGCTGGTGTGGAGGAGCTCGTAATAGGTGATCATCGGAATCTGCCTGCGGACGGCGGCGGCCTGGAGGAAGTCACGCAGGTACTGTCCCGGGGCCTGCTGGTCCCACTGCCAGCAGCCCCACCAGGCGCAACCGCCGCTCGCGTGGGAGCAGGAGCGTGCCTGGGCGCTGCAGCTCAGACACGAGCCGCAGGGCTCCGCCGAGTCGAACAGCCCGCCGGCGAGGTAGATGTAGCGGACGTCGAACGGCGCCTGCGCGGCGATGTCATCGCTCATCTTCCCCCCGACGAGCACGCGGCTCTTGCCAAGGGCGGTGAGCAGGGGCCTGGCGAGGCAGCTCGTGGTGGCGGACTCGCCATTGAGGGCCTGGGCCGCATGCAGCGGCTCGGGAGCGGGTGCCTCGAGGGTGGTTTCGCCGTCCTGCTCGGGAGGCAGCGCGAGGCAGGCGGGGAGGGCCCACAGGCCGAGCAATGACAGGATGAGGCAGCGGGAGATGGACGGCATGGCGACCTCCGGTAAGGGGTGCCCACCACGCACTCCGGTGCGGCCCGAGTGTCGAACGGGATGCACGGGAGGGAGCCAATGCGAGTGAAGAAGTACGGCGGTTGAAGAAGGGCTCGGCGGGGGGGCGCCTCGGGGTTGGGCAGTGAAGCTTCGTCCCCCGGCGTGCTCGGGGAACCCACCCTTCGGGCCAGATGCCGCTTCGACTACTCCACGCCTCCGGACACGGGAGTGTCCACCTCGTTGACGGATGAGCCCGTCTCCCCGGGCAGTTCCGGCATGGGCAGAACCTTCCACAGGTGGGGCTTGTCGTGCTGGGGCGGAATCATTCCGAGAGGCCATCCCTCGGTGGTGAGCTCCGCGTAGCGGTACACCCGGTCGCCGAGGCGGATGGGAGGGCCGCGCACGGGCAGGGCCACGCCCACGGCGGCGTGGGCGAGTGGGTCCGAGTAGAGGATGGCCGCGTCGATGCCCGCTTGCCTCAACAGCATCACCGCGAGCACGGCCTTGGAGTCACAGTCGCCCTCGTCCCGCGCGGCGACGAGCGCGGGTGGCAGCACGCCGAAGGGCTCGCCCTGGGGCTCCGTGTAGTGGATGCGCTGGACGAAGCTGATGATGAGCTCGGCGGCCTCCAGCGGATTCAACCGCCGCTCGCGGATGTGCTCGATGAAGCGGGTGCCCAGCGCGTGCACGGGCTCGGCGTTGCTGCGCATGAGCTCGGCGTAGATGCAGCGCATGTCCTGGTGGCACCCGGGCGGGGCCTGGTAGGTGAATCGGGCGCGGCTCAGCGGGCGGAAGCGCAGCTTGTGTCCGTAGGCCCGGTGTTGTTTCTCCAGCGAGCTCGCGAGCGACTCCCCGAGGCCGTAGCCCAGCCGGTACTCGGGCGGGAGGAGCGATTCGGCGCGCCACTCATAGGTGCGGGCCTGGCTCAGCGGGGTGGAGCCGGGCACGAGCGCCATGCCGAGGTGGGTGCCCCGGGTGCCGGGAAGCTCGGGAGGCTCGGCCGTGCCCGGGGCCGGGGAGTGGGAGCTGACTCCGCGCGTGAAGAACCAGTGCAGCCCGAGGAAGCTGCAGCTCGAGGTGAACAGGAGGAGGAGGAAGAGCTGGAGGAGCGTCTTCCGCGGGCTGGACGGCGGGTCGGCCACGGCGGGTCAGGAGGGAGACTGGAAGGTGGAGGGGGGGAGGTCGGGGAAGGGGATGAGGCCGTTGAGGGTGGCCTGGAGGCCCGGCGCGGTGAGCCAGGCGAGCACGAGGAGGATGGCGGCCAGGACGAGCGCGAGCGCCACGTTGCCGCGGCGCACCTCGGCGAGCTCGTCGACGCCGGGGGTGATTCTGTCGAAGAGGAGCACGCCCAGGGCGAGCACGCCGGTGCCCACCAGGAGGGCGACGCCCACGTGCGTGAGGGCGAAGAAGAGGAGCCGTCCCAGGGCCGAGGGCTCGATGGAGGAGCCGCGGAAGGTGAGGTCCACGGCGTCGAAGGTGGCGCTGACGGCGTTGTGCACCAACACCCCGAGGGCGAGCAGGCTGGCGGCGTGGACGATTCCGGCGGCGGCATTGCCCTGGCTCAGGTCCACGGTGGGATCCGTGCCGAGCAGCCGGTTGAGGCCGCGGAAGGCGAGCCAGATGCCGAGCGCGGCGACCAGCCCACCGAAGACCACCTTGGACAACCCGACGGCGACGAGGAGCAGGTTCATGGGAGCGGGCTCACTCTAGGAGGAAGCCCCCGGGTACGGAACCATTCAACGCTCCCTCTCCCTCTGGGGGAGAGCCGGGGTGAGGGTCTGCCCGGCCGCTCACCCCGAGCCCGGGTTCCTCACTTCGTCTCGCGCAGGATGAGCAGGCCGCGGGAGGTATCGACGACGTAGATCAGCCCCGCGTTGACGTCGGTGACATCCGGCACCTTGGGGACGCGGATGCCGATGGCGCCTTCGTAGAAGCCCAGGCCGCGCAGCCGGTCCTCGGAGCGGAAGTTGTTGTAGTAGGCGATCTCCCGAGGCTGGGTGGGGTTGGCGACATCGAGGACGCGGACACCCTCGTGGTAGTAGGCGATGTAGAGCCGCTTGCGGGCCTCATCGAGGATCATGTTGTGGATGGAGGCCTCCTCGCGCAGCCGGTAGCGGGAGAGCAGCTTCACCTGCTTGGGGTCGGTCACATCGAGCACGCGCAGGTGGGCGCCCCAGTCCTCGCCGCCCTCGAAGGCGATGAGCCGGTCCACGTAGGTGCCCACGGCGCCCGCGTGGCTGGTGGAGTAGCTGCGCATCGGGCTGCCATCGCTGTTGATGGCATAGCGGTAGGCGCCGAGCGGCACGGGGCCCTGCTCGTCGCTCAGCCGGGAGACGTCGCTGATCTGCATGCCGTAGGACCAGTAGTAGCTGTACATCCGGCCCTGGTAGACGAAGGCATCGTGCACGTAGGCGTACGGGTAGGACTCGGAGCCGGGCGGCACGTAGCGGCCGAGCAGCCGGGGCGCGAGCGGGTCGGAGATGTCATAGATGCGCGTCGGAGCTCCCATGGCATAGAGGTGGTTGCCCTCGACGAAGACGGTGTGGGCGTTCACTGCCTCCTGGACCTGCACGGGGGTGTGGACGGGGTTGGCGGGGTCGGAGATGTCGAAGGTGATGACGCCGTGCTTGCCGCTGGCCACGTACAGGGCGTCTCCCTTGGCCCAGACGCCGTTCCAGTAACCGTTCTCGGCGGAGATCTGATTGACGATCCGCGGGTTGGCGGGGTCGCTCACGTCGAAGACCGTCAGGCCGCCCCAGCCCAGGTAGGCGTTCTCGACGGACACGACATACGCGTGGCTTTTCGTCACATAGATGTCCACCGGCATGCCGAACGTGTAGTCCGGGTCGTACGGGTAGACGACGGGCGACTCGGAGACGAGCGTGAGCCCGTTGGCCTCGCTCTCGCCGCGCGCGGGCACGATGCGGGCGGTCTTGAAGGTGCCCACCTCCAGGGACTGCCCGTTGCGGCACGTGGCGTAGCACCCGGTGACGTGGTTGGCGTCCTGGGCCGAGCAGCCGGCGTAGCTCCACGTGAAGTTGCTCGTGCCGCCGTCCGCGAGCCTGCTCGTGGTGAGCCGCGACACGAACCAGGTGTCATTCGCGAACTGCTTGTTGAGGCTCATGGTGGGGCTGGTCGTGGCCCAGCTGTTGAAGGTCTGGACGCCGCCGTCATCGCGCAGCGAGTGGCTCTGGACGGAGTAGCGCACGCCGCCGTCGCTCAGGTCGGCGCGGAGGTGGGTGGTGAAGGTGCCTTCCTGGCCGGCGCCGCCGAGCGTGGTGCGCGGGCACCCGGACAGGTCGAAGCTGGGGAGCTCCCCGCACTGCGTGCCCGTGGTGCCTTGGATGAAGTGGCAGCCGGCGTAGGGGCCGTTGTCCTCGAAGTCCCCCGTGTCGACGACGCCCGCGTCCGTTCCGGCGTCTGTTCCAGCATCTGTTCCGGCGTCCAGCCCGGCATCGACGCCGTCACAAGAAGTGCCATTGCACGGGGGATTGGGACATCCGGTGGCGAAGGCCAACGGCAGGAACAGCAGGACGGCGAGTCGGCTGCGCTGCATTGCGAGCTCCACTGAACAGCGGGGAAGGAGCACGCAGCATAGCGGATGCGGCGGAGCGGCCGTCCGGGCCGGGCCTCGGAGCCACTCAGGGCTTCGCGTCGCGCAGCCGCCAGACGGAGAAGGTGTGCACGCGGCGCCCCTGGAAGTCGGCGGGCAGCTCCACCGGGCCCTCCACCGAGGTGAAGCGCGCGGTCAGCTCCTCGGGGGGCGGCTTGTCCTCGGTGAGCCACAGCGCGTCCTGGCCGGGCGCCGCCACGGGCCTGGGCCAGAGGTCATACTGGCTGTAGCGGGCGCCCCCCGCGGTGCTCGTGGGCAGCCGGGTGTACCAGGCCACCTCGGAGGCGAGCTGATAGCTGGGGGAGTACACGCCGGCCACGTCCTCGCGCTCGAGCCCGGGGAAGAGCCGCGAGGGCTCGGCGAGCTGGGACAGCACGGACCAGCCGTGGGTGCGGGCCAGGGGAACGTCGCGCTCGAAGCGCAGCAGGGGGAAGAGCAGGTGGGAGCCCACCGTGAGCACCCCGGCGAGGTTGACGAGGGCCGCGGCGCGGAACCACCCGGGGCGCATGCCGGCGAGCCCCACGCACGCGGAGAGGTACGCGGCGGCGGGCCAGTTCGCCTCGCCCCGGGTGCGGATGGACGCGTAGCCGAAGAGGAGCAGGGGAGCCGCCGCCGCCGCGCGCAGGAGGAACTGCTCCCTCGGGCCTCGGAGGACGTACACCACCGTCAACGGGAACAGCACGGGGCCGCCGAGCGCGAGCTGGCCGGCGAGGAACTCCCCGAAGGTGCGCCAGCCCCCGGTGCCGCCGAGGCCGTGCTTGAGCTGGAAGGCGAAGCCCACCCACTCATGCCGCGCGTTCCACAGCACGACGGGCAGGAAGAGCAGCACCCCGAGGAGCGCGGTGAGCCACGCTCCGGAGGGCAGACGGCGCGCGCGCACGCAGGCGGCGACGAAGGCCGCGGCGAGCAGGACGCCCGGGTACTTGGACAGCAGGGCCAGCCCACAGGCGAGCCCCGCCAGCACCCACCGCTCGCGGTACAGCGCCCACAGCGCGAGCACCCAGCAGAGCAGCAGGGGCGTGTCGGGGGTGCTCCAGACTCCGGCGAGCATGCCCGCGGGCACCACGCTCCACAGTGCGGCCGCGCGCCAGGCGGCCTCCCGGTTTCCGTACACGTCCCGGGCGAGCCCCCACACGGCGGCCACCGTGCCCGCGCCGCACAGCAGGGCCGTGAGCCGGATGCCGAGCGCGGCGATGAGCCAGGCCACCAGGGGCGGGTGGTCGTAGTAGCCCCAGTCGAGGTGCTGGGCCCACTGCCAGTAGTAGGCCTCGTCGAAGTAGATGTCCGTGCCGAAGGCGAGCGCGAGCCGCACCCCGGCGCTCACCGCCAGCACCACGAGGCTGAGCGTCACGGGGGAGGGGGCTCGGGTGGGGAGGGGCTCGGCCACGACCCAGGACAAAGCGCAACCCGAGGCATTTGCCCAGCCCCTTTTCCACCCGTCCCTGAACACTCGGAAGGGTGCCGGGGAACACGCACGCTCCGAGGAGCTTGCCCGCGCCGGGTGTGCCCCTTATCAAAGTGCGCCCTTCCCCTTCGTCAGGAGCATTCCGTGGCCCAGACTCCGCCTTCCGGTGCGAACAACCGCCTCGCGCGAGAGCCGTCGCCCTACCTCCGCCAGCATGCGTCGAATCCGGTGGATTGGTACCCGTGGGGGGACGAGGCCTTCGCGCGGGCCCGGGCGGAGAACAAGCCCATCCTGCTGTCGGTGGGCTACTCGGCCTGCCACTGGTGCCACGTCATGGCGCACGAGTCCTTCGAGGACCCCACCATCGCCGGGTTGATGAACGAGTGGTTCATCAACGTGAAGGTGGACCGCGAGGAGCGGCCGGACGTGGATCAAATCTACCAGGGCGTGGTGCAGCTGATGGGGCAGGGCGGTGGGTGGCCGCTGACGGTGTTCCTGACGCCGGACCTGCTGCCCTTCTACGGGGGCACGTACTTCCCGCCGGGGGACAAGTACGGGAGGCCGGGCTTCCCGAGGGTGCTGGAGGCGCTGCACACCGCGTGGACGGCGAAGCGCGAGGAGGTGCTGCGGCAGTCGGAGGAGTTCCGCGAGGGCCTGGGCGAGCTGGCCGGCTACGGCCTGGACGCGGTGGCGGGGGCGCTGAAGGGGGAGGACATCGTGGCCATGGGCGAGTCCATGCTGCGCCGGGTGGACGGGGTGAACGGGGGCTTCGGTGGAGCGCCCAAGTTCCCCAACCCGATGAACGTGGCGCTGCTGCTCCGGGCCTGGCGGCGCAACAGTGGCAACGAGGCGCTGAAGAAGGCGGTGCTGCTGACGCTGGAGCGGATGGCGCTGGGCGGCATCTACGACCAGCTCGGGGGCGGGTTCCACCGCTACTCGGTGGACGAGCGGTGGACGGTGCCGCACTTCGAGAAGATGCTGTACGACAACGCGCAGCTGCTGCACCTGTACACGGAGGCGTACCAGGTGGAGCCGAGGCCGCTGTGGCGCAAGGTGGTGGAGGAGACGGCGGAGTACGTGCGGCGCGAGATGACGGACGCGCGCGGCGGCTTCTACGCCACGCAGGACGCGGACAGCGAGGGCGAGGAAGGGAAGTTCTTCGTCTGGAAGCCCGAGCAGGTGAGGGAGGTGCTGGCGCCGGAGCTGGCCGAGCTGGCGCTGCGCCACTTCCGGCTCACCCCGGGAGGCAACTTCGAGCACGGGGCCACGGTGCTGGAGGCGGTGGTGCCCGTGGCGGCGCTGGCCACGGACTTCCAGCTTCCGGTGGAGGAGGTGGAGGCGCGGCTCGGAGAGGCCCGGCGGAAGCTCTTCGAGGCGCGGGAGAAGCGGGTGAAGCCGGGGCGGGACGACAAGATCCTCGCGGGGTGGAACGGGCTGATGATTCGAGGCCTGGCCTTCGCGGGACGGGTCTTCGGGCGGGCGGACTGGGTGGGTCTGGCGCGGCGGTCGGCGGACTTCCTGCTGAAGGAGCTGTGGGACGGGCAGCGCTTGCTGCGCTCGTACCAGGAGGGACAGGCGCGCATCCCGGGGTTCCTGGAGGACTACGGTGACCTGGCCTCGGGACTGACGGCGCTGTACCAGGCCACCTTCGAGCCGAAGTACCTGGAGGCGGCGGAGGCGCTGGTGAAGGCGGCGGAAGCGCGCTTCTGGGATGCGGAGAAGCGGGCGTACCTGACGGCGCCGAAGGAGCAACAGGACCTGGTGGTGGCGACCTATGCGACGTTCGACAACGCATTCCCCTCGGGGGCGTCGACGTTGACGGAGGCGCAGGTGGCGCTGGCGGCGCTGACGGGCAACAAGCAGTACCTGGAGCTGGCCGAGCGCTACGTCTCGCGCATGCGCGAGCAATTGCGGCAGAACCCGATGGGCTACGGGCACCTGGGGCTGGCCGCGGACGCGCTGGTGGAGGGAGCGCCGAGCGTCACCTTCTCCGGGAGCCGGGAGGTGGTGGAGCCGCTGCTGTCGGTGACCCGGGCGGCCTACGCTCCGACCTTCGCCTTCGCGTGGAAGGAGCCGGGAGCGCCAGTACCACCGTCGATGCGGGAGACCTTCGAGGGCCGCGAGCCGGTGGGCGGCCAGGGCGCCGCGTACCTCTGCCGCCACTTCGCTTGCGAGCCACCCATGAAGGAGCCGGGCGAGTTCGCGAGACAACTGGCCCTGGTTCCGGCGGGAGCCTGATTCCAGGGCACCTCACGAGCGGAGCTCATGGCCCTGTGTGGCCATGAGCTCCCGCTCCTCACCCGGACCGAGCGGTTGTTTCCGCTCGCTCCGGGCTCATCATCCGAGGATCAGAAGAGCTGGATGTTGCTGTTCTGGTCGGAGCCACCCGTGCGCAGGTTGTACAAGTCGCCCACGGTGTAGCCGGCGACGGCCGGGCACGCGCCCACGCCGCCGATGGCGCGGATCTCGTTGGACGAGGTGGAGCCACGCGGGCGCACGATGATGCCGCTGAAGTAGACGTAGGTGCCGCGATCATCCGGATCGAACGGCCGCTCCGCCTTGAAGCCCAGCGTCAGCGTGAGCCCGTCGGAGGAGATTTCCGTGGTGACGGACTCCGACACGCCGTTGGTGGTGGAGCCCGCGGGCGTCGGGTAGATGGCGCCCGTGACACCGTCGGCGTCCGGGTAGAGAATGGACGCCGCGGCGTACTGGCAGTCCGCCGTGCCCATGACGATCTCCACCGGACGGTTGAAGGTGATGGTCAGCTTGCCGTCCGCGCCCTGCAGCCTGGTGGTGTCGTCCGCGTTGGAGCGCAACGCGTAGAGCAGGGTGTCGGTCGAGCCGATGCTGCCCATCACCAGGCGCTGCTCGGCCTGGCTCACGCCGGCCGTGAAGGTGCCCTGTCCCGACAGGGTCAACCCGTCCATGGACTGCGCCATCACCGCCTCGCAGCGGTAGTTCGCGCCATTGACGAGCGACGAGCCCGGGATGGACGCCACGCCATCACCATTGGTGGTGGCGGTGACGGTGGTGGTCCCAGTGGTGACCGGCTCCAGGAAGTTGCCCGACACCTGCAGCGTGTTGCCGGCCGTCGGCGTGTACTGGCAGAAGATCTGCGCGTTGGGCACCGGCTGGTTGTTGAAGCTCACGTTGAGCCGGTAGTCCACCGAGAAGCCCTTGGGGAACAGCCGGATGTTGCCCACCTCCTGCGCGTGCTCCTGATCCAGGTCGATCAGATCGTAGGTGTACTCACCCACGAAGCGCTCGTAACCCGGGGCCTGCGCGAAGATGGGGATCGTCATCCCCTCCGGGATGTTGTCGATCTGGAAGCAACCATCCGCCTCGATGGCGTTCTTGTCGTTCAGATCACCACGGCCGCACGGCTTGGCCCGGCGGAACTCACCGTCGATGACCGCGTACACCTGGCTGGTGCTGTCGCCGTCGTCGCCCAGGTTGCCCTTCTCGCCGTTCTCCTTGAAGAAGTTCAACCGCTGACCGGTCTGGCCGTCCACGATGAAGCCCACGAGCCGGCCACTGTTGGCCTCGTACTCACAGCCCGCGAGGGCGAGAAGCGAGACCGCCAGGAACTTCTGAGTCAACTTGTACATGAAACCCCCGTTACAATTGCCACAAAGGCAGGGGGCTCCTTAGTCGACTCACCAACGTGTTGCCAAGGGGGGGGTCCCCCCGGGCCACGCCCTACCTCACCTCGACGACCTTTAGCGTCCCAATGAGCGGGGTGATTTCCGCGTTTCCTTCCTGGCCCACCCCGAAGTGGGTGGCATCCGCGACCATCTGGTTGAAGGTGGGGTCCATCTGGGTCCACTCGCCCACGAAGGCCTCCACCCACTCGTGCCAGTAGAGGGCGGGCACCCCGTCCTGGTTCACCATGTAGATGACGCCGTCCACGCGCCGGGCGGGGATGCCCGAGGCGCGCAGCAGGGACACCGTCAGCAGCGAGTGCTCGGTGCAGTCCCCCTTGCGTTGACGCAGCACGTCAGTGGCCCGGTCCGCGCTCGCCCCGTAGTCCTTCTTCAGGTGGGTGGCCACCCAGCCGACAATCTTCTGGGCGGCCGTGTAGGCGTCCTTCTCGGTCCCCACCAGCTGCGAGGCCAGCTCGCGGATCTGCGTGCTGTCGCTCTCGACGATGATGGAGCTCTTGAGGTTCTCGCCGCCGTCGGGGTCCTTGAGCGGCCTGGGGGCGAGCTTCTTCGGATCAGGCGGCTGCGCTGACATCGTCACCAGCACGCGCCCGTCCGGCTGCGCCTGGTACTTCTGGCGGTAGGTGTCGCGCTGGAACTTCTCCGGCAGGTTCTCCATCACCAGCTTCACCTGTCCGGGGATGGCCTGGGCCTCGGGTGGCAGCGCCCTGGGCAGCACCACGCGCGTGAGGCCGAACACCTCCACCATGTCCAGCCGCCTGGCCACCTCCTCGGGCTCGGCGCGGGCCTTCATCGTCTGGCCGTACTCCAGCTCCAGCAGCCGGCCGTCCTCGGCCACATACGCCGTGACGGGCACCTTCTCCTTCTCCGACACGCTGACGGCCTTGCCCACCTTCACCTTGATGCCGCTGATGAGCCGCTCCTCCGCCGGGTGCACCGTGGTGCTCACCGGGTGGGTGCCGAGGTCCGTCCCATCCAGCGCATTGCCGCTCACGTTCGCCTGGCGCAGGATCGCCACGCGCACCTGATCGGCGTCTTCCACCACCTCCGAGGTGGGCGGCAGGTTCACCGTCTCGTCCGGCATGCCCGGGCGCTTGCGCACCACGCTCATTCCGCCGGGCGTCACCGTGCCCACCAGCGTCTGGTTGCCGCCATCTCCCCGCTGCTCGATGGTGAAGGCCACCAGCTTGCCGCCGGGCCGCGACTCGTAGACGCGTTCCTCCCGGTGGATGCGCTCGGAGAGCCGGGCGCCCACCTGCGCCTTGAAGTGCAGCTCGTTGATGCTGCGCACCCGGTCGCCGCGGCCCGGGACGGGGGCCAGGTCGTTGAAGACGTAGCCCACCTTCTTGTCCACCAGGTACAGCCCCATGTACTCGCCGCCCTGGGGGCGGGGGGCCTTGAGCACGTCGGATACCGTGGCCGGAGCCTGCGCCTGCTGGGCCTGCTGCTCCTGGGCCGGCTGGGTCCGGGCCTGGACCGGGGCCGCCTGGGGCGCGGGCTCCTGCTTCTTGCACTGCACGAGCGCCAGGCTCAGCAGCGCGGCGCCCACGGGAAGGAGGACTCTTCTGGGAAGTCGCATCGCTCGCTGTGCTCCGGCGCGGGGTCGGCTACGTCGTCAGACCCGCTTGGTGAGGATGATGAGGTCGTCGCCGGCCTTGTAGAAGTCGCGGATGCGCGCCTCCTCCGTGTACTTCATGGAGGCGTAGAAGCCGCGGGTGGGGCCATAGGCCTCGGTGGCGCTCGTCTCCACGCGGATGATGCGGGCCTGGATGCGCCGCAGGTCCGCTTCCATGCCGGAGATCAGCGAGGCGCCCACGCCCTGTCCGCGCACCGCCGGGTCCGAAGCGATCCAGTACAGGTCGTACGTCCCCTCCGTCATCGGCGTGGGGCCGTAGCAGATGTACCCCACCAGCGTGCCGTCCCGGTCCGCGACGAGAATCTTGTAGTCGGGGTTATTCGGCTGAAGCGCGAGATCGACGAGCTCGATCGCGACCCCCACTTCTTCCTGCGAGAACGTTTCGATTCGACGGATCAGGGAGGCGAGCGGCTCCCGGTCCTTTCCTTCGAGCGGTCGGATGTCCATGGGCATGGGCTCTCTCTAGCGCGATCTCGACCAGCCGGGTGGCCAGGGCGGGGTAGTCGATGCCGGCCGCACGGGCGGCCTTGGCGAATCCCGCCTCGGGGTGGAGGTCGCAGTTGGGGTTGATGTCGATGACGTAGGGCACGCCCTCCGGAGTCACCCGGAGGTCCACGCGGCCGTAGTCCTGGCACTCGAGGGCGGCGAAGGCATCCAGCGCCGTCTGCACCAGGCGGGCCTCCAGCGCGGCGTCCTCCAGCAGGCAGGGCGCGGTGGGCGTGTGCTGGAACTCGGGCGACTCGGACTCCCACTTGGCCGCGTAGGTGACGATGTTGGGCCGGTCCTCGAAGAGCTTGCCGAAGCGGATCTCCGTCAGGGGCAGCGCCCGGCGCGGGTGGTTGCCCAGCAGCGGCACGTAGATTTCACGCCCGGGGATGAACTGCTCCACGAGGGCGGGCTGCTGGAAGGTGCGCAGCACGGCATCCACGGCGCGGCCCAGCGCGGCCCGGTCATGCACCACCGAGTCGCTGGTAATCCCCACGCTGGCGTCCTCGCGCGCGGGCTTGACGATCAGCGGGAAGGGCAGCTGCACCGTGGCCACGTCCTCGAGCCTGTCCACCCGGGCGAACCCCGGCGTGGACACGCCGCGCGCCTTGAGCAGCTCCTTGGCCTTGTCCTTGTGCAGCGCCAGTCCGAGCGAGAGCGCCGGCGAGCCGGTGTAGGGCAGCCCGAGCATGTCCAGCAGGCAGGGGATGACCATCTCGCCCCGGGCGTCCGCGGCCACGGACTCGCACAGGTTAATGACCAGGTCTGGCTGCATCCGGGCGAGCAGGTCCACGAACTCCAACCCGGCACCCTCGACGGCGAGCGGCTCGGCGTGGGTGTCGCCGCGGGAGAGGGCGTCGGCCAGGGAGGAGGCCACGCGGGTCACGTCTTCTCGCGCCTCCCGACCCGGGTCGTCCTCCAACAGCTCATGGTCTCGGTTGTACAGGATGGCGATATGCATGCGTGGTGCGTGTGCGGCGGCCAGGGTTAGCACGTCCCCCCCGGGGATGACAGTTCACAGATGGCCCGTTTGGCTGGCCGCCGAGCTGGTCCCGGAAGTATGAGAGGAGAACCATGCGGATTCGCGACCCCATCCACGGCACCATCGACGTGAGTGACGAGGAGAAGGCCGTCATCGACAGCCGTTACTACCAGCGGCTGCGTCACGTCCGGCAGTTGGGCTTCGGCGACCTGGCCTTCCCCGGCGCCACCCACACCCGGCACGCCCACTCGCTGGGCGCGATGCACGTTGCCTCCCGAGTCTTCCAGGCCGTCACCGCCCGCTCCAGTCTCCCCGCGGATGTCCGGGCCCGCTTCAGTGCCGCGGTGCGTCTGGCGGTGCTGTGTCACGACCTGGGCCACATGCCGCTCTCCCACGCCTCGGAGCGCATCGCCCCGGCGCGGGCCACCCTGCGGCTGCCTCCCTGGTTGGATGCCGTGGCGGAGAGCGAGCAGGCCACCCACGAGGACTTCACCGCCAAGTTGCTGCTCGACAGCTCGCTCACCCCCATCATCGAGCAGCGTTACGGGCCGCTGGGCATCACCCCCGCGGCGGCGGTGGGCCTCATCACCGGGGCGCGGGCGCCGCAGGATCCGGGCTTCTCGCACGCGGGCGTGGACTGGACGCCGCTGCTGCGCGCCATCGTGTCCGGCGAGCTGGACGCGGACCGCATGGACTACCTGGTGCGCGACTCCTTCTATACGGGAGTCAACTATGGCCGGTACGACATGGACTGGCTCATTTCGAACCTGAACCCGGCGGTGAAGGATGGGCGCGTCTACCTGGCGCTGAGCCGGGCGGCGGCATTCGCCTTCGAGGACTTCCTCCTCAGCCGCTACCACATGTTCGTCTCCGTCTACTACCACCACACCTCGGTGAACTTCGACTACATGCTGCGGCGCTACTACGAGGAGGCGCCCGGCGAGTTCGAGATTCCCTCGGATCCGGAGGCCTTCCTCGCCTGCGACGACGTGGCGCTCTGGTACACGCTGCGGCGCTCGAAGAACCGGTGGGCCGATCGCATCTCCACGCGCCGGGGCTTCAAGCTGCTGGCGCAGTTCACCGAGCGGGACGTGGGCTACGACCTCGAGGTGCTGCGCAGCGCCCTGGTGACGGGCGGCTTCGAGCACTTCACGGTGGAGTCCAAGGGCGTCCTCTCCAAATACTTCTCGGAGGGCTCGGGCCCGAGCCTCTTCATCGCGGACATGTCCACCGGCAGGCTGACGGAGGTGGCCCGCTACACGCCGCTCTATCAGCGCTACAGCGGCGCGGTGCGGCTGTCGCGGTTGTACGTGCGGCCGGATCAAATCGAAGACGCGCGCAACATGATGGCGCGTCTGTTGGGACAGGCGGTCCAATCATGAGCGAGGCTCTTCCCGGGATGCCGCCGCCGCCCCCCGTGGCGGCGACGAGGCCCGCGTCGGTGGTGGTGCCCTACCGCAGGACTCCGGAGGGCGTGGAGGTCTTCTGGGTGCGGCGCGAGAAGGCGCTCGCCTTCGCCGGGGGCTTCTACGCCTTCCCGGGCGGCAAGGTGGACAAGACGGACGCGCTGGTGCCGGTGCGCGGGGCCTCGGGGCAGGACGCGGCGCTGCGGGTGGCGGCGGCGCGCGAGCTGTTCGAGGAGGCCGGGCTGCTCGTGGCCGAGGGCGCCCGGCGGCTGGGGGCGGAAGAGGTGCGGGAGGCCCGCCGCGCGCTGCTGGAGAAGCGGAGCACGTGGTCGGAGCTGCTCCAGCGCCACGGCCTAGTGCTCCGGGCGGAGGACTTCCCGGACGCGGGGCGGTGGGTGACGCCGGAGTTCGCCCCGGTGCGCTTCGACACCTTCTTCTACCTGCTGGAGGCGCCGGAGTACGCCCAGGCGGAGTGGTGGCCCGGGGAGCTGTCGGAGGCCGCGTGGGTGAAGCCGGCCGACGCGCTGGCCCGCTGGGAGCAGGGCTCCGCGCTGCTGCACCCGCCCGCCCTGCACGTGCTGCGGGTGATGGCGGACTTCGACACGCCGGAGCGGGCCCTGGCGCGCCTGCGCGATCAACCGGACTGCCCGGACTTCATCGCCCAGCGCATCGAGTTCCACCAGGGCGTGCGGGTGTTCCCGCTGCGCACGGCCACGCTGCCTCCCGCCACGCACACCAACGCGTACGTGCTGGGCAATGGCGAGCTGCTCATCGTGGATCCGGGCGCGGACGACGAGGCCGAGGTGGCGCGGCTGTTGAAGATGGTGGACGCGCTGGTGGCGGAGGGGCACCGCGTCCAGGCGGTGGTCCTCACGCACCACCATGGGGACCACGTGGGCGGCGTGCGCGCGGTGACGGAGCGGTTGAAGGTGCCGCTGTGGTGCCACGCGCGGACGGCGGACCGGGTGGACGTCCCGGCGGCCCGCCTGCTGGAGGACGGCGAGGTGTTGGAGCTCGCGGGCAGCCCGCCCCAGCGCTGGCGCGTGCTGTACACGCCGGGGCACGCCCGGGGCCACCTGTGCCTGGTGGACGAGCGGTCGCACGCGGCCGTGGTGGGCGACATGGTGGCCAGCGTGGGCTCCATCGTCATCGACCCGCCCGAGGGGGACATGGCCGAGTACCTGAAGCAGCTCGCCCGCCTGCGGGACTGGCCGGTGACGACGCTGCACCCCTCGCACGGCTCGGCCGTTCCCGATGGGCCGGGCAAGCTCCAGGAGTACCTGGATCACCGCGCGGCGCGCGAGGCCCGCATCGTGGAGGCCGTGCCCACGGAAGGTGTCACGCTCGAGCAGGTGGTCGAGCGGGCGTACTCGGACACCCCCCCGTTCCTACACCCGGTGGCGGAGCGGAGCGCACTCGCGGTGCTGCTGAAACTCCAGGGCGAGGGGCGGGTTCGGGAGTCCGCCGGCCTCTACTTCCGCACGTGAGCCCTCCTTGGGGGGGAGCTCGTTTGATTCAGCCGCTTTTTTGCCATCAGAATGAAGCCGCGGGGCCCGGTGGGGGCCTCGTGCGGTGGAAACGAAGTGCCATCAGGGGGCACCTGCTTGGAAACGCGTCGTAGTGAGACGACGGTCGAGGAGCTGCTCGAGGTGATCGCCAGGCTGGCGGCGAACGAGCCCAATGTCCGGTGCCGGGTGGGAGAGGGGCCGCTGGCGCCGCTGGCCACGGCGCTCAACACCCTGTCCGGTGAGCTCGATTCACGCCGCATCAGGTCGGATGAGACGTTCGGCCCGGAGGTGCTGGTCTCGCAGTCGCCGGTCGCGATGATGGCGTGCGACGCCGACGAGCGCATCCGGTACATGAACTACACCTTCCCGGGCCTGACGCTCTCCGAGGTGGTGGGCAGGAAGAACAGTGAGTTCACCCCACCGGAAGACGTCGAGATGGTGCGGGGTCACGTCCGGCATGTGCTCACGACGGGTGAGCCCGTCTTCTACGAGCACCGGCCCAACATCGGCTTCGGTCCCGAGTGGTTCGGCGTGCACGTGGGGCCCATCCGGTCGGGTGGCGAGGTCGTCGGCTACACGATGAGCCTGACGGACATCACGGAGCTCAAGCGGACCCAGTTCCGCCTGGAGCAATCCAACCGGGAGTTGGAGAGCTTCGCGTCCGTGGCCTCGCACGACCTGCAGGAGCCGCTGCGGAAGATCCAGACCTTCGGCGAGCGCCTGAAGACGACGTGCGGCGCGGCCCTGAGCCCCGAGGGGCGCGACTACCTCGAGCGGATGAACAACGCCGCGGGCCGCATGCGCAGGCTGATCGACGATCTGCTCTCCTTCTCGCGCATCTCCTCCAGGGCCCCCACCTTCGTCCGTGTGGACCTCGGGCGCGTGGCCCGGGAGGTGTTGGGGGACCTCGAGACGGCCATCGAGCAGTCAGGGGCGTCCATGACTGTCGGCGAGCTGCCCACGCTCGAGGCCGAGCCGATGCAGATGCGCCAGCTGCTGCAGAACCTCGTGAGCAACGCCCTCAAGTTCCGCCAGGAAGGCGTGGCGCCGTCCGTCTCCATCTCGGCCACGGTGGATGCGGACGCGGGGCAGTGCGAGCTCCGGGTGAAGGACAACGGCATCGGCTTCGACGAGAAGTACCTCGATCGCATCTTCAATGTCTTCCAGCGGCTACACGGGCGGGGCAAGTACGAGGGGACGGGAATTGGTCTGGCCATCTGCCGGAAGATCGTCGAGAGACACGGCGGACACATCGGTGCGCGGAGTTCGCCCGGCCAGGGGGCAACCTTCATCGTGTCCCTGCCACTCAAGCCGCCCCAATCCAGGTAGAGAGGACCCATGCCACACCGAAAGCTCGTCACGATCCTGATGGCGGATGACGACATCGACGACCGGGAGTTCGCCCGCACGGCCATGCAGGAGAGCCGGCTCATGAACGAGCTCCGGTTCGTCGAGGATGGGGAGGAGCTGCTCGACTACCTCTACCGGCGCGGCGCCTACTCGGACCCCAAGAATGCTCCCCGGCCGGGGTTGATCCTCCTGGACCTGAACATGCCCCGCAAGGACGGCCGCGAGGCGCTGCGGGAGATCAAATCCGACCCCACGCTCCGGCAGATCCCCGTGGTTGTCTTGACTACATCCAAGGCTGAGGAAGACATCCTCCGCAGCTATGATCTCGGGGCCAATTGCTTCATTTCCAAACCCGTGACGTTCGATGGACTGGTCGAGGTCGTAAAGGTTCTCGACAAGCACTGGTTCCAGATCGTCGAACTGCCACGCCCCGCTGGTCCTCATGAAACCTGATGCAGAACAGCCCTTCATCCGCATCCTGCTGGTCGAGGATGACGAGGATGATTTCGTCCTGACCCGTGATGCCCTGCGCACCATCAGCAAGGGGCGCATGGTGCTCGAGTGGGTGGACAACGGCGCGCAGGCGCTCGCGGAGCTCAAGACCGGGCGTCATGACGTGTGTCTGCTCGACTACCGGCTGGATGCCAGCACGGGACTGGAGCTGCTCGCGAAGATGCGGCAGCAGGGGTGGCTCGGTCCGGTCATCCTGCTGACGGGAATGAGTGACGAGGCCCTCGACGAGCAGGCGCTGAAGGCCGGGGCCGCGGATTTCCTCGACAAGTCGCAGTTGTCGCCGACGCTGCTGGCGCGCTCCATCCGCTACGCGTTGCAGAACGCGCGCACGCTGGAGGCGCTGCGCCGCTCCCAGGCGAGCTTCCGCGCCCTCATCGAGCGGCTGCCCGATGGCATCGGCGTGACGCAGGACGAGCGGCTCGTCTACGCGAACCCCGCGCTCGTCTCCCTGATTGGCATGTCGTCCGCGGACGAGCTGCTGGGCGGCTCCCGGGCCGAGCTGGAGGGGCTCTTCATCCACGCCGAGTCGCGTGCGATGCTCCCCCGGGATGATCAGGCGGGGATGGAGGCGAAGGGGTCTCCGCCTCCCATGGAAATCCGCATGGTGCGCAAGAACGGGACTCCGGTCTTCGTGGAGCTCGCCCACGCGCCCAGCGTGTTCGACGGCCATCCGTGCATCGTCTGGCTCGTGAGGGATTTGACGGATCGCAGGCAGATGGAGGCCCGCCTGGTGCGCGCCGACCGCATGGCCTCGCTCGGGACGCTCGCCGCGGGCATCGCCCATGAAATCAACAACCCGCTCGCCTTCACGGTGGCCAACCTCAGCCACCTGGAGTCGGACATGCTCCCCCGGCTGAAGCTGCCCACGGGCGAGCAGGAGGAGATGCGCAAGCTGGTCTCCGACGCGCAGCTCGGCGCCACCCGGGTGCGCGACATCGTCCGGCAGTTGAAGATGTTCTCGCGCGCGGACGAACAGGCCCGGCCCGAGCCCGTGGAGGTGAACCGCGTGCTCGAGAGCGCCATCAGCATGGCCTCCAATGAAATCAAGCACCGCGCCCGGCTGGTGCGGGACTTCACGGACCAGCTCGTGGCCGTGGCGCACGAGGGCCGGCTCGGCCAGGTGATGGTGAACCTGCTCGTCAACGCCGCCCAGGCCATCCCCGAGGGGAACGCGGAGCTCAATGAGATCCGCGTCCTCACGCGGACGCATGCCGAGGGCCTGGCCATCGAGGTGAGGGATACGGGCTCGGGAATTTCCAAGGAGAACCTGGAGCGGCTGTTCGAGCCGTTCTTCACGACCAAGCCCGTGGGTGTGGGAACGGGGCTCGGCCTGCCCATCTGTCAGGACATCGTCACCAGCTTCGGTGGACGGATGGAGGTGGAGAGCGAGGTCGGCAAGGGGAGCACCTTCCGCGTCATCCTCCGCGCCGCCAACGTCGTGCGCCCGAGCCAGGCGCCGAAGGAGGCCGTGGCGCCGGTGGCGTCCCGGCGCGGCCGCATCCTGGTGGTGGACGACGAGCCGATGATCGGCATGGCCATCCGCCGGACGCTGCAGCGGGAGCACGAGGTCATCGCGCTGACGAGCGCGCGGGAGGCCCAGGCGCGGCTCACCAGCGGGGAGCGCTTCGACCTCATCCTGTGCGACCTGATGATGCCGGAGATGACCGGGATGGAGCTGCACCAGGCGGTCGCGAGCCACTCGCCCGGGCTGGCCGGGAGGATGGTGTTCCTCACCGGAGGCGCCTTCACGGCCAATGCCCGCGACTTCCTGAACCAGGTGCCCAACCACCGCGTGGAGAAGCCCTTCTCCACCCAGGAACTGCGCGGCCTGGTGCAGTCGCTGCTGGCCGCGGCTTCGTGACGGCTCCCTCTCCCTCTGGGAGAGGGGACACCCTACGACGCGTCCGCGAGCCGCGTGCTGCTGCTGCGCCGCTTGATGACGAGCATGATGAGCGGGATGGCCGCCAGCACCAGCTGCGGGACGAACGTGAGGGCATCCGGGAAGATGCCGAGCGGCTCGAAGGTGAAGAGCGGGATGGGGCTGAGCGGCACCATGCCCACCTCCTGCAGGGCGCGCAGTCCCTTGCCCAGCAGGATGACGGCGGTGACGACCAGCAGCACCGTGGACGCCTTGAAGAGCGTCTTCATGGGCAGCTTGTAGCCCATGCGGTTGATGAAGAGCACCAGCACGGTGAGCGCCACGGCGCCCGCGGCGCAACCCCAGGCCACGCCGGATGCCGAGTCGAGGGAGAGGCCCTGCAGGAAGATGGCCGTCTCCACGCTCTCGCGCAGCGCGGCGGAAAACGCGATGGCGAACAGGCCGGTGGCGCTGCCCTTGCCGAGCGCGCCCTTCATCTTCTCGCGCAGCTCGCCCATGAACTGGCTCATGTTGGCGCGCGCGTTGAGCCACAGGGCCGCGTACAGCAGCATCACCACGGCGGCGAGCGCGGCCACGCCCTCGAGCATCTCGCGGTTGGCCCCGCCCAGCAGGTGCCGGCCGAAGATGAAGAGGAGGGCGCCCACCACCAGCGCGGAGATCCATCCGGCGTGCACCACGCGGGCGTACGTCGTCGCCTCCATCTTGCGCAGCATGGCGAGCAGCGCGGCGACGATGACCGTGGCCTCGAAGCCCTCGCGCAGGAGGATGAGCACGGTGAGCCACAGCACCGACACGAAGCCCGCGGTGGTGCCACTGCCGCGCCGCGCCTCGTCCAACAGGGACAGGAGGATGCGGCCCTCGTCCTGGAGGTGCGGGCTCTTCTTCTCGGCGGCGAGCCGCGTGTCCAGGAAGGCCTTCTCCAGCTTCAGCACCAGGTCCGGACTGCGGGCCCGCAGGGTCGACTCCACCGGCTCGAGCCCGTTCAGATAGGCGTCCAGCAGCGCGTTGCGCGCCCCGAGCGAGTCCCCGGCGGCGCCCATCTTCAGCGCCTGCTCCACGTGGTTCCGCGCCGCCAGCAGGCCGCGCTCCTCGTCCACGTCGGGCATCTTGCGGCGCAGGCACGCGAGGTGCTCCTGCCCATGGGACTGGACGAGCTCGGGGTCCGTGGTGTTGGCGAGCTTCTCCAGCGACACGCGCGGCGGGTTGCCCTCGCACGCGGGCTGGCGCAGCGTGTGGACGTAGAAGGCGACGGCCCAGCGCTCATCCTCGGTGAGGGTGGGGAAGCCGGGCATGGCCGTACCGGGCACGCCGAAGCCCACGGTGTTGAAGGCCTTGTACGGGGTGAGCCCGGCCATGATGTCCGGATCATGGAAGTTGGCCGGCATGGGCTCCATCGTCTCGGCGATGGGCACGTCCGCGTGTCCGTCCTTCCCGTGGCACGCCACGCAGTTCTGCTGGAACACCCGGGCGCCCAGCTCGAGGTCCGGAGGGGTGCGCGGGCTGCGCGCCAGGCCTCCGGCGAGCACCAGGTCTTCCACCAGATCGCCGCAGTCGCGGCTGACGCCCTCGGGATCCGCGGCCTTGTCCACGCGGGTCTGGATCTCCTTCAGGCGCGGCAGGAACCCCTGGCCCTGGGCTCCCAGCTCTCCGGCCGCCTCGACCGCCTCGGCGATGAAGCTGCGCTGCTCGGCCAGCTCGAAGTCCGACTTCGACTCCACCGCCATCGGGTAGTCGGCCTGGAGGTACTGGAGGATGCCCACCAGACGGTGCCAGGTGCGTCCCTCGGACGCGCCCTCATCGGCCGCGGCCAGGGGCGCCGCGAGTAGCAGGGACAGGATCAGGAGGCCGGTGCGCTTCACGCTCGCTGGTGTACCAGCCCTCCACCCTTTTTTTCAATTTTGAGAATCAAAATCAATTCATTTTGAGAGGGTGCCCTCATCGTTTCCAACAGAGGGGGTCGCCCGTTAGCGTCCTCGCATGAGCACGGACGGCGGCGGGCACCTGAAGATGTACATCCTCATCCGCGAGAGCGTGCCCACGGGCTTCGCGGTGCTGGCGGCGGCGCACGCGTCCCTGGCGGCGTACCTGAAGTTCCGGGACGCGCCGGAGGTGGCGCAGTGGCTGTCGGGGCCCTTCTACAAGGCCGTGTGCAAGGTGACGGACGAGGAGTTCGAGCGGGCCAAGGCCTTCGAGGACCACGTGGTCCTCACCGAGTCGGCGCTGGGAGGCCAGGAGGTGGCCATCGCCTTCAAGCCCCGCGCCGAGTGGCCCAAGGCCTTCCGCTTCTACCGCCTCTACCGCTCGTAGGTGAGGAAGGAGAAGGGCGGCTCGGTGGCGGTGGCCGGGTGGTGCTCCTCGGTGACGAGCTTCCAGCCGGACAGGTCCACCTCGGGGAAGAAGGTGTCGCCCTCGTAGTCGCGGCCGATGCGCGTGAGGTGCAGCCGCCGCACGTGCGGCATGGCCTGCCGGTAGAGGTCCGCGCCACCCGCGATGAAGACCTCGTCGCCGCGCGCCAGCTCCAGCGCCTGCTCCAGCGAGTGCGCCACCTGCACGCCCTCGGGCGCGTAGTCCCGCTGGCGCGTCACCACCACCATGGTCCTGCCCGGCAGCGGCCGGCCGATGGACTCGTACGTCTTGCGGCCCATGACGAGCGTGTGGCCCATCGTGAGCTGCTTGAAGCGCTTGAGGTCCGCCGGCAGCCGCCAGGGCAGGGTGTTGTCCCGGCCGATGCACCGGTTGGTGGCCATCGCCACGATGGCGGAGACGGTCCTCATACGGCCACGGGCGCCTTGATGGCGGGGTGCGGGTCGTAGCCGCTCAGCGTGAAGTCCTCGTACTTGAACCCGTAGAGCGAGCGGACGTCGGGGTTGAGCGTCATCTTCGGCAGCGGACGAGGCTCGCGCTTCAGCTGCTCGCGGGCCTGCTCCACGTGGTTGAGGTACAGGTGCGCGTCGCCCGTGGTGTGGATGAACTCGTGGGCCTGGAGCCCCGTCACCTGCGCCACCATCATCGTCAGCAGCGCGTAGGAGGCGATGTTGAAGGGCAGCCCGAGGAAGATGTCCGCGCTGCGCTGGTAGAGCTGGCAGGAGAGCTTCCCGTCCGCCACGTAGAACTGGAAGAGGATGTGGCAGGGCGGCAGCTTCATCGCGTCCAGGTCCGCCACGTTCCACGCGCTGATGATGTGCCGGCGCGAGTCGGGGTTCTTGCGCAGCTGCTCGACGAGCTGGCTCATCTGATCGATGGAGCCGCCGCCGGGCTTGGGCCACGAGCGCCACTGGTGCCCGTAGATGGGGCCGAGGTTGCCCTCCGCGTCCGCCCACTCGTCCCAGATGGTGACGCCGTGCTTCTGCAGGTCGCGCACGTTGGTGCCGCCCGCGAGCATCCACAGCAGCTCGTGGATGATGGACTTGAGGTGCAGCTTCTTCGTCGTCACCAGCGGGAACCCCTGCGTGAGGTCGAACCGCATCTGGTGGCCGAAGATGCTCAGCGTCCCGGTCCCGGTCCGGTCGCTCTTCTTCGTTCCGTGGTGGAGGACGTGCTCGAGCAGGGCGAGGTACTGTTTCATGGTTGGATCGATCACCCGCCCCTTGCCAGACGCAAAGGGGGGACGGGCTTGTAGCCCAGGCGCTGTGGAACGCGCGACATTCGGGCACACGGGGGATGCCGGATCCACAACGAAGGCACCCGGTACGAGCCCGCCGTACACACTGGGGGCTCCTTCCGGTGGCGGTGACGCACTGGAAACCATTAGAAGGGCGCGGCCATGAAGATCTACACGAAGACCGGGGATACGGGAGAGACGGGTCTGTTCGGCGGAGGCCGGGTGCGCAAGGACAGCGTGCGCGTGGACGCCTATGGCGAGGTGGATGAGCTGAACGCCTCGTTGGGGCTGGCGCGCTCGCTGTCCATGCCCTCGGATCTGGATGCGCTGCTGCTGCGGTTGCAGGACCAGCTCTTCACCGTGGGTGCGGTGCTGGCCACGCCGGTGGGCACCAAGGCCTCCGAGCACATCCCCCAGCTCAAGGCCGAGTGGGTGACGGACATGGAGAAGGCCATCGACGCCTTCGAGACGGAGCTGTCGCCCATGACGCACTTCATCCTTCCGGGAGGCAGCGTGGCGGCCGCCGCGTTGCACCTCTCCCGTACCGTGTGCCGCCGCGCCGAGCGCCGGGTCGTCGCCGCCCTGCGCGAGGGCGAGGCCCAGCAGGAGGCCGTCGTCTACCTCAACCGCCTCTCGGACCTGCTCTTCGTCATGGCTCGCATCGCCAACCACCGGGCGGGCATCCAGGACGTGAAGTGGATACCGGAGAAGTCCTCGAAGTAGCGGTTATGTAAGGGGACCGTGACTCCGCTGCCCACCGCCCACCTCCGCCAGCTCTCCGAACAGGCCGGCTTCGACCTGGTGGGATTCGCGCGCGCCGAGCCCATCCCTCCCGAGTACCTCTTCGGCTGGCTGGAGTCCGGCTGTGCGGCGGACATGGACTGGATGGGCTCGCGGGCGGCCGAGCGGCTGGATGTCTCCAAGCTGCTCCCCGGTGCGCGCACCGTCATCGCCTTCGCCACCAACTACTACCGGGATGAGCCCCGGGCGGAGGATTCGCCCATCGCCCGCTACGCGCGCAGCCGGGACTACCACTCCACCCTGCGCGACAAGCTGAAGGCCTATCGTAAGCTGTTCTCGGACGCGTACCCCGGCGTGCAGCACTACGGCAGCGTGGACTCGGGCCCGCTGATGGAGAAGGTGTGGGCCGCGCGCGCGGGTCTCGGCTACGTGGGCAGGAATGGGTGCTTCATCACCGAGCCCTTTGGCTCGTGGGTGCTGCTGTCCGCGCTCATCCTGGACGCCGAGGTGGATGCGTACGCGGGCGGTCCCGCCAGTGACCGCTGCGGCCACTGCCGCAAGTGCCTCATGTCCTGTCCCACGGGCGCGCTGCTGGGCCAGGGACGCGTGGACGCGCGGGCCTGCCTCTCCTACCAGACCATCGAGAACCGCCACGCCGAGGTGCCCGAGTCCTTCCGCGTGGAGATGGACAACATCGTCTTTGGCTGCGACATCTGCCAGGACGTCTGCCCCCTCAACCGCAGCCCCGTGTTCACGCCCAACGAGCGTTTCTCGCCCCGGGCCGTGGCGGAGCTCGGCGTGATGGAGCTGGCCGCGCTCACCCCGGAGCAGTACGAGCAGCTCATCCCCGGGACGCCGCTCGCGCGGGCCAAGTACGACGGCCTGCGCCGCAATGCCGTGTATGCCCTGGGCGCCATGAAGCAGGCCGAGGCCCGCTCCCTGCTGGAGACGCTGAGCCAGGACCCGAGCGAGCAGGTGCGCCACGCCGCGCAGTGGGCGCTCCGGCACCTGGACGCGTAGCTGCCTCGTTCCGGCTCGTGGTACGGGAGGAGCATGAGCTCCACGTCCGAGACTCCCGCGTCCTCCTCCGTGTCCCCTGGCCGCCCGCGCCGGCGCTGGCTGCGGCGCCTGTTGTGGACGGGCCTCGGGTTCGCCGTGCTGTTGGTCATCGGTTCGGTGTACCAGGCCGTGTCCGCGGCGGCGGATGCGCGCGACTTTCCGCCTCCGGGGAAGATGGTGGATGTGGGCGGCCACCGTCTGCACCTGAACTGCACTGGAGAGGGGCACCCCACCGTGGTGCTGGAATCGGGAGCCAGCACCATGTCCTCCGGCTGGGCCTGGGTGCAGTCCGAGGTGGCGAAAACCACGCGCGTCTGCTCGTACGACCGGGCGGGCACCGCCTGGAGCGAGCCGAGCCAGGGTCCTCACGACGCGGCCCATGTCGCCGCGCAGCTCCACACCCTGCTCGTCAACGCGGGGGAGTCCGGTCCCTTCGTCCTCGTGGGGCACTCGCTGGGCGGGCTCTTCGTGCGTGTCTACGCGGACCGCTACCCGGGCGAGGCCGCCGGCATGGTGCTGCTGGATGCCTCGCACCCGGACCAGCTGGAGCGGCTGCCGGAGTCCGTCCGGAAGCAGTTCGAGGCGGGCATCAAGGTGATGGCCGTCGCGCCCGTGCTCGTCCATGTGGGCCTGGTCCGCGCCACGGGCCTCTTCGACCAGATGGGGCGCGGGCTGCCCGAGCGCGCCTTCGCGGAGGTCTCGGCCTTCGGCTCCACGGTCCGGCCCCTGGAGGCCGCGCATGCCGAGATGCGGGCCTGGGCGGACACCACGGCCCAGGTGCGCGCCTCCCGGGAGCTTGGGGAGATGCCCCTGCTGGTGGTGAGCGCGGGCTCCGCCATGTCCCCGGCGGCAGCGGATTTCCTCCCTGGATTCCAGGCCCTGCACCGCGAGCTGGCCTCGCTCTCCTCCCGCGGTCAGTTCCGCCTCATCCCCGAAGCCAATCACCTCTCGCTCGTCACGGATGAGTCACATGCCCGGCAGACGAGCGCCGCCATTCTCGACGTGGTGCGGCAGGTGCGCGCCACGCGGATGTCCGGAGCGGCCTCGCCCTAGCCGTTCCGCACCTCGGGACTCGCCTCGCGCGGACTCGCGGTGTGCCGGTGACTCGCTATCGGACAGATGCGGCGCGTCACCCGCTCGCAGTGCCCGGTGCTGTTCCGGGCCACCGGGCAATCTGGTACGGGGTGCTTGGCGATGCGCGCATCCTCCTTTGAAGCCGTCTCTCCTCGTCAGGCGCCGCTCGGCCCCGTCTACGCCGCGCTGCTCGTCCAGGTGTTGATCAACACGGGCACGTACCTCGCCGGCAAGCGCGCCATGGAGGAACTGCCTCCCGTCACCGTCGTGCTCTGGCGCTTCCTCCTCAGCGCCTTCGTCTTCTGCCTGCTGCTCCTCTTCACGCCCGGCCCCAAGGTGCCGCCTCGCTCCGAGTGGCGCCGCGTTCTGATGCTCGGCCTGCTCGCGGGGCCCATCAACCAGATGCTGTTCTTCTACGGGTTGTCGCAGTCCACCGCCGCCCATGCGGCCCTGCTCTATGCGCTCACGCCGCTCGGCGTGTACCTGATGAGTCTCGCTCGCGGGCACGAGCCGCCTTCCCTTCGCGCCTCGCTCGGCATCCTCACCGCGCTCGCGGGGGTCGTGGTGCTGCTGCTCGGCCGTGGACTGGCCTCGGCTCGCGGCTCGCTCGTGGGCGATGTGCTCATCCTCGCCGCCGTGAGCGCCTGGGTCGTCTACACCACCGAGGGCAAGCCCTTCGCCGCCGCGCATGGTCCCCTTCGCTCCACCGCCTGGAGCATGGTCGCCGCCGCCGTGCTGCTGCTTCCCGTGACTCCCTTCGCGCTGGCTCCCGTCCGCACCTTCTCCGCCAGTCCTTCAGCGCTCGGCAGCATCGCGTACCTCGCCGTCCTCACGTCCGTCGTCGCGTACCTCATCTGGTACTACGCCCTGTCCAGGGTGCCCGCCTCCCGCGTCGCCGTCTTCTCCAACCTCCAGCCCGCTACCACCGCACTCGCCGCCTGGGTGTTGCTCGGTGAGTCCCTTCACTGGGGCCTGGCTCTGGGTGGCGGGTTGGTGATTGCGGGTGTCCGGTTGACGCAGAGTGCTCCCCTCGTGCCCGTGCCTCGGCGCGAGGTGGAGGTGGTGGGGGAGGCGTAGGTTCCACGGCCGGTAGACCCTCACCCCGACCCCCTCCCGGGGGGAGAGGGGAAATGGGCTCAGCGCTCGTTGGGATCCCAGTCCGCGATGTCCTTCTTCTTCGGTTCCGGCGGCGGTGCCGGACGCGGCGGCGGCTCCACCCGCTTCGGTGCCGGCTTCGGCGCCGGTTCCGGTTCCGGCTCGGCCTCGGCTTCGGCGTCGTCATCGCCGAAGATGCGCATGTCACCGCTCTTCGCCGACGCCTTCTTCACCTCGTTCTTCTGCTTCGGCTCGGGCCGGACCTCGGGCTCCGCTCTCGGCGCCGGTTCCGGCTCCGCCATCGGCTCGGGCTCCGGCTCCTTCGTCACGGCCGGCTCCGCCTCGGGCGCCGGTTCCGATTCCTCGGTCCGGTACACCCCCCGGCGCACCCCGTCCCGCGGTGTCTCCGGACGCCGGGCGGGCTCCTCGGTGTCTCTCTCGGGCATGTCATAGCCCGTGTCCCGCAGTGAGTAGTGCCGGGTGGTGCACTCCGACTGATCCTCCGCACAGCCCTGAAGGCACGTGCGGAGCTGGCGGTACTTCGTCGTGCTGCCACCGTAATCGATGGTGCAGTCCTCACGGCAGGTCTCGAAATCCTCACGGCACCCCACGGGCACGGTGCGGTCGGATCCTGCGGCGAGCGTCAGAAGGACGACGAGGGGGAACGGAAGCATGGTGGAGGGAAAGGCTAGCAGGTCCAGGGCAGGGACGTGGATGGCGAGGGCTTGCCTGGTCTCTTGCTGCACGAAGGCCCACCCGTCCCCACCTTCGATGCTTCAATCCGCGTCAGTGCGGGGGAGGCCATGCCGTTCCGAAAGCCCAGGCACCTGACATGGCGCGAGCTCGCCCGGCGCCTCTGGGTGGAGCTCGAAGAGGACGCCGTCACCGAGTGCGCCGCCCAGCTCGCCTTCTACTTCCTCTTCGCCCTCTTTCCCTTCCTCTTCTTCCTCGTGACGCTCGCGGCGTATCTGCCGTTCGCCCCGGGCGCCGTGGAAGCCATGATGGAGCGGCTCGGCCCCCTCATGCCCGCCGAGGCCCTTCAAGTCGTCCAGGGCCACCTCCAATCGCTCGTCCAGGACAGCCAGCCCCGCCTCATCACGATTGGTTTCCTCGTGGCGCTCTGGAGCGCCTCGCGGGGCGTGGACGCGTTCCGCCGCGCGCTCAACCTCGCCTACGACGTCCCCGAGTACCGGCCCTTCTGGAAGACCCAGGGGCTCGCCATCCTCATGACCGTGGCGGGCTCCCTGCTCATCCCCCTCGCCTTCGCCCTCTTCCTGCTGGGCGGTCAGGTGGGTGAGTGGATCGCCGGGCGTCTCCACTTCCTCAACGTCTACCACGCCGTCTGGTCCTGGCTGCGCTGGCCCTTCACCGCGTGCCTCGTCATGCTGGCCCTGGCCCTGTGCTACTGGCGCCTGCCCGCCGTCCGGCACCGTTACAATTTCCTCTCTCCCGGCGCGGTGCTCGCCACCGTCCTGTGGCTCCTCACCACCTGGGGCTTCACGCAGTACGTCGAGCACTTCGGCCGCTACAACGTCACCTATGGCTCCATCGGTGGTGTCGTCGTGCTGCTGCTGTGGCTCTACCTCACCGGCCTCATCTTCATCCTCGGCGGCGAGGTGAATGCCGTCCTCGAGTACGCCGAGGCCGAGGCCGCCCAGGCGGAAGGAAAGCCTCCACCCATCGAGGCGCCCCACCTCCAGGGCGCTCCCCGAGGGCCCCGCTCGGGCCGGGAGCGGCTGGCCTTCTGGCGCTGGCGCCGGCGCATGGCCGAGCGCGCCGCTCCCGAGGTCCTTCCCCCCGCCGAGGTCCAGGAGGACTCCGGCGAGGGCTCGCCCCGGCGGGAGGAGCCGGATCAGCACTCCCCCCTGCATTGAGGGCCTACTTCTTCAGGATCGCCTTGATGGCGGCCAGACGATCCGTTCCCACGTTCGAGCCCGTGAGGTTGTTCTTCGCGATGTAGCTGTTGAGGTGCTGCACGCGGTCCGCGCTGGGCGGGTGCGTGCTCAGCCACTTCATGAAGCCCGGCGTCTTGCTCTCGGCCGACGCCAGCTTCTGGAAGAAGGACACCAGCCCGCGCGGGTCATAGCCCGCCGCCGAGGTGTACTTCGCGCCCAGCTCGTCCGCCTCCGTCTCGTTGCCCCGGCTGAAGGCCAGCCCCGTGCCGGTGCCCGCCAGGCTCGCGGCGATCTGCGCCGCCGTCCCCGGGTTCTTCCCGAGCGCCACTCCGATGAGCGCCTCCTGGCCATACTGGAGCATCAGGGCCTGCGCCGAGTGCCGGCCCGTCACGTGGGCGGCCTCGTGTCCGAGCACTCCGGCCAGCTCCGCCTCGTTGTCCGCCGCCAGCAGCAGGCCCGTGTACACGTACAGGTAGCCGCCCGGCGTGGCGAACGCGTTCACCATCTTCGGGTCATCGATGACGTGCAGCTTCCACTTCACGTTCGCCCGGTCCCGGTTCGCCGCCTGGAGGATGGGCTTGGCCACGGTGTTCACGTACTCCACCACCGCCGGATCCTCGACGTACTTGATCTTCTCCTTCGTCTCGAGCTCCTGCTTCACCTGCTTGCCCAGCTGCGCCTCCTGCTCGTCGGAGATGAACAAGGACGCCGCCGTGCGCCCCACGTTGACCTTCTTGCCCGCCGCGCAACCGGTCGTGAACCCCATGGCCAGCGAGAGGGCCATGACCACCGAGAGAATCCGCTTCATGTGTCGCCTTCCTTGTTCTGGGTGCTG
Organism: Archangium sp. Cb G35; assembly: GCF_001896145.1. NCBI lineage: Bacteria > Pseudomonadati > Myxococcota > Myxococcia > Myxococcales > Archangiaceae > Archangium > Archangium sp. Cb G35. The sequence goes on from NZ_MPOI01000023.1 coordinate 124,212, forward strand.
CCGGAATGACCCGGGGGTCGTACTCAGCGTCCCGGGGGCTCGGCAAGCGTCCGTTGCCGGGTGTCTTCTCGTGAGACGGCGGCCTGTGGACGGAGATGCAATGTGCGAGGCAGCCGTCCCTGCGGGCCCCCGGCCGTGAGCGCGGAGTGCCTTGCCGCTCTTCCGGACACTACGGACTTTAGGAGACGGCGCCCCTGCGGGTGCCAGGGAGGCCCCACATGTCTCGTCCCGTCTGGACCGGCGCCCTCGGTTTCGGGCACATGCACGTCCCGGTGCGGCTCTACGGCGCCGTGTCGCCCCGGCAGGTGCAGTTCCATCTCCTGCACGACGCGGAGGGTGCCCGCATCCAGCAGAAGCGCGTGTGCTCGGCGGATGGCGGGGAGGTGCCTTTCGAGCACGTGGTGAAGGGCTATGAGATCCGCCCCGGCCGCTACGTGGAGGTGACGCGCGGCGAGCTCGAGGCGTTCGATCCACAGTCCAGCCGCACCGTGGACCTGGAGGACTTCATCGAGCTGTCGGCGATCGACCCCATCCTCTTCGACACCACCTACCATGTGATGCCGGGGGAGAAGGCATTGAAGCCCTATGCCACCCTGGCCATGGCGCTGCGGGCCTCGGGCCGTGCCGGCATCGGGCGGCTGGTGATGCACCTCAAGGGGCACCTGTGCGTGGTGTGGCCGCATGAGCGGGGCCTCGTCCTCTCCACGCTGCACTACGCGGACGAGCTCATCCCCCAGGACAGTTACCCCGAGCTGTCCCTGCCGGCTCCCCGCCCCAACGAGACGGAGGTGGAGGCCGTGCTGCGCGCCGTCGAGGCCCGCACCGTGGACTTCGAGCCCCAGCGCTACCAGGACACGCACCGCGAGCGGCTGCTCGGCTTCCTCGAGCGGCGGGCCCGGACGCATGGTGTCCGCGAGGTGCCTCCCGAGGCTCCGGCACCCGTGGAGGAAGAGGTGCCGCGCATCGGCCGGGAGGGCAGGGGAGCCCGGCGCGGCGAGGTGCGGGAGCCCGCCACCCACGGCTCGCTGCGGGTGCGTTCTCAGGCCGCTCGCGAGGCGCGGGAACGCACCGGGCGCCAGAAGCCGGTGGGAACCACCGCGAGGACCCGCGGCAAGGGCGGCTCCGGTACAGGGAAGAAGAAGAAGGCCTGACCTCTACTTCTCAAGTAAGCAATGCGTGGGACGTGCCCATGGTGTTATGCCGCACACCCGCATGCCCGAGCTTCCGGAAGTCGAAATCGCCCGGCGCAACCTCGTCCATTGGCTGGACGGCCGCCGCGTGGTGCGGGCCGAGGCGGACGACTCGCGCGTCTTCCGCGGGGCCCGCCACGAGGACTTCGCCTCCCTGCGCGGCCGTCTGGTGTCGCTGGAGCGGCGCGGCAAGTACCTCCTCTTCACCTTCGAGGGCGGCCGGGGACTGATGGCCCACCTGGGCATGACGGGCCGCTTCGTCCGCCGCCCCGAGGGCGTCTCCGTCCCCTACAGCCGCGCCCGCTTCCACCTGGACTCCGGTGACGTCATCCACTTCGCCGACTCGCGCCTCTTCGGCCGCATGGAGCCGTGCGCCGCCTCGCGCCTGTACGAGCTGGACGCGGTGAAGGAGCTGGGGCGGGATCCCCTCGCCGATGGCCTCACCGCCGGGCAGCTCCAGGAGGCGGTGGGCCCGTCCAAGCAGGAGCTCAAGGTGGCCCTGATGGATCAAGGCCGGGTGACGGGGCTGGGCAACATCCATGCCGCCGAGGCCCTCTACCGGGCGGGCCTGCACCCGGCGCGCAAGCCCGGCTCCCTCACGCCCGGGGAGTGGCAGCGGCTGGCGGACGCCATCCACGCCTCCATCACCTTCGGCCTCGAGGAGCAGCAGGGCGAGGAGCCCGCGTACCTGGAGGACGGGGCGGAGAACCGTTTCCTGGTCTACGGCCGCGCCGGGACGGCTTGTGCCCGGTGTGGGACGACCGTGGAATCCTTCCCCCAGGGAGGCCGCACCACCCATTGCTGTCCGCAGTGCCAACCGAAGCACCCTGGCCGTAAACCCCCGGACGGACGAAGGAAGACAACCGCTCGCCGTCGTTGACACCCCTGGCCGGGTCCGCTTGACTCGCCCGCCCTTTGCACCCGCCGCACTCGCGCGGCCCCGGAGAAGAATCCCCTATGTCGTCCAACGCCCTGCTGGCGGCACTGCTCGTCGCCTCCGCCACGGCCACCGCCCAGACTCCCGCGCCCCAGTCCGGGACGCCGGCTCCCGCCCAGGAGAACGCCGCTCCCGCCGCCACCCCGGAGGCCGCTGACTCCCTCGAGGAGCGCATCCGCCAGGAAGTGGACAAGCGCGTGGAGGCCGCCCGGCAGGAGATGCGCGAGGAGATCCGCGCCCAGCTCGCCACCCAGTCGCTCGCCACCGACTGGCAGGAGGAGTGGGTCGAGGAGAAGCGCAAGCTGGAGATCTTCACCCTCGACGGCTACTACCGGATGCGCCCCAACCTGTACTACCAGTTCAGCTTGGGCAAGCCTCTGGGCAGCGAGCTCTTCCCCCGGCCCCGGCCCACGGAGAACACGCAGGCCTTCGCCGACATGCGCCTGCGCCTGGAGCCCACCTTCAACATCTCCGAGGAGGTGCGGGTGAAGCTCCAGCTGGACGCCCTGGACAATGTGATCCTCGGCTCCTCGCCGTTGAGCGGGGTGGACCGCAACTTCTACCTCTTCGACATCTTCAATGATGGGCAGGTGTCTCCGCGCTCGGCCATCAACAGCCTGAAGGACTCGCTGATGCTGCGCGAGGCCTACGGCGAGGTGTCCACGCCGGTGGGTCTGCTGCGCTTCGGCCGCATGACGGCGCACTGGGGCCTGGGCGTGCTGCGCAACGACGGCAACTGCCTGGAGTGTGACTTCGGCGACGTGGTGGACCGCGTCATGTTCGTCACGGAGCCCTTCGACGGCTTCTACGTGACGCCCATGTTCGAGTTCAACGACGAGGGCATCTACGCCTACCCCAACGGCGAGCAGGGCCAGCCGGTGGACATCACCGGCGCGGATGACAGCCACAGCTGGGTGCTGGCCGTGGCGCGCCGGGACACCCCGCAGCAGGTGCGGGCCAAGCTGGACAACAACCAGGGCGTGCTCAACTACGGCCTGCACTTCAGCTGGCGGACGCAGCGCTACAGCCCGGCGCGTGACGAGAGTGGGCAGGTGCAGCCGGGCCAGTTCGTCCCGCGCGGCGCGTCGCTCTACATCCCGGACGTGTGGCTGCGTTACGAGGAGCGCAACTTCCGCGTGGAGCTGGAGCTGGCGGCCTACCTCGGGCAGATCAACGGCCTGGCGCAGACGGCGGCCCAGGCGAACGACCCCAGCTTCAACCAGACGCTGGACGTGATGGCCTTCGGCGGCGCGGCGGTGGGCGAGTACCGGCTGCTCAACGGGCAGCTCAACCTCCAGATGGAGCTGGGCTTCGCCTCGGGTGACCGGGCGCCGGGCTTCGGGGCCTACCCGGGCATTCCGGGCACGGGGGAGAACGGCGCCACCCAGCCGGGCAACGTGGAGGGCCCGCAGTTCCGCTGCGGCACCGGCGGCTGCAGCGACAACACCATCCGCAACTTCCGCTTCAACCGCGCCTACCGCGTGGACAGCATCCTCTGGCGCGAGCTGGTGGGCACTGTCACCGACGCCGTCTACGTGAAGCCCACCATCCGCTACACGCTGACGCAGGGCTTCGACGTCTTCGGCAGCGCCATCTACTCGCAGTCCATCTACTCCGAGTCCACGCCCTCGAGCACCGAGCGGATGCTGGGCATCGAGACGAACCTGGGCGCCCGCTACGAGACGGAGGACGGCTTCGTGGCGCGCGTGGACTGGTCCGTGCTCTTCCCGCTCAACGGCCTGAACGAGACGAACGTGAACTCGCGGGTGGAGCTGGGGACGGCCCACGCCGTGCGCGGCACGCTGGGCATCCGCTTCTAGCCGCGCGCCATGCCTGGGCCGCGCGGTCTCATCCTGTTGCTCGCGGTGCTGGCCGGGGCGGCCTGCGGTATCAAGGGGCCGCCGCGTCCACCAGCCCGTGCTCCGGAGGCGCAGCCGCAGCCTCCGGCGAATTCCTCCCCTGACGCTGGGAAGCCGTGAATCACTTCAGCTATCGCAAGCGTGTCCTGCACGCCGAGGACGTGCCCCTGCCGGCCATCGCCGGCGCGGTGGGCACCCCCGTGTATGTCTACTCCACCGCCACGTTGCGCCGGCACTTCCGGGTGGTGACGGAGGCCTTCGGCAAGCACCCTCACCTGGTGTGCTACGCGATGAAGGCCAACTCCACCCTCGCGGTGCTGCGGCTGCTGGCGGAGGAGGGCAGTGGCTTCGACATCGTCTCCGGCGGTGAGCTGGCGCGGGTGAAGGCCGCGGGTGGCCAGCCCGGCAAGACGGTGTTCGCCGGCGTGGGGAAGACGGCCGACGAGATGGCCCAGGCCCTCTCCGCCGGCATCCTCTTCTTCAACGTGGAGAGCCCCGAGGAGCTGGAGCTGCTCGACGCCGTGGGCCGCGCCCAGGGCAAGCGCGCGCCCTTCGCCCTGCGTGTGAACCCCAACGTGGACGCACGCACCCATCGTCACATCTCCACCGGCCTGAAGACGTCCAAGTTCGGCGTCCCCTTCGAGGACACGGTGGCGCTCTACGCCAGGGCCAAGAAGATGAAGGGCCTGCGGGCGGTGGCGGTGGACTGCCACATCGGCTCGCAGATTACCCGCACCGCGCCCTTCAAGGCCGCGCTCACCAGGATGGCCGGGCTCTACAAGGAGCTGAAGGCCCAGGGGCACGCGCTGCAGTACCTGGACATCGGCGGTGGCCTGGGCATCACCTACACCGAGGAGACGCCCCCCACGCCCGCCGAGTACGCGCGCACCGCCATCGCCGCCACGGGCGATACCGGCGCCACCCTCGTCTTCGAGCCGGGCCGCCTGCTGGTGGGCAACGCCGGGGTGCTCGTCACCCGGGTGCTCTTCCGCAAGAAGACGCCGGCCCGCCAGTTCGTGGTGGTGGACGCGGGCATGAACGACCTGATGCGCCCCGCCCTCTACGACGCCCACCACGGGCTGCAGCCGCTCGTGCAGCGGCGCGGCAAGGAGGTGGAGGTGGACGTGGTTGGGCCGGTGTGCGAGTCCACCGACGTGTTGGCCCGTCAACGCAAGCTGGTGCTGCCCCAGGCGGGCGAGCTGTACGCGCTGATGACGGCCGGGGCCTACGGCATGAGCATGGCCTCCAACTACAACTCGCGGCCCCGGCCGGCCGAGGTCCTGGTGGACGGGGACGCCTGGCGGGTGGTGCGCGAGCGGGAGAGCGTCGAGGATCTCTGGCGCGGCGAGCGGCCCTGAACATATAAGCCGCAGCATGAGGACCTTCGAAGGCTCGATGACCGCGCTCGCCACCCCCTTCCGGGAGGGAGCGTTCGATGAGGCTTCCTTCCGTGCGCTCGTCCGGCAGCAGATCACCGGAGGGACGAACGTGCTCATCCCCATGGGCACCACGGGTGAGGCGGTGACGATGTCCGCCGAGGAGCGCTTCCGCGCCATCCGCGTGGCGGTGGAGGAGGCGGCGGGCCGGGTGCCGGTGGTGGCCGGCGCGGGCTCCAACGGCACGGCGGAGACGGTGGCGAACGTGAAGAGCGCCCGCGAGGCAGGCGCGACGGGCACGCTCATCGTCACGCCCTACTACAACAAGCCCACGCAGGCGGGCCTGGTGGAGCACTTCCGCGCGGTGGCGAAGGCGCACCCCGGCTTCCCCATCATCGCCTACAACGTGCCGGGCCGGACGGGCGTGGACCTGCTGCCGGAGACGGCGCTGCGCCTGTGCGACGAGGTGCCCGAGGTGGTGGCCATCAAGGAGGCCACGGGCAACATGGCCCGCGCGGTGGACCTGGTGGAGAAGTGCGGCGACCGGCTGACGCTCCTGTCCGGCGATGACTTCACCGTGCTGCCGTTCATCGCCTGCGGCGGCAAGGGGGTCATCTCGGTGTCCTCCAACGTGGCCCCGCGGATGATGGCGGACCTGGTGGCCGCCGCTCGCGCCGGTGAGCTGGCGAAGGCGCGGGAGCTCCAGGTGCGGATGAACGAGCTGCACCGGCTGTTGTTCATCGAGTCCAATCCGATTCCCGTGAAGTGGGCGCTGCACAAGATGGGACTGTTCGGACCGGAGCTGCGCCTGCCCCTGGTTCCCATGTCCGAGCCCAACGCGAAGAAGCTGGAGGCCGAGCTGCGCAAGCTGGGCCTCGTCCAGGGTTGAACCCGGGATGCGTGGCACCCTCACCCCGTCCCTCTCCCGAGGGGAGAGGGGAGTGGCGCGAGGGTGCGACGCGCTGTGAATCGAGCACTGTGAATCGAGCGCTGTGAATCGAGCGCTGTGAACCGCCCACTGTGAACCGAGCACCGTGGACAGAGGGCCAACACATCCCCTCTCCCTCCGGGAGAGGGACGGGGTGAGGGTATTGAGGACACCATGATCCGCACCGTCATCACTGGAGTCACTGGCCGCATGGGCGGCACCCTGCTGCGGCTCGTCCGTGAGTCCAAGGACCTGGAGCTGGCCGGAGCCACCACGCGCCAGACCTCACGCCTGGAGCAGCTCGGTGTCTCCGGGGGCGATGACCTCGGCCGGGTGCTCGACACGGCGCGGGCGCAGGTGGTCATCGACTTCACCAGCGCGGAGGCCAGCGTTGCCCACGCGCGCCAGTGCGCCGAGCGCGGTGTCGCCATGGTCATCGGCTCCACGGGCTTCACCCCGGAGTCCCGTGCCGAGCTCGCCGCGAGCGCGAAGTCCATCCCCGTGGTGCTGGCCCCCAACACGTCGGTGGGCGTGAACGTGGTCATCCGCATGGCCGCCGAGCTGGCCCGCGTGCTGGGCGAGGGCTACGACGTGGAGGTGCTCGAGGCGCACCACCGCATGAAGAAGGACGCGCCCTCGGGTACGGCGCTCAAGCTGGCCGAGGTGCTCGCCTCGGCGCTGGGCCGGAGCCAGGACGACCTGACGTTCGCCCGGCACGGGCAGATTGGCGCGCGCCCGAAGCAGGAGATCGGGGTGCAGACGCTGCGCGGCGGAGACGTCGTGGGCGAGCACACCGTGTACTACTTTGGCGAGGGCGAGCGCATCGAGCTCACCCATCGGGCCACCAACCGGGACCAGTTCGGCCTCGGGGCGCTGAGGGCGGCGCGCTGGGTGACGGGCCGTTCGCCGGGGCTCTACGACATGGCCGACGTGCTCGGCTTCCAGAGGACGTCATGACGACGCGTTATTGCCGTTTCCAACACGAGGGCGGTGCGCACCACGGCCGCATCGAGGGTGAAGAGGTGGTGGTGCTCTCCGGCGCGCCCTGGGCCGGCGGAAAGGACACCGGCCGGCGCGTGGCGCTGAGCGCGGTCCAGCTGCTGGTGCCCTCCGAGGCCTCCAAGGTGGTCTGCATCGGGCAGAACTACCGCAAGCACGCCGAGGAGATGGGCAAGCCCGTCCCGGCCGAGCCCCTCATCTTCATCAAGCCCTCCACCGCGCTCAACGCGCACCGCTCGCCCATCCAGATTCCTCCGGTGAGCCAGGAGGTGCACTACGAGGCGGAGCTGGGGCTCGTCATCGGCGAGCGCCTGAAGAACGCCGACGAGACCACCGCCGCTCGCGCCATCTGGGGTCTCACCTGCATCAACGACGTGACGGCCCGCGACGTCCAGCGCCGGGAAATCCAGCACACCCGCGCCAAGGGCTACGACACCTTCGCGTGCGCCGGGCCTTGGATCGTCACCGGCCTGTCTCCGGCGGACCTCCAGATTCTCTGCCGGGTGAATGGACAGGTGCGACAGGACAGCCGGACGTCCGACATGGTCTTCAGCCCCGCCAGGCTGGTGTCCTTCATCTCCCACATCATGACCCTCCTGCCGGGCGACCTGGTGAGCACGGGGACGCCCTCGGGGGTGGGCCGGCTGGTGGCCGGGGACGTGGTGGAAGTGGAGCTGGAGGGAATCGGGACCCTGGCCAACCCTGTTGAGATGGGGCCTTGAGCGCCACCGTCTATGTAGGGCTGGGCTCCAACGAGGGAGACCGCGAAGCCCAACTCGTCTCCGCCCTGGAGGCGATGTCCCGTATCGATGCAGTGGCGGTCCTTCGCTGCTCGTCTCTCTTCGAGAGTGCGCCCGTGGGTCCGCCCCAGCCGCACTACCTCAACGCCGTGGTGGCCCTGGAGTGCGGCCTGCCGCCGCAGCGGCTGCTGTGCATCCTCAAGCAGATTGAGCGCGACCTGGGCCGCGAGCCCGGAGGACCGCGCTGGGGACCCCGGCCCATCGACCTGGACATCCTCCTGTGGGAGGGTGAGGTGGTGGCGGATCCCAACCTCCAGGTGCCCCACCTGGAACTGCACAAGCGCCGATTCGCCCTGGAGCCGCTCGCCGAGCTTGCTCCCCAGGCGGAGCACCCGGTGCTCTGCATGACGGTGGTGGAGCTGCTTTCCCAGCTGGCGCCCCAGGATGTGCGCCGGTGCGAGGCCACCCAGTGGCCCGAAACCCTTCTCCCGGTAACCGAGTGATGACCCTCTCCCTCGCCCTGACCGCCGCGGCCCTGCTCGCGGCCGAGCCCACCAACCTGCCCGCCGGTCACCCGCCCCTCGGCTCGGACTCCCAGCGTCCGGCCGCCTCCCAGGGCCTGCCCGAGGGCCACCCCAACTTCGGTTCGAGCCCTTCGGGCGCCGCCGCCACGGGCGCCATGCCGGAGGGCCACCCGCCGATGACGGGCCGGGCGCCTCCCTCCGCGGCGGAGCTGCTCCAGCAGCTGGACAGCATGCAGGGGCTGCGCGAGCGGGAGAAGACGTTCGAGATCGCCTCGTCGCTGGGCAAGCTCTACTACACAAACGGCCGCGCGGCGGACGCCATCCCCTACTTCATGCAGGCGGAGGAGAAGGGGAAGGCGGCGCGCGAGCTCTTCCTGGCGCAGCGCAAGAAGCTGGGCAAGGCGGCGGTGCAGAGCCCCACGGAGGCGAAGTGCGGCTTCTCGCCGGCAACGCCGGTGGAGGAGATGGCGGCGGTGGCGGCGGAGCGTGCGAAGAAGGGCGACACCGCGGGAGCGGCGGCCTGCGCGCGCGCGGCGCTGGAGCCGGTGCTGGACGTGGAGTCGATGCGCGCCAACGCGCACTTCCTCTCGGGAGACGCGGCGGGGGCGCTGAAGACGTACGAGCGGGTGCTGGAGGTGGAGCCCACGTCGGCGGAAGCGCTCTTCGGGCGCTCGGCGCTGCTGTACGAGACGAAGGGCGAGAGCCTGAACTCCCTGCGGACGGCGTACGAGGGCTTCGAGGCCTTCCTGGCGGCGCACCCGGACTCGCCGCGGGCGGCGCTGGCGCGCAAGCTGGCCCGAATGACGGACGAGGCGGTGAAGGCCGGAGGCATGGCGAAGTGGCAGGCCACGCGGGCCGAGGACCGGCGCATCCGGGCCTCGAAGCTGGACCTGAGGCCTGGCGGGCCGATGATGGCGCAGGGGCCGATGGCGGGCGGTGGCCTCCGGGGCGGCGGCGCGGCCGGGCCGATGGCGGGTGGCGGTGACAACACGGCGGCGCCGACGATCTCGCAAGAGACGGTGCAGGCGATGCAGAACGTGGAGCGCACGCCGGAACTCGAGGCCCAGCTGACGCAGACGGTGGAGCAGGGCGAGGAGTTGCTGGCGAAGGGGCGCTACGACGAGGCGCTGGCGGCGTACCGGCAGGTGATGCCGCTGCGGCCGGATGGGCGGGTGAAGGCGGGCCTGGCGTGGACGCTGGTGGGGCTGGGCAAGCCCACGGCGGACCGGGTGTGGGGCGTGGCGGTGGGCTCGGACCCGGCGGCGGTGGACCAGCTGGGCGAGACGCTCAAGGCCAAGGGCGACATGAAGGGCGCGAAGGCGCTCTGGACGAAGCTGGCGGCCTCGGCGCCGGACTACGCGGCCCAGGCCTCGCTGCAGGCCAAGCTGAGCCAATAGCCCCGGAAACCCATACAGCTGCAAGAAGTCCAAGAACCCCCGGCAGCCAAGAACCCCTCTCCCTCCGGGAGAGGGACGGGGTGAGGGTGCCACGGACCCCAGGTTGAATCCGTGGCGCGTGGCACCCGAGTTGAAGAAGTGCATTGCGACGGTGCCCGGCCGCGCGGGTTGGGTAAAACACACGCGAGCACCTTGCTGAACAATGGGACCGCCTCCACATCATGGCTCCCATGAATCGCGCGGCCCCCTTCACCTTCGATGATTCTCTCTGGCCCCTGCTGGGCGTGCGTCTCACCGGCGAGCTCTCTCGCCAGGAGTTCGAGGCCTACCTCGACAGGTCCACTCAATATTTGCAGCGGGGAGAGCAGCACGTCTGCATCTTCGACTTGAGCGCCCTGTGGCTCCTGTCGAGCGAGCAGCGGCAGCGGCACGCGTTGTGGCTCGAGAAGAACGCGGCGTTGATGCGCCGGACGCTGCTGGGGCTGGCGTACGTCATCACCTCGCCCACGGTGGTGCTGACGATGAGTGTCATCTTCCACTTCCGGCCGCCGCCGGTGCCCTACACCCTGGTGACCCGCCTGGACGCGGCGAGGGCCTGGGCGGCGTGGCACCTCGACGAGGCGGGACTGCGGGCCCAGGCCGAGCGCGTGCGGAGCCAGCTGTACGAAGGCACTTTCGTGGGGACGGGGTCCGGCCGCGGCCCCGCGCAGCTGTCCGGGCCGTGTTAGATCCTCCCACGGGAGGCTCTTCACATGCAGACCCTGACGCAGCCCGATTTCAAGTCGCAGCGCTTCAAGGCCAACCCGTATCCCCTCTACGCGCGCTTGCGCGAGGAGGCGCCGGTCTTCCGCATCCAGGCCCCCGGCAACGAGGTGGGCTGGCTGGTGACACGCTACGAGGACGTGGCCCAGGTGTTGAAGCACGGAGGCATCAGCAAGGATCGCCTCGGCAGCATGAACGAGGAGCAGCGGGCGAAGATGCCCTGGTTCTTCAAGTTCTTCACGCCGCTCGTGCAGAACATGCTGAGCCGGGATCCGCCGGACCACACCCGGCTGCGCGCGCTCGTGCACAAGGCCTTCACGCCGAAGTACGTCGAGCGGCTGCGCTTGCGCGTCCAGGCCCTGTCGGACAGCCTGTTGGACGCGGCCGCGCGCAAGGGCTCCATGGACCTCGTCGAGGAGTTCGCGTTCCTGCTGCCCGTGACCATCATCGCCGAGATGCTGGGCGTGCCCCCGGGCGACTACCGGAAGTTCCAGCACTGGTCCAACCGGCTCGTCTCGAATACGGACATGACGGACGTGCTGCTCTCCGTCCCGAGCGTGGTGATGTTCACGCGCTACCTGCGCAAGCTCATCGCGCAGCGGCGCACGTCGCTGGGAGACGACCTGCTCTCGGCGCTCATCCAGGCGGAGGAGGCGGGTGACAAGCTGACCCCGGACGAGCTGGTCAGCATGGCGTTCCTCCTGCTCGTGGCGGGGCACGAGACCACGGTGAACCTGATCTCCGGAGGCACACTCGCCCTGCTGCAGAACCCCGAGCAGTTGGATCGGCTGAGGAAGGAGCCGGAGCTCATCGGGCCGGCGGTCGAGGAACTCCTGCGCTACGCGAGCCCGGTGGAGGTCTCCACGGAGCGCGTCACGCGAGAGGACATCACCGTGGGCGGGGTGACGATTCCGCGCGGGGACCTGGTCTTCGCGGTGCTCGCGTCGGCGAACCGGGACGAGCGCCAGTTCAAGGACCCGAACACGCTGGACCTGGGGCGGGAGCCGAACAAGCACGTGTCCTTCGGGCTGGGCATCCACTACTGCCTGGGGGCACCGCTCGCGCGGCTGGAGGGACAGATCGCCATCCAGACGCTGGTGAACCGGTTCCCGAACCTGCGCCTGTCCAAGCCGGCCGAGTCACTGAAGTGGCGCACGGGCGTCCTCATGCGCGGGCCGAAGCAGCTGCCGGTCAAACTGTAGCGCCCGGCTCTGGCCGCGCGCCTACCCGCGTCCCTGGCGGGAGCGCCGGGGCTGTGAACGTCTCTTGGGCCCGCGCTCACCCGCGGGCTCCTCGAACAGGGTCGGGCCGAGCAGATCGAGGTACTCGGCGAGAACCTCACCCGGGTCACGCTTCCTCCCCGCGGAGGATGGCTGCTCCAGCGCGAGGCGTCCCGCGGTGACCAGGACGGCTCCGGTCAGGCGCGCCCGCTGCGAGTCCGGGGAGAGCCCCAGCCGCTCGGCGGCGGCGTGCGCGAGAGCGATCTCCGCGTTGGTGAGGATCTGCAGCCACACCGCGCGGAGACTGTCCGTCTCGTTCAGCACGGAGAGGAGGTTCTCCCAGTTCATGGCGTTCTCCTCCGTGAGGGACCGGCTGAGCGCCTCCACCATCGCCTCGCGCAGGGTCTTGCCGCGAGGGACGGCGCGCATGTCGGAGACGATGCGCGCGAGCGATGCATCCACGGCTGGGCGGATGGCGTCCTCCTTCCGGGGGAAGTACCGGTAGAAGGTCCGCTCGGAGAGGCCCGCGTGGGCCGCGAGCTCCTTGACGGAGAAGTCGCTCGTGCGCTCCCTCAGGAACAGGGTGATGACGGCAAGCGAGGCCTCGAGCATCGCCTGGTCGCGCCCCTCGCGCGGGGCAAGGGTGAGGGGCGGCTCCTGGTCCGCACCCGTGGCTGGCCTTTCCTGGGGGGGGCGGCGCACTCGCTGGGGCATGGCGCGGAGCCTAACAATCCGTGGCAGGAACTGTCACACCCCGGAGCATGTGGCGGTTTCTGCCAGTTCCGTGGCATAAACTGCCACGGTCCTGGTGCCCCCCCACCCACGGAGAACCGAGATGAGCTTCAGCTCACCCACCGCACGCATCGAAGACGGCCTTTTCCTGCCCGAAGGTGCATCCCTGTTCACACGGCTGCGTGTGGCCGTCCGGGCCTTGAAGGTCCTCGAGAAGCGCCCCGATGACGGCATCGCGGCGCCGCTGTTCAACGCGAGCCTCGACGGCGATGTCTTCAAGCGGCACTGCACGGAGCTGGCGAAGAGCGAGGATGGCCGGGAGCTGCTCACCCAACGCCCCAGCCTCCAGCGCAGCAACATCGACCTCGCGACGCTCGGCCAGCTCCCTGAAGGGACGCTCGGGAACGCGTTCGCCCGCTACTTCTCGGACAACGGCATCAGTCCGTTCGAGAGCCCATACGAGGTCCGCAACGAGGTGGACTACCTCGTCAAGTGGTACCGGGAGACGCACGACCTCCACCACGTGGTGACTGGTTACAAGACGGACTCGCTCGGCGAAATGGAGCTCCAGGCCTTCGTGGCCGGCAACATGGGACTCCGCACGAGCGTCCTCATCCTCCTGTTCGCCGCGCTGCTCCGGCCGCATGGCCTCCCTCCCATCTGGAAGTACGCGCGGAAGCTGCGCGCGGCGTACCGGCGGGGCCGGCAGTCCGAGAAGCTCGTCCGCCTCCGGTACGAGCGCTTCTGGGAGGCGACGGTCGAGACGGTGCGCCAGCAGCTCAGGATTCCCCCTCCGACCCCGGCTTGATCCAGGACTCCACGACCATGACTACAGCCCCCTCCATCGACAGGCTCCGTACCCTGACGGAGTACGCCCCCTCCACCCTCGAGCTGCTCACGGCGACCCGGCGAGAGGGGTTCCTCGGCTGGCTGATGAGCACCTGGCGCAAGCACGGGGATCTGATCCGCATCCAGATGGGCTCGCGGTCGCTCCTGATGGTGACCCACCCGGACCACGTGCGCCACGTCAACGTCACGGGCCGCGAGCACTACGACAAGGGCGAGAGCTACGACTCCCTCCGCGAGCTGCTGCTCGGCCATGGCATCGTCACCGCCACCGGAGAGGACTGGCGCCGGCAGCGCAGGCTCATGGCGCCGTTCTTCACCCCTCGCGGCGTGGAGAAGTTCTTCCCCATCTTCACCTCCGACACGCAGAAGCTCATCGAGCACTGGCAGTCCAAGCACCAGGGCTCTGGCCGCCCCGTCGAGATGCTCGACGAGATGATGCAGGTCACCGCCGCCGTCATCCTCCACTCGGTCTTCAGCACCGAGTCGGGCGACACCCTGATGCGCGTCAAGAACTCGATCGAGACGATGGTCTCCCACATCTCGAACAAGCAGATGCGTCCCATCCAGGTGCCCATGTGGATGCCCACCCCCGGGAACCTGCGGTTCAACCGGGCCAAGAAGCTGGTGACGGCCTACATCCAGGAGCTCATCGCGGGGCGCCGGGCTCTCCCCGCCGAGCAGTGGCCGGATGATCTGCTGACGAAGATGATGACGACGAAGGACGAGGAGTCGGGGACGTTCATGGCCGAGCAGCTCCTCGTGGACAACGGCCTGACCATGTTCGCCGCGGGGCATGAGACCACGGCCCGGACGCTCTCGTTCTTGTGGTACGCGCTGTCCCAGAACCCGGAGGTGGAGCGGCGGCTGCATGCCGAGCTGGACTCTGTGCTGGTGGGAGATGGGCCTCCGACGATCAACGAATTGAAGAGGCTCCCGTACACCCTCCAGGTCGTGAAGGAGGTCCTCCGGCTCTATCCGGCCGCGCCGATGTACGCCCGTGACGCCGTTGCCGATGACGAGCTGGATGGCATCCGCATCCCGGCCGGCACGAGAACGATTGTCTTCAGCTACGCCACCCACCGGCACCCGGAGTTCTGGGAGGATCCGGAGCGCTTCGATCCCGACCGCTGGTTGCCCGAGCGCGAGGCGGCACGCCATGCGCACGCCTACCACCCGTTCGCCATCGGGCCGCGCATCTGCCTGGGCAACAACTTCTCCCTGCTGGAGACGCACGTGATGACGGCGATGCTCGCACGCCGCTTCAAGCTGCGCATGAAGCCCGGCCACGTGCCGAGGTTCGACATGTTCGGCACCCTCGGCTCGGCCAACGGCTTGCCGATGCTGATCGAGGCGCGGTGAACCCCTTCATCCTGATTCTGGTGAAACACCCATGGCGAAAATCAAATTCATCGAGGCGAGCGGGGCGGAGCACGAAGTCGAGGCGCGAGAGGGACAGTCCGTCATGCAGGCGGCGATGGACAACCTCGTGCCAGGAATCATCGCCGAGTGCGGGGGCTTCGCCAGCTGCGCGACCTGCCACGGCTACGTCGATGAGGGCTGGTTGAAGAAGCTCCCTCCTCCCGAGGCGGCCGAGGAGTCGATGATCTCGAGTGCCTTCCACGTGCGGCCCAACAGCCGGCTGACCTGTCAGATCAAGGTGACGCCCGCGCTGGAGGGTCTGGTGGTCCGTCTTCCCGTCTCGCAGACGGAAGAGTGAGGAAGGGAGGCTCGAACATGCACGCCGACAGCGGAAGCCAGAAGTTGGACAAGATTCCCGCGCACGTCCCGCCGGAGCTGGTCTACGAGTTCGACATCGCCAGGGATCCGCGGATGCTCGAGGACCCGCACGCCCGGATGCGCTCCCTCCTCTTCGAGGCCCCACCCATCTTCTACTCCCCGAGTAATGGTGGCCAGTGGATGGTGACCCGGAAGCAGACCATCGTGGACATGACGATGAAGCCGGAGGTCTTCAGCAACGGCAGCGCGGGGGAAAAGAAGGATGCGACGGGAGGGTTGACGCTGCTGCCCATCTCGGTGGATCCGCCGCAGCACACGATGTATCGGATCCCTCTCAACCAGTCGCTGTCGGCCAAATCCGTTGCCGGACTGGAGCCGTCGATCCGGGCCATGACGAACGAGCTCATCGACAAGGTGCTCGCCGCGGGACGCTGCGACTTCCTCTCGGACATCGCCGAGCCGCTGCCCGTCACGTTGTTCCTGAAGCTGGCCGGCATGCCGACCAACCGCCTGACGGAGTTCCGTGAGCTGGCCCTGCGGGCCTCGTCCGCCACGGTGGAGCCCGCGACCCGCGCGGAGACGTTCAAACACATCGCGGGAATCCTGGCGGAGACCATCATGGCCCGGCAGCAGAAGCGCGAGGATGATCTGATCAGCAGGCTGCTCGACGCGAACCTCGACGGCCGCAACCCCAACTTCCAGGAGATGATGGGCTACAGCATCCTCCTGTTCCTCGGGGGGTTGGACACCGTGGTGAATGCCTTGAGCTTTGGCGTCCGGCGTCTGGCGCGCGATCAGGAGTTGCAGGCGAAGCTCCGGGCCGAGCCTGGCCTCATTCCCGGAGCCGTCGAGGAACTGCTGCGGCTCCATGGTGTCGTGTGCATCCCCCGGCGGGTGGCTCGCGATGAGGTCTACCAGGGCGTCCAGTTCAAGCAGGGAGACGCGGTGTTGTTGCTCCTGCCCGCGGCCAACTACGACGAAGCGGCGTTCCCCAACCCCGAGCAGTTCGTCCTGGGCCGGAAGGAGCAGCACCAGACGTTCAACACGGGTCCGCACCGGTGCGTCGGGCTGAATCTGGCCCGCCTGGAGATGAAGGTGTTCTACGAGGAGTGGTTGAAGCGCGTCCCGCCGTTCCGGCTGGATCCCCAGGCGCCGCCAAGGTTCATGGGGGGCTTCTCCCTGTCCGTTACGAGTCTGCCGCTGGTCTGGGGCTAAGCCAGCCGAAATAAGTCCGTTCAGGGGTCTGTCCGCAGCTCGAAAGCAGGAGGGACCCCTCCGGGCACGGTCTCGCCAGACTTGTCCAACAGTTGGACAAGTTCGTGAAGAGCGCGCCCGGAAGGCGGACTCACTCATCCCTGAAAGGACTTTGTTCCGATGGCTTAGACTCGTATCGCGAATGAATCCGAAGACCCTGTGTTCTCCTGTCCTGCTGTGCCTCCTGCTCCTCTCCGGGGCAGGGTGGGCCCAGGAACCTTCCGCCGAGACGGACGAGCGGCTCGTCGAGGGGTCGGCCTCAGATGGGCTGACCCAGCATCACCAGCTGGTCTGTGGCGGCAGGTTCTGTGTCTGGTCCCGCACCGAGACGATTGGCCCCTGCTTCGTGGGGACCTGCTACTCGTACAGCCTGGTGGTGACCGATCGGAAGGGAAAGCCACTGGGGGCCTCCTCGGATGAAACCGGCCTGAGCAATGGGCGGGCGCGTTTTGTCGGTCCCCGCCAGGTGGAGTTCGTCGGTCTGGTCAGCCTGGAGGAGGACAACGGGGACGATCCGGAGGGGCGGCGCAGGGAAGTGGGATTCGGTGCCGCGATGATGTGGCGGCGGTTGATCACCCTCTCCCAGGATGGTTCGAAGATCACCTCCGATACCCGGGAGTCGTTGTCCCCCAAGCACCAGGCCTTGCTCGAGCGCCGGCTCGAGAAACAACGCGCTCCCGCCGAACCGAAGATCAAGGGCCGCATTCCCGAGGCCGTGCTCGCGAAGGCTCGGACGCTGTGTGCGGACGGCAATACGGAAGGCAATGAGGAACTGAAGCCGACGCTCTACGAGTGCCACGGTGGCGGCGCCTGCGTGCTCGTGTTGGAAAAGACCTCGGAGTCTTCGTACAAGGAGCTCTCCTGTGCCTTGAAGGTGAAGAACGGCAACGTGGAGCACCTCGAGCTGGGGACGTTGCTGGGTGAGGATGAGCAGCAGTATGTGTTCTCCCTGGATGCGACCCGCTATTGCTTCACCTGCACCCTCTGCGGTTACAGGGGAAGCAGCGGCGGGACGCAATGCATCTCGCGCGAGCGGCCAGGCCACATGGCCTTCCTGGCGACGGCCGGGCTGCATGTCGACAGTGCTCAGTCCTATCCGGTTCAACAGGCCAGCTCGGCTTCGGCGGGGGCGGCGTCCGCGCTGACGGTCCATGCGCATACCGTGGGCCACGTCAGCTGGGGGCTCGACAACTGGCGGGACGCGAAGGACCTTTCGCTGGCGTGGCAGGCGATGCGTGTCGGCGAAGACCTCCGGTTCCAGGTCGAGGTCGAGGACGAGCTGCTCCAGCCCGCCGGAGACGGCCCGGCCGTGCATTCGGACCACCTGGAGCTCGACTTCACGGGACCGCGCGCCCATCTCAAGCTGGGAGTGCTCCTGGCAGAGGACGGGAAGGTCCAGCTCCGGCTCTGGAAGCGGGGCGAGGGGACGAAGGCCCAGGAGGTGGATGAGCCCTATGCCGCGGCCGGCACGTGGTCGAAGACGGAGCGTGGCTACCGGGTGGAGGTGTCGCTGCCCCTCGCTCCGTTGCGCGAGGCGTTGGGAGACACGAAGACGTATGGCTTCGCGATGGTGGCCTCCGACGCGGACGAGAAGAAGCGGCAGGAGACGTTGTTGGGGAACAGAGGCTCGCTCGACTTCTGGGACGAGTACCCTCCGGCCATCGAGGAATACAACCGCGTGCGGACGAGGTAGTGGCAGGGGTGCCTTCACGAGATGCCGTGACGTACTTCGAGCCGCAGCCGGCTCCGGCCGAGGTGCCGGTGCGGCTCACGGATCCGTTCGCGGGCGGCCCTCCGCATCCCCTGGCTCGCCGGGCCGCCGAGGAGTTGATGGCGTTCCTGCGCCACGGCGGGTTCGAGCCCGGGGCCCTCGATGCCCCTGGCCAGGGCAAGATGTTCGGGGTGCTGGTCGTCGCGGCTCCGGACGGCCGCATCGGCTACCTCCGCGGGTTCTCGGGCATGCTCGATGGCCGCTGGCGGATCGATGGGTTCGCGCCGCCGCTCTTCGATCCCATCGCTCGCGACGCGTTCCTGCCCGCGGGTGAGGCGGAGTTGCGCGCGCTCGGGGAGCGCCACTCCGAGCTGGTCGAGGGGCCGGAACCCACCGCTCTCCGCGCGAGTCTCGCCGAACTGACCGCGCGCCATGGGGCCGCCATGGAGGAAATGCGTGCTCGCCACGCTGCGAACCGCGGCCTCCGGCACGATGCACGCCAGCGTCTGGCCAACGGAGAGGTCAGCGACGACGAGCGGCATGCAACGCTTCAGGTGCTCGGGGAGGAGAGCCGGGCCGACGCCGCTGAGCTCCGGCGGCTGGAGGTGGCCCACCACCAGGAGCGTGAGGTCCTGGTGTCGGCCCTCCGAGCGCTCGACACGGAACGTGCCGGGCTCGAACACCTGCGCGCCGAGCATTCGAGGCAACTCTGGCGGCGGATCTCCGAGAGCTACGTCATCCCGAATGCGCGCGGCGAGAGCCGGACCGTGGGAGCGCTCTTCGCGCCCGATCCGCCGCCGGGAGGGGCGGGTGATTGCGCCGCACCGAAGCTGCTGGGTCACGCCTACCGTCATGGCCTGCGACCGCTGGCGCTCGCCGAATTCTGGTGGGGGGCGCCGCCTCTCACAGGCGGCCGGCACGCGGGAGCGTACTACCCGGCGTGCCGGAGCAAGTGCGGCGGAGTCCTCCCGTACATGCTCGAGGGATTGCACGTCGAGCTGGAGCCGCATCCCGAGGCGGGACCGGGCCCGGTGGATGAGCTTCGAGTGCTGTACGAGGACTCGTGGTTGCTCGTCGTGGACAAGCCGCGCGGTCTCCTGTCGATTCCCGGCCGTCATGAGCCGTCACGGGACTCGGTGCTCGTCCGCCTCCGGCGGCGAGACCCGGGCGCAACCGGACTGGCCGTGGTGCATGCCCTCGACCCGGACACCTCCGGGTTGCTGCTCGTGGCCAGGGACCCCATGACCCACGCGGCGCTCCAGCGGCAGTTCGCGCGGAGCGATGCCGGCAGGCGCTTCGTGGCATGGCTCGAAGGTCAGGTGGCTGGAGACGAGGGCGTCATCGAACTGCCCATCCGGCCCGATCGGGAGGACCGTCGCCGCCACCTCGTCGATCCGCTTCACGGCAAGCGTGCCGTCACCGGTTGGCGCGTCACGCAACGGAGTGGCACCCGCACCCGGGTGTCGCTCTGGCCTCGCACCTGGCTCACGCACCAGCTGCGCGTCCATGCGGCGCATCCGCTCGGCCTCGGCGCTCCGGTTTCCGGTGACCGGTTGTATGGCGGCGGCGACACGCACCTGATGCTCCACGCCGAGGCTGTGACCTTCGTCCATCCGCACACGGGCGTGCGCGTCGAGCTGGAGTGCCGTGCGCCGTTCTGAGGCGGGGTATGCTGTGCGGCCATGGCGAACGCCGGACGCAAGCATCTGGAGCTGGGGACCCTGCGTGACAGGCGGGCCGTGATCCTCCTGGCGGTGGTGGCGCTGGGTCTGTCGACGCCCGTGGTGGCCCGGCTCACCTTTCCGGGTTGGGTCGAGGCCTCGGAGCTGGCGCAAGTGCGGCTGCTGGTGAGACTGGGCGGGCTGTTCGTGTTCGCCGGCGCCTACCCCGGGTTGTTGGTGCTGGTGCGGTTGGGCCTCACCGAGGTGTCGGTGTACCAGCACCGCGCCGCGTTGCGTGTCTATCCCGTCTTCTGCAGCCTCTTCCAGGTGTTGGTGGCGCTCGACGGCTTCCTGCTCGTCGCCTGGCCCGAGCGCTTCGCCCTGCCGAGCCTGTGGGCCGATCTCCTGCTCGCGGTGGTGGGGGTCGGGTTGCCGCCGCTGGTGCTGCACCAGCAGAGCTGGCTGGTGGGCTTCGACCCGCGGGTGGTGCTCTCGGCGCGGAGCGAGCTCGGCGAGGCCCTGCCGCTGCCGTCCACCCGCACGCCACTCGATACACTCGACTACCGGGTGCTGCAATTGGTGGCCCAGAGTGGCAGTGACGTGGCGGCGGTGATGGTCAACGACATGGCCATTGGTGCGAGGGATCTCACCCTGCGGCTGCGCAAGCTGGTGGCGCTCGGCTACCTGGACGTGGTGGACGAGCAGCACGGCGCGCAGCTCACCCTCACCTCGCTGGGGACCGACACCCTCGCCCTGCCGGTCTCGTTGTTCACCTGGCGGACCGATGACCTGGAGCTGTTGCAGGAACTGGCCTCGGCCCGCCTGGCACTGGAGGAGCGCCAGTCGCAGAAGGTGGTGGTGGCATGCGCGCGCTGCTGCGAGCGGATGCTGCGGGGGCTGCTGGCCGCCCACGAGCCGCCGGTGACGAGCGTGGGTAACAAGGACGTGGGCCGCGCGACGCTGGGCGAGCTGGTGGGCGCCTGCCGTCAGTACCGGCTCATCGGCCGTTTCGAGGACAACATCTTCTCGGCCCTCAACGAGCGGCGGAAGAAGATCCACGCCCTGCAGGACGAGCGCCCCATCGACGACCAGGACGCCTTCATCCTCTACACGCTCACGGAAATCGCCGCCCGGGCGCTGCTGTCACAGCCTCAGAGGGCTGGGGCGCAGCCGCTCGCGGTGGGCGAGGGCGGGCAGGGTGAGCCGGCCGGATCCTGAGCGCTGTCACACTTTCGCGCGTGCTCCGTATTTCCCGTCGGCACTCAACGCCAAAGGAGGCGCACCATGCGCGCGAACCCGTGGAGCCGTATCCTCGTTGCCCTCTGTTTCTTCTCTTTCACCGTGCAGGCGTCCCCGCCGTCCCAGGAATCGGGCACGCGCGTGGCCATCCACCTCCCCGAGTCGAGCGGCGAGCTGCCGGACCCGGAGAAGCTGGTCGAGTCGCTCATGGCCGTGGGCGGTGGTGAGCAGCGTCAGGTCCGGGTGACGCGCCGCAACACGTCTGGCCAGCAGGAGCTCACCGTGGACCTGTGGGGCAGCACCGTGCCCCAGGCGGACATCCCCCAGTCGCTCCGGGATGCGTTCCCCGTGCTGGCCTCAGCGGACATCCAGGTCTCCACGCTCGATCCGAAGGACCGTCCGAAGCCCCGGGGGGAGGGCCAGTTGGAGCGTGAGCTCCACGGCGAGAAGGGCACGGTGGTCAAGAAGGTGGTGAAGATCATCAAGAAGGAGAAGGAATAGGGGGCGCTGTCACGAAAACCAGCCGTTTTCGTATTGAATGCCCGGGAGACCCTGGCGATGCCCCGACTTCCCTGGCCAATACGCGATGCATGGTTGTCCCGCCTGGCCGTCCGCAGCCAGCGCGGGGACCGTGAGGCGTTCCGGGACCTGTACCGGGCGCTGTACGACCCGGTCTCGCGCTACGTCCATCGGCGTGTCCCGAGCAAAGCGGACGCCGAGGACATCGTGGGCCAGGTGTTCTTCCGGTTGCTCGAGTCACTCGAGCGCATCGATACGCGCCGGGGCAGCGTGCTCTCGTACACGCTGTTCATGGCGCGCAACGCGCTGGTGGACCATGTCCGCGGCCGGGCGGGGCAGGTGCCCGAAGAGGCCGCCGCGGCTGTCCCCGACTCAGCAGTGGGACCGCTCGAGCGCTTGATGGGTCAGGAGGACGTGGAGCGGGTACGGCGGGAGCTGGCGAGGCTTCCGGCCGAGACCCGCGAGTTGTTGATGCTGCGCTTCGGGGACGGCCTGCGCTTCGCGGAGGTGGCCCAGGTCATGGGACTGAGCGAGGCGGCGGTCCGACAGCGCACCTCGAGAGCGGTGCGCGAGCTGCGGGCACGGTGGGATGCCGGCCCGGCGAGAGGAGAGCTGGCCAATGACGGATGAAGAGCTTTCCCGATCGCTTCGCGGCCACGAGCCGAAGCCGGACCCGGAGCACCGGGCGCGGCTCGAACAGGAGCTGCTCGCCGCCTATGACACGCGGGTGGAGCGCCGGGCCCGGCGCGTCCGGTCTCCCCTGTGGAGGTATGCGACGGCCGTTGTCCTGTTGCTGGGCCTGGTGAGCGCCACCCAGGTGTCCGCCGAGTACAAGGTGGAGGTGGGCAAGCGCATCCGGCTGGTGCTGCCGGTGGGCCGCGAGGTTCCCCCTGGATTCGGTGACAGGGTGGCCCGGGCCTTCGTGTCCGGCTCCAGCCGGCTGGTGGATGTCGGAGTCATGCTCCGCCGCACCCCGGAGGGACCCTCCACGCTGGTGGTGGACGTCTGGGGCGATCGGCTCGCGCAGGGAAGCGAGGCGATGGAGCGGCTGCACGCCATGCCCGAGCTCGCGGGCCTCCCGGTGGAAGTGACGAACCTGGAGGGGCGTGTGCGCGACAACCTGCTCGGGCTGGTGGGCCACTCGTTGTTCCGTGCGGGCGCCTCGCCCGAGGAGCGTGAGCAGGCGCGTCAGCGCGTCATCGAGGAGCTGCGGCGTCAGGAGGGCGATGGGGCGCAGATCGACGTGGACGTCGAGGAGGATTCCCAGAAGCAACGGATGCGCGTCCGGGTGCGTAAGCAGATGCCGGCGCCGCAATCACCTCCCGAGTAGCCACCCCCGGGCGCCGCTCTCCTCAGAAGAAGCGCGCGGCGAGCAGATCCTGCACGTCGAGCAGGCCCACGGCCTTGCCCTCGGCGTCGACCACGGGGAGCTGGTCCACGCGGAACTCGCGCATCAGCTTCGTGGCCTCGAGCACCAGCACCTCGGGGCCCACGCACCGGGGCCGCTTGCCCATCACCTCGCGGATGGGCATGTCGAAGTTCGTCCGCCCCTGCTCGACGAGCCGGCGGAGGTCTCCGTCCGTGAAGATGCCCACCAGCCGTCCCTGCCGGTCCACCACGTTGGTGGCGCCGGGCCGGCCCGGGGTGTTGGTCATCACCACCACGGCATCGGAGAGCTTCGCGTTGTCGCGCACCACGGGGTTGGATGGGCCCGAGCGCATCAGCTCGAAGACGCGCATGACGGAGCGGCCAATCTTCCCGCCCGGGTGGAGCAGCGCGTACTCGGCCGAGCCGAAGGGACGCGCGCGCAGCACCGCCATGGCCAGTGCATCACCGATGGCGTGCAGCGCCGCCGTGGACGCGGTGGGCACCATGCCCATGGGGCAGGCTTCTTCGATGCGGCCGATGTCCAGCACCACGTCCGCGCCCCGAGCCAGCGGGCTCTCCGCGTCGCCGGTGATGGCGATGACGGGGGCACCCATCCTCCTGAAGGAGGGCAGCAGCCGTACCAGCTCCTCGGTGGCGCCGCTGTTGGACAGGGCGAGGATGACGTCGCCGCGGCCCACCCGGCCCAGGTCTCCGTGCACGGCCTCGGTGGGGTGCAGGAAGACGGAGCGGATGCCCGTGGAGGCCAGCGTGGCGGACAGCTTCTGGCCGATCAGCCCCGCCTTGCCCACGCCCGTCACCACCGTCTGCACCGAGTCGCGCACCAGCTCGAGTGCCTTCAGGAAGGAGTCGCCCAGCCGCCCCATCAACCCGAGGATGGCCTGGGCCTCGGCCTCGAGCACGCTGCGCGCGTATGCGAGCGTGGCCTCCCGCTCGTCCTGGGATGGCACGGAGGAGGGCGGGGGCGTGGGCCCGGCGGCGGGCGTGGCGTGTCCGGGGATGGCGCGGAGGCGGGGCTTCCGGGCAGTGCTTCGAGTGGCTCGGGCCATGGGCCGCCCTTGTACCCCCAGCCCGCCCGGGCCTGCCAGCTTGACGCACCGGGGGGCATCGGCTACGCGCCTCCTCGCCCGGCGGGCAGACGGGAGCGCACCTCCTGCCACCGCGCGTTGTCCATGACAGGCTCATTGCCTGAACTCACAGGCTCATCGCCTGAACTGAACCAGAGAGGGGACGAGATGAAGTTCTTCATCGATACCGCCGACGTCTCGGAGATCCGCAAGGCCCACGACATGGGCGTGCTGGATGGCGTCACCACCAACCCGTCGCTGCTCGCCAAGGTGGGCCGTGGCCTCGAGGAGACCATCCGCGAAATCTGCTCCATCGTGGATGGCCCCGTGAGCGCCGAGTGCGTCTCGCTGGAGGCTCCCGAGCTCATCAAGGAGGGCCGTGGGCTCGCCAAGATTCACGACAACGTCGTGGTGAAGATTCCCATGGGCGTGGAGGGCATGAAGGCCGTCAAGGCACTTACCGCCGAGGGCATCCGCACCAACGTGACCCTCTGCTTCTCCGCCAACCAGGCGTTGCTATCCGCCAAGGCCGGCGCCACCTACATCTCGCCCTTCGTGGGCCGCCTGGATGACATCTCCCAGGATGGCATGGAGCTCATCGCCCACATCATCGAGATCTACCAGAACTACGACTTCACCACGCAGGTGCTGGTGGCCAGCATCCGCAACCCGGTGCACGTGCTCCAGGCCGCTCGCATGGGCGCCGACGTGGCCACGCTGCCCTACAGCGTCATCACCCAGCTGGCCAACCATCCGCTGACCGACATCGGCATCAAGAAGTTCCTCGCCGACTGGGAGAAGGTCCCCAAGTCCGCCAAGCCGTAGTCCGGGCGCCGTGTGCTGGCGCAATTTCCCGGTCCGGGGTATTCGTTGATTCTGGAATCAGGGGACGTGTAGTCCCCTCTCCCACATCAGCGAGGAACCATGGACTTCCAGCTCACCGAATCCCAGCGTGCCCTGCAGGACACCGCGCGCAAGTTCGCCCGCGAGGTGATCCGCCCCAAGGCGGCGCACCACGATGAGACCTCCGAGTTCCCTCGGGAGATCATCGCCTCGGCCTGGGAGAACGGCCTGCTGAACATGGCCACGCCCGAGGCGTACGGCGGCCTGGGCCTGACGCACCTGGATCAGCTCCTGGCCTACGAGGAGCTGGCCTGGGGCTGCGCGGGCATGGCCACCTCCATCACGGCCAACGACCTGGCCAACCTGCCCATCATCGTGGGCGGCAGCGAGGAGCAGAAGCAGCGCCTGCTCAAGCCCTTCACCGAGAAGTTCAAGCTGGCCTCCTTCGCCCTCACCGAGCCGGAGGCGGGCTCGGACGTGGCCGGCATGAGCACCACCGCGGTGCGCGACGGTGACCACTACGTGCTCAATGGCGCCAAGTGTTTCATCACCAACGGCGGCCACGCGGACCAGTACACGGTGTTCGCGACCCTGGACAAGGCGAAGAAGCACAAGGGCATTACGTGCTTCGTGGTGGAGGGCCGTCCCAAGGGCCTCACCGTGGGCAAGCACGAGAACAAGATGGGCCAGCGCGCCAGCGACACCGTGGCGCTCACCTTCGAGGACGTGCGCGTCCCGGTGGCCAACCGCATCGGCGAGGAGGGCGAGGGCTGGCGCATCGCCATGGAGACGCTGGACAACAGCCGTCCCATCACCGCCATCCTCTCGGTGGGCATCGCCCGCGCCGCGCTCGAGTACTCGCTGGAGTACTCCGCTCAGCGCAAGACGTTCGGCAAGCCCATCCGCGAGCACCAGGCCATCCAGTTCATGCTCGCCGACATGGCCATGAACATCCAGGCCGCGCGTCTGCTGTGCCACCAGAGTGCGTGGCTGCTCGACCAGGGCCAGCGCGCCTCGCTCCAGTCCTCCTACGCCAAGTGCTTCGCCGCGGACATGGCCATGAAGGTCGCCACCGACGCCGTTCAGGTCTACGGCGGCTACGGCTACATCAAGGAGTACCCGGTGGAGAAGCTGATGCGCGACGCCAAGCTCATCCAGATCTACGAGGGCACCAGCCAGGTGCAGCGCCTCGTGATCGCGCGCGAGCTGTTCAAGTAGGGAAGAAAAACTGTCCGTTGCCGACGCTTCTCCGTTGCCGATGGGGGGTGTTGATGCGTAAATCAACGCCCCCCGTGACACAGCGCGTTGCGTCATGAACCAGCGCAGTGTTGCGCCATTTCTGGGAGTACCCGCTCTAAGGAGAAGGACGTGAAGATCCTCGTCACCGCCAAGCGCGTGGAAGACCCCGAGTCCAAGATCAAGGTGAAGCCGGACGGCTCGGGCATCGTGCAGGAGGGGCTGAAGTACAAGATCAACCCCTTCGATGAAATTGGTGTCGAAGAGGGACTGCGCCTCGTGGCCAAGCATGGCGGCGAGGTGGTGGTGGTCTCCATCGGCGGCAAGGAAGTGCAGGAGCAGCTGCGGCACGCGCTGGCCATGGGCGCCACGCGGGCGGTGTGGGTGAACCACACGGGCCCGTTGGACCAGATGGGCGTGGCGGGGCTGCTGCAGAAGGTGGCCGAGAAGGAGAAGCCGGACCTCGTCATCCTGGGCAAGCAGGCCATCGACGATGACCAGAACCAGGTGGGCCAGTATCTGGCCGAGTTCCTGGGCTGGGGCCAGGCCACGTTCGCCTCCAAGGTGGAGTCGCTGGAGAGCGAGCAGGAGAAGAACAAGGTGCCGGCGCTGCAGATGGGCGCGGACAACAAGAGCGTGCGCGTGGTGCGCGAGGTGGACAACGGGCTGGCGACGCTCGAGTGCGCGCTGCCGGCGGTGGTGACCACGGACCTGCGCCTGAACCTGCCGCGCTACGCGAGCCTGCCGGGCATCATGAAGGCCAAGAGCAAGCCCATCGAGGAGCTGACGCCGGCCAAGCTGAGCGTGGACGTCACCCCGAAGGTGCAGGTGCTGAAGATGGCCTCGCCGCCGCCGCGCAAGGCCGGCATCAAGGTGCCGGACGTGGCGACGCTGGTGGAGAAGCTGCGCAACGAGGCGAAGGTCGTCTGACCGGGGCCCGTTCCCTCATACTTCGAGATTGGAGCCGAACATGCCGATCGTTCTCATCGTTGCGGAGCAGCAGCCGGACGGGAACCTGCGCAAGGCGACCCTGAACGCCATCAGCGCGGGCAAGCAGCTCGCGGAGAAGGCGGGCGCGGAGCTGCACCTGGTGCTGCTCTCCAAGGATCCTTCCAAGGTGTCGGGTGAGCTGGCGGGCCTGGGGGCCAAGGCGGTGCACACCGCCGCGGCGCCCGAGTTCGAGCACTACCTGGCCGAGACGTACGCCCCGGCCATCGCCGAGCTGGCGAAGTCCATTGGCGCCAACTACGTGGGCATGGCGTCCACCGCGCAGGGCAAGGACTTGCTGCCCCGCGTGGCGGCGCGCCTGCAGGCGGCCATGGCCACGGACGTGATGGGGTTCAATGGCGGTGGCGCGGACGTGACGTTCAGCCGGCCCATGTGGGCGGGCAACGTCTTCGCCGAGGTGAAGCTCACCACGCCGGTGAAGGTGTTCACGCTGCGCGCCACCGAGTTCCCCGCGGCCGCGGGTGGCCAGGGCGCCGCCGAGGTGAAGACCTTCTCGCCCAAGGTGGAGACGGGCAAGACGAAGTTCGTGGACTTCAAGGAGGTCAAGAGCGCGCGTCCCGAGCTGACCGAGGCGCGCGTGGTGGTCTCCGGTGGCCGCGGCACCAAGGGCGACTTCAAGGAGATTGAAGCGCTGGCCGACGAGCTGGGCGCCGCGGTGGGTGCCTCGCGCGCGGTGTGTGACGCGGGCTGGGTGCCGAACGACTTGCAGGTGGGCCAGACGGGCAAGGTCGTGGCGCCGCAGCTGTACATCGCCGCGGGCATCAGCGGAGCCATCCAGCACCTGGCGGGCATGAAGAGCTCCAAGACGATCGTCGCCATCAACAAGGACGCCGAGGCCCCCATCTTCCAGGTGGCCGACTACGGACTGGTGGACGACCTCTTCAAGGTGCTGCCCGCGCTGCGCGAGGCCATCCACAAGGCCAAGGGCTAGTGACTCGGGCCTGAGTGGCCTGGGCTCACGGAGGGGCGGTGGCGGGGGGAACATTCCTCGCGGCCGCCCCTTCGCCGTTGCGGGGCTGAGTGACTCGAGGGTCGTGAGCGAAGAGGGTCCCAAGAGTCCCTCGCCCTCCGGGAGAGGGTCAGGGTGAGGGGGCCTGGGTCCGTTCTTCAACCCGTGGGCCACAGTGGGCACAGGGGGTTCAACCCGGGATGCGTGGCACCCTCACCCCGTCCCTCTCCCGAGGGGAGAGGGGATGTCAGAGCTGGATGTCCTCCTGCCCCTGCTCCGTCTTGCTCCGCTCGGGTTTCCGCGGAGCGGGCTCCTCGTTTTCCGGCAGCGGTTCCACGTCTGGCAGCGACTTGGGATCGAAGGGAACGGTATCCGGAGCCGGCTCGACCGCGGGGCCGAGCAGGTTGATGACGGGATGATCCGGCACCTCCACCTTCAACGTGGTGAACGTCCACGCCTCCTCGCCGTCCTTCTTGTGGCCCTCGCCGTACAGGGTGCCGCTGGCCTTGGGGCCCTTCACGCCCACGGCGAAGCGGGCCGAGCTCCCGTCCGACCCGGTGAACATGTTGTACTGCTGGGGTATCGCGCTCGACTCGATGGGCTCACCGAGCGCCTCGCGGACCTCCACTGACTGCTTCGCCTGCGTCACCGCGTCCACGAGGACGCCCGTGCCCCGCAGCGACTGCCAGGCCGTGGCGCTGAAGAGCAGGGCGCCCAGGCACCCACAGGACAGCAGCAGCCCCAGGCATCCCGAGGGCACCGCCCACTTCCAGTTGCGGCTCCACCAGCCCGGCTGGGGGACCAGTTGCCCCTCTGTCGTCGTGTTCATGAAATTCCTGTCTCCTCGCGCCACCGGGCGGGCGGCGCACCCCTCGTCATAGCGGTTACCGAGTGGTCGACAACAGGGCCAGCGAGCGGGCCGCGTTCCTGGCCCGGGAGGCCGTGACCGGGTAGCATCCCACCCATTTCGTCGAGGACAGGCGGGGTGAGAGCCTGGTGAGCACGCGCGGGGATGACGTGATGGATGCGGTGCCGCGTCTCCACCCGGAGGCGGGGCTCCAGCGGGTCGGAGACCGGATGCTGGCGGTGGGCCCCGATGACACCCTGCACACGTTCGAGGACGAGGGCGGCGAGGTGTCCGAGGTGGCCGAGCGCATCCTCGAGCTGGTCGATGGGGGCCGGACGGTGGGCGGCATCGTGGCCGTGCTGTGTGAGGAATTCGAGGTGGAGCCGGCGCGATGCCGTGAGGACACGGTCTCCTTCGTGAGGCTCCTGGTGGACAAGAAGGTGCTGGTGCTCGGGCCGTGAGCCCGGGGAGGCCGGAACCAGCACAGCGAGAGGCGACTCATGCATCGAGCGGGATGGCAGTGGCTTCTGGCGGTGTGTGCGCTGTGGGTGGCGGGATGTACGTGCGGCACGCCGCCGGTGGAATCCGAGCTGACGGTGGCGTTCACGCAGCCCGTGGACGGCCAGCGGCTGGCCCAGGGGGATGACGCGGACCCGGCGGCCGCCGGCTTCCAGTACGACGTGGTGGCGGAGGCCACGGACTCGTCGGGCCGGGCGGTGACGCTGGCCCGGGCGAAGCTGGAAGTGCAGATGCCGGGAGAGCCCTCGTGGCGCGAGACGACGGTCGCGTTCATCGACGGGGGCCGGGTGAGCTTCCCCTCGGTGACGCTGCCGGGGCGCACCAACGTGCTGCGCATCACGGTGGAGGAGGCGGGCTCCAAGCGCACGGCCACGCACAGCCAGAGCGTGACGGTGGGCGGGGAGACGTGGAGCGTGGACATCTCCGGCCCCGCCGAGGGCCAGGTGCTGCGCGAGTCGGATGACGTGGACCCCGCCACGCCGGGCTACCAGGTGCGGTTCACGCTGCGCAGCAGCGGGCTGGCGGGCCGGACGGGCACGCTGTACTGCGGCAATGCCTGCGGGATTCCCACGGCGGATTTCACGGTGGCGCCGGGCGGTACCACCGAGGTGCCGGTGACGCTCACCGAGGCCGCGTGCGAGGCGCAGGTGGCCGAGTGCTACGCGGTGGTGCGCTATGGCGACCAGGACGTGGCGAGCTCCAAGCGCAGCTTCACCCTGGACTCGGTGGCGCCGCGCGTGGAGCTGTCCTCGCCCGTGGCGCCCGTGCCCTCCTCGACCTTCAATGTGGAGGCGGTGGTGGGCTGCTGCGAGGACGGCACGGTGGCCACGCTGTCCCGCGAGGGCCAGACGCCGCTGTCCGCGAAGGTGTCCGGCGGTGTCGTCTCCTTCCCGGAGGTGGTGGTGCCCACGGGAGGCGTGTACCCCTACACGCTGCGGGTGACGGACTCCGGTGGCAATCCGGTGGAGCGGCCCTTCGACGTGGTGGTGGCGTCCACGCCGTATGCCGTCGAGCTCTCCACGCCGTCGTCCGTGGTGGACGTGGATGGTGACCCCACCAACGGCGTCCAGGTGGACGTCACCGCGACGACGAGCGCGAGCGATCTGGCGACGGTGGTCGAGTTCTCCACGACCGTGACGAGCACGCCCGGCACACCGGTGCGGGTGGCCACCGCGGCGGCGGAGGGGGGCGGACGTATCGCCACCTGGCGCGT
The DNA here is from genome assembly GCF_001896145.1 of Archangium sp. Cb G35. Lineage (NCBI taxonomy): Bacteria > Pseudomonadati > Myxococcota > Myxococcia > Myxococcales > Archangiaceae > Archangium > Archangium sp. Cb G35. The sequence goes on from NZ_MPOI01000023.1 coordinate 154,914, forward strand.
TTCGCTCGCCGAGGGCAGCAATGCCGTGCAGGCCTGCGTGCGTAATCCCGCGCTGCCGCCCTCGTGCAAGAGCGCGACGGTGAATGTGAGCACCGGGCGCGCCGCCTGCCGCATCGTCTCGCCCCTGCCGGGAGTGGCGGTGTCGGACCCGGCCCTGTCCGTGCGCGTGGAGACGAGCACGGGTCCGGTCACGGTCCGTCTACGGAATTCGTCTGACGAGGAGACGCGGACGACCGGGAGCGTGACGGGCGGCAGCGCCCAGGTGTCGGTGGCGCTCGGCGCGGATGGCGTCTACCAGCTCGTCGCCGACTGCGGGACGCTCGGGGTGAGCCAGTCGCTCACCGTGACGCGGGACACCGTGAGCCCCGAGGTGCTGGTGTCCGTTTCCAGCGAGGACGGCGGGAGTGGCGTGCTGGGCACCCAGACGCGCGACACCTCCGCGCTGCCGGGCACGCAGGTCATCGTCTCCGCCCGCACCGAGCCCTTCGCCACGGTGGCCGTCACGGGCTGCGATCCGGGCAACAACGTGCGTGCGGTGGCGGATGCCTCCGGACTCGCTCTGCTGCGCGAGGTGACGGTGCCCGCGGCGGGGACGTGCGCGCTGGCCGTCAAGGTCACGGATGCCGCTGGCAACAGCTTCACGCGGGAGAAGACGCTGACGCTCGGCCTCACGGGCGCGCACCTGGCCATCGTCGCTCCCACCGCGGGCAAGGCCCTGGGCTCCGCGGACGGGACGGTGCGCCCCGGCGGCGGACTCACGGTGGACGTGCGCGTGTCGGTGTCCGCGGGCAGCGCCGGGCAGCTCAAGCTCTTCCTGGGCTCTCGCGAGGTGGGCTCCCTGCCGGTCACCGCCTCGGATGCGGCTCGAGAGATGGTCTTCTCCGGTGTGGAGCTGAACGAGGGCGCCAACCCCCTGCGGGCCACGCTCGTCAGTGCCACGGGTGTGTCGGCCTGCGCCACGGAGTTGCTCACCGTGGACACCGCGACGCGCACCCTGACGCTGCTCAGGCCCGTGCCGTCGACCCAATTCAATCTGGCCTCGGATCGCAATGCCGAGCAGCCCGGTGTCCAGGCACCCCTGCAGTACTCGCTCTCCGGCGCTGGCGCGGGAGGGCGCGTGGACATCTGCACGAGCATCGCCCTGGTGCCGGCCGCCACGCCGTGCCGGGATGGCTCGGGCTTCTTCACGCTCGCCACCGACGTGCCCGCCTTCGTGGCGGACTTCACCTACCCGGATGGCAGGTACGCCCTCAAGGCGGTGTTGAACGACGCGGCCTCCACGGACACCCCGGCGGTCTCGCTGGTGGTGGACTCGGTCCGCCCGCGCGTCACCAGCATCGTCCTCGACGACGATGACAACCAGGATGGGCAGCTCAACCTGGAGGAATCGCCCGCGAGTGTTCCCCCCACCCTCACCGTGTCCTTCACCGGCGTGGAGGATGGGCGCAAGGTGCAGGTGCGCGATGCCACGGGCGTGACGCTCTTCGGGCAGGCGGATGTGTCCGGTGGCGTGGCCCGGGTGCCGCTCACCAGCCTGCCCAATCAGGTGGAGGCCAGCTACTCGCTGGTGGCGGCCGTCTCCGACGCGGCCGGCAACTCCAACAAGATTTCCAGTCCCGCCCCGCTGGACCCGGTCAACCTCGCGGCGTTCGCGCAGTTCCGGTTGGATCGCTTCCCTCCGATCCTCGCGGACGTCCTGCCCGCGGACAGGGCCGTGCTCGGTCCCTCGGATGACATGGTTCCCGCCACTCCGGGCTATCAGCTCCTCCTCTCCGCCCGCACGAGCGCCGACGTGGGCACCGACGGTGTGGAGATCCAGGTCACCCCTCTGGGCGAGACCCGGACGAGCACGCCCGCCTCGTTGAGGATCTCCGAGCCCTTCACGGTCTCCACCTCGGGCCTCACGGCCTATACGTTCCGCATCCAGGCCACGGACGAAGCGGGCAACCAGACCGTCGTCACGCGGACCGCGACGGTGGACTTCGAGCCGCCCGTGCTGGTGCCCGTGGCTCCCACGCCGGCGCCGGGCTCGGAGCTGGCTTCGTCCATCGTGGAGCTGCGCGCCACCGTGAGTGGTGCGACGGGCCGGCCGGTCAGCATCACCAGCGTCCCGAAGGACGGGCGTGCGCCCGTGCCGCTCGCGTCTCCCGTCGTGGGCAGTGACGGGCAGATTGACGTGAAGACGAATCTGGTGCTCGGCCGGCAGGACATCCGCTTCGAGGTGAGTGATGTGGTGGGCAATGTCACCGTCGCCCTCGTGGAGGACCTCAACGTCACCTTCGAGGGGTGTGACCAGCGCTTCACGAAGCCCTCGGGCACGGCGGTCACGTTGATCCAGAAGGATGACCTCAATCCGGCGGCGGCGGGACTGCAGTACCGCATCGAGGGTGTGACGAGCGTGTGCAAGGGACGTCAGGTCCGCCTGTTCCGCGGCTCGGCGACGGCGGCCGAGGCCACCACCACGGCGGACGCGGACACCGGCGCCTTTGGCTTCAACGTCACGCTCCCGGATGCGGCGGCTACCACGCTGCGCCTCGAGATGGACGATGGCCGCACCCCCACCTCCGTCTCCGCCAGCATCTCCGTGGACCTCACGGGGCCGGGCCTCGCGAGCGTGGTTCCCTCCGCGACGACGCTCTTCTACGTGGCCGACTCCAACGAGGCCTTCTTCCGCACTCCCGTGCCTTCCAGCTACATCGCCGACCTCACTCCGGACGGAGACGCCGAGGCGAAGCTCTCCTTCCGGGTAACCAACGGCAACAACGGCACGGTGCGCATCCTCTACAACGACGTGGACCTGGTGAAGCCGGCGGTGGTGCTCGACTCGGATGACAAGCCGCTGGAGCTGCCCATCACCCTGCCGCATGGCACGACGGGCTCCCTGGTCATCGTGGCGAGCGATGCCGCTGGCAACGAGACGCGCCGGAGCGCCACCGTCACCGTGGACGTCCGGCCACCGGCGGCCCCGGCGGTGACGGCCAACGTCGTGGCGGGGGCCGAGCGCACCGCCTCGGTGGCCGTCAACTGGACCGCCGTGAAGGACGATGGCTCGGACACCGCCTCCGGTGAGCCCGCGGGATATGACCTGCGCTGGACGACGTCCGTTGCCCAGGCGGGAGGCATCACCACGGATGCGATCTTCTTCAACGGCAAGGTGAAGCAGGCCAGCGCCACGCCGCTGCCCGCTTCCTCCACGTCCTTCACCCTCACGCCGCTGCCGCCTCTGACGTCCTACTCCCTCCAGCTCCGCGCTCGCGACGAGGTGGGCAACTACAGCCGCATCGCCGCGCCCGTGGCGTTGGACAACTTCCTGCGCGGCCGCGAGGTGTCCGGCCCGGGAATCGGCGCCCGCTTCGGTTACCTCGTGGCCTCCGGCAACCTGGACAGCACACCGGGCGATGACCTCGTGGTCGCCAACTTCGACCAGGATTCCAACCGGGGCGCGGTGTACGTGTACTCGGGGACGAACCTCTTCCCCTCGGGAAGCAGCGGCCCCATGCAGGTCCTGCAGCCACCGGATACCCTGGTGCAGTACTTCGGTATCGATCTCGCCGTGGGCAACGTGGGGGACGCTTCCACCGAGGGGAAGGCGGACCTGCTCGTGGGGGCGTCCGGCTGGAGCAGCAACCTCGGCCGGGCCTTCCTCTACTTCGGCGGCTCCCTGGACCCGTCGCAGGTCGTGGACCCGACGCCCATCCAGTTCCGGGGAACGGTGGCGGGCGGGCGGCTCGGAGTGGCGGCGCGCATCATCGGCGACATCAACGGGGATGGCCTCGGCGAGGTGGTGCTCAGCTCCTCCTACGAGAGCAGCGGCTTGGGCCGGGTGTACCTCTTCTTCGGCCGCAGCCGGGCGCAGTGGGACGCCCTGCGGATTGACTCCAGCTCGGGGTCGCCCTGCTCGGTGGGCAGTGTGAGCTGCCACGTCCCCGCCACCCGGGCGGACCGCATCTTCACCGGCGAGTCGCCACCGGTCTCTGGCGCCATCAACTCCTTCGGCCGTCAGCGCGGCATTGTCGGGCTGGGAGACATCACGGGCGACGGCTACGGGGACTTCGCGATCCCGGCCTCGCGCGAGCTGCTCAACCGGTTCTACCTCTTCTCCGGCAAGGCGGTGGTCGATGCCACGGCTTCCATCCCGGCCAGCTCCGCCCTGCAGATTCTCTCCCAGTCGACGACCTCCGACACCCGGTTCGATGGGTTCGGCACGGAGGCGTGCGCCAACGTGAACCTGGTGGGCGGCTCGGGGCGTGACCTGGTGGTCAGCTACCCCTTCGCGAACCGTCTCCACGTGTACGCGGATGGCGGGGCGGTGGGCTATCCACCCGCCTCGACGCTGACCATCTCGGGAGGCAACAACTTCGGCAACGGGCTGGCCTGCGCCGACATCAACGGGGATGGGCGGACCGACATCATCGCCGGGACGAACATCCTGTCGGGCGGCTCGGTCTGGGTGCTCTACAACCAGGCGACCCCGGGCTCGGAGTTCGAGCGGGCCATTGGCGGGTTGAGCCAGGGGCGTGTCACCTACTCGGGTGCCGGGGCCTTGGGGATCAGCGTGACCACGGGTGACTTCAACGCGGACGGCCGGCCGGACATCGCGGCGGGAGACAACCTCGATACCCGAGGCGCCCGGGTGCAGATCTGGTATTGAGAGGAGATGGCGATGCCCGACGAGACCAGGAAGCGCAAGCGGCCCTACCGGCCTCCGGCGATCCGTTCGGAGAAGATTCTCGTGGCCAACCTCTTCGCCTCCACGGGACAGGAGTGCGAGCCCAACTGCGACTTCCGAGCCCCTGACGGCGAGTCCTGATGGGCCGTGAAGTGCGGGTGGGGGAGGGCGTCATCGAGGTGGAGGACGGGCTCGTTCCCCTGCTCGAGCGGCGGTGCGTCTGGTCCCACCTCCAACCTTCCGAGCGGGCGGGCGCTCCCCGGGTGTACCTGAGTGCCCATCCCGCGTCCCCCGAAGCCGCTGCCCGGGGCTTCCTCCTGGATGCCCAACGGCCGGTGTGGGGCTCCGTGGAGGTGGAGGCGGAGCGGGTGGTGGCGCACATCCCCCCGGACCCCTTCGCGGCGGAGGCGGCGCTCCGGGCGGCGGTGCTGGTGAGCGTGCTGCGCCAGGGCGGCCTGCTGCTCCATGCGGCGGCGGTGGCGTTCTCCGGAAACGCGCTGGCCGTCGTGGGCCCGAGTGGCGCGGGCAAGTCCACGCTGGCGCGCAACGCGGTGGCGGCGGGAGGCGCGCTGCTGTCGGACGAGACGGTGGGGCTGCTGCCCTCGGGCGAGGTGTGTGGAAGCCCGTTCCGCTCGGATGCGGACCTGGTGCCCACGTGCGCGGCGGCGCGGCTGGCGCGCATCGTCTGGGTGGTGAAGGGCCCGGCCGAGTCGGTGAGTCCCGTGGAGGCCCCGGAAGCGGTGCGCCTCCTGCTGCAACAGGCCTACCGGCCGCCTCCGGGAACGGTGTCGCGCCCGGAGCTGACGGCGCGAGCGGCGGCGCTGGCCGGACGCGTGGGCCTGTTCCGCTTCACCTGCCGCAAGTCGCCGGACGCGGGCCGCTTCGCTCGGGACTTCGTGGAGGCGGCGTGACGTCCATGGCCGTGGGGCAGGTGCTGCGCCAGCTCCCGGAGGGCAGGACGCTCTGGGTGCGAGGGCTGGGCCGCAGCATGTGGCCGCTGTTGCGCAGTGGCGACTCCATCCAGGTACTCCGGTGCGCGGTGGATGCGGTGGCCCCGGGAGACGTCGCCGTGCTGCTCCGGACGGATGGCGGGCTGACCGCGCACCTCGTGACGGGGACGTCCCCGGTGCGCACCGCCTCGTTGCTGGGACGGGAGGATCCTTCCGCCGAGCTGCTCGGACGGGTCATCCGCGTGCGGACGCGGGGCGTGGAGTTGCCCGTGCCCGTGCTCGCGCGCCCGTGGTTGCGTGCCGTGCAGCGCCTGGGCACCACGGCCTTCCGCAACCCCGTATCGCGAGGCGCCGTGCGGCTGGCGCGTACGTGGGGAACGTCCGCGTGGACGAGACCCGCGCGAGCCCGGTGGCTGGGCGCGTGGACGGTTCGCCCGCTGCGTCCCGCCGAGGCACACGCCCTGCTCGTCTTCGCGGGGCACCACCTGCCCCACGCGGCGGCGGAGCTGGGCGCGGCGCTCGCCCGGGGCGCGGGGCTGGTGGTGGGGGCCTTCGATGCGAGGGGCCGGCTCCGGGGCTTCGTGTACGCGGAGGAGGGGAGCGCGCGGGAGCGGTGGCTCCTGGTGGCTCCCGTGGCTCGAGGGCTCGGAGTGGACGGAGCGCTCCTGCGGGAGCTCGCCCGGGAGGCGAGGGCTCGGGGCTGGGAGGTGCCGTCTCCCCCATTGCATCGGTCCGGTGGGTAGGCCAAAAGCAGCCCCGTGAGCAGCACTTCGTCACCCACGCAGACGACGGGAATCCCGTCCCACCCGGACGCCCGGGCGCGCCTCCGGGCGGACGGGGCCCTGGCCCTCATCACCGCCTTCTGGGGCATCACCTTCGTGGTGGTGAAGGGAGCGCTCAGCCATGGAGACCCCTTCTCCTTCGTCGCGCTGCGCTTCTGCATCGGCGCGCTGGCGCTCACGGCCATCGCCCGGCGGGAGATGCTCGTCCCCCAGACGCTGCGCCGGGGACTGTTCATGGGCGTCTTCCTCTTCCTCGGCTTCGCCCTGCAGACGATGGGACTGGTGTCCACCACGCCCTCGCGCTCGGCCTTCATCACCGGGCTGTACGTGGTGCTCGTCCCTGTGTTGGGGCTGATCCTCTTCCGGCGGGTGCCGCGCATCTCCTCATGGGTGGGCGTGGTGCTGGCGGCGGTGGGCATGCGCTACCTCACCGGCGCGGAGCTGGACGCGGGACAGGGGCTCTCCCGGGGCGACTGGCTGACGCTGGGCTGCGCGCTGGCCTACGCCTTCCACATCCTCCTCACCGAGCGGTACGCGCCGAAGTCGGGCGTGGTGGCGCTCGTGGGGGTGCAGCTGTGGGTGGTGTCGCTGCTGTCCGTGCTCTGCCTGCCCTTCGCCGGGGCGCGGGTGGAGTGGACGCCGTCCTTCGTGGGCGCGGCGGCCTTCTGTGGCCTCTTCGCCAGCGCGTTGGCCATCTGCATCCAGACGTGGGCACAGGCCCGCACCACCGCGGTGCGCGTGGCGCTCATCTGCTCCATGGAGCCCGTCTTCGCCGGCGTGTACTCGGTGGCGCTCGGTTACGAGGTGCTCGGCCCGCGCGAGTGGATCGGCGGAGGCCTCATCGTCCTGGGCGTGCTGGTGGCCGAGCTCGGAGGCCATCTCTGGGAGAAGGTGCGCGCGCGCACGGCCCCCCGGCTGCCGGACGCACCGGCCAGCGAGTAGGGCGAGAAGACGTGCATGCCCGCCGGGACGCGCTATACCCAGCGCTTCCCATGAGCGTCGAGCTGCGAAGGAACGGACTGCACCTGACGGGGACGCCGCTGTCCCTGGACGCGAAGCGCAAGTCCCCGCTGTCCTTCGTCAGCCACGCGCATTCTGACCACATCGCCCGGCACGAGCGCACCATCGCCACCGCCGCCACGCTGCGGCTCATGGCGCACCGCCTGGGCACCCTCAACGCACCGCTGGCCGTGCCCTATGGCCGCCCCTTCGCGCTGGGCTCGCTCACCCTGGAGCTGCTGCCCGCGGGCCATGTGCTGGGCAGCGCGCAGATTCGTGTCACCCGCGAGGACGGCAAGCGCATCGTCTACACGGGGGACATCAGCCTCGCGCCCTCGCTCACCGCCGAGCCCACGCAGGTGGCCGAGTGCGACGTGCTCGTCATCGAGTCCACCTTCGGGCACCCGCGCTACGTCTTCCCGCCGCGCGAGGAGGTGCTGGGGCAGGTGGAGTCCTGGGTGCGCCGTCACCTGGAGCGTGGCGCGGTGCCGGTGCTGCTGGCCTACGCGCTGGGCAAGGCCCAGGAGGCGATGAAGTACCTGGCGGACCGCGGCTTCTCGCTGGTGGCCCACCCCTCCATCTACGAGGTGACGAAGCTCTACGGCGAGCTCGGTGTCCCCATCGAGCCGCTGCGGCGTTACGAGGGCCGTGTGGAGCCGGGCGAGGTGCTCTTCTTCCCGCCGCACCTCAATCGGGGTGGGGCGCTCGCTCCGCTCTGGCCGCGTGCCACCGCCGTGCTCACCGGCTGGGCGGTGGATGGGGCCGGAGCCACGCGGCGCTATGGCGCGGACGTGGCCTTCCCGCTCTCGGACCATGCGGATTGTCCCTCGCTGGTGCGCTACGCGAAGGCCACCGGGGCCCGGGACGTCATCACCCTGCACGGTTTCGCCGAGGAGCTGGCCGAGGTGCTGCGCGGGCACGGCCTGGATGCGCGTGCGCTCGGCGCGCCCAAGCAGCTCTCGCTCCTCTGAGCCCCGCAAGGTCCGAACGGGGATACGGTGCCGTGCCGTATCCCCGTCCGGTACAACTGAGGGGGGGTACTACTGGGAAGTACTCATACTACGAGTCCGTGTGGGACTCTTCCATTTTCTGAGGAGCCGCTAACTAGCGCACCGTGATGGAGGCCGAGGTCAGCACGAAGGCCTTCGACTGGTCCGTGCCCGAGCCGATGGTGACGGAGGCCGGGATGCCGGGGTTGGTGGTGAAGCTCAGGCCCTCGGGGCCCACGAAGCTCAGCTCGTAGTTGCCGGGGACGAGGAACTTGAAGCTGGCCTCGTACACGCCGTCACCGTTGGCGTCCGTCAGGGCGAGCTCCTCGGCGGCGGGCTCGGCGGCGCCATCGGCGGCGGGCTCGGTGCTGCGGAGGGTGGCGCGGAAGGCGCCCAGCGTCAGGGGCGCGCCATCCACGGTGGGCAGGGTCACGCCCTCGCCCTGGGCCAGCGTCACGTTCACGCTGCCGCTGAAGACGATCTCCGCGCCCTTGATGACCGGCTTCATCACCCACTTGTCGCCCTGGCCACGGTCCTTGCCGAAGCTCTGGGACACGTCGAAGTCCACCAGGATGACCTTCTGCTCGCCGGCGACCTCCACCGCGTCACCCTCGAACTTCACCTTCACGCCGGAGGAGCTGAAGCTCGGCGTCTGGAGGATGCCGGCGACGGTGGCGCCCTCGGGCAGGCCCGCGTAGTCGTTGGAGGTGGCGAAGATGGCCGTGCTGCCGTCCTCCTGCTCCACCTCGATGTACGCGCCGGAGATGACGAAGCGCAGCTCGGAGTAGCTGCCCGCGGGGACGATGGCGTCCTTGACGATGTCCTTCGTGTCGTTGGCCAGCGTCAGCAGGTTGGTGGTGGTGGCCTCGTCGCTGAGGACCACGCGGCCGCCCTCTCCCTGGAGGTAGACCTCGGAGATGGTGACGACGGCGGCCTTGAAGTCGCCCGGGGCGTCGGTGAGCTTGATGGTGACGCTGCCCTGGTTGCCGCAGCCGTTGGTGACCAGACCGAAGGCCAGCGCGAACAGGCTGAGCGTGAGAAGCTGGAGGCGTTTCATGGAAGAGGACTCCGGGGTGTGGTGAAGGAACTCATGAGCCCGTGGGCTCACGTGTCCTCCCCAAAGCACCCGGCGTGCCGCGTTCCCGGGCCCCGGATTCCGGCCACTTGCGTGACCGGGGCCGGGCGGGTGTACCAGCTGGGACAGGGGGAGTGTCCCGGACCGTTCACTCCCCCCGTCCACGGGCGCCCGTCACACCTTCATGACGCGCCCCGTCACCCGCCGCTCACTCGTCCGCGGGAGACTGGACGATGAGCTTCTCCTTGCCGCACACGTCGCAGCGCAGGTGGACGAAGAGATCGTCCTCGCTCTCCTCGGGCACCTCGCCCTCGGGCACGCCCAGCTCGGCCTTGGCCAGCGCGGCCACCTTGCGGGGGATGTCGTCCGCGCGCAGGGCCTGCACGTACGTCATCTCGCGGTCGTGGCACTCGCGCGTCTCGGGGCCGGAGAGCCAGGCCGGCTCCATGCCCTCGGGCAGACGGCCCAGGAGCTCCAGGTGGTTGAGGGACTCGGCCAGGTAGGCCAGACGGCGCAGCCGGGCCTCCTCGGGCAGGGCGGAGAACACCTGGAAGCCCTCGAGCAGGGCCTGCCGGTCCTCGCCGGTGGCCAGTTGCGCCAGCTCCATCGAGGCCTCGGCGGACTCCAGGGCCTCCTCCCAGTTGTTGTCCGGGTTGAAGCCGGCCTCCAGCAGGGCGGTGTACAGCTGCGTGGCGGCGAGCCGGCGGCGCACCTCGTGCGTGTGCTCCACCACCTCCTGGGGCAGCCGCAGCTCCAGGAGCGCGCCGGTGGTGCGCGGATCCACCGAGCCGGTGAGGTCATCCACCGCCAGCTCCTCGCGCAGGGAGTCCTTGAGCACCTTGGCCGCGGAGAAGCGGAAGGAGGGCACCACGCCCACCTCGCGCAGGTACATGGCGGCGAGGTTGGAGTCCTTGGCGCCCATGCGCAGCGAGCGCTGGGCGCGCTCCACCGCACCGGGGTCCGCCGCGGGCTTCTTGTTCTCCAGGCGCGTCTTCACCGCCTCGCGGTAGAGCGTCTCCAGGGAGCTGCCCGGGGGCAGGCGGGCGGGGAGCAGGGGGCGCAGGCCGGCCACGTCCAGCACCCAGAGCGGGGGAGCGCCCAGGCGCTTGAGGGCGCGGAAGAAGAGCTGGCCCGGGTTGTCCTGGGGCTTGAAGGGCGGCGGCTCGCCCTCGCCGGGCTGCTGCGGCAGCTCGGTGGAGGGGGAGAGCAGGGCGCCCGGACCCATCACCTTGTCGCGCTGCTCGCGGGTGAAGGCGGTGATGCCCTGTACCGGCGGGGGCGGGGGAGGGGGAGCCTCCTCTCCGTCCAGGCCGGTGACGCGGTCCATGTCCACCTCGTCGAAGTCGGCCTCCTCCAGGCCCCTGGCGCCGGTGAAGTCGCAGCGCAGGAGCTTGAGCTTCTCGAAGGTGGCGCCTTCCAGGTTGGCGCCCCGGAAGTCGCAATCCTGGAGGCGGCCGCCGTGGAAGTAGGCGTTGGAAAGGTCCGTATCACGGAAGTTCACCTTGGACAGGTCGCAGCGCTCCCACTCGCTGCCCACCAGTCCCAGTCCGGACAGGTCCGCATTGGCGGAGAAGAGCTGCGCGAAGGTCGCGCCCGTGTGCTCGGTGGGCACCTTGCCCGACTTGCGCAGGCGGTTCCACTCGGCGCTTCCGTTCTGCAGGAGCTGTTCAATCGTGGGGGCTTTCGGCATGGACCCGAATTTATCGGTGTGGTGAGGTCCGGGCGCCAGTCAAATGATCGAGTTCCGAATCGAGGAAGACAGCGCGGGCATGCGGTTGGACAAGTTCCTCCGCAAGAAGCTCGCGAACGTGCCCACCTCCCACCTCTTCAAGATGATTCGCGTGAAGAAGGTGCGGGTGAACGGCAAACGCGCCCAGCCAGAGCAGCCCCTGGCCGCCGGCGACACCATTTCCATCCGGGGGACGGAGGAGCAGCTCCTCGCCCCCGCCGCCCCCGAGGAGCGCAAACCCCCACCCCCTCCCCCC